>NZ_CP041387.1:3797500-5042906 GCF_007005445.1 Rhodopseudomonas palustris | reverse complement strand
AGCTGGGTCTTTAGCTTTAGCTTGTGCGATTAGGTCCGTTAGTCGCGACACGTTTTGATTGCCCCTTAGCCACCATGCATGGATGGCAGTCCCCGCCGCAATGCGCGGCGATCTAGTTTCTACTTCCGACGATCTGCCGGATTGCCTTTGCCGGGTCGAAATTCAGCAATTCCGCCAACTCCAAGAACTCCACGACGTCCACCCTTCGCTGCCCGCTTTCCAGCCGCGCCACGAAGGACTGATATTCCCCCAGCTTCGCGGCCAGCTCGGTCTGCGTCAGCCCCGCCGCTTCGCGCTTCTCGACAAGCAGCGCGATCAGGGCTTTGTGCCGCTCCGTTCCGAGGGTCTTGACCACGAATCGCCCCACCTGGTGCCAGATGGGGGCTTCAGTTATATCTGATTTTCAGGTATCTTAAATTCAGATAATTGACGGCGGTTTGGGGCTGCTGGTGGAGCTTTCTGGCTGGATCATTGGCGGCATCGCCACTTCACCCATTTGGGGCACGTTGCTCTGGCACACATGGGAGCTGAGCATCCGGCCCCGGCTGATCCCGGTAGGTGATATCAAGGCGTTGGCTGACGATTTAATTGCCAAGTACGGCCCGCGTGCCGAGGAGATCGCCTTTATCGAAGAAGATCGGGCTTGGCGCTATTCCGAAACCTTCGAGCAAGGCAAGTGGCATCGGGTCCGGCGGGAGCTATGGCGGCGATACGAGACCGGGGAATGGGAAGGGCCCCAACAACTGGAGGCAGGAAGCCCTTCGCCCTGAAGTATCAACAGGTTGAAGGGCTATGCCGCTCTATTCTGGTCCGTTGTTTCTGCTTGGTTCCTGATTTTTAGCCAGACTATTAGATGTGTTTGCTTCCTACATTTTTGTTGGGAGAGAAAGACTTTGCTTTCTGAGTTTTCCTAGGTTGGGTTGTCGGAGTTCCCTCAGAAGGATAATCATTGGCCGCCGGGGATCCGACGTCGGCAGAAACAATGACTGAAGAGAGCAGTGCGGAAACTTCTCTCTTCAAGATACAGTCTTACAGACTCGATAACCGGCATCGAAATGCCGACTCCACGGCGGCGATGGCGCGTTTCACGGTGTCTCGCTGGCGTTTTGCCTCTGTTTCTCGTGTTTCATCTCCCCGTTTCAGCAGCTCGGCAGGTAAGAGCGTCACGGGGACTCGCTGGTGCGGTTCCGCGTTTCAGCGGCATTTCGCATGGCCGGGGTAACAAGGGGGAACCGGGCCGTGACGGAACCGGATCACTTCGCCCGGCGCAACAACTCGCCGCTCCTGTGCATCGGACGAGGATCGTTTCCCGCCAAGGCTTCCAATCTAGCCTCCTTAGCCATGCGTCTAGCGAGGTCGAATGAGAGGATGCCCGGTTTGCCAAGGCTGATCTTGCCTTGCCGACCACGCCCCCCAATGCGGAACATCACAATATAAGTTCTGACGCCTGTTGGCCGAACACGAAGACCAAATCCCGGCACTGCCTCCGACCACATCGTATATTCGGTGGAGCGGGGTGGTGCATTCAAGGCGATCTCTTCCGACAGGTCAGGCCGCACCACGACGGCCAGCTTCTGAATGTCCGCATTCATGTTCGGGACAAAGAGAAGGTCTGCGTCATCGATATCGGCAACGTATTCGCCTGATAGAGTGACCTTTTCCTTGTAGTATCGGGGCAGCATGTCCCGAAAAGCCCGGCGGGCGAATGCGTCGGAATAGCCCTGATGCCGCAATGCCCAGTAGGGATCGCGACGGACGCGGGGATCATGCGACGTGATAGGTTCCCGCTGCAATCGCCTTAAGAGCTGTTCGTCGGTGGGGTTGTTGCGGGCCTTCATGCGCCAGCCCTCCGGCAAGACCATGCACCATCGAGCGGACCCGATGGTGCATGGCGGTGCTGGTTACTCGCGGCGGATGTCCGCCACCTCCGCGCCGAGGTAGCGCGCGAGCTGGGGAATGGTCGCGGTCGTGTAAACGCTCGGCCCGGCTGCCAGATAGACGATTGCGCCATCCGCGCCATTCGCGCGTCCGCCCGCGATCTGGCTGCGACGCACCAGCGCGCCGCCGCCCGAAGCGGCAGGGATGAGAATGAAATTGTCGTCGGTGTCGAAGTCGGCCATGGGAATGGTCCTTTCAGTTGGCGTTGAAAGGGCGAGCCGTCCTCGCCCCTCCAATACAAACCAGACCCCCATATGGTGTCAACTAATTGATTTTCCCCAGAAAATTTTTCCTCGTGCATCTTTTAGGCCTCCTCGAATGGCAGGCCTTGGCCGCTCTTCAAATAAGAGAAAGCTCGAAGGTGCAAATGAGCCTCGCTTGAGGAGGCGAAGGGGCCAGTCATGCGACCGAACACCCATGCATCCAGGGCGTCAGCGCGATAACGGACGGCACGTCCCCATTTCCAATGCCTCGGGCCGCCGCCGACGACAACGAGCTTGGCCAGCCATTTGTAGGAACACGGCACGCCCCACATCTCTGTAACGTAGTGGGCGGCCTGCTTGCGATTGAGGTAGATAGATTTCATCCCGGTTCTCCTGATTGAAGAGCGCCGGGGCTGTTCCCCGACTGTGGTATATACAGTGGACGCTGGATTCTACCGGGTGTCCGGCGACGATGATCTACGGTGATTTTAAGGTTGTTGCTCTGAGGGCACACTTCCGATGGCGGCAGCGATGGTATTGGCAATCTCCTCCGATGCTCGCCGCAGCGGATCGTCGGCAAGATGCGCATAGCGCTGCGTTGTGGACGGATTGTTGTGACCGAGCAGCTTTCCGAGCGCTGGCAGTCCGATCCCGCTCGCCGCTCCGATAGAGGCGTAGGAATGGCGCAGATCATGAAGGCGTAGCCCATCAAGCTCCGCGTGCTTGATGATGCGTGCCCAGGGACGATGCAGATCGGCGCGTGGCTTCTCCGGATCGTTTCCGGCAATGACATAGACGCCGCTGCGTGGCAGGTCCGACAGGACCGCTAAGGCCGATCCGGCGAGCAGCACCTTTTTCTGGCCGGTCTTGCTGTCCGGCAAGTTCAACACGCCGCGTTCAAAGTCGATATCCTGCCAACGCAGATGCAAAATTTCGCGCAAGCGGCACCCGGTGAGCATCAAGAGCCGGATGGCGGCTGTGACGTATGGGGAAAAGACCTCGCGCTGGTTCTCGGGGCGAACGGGACGATGCTTGGCCTTCTTGCCTTCGTTGAAGGCCCAAGGCAGGCCTTCCGTTTCCGCAAGCGCCAACGTTTCGCCCAAGCGCCGGAACTCCTCGGTCGTCAAAAAGCGCTCGCCTTTGCGATCCTTGTAGAGCAGCATGTTCCGGCACGGGTTCTCTTTGAGATAGTCGCGGCGCACGGCGTAGGTGAACATGCCGCCGAGCAAGCGAACTGTCCGGGTGGCGGTGCCTCGCCCGCCTTTGACGCCGCTGCCACGCCGCCCGGGCTTTTTCGGGCGTGCAGTCTTTCCCGATGCAACATCGCGCAGGAATTTACTGATATCGCCGCGCGTCACCGCACCGATCCGTTTGGTGCCCAAGAGCGGACGGATATGGGCTTCGATCCGGCTTTTGTCGCTCTCGATGGTGGAGGCCTTTTTGTGATCCACGCCTTCGCGCAAATACTCGTCGCAGAGCTGCGAGATCGTCATTTCGGCTCGCACGCGGGCGCGCTCGACCGCGACATCTTCACCCAGCTCGGCCTTGGCGAGAACCTTGTTCGCCTCCTCCCGCGCCTGCTCGACGGTGATCTTCCCATAGGTGCCGATGGTGACTTTACGCGGTGTCGCGTTCCGTCCGCCAACCCGGTACATCACGATGAAGGATTTCGTGCCCGTCGAGCGCACCCGGCATCCGAAACCGGGTAGCTTGCCGCACCAGACGACATAGTCCCCGCCTGCGGGAGAAGACCGTCCACGACCTTCTTTGTCAGCTTCTCATTTGCCATCTCTTGATCGCTCCGGGTAGCACCGGGGTAGCACGGGGGCGGTAATCTCCAGGGTTCACCACACCGCCGTTCAATCAAGAGAAACAGCAATATTTCAAATAAATCAACTATTTAGGTATAGTCGAGCGACCACTGGAAATCTCGGGAAAACACAAGAAGTCACGCTCCGAAGGCAAAGGTCACACGTTCGAATCGTGTCGGGTGCGCCAGTCTGGCTTTGCGCAGACACGTTTGGCGACCTCCCAATCCCATCTCTGAACAACCGAGGCCGCGCGCGGCTGCGGATGCAAAGCGGCTCGTAGGCAAAGCGGCGCGTGTGGGCCCGGCCGACGCCGGCCGCCCCTAAGCCGCCCTGCTCTGCGCCTGATCCCCGATCAGGTGCACGCGATTCCGGCCCGCAGCTTTGGCCTGATACAGCGCGAGGTCGGCTTCTTCGAACAGGTCGGCGATCCGCCTGCGATGCGGGCGGCCGATCAGGGCGGCGCCGATTGAGGCGCTGACCGCGATCCGATGACCGTTCCAGAACAGCGGGCGGCTGAGCATCACGATGGTCCGCTGCAGCACCTCTGCGATCCGCGCCGGATCG
This sequence comes from Rhodopseudomonas palustris, assembly GCF_007005445.1. Lineage (NCBI taxonomy): Bacteria > Pseudomonadati > Pseudomonadota > Alphaproteobacteria > Hyphomicrobiales > Nitrobacteraceae > Rhodopseudomonas > Rhodopseudomonas palustris. Next base: position 5,038,390 of record NZ_CP041387.1, on the reverse strand, counting down.
GTCGGCGCCCGCAGGATAATGGAGAATTCGTCGCCGCCGAGACGGCTGATCAGACCGGCGTTGTGGAACGCCCGCCGCAGGCGCTGCGCGACCTCGCACAGACATGCGTCGCCGGCCAGATGACCGAGCGTGTCGTTGAGCTCCTTGAAGCCGTCGAGGTCGATCAGCACCAGCGCCGAGGCGAAGCCGTGATTGAGGCTGTCGTCCACCACCTCGCGATAGCGCGCCTGAAACATCGCGCGATTGGCGAGCCCGGTGAGCGGATCGGTTTCGGCCTGCCGCCGGAGCTGTTCGATCGACAGCCGGTCGGCGGTGACGTCCTGCTTGCAGCCGAACACCCGAACCGTCCGGCCGTTCTCTCGTGCCGCGTTGATCGACAACCGCATCCAGCGCGCTTCGCCGCGCCACGTCCTGATCTCGGTATCGAGCGTGATCGGGCAGCCGGTCCTGATCGCCTCGGCGCGGGCGAGCTCCATGTGGCGCCGGGATTCGTCGACATACAGATCGACGATGCTGGCGCGCCGCAGCGGATTGCCGACCGGATAGCCGAACAAGGCATAGACGCCCGACGTCCAGCTCAGGCGCTCGGTGTCGAGGTCGCACTCCCAGGCGCCGATCCGAGCGGCGTTCAGAGCCTCGTCATAGAGCCTTACGCGTGCTTCGTCTGGGAAAAGCGAGGCAGCAGGGTCTTTCCTCATCGGCGATCCGGCAGCATCTCACGACTTCATCTACCAACTTTAGGACTAGGACGGCGGTGTTAATGAACTCTATATGCCGGCCGGCATCGGTCCGAAACGGCGGCGGTCGAACGTTGGCGCGGCGCTGCCGGACGATCCGCGGCGTCGCCGATTTGGGCCGAGCAGGCGGAGCCCCGTTCATCGCCGCAGGTTTGCGACGCCCAATTCGGCCCAGAGCCAGCCGAAATCGTAATCCGCCATCGGACCATCGGATTTCGCCGTCCGATTTTCGATCAGCTTCAGCCAATCGACGACTTTCGCCCGCCCGCTTTCATCTTCGACAGCCTGTCTCGGCGTCTGTCCGTCGAGCATGGCGACGGGTTGATCGAGCACCTCGCGATAGTGCCGCTCCAGATGCTGGTGGACGACGGCGCGCCGCTCGTGTTCGGGGATCTCGTCGGGGGTCGGCATTGCGGCGCGGCTCGACTCCAGCATTTCCTCGACCGCCTCCGTCCTGATCAGAGGCAGGCCGACGCGGGGGCCGAGGATCTCGGTCAGCAGCGCGCAGCCACGGTTGCAACGCTGCTGCGAGTTGACGCAGAGCACCAGCGTGTCGTCCTCCAGCAGAAGTTCGCCGAGCTGAAGCATGCCGTCCTCCTGCAGGGTTTCGAACATCAGCGTTTCTTCAGGCGAGTCGTCGTCCGGGGCCGTACCGCCCCGCTCGCGCTGACCGACCCACGACCAGGAGGTCGCGCTGGTCGGACGAAACTCCGGGCGCGCCTGCAGGCATCGACCGATCTCGTCGCCGGTGATGCCGGTACCGAGCCGAAACGACACCTCGCACAGCAGCAGCTCGTCGCCTTCGGCGTTGCGCAGCTCGGGAAGCCGGGCCGACTCGATCCGGTCGATCGCGTCGATCAGCCAGAACGACGAGAACATCGGAGCGACCAGCCGCAGTCGTTCCGCAGGAGCCAGTGCCGCCAGTGCGGCCTCGCCGTCGAAGTCGTCGTCGAACTCCTCTCCGGCCTCCTCCGCCAGTTCCCTCTGCTCCTCGATGCTGAGAGTGCCTAACTGATTGAAGGCCGTGATCAAGGCCTCCGCGACCTCGCGTTCGAACGGCAGGACGCCGCCGCTGATCTGCATCTTCGACCCGACCTGAACGATGCGGGCGGCGATCCGATCCCAGCACTTCAGAGTTTGGGTCGCGCTCCGCTCGCTGACCAGAACCGGCTCGCCGCCGCGGATCAGATCGCGCGCGCGGAACGAAGTGTCACGGACGACGTCGCTCACCTCGTAGAGACTCATCGTCGAATCGCGCAGCGCCGCGATATAGGCGCGGACCGACGCCGTTTCCTTCCAGCCGCGGCGCTTGAGATAGTCGTCGACAACGTTGCCGCCGTCTTCGAAATCCCGGGTGAGGAAATCTTCGAACGCGCACGCCCATATGGTGCTCGCGAACAGATCCTGGCCGATGATCGACACCGCGTCGTCCAGATCGACACCGGCTTCCTCGCAGGCGGGCATGGTGTGGCTGGCGAGGACGACTTCGAACCGATCGACCCACGGATCGCGCAACGCATGCTTGATCAGTCCCCTGAGCATATGCTTGTCGGCCATGTTTCGACCCGCATCACGCAAGTTGCATCCAGGCGCGTTTCCACGCGTCGCACGCCAGTCTAGCAAGCGCGCGCCGCCGCCTCGACCCCGAACGTCGGCAGTCCTGGCGCAATCCTCGGAATATCAACGGTGTTCGAAGGCGAGGCCCTGCGTCCGGCTCACCCCCGGGCAGCCCGCGGCTCGGCGATCTCCGAAATCCGGGCCATGTCCAGGATCGTCAGGCGGTGGCGGCCGCTTCTGACCAGGCCCTGTTTCTGCCAGGCGCTCAGGGTGCGGCTCACGGTGAAATAAGTGACCCCGGCCATCGAGGCGAGATCGACCCGGGTCACCGGGGATTCGATATGGATGCCGTCCACGGTGGTAGTTCCGGCCTGGGCCGACAACCGCAGCAGCGAGGCGGCGATCCGCTGCGCGATGCACTTGCCGGTCATCTCGGTCGCGCGCTGCAGCATCTCGCGCGTACGATCGCCGGCGATACACACCACGTTGTCGGCAATCATGGGATGTTGCCGGGTTAGCGCCACGAACGAACCAATTCGCCACGCCAGCGCCGTGGTGTCCTTGATCGCGGTTGCGGTCGCCGGATAGGTCTCCTGGCGAAACGCCGCCACACAGCACAGATCGCCCGGCCGCATGATCCGCAGTGTGATCTGCTCGCCCTCACTGTTGATCTGGGTGATACGCACCAGTCCGGACACGATCTGAAACAGATATTCCGGGGCGTCGCCCTGATGAAACAGCACCTGACCCGGCTGAAACTGGCGCGGCGTCGACGCCGCCAGCAGCCGCGACGTCTCGGCCGCAGGCAACTGCGAGAACAGCGCGCTCCGCGTCGCGGCCGCGCGTAGGACACCCTTTTGCATCGTCGATCCGTGAATGTGCGGCGTTTGTCGTCGAGCGTTCCCTACGACGCTCTCCCTATCAGCACGGAGGCCGGCTGTGTTTTGAAGCCCTCTAATCGGCGCGTGAATAAATGTCACACTTGCAAGGATTTCCAGCTTCGCCGCGTGCGACGTCGCGCGTTGTTTGCTCGAAAGCAAACAGCGCCGCGGACGTGCTCGATATGGTCGAGGCCGATCGAGAAAGCCGGGTTGCCATCGAGATCACATCCGAAAGATCGCTCGTCATCGCCCCTCCTGTGCTGTTGCCGGCACGGGGGTCGGCTGGGACGGCCGGTCTTTCGTTCGCGAGGAGGGCGAGCACATCGCCGCTGCGCGCGTCGACACGACGGGCGATCATCGAATGGACGGGGCATGGGAATGAAAGCGGATGCACATCCGGAATTGCGCGGCTTGACCGAGGGGGTCGAGACGGGGGCACGACGGCGATCGGTGTCGACCATCGCGGTCGCGGCGCTGTTGACGTCGAGCAGCCAGCTTTGCTTTGCGCAATCGGCTACGCCCGGCGCCACCATCACGCTCGACACCATCGTGGTCGAGCAGCGCCGTGAAGCCGTCCGCAGCCCGGCACGTCCGCAATCGGTAGTGCGCCGCGCCGCGCCGGCCGCGACGCCCAGCACCGCGCCGGCGGCTTCCGCAACCCGGACCGTGGACCTGGTGCGCGAGCGCTTCAACGTGCTGGCGGGCGGCGTCGCGCTGGTGTCGCAGAAGGACATGCCGAACGCCGGCAACCCGACGCTGGCCAATACGCTGTCCGGCGTTCCCGGGCTGATCATCCAGAATTTCCTCGGCGCCAATGACCAGCCGCGGATCCAGATGCGCGGATCGGCACAGCAGAATCCGGCCGAGCGCGGCGTGCTGGTGCTGTACAACGGCCTGCCGATCAATCGCGCCGACGGCTCCTACATCGTCGGCTTCGCCAATCCGCGGCAAGCCGAGGCGATCGAAGTGTATCGCGGCTACATGGCCAACCGGCTCGGCGCCACCGTGCTGAGCGGCGCGATCAATTTCGTATCGCCGACCGGATCGAGCCAGCCCGGCGTGCAGATGTCGGTGAGCGGCGGCAGCTTCGGCCAGATCAACAGCAGCGCCCAGATCGGCACCAAGAAGGACAATGTCGACGCGTTCCTGCAGTTCGACACCACCCGCCGCGACGGATTCCGCGACTACAATGCGTCGGACCGCACCAGCCTCAACGCCAATGTCGGCATCGCGCTGTCGGAGAACGTCAAGACCCGGTTCTTCCTGGGCTACACCGATCTCGGATTCGACGTCGCCGGGCCGATCAACAAGGATGCGCTGTTCGCCAATCCGCGGCAGACCGCGACCGGCCCGACCGTGGTCAACGGCGTCGCGATCAATCCGGGGCCGAACGCGGTGCGCGACAAGCCGCGGCGCGACGCCAGCCAGTTCATGATCGGCAACCGCACCACCGCGACCTTCGATGCGCATCTGATCGATATCGCGCTCGGCTACACCTACACCGACGACACCTTCCGGTTTCCGATCTCTTCGGGGGTGCGCGCCACCAAGGGCGGCGACTTCACCGGCTTGGTGCGCTACGCCTACAACCCGGCCGACGCGCTGCTGCCGCTGTTCGAAACCACCGCGCAGTACAGCGTCGGCTCGGCGGATCGCGACTACTACCTCAATCAGAGCGGCATGACCGGCGCGCAGTTCGGCAGCAACCGGCTGGATGCGCAGACGCTGTCGCTCTACGCCGGCGCCAACGTGCCGGTCTGGCAGCAATGGACGGTGTCGCCGGCGATCTCCTACGCCTATGCGACGCGCGACAACGACGATCTCTACACCGCCGCGACGCGGCCGACCATCGCGTACAATCCGTCCAGGCCGAACGTGCTGCTGCCGAACGGAGCGGTGCCGACTCAGACCAACAGCTATGCGCGATCGTACTCGGGCTGGAATCCAAGTCTGGCACTGTCGTACCGGCCGGACTCGACCCAGACCTTCTTCATCGCCGGCAGCCACAGCTTCGAGCCGCCGACCCACGACGACCTGATCGCCACCATCAACGGCACGCCGAATTCGAGCCCCGGCCGCCCGACGCCACCCAGCCCGACTCTGGCGGCCGCGGCGTTCGCGACACCAAACCTGTCGGCACAGACCGCGGTCACGGTGGAGGGCGGCTGGCGCGGCCGCGCCGACCGGTTCTCGTGGGACGTCGTCACCTACTACTCCTGGATCGACAACGAACTGCTCAACCTGCGCGACGTCACCGGCGCCTCGCTCGGTGCGATCAACGCCGACCGCACCACGCATTTCGGCATCGAGCTCGGCGCCGGCATGAAGTTCACCGATCGGCTGTCGGGCCGACTCGCCTACACCTATCAGGACTTCCGTTTCGTCGACGATCCGCTGCGCGGCAACAACAGGCTCGGCGGCGCCGTGCCGCATCTGATCTACGCGCAGTTGCAATTGCAGGCGACCGACGCCTGGATGATGCAGGGCGCGGTGCGCTGGAGCCCGGCCAAGGTCGCGGTCGACAACATGAACACGCTGTATGCCGACCCTTACGCCGTGGTCGACCTGCGCAGCGAGTACCGGATCAACAAGACCTTCCGGGTGTTCGGCGAGATCACCAACCTGTTCGACAAGACCTATGCGGCGACCACGCTGGTGGTGGATCAGGCGCGCCCCGATCAGGCCGCCTTCCTGCCCGGCGACGGCCGCGGCTTCTACGCCGGCATCAAGGCGTCGTTCTGATCAACCAGCAAGGATACGATATGACCAAACGCCTTCTCGTGGCGGCCGTTGCGGCCGCTACGTTTCTCACGCCGGCGATCGCCGCGGACTCGGCCAGCCTGTCCCACTTCCTGGAACAATGGGACATCAACAATGACGGCGTCGTGACGCTGGACGAGATCCGGGAGGGACGCGCACAGCGGTTTTACGCCTTCGACGCCAATGCGGACGGTTCTCTCGACCGCGACGAATACGCCCGCTTCGACAAGGTGCGCGACGCCGGAATCGCGCGGTTCTCGCCTGCGGAGCAGGCCAAGATCCGGCAGATAGCCGACGGCCTGACTCTGCCGCGCAACGACGCCGACGGTGACGGCCGGGTGTCGCGCGCCGAGTTCATCGACGGCAGCGTCGGCTGGATGAAGGAGATCGACAAGGACGGCGACGGTCGGCTGACGGCCCGCGACTTCCCGGAGTGACAATTCACCGGATGCGCTCGAACGGATTCGGAATCGGGCCGCGCCAACATTAGGCAGATGCTGCCGCAATGTTGGGCGGGCATCCGGAAGCGATAAGACCAGCTTTGCACAAGCGATAAGCAACAATCTTCAGCGATAAGAAAAGGGCTGCGCACCATCATGCGCAGCCCTTATCGTCGTCGAGAATTTACGGACGCCCGACTACTGCAGGCCGATCGTCGTCAGATCCTGGAACCAGTGCTGGGCCTGGACGAAGCTCTTCACCTTCGGCGACAGCGCATGCGGATTGGTGTCGTGCACCACCCACACCAGCGCCGCATCGTCGACGATCTGGGCATGCGCTTGAGCCAGCAGCTCGTCCTGCTTCTTGTCGTCGAAGGTCTGCTTGGCCTCGTCAATCAACGCATCGACCTTCGGGTTCTTGTAGCCGCCCCAGTTGACGCCGACCGGCGCCACCTGACCGGAATGGAAGAACCGCACGATCGCATACAGCGGGTCGGAGGTGACGTAGGCGATGTTGTTGGCGGTGATGCCGGCGTTGGATTCGTCGGCCGCGCCCTTGCGCCAGGCGGTGTACAGCACTTCGAGTTCAACCACCTTGAACTCGACGTCGATCCCGATCTCCTTGAAGCTCTGCTGCAGGAACTCGTTCATCGGCAGCGACAGCATCTGGCCGGTGCCGCCGTTGGCGATGATGAAGGTGGTCTTGAGCGGCTTTTCCGGCGAATAGCCGGCTTCCTTCACCAGCTTCTTGGCTTCGGCCAGATCGTATTTGATCTTGAACGACGGATGACCGAACCACGGGCTCGACGGATCGACCTGACCGATCGCCGGCTTGGCGAGGCCGTTCATCAGCCCGACCACCGCCTCGCGATCGATCGCGAGATTGAGCGCCTTGCGCAGGCGAACGTCCGTCCACGGCGAGCCGGGCAGCACGCTAAGGTGATAGTTCCAGACGTGCGGCGTGACGTTGTCGACGATCTTCATGCCGGCGGCCTTGAGCTGCGGCACCGCGTCGGGCGCGGGCGTTTCGATCAGATCGACCTGCCCGGCCAGCAGCGCATTGGTGCGGGTCAGCGCCTCCGGCATCGGCACCAGCACCAGCTTGTCGGTCTTCGGTAGCCGCGACTTGTCCCAGTAATCGCTATTCTTCGTCAGCTCGGCGAGTTCGCGCGGCACCAGCTTGGTGAGCTTGAACGGACCGGTGCCGGACGGATTGGCGGCGAACTTGTCCCAATCCTTGCCGACCTTCTCGTACTGCGCCGGGCTCGACACCAGGAACCACAGCATCTGATACGGAAAGAACGAGTCGACCGTCTTGGTGGTGATCTCGACGGTGGAATCGTCGATCTTGGCGTAGCTCTTCACCGAGGGCAGCCGCGTCTTGACCTGCGCGCTCTGCCGCTTGTCGAATTGCGGCGCCTTGTCGTTGAGGACCTTGTCGAGATTCCAGATCACCGCGTCGGCGTTGAAGTCGCTGCCGTCGTGAAACTTGACGCCCTTCCGCAACGTGAAGCGCCACTTGGTCTTGTCGGCATCGTCGACCTTCCACTCGGTCGCCAGCCCCGGCACGAGTTTGCCCGGCCGATCGCCGACGTTCATCTCCCACGCCACCAGCGGATCGTAGATGGTGTAGCCGGTGAACTGATACGCGCCGGCGCCGCGATCCGGCTGACCGGTGGTCAGCGGAATGTCGGCCATCGAGATCCCGTAACGCACCACTGTTTCCGCACGCGCCGCACCGATTGCGCTCGCCGCGGCAAACAACGCGCCCAGCACCCATGAACTCTTAAGTCGCACCATCGCAACTGATCTCCTGATGACGATGGGCGAACCGCTTGCAACGGACGCGCCACGCCGGACCTGCAGTTTTGCATTGGGGGTCTGCGCGTCTTCTCCGGCGCGCCCCGCGGCCGACTGCCGCTTTGGATGGCACATGCATTGCATTGACCAGCCTGCCAATTAGTCACTGCATAGGGACTCTCGTCGAATGCGTAATTTTGGTCGTAACAACCGCCGTGCTGTGCTGCTCGCTCTGTCGATGGCAAGCGTCTTCATGGTGCCGTCGCTGGCATCCGCCGAATCCGTTCTGCGCATCGGCATGACGGCCGCGGACATTCCACGCACGCTCGGTCAGCCCGATCAGGGCTTCGAAGGTAATCGCTTCACGGGTCTGACGATGTATGACGGCCTGACGATGTGGGACCTGTCGTCGGCAACCAAAGCGAGTGTGGTCATCCCCGGCCTCGCCACCGAGTGGAAGGTGAAGGACGATGATCACACAAAGTGGATTTTCAAACTGCGTCCGGGCGTGAAGTTTCACGACGGCAGTGACTTCAACGCCGACGCTGTGGTGTGGAACGTCGACAAGGTGCTCAACAAAGATGCACCGCAATACGACCCCAGCCAGATCGGCGTGACAGCATCGCGGATGCCGACGCTGGTGTCGGCGAAGAAGATCGATGACCTGACCGTCGAGCTGACCACCAAGGAGCCCGACAGCTTCCTGCCGATCAACCTCACCAACCTGTTCATGGCGAGCCCGACCAAGTGGCAGGCGCTGTACGACAAGGCCGAGGGCGCCGACGCCAAGGCGAAGTCGACCGCCGCCTGGGCCGCCTTCGCCAAGGACGCGTCGGGCACCGGCCCGTGGAAGATGGCGAAGTTCACGCCGCGCGAACGGCTGGAGCTCACCAAGAACGACGGCTACTGGGACAAGAAGCGCGTCCCGCATGTCGACCGCATGGTGCTGCTGCCGATGCCGGAAGCCAATGCCCGCACCGCGGCGCTGCTGTCCGGCCAGGTCGACTGGGTCGAAGCGCCGGCGCCGGATGCGGTGAAGGAGATCGAGGCCCGCGGCTTCAAGATCGAGAAGAACGAGCAGCCGCACGTCTGGCCGTGGCAGTTCTCGCGAATCGAAGGCTCGCCGTGGAACGACATCCGCGTCCGTCGCGCCGCCAATCTGTGCATCGATCGCGAGGGCATGCGCGACGGCCTGCTCGCCGGCCTGATGGTGCCGGCGACCGGCACGTTCGAGCCCGGCCATCCCTGGCGCGGCAAGCCGCAGTTCCAGATCAAGTACGATCTGCCGGCGGCGCAGAAGCTGATGAAGGAAGCCGGCTACGGCCCGAACAAGAAACTCACCGTCAAGGTGCAGACCTCGGCGTCCGGCTCGGGCCAGATGCTGCCGCTGCCGATGAACGAGTATCTGCAGCAGGCGCTGGCGGAGTGTTACTTCGACGTCAAGCTCGACGTGATCGAATGGAACACGCTGTTCACCAACTGGCGCCGCGGCGTCAAGGATCCGTCGGCGAACGGCTCGGATGCGATCAACGTCACCTACGCGGCGATGGATCCGTTCTTCGCGCTGGTGCGCTTCCTGCAGTCGTCGATGGCGCCGCCGGTGTCGAACAACTGGGGCTACATCAACAATCCGAAGTTCGACGAACTGGTGAAGAAGGCGCGCACCACCTTCACCGACAAGGAGCGTGATGAAGTCCTCGCCGAGCTGAACGCCGCCTCGATCGACGACGCCGCGTTCCTCTACGTCGCCCACGACGTCGGGCCCCGCGCGATGAGCCAGAAGGTCAAGGGCTTCGTGCAGCCGAAGAGCTGGTTCGTCGACTTCTCCCCGGTGTCGATCGCACCGTAGGAGACGGCTTCCCTCTCCCCTTGTGGGAGAGGGTGGATGCGCGCCGCCAGGCGCGCAGACGGGTGAGGGGTAGACGCGGTGACGCACCTCTCCCGCCTCGCCCCCTCATCCGGCGCGGACTTCGTCCGCGCCACCTTCTCCCACGAGGGGAGAAGGGCAAGGAAGTCGTCCTGATCTGCTGAATCGAAGGTGCACCGTGCTCGCCTATATCGCCCGCCGCATCGTCTATGTCGTTCCGATCGTCCTCAGCGTCGCGCTGGTGTGTTTCCTGCTGGTGCACATCACGCCCGGCGACCCACTGGTCGCCGTGCTGCCGGCGGACGCGTCGCAGGAACTCGCGGCGCAGCTCCGCGCCGCCTACGGCTTCGACCGGCCGTTGCCGGTGCAGTTCGGGCTGTGGCTGTGGAAGGCGGTGCACGGCGATCTCGGCACCTCGATCGCCACCGGCCGGCCGGTGCTGGCCGAGGTGATGCGCGCCGTCAGCAACACCGTGATGCTGGCGATCGCCGCCGCGATCATCGGATTCTCGTTCGGACTGCTGTTCGGCCTGATCGCCGGCTACTTCCGCGACACCTGGATCGACAAGCTCGCCACCGGCATCGCCATCGCCGGCGTCTCGGTGCCGCATTACTGGCTCGGCATGGTGCTGGTGATCGTGTTCTCGGTGCAGCTCAACTGGCTGCCCGCGGTCGGCGCCGGTCCCGGCGGCTCCGGACAATGGGCCTGGGACTGGGAGCACCTGCGCTATCTGATCCTGCCGGCGATCACCACATCCGTCATTCCGATGGGCATCGTCACCCGCACGGTGCGGGCGCTGACCGGCGATACCCTGTCGCAGGATTTCGTCGAGGCGCTGCGCGCCAAGGGCCTGCGTGAGACCGGCGTGTTCGGTCACGTCATCAAGAACGCGGCGCCGACCGCGCTCGCGGTGATGGGCCTTCAGTTGGGTTACATGCTCGGCGGCTCGATCCTGGTCGAGACGGTGTTCTCCTGGCCTGGCTCCGGCCTGCTGCTCAACTCGGCGATCTTCCAGCGCGACCTGCCGCTGCTGCAGGGCACGATCCTGGTGTTGGCGCTGTTCTTCGTGCTGCTCAATCTCTCGGTCGACATCGCCCAGGCGCTGATCGATCCGCGGATCAAGCGGGCCTGACGTCATGGGAGCACCGACGATGAGTTTGACCGCTGCCGACGCCGCACCGCAGACCGCCCCCGCCGGCAAAGCGCGCGGCTATTGGGCCAATGTCGGCCGGCGCCTGATCCGCGACAAGATCGCGATGACTTGCGGCGTCATCCTGCTGCTGATCGTGCTGGCGGCCGTGTTCGCACCTTGGCTGCACCTCGCCGACCCGTATCAGGGCTCGATGATCCGAAGGCTGAAGCCGATCGGCACCGCCAACTATCCGCTCGGCACCGACGAGCTCGGCCGCGACATGCTGGCCCGGCTGGTCTATGGCGGCCGGCTGTCGCTGTTCATCGGCGTGCTGCCGGTGATCTTCGCCTTCATGATCGGCACCTCGCTCGGCCTCGTCGCCGGCTATGTCGGCGGCAAGGTCAACACCGCGATCATGCGGACGATCGACGTGTTCTACGCCTTCCCCTCGGTGCTGCTGGCGATCGCGATCTCCGGTGCGCTCGGCGCCGGCATCACCAACTCGATCGTGTCGCTGACCGTGGTGTTCGTGCCGCAGATCACCCGCGTCGCCGAGAGCGTCACCACCAGCGTCCGCAACATGGACTTCGTCGAAGCCGCACGCGCCTCCGGCGCCGGCGCCTTCACCATCATGCGGGTGCACATGCTCGGCAACGTGCTCGGACCGATCTTCGTCTACGCCACCGGCCTGATCTCGGTGTCGATGATCCTCGCCGCCGGCCTGTCGTTTCTCGGCCTCGGCACCAAGCCGCCGGAGCCGGAATGGGGCCTGATGCTGAACACGCTGCGCACCGCGATCTACGTCAATCCCTGGGTGGCGGCGCTGCCCGGCGTGATGATCTTCGCGGTGTCGATCTGCTTCAACCTGCTGAGCGACTCGATGCGCAGCGCCATGGACATCAGGAACTGACGCGATGAGCAAAGCAGTCTCCGCAATCGCAGAAGTCGAAAAGTTCGAGCCGATCGAAGACATCGGCGGCGCCGCCCAGCCGCTGCTGCAGGTCAACGGTCTCACCAAGCACTTCCCGGTGCGCGGCACCGGACTGTTCGGCGGCGCCAAAACGGTGCGGGCGGTCGATGACGTCACCTTCTCGATCGCAAAGGGCGAGACGCTGGGCATCGTCGGCGAATCCGGCTGCGGCAAATCGACCACCGCGCGGCTGTTGATGCACCTGATGCCGGTGACGGCCGGCGAGATCATCTTCGACGCCCGGCAGGTCGGGCGCGAGCTGAGCTTGCGCGAGCTGCGCCGCGGCATGCAGATGGTGTTTCAGGACAGCTATGCCTCGCTCAATCCGCGGCTGACGATCGAGGACTCGATCGCGTTCGGTCCCAAGGTCCACGGCATGAGCGATACAAGCGCCCGTGCGCTGGCGCGCGAACTGCTCGGCAAGGTCGGGCTGCGACCCGAGAACTTCGCGCATCGCTATCCGCACGAAGTCTCCGGCGGCCAGCGTCAGCGCGTCAACATCGCACGCGCGCTGGCGCTGTCGCCGCGGCTGGTGATCCTCGACGAGTCGGTCTCCGCACTCGACAAATCGGTTGAGGCGCAGGTGCTGAACCTGCTCGCTGACCTGAAGCGCGAGTTCGGCCTGACCTATCTGTTCATCAGCCACGATCTCAACGTGGTGCGCTACATCTCCGACCGCGTGCTGGTGATGTATCTCGGCGAAGTCGTCGAACTCGGCCCGGTCGACGAAGTGTGGGACGCGCCGGCGCATCCGTACACGCGGGCGCTGCTCGCGGCGATGCCGTCGTCCGATCCGGATCGCCGCACCGACGTTCCGCCGATCACCGGCGATCCGCCGAACCCGATCGATCCACCGGCCGGCTGTCGTTTTCACCCGCGCTGTCCGTTCGCCGAGGCGCTATGCTCGCAGGCCAAGCCGAAGCTGTCGCCGATCGGCGACAGCGGTCATCAGGCCGCGTGCTTCATGTCGATCCCCGGCTCGGGACACAGCCGCGCCCCGTAAGGAGAAATCAGCAGTGATCAAGCCAGATCCCGCAACCATCAAGGCCATGGCGGAGATCACCGGGCTTCCGGTCGACGACGACGTCGCGAAGCGAATCGCCAATTCGATCGGCCCGGCCTTCGAAGGGTTCATGCCGGTCGCGGGCAAATTGCCGTTCGACCTCGAGCCCTCGACCTACGTCGTCGCGCAGAACGAGGCTGCACGATGAGCCTGAGCAATCCGGCATTGCTGACGCTGACCGAAGTCGCCGAAGCCATCGCGTCCAAGGAGCTGTCCTCGCGCGAGGTCACCGAGGCCTGCCTCGATCGCATCGTCCTGGCGCAGCCGAAGCTGAACGCGTTCATGGCGATCGAGCCGGACAGCGCGCTCGCCGCAGCGAACGCAGCCGACGCCGCACTGGCGAAGGGTGAACGCAAAGGACCGCTGCACGGCGTGCCGCTGGCGCACAAGGACATGTACTACGAGACCGGCTTCGTCGTGACCTGCGGCTCCAAGGTCCGCCGCGATTTCGTCGCCACCACGACCTCGACCGCGCTGCAGCGGCTGAAGGACGCCGGCCAGGTGCGGCTCGGCAGCCTGCAGATGTCGGAGTTCGCCTACGGCCCGACCGGCCACAACGCGCATTACGGCGCGGTGCGTAATCCGTGGGGGCTCGACCACATCACCGGCGGCTCGTCGTCGGGCTCCGGTTCGGCAGTCGCCGCGCGGCTGACGTTTGCGGCGCTCGGCTCCGACACCGGCGGATCGATCCGGATGCCGGCGCATTTCTGCGGCGTCACCGGGCTGAAGACGACCGTAGGGCTGGTCAGCCGCGCCGGCGCGATGCCGCTATCGCATTCGCTCGACACCGTCGGGCCGCTCGCTCGGACTGCCCAGGATTGCGCCCTGCTCACCGGGCTGATGGCCGGCGCCGATCCCGCCGACCCGACCGCCTCGCACCGCCCGGTGCCGGACTATCTGGCCGCCACCAAACAACCGCTGCAGGGCATCAGCATCGGCATTCCGAAATCGTTCTATGTCGACGATCTCGATGCCGAGGTCGCTCGCGTGCTCGACGACACCAAGGCCGCACTGGTGCGCGAAGGCGTGCGTGTCATCGAAGTCGAACTGCCGGATCAGCGCCAGCTCAGCGCCGCCGCACAGCTCGTGCTCGCGGTCGAAGCCGCCGGCTTCCATGGCCAGTGGATGCGGGACCAGCCGCAGGACTACGGCCCGCAGGTGCTGATGCGGCTGCAGAACGCGCTGGCGATTCCGGCCGTCACTTATCTGGAAGCGATGCGCTGGCGCGGCGTCGCGCTCGCCGAATTCGTCGCAGCCGTGGCCGGTGTCGACGCGGTGCTGGCGCCGGTGTCGCCGGTGCCTGCGCCGACGATCGCCGAGAGCGACGTCGGCAACAGCCTGAACGCCGAGACCGTGATCCAGCGGCTGACCCGCTTCACCCGGCCGATCAACTATCTCGGCCTGCCGTCGCTGGCGCTGCCGTGCGGCTTCTCGAATGCCGGCCTGCCGATCGGCCTGCAACTGATCGGCCGCCCGTTCGACGAAGCGATGCTGCTGCGGATCGGCGCAGGCTGGCAGCGCACCACCGACTTCCATCGACAATGTCCGGAGCTGTAGATGAGCAACCTGGTCGACATCCGCGATCTCAACGTCCGCTTCACCGGCGAGCGGACCGTGTACGCCATCAACGATCTCAACCTGTCGCTCGGCCAGGGCGAGGTGCTGGGCCTGCTCGGCGAGTCCGGCTCGGGCAAAAGCGTGACGCTGCGCGCCCTGATGCGGCTGCTGCCGAAGAAGCGCACAGGGATCACCGGCAGCATCCGGGTCGCCGGCCAGGACGTGCTGGCGCTCGATGACGAGGCGCTGTCGACCTTCCGCGGCCAGACCGTGTCGATGATCTTCCAGGAGCCGGCGCTGGCGCTCGATCCGGTCTACACGGTCGGCCAACAGATCGCCGAGTCGGTGATGCGCCACGAAGGCAAGAGCAAGCGCGAGGCGATGGCCCGCGCGCTGGAGATGCTGGAGGTGGTCCGGATTCCCTCGGCGAAGCGGCGGCTCGACGCCTATCCGCACGAGATGAGCGGCGGCATGCGGCAGCGCGCGATGATCGCGCTGGCGCTCGCCTGCAAGCCGAAGATCCTGCTCGCCGACGAGCCGACCACAGCGCTCGACGCCACCGTGCAGATCCAGATCCTGCTGCTGCTGCGTGAACTGCAGCGCGAATTCGGCATGTCGGTGATCTTCGTCACTCACGACATCGGCGTCGCGATCGAGATCTGCGACCGCGTCGCCGTGATGTATGCCGGTCAGACGATCGAGCAGGGTTCGTTGCGCGATATCGTACGCGAGCCGCAGCATCCTTACGCGCAGGGACTGCTCGCCTCGACGGTGCATGGCGCCAAACGCGGCGCGCGGCTGGAAACCATTCCGGGTGCGCCACCATCGCTCGACGCTAAGCCGGTCGCCTGCTCGTTCGCGCCGCGCTGCGCCCATGCCCAGCCACGCTGCTCCGCCGGCCTGCCGCCCGAAGTCGCACTCGGCCCGGGCCGGATGGCGCGCTGCATCCTGGCCGAGCCGGCCGCACTGGTCGGCTGAGCGCGCAGCCGGCCGCCGGCTTGTGCTTCAGATGTGCGCCGCGAGGTCGGCCAGGTCTTCGATCAGCACGTCGGTCTGCGCCAGCATTGTCTCTACCTGCCCCACGGCTTCGCTGACCGACAGACCCGCGGTGTCGAGCACCAGTTCGCTGGCGGTCGGCGGCTGATAGTCATTGCCGATGCCGGTGAAGTTCGGCAACCCGCCGGCACGCGCCTTGGCGTAGTGCCCCTTCGGGTCGCGCTGCTCGCAGACGTCAGCCGAGGTCGCGACATAGATCTCGCGGAAGCGATCACCGGCGATGCGCCGTGCCGCGGCGCGGTCGGCGAGCGCCGGCGATACTGCCGCAACGATCGCAACATGGCCATTGGCGGCCAGATGCGCGGCGAGCTCGGCGAGGCGGCGGATGTTCTCCGCCCGATCCGCCGGCGAGAAGCCGAGGTCATTGTTCAGTCCGGCGCGTAGCGTGTCGCCGTCGAGCAGGATCGGCGAGCCGCCGCGATCGAACAGCCGACGCTCGAGCGCTCGCGCGATCGTGGTCTTGCCGGAGCCCGGCAGCCCGGTGAACCACAACACCGCGCCGTTGTGGCGATAGCGCGCGGCGCGTTCGCCCGGCAGCAGCGCGGACTCCACCGGGACGATATCGGCGGTCGCGGCGCGCTGGCCGCTATCGACGCTGAGCACCAGACCGCCGCCCGCAATCCGGCCGTTGATTTCGATCACCAGCCGCCCGGTGCGCGGATTGCTATCGGCCGGATCGGCCGCGACCGGCTGCGACAGCGACAGATCGATTTCGCCGACATGGTTGCGTTTGATCTCGGATGCGGCCTCGCTGGCGAGATCGCCGGGATCGACCGCCTTCTCGATCGCCACGACGTTGGCGCGGGTCTCGCGGGTGCCGAGCCGCACCAGCACCGAGGCGCCGGCGGTGAGCGGCTGATCGTGCAGCCAGAAAATCCGCGCGCGCAGCCGGCGGGTATCGCGCGGCGCGGTGCCGGCATGGCCGATCACGTCGCCGCGTTCGACGAACAGCTCACGGTCGAGCGTGATGCCGACCGAACGGCCGGCGCCGAACGAACCTGCAAGCGGCGTCACCGGCCAACCTTCGACGGTCTTGATCTTGGCGATCTTGCCGGCCGGCATGATGACGATGTCGTCGCCCGCCCGCAGATGCCCGGATTCGATACGGCCGGCGACGATGCGGCGATCGTCGAATTTGTAGATCGCCTGCACGGCGAGGCGCAGCGGCAACGCGTCGAGCGGCTGCGCCGGCGTCAGCTTGTCGATCGCCTCGACCACGGTCGGGCCGTCGTACCAGGCGATATTGTCGGTGCGCGCCGCCACGCCGTCGCCCTCACGGGCCGAGATCGGAATCACGGCGGTCGGCGTCACGCCGAGCGAGGTCAGATGTGCGGTGATCTCGTTGCTGATGTCACCGAACCGCGCCGCCGAAAACTCGACGCGGTCCATCTTGTTGACCACCACGGCGACCTGCTTGATGCCGAGCAGTTGCAGCAGATAGCCGTGACGCCGGGTCTGATCGCGCACGCCTTCGAGCGCGTCGATGATCAGCACCGCGCCGTCGGCCTGCGAGGCGCCGGTGATCATGTTGCGCAGGAATTCGGCGTGGCCGGGCGCGTCGATCAGCACCACGTCGCGCGACGGCGTGCGGAAGCGGATCTGGGTGGTGTCGATGGTGATGCCCTGGTCGCGCTCGGTCTGCAGCGCATCGAGCAGGAACGACCACTCGAACGGCATGCCGCGGCGGGCACTGACCGCCTTCAGCATCTCGAGCTTGCCTTCGGGCAGCGAACCGGTTTCGTGCAGCAGGCGGCCGACCAGCGTCGACTTGCCGTGGTCGACGTGGCCGACGATGACGATGCGCACCAGCGGACGAACGGCGTCGGCGGCGAGCGAGGCGGGCGGAACGGCGATGGTCATGGCGTCACTCACGGGTGCGGATCACAGATAGCCGGCGACACGAAGCCGCTCGAACGCGTCCTCTGTTTCGTGGTCGAGCGCACGGCCGGCGCGCTCCGGCACCTTGGTGGTCTCGAGTTCGAGCAAAATCTCGTCGATCGAGGCGGCGTTCGAGTCCACCGGGAAGGTGATGTCCTGGTCGCCGAGCGAGCGGTAGCGCTTGCCGTCCTGCGCCAGATACAGCGGAATGATCGGGATACCTTCGCGCTTGGTGTAGGCCCAGATGTCGGCCTCGGTCCAATGCAGGATCGGATGAATGCGCAGATGCGCGCCGGGCGGCGGCGAGGCGTTGAACTGATCCCAGAATTCCGGCGGCTGATCACGGACGTCCCATCCGCCCTCGGTGCCGCGCGGCGAGAACACCCGCTCCTTGGCGCGAGTGGCTTCTTCGTCGCGACGGATGCCGGCGATCAGTCCGTCGAAGCCGTATTTGGCCAGCGCAAGCTTGAGGCCTTCGGTCTTGCGGGCAGCGGAGCGCGCAGCCGGCGGCAGTGTCGGATCGACGCTGTCGATCGGCGGGCATGGATCGACGCGCAGATCGAGATCCCATTCCTTCGCGTAGGTATCGCGGAAGGCGTACATCTCGGGAAATTTCTTGCCGGTATCGACGTGGAGCGCCGGGAACGGGACGCGGCCGAAAAACGCTTTCCGTGCCAGCCAGATCATCACGTTGGAGTCTTTGCCGAGCGACCACAGCAGCGCCAGCTTCTTCAGTCGGGCGAACGCCTCGCGCAAAATGAAAATGCTCTGCGCCTCCAAGGCGTCGAGGTGATCCATCGCGCGGAGCTGATCCTCCAAAGGCGGCTCAGGGACCAAGCCCCGCGCAGGGACCAAGCCCCGGTCCGGGACCAGGGCCAGTGCGGCGGTTTCTCGCGCAGCGAGCGTCATGACAAGCTCCAGAATTAGCGGTCCCGATCAGCATCGGGCCAGTCGTGACTGCGGGTTCGCAATGCCGCCCGACGGGGGAGGAGAACGGGCATCTCTGGAACGCGCAGAACGGAGGTGAAATTTCTATTTCGAACGCCGCATTTAGAAAGAATAATTTTCTATTTTGGCGCTTGCACGATACTTAGATAGAAAATATTTCTAGTCAATCCTTCTTCGTGGATCAGCGCGTCGCTGAGCCGCGCAAGCAACGCGATCGATAGTGACGATCTGGACGCGGTGATCGATGACCGAACTGGCGCAGCCTCTTTCCTCCCCCACTACCGGCCCTGCCGGCCTGGAGTTGCGCGCGCAGGCGCTCGACGCCGCGTTGCGCGCCGCCTCGCCGGCCGAAGTAATCGCAGCAGCGCTGCGCGAGATCGGCCGCGACAAGCTGGCGCTGGTGTCGTCGTTCGGCACCGAGTCGGCCGCGCTGCTCAAAGTGATGGCCGATGTCGATTCAGCGATCCCGGTGGTATTTCTCGACACCGGCTGGCTGTTCGAAGAGACGCTGGCGTATCGCGATACACTCACCGCAACGCTCGGCCTGCGCGACGTGCGTTCGATCCGGCCGCTCGACACTGATCTCGACCGCGATGATGTGTCGCGCGAATTGTGGTTCTCCGATCCGGACAAATGCTGTCTGATCCGCAAGGTCGAGCCGCTGCGCCGCGCTCTCGCGCCGTTCGACGGCTGGATCAATGGCCGCAAGCGCTTTCAGGGCGGCGCGCGCGCCGACATTCCGGTGGTCGAGGCCGATGGCGCGCGGCTGAAGTTCAATCCGTTCGCCAACGTCACGCCTGCCGACATCTCGGCGATCTACGCGACCGCCAGGCTGCCGCAGCATCCGCTGCTGGCTGCTGGATTCCTGTCGGTCGGTTGCATGCCGTGTACCAGCCGCGCCGAAGTCGGCGAGGATGCGCGCGCCGGCCGCTGGCGCGGGCGCGGCAAGACAGAATGCGGCATTCACACGACGAAGACTTCATAGAACACTGCGGTCGCAACTAAGCGAACAATGAAATGCCGTTTCGTTGACTTGGCGCGCTTTGTTCGTGACCTTCGGCCCTCCGCGCAGACGACAACGACGTCGTCAGGCACAATGGAGACAATCGATGATCCGCCGCTTATTCCCCATCCTCGCCGGCTTGTTGGCGGCGACCGCCGCGAATGCCGCCGACATATCGCTGCTGAACGTATCGTATGATCCGACCCGCGAGCTGTACGCCGATTTCAACAAGTCGTTCGCCGCGGACTATCGGAAAGAATCCGGCAACACCGCCACCATCAAGCAGTCGCACGGCGGCTCCGGTGCGCAGGCGCGTTCGGTGATCGACGGTCTGCAGGCCGATGTCGTCACACTGGCGCTCGCCTACGACATCGACGCCATCGCCAGCAGAGGGCTGCTCGCCAAGGACTGGCAGAAGCGATTGCCGCAGAATTCGTCGCCCTACACCTCGACCATCGTGTTCCTGGTGCGCAAGGGCAACCCGAAGGGCATCAGGGATTGGGACGATCTGCTCAAGCCCGGCGTCAGCGTGATCACGCCGAACCCCAAGACCTCGGGCGGCGCGCGCTGGAACTACCTCGCGGCCTGGGGCTATGCCTTGAAGAAGTCCGGTTCGCCCGAGGCGGCGCGGGATTTCGTCGCCAAGCTGTACAAGCAGGTTCCGGTCCTCGATACCGGCGCGCGCGGCTCCACCGTCACCTTCGTCGAACGCGGCGTCGGCGACGTGCTGCTGGCGTGGGAGAACGAGGCGTATCTCGCCGTCAAGGAATTCGGCGCCGACAAGTTCGAGATCGTCGCCCCCTCGCTCTCGATCCTCGCCGAGCCTCCGGTCACCGTCGTCGACAGCGTCGTCGACAAGAAGGGCACCCGCGCCGCAGCGGAATCCTATCTGAAGCACCTCTACTCGAAACAGGGCCAGGAAATCGCCGCAAGGCATTTCTACCGTCCGCGCGATCCTGACGTCGCCAAGGCGCACGAAGGCGCGTTCGCCAAGGTCGAATTGTTCACGATCGACGACGTGTTCGGCGGCTGGACCAAGGCACAGTCCGAACACTTCGCCGAGGGCGGCGTGTTCGATAAGATCTACAAGAACTGAGCGGCGTCATCGCGATCCGTGCCATGCGGCCGCGATTCGCAAGATTGGGGGCAGTATGCTTAGCACCGACAGCAACGCGCTCCCCTTCTGCGCGCAGTTTCATCGCATGTGGATCGCATGTTTAGCCGCTGCATCGACAACGAGTCGTCCCCGCGCAGGCGGGGCCCCCTATCCCCTGGCTTCGCCAGTGAAGGAAGGCGTCTGCCGTTGGGCTTCAACCGAAACGCTGCGGAGTATGGGTCCCCGCCTGCGCGGGGACGACCCGCGGACAACCGAGGCACCACTCGCTGATGGCTTCCGCGCGTCAGCTCAGACGCATCCACAGGTGTCGCCATGACCAGCGCTGGGCGTCGCCGCTCCTTGCCCGGCTTCGGACTGACCATGGGGCTGACGATCACCTGGCTGTCGCTGCTGATCCTGATCCCGCTCGCCGGCCTATTCGTGAAGACTGCCGAACTCAGCCCTGCGGAATTCTGGGCGATCGTTACAGCACCGCGGACCCTGCATGCGCTGAAGATCTCGTTCGGGCTCGCCTTTGCGGCGGCCTGCGTCAATCTGATCGCCGGCCTGGTGATCGTGTGGGCGCTGGTGCGCTATCGTTTCCCCGGTCGCCGGATCTTCGACGCGATCGTCGATATTCCGTTCGCGCTGCCGACCGCGGTCGCGGGCATCGCGCTGACGACGCTGTTCGCGCAAAAGGGCTGGCTCGGCGCACCGCTCGCCGAACTGGGCATCAAGGTGGCGTTCACGCCGCTCGGCATCTTCCTGGCGATGATTTTCATCGGCATTCCGTTCGTGGTTCGCACTGTACAGCCTGTGCTGATCGATCTCGACGTCGAGATCGAGGAAGCCGCCGAGTCGCTCGGCGCCTCGCGCTGGCAGACGATCCGCCGCGTCATCCTGCCGAGCCTGGTGCCGGCGGCGCTGACCGGATTTGCCCTCGCCTTCGCTCGCGCCGTCGGCGAATACGGCTCGGTGATCTTCATCGCCGGCAATCTGCCCAATGTTTCGGAGATCGCGCCCTTGCTGATCGTGATCCGACTGTCGGAGTTCCGCTATTCCGACGCGACCGCGATTGCGGTCGTGATGCTGGTGTTTTCGTTCCTGATCATCTTCGTTCTCAACCGGATCCAGCATTGGGCGCAGTCCCGGTCGCTGGCCACGGCGTGATATCATGACGATGGTCGCAACCAGTCAAGTGAGGCGCCCCGTGCGCAGATCGGCCGACACGGCCGCGGCCCCCGCGGCTGCAACACGGCGCGCCGCGCACACCGAGCCGGCGTGGGTCCGGCTGCTGATCATCGGCTTTGCGGTCGCGTTCCTCACCGTCTTCGTCGTGCTGCCGCTGGTTCTGGTGTTCTCCGAGGCCCTCTCGAAGGGCGTCGGCTTCTACCTCTCGTCGCTGGCGAACGACGAGGCCCTGGCGGCGATCAAGCTGACGCTGATCGCGGCGGCGATTTCGGTCGGTCTCAATCTGGTGTTCGGCGTGATCGCCGCCTGGTCGATCGCGAAGTTCGAGTTCCCCGGCAAGACGCTACTGATCACGCTGATCGACCTGCCGTTCTCGGTCTCCCCGGTGATCTCCGGCCTCGTCTTCGTGCTGCTGTTCGGCGCGCAAGGGTTCCTGGGCCCCTGGCTGCAAGCCCACGGCATCCAGATTCTGTTCGCTGTGCCCGCGATCGTGCTGGCAACCACTTTCGTAACCTTCCCGTTCGTAGCGCGCGAACTGATTCCGCTGATGCAGGAACAGGGACCGCTGGAGGAAGAGGCCGCGATCTCGCTCGGCGCCGGCGGCTGGACCACGTTCTGGCGCGTCACGCTGCCGAACGTCAAATGGGGACTGCTGTACGGCGTGCTGCTGTGCAATGCCCGGGCGATGGGCGAATTCGGCGCGGTGTCGGTCGTCTCCGGTCACATCCGCGGCGAGACCAACACCATGCCGCTCCTGGTGGAAATTCTCTACAACGAATACCAGATGGTCGCTGCGTTCTCGATCGCCTCGCTGCTGGCGCTGCTGGCGCTGGTGACGTTGATCGTCAAGACCGTCCTGGAAGGCCGGATCGAACAAGGGCTACATCCCGATGACCATTGAAGTTCGCAACATCGTCAAGAATTTCGGCAGTTTCCGTGCGCTCGACGATGTCGATCTGCGGGTCGAGTCCGGCGAGCTGATGGCGCTGCTCGGCCCGTCCGGCTCCGGCAAGACCACGCTGCTGCGGATCATCGCCGGGCTGGAATGGCCGGATTCCGGCGCGGTCACGATCGACGGCGAAGACGCGTTGGCGCGCGGCGCAGCGGAGCGCCATGTCGGATTCGTATTCCAGCACTATGCGCTGTTCCGGCACATGAACGTGTTCGAGAACGTTGCGTTCGGGCTGCGGGTGCAGCCGCGCAAAATCCGCAAGCGGGAGGCCGAAATCAAGAAACGGGTCGGCGATCTGCTCGATCTGGTGCAGCTCGGCTGGCTCGCCGATCGCTACCCGAACCAGCTCTCCGGCGGACAGCGCCAGCGCATCGCGCTCGCCCGCGCGCTGGCCATCGAGCCGCGGATCCTGTTGCTCGACGAGCCGTTCGGCGCGCTCGACGCCAAGGTCCGCAAAGAGCTGCGCGCCTGGCTGCGCAATCTGCATGAGGAAATTCACGTCACTTCGATCTTCGTCACCCACGACCAGGAGGAGGCGCTCGAGGTCGCCAACCGCGTGGTGGTAATGGACAAAGGCCGCATCGAACAGATCGGATCGCCCGGCGACGTCTACGAGCGGCCGGCGTCGGCCTTCGTGCACGGCTTCATCGGCGAGTCGATCGTGCTGCCGGTCGAGGTCCAGAACGGTCGCGTCCGGCTCGGCGGCCGCGAGCTGGAGCTCGCAGCGGAGGACGCCGCTGCCGGTCCGTCGAAATTGTTCGTGCGACGCCACGACATCGCGGTTGGCCCGAGCGGTAGCGGCGTGTTCGAAGGCGCCGTGAAAGCTGTGCGCGCGTTCGGCCCGATGCAGCGCGCCGATATCGTGCTGAGCGGCGTCGCGGGCGACACGCTGATCGAGATCGACGCGCCGCGCGACCACTCGCTGAAGGCAGGCGATCGCGTCGGACTGCAGCCGCAGCGCTACCGGATCTTCGCCGACCGCTGACGCCTTCAATCGAAGCAATTAGCAACGATTTGCAGATGACGCCCGCCCCCGGCGGAGCGGGCACGCAACTAATGACCTCGTAGCGTCATGATGCACCGGAGATGTCCGATCTCGGGATCTCACCGGACGTAGGACCTCGTACAATCCATGCGACAGAACGACGCAACAACCCTCGATCAGGAACCCTGAATTACCTTGTTGCGGCACCGCGTCACCGTAAAATTGATTAGTTCTAATGAAGAGTTAGCGCTCGAATCGAACTCGACTCCAAGGCACCCGAGTACGCCGTCTTGCTGCATATGCTAACTACCTGTCACATTTGATTTCGATCAAATACGAAGTTCCAAGCCGCGTGTTACGCTTAGTTCAACGATAACTAATCGTCTCCGGCAACGTCCGGCAATTTTCGCGATGCAGGAAACGCCTGCACCATCGGACTCTTTCAAACTACCATTGATCTTCGAACCGACGTCGTTCGCCATTCGCGGACGCCGATCGCGGCTGGCTTGACGAATTTATTGTGCCACGAGCACATGCGGGGGACGGAATGGGGGGCTCTGGGGGGGCAGCGGCGGCGCGCGGCCGGAATCGGCGCGGCCGCCGCGGGTGGCTTTCATCGCTGTTCGTGTCGATAGCGCTGGCCTGCGCGACGTGGCCGGCCGGCGCCGAGCCGGAACGCAGCGCCGCGTCGGACGGTCAGGTCGGCGCGGTCGACCCGTCCGTCAACGCACTGGTCGATTTCGTGCGCGGCCTGCAAGGGGCCGGCAAGACCGAACCGAACTTCACGCCGCTGCCCGGCCATGGCTTCGCCGGCGCAGCCGCAGCCCATGCCGGCATCGTCCTCGGCAACGGACATGGCAGCGGCGCCGGCCACGGCGCCTCTCCCCATGGTGCCTCGCCCCACGGCGCTTCGCCGCACGGCGCAGCGTCGGCATCGGGCGGACCGCGCTTCGACACCCGCTATGCCGGACACGGGCTGACCAGCGCGGCGCTGCCGCTGCCGCCGATCGACGGCGCCTCCCAGTTCGAACAGACGCTGCGGCTGGCCGGTACGCTCCGCCTCGCCAGCATCACCGAGCGGCGCATCCTGCGTTCGCACGAGACCCGGCGCACCCTGGCGGCGCGGCTTGCCCGCGAGCCCGACTACGTGGCGCAGATGCCGGAGCTGATCCGCGATGCCGCCATGGTGACGACCTGGGTGGCGCTGGAGAATTTCGACGACGCCGTCGAGCCGCCGAAGCAGTTTGGCTTCATCGAGATCCTCGCCGCCAAGGCGGACTCGTCCCGTCCCGTCCTGATGGTCGCCAAGCGCGAACCAAAGGCTGAGGCTGCGGGACGGGCCCCGATGGTGGCGCCGGCGCCGGGCGATCCGGACGGCCGCTACTTCGTCGGCTCCAAGCCGTGCGAGACCTGCCACGCCGGCCTGTTCGACGAATTCCAGCAGACCGTGATGGGCCGCAACATCAAGTCCGGCAAGATCACGCCGCAGGGCAAGATGGAATGCGAGACCTGCCACGGCCCCGGCTCCGCCCATGTCAACGGCGGCGGCGGCCGCGAGAAAGGCGGCATCCGCTCGTTCCGCCCCACCGACAGCCGCGGCTTCGATGTCGCCGAGGCCAACAGCGTCTGCCTGAGCTGCCACGAGAAGGGCGACCAGACCTACTGGCAGGGCTCGCAACACGAGTCTCGCGGACTGGCCTGCGTCAACTGCCACACCGTGATGCGCAAAGTGTCGCCGCGCAATCAGCTCAAGACCGCGCAGGTGATGGACACCTGTTTCCAGTGCCACAAGGACCGCAAGGCCCAGGTGCAGCGCACCTCGCACATGCCGATCCGCGAAACCAAAATCACCTGCGTCAACTGTCACAACCCGCACGGCAGCGCCACCGAAAAGCTGCTCAAGGAAGCGACAGTCAACGACACCTGCTACACCTGCCACGCCGACAAGCGCGGACCGTTCCTGTTCGAACACCCGCCGGTGCGCGAAAACTGCCTGAACTGCCACGAACCGCACGGCTCCAATCACGAGTCGCTGCTGATCGTCGCGCGGCAGCGGCTGTGCCAGCAGTGCCATACCAACCCGCACAACCAGCCGGGCCTGCCGACGGCGGCACGCTGGGCGGTCGGTAACGCCTGCCAGAACTGCCACAACAACATTCACGGCTCGAACTCCCCGTCCGGATCGCGATGGCACCGATAGCCGGCGGCAACAGCGACGGCTGCGGCCGCCGTCGCTGGTCACTCCGACAAGCCGCAGAGGGTGATGGAACGACTCGCGCAAAGGGGGGCCTTTGAAATGACGTTCAAGCAATTGCTGCTGACGTCGGCGGCTGTATCGGTGGCGACCGCAATGCCGCTGAGTGTGACCGCTGAGCCGGTAGCGAAGGAAGAGACGGCACGCTCGGTTTCGGATTTCGATGCGGCGCACGGCGGCTGGTCGTATTCGGGCGAATTCGAAGCCGGCTGGCGTTCGTTCATCCAGCGTCCGCCGAAGTCGGCGACGCCGTGGGTGTCGCCGACCAATCCGTTCGGCGGCGGCGCTCGCAACAACCGATCCAAATTCGAGGAGTACGGCCGGATCGCACCGGGCCTGTACGCCGAATATCTGCAGATGACGCTGCAGACCAAGGACGGCACCTATTGGAACGAACTGCGCGCCGACAACATCGGCAACAACAATCAGCGCTACGTGTTCGACTTTTCCAAGGCCGGCGAACACTACCTGACCCTGGGGTGGGACGAGATCCCGCATCTCTACACCACCAGCGCACTCAGCATCTGGAACGGCGTCGGTACCGCCAACCTGACCACCCCGGTCACGATCCCCGGCAGCGCATTGTCGGTGGTCGCCCCGGCCACCACGACGAGCCCGGCCCAGCGCGCCGCGGTGAGCAACGCCCTGGCTGGCAAGACCAACCTGATCGACGTCGGCATCGACCGCCGCAAAGGTTCGGCCGCGTATCGCTGGACGCCGGATCCAAACTGGGACGTCAAGGCGGCGTACTCGCATGAAAAACGCGAAGGCACCCAGATCGCCGGCTTCCCGATCGGCGGCCTCGCCGGAACTTCGTTGCAGCAGATGCAGGCGCCGCGGCCGATCGACGACACCACGCAGATCGGCAAGCTGAGCGGCCAGTATTTCGGCGCGACGCCGTGGGGCGGCCGCTACAACGTCCAGGTCGGCGGCGGCTTCTCGCTGTACGACAACAGCTTCGATTCGTTCACGGTGCAGAATCCGTTCTACGACGCCGGCAACCCTCGGGTCTTCTCACCGGCGGCGCGGATCAGCCTGATGCCGAGCAATCAGGCGTACAACACCGGGGTGACCAGCGGCATCGATCTGCCATTCAAGACCCGCTGGAACAGCACCTTCCAGTATTCGACGATGCGGCAGAACGAGTCATTCATTCCGTTCACGGCGAATCCGAACGTCAGGACGTCGCCGCTGCCGGCATCGAGCCTCAACGGTGAAGTCAACACCGCGCTGTACAACACCACCGCGACCACCCAGTGGACGCCGGAATTCCGTACCACCACGCGTTATCGCTATTACGACAACGACAATCAGACGCCCGAATTGCTGATGCCGAACTATGTGGTGGAGGATTCGTCCGCCACCGGCATCGCCGCCGGCGTCCCGCGGCGGTCGCTGTCGATGTCCTACACCAAGCAGAATGCCAGCGGCGAAATGCAGTGGCGTCCCGCCAAGTGGGTGACGCTCGGCAGCAGCTTCGGGTGGGAGCAATGGGACCGCACCCGTCGCGACGCCAACGTCACCAACGAGTTCATCGGCAAGCTGACCGCCGACTTCAAGGTTCACGACATCGCGACGCTGCGCACCAGCGGCCAGTATTCGGAACGGCGCTACGACAATTACGACGGCTTGGCGATGGCGCGCGAGACCTACTACAGCGCCACCGCCAACAACGGTACCAACATGCTGCTGCGCAAGTTCGACATGGCGAACCGCAACCAGACCAAGGCCAATGCGTTCCTCGACATTTCCGGCCCGAGCGGCAGCATTTTCCGCGATTTCGTGGTGTCTCCCACCGCCGGCCTGCGGTTTGAGGATTACCCGGACGATCCGTTGTTCTTCGGCTTGAAGAAGAACAACACCTGGAACGCCGGCGTCGACGTCACCTATACCTTCACACCCGGATCGTCGATCCAGGCGTCGTATCTGTACGAAACCTACGACCGCTTCCAGGTCGGCAGCGGCACGCTGACCAATTCGGCCGCCGGCAGGCCCAACGCCACGCCGATCAACGCATTCGGCAGCAACACGCTCGAGAAGGTGCAGACGATCCTGATCGCCAGCACGCTGGAGCTGGTCCCCGGCGTGCTGGATTTCAAGCTCGGCTACGCGATCTCGTTCTCGCACGAGGATTGGGACTACGGGCCCTACAACGGCTACGCGATGCTGGCGAATGCCGGCGGCGCCGTGTACCGGCCGTTCCCGACGGTGTCGACCAACTATCAGCGGCTCGACGCCTCGCTCAAACACACCATCGACCCATCGATCGTGGCGAAGCTGGGCTGGACCGGAGAGGTCTATCTCAAGGCCCGCTACATCTGGGAGCGCAACAGCGTCGACAATTGGCAGCAGGATCTGATGTCGCCCTATCTGTATCTGGTCGACACCACGCTGGCGCGGATGATCGACATGGGCGCGACCAATCCGAACTACGACGCACAATACGTCCAGGTGTCGCTGAACGCCAAGTGGTGAGCGGTGCGGACGGTCGACGCCGTCGCACCGCGTCCAACCAATCGCCCGCACGCCTTCGGGCGCGCGGGTTCGCAGCCGGCGGCGAAGACGTGGCCGCCGGTCACAGCAAACAACGTCAACAACGGGAGGACTACCGACGATGGACCACAATCCCAAGGATCAGCCGCTGTCGCGGAGGAAGATGCTGATGGCCGGAGCCGGCGTTGCCGGCGTCGCGGCGCTGCTCGGCGCCGGCGTCGCGACGGCGACCGCGCAGGTCACCAAGAAGGCATCGCACAAGGATTCCGGCTACCAGGAGTCGCCGAGCGGAGCCAAGCGCTGCGGCACCTGCCGGCAGTTCAGGCCGCCGAACGCTTGCGTGACGGTCGAAAGTCCGATCAGCGAGAACGGCTGGTGCCGGCTCTACGTCGCCAAGGGATGACCCGAACGGTGCGCCGGAGATCCGGCGCACCGGCTGCGTCACCGCGGCCCGGATCACGGTGGCTCCGCCGGCACAACGAGACAGCCCCTCATGCGTCGGCCGGCTCGCGCGCCAGAATGCGCTCCCGCAAGGTCGGCTTGTGCACCTTGCCGGTTGCGTTGCGCGGCAACGCTTCGACAAACGTGACACGCTGCGGACATTTGAAGCGCGCCAGCCGCTCGCGGCAATGCGACAGCAGCTTCGCCTCGCTCAGCTCATGGCCCGGCTTCAGCGCCACCACCGCGACGCCGGTCTCGCCCCATTGCGGATCGGGCGCGCCGATCACCGCCGCCTCGGCGATCTCCGGCAGTTGATACAGCACGTCCTCGACCTCGGCCGGATACACGTTCTCGCCGCCGGAGATGTACATGTCCTTGGTGCGGTCGACGATGTAGTAGAATCCCTCGTCGTCGACCCGCGCCGCGTCGCCGGTGTGCAGCCAGCCGTCGGTGAACGAGCTGCGGTTGGCATCCGGCCGGTTCCAATAGCCGGGGGTGATATTCGGCCCCTTGACCCAGAGTTCGCCCATCTCGCCCGGCTTCACCGGCTCGCCGTCAGGGCCGACGATCTTCAGATCCGCGTGCAGCACCGGCTTGCCGGCAGAGCCGGCCTTGCGGGCCGCATCGTCGGCATCGAGCATCAGCACCGCCGGGCTGGTCTCGGTCATGCCGTAGCCTTGCACCAGAGCGCAGCCGCGGTCCTGCCAGATCTTCAGAAGCGGCACCGGCATCGGCGCGCCGCCGACGCCGGCGATCTGCAGCCGCGACAGGTCGGTCGCCGCAAACGCCGGATGCTGGCACATGAACTGATAGATCGACGGCACGCCGAAGAAATGCGTCAGCCCGACCGACGGATCGCCGATGATCGACAGCGCCGCATCCTCCGCCTGCGCGGAGGATGACGCTGCGATGTTGGGCTGAGGCCGCGGCTGAACGATCGCAACAGCGGTCGGGTCGGCAAGGGCGCGTAGCGCCGTGCCCACGGGTCACAAAATCACGTTCACTGTCATCGCTGTTTGAAACGAGGGATTTGGTGGGCACGCTTCGCCTTGCCAACCCTCCGCCGCAAACCTGCTAACAACTACGATGGGCTGCCTTCCACCTTGGCGAAGCGGTCGTCGAGGGCGTAGCCGGCGCCGCGGACGGTGCGGATCGGATCCTGTTCGCGGCCGATATTCAGCAGCTTGCGCAGGCGCCCGATGTGGACGTCGACAGTGCGCTCGTCGATGTAGATGTCGCGGCCCCACACGCCGTCGAGCAGTTGCTCGCGGCTGAATACCCGGCCGGGATGTTCGAGGAAGAACTCGAGCAGCCGATATTCGGTCGGTCCGAGATCGATCGGCCGGCCGGAACGCGCCACCCGGCGCTTGTCGCGGTCGAGTTCGAGATCGCCGTAGGCCAGCACGGTGGCGAGCCGTTCCGGCGCCGCCCGGCGCAGCAAACCCTTCACCCGCGCCAACAGTTCCGGCACCGAGAACGGCTTGACGATGTAGTCGTCGGCACCGGTCGCGAGCCCGCGGACGCGCTCGCTTTCTTCGCCGCGCGCCGTCAGCATGATGATCGGCAGTTGCTTGGTTTCCGGGCGGGCCCGCAGCCGGCGGCACAGCTCGATGCCGGACAGGCCCGGCAGCATCCAGTCCAGCACCACCAGATCGGGAATCCGCTCTTTCATCCGAGTGTCTGCGTCGTCGCCGCGCGCCACCGCCTCGACCTCGTAGCCTTCGGATTCCAGATTGTATCGCAGCAGCGTCGTCAGCGCTTCCTCGTCTTCGACCACCAGAATGCGCGCAGCCATCGTCGTCCTCGTCTTAGTCCTCGTCCCGGTTCGTGCACCGCCGGCGGCCCGGGAGCCGGCGGCGGGATCGACGTCAGTTGCCCGGCGTCGCGTTCGCGAAGGTCGTCGTGTCGCCCTTGGGGCGCTTGTCCATGATCTGCTGCCCCTCGATCATGTAGAATACCGTCTCGGCGATGTTGGTGGCGTGATCGCCGATCCGCTCGATGTTCTTGGCGCAGAACATCAGATGGATGCAGAACGAGATGTTGCGCGGATCTTCCATCATGTAGGTGAGCAGCTCGCGGAACAGCGAGGTGCAGATCGCGTCGACTTCCTCGTCACCGTTCCACACCACCATCGCGGCCGGCAGATCGTGGGCCGTGTAGGCGTCGAGCACCGCCTTGACCTGCGACTGCACCAGATCGGTCATGTGCTCCAGTCCGCGGATCAGCTTCAGCGGATGAAAGTCGCTGTCGATGGCATTGACGCGCTTGGCGATGTTCTTCGACAGATCGCCGATCCGCTCCAGATCGGTCGCGACCCGCATCGCCCCGACGATCTCGCGCAGGTCGATCGCCATCGGCTGCCGCCGGGCGATCGTGAGCACCGCGCGCTCTTCGATGCTGCGTTGCATCTGGTCGATCTCGGCATCGGCCGCAACCACGCGCGAGGCCAGCGCGACATCGCGCCTAATCAACGCGTCGACCGAGTCGACGATCTGGCGTTCGGCGAGGCCGCCCATTTCGGCGACCAACCGCGTCAACTCCTGCAGATCGCCGTCGAACGCCTTGGTGGTGTGCTCGAATCCCATGTCCGTTCTCCTCGCCCGCGGCGTCAGCCGAACCGGCCGGTGATGTAATCCTGGGTGCGCCGATCGTTCGGCGAGGTGAAGATCTTGTTGGTCGGCCCGAACTCGATCAGCTCCCCGAGATACATGAAGGCGGTCGATTCCGACACGCGGGCCGCCTGCTGCATGTTGTGAGTGACGATCGCGATCGTGTACTGCTCCTTGAGCTCGTCGATCAGTTCCTCGATCTTGGCGGTCGAGATCGGGTCGAGCGCCGAGCACGGCTCGTCGAACAGGATCACTTCGGGCCGCACCGCGATGGTCCGGGCGATGCACAGCCGCTGCTGCTGACCGCCCGACAGGCTGAGGCCGGAGGCGCTGAGCTTGTCCTTGACCTCGTTCCACAACGCGGCGCCGCGCAGCGCCTTCTCGACCCGGCCGTCCATCTCCGACTTGGAAATCTTCTCGTACAGACGGACGCCGAACGCGATGTTGTCGTAGATCGTCATCGGGAACGGCGTCGGCTTCTGGAACACCATGCCGACCCGGGCGCGCAGCAGATTGAGGTCGAGCTTGGGGTCGAGGATGTTGGTGTTGTCGAGCAGCACCTGGCCGTCGGCCCGCTGGCCCGGATACAGATCGTACATCCGGTTGAAGATCCGCAGCAAGGTCGACTTGCCGCAACCCGACGGGCCGATGAAGGCGGTGACCCGGTTGGCGGCGAGCGCGAGGTTGATGTGCTTCAGCGCGTGGTTCTGGCCGTAGTAGAAATTCAGATCCCGCACGGTCATCTTGGGCGGACCGTCCGGCTGGGCGCCGATCGGCGGCATCGCCGCTGAGGGAACATTGGTCGCGATCGAGATCTCGGTCATTTCGGGGTCCTCTCCGCGCCGATGATACGCGCGCCGATGTTGAGGGCGAGAACGGTCAGGGTGATCAGCAGCGCGCCGGTCCAGGCGAGCTGCTTCCAGTAGTCGTAGGGGCTCTGCACGAAGTTGTTGATGGTCACCGGCAGGTTGGCCATCGTGCGGCTGAGGTCCAGGCTGAAGAACTGGTTGCTGAGCGCGGTGAACAGCAGCGGCGCGGTTTCACCGGCGACGCGCGCGGTGGCGAGCAGAATGCCGGTGATCAGACCGGCGCGAGCGGCCCGATAGGCGATCCGGCGGATCACCAGCGAGCGCGGCAGCCCGAGCGCGGACGCCGCTTCGCGAAGCGAACTCGGAACCAGCAGCAGCATGTCCTCGGTTGTCCGCACCACCACCGGAATCACGATCACCGCGAGCGCCAGCGCGCCGGCGAGCGCGGAGAATCGCCCCATCGTCACCACCACCGCGCCGTAGATGAACAGGCCGATGATGATCGACGGCGCGCTGAGCAGGATGTCGTTGATGAAACGGATCACCGAGGTCAGCTTGTCGTACTTGCCGTATTCGGCCAGGTAGGTGCCGGCGAACAGGCCGAGCGGCGCACCGATGCCGACGCCGAGCACCGTCATGATCACGGAGCCGACGATGGCGTTGAGCAGGCCGCCGTCGGTCGACCCGGGAGGCGGCGTGCTCTTGGTGAACACGCCGAGATCGAGACCGGCGAGGCCATTCCAGAACAGCGTGAACAGGATCAGCGCCAGCCAGGTGACGCCGAACACGGCGGCGATGGAGCACAGCACCTTGACGACCACGTCGCTGCGATGCCGGCGGACATAGATCGGATTGTTGTGCGCGTTGAGGGACATTTACTTTCCCGCCTTCATTTCGAGACGCATCAGCAACAGCCGCGCCGCAGCCAGCACCATGAAAGTGAGGATGAACAGCAGCAGGCCGAGCAGGATCAGGCCGGACTGATGCAAACCGTCGCTTTCGGCGAATTCCGAGGCGATCGCCGCCGAGATCGTGGTGCCGGGCGAGAAGATCGATCCGGTGATCCTGAACGAGTTTCCGATAATGAAGGTGACCGCCATGGTCTCGCCGAGCGCGCGGCCGAGCGCCAGCATGATGCCGCCGATCACGCCGACCCGGGTGTAGGGGATCACGACGCTGCGCACGACTTCCCAGGTGGTGCAGCCGACGCCGTAGGCGGCCTCTTTCAGCACCGGCGGCACGGTCTTGAACACGTCGACCGAGATCGCGGTGATGAACGGCAACACCATGATGGCCAGGATCAGCGAGGCGTTGAACAGGCTGAGATAGGACGGCGGTCCCGCGAAGATGTCGCCGAGCACCGGCACGCCCTCGAACAGCGCGATCATCGCCGGCTGGAAATGATTGGCCAGGAACGGCCCGAGCACGAAGAAGCCCCACATGCCGTAGATGATCGACGGAATGCCGGCCAGCAGTTCGATGGCGAGGCCGATCGGGCGGCGCAGCCACATCGGGCACAGCTCGGTGAGGAAGATCGCGATGCCGAGACCGACCGGGATGGCGATCATCATCGCGATCAGCGACGTCACAAGCGTGCCGTAGATCGGGCCGAGCGCGCCGAGTACCGGCGGGTCGTTGGCCGGCGCCCAGCGCGCGGTGGTCAGGAACGACAGGCCGAATTCCTGGATCGCCGGCCAGGCACCGACGAACAGCGACAGGATGATGCCGCCGAGGATCAGCAGGACCGAGATCGCGCAGGCGCGCGTGGCCCAATAGAATGTCTTGTCACCCAGCTTGAAGGCGCTCAGCGCCTTGGCGCGATCGAAAGGTCCGGCAGCCGCTTGCAACCCTGTAGTGTCCACCGCCATGTCCGCCACGCCATTTCCCCTTGTGCCGGTGCAGGTTACGACTTTCCGCGCCGCGTAGCCTGGAGATTTCAGTTTGTCAGGAATTGCCACGATCGCTCATCGTGGCTCGCTGCGAACGTGATCGCGTTCGCGAAGACCGAGCCGGAACTCAACCCGAAGGCTCGAGTTCCGGCGCGGCCGGCGGCGGCGCGATCCGCTGTCGGAACCGCGCCGCCTGGTCGTTCTGCGATCAGCTCTTGATCTCGGAGGCCCAGGTCTTCTCGACCTGCTTGACGACCGAGTCCGGCATCGGGACGTAGTCGAGTTCTTCGGCCATCTTGCCGCCCTTCTCGAACGCCCACTTGAAGAACTTCAGGGCTTCGGTCGAGGCCGCCTTGTCGGTCGCGTCCTTGTGCATCAGGATGAAGGTCGCGGCGGCGATCGGCCAGGACGCGTCGCCAGGCTGATTGGTGAGGATCAGGTAGTAACCCGGAGCCTTCGCCCAATCCGCGTTGGCAGCGGCGGCCTGGAACGACGCCATGGTCGGCTGCACGGTCTTGCCGGCGCTGTTGATCATCGACGCGTAGGTCAGCTTGTTCTGCTTGGCGTAGGCGTACTCGACGTAGCCGATCGAGTTCTTGGTCTGGCTGATGTTGCCGGCAACGCCTTCGTTACCCTTGGCGCCGACACCGACCGGCCATTCGACCGCGGTGCCCGAGCCGACCTTCGACTTCCAGTCGGCGCTCACCTTCGACAGATAGTCGGTGAAGTTGAACGTGGTGCCCGAGCCGTCCGAGCGGCGCACGACGGCGATCGCGTCGGTCGGCAGCTTCAGCTTCGGGTTCAGCTTGGCGATCGCCGGATCGTTCCAGGCCTTGATCTCACCGAGATAGATCTTGGCGAGGGTGTTGCCGTCGAGCACCATTTCGCCGGGCTTGATGCCTTCGATATTCATGACGGGGACGATCGCGCCCATCACCATCGGCCACTGCGCCAGGCCTTCCTTCTCGAGCTGCTCGGGCTTCAGCGGAGCGTCAGTGGCGCCGAACGTCACGGTCTTGGCGATGATCTGCTTGATGCCGGCGCCCGAACCGATCGACTGGTAGTTCAGACCGTTGCCGGTTTCCTTCTTATAGGCATCGGCCCACTTCGAATAGATCGGGAAAGGAAAGCTCGCACCCGCGCCGGTGATGTCGGCGGCGAAGGCCGACGTCGACGCCGCAACCATGCCGGCCGCGACGATTGCCTTGATGAAATTCATGGGGAAGGTTCTCCATCTGTAAGCGAAGCGCTCCGCGCGCCCGACTGCGCTTACCCCGCCCCGTCTACGGGCGGTCGGTTGACCTTTTATGAGGGTTTGATGACAGTCATGTGACTTCACTAACCAAATGAATTAATTGACTTTTTCAACTACGACCTGGGGCTTTCCCCGAGGCAGACAGACGGTGAAAGTCGCACCTTTTTTCAGCACGCTTTCGATCAAAAGCCGGCCGCGATGGCGGTTAACAATATGTTTCACCAAGGATAATCCTAGCCCGGTACCGCCTTGGGATCGACTGTCGCCGACATCGACCCGGTAGAAGCGCTCGGTCAGCCGCGGCAGGTGCTCCGGGGCGATACCCGGTCCGAAATCGCGGACCAGCGCACGATACTCCGGCACGCCGTCGCCCGAGACCGAAGCCGTCACCGAAACGACGACGCGTCCGCCGGAGGCGCCGTATTTCAGCGCGTTCTCGATCAGGTTCTCGAACAGCCGCAACAGTTCTTCGCGGTCGCCCGCGATCGTCACCGGCTCCTCGGGCAGATCCAGATCGATCACCACCTGGCGCTCCTTCGCCAGCGGCTCGAGGCCGTCGGTGACCTGCTTGATCAGCGGCCGCAGGTCGATCAGAGCGTCGGGCCGGACGTGCACACTGAGCTCGACCCGCGATAGCGACAGCAGATCGTCGATCAGACGCGCCATCCGGGTCGCCTGGGCGTGCATGATTCCGAGGAAACGTTCGCGCGCTTTCGGATCGTCGCGCGCCTGCCCCTGCAGCGTGTCGATGAAACCCGATAACGCGGCGAGCGGCGTGCGCAGTTCGTGGCTGGCGTTGGCGACGAAATCGGCGCGCATCTCCTCGACCCGGCGTAGCGGAGTGAGATCGTGGAACGTCATCAACATGCACTGATCGGTACCGCCGAACGCGGTCGGCACCTCCACCGGGGCGATGATCAGTTCGAGCCAGCGCTCGATCGAGCCGTGATCGAGATAGGAGACGCGGCGCGGCTCGGAGGTGGCGATCGCCTCGCGCAGCGCGGTGACTATCTCGGGGCTGCGCAGTGCGAACTGCGCCAATTCACGCACCCGCAGCGCCGGCGCCAGTTGCGCGGCCGCGGCGTTGAGATGAATGACGCGGCCGGCACGATCGAGCAGCACCGCCGGGTCCGGCATGCCGCCGACGATGGCACTCACCACCGGCATTTCCACCGGACTGATGCCGAGAGTGTCGTCGATCGCATTGGCGCCGTCGTGCAGACGCCACGGCACCAGCGCCGCCGCGACGAGGCCGACGAAGGCGGCGAGCGCCGGCACGACCGCGAGGTCCGCGAACAGCACCAGCGCGGTGAGCGCCAGCACCGCGGCCAGCAGGATGATCGCCGCATGACGGAGCCGGTCAGACCAATGCGTCAGCAGCGAAGCCGGCGCGGCCGGCGCCGCGAATACGAGATCACGACCGGGGCGGGCTTGCTCGTCGGGCGCGGGGGCGGTGGTCATGGCTCAACCTGGTGAGGGATCTCCGCGCACCGGCTTCGGCTCCAGCGCTTCGCCCAGCGGGCGGACCCGCTTCGGCCTCGCACCGAGCACGATCTCCCGGATCGCGAGTACGAGGATCGATATCACGAACGGCACGATGTAGTACAGCAGACGGAACAGCAGCATGCCGGCGAGCAGCTCTTCTTTGTCCATCTGCCAAAGGCCGACCAGCATCGCAGCGTCGAACACGCCGAGACCGCCGGGCGAGTGGCTGGCGAAGCCGAGCAGAGTCGCCGACACGAAGATCACCGCGACCACGACGAAGCCGACATGCGGCTCTTCGGGCGTCAGCACGTACATCGCCAGCGCACAGAAGCTGAGGTCGACGATGCCGATCCCGATCTGCAGCAGCGTCAGCTTGCCGCCGGGCAGCGTCACCGTCCAACTGCCGCGCCCGACGCAGCGCGGCTTGATCGACACCCAGGCGACGTAGACCGCCAGCCCGGCGATGATCAGCAGCGCAAGAACCCGATTGACCTCAGGCGGCAATTGATCGACCGCCGAGGCCGCTTCCGGATGATACGCCACGCCGAGGCCAAGCACTGCGGCATTGCCGAGCCAGAACGTCAGGCCGGCGAGAAAGCAAACCTTGGCGACGTCGATCGCATCGAGTCCCCAGGCCGAGTAGATCCGGTAGCGCACCGCACCGCCGGTCAGCGCGCTGGCGCCGACATTGTGACCGATCGAATAGCTGGTGAAGGCGGCGAGCGCGTTGACCCGGTAAGGCACGTCGTCGCGCCCGATCGCACGGACGGCAAACAGATCGTAGAACGTCAGGGTGAAATAGCCGGCGGCGACGAACACCGCGGCGAGCGCAATCGAGCTCGGGTCGGTCTGGCTCA
The DNA here is from genome assembly GCF_007005445.1 of Rhodopseudomonas palustris. Taxonomy (NCBI): domain Bacteria; kingdom Pseudomonadati; phylum Pseudomonadota; class Alphaproteobacteria; order Hyphomicrobiales; family Nitrobacteraceae; genus Rhodopseudomonas; species Rhodopseudomonas palustris. Next base: position 5,000,425 of record NZ_CP041387.1, on the reverse strand, counting down.
TCGCATCGAGCACCCGGTCGGTGTCGATGCCACGGAGAATGTGATACAGAACATAGCAGGCGGCTGCGATGATCGCGATGCTGACCGCAACACCGAGTTTGTGCAGGATTTGCTTCTCGCGCAGAACTTTGATCGTCCTGCGTATTGCGATCCGCATCGAGACCTCGATCCCCTTCGCCGCGATCTACCCCTGGTGTTCCGGCACGTGTGCCGAACTGAGGCCGGCCGCCGGTCGTTGGTAGCGTGTTTTCCGGCCGAGTGGAATTCGGTCGACCCCCGAGGGCAGCTTTCGGCGTCTCGAATCCGGTTCGGCCGTCGGCTGCGACTTCGCCGTTATTGGCTTTCGCTGCAGCGCGGGACCTATCGTCGCAGCGACGCCGGTCACCAGCTCAGGACCGCTGCGATTGCCGCGCCACCACCCAATAGCGGAGCCACGAGCCGATGGCACAACCGATCAGATAGGCAGCCAGCATGGCCAGGAAAAGGTCGAGCCAGTAGCCGGCCCGGCCCGGAACCAGCCGCGCCAGCGAGAGCCCGAGCAGCACCGCAGCGATGCCGCCGATCCCCAGCAAGGCGTTCTTCGACAGGTCGGGTCCGCGATGCACCACCGAGATCCAGCCGACCGCGAAGCCGAGCAGCAGCGATCCGATCAGCCAGCCCCAGAAGAAATCCGCCAAAGCCACCATGCGTCACCTGACCACGAAGTCGATCCGGCGATTCTTCGCCTTGCCGGCGTCGGAATCGTTCCCGGAGAGCGGAATCTTGCTGCCGTAGCCGAACGCTTGAAGACGCTCGGGCGTCACGCCGGCCCGCACCATGTAGTCGACCACCGCGCGCGCGCGCTTTTCCGACAGCGACTGGTTGAAGGCGTCGTCGCCGTCGCTGTCGGTGTGGCCGGCGATCTCGATCCTGGCGTTGGGACAGCGCATCGCGGTCTCGATCAGCCGGTCCAGCAGACCGGCGGAATCCTTGGAAATCCCGGCGCTGGCGGAATCGAACTGCACGGTGGTCTTGGCCAGCAGGCCATTGAACAATTGCTGGCACACCGAGGCGTCCACCGGCGCCGCCGCCGGCTTTACCGAGAGGTCGGCCTTCACCGTCCAGCCCTGCGGCAGTTCCTTGTTGAGCCCGCCGCGGATCTGGCTCGCCGCGGCCTCGTAAAGCGCATCGCCGGACAGATGGATCTCCCGGTCCGACAGTACCAGGGTGCCGGTCGACAGCCGTGACAGCGCGCCCAGCGCCGTCACCGCGGCGTCGAGAAAGCCCTTCGGGGCGCCGACGCTGGCCTTGAGGTTATCGACCACCTTCTCGCCGAAGAACTTGCGGCCGGTGGCGGCGGCGAGCGCGGCATGCACGGCGTTGTCCGGAACATAGCCGTCGAGCGCGACCTGCCCGGCGACCGGATCCTTATAGGCGCGGAACACGTAAGGCGGTGCTTCGATCTCGTTGTCGCCGATCGTGTAACCATCGGGCAGGTTGCGCAGTGCCGCGGCGATCGACTCCCGGCCGCCGATATCCCTGGCCATCCCCTTCAGCGCAACTTGCGTGCCCGTCAGGGTGATCCTGCCCTGCTTCAACTTGCCGATCTGGTCGATCAGCAGCATCGCGGCGGCGTCGAACCGCTGCGGGGCGCCGCGCGCCAGCGCCATCCGGTCGATCACCTCGACACCGCCGACCACCGACCGCGCGCCGTCGACCAGCCGGGTACGGCTCGCCGGCAGCGGCGCACTGCCGGTCAGTGTCACCCGCACCACATCGCGCTCGATCGACCAGACATAAGGAGAGGCTTCCGGAACCAGTCTGGTCCGGTCGTTCACCAGACGAAGCCCCGGCACAGCCTCGACCGCGGACACCGCGGCGCGGCGCCCCTCCTCGGAGAACGCCTCGGCGGCCAGCGTGATGTCGCGGCCCGCTGCGGTGATTCTCGTCTTGTCGAGAACGGTGTCCTTGAGCACGGCCGTGGCGCGAGCGCCAAGGTCGGCTTCCACGGCCGGCATCGTCGTCCAAGCGGCGATCGCCCAGAGAATGACCAGCGGAATGGCGCCGGGCCACCATTTACCGCTGGAGCTGTAGAGTCCGCGCATTCCGCTTCCCGTGGATCAGAAGCAGAGAGAAATCAAACCGTTGGAAGGCTGTCAAACCCAATTCAAGGAAACAGCGCCCAAAGTTGCGCTTCCCATAACCGTTTCTTCAACCGTCGGCACCTATCATCGTGCGGAAATTGAGTAGCCGGGTTCGATGAAGCACTTCCGCCACAGCATGATCCGCGCCGGGCTCGAGGCCCTTTATTACACCGGCGCGCATCGGGTGCTGCGGCCGATCTTTTCGGGAATCGGCACGATCTTCATGCTGCACAACGTTCGTCCGGCTCGCGACGATCCGTTTCAGCCCAATCGCCACCTCGAAGTCACGCCGGACTTCCTCCGTGCCACACTGGCGCACCTACGGCAGCTCGAGGTCGACCTCGTCACCATGGACGAACTGTACCGGCGGCTCGACGCGCGGGATTTCAGCCGACGATTCGCCTGCATCACGCTGGACGACGGCTATCGCGACAACCGCGACTTCGCGCTGCCGGTCTTCGAGGAGTTCGGCGCCCCCTTCACGGTGTTCGTCACCTGCGACTTCGCCGAAGGCACCGGACGATTGTGGTGGGTGACGCTGGAGCGGCTGATCGCCGCCCAAAGCCGGCTCGAAGTATCGATCGGCGGCCACGAGTTGCGCCTCGACACCGAAACGCCCGAGGCCAAGCAGGCGGCTTTCGACCGGCTGCACGATCTGCTGCGCAGCCTGCCGAATGGCAGCGATCTCGACGCTGCGATGACCGCGCTGTGCCTGCGCTACGACATCGACGAAACCGCTACGTCGCGTGAACTCTGCCTGCCTTGGGAGGAACTGCGCCGCTTCGCCGCGCACCCGCTGGTGACGATCGGCGCTCACGGCATCACCCACTGCATGCTGCGCCGACAGAGCGAACTGGTCGCGGCCCACGAATTGACCGGCAGCCGCGCCCGGATCCAGGACGAGTTGCAGCAAACGGTCGATCATCTCGCCTATCCGTACGGCGACAAAGCCGCAGCGGGGCCCCGTGAATTCGCGCTGGCCAAGGCGGCCGGCTTCAAGACCGCCGTGACGACCAGGCCCGGCATGATGTTCGCCGAATGCGCCGACCGCCTCACCGCGCTGCCACGCGTCTCGCTCAACGGTCTTTATCAGGACGACCGGTTGTTGCCGGTGCTGACTTCCGGCGCCGCCACCGCAATGTGGAACGGCTTCCGCCGCGTCGCTGCGGCGTGATTTCTTGACTCGCCCTCCCCGTCACCGCAAACAGGCGGCCAAACACCCGAGGGAGGCGTCATGTTCAAGGATCTGTTCTCGCTGCAAGGCCGCGTCGCCTTGGTGACCGGCGGCTCGCGCGGCATCGGCAAGATGATCGCGGCGGGCTTTCTCGCCTACGGCGCGACCCGGGTGTACATCACCGCGCGCAAGGCGGCGGTCTGCCAGGCGACTGCCGACGAACTCACCGAAATGTATCCCGGCGAGTGCATCGCGCTGCCGATCGACATCTCGACGATGGCCGGCATCGACACGCTGGCTGCGGAGATCAAGCGCCGCGAAACCAAGCTCGACATTCTGGTCAACAACGCCGGAGCCGCCTGGGCGGCCGACTTCGACGAATTCCCGGAGAGCGGCTGGGACAAGGTGATGGACCTCAACGTCAAAACCCCGTTCTTCCTCACCAAGGCGCTGGCCCAGCAGCTTCGCGCCGCCGCAAGCGCCGAGCAGCCCGGCAAGGTGATCAACATCGCCTCGATCGACGGCATCTTCGTCAATCCGCTCGAGACCTATCCTTACGCTGCGTCGAAGGCCGGGCTGATCCATCTGACCCGGCGGATGGCGGTGCGGCTGATCAAGGACCACATCGTGGTCACCGCGATCGCGCCCGGGCCGTTCGCCTCCGACATGAACAAGGCCGCGCGGGACGAAGCCGATGCGGTCGCCAAGCGCGTGCCGGCCGGCCGGATCGGCACCGACGAGGACATGGCCGGCACCGCCGTATTCCTCGCCTCGCGCGCCGGCGACTACGTGGTCGGATCGACCGTGACGGTGGACGGCGGCGTCGCTTTCGCCAACCCCGGCATCAAGGGCGACGGCTGGGCGTAAGCCGCCTCGCCTCGTCTCCCGCTGGGCGTGGCGGGAGAGGTCGCCTCCGATAGGGCTCCGCTGCTCCCCTGCGCGCTGACGCGCGCAGGACCAGCATTCCGCGATGTTCCGTCCCACCCACGAAATTCTCCTTGTACTATAATGCATCGAACGGCAATCCATCGGATTGCTGGCGCTTTCGGCCGGCACTATCATTCCCCAAACAGCAGTGAATGGACCGAGATGGCCGAGCCAGACGATACCGACGCGAGCTTTCTGCTCGACCTCGGCCGCCATGTCCGAACCATGCGCGGGCGACGCGGGATGTCGCGCAAGGTGCTGGCCAAGGTCTCCGGCATCTCGGAGCGCTACATCGCGCAGCTCGAAAGCGGCAAGGGCAACGTGTCGATCATGCTGCTGCGCCGGATCTCCGAAGCGCTGGCGACACCGCTGGAAGACCTGCTGCCGTCCAATGAAACGTCGGCCGACTGGCCGGTGATCCGCGATCTGGTGCGGCGCGCCACCCCGGTGCAGATCGCGCATGCCAAGGACGTGCTGTCCGGTCTCGGCCGGTTCGGCAGCGGTCCGGAGCGGAACGCGACCTTCCACGGCATCGCGCTGATCGGTCTGCGCGGCGCCGGCAAATCGACGCTGGGCAAGATGCTGGCCGACAGCATCGGCTGGAGCTTCGTCGAGTTGAACCGCGAGATCGAGCGTCAGAACGGGCTCTCGGTATCGGAGATCATCGCGCTCTACGGACAGGAAGGCTTCCGGCGCATGGAGCAGACCGCGCTGTCGCGGCTGCTCGCCCGCAACGAGCCGATCGTGCTGGCGACCGGCGGCGGCATCGTCTCCGAGCCGATCACCTTCGACCAGATTCTGACCTCGTTCTACACGCTGTGGCTCAAGGCCGAGCCCGAGGAACACATGGCGCGCGTGCGCGGCCAGGGAGATTTGCGGCCGATGGCCGACGACCGCGCCGCGATGCAGGAGCTGCGCACCATTCTGCAAAGCCGCGAGCCATTATACGCACGCGCGGCCGGCGTGCTCGACACTGCCGGGCTGACGATCGAGGCAGCCGCGCAGAAACTGGTCGCGATGGTGGCCCCGGTGTTGAACCGCGACTCCAATGTGTTCGGCTTGCGCAAGCCGGCGTCTTAGCTGGACTTCAAGGCTTCGTGCGCTCGAACTGCCGCAGCAGCTTGTTGCCGCGCTCCACCGCCGCATCCATCGCCGCCTGCGCGCTCTTGAGGCCGCGCACCGCCTGCTCGAACTCGTCTTCGATCGCCGCCCGCACCAGCACGAACGACCCCAGTCGCAGCCCGCGCGAATGCTCGGTCGGCGGCTTCGATGTCATCTGCTCGATCGAGATCGCGGTACCCGGATTGCGGTCGTAGAACCCCTGCGCGCGGGTGAGATCATAGGCTGCCTTGGTGATCGGCAGATAACCGGTGTGCTGGTGCCACGCCGCCTGAATCTCCGGCTTCGACAGGTAAGCGAAGAACTTGGCGGCGCCCTTGTATTCCCCCGCCGAACGGCCACGCAGTACCCACAGGGTCGCGCCGCCGATGATGGTGTTTTGCGGCGCATCGGCGACGTCCGGCCAATACGGCAGCCGGCCGTAGCCGACCTCGAACTGCGCATTGGCGAGGATGTCGGCGCGGGTCGCCGACGAGCCGATGAAGATGCCGCAATCGCCCTGCTGGAATCGTGGTTCGGCGGCGGTGGCGCGACCGCCATAGTCGTAGATCCTGGTCTTCTGCCAATCGGCGAGCTGCGCGACATGACGCACCACTACCGGATTGTTGAACACCAGGACGGCATCCAATCCGCCGAGGCCGTTCGACCGCGTCGCCAGCGGCAGGTTGTGATAGGCGGAGAAATTCTCGACCTGGACCCAGGACGGCCACGAGGTCGTAAAGCCGCACGCCGCGCCGGCCTCGACCAGCCGCTCCGCCATGGCGGCGAGCTCCGGCCAAGTGGTCGGCGCCGTCTCCGGATCGAGCCCGGCGCGCCTGAACAGCGTCTTGTTATAATACAGAATCGGCGTCGAGGCGTTGAACGGAAACGACAGCATATTGCCGCCGAGATCGGTGTAGTAGCCGGTGACGGCCGGCAGATAATCCGCGGGCGAGAATGCTTCGCGCTCGTCGCGCATCAATTCGTAGACCGGATAGACCGCCCCCTTCGCCGCCATCATGGTGGCGGTCGCGATCTCGTTGACCTGCACGATCGTCGGCTGACTGGAGGAGCGGAACGCGAAGATCGCCGCGGTGACGGTCTGGGTGTAGTTGCCCTTGTAGGTCGGGACCACGCGGTAGTCGGACTGCGACGCATTGAAATCCGCCGCCAGCTTTTCGAGCTGCCGGCCGAGCTGGCCGGACATCGCATGCCACCAGGCGATCTCCGTGACGGCGCTGGCAGGGGCGATACCGGCGGCGGCCCAAACCAGTCCGGCGGTAGCGAGCTGCGCGAGTCTTCCCAGGATTCCGGCCATCGCCCGACGCACTCACTCCCGATAGCCATCGCCCAGGCTGATCTGCTAGCTTGGCAGGACTTCTCCGGTCCCGGCGATCGGGTCAACTGTATGGGATTGAACTTGCCGCTGTCCAGCCGAGCCGAGGTCCCGCGCGCCGCCCCTGCACGCCCCCTGACGCGGCGGTCGGGGCATCCGGTCGTTGATCGGCACGAGGTCGACTGAGTTGGATCCGCTCGCCCCGCCCCTCTCGGAAGCCGAGCCGCGGCCGGACCGGCGCGGGCGCACCGGCCTCGTCGGCCTGGTGCGAGCGGTGCCGATCCGCTGGCGCATCCTGTCGATTGCGGCGCTGAATTCCCTGGTCGTGCTGGTACTCGTCAGCATGATCTGGAGCGGCACACGAGTGCTGCGCACCGCCTGGGATGACGTCCGCCAGGTGAGGGAATCCGACAAGATCCTGGCGCTGCTGGAAAGCGAAACCGGCCGGCTACAGAACCTCATCCACCGCTACATCAATCAGCCCAGCCCCGAACTGTTCGCCGAAATCCTGCTGCTGCGCGAAGCGGTGCTCGGGACGCTGACCAATCGCGCCTCGACCGATCCGATGCTGTCCGGCTCGGTGGAAGAGCTGGAGCGGGCCACCGAGCGCTTCCTCGGCGGCTTCGGCGATCTACGGGCGCTGCAGACCACGATCAAGGCGACCTACGAGAACCAGATCCAGGCTCCGGCACGCGACATCGCCGCCCTGTTCGCGGTGATCGGCGGCGCCACCGGCCAGCGCGACGCGCTGATCCTGCCGCCGCTCGGCCGTGCCCGCGAGGCGTTCACTGCCATGCTGGTCGCGGCGAACTCCTACTATCTGTCGCTGTCGCCGCAGGCCGCCGAGGACGCGCGACAGAATACCGAGACGATCGTCCGCACGATTCCGGTCATGACCGAGCTCGCCGACAACGATCTGCAGAAGATGGCGCTACAGAAGCTCGATCTGCGCACCGCGGCGCTGAGCGACGGTTTGCAGGAATTGACCGATCAGCTCGCCAAGCGCAGCGATCTGTTGCGCAACTCGATCGATGCCAGTCAGGCCGCCACCATCGCGGCGATCGACGCGCTGTCGGTGAAGATGCGTCAGCGCGAGCAGAAGGCCCAGGAGACGTTCGACCGCACCCTGACCGGAATATCGCGCAAGGTGCTGTCGATTGCGCTGATTTTCCTCGGCGTGATCATCACTGCCGGAATCGTCATCGCGCTCAGCATCCGCCTGCCGCTGCAGCAGATCCTGGCCGCGATGCACGCCATCACCTCGGGCAACTACGATCGCCGCGTCGCCGGGACCGAGGCGAGGGACGAGATCGGCGCGATGGCGCGCGCGGTCGAAGTGTTCCGCGAGAACGCCATCGACAAGCGAAAGGCCGAGAACGATCTGCGCGAGTCCAAGGAGAAGGCGGAGAGCGCGCTGCTCGAACTGAAGACCGCGCAGCAGAACTTGATCGACGCCGAACGGCTGGCCGCGCTCGGCAGTCTGGTCGCCGGCGTCGCTCACGAGGTCAACAACCCGATCGGCATCAGCCTGACGGTGGCATCGAGCTTCGCCCGCAGGGCGACGACGTTCGAGAGCGAGCTGAAGGGAGACACCCCGCTGCGCCGCTCACAGCTCGACGAATTCGTGCGCTCGACGCGCGACGCCGCCCAGCAACTCGTCGGCAACCTGCAGCGCGCCGCCGAACTGATCCAGTCCTTCAAGCAGGTGGCGGTCGACCGGTCGCACGCCGAGCGCCGGCACTTCAACCTGCACGAGGCCACCGACCAGATCGTCGCCAGCCTGAAGCCGGTGCTCAAGCGCTCGCCGATCCGGATCGAGATCGACGTGCCGGACGGGCTGACGATCGACGGCTATCCCGGCGCCTACGGACAGATCCTGACCAATTTGTTCCTGAATGCCGCCAACCACGCCTTCCCCGACGGTCGGGCCGGATCGATCACCATCACGGCCCGGTCGCGCGGCGCCGATGACGTCGAGGTGATCTTCACCGATGACGGCGCCGGCATGACCCCGGACGTGCAGCGCCAGGCGTTCGATCCGTTCTTCACCACCCGCCGCAACGAGGGTGGCACCGGGCTCGGGCTGCACATCGTTTACAATCTGGTGACCCAGCAGCTCGGCGGCCGGATGATGCTGGAATCAAGACTAGGACAAGGCACGACTTTTCGCATTATCATGCCCAAAACCGCCACCGGCGGCGCGGCGCCCACCGACCCGCCCATCGACGGAAACCTGCAATGGCCGACCAGGACGATATCCTCGAGCTGATCGAAGACAGCGATTCGGCGCCGGAGGCATCGGACACGCGGAAATGGAAGATCGCGGTGATCGACGACGATCTCGCGGTTCACGACGGTACCCGCTTCGCGCTGAGCGACTACAGCCTCAACGGCCAGGGGCTGGAAATCCTGTCGGCCTATTCGGGCGCCGAGGGCCGCGACCTGATGCGGGCCAATCCGGACATCGCCGCGGTGCTGCTCGACGTCATCATGGAGACCGACGCGGCCGGGCTCGACCTGGTCGAATTCATCCGCAACGAACTGAAGAACGAGACCGTCCGCATCATCCTGCGGACCGGCCAGCCCGGCCAGGCGCCGGAGCGCCGCGTCATCGTCGACTACGACATCAACGACTACAAGGCCAAGACCGAGCTGACCGCCGACAAGCTGTTCACGTCGCTGACCGCGGCGCTGCGCAGCTATCAGCAGCTCGAACGGATGGTGCAGACCCGGCGCGGCCTGGAGATCATCATCGACGCCGCCTCGACGCTGTACGACTTCAAGTCGATGCAGCGGCTCGCCGAGGGCGTGCTGACCCAGCTCGCCTCGCTGCTCAATGTCGATTGCGCCGGTATTTTGGTGCTCAGGGATTGCGGCGAGGATCTGTCGGTGCTGGCCGGCTCGGGGTGCTACAGCCGCTTCATCGGCACCACGCGCAACAGCAATGCGCTCGATCCGGATCTGCGCCAGATGGTCGAGGAGGCGTTCCGCCGCCGCAAGCACGAATTCGCCGACCATCGCACCGTGCTCTACATACGCACCGGCAGCGGCCGCGAAGTGGTGGTGCTGTTGCAGGCCGAGCGCGAACTGTCCGACACCGACCGCTCGCTGGTCGAGATCTTCGGAAGCCGGCTGTCGATCGCGTTCGACAACGTCATTCTGTATCGGCAGTTGCACGAGGCCAACACCCAGCTCGAAGATCGGGTGGCGCAGCGCACCCGGGCGCTGACCCAGGCCAACCGCCGGCTGTCGACGCAGTGGCTGCGGCTGCAGCGCGCCAATGCGTTCAAGAACGAGATCCTCGGCACCGTCGCCCACGATCTGAAGAACCCGCTCGGCGTCATCCTCGGCCGCACCGAGATGCTGACCGAGCTGATCGGAGCCGAAGCCTCCAAGGATCACGTCATCGCCCAGGTCGACCACATCCGCGACGCCACACGGCGGCTGACGCTGATGGTCGATCATCTGATCTCGGACGCCATGGCGGATGCGTTCGACATCTCGATCCGGCGCGAGGCGGTCGACATCGCCGCGCTGGTCGGCGAGGTCGCCGAAGCCAACCGGCCGATGGCCCAGAACAAGCAGCAGGTGATTTCGGTATCGACGCCAGAGGCGTGCACCACGATGTGCGACTCCGACCGGATGCGCGAGGCGATCGACAATCTGGTCAGCAACGCCATCAAATACAGTCCGATCGGCGGCAACATCGCCCTGCAGGTCGACAGCGACGACGACGGCACCGTGATCCGCGTGACCGACGAGGGCGCCGGCCTGTCGCCGGAAGATCTCGGCCGGCTGTTCGGCCGGTTCCAGCGGCTGTCCGCCAAGCCGACCGCCGGGGAGAGCTCGACCGGGCTCGGATTGTCGATCGTCAAGAAGATCGTCGACATGCATGGCGGCGAGATCGTCGCCGAAAGCCCCGGCCCGAGCCAGGGCGCGACCTTCACCATCATCCTGCCCGCAGCGTCGATGTCATGAGCCAGAATCCGCACATCATCGTCGTCGACGACGAAGCTCCAGCCCGCGAAATGGTCGGCGACTATCTGAAGATGCACGGCTTCGCCGTGACGCTGTGCGACGGCGGCAGGAGCCTGCGCGCCGAGATCGCCGTCAAGCTGCCGGACCTGGTGGTGCTCGACCTCAACATGCCGGAGGAGGACGGTCTGTCGATCATCCGCGACCTCAAGGCCAAGTCCAACGTGCCGGTGATCATGCTGACCGCCACGGCCAGTCCGATCGACCGCGTCGTCGGTCTCGAGCTCGGCGCCGACGACTACGTCGCCAAGCCGTGCGAGCTGCGCGAATTGATGGCCCGCATCCGCTCGGTGCTGCGCCGCGCGGCGCCGCCCAAGCCGGCCGCCGCAGAACCGGCGAGCGCGCCCAAACCGGACACCACCCAGCTCGTCCGGTTCGGCACCAAATGGCTTGATCTCGAGGCGCAGGCGCTGCGCGACGACGATGGCAACGAGCATCCGCTGACGGCGTCGGAATTCGGGCTGCTCAAAGTGTTCGCCGCCAATCCGAAACGGGTGCTGTCGCGCGAGCGCCTGCTGGAGCTGGCGAATGCCCGCGATGCCGAGGCGTTCGACCGCGCGGTCGATCTGCGGATCATGCGGATCCGGCGCAAGATCGAGCCCGACCCGACCAAACCGGCGGTCATCCGCACCATCCGCGGCGGCGGCTATTTGTTCTCGCCCGCCTCCGAGCGGGCCTGATCGTCCTCGCCCGCCCCCCGCGCGGGCCTGAGGCTGCTCGTCGCCCCGCGGCACGGCTGCGGTAACGCCTCCCCTGTCGTTCCGACCGATTGTTTCGTCGCCGGCCCGGCCACGAAACATTTTCAGCATGGCACGAAACCATTTTGGGCACCGGCGCAGACCTCCTGAAACGGTAGCTGGCTAGTAGTTCTCCCAACACGCCGCGGGGGAGCGCGGCATAAGGGAGCTCGTCATGCAGAACGTCATTGCGCTCAACGACGCCGGCCGCCTGGGCATCCTCGCCGCCAGAGCCACGAGCGATGAAATGCTGCTCGCCAGCATTGCGGGCGGTGACCGGACTGCGATGCACACTCTGTACGCCCGACACAATGTGCGGGTGTATCGTTTCATCCTGCGGATGGTGCGCGATGCCGCCACCGCCGAGGATCTGGTCAGCCAGGTGTTTCTCGACGTCTGGCGGACCGCCCGGCAGTTCGAAGGCCGCGCCCAGGTGTCGACTTGGCTGCTGTCGATCGCCCGCTTCAAGGCGCTGACCGCGCTTCGTCAGCGCCAGCACGAAGACATCGACCAGGACGACGTGCTGGAAATCGCCGACGGCTCGGACTCGCCGGAGACCGCGCTCGACCGCAGCCGCACCGGCGACATCCTGCGTGCCTGCATCGCCAAGCTGTCACCGGCGCATCGCGAGATCATCAATCTGGTCTACTATCATGAGAAGTCGGTCGAAGAGGTCGGCCGAATCGTCGGCATCCCGCAGAGCACCGTGAAGACCAGGATGTTCTATGCCCGCAAGCAGCTCGCCGAACTGCTCAAGCGGCACGGCGTCGAAAGCCTCGCGGCCTGATGCTGCGCCATCCGCCCGGCGTCCCGCGATGTCCCCGCGCCGCTTGGTCGCAGACGAACAATTTGGAGCGGTTCTGATTCGCCGCCCTCGTGCCACGATGTGTTGATCACTATACTCATCACAGCGACGTCACGAGCCGGCGAACGGAACAATTGAAACGATCGACGACATCGAACGGAAAGATCGAGTTGTTAGACTGATCCTCGTCGATGTGGCGGTCACCGGATCGAGCATCGCACGACTGCGAAATTCCAAAAGCCTTCGACCCCCCAATCGCAGGCCTCCAAGGGACCCGGACGAGATGCCCCCTCGTCCGGGTTTTCGCTGTGCCCCGATCCGGATACGCCACATCCGCGGTGCGTTGCGTTGACGCAGCGCTGCGGCAGCGACCGCGTAGGAACAAATCGATCGACGATCAATTGAGCTGCACCGTCGCGGAATTGTTAACCGCCGCTGTCTAGGCATCGTTGCACTGCGGCGATACAGTTCCATGCGATGCTGCAGGCATCATTTTTCCGTCACTTCTGCGGGTCGGTGGAATGTTCGAAAGTCTTGATCCGGTCGTACTGGCGCGCATCCAGTTCGCCTTCACCGTCTCGTTTCACATTATCTTCCCGGCCTTTTCCATCGGCCTTGCGAGCTTCCTCGCAGTGCTGGAAGCGCTGTGGCTTTGGACCAAGCGCGAAGTCTTCATCAATCTGTTCAATTACTGGGTGAAGATCTTCGCCATCGCGTTCGGCATGGGCGTGGTGTCCGGCATCGTGATGTCCTACCAGTTCGGCACCAACTGGTCGGTGTTTTCCGACAAGACCGGCCCGGTGCTCGGCCCACTGATGGCCTACGAGGTGCTGACCGCATTCTTCCTCGAGGCGGGATTTCTCGGCGTGATGCTGTTCGGCCTCAAGCTGGTCGGACCGCGGCTGCATTTTCTCGCCACGCTGATGGTGGCGATCGGCACCCTGATGTCGGCATTCTGGATTCTATCGGCGAACTCCTGGATGCATACGCCGGCCGGCTACGCCATGAACGATGCCGGACAATTCGTCGCCACCGACTGGTTCGCGCTGATCTTCAATCCGTCGTTTCCGTACCGCCTGGTGCACATGGTGCTGGCAGCCTACCTCACCACTGCGCTGGTGGTCGGCGCGGTCGGGGCCTATCACCTGCTGAGCAACACCCGGCAGCCCGGCGCGCGCACGATGTTCTCGATGGCGATGTGGATGATCGCCGTGGTGGCGCCGATCCAGATCTTTGCCGGGGATCTGCACGGCCTGAACACGCTGGAGCACCAGCCCGCCAAGGTGATGGCGATGGAAGGCCATTATCAAAGCCATCCCGACGGCGCGCCGCTGATCCTGTTCGGGCTGCCGGACCAGGACGCCGCGGTGGTGCGCTATGCGCTCGAGATCCCCAAACTATCGTCGCTGATCCTGAAGCACTCGCTCGATGCGCCGCTCCCCGGCCTCGACACCGTGCCGCGAGAGGACTGGCCGCCGGTGCCGATCACCTTCTGGTCGTTCCGGGTGATGGTCGCGCTCGGCTTCCTGATGCTCGGCCTCGGCCTGTCGGGCCTGTGGCTGCGCTGGCGCGGCCGGCTGTTCGAATCGCGACCGCTGCACCGGTTCGCCCTGGCGATGGGCCCGGCCGGCTTCGTCGCCGTGCTGGCGGGCTGGGTCACCACCGAAACCGGCCGCCAGCCGTTCACCGTGTTCGGACTGCTGCGCACCACCGAATCGGTGTCGCCGCTCGCCGCACCGGCCGTCGCGTCCTCGCTGATCGCCTTCGTCGTGGTGTACTTCGCGGTGTTCATCGCCGGCGCCGTGTACATCTTGCGATTGATGGCGCATCCGCCGCACCACGGCGAGGAAGGCCCGCGCGGCGACATGCCGGAACGCGCCGCCGGCATCACGCCGGCCCCGGCGATCGCCACCCGCAGATTCAGTTGAGCAGCAGGATTCGGTTGTGACCATGGCTTACGACGTCGCGACGATCTGGGCTTTCATCATCGCCTTTGCGGTGTTCGTCTATGTGGTGATGGACGGGTTCGATCTCGGCCTCGGCATCCTGTTTCCGCTGTTTCGCACCAAGCGCGACCGCGACGTGGTGATGAACAGCGTCGCCCCGGTGTGGGACGGCAACGAAACCTGGCTGGTGCTCGGCGGCGGCGGACTGTTCGCGGCGTTTCCGCTGGCCTATGCGGTGCTGATGCCGGCGCTGTACACGCCGATCATCGCGATGCTGCTCGGCCTGGTGTTCCGCGGCGTGGCGTTCGAATTCCGCTGGCGGACCCAGCGCGAACGCAACCGCTGGGATCTGGCGTTCTTCCTGGGCTCGCTGATCGCCACGCTGGCACAGGGAATCGCGCTCGGCGCGCTGCTGCAAGGCGTCGCGGTCGAAGGCCGCGCCTATGCGGGCGGGTGGTGGGACTGGCTGACGCCGTTCAGCCTGCTCACCGGCGTCGCGCTGGTGATCGGCTACGCGATGCTCGGCGCCACCTGGCTGGTGATGAAGACCACCGGCGATCTGCGCGAGACCGCCTACCGGCTGAGCCGCTGGCTGCTGGCCGCCATGATCGTCGCGATCATCGCCGTCAGCGCCGCGACGCCGTTCCTCAGCTATGATTACTCGGAGCGCTGGTTCGCCTGGCCGAACGTGCTCGCCACCGCGCAGGTGCCGCTCGCTGTCGCCATCGTCACCGCGCTGCTGTTGCGGGCGCTGGCGCAGCGCCGCGACTACCAGCCGTTCCTGCTGACGCTGTGCCTGTTCGCACTGTCCTATGCGGGCCTCGGGATCAGCCTGTGGCCGTATGTGGTACCGCGCAGCATCACCATCTGGCAGGCCGCGGCGCCGGAGAACAGCCAGATCTTCATGCTGGTCGGCGTCGCCATCCTGGTGCCGATCATTCTCGCCTACACCGCGTGGGCCTATTGGGTGTTTCGCGGCAAGGTCGATCCGGAGAGCGGCTATCATTGACCGGCCCCATTGAACCTCGACGCCCGGTGTCGCGACGACTGCTGTGGTTCGTGGCGCTGTGGCTGGCCGGCGTCGGCACCGTGACGCTGGTCTCGCTGCTGCTGCGGTTGTGGATCGCGCCGGGCTGACGTGGTACACAGCCTGCGGTGTTTCGCGATGGGGGTCTCATGAGAATGCCGCGTTGGATCGGCCGGCTCGCCACGGCGGCGGCCCTGATCACGTTCGTCTCGGTACCGAGCTACGCGCAACAGCCCGACGTCGGCGACGAGCCCGGGCTGATCGCAGACGACGGCTACGTGCTGCCGCCGGAATGGCGCAAGCAGATGGTGTATTACCGCAGCACGGAGGCGCCCGGCACCATCATCGTGCAGACCTCGGAACGTTACCTGTATCTGGTTCAGGGCAACAACCGCGCGCTGCGCTACGGCATCGGGGTCGGCCGCGAAGGCTTCCAGTGGCAGGGGCTGCTGAAGATTTCGCGGAAAGCCGAATGGCCGGACTGGACCCCGCCGCCGGAGATGATCCAGCGTCAGCCCTATCTGCCGCGCTTCATGGCCGGCGGCCCGGGCAACCCGATGGGCGCTCGCGCGATGTATCTCGGCTCGACGGTGTATCGCATCCACGGCACCAACCGCCCCGACACCATCGGCACCGCGATCTCGTCCGGCTGCTTCCGGCTGGTCAACGCCGACGTGATGGACCTGTACGACCGCGTCCCGGTCGGCACCAAGGTGGTGGTCCGGCAGAAGCCCGAGCTGTAACGCACCCCGCCTGCCTACTGTTCTCATTGCGAAAGACTCAGCATGTTCAAACGGACGTTTCAGACCGGGCTCGCCCTCGGGCTCGTGGTCGCGGCGGGAATCGCGGCTGCCGCGGTCACCTATGAGCGCTACGACACCAAGACGCTGAAGCGCACCATCCGCCGCGACGCGGTGCTGTGCGGCGTCAACAAGGGTCTGCCCGGTTTCGCGACCCCGGACGACAAGGGCAACTGGACCGGCTTCGACGTCGACTTCTGCCGCGCGGTGGCGGCGGCGATCTTCGACGATCCGACCAAGGTCAAATTCCTGCCGCTCGACGCCAACGAACGGTTCAAGGAATTGCAGAGCCGCAAGGTCGACATCCTGTCGCGCAACTCGACCTGGAGCATGTCGCGCGAGACGAACTACGAGCTGTATTTCCCGGCGGTCGCCTATTACGACGGCCAGGGCTTCATGGTGCCGGCCTCGCGCAAGATCGACAGCGCGGTCGAACTCGACGGCAGCAAGGTCTGCGTCCAGAACGGCACCACCACCCAGCTCAACCTCGCCGATTACTTCCGCACCAACAACATGACCTATCAGGAGGTCAAATCCGAGAAGTTCGACGACGTGGTGAAGGCCTACAAGGACGGCCAGTGCGACACCTTCACGGCCGACGTGTCGCAGCTCTACGCGCTGCGCAAGACCTTCGCCAACGCCGGCGACCACGTCATCCTGCCCGACGTCATCTCCAAGGAGCCGCTCGCACCCGTGGTGCGGCAGCGCGACGACGATTGGATGATGATCGTGAAGTGGACGCTGTACGCGATGATCAACGCCGAAGAGCTCGGCATCACCTCGCAGAACATCGACGAAGCCCTCAAGTCGAAGAAGCCGGACGTGATGCGCCTGGTCGGCACCGAGGGCGCATTCGGCGAGGATCTCGGCCTGTCGAAGGACTGGGCCGCCCGCATCGTCCGCCATGTCGGCAATTACGGCGAAGTCTACGACCGCAACGTCGGCAAGCTCGGCATCCCGCGCGGCCTCAACCAGCTCTGGAGCAACGGCGGCATCCAATACGCCCCGCCGATCCGGTAAGGACGGCGTCGGCTCGTCTCGTCGGCGCTTCGACACCCTCCACCGTCATCGCCCGCGCAGGCGGGCGAACCAGGATTGCATAGCGACGGCGATCGGCACGAGAGCGCCCTGGGATACTGGATCCCCGCCTACGCGGGGATGACGGCAATGGGCGGGAATGACAGTTTAGAGTGTTGGTGCGCCTGCGCTCTCAAACACCCTCTCGTTCGTCATTCCGGGGCGCGCGCAGCGCGAACCCGGAATCTCGCGGTTCAGGGCACGCACCGAAAACAATCTCCGGATTCAGGGTTCGCGAACTTTCCGTTCGCGCCCCGGAATGACGGCTTGTGATGCTAACCCCTCAATACTTCTTCCACTCCGCCAGTGCTTCGGTGTGGTAGGCGCTGTCGCCGAACAGCTCCTGCAGCACGCGGCCGCGCTTCATGAACAGGCCGATATCGAACTGATCGGTCATGCCCATGCCGCCGTGCATCTGCACACCTTCCTGCACTGCGAGCGTGGTCACCGTACCGGCCTTGGCCTTGGCGACCGCGACCGCGAGGCGCGCCTGCGCCGCGTCGGCATCGACCGCCTGCAGCGCCTTGAGCACGGCGGCGCGCAGGATCTCGATCTCGGTGTAGAGATGTGCGGCGCGGTGCTGCAGCGCCTGGAATTCGCCGATCAGCCTGCCGAACTGCTTGCGCTCCTTGAGATAGCTCACCGTCCGCCCAAACGCCTCGTCGGCGACGCCGAGCATTTCGGCCGCGACGGCAGCGCGGCCGACGTTGAGCACCGCCTCGAGCAGCGCGCCACCGCGATCGACCTCGCCGAGCACCTGATCGGCATTCACCTCGACGTCGTCGAAGCCGATCCGCGCCGCATTGTGCGCGTCGACCATCACGGTACGCTCGATCGCAACGCCCTTGGCCTTCGGGTCGACCAGGAACAGCGTCAGACCGTCGACATCGCCGGGCTGGCCGCTGCTCCGCGCCGCGACGATCAAAAGGTCGGCGACGTGGCCGTCGACCACCAGCGCCTTGTCGCCTTTCAGCTTGAAACCGTTGCCCGCACGCGTCGCGCTCAGGGTGATGCGCGACGGCCGATGCTTGGCGCCTTCGTCCACTGCGAGCGCGGCGATCAGCGAGCCGTCGGCAATCTTCGGCAGGTAGTTCTTCTTCTGCGCGTCCGAGCCGCCGCGGACGAGTGCGGAAGCCGCCAGGATCGCGGTCGACAGCAACGGCGACGGCGTCAGGTTACGGCCGATCTCCTCCATCACCACGCCGGCCTCGACACAGCCGAGCCCGGAGCCGCCGAATTCTTCCGGCACCAGCAGGCCGGCGAGGCCCATCTCGGCAAAACTCTTCCAGAGGTCGCGGGAAAAGCCGGTGGCGTCACGCTCGTCGCGCAGCTTGCGCAGATGAGCGACCGGCGCCTTGTCGCCGATCAGCCCGCGCGCGGAGTCGCGCAGCATGGTTTGTTCTTCGGTGAGGACGAGAGCCATGGGTGAGGTTTCCGATCAGATCAATGATGTTGCAACGATACGAGGACCTCATGGTGAGGAGGCGCGCGCAGCGCGCCGTCTCGAACCATGAGCGCCGCGGCCCCTCATCCTTCGAGACGCGGCCTGACGGCCACTCCTCAGGATGAGGACGCCTACTAAGCCCCCGGCAGATCGAGGATGCGCTTGGCGACGATGCCGAGCATCACTTCGCTGGTGCCGCCTTCGATCGAGTTGGCCTTGGTGCGCAGCCAGGCGCGGGCGCGGGCGCCGTCGTGGCTGCGCACGCTCTCCCACTCCAGCGCGTCGATGCCGCCGGCCGACATCAGGATCTCGTGGCGGCGCTTGTTCAGCTCGGTGCCGTAGTACTTCATCGCCGACGAGAACGCCGGATGCAGTTGCCCGGCCTTGGCGAGATCCACCGCCCGCTCCGCCGCACAGGCGAGCGCCGCCTCGTCGACATCGAACGTGGCGATCTGGCCGCGCAGGATCGGATCGTCGAGCCGCCCCTGCGCGTCGGTGCCGAGCGAATCCGCCGCGACCTGGCCGAGCGGCCGGCCGCCGTCACGGCCGCCCATGCCGGAGATCATTGCGCGCTCGTGCTGCAGCAGATACTTCGCCACATCCCAGCCGCGATTGATGGTGCCGACGACGTGCGACTGCGGCACCCGGACATTGTCGAAGAAGGTCTCGCAGAACGGCGACTTGCCGGAGATCAGCAAAATCGGCTTGGTGGTCACGCCGGGCGACGTCATGTCGAACAGGATGAAGCTGATGCCGTCGTGCTTCTTGGCGGCCGGATCGGTGCGCACCAGGCAGAAGATCCAGTCGGCGTAATTGGCGTAGGACGTCCAGATCTTCGAGCCGTTGATGATGAAGTCGTCGCCGTCCGGCACCGCGCGGGTTTGCAGCGAGGCGAGGTCGGAGCCGGCGTTCGGCTCGGAATAGCCCTGGCACCAGCGGATTTCGCCGCGCGCGATCTTCGGCAGGTGCTCGGCCTTCTGCTGTTCGTTGCCGTATTTCAGCAGCGCCGGCCCAAGCATCCAGATGCCGAACGACGACAGCGGCGGGCGCGCGCCGATCGCGGCCATCTCTTCGCGCAACACCTTGTGCTGGGCGCCGTCGAGCCCGCCGCCGCCGTATTGCGTCGGCCAGTCCGGCACGGTCCAGCCCTTGTCGCGCATCCGCTCGAACCAGACCTTCTGCGCCTCGGAGGCGAATTTGGCGTTGCGGCCGCCCCAGAAATTGTCCTCGTCGCCCTGCATCGGCGTGCGCATCTCGGCGGGGCAATTGGCCTCCAGCCAGGCGCGGGTCTCTGCGCGGAATGTATCGAGATCGGTCATGCGGTTTCCATCCACATTTGCGCCGGCGCGTTGCACGCCGACGATGCATTTATTGGCGGCGACCTTGGCGCGTCACGCGGTGGAATTCAATATCCGTCTCGGGCTGCGGTCTTGCGGCGATGTGCTAGGGAACGAACGCCCGATACCCGAAGAGGACAACCGAGGATGCGCCTGAATTTACTTTCGCCTGGCGAAATGAGCGCCGAACAGCGCGCCATCTACGACGAGTCGATCGCCAGCAAGCGCGGCAGCCCGCCGCCGCCGATGATGGCGTGGCTGGCGAGCCCGGAGATGGCCCGCCACGCGACGCGGCTCGGCGCCTTCCTGCGCTACGACACCTCGCTGCCCCCGGCGCTGTCGGAACTGGCAATCCTGGTCACCGCGCGGCATTGGACCGCGCAGTTCGAATGGTACGCGCACAAGAAGATGGCGCTCGACGGCGGGCTCGACCCTGCCATCATCGACGCGATCCGCGACCGCCGCACCCCATCGTTCGACGATCCGAAGGCGCAGGTGATCTACGATGTCGCCCGCGCCTTGCACGAAGCCAAGGGGCTGCCGCAGCCGCTGTATGACGAGGCGATGCGGCTGCTCGGCGAGCGCGGCTTGGTCGAAGTGATCGGATTGTGCGGCTACTACACTATGGTGTCGATGACGCTCAACGCCTACCAGTTCCCGCTGCCAGACGACGAGACGCCGGAGCTGGCGTGAGACAGTCGTTTCCGCGGCGGCCGAAAGGCTATCGTCGCCCCCGCCGCACCATGATCAGCGCTGCGGCGGCGAGTTGCAGCGCGATGCAGCCGGCGAACGGCAGCGTGTAACTGCCGGAGGCGTCGCGCAGCAGGCCGATGATGCCGGGGCCGAACGCATAGGCGACCTGGTTGATCGCGGTGTTGAGCGCGACCAGGACGCCGAACGACGACGCAGGAAATTCGCGCTGGATGATCAGCGCCGGTAAGGTGATCAGATTGCCGACCGAAAAGCCGAACAGCGCGCAAGCGGCCAGCAGCAGCGCCTCATCGCGGGTGGAGATCAACACGCCCAGCGCCACCGCCTGGCTGGCGAACGACAGCGCCGAGACCAGACGCTGATCGAGACGATCGATCACCACCGACAGCGACACGCGTCCGACCACCGCCATCGCGGTCAGCAGCGACATCGCCAGCGCGGCACGCTCCCGTCCGATCAGCGGATCGAGATAGGCGATCAGGTGGACGATGAAGCCGACTTGCGCGAACAGCACCAGCGAGAACGCGATCGTCGCGGTCAGAAAACCGAGGTCGCGCAACGCGCTGCCGCGGATCGCGCCGGACGACAGCGGCCGCGGCGCGGCGGCGACCGGAGCGGCATTGGCGGGATGCCGCGGCGGCGCAACCACGATCGCGACCAGCGGCATCAGCAATATCACCGCGGCGACTGCCGCCGCAAAGGTCGCCCCGGCGAAGCCGAGCGCGCCGATCAGCGCCACCAGAAGCGGCACGCCCACGATGCCGCCGAAAGAGGCGCCGTTCAGCGCCAGGCTGATCGCCATGCCGCGGCGCCGGTCGAACCACAGGCCGAGCGTGTTGGTGATCGCGCCAAGACTGGTCCCCGCCCAGCCGACCGCCAGCAGCGCATCGACCGCATAGAGCTGCCAGACCGCGTCGATCCGGCCGAGCAGCGCGGTGCCGAGCGCCATCGCGGCGATGCCGCCGAGCAGGCAGGCGCGCGCCCCGATGGTGCGGATCACATCGCCGACGAACGCCACCAGCAGCGCACCGGCGAGATAGAAGAACGTCGTTGCGGTGGCGATCTGCGACGACGGCCAGCCGTGAAGTCGGGCCAGTTCTGCGAGGTACACGCTCTGGCCATAGAAGCCGAGGCCCCAGCCGAAGGTGGCGACGACGAAGCAAACCACGACGATCCGCCAGCCGGGATAGCGGAACGAGGTCTCGTCGGGAGCCGGGGTCGTCACCATCGGCGGCGAGCGTCATTCGTCGCGCGCGACGGCATCGGACTCCCTCCCCTGTCCGGCGTTCGCCGCCGGCCGTGTTGGTGCGCGGTCAGACGCCGCGATCGGACAGCTCAGTTGCGCTCAGAGCCGCACGTTTTCGTATCTTCGACCAGCCGGTGACGGCCAGCACGATCAGGCCGAGCAACACCGGCGGAAACACCGCGAGATTGACGGTCGCCCAGCCGTAGTCGGCCAGCAATTGGCCGGACGCGAACGAGCCCAGCGCCATCAGGCCGAAGATGATGAAATCATTGACCGCCTGGACCTTGGTCCGCTCGTTCGGCTGGTGGGTTTCCAGCACCAGCGCCGAGGCACCGACGAACGCCAGGTTCCAGCCGACCCCGATCACGAACAGCGTCGCCCAGAAGTGCGGGGCGGTGACGCCGGTGAGGCCGATGCCGGCGCCGAGCGCCTCCAGGATCAGGCCGGCCGCGACCACGCGCGGCGCGCCGAACTTGATGATCAGCGAGCCGGTGACGAAGCTCGGCGCGTACATCGCCACGATGTGCCATTGCAGACCGAAATTGGAATCGCCGACGCTCAGCCCGCACATCTGCATCGCCAGCGGCGCCGAGGTCATCACCAGGTTCATCATCGGATAGGCGATTGCGCCGCACAGCGCCGCGGCGATGAAGCGCGGCTGCCGCACGATCTCGAACAGCGGGCGGCCGCCGGCGCGTTCGGCCGGCTTCGGCTTCGGCGCATCGACGCCCCACAGCACCGCCATGGCGATCAGCGCGATCACCGCCTGCACCACATAGGAGAACGCGAACAGATAGGGCTGCCAGACGTCCATGGTCCATTGCACGAGCTGCGGACCGAGCACGCCGGCGAACACCCCGCCGGCCATCACCCACGACACCGCCTTCGGCCGATAGGCCGCGCTGGCGCCGTCGGCGGCGGCAAACCGGTAGGACTGCGACACCGCGGCGTAGAGCCCGCCGATGAACGTCGCGACGCAGAACAGCAGAAACGAGCCGTACAGGATGGCGACGGCGCCGAGCACGCCGGTGAGCGCGCCGCAGCCGGTGCCGATCATGAAGGCGACGCGCCGGCCGTAGACCCGTGCGATCCAACCGGTCGGCAGCGTGCCGGCGGCGAGGCCGAGCACATACATCGACAGCGGCACGGTGGCGAGCGACGTCTGCGGCGCGAGCTGGGCGCCGATGATCGAGCCGGTGGCGAAGATCACCGCGGCGTTGGCGCCGGTCAGCGCCTGCGCCGCGACCAGCCGCACCACATTGGAACGGGCACGGGCATCGTCTTCGACGATGTCGTTGGCCGTCGCATCGACCATCGGCGGGGATTCTCCTCGCGCCGGCCGACCCCGGCCGGCGATTGCGCGCGCATCATAGGGCCGGGCCGGGCGCGATCAACCCGCCGCAGCACCGCCGGCCGCATCGGCCCCCGCCGGTTTTGCCCGTACAAACACCAGGATCAGGTTGTTGGCCGGCATCTCGACGATCTCGCTCAGCGTCAGACCGGCGCCGGCAGCCAGGCGTTCCAGATCCGCCACGTCGCGCACGCCCCATTCCGGATTGGCGTCGCGCAGGCTGGTGTCGAACACCGCATTGCTGAGCGCGGTGTGCCTGCCGTCCTGCTTGAACGGCCCGTACAGCACCAGCATCCCGTCGTGGCGCAGCAGCCTGCCGGCGCCGGCCAGCAGCCCTTCGGCGACGCGCCACGGCGCGATGTGCACGACGTTGGCGCAAAACAGCGCCAGCAGCGGCCCGGGCGCGGTTCCCTCCACCGGCGCGACCGACCAGGCGGAATCGGCCAGATCGATCCGCTGCGGCGGCCGCAGATTGACCAGCGCCGCATCGGCACGCCACGCGGCAATACTCTCCAGATGCCGGTCGTTGAGATCGCTCGGCCACCACACGATCGACGGATGCTCGCGCGCCAGTGCGGCGATATGCTGGCCGGTGCCGCTGCCGGCTTCGAGCACGTCGCCCTGCCGGCCGGCGAGCAGCCGGGCCAGCACGGCGCGGATCGGCGCGTCATTACGATGAAACGCAGCGGCATCGAGCCGGCCGTCGGGCTCGACGCGCCGTCCATCCTTGCCGAACTCCACCACGAATTCCGCCATCGCCACCTGCCGCATCCGCTATCGTGCGAGGTGTACAGACCCGGCTGTTACACGCAAGTCACAGCCGGTCACAATCCGACCACGATTGGGCCTGTTCGCCGCCATCGGCGAATTGACTCGCGAATCCCGGGACTCCTAGATGGAGGCGACGGTTTCCCGAAAGGGGATGAAAAGGGAATACGGTGCGGACGCAGACACTTTCGCGTTCTAGGCCGTAGCTGTTCCCGCAACTGTAAGCGGATCGTCTTTCGTCGGATGCCACTGGGAACCTCGGTCCTGGGAAGGCGACGGAAGATCAACCGCGAGCCAGGAGACCTGCCGTCATTCGTGGTCACACGCGAAGTTGCCGGCCGGGAATTGCAGGCATTGTCTTCACCGCTTCCGAACAAGCCGGTGAGACCTCGTTCGCTGTGACGTGCCACAGACGTCAGCCGAGGTTGATCCCATGCATTCCCGTCCCGCCGCGCCGCGGCCCTGCTCCGCCCTTTCGCGCGCGCTTCTCGCCTCCACCATTCTGGTGCCTTCACTTTGGCTCATCACGCCTGCCACCGCGCAGGACGTGCTGCCGGAAATCGTCGTCAGCGCCACCGCGACCGAGACGCTGCGCGAGCGGGTGGCCAGCTCGGTGACCGTGATCACCGCCGACGATCTCGCCCGCTATCAGCAGCGCACCGCTGCCGACGCGCTCAGCATGGTGCCCGGCCTCAATGTGGTGCGCACGGGCGGCCCCGGCGGCTCGACCTCGATCTTCATGCGCGGCACCAACTCCAACCACGTCAAGGTGCTGATCGACGGCATCGACGCCGGCGATCCGAGCAAGCCGAACGGCGCCTATGATTTCGCCAATCTCCTGACCTCCGACATCGAACGTATCGAAGTGCTGCGCGGCCCACAGAGCGGCCTGTACGGCTCGGACGCGATCGGCGGCGTGATTTCGGTCGTGACCAAGCGTGGCAGCGGACCGGCCAAGCTCACCGGCTCGATCGAAGGCGGCTCGTTCGGCACCTTCAACCAAGCCGCGCGCGCCGCCGGCTCGCAGGACAATTTCGACTACGCCTTCAACGTCGCACATTATCGCACCACCAACCTTCCGGTGACGCCGCTCGATCTGCTCGCGCCGGGCCAGCAGCGCAACAACGACAACTACGACAACCTGACTTATTCGACGCGGCTCGGCGTCCGCGCCAGCGACGAACTCGCCTTCAACTATGTCGCCCGCTACACCGACGCCCACAAGGGCTTCACCGGCGACGACTATTCGCGCTATCCGAACTCCTTCCCCGAGACGCTGCAGAGCACCATGGCAAGCCGCGATTTCATGACCCGCGGCGAAGCGGTGTGGTCGCCGCTCGGCAATTTCACCAGCACGTTCGGCGTCAGCTACAGCAACCAATGGAATCGGACGTTCAATCCGAACCCGGACTTCACCACCAACATCTTCACCTTCGCCACCGGCATGTCGCCGCCGAGTTCGTACACCGGTGAACGCACCAGGTTCGACTGGAAGGGCGTGCTCGATGTCGGCTATGGTCAGAAGCTGGTGGTCGGCACCGAACGCCAGGACGAGACGATCCGCACCAATTCGGTCGGTGACTACGATTTCGCCGGCAACTACCAGCAAAAGATGCTCCACGCCCGCACCGGCAACACCGCCGGCTTCGTCGAGCTGCAGTCGGAATTCACCAAGAACTTCTTTCTGGTCTCCAACGTGCGCTACGACGACAACGACAGCTTCGGAGGGCACTCGACCTGGCGTGTCGCTCCGGTGTTCATCGTGCCGACCCTCGAGACCCGGCTGAAGGCGACCTACGGCACCGGCTTCAAGGCGCCGACGCTGACCCAGCTCTATGTCAACAACCCCGCCTATGCGACGATCGGCAACCCGGCGCTGAAGCCGGAAACCAGCAAGGGCTACGACGTCGGCTTCGAGCAGCCGCTGTTCGCCAATCGCGTCGTTTTCGGTTCGACCTACTTCAACAACGAGATCAACGATCTGATCAATTCGACCGGCTACGACGTCACGCTCGGCGGCTACAGCTACAAGAACATCGGCATGGCGCGCACCTCGGGCGTCGAGTCGTTTGTGTCGTGGCAGGCGACCGAGACGCTGCGCTTCCGGGTCGATCACACCTATACGCACGCCATCGACCAGACCACCGACCAGAAGCTGCGGCGGCGTCCCGACAACAAGATGACGATGGCGGCGATCTGGAATCCGGTCGAGCGCGCCACGGTGTCGGCGACCGTGCTCTACACCAGCTCGTGGGTCGACTACGACCGGTTCGGCACCACGCTGCTCGACGCGCCGTCGTTCACCACCGTGAACCTGGCGGCGAGCTATGAGGTCGATCAACACGTCACCGTGTTCGGCCGCATCGACAACCTGTTCGACAAGAAATACGAGGTGCCGGTCGGCTTCCTGCAGCCCGGATTCGGCGCTTTCGCGGGCGTGCGCGTCACCAACTAGCGCTCATCGTGGTCCGCCGCCGTAAGATCCGGCGGCGGAGAAGACCGGCGCGACGTTCCGGCACGCCTGGTTTGGCGCGAAACCAATGTCGAAGAGCCTCCGTTCGCCGAAAGGCTGTTCGGAGGCTTTTTTCGTGCTATCACGCCGCCTCCCGATTGGACCGCAATTGAACTGGAAGAATGACGAACGACGACGATCATAAAGTCGGCGGCGTCGCTGAAAGCGACGGCGCAAAGACCGAACGCGAGGCCGCAGCCAAAGCGGTCCTCGACAATATGGCACGCCTGCGCGCCCTGCGGCTCGCACGCGAAGCCGCGATGCCGCAATCCGCGACATCGGGCAAGACCCAGCGCGCCAGGACGACGGCCTCGACCACCAAGCGAGGCGCCAAGAAGGCCGAGGACGACAAGCCGCGGCCGCTGTCGGAGTGGCTGGCCGACCAGCAGAGCTCGGGCCGGCGGACCTGATCCGAGGCCGGGCCCGCGCCCGGCCCGAGGGCGATGCGAAAATCGCGTGCGAGCTCTGACGAATCCGCTCTGGTCTCGGCGCTGCAATCGCAGTTGAAATAAGAGGACAGCAACGCTGGTTGCGTGTGCGCTCCGTCCCACCCGCGCCGGCCATCACGGAACCGAGCCCCAATGATCGGCTTCCTCCGCAAGCGACGCAAGTCCGCCGCTCCGGGCCGGGACAAGAGCTCCGGCCGCGGCGGCGAAGCCGACCCGGCGAAGCCGGAGCAGCAGCCCAAGCCGGATCAGCAGAAGCCGGCTGCGGCCGTGGAAGACGACCCTTACGAAAGCGGGGACATCTGCGCGCCGGCTCGCGATCGCGACGACTACACCAAGGATCTCTAGCGTTCGATTTCGGCGCGTTGTCTCCACGCGAACCGTTTCCACCCGGCGGGAAGGCCGGCTGCGCCACCGCGCAGCGGATCCCGGCGCGATGCCTGGCGAACTCCGAGCGCGGTGAAGACGGGCGCGGTGATATGCTCCCCGTCGGACAACAGCACGCGCAGCCGCAACGTCGCCATCGTTGTTATCGCCCGAGCCTGCTACTCGACGATCGCCCGTCAGCGATTAGTCCGCTTCATGAAATATGCGCGGCTGCTGCAGCCGCGCTGCTCCGTCGCGGCGCAATTCAATTGAACCGCAGCGGTTGTCGTGAGACCGTAAGCAGGATCGTACCGACAACAACAAGACCGGGCGATCGATCTGCCAGCCCGCACCGCAGAGTGCGGCTTTCAACGAGAGGAAACGCATTTGTCCATCCGCACCTCGCTCCTGCTTGCCAGCGCCGTCGCGCTCGCCGCAGCCCAGCCCGCCCTCGCCCAGAAGCAATACGGTCCCGGCGTCACCGACACCGAGATCAAGATCGGCCAGACCATGCCTTACAGCGGCCCGGCCTCGGCCTACGGCGTACAGGGACAGGTCCAGAACGCCTACTACGCGATGATCAACGCCAAGGGCGGCATCAACGGCCGCAAGATCAACCTGATCAGCCTCGACGACGCCTATTCGCCGCCGAAGACGGTGGAGCAGACCCGCAAGCTGGTCGAGCAGGAAGAAGTTCTGGCGATCGTCGGCACCGTCGGCACCCCGACCAATTCCGCTACTCAGAAATATCTCAACGCCAAGAAGGTGCCGCAGGTCTTCATCTCGACCGGCGCGGCGAAGTGGGACGATCCGAAGAACTTCCCGTGGACCACGCAGCTCTATCCGCCCTACCAGATGGAGGGCATGATCTTCGCGAAGTATCTGCTGAAGCACAAGCCGGACGCCAAGCTCGGGGTGTTCTCGCAGAACGACGATTCCGGCAAGGACTACGTCAAGGGCCTGAAGGACGGGCTCGGCGACAAGGCCAAGACGATGATCGTCAAGGAAGTGACCTACGAGGTCACCGACCCGACGGTCGATTCCCAGATCGTGGCGCTGAAGGCCTCGGGTGCCGACACGCTGTTCACGATGGCGACGCCGAAATTCGGCGCGCAGGCGATCCGCAAGGTGCACGAATTGAACTGGAAGCCGCTGAACTTCGTCGTCAGCGTCGCCAGTTCGATCAAGGGCGTGCTCGAACCCGCCGGGAGCGAGGCGTCCACCGGACTGCTCACCGCGCTCGCGATGAAGACCCCGACCGATCCGCGGTTCGAGAACGACGCCGACGTCAAGGAGTTCAGGGAATTCCTCGCCAAGTGGTTTCCGAAGGGCGACATCGCCGACGGCAGCGTCGTGATCGGCTACATCTCCGCCTACATGACGGTGAAGACGCTGGAGGCCTGCGGTGACAATCTCACCCGCGACAACCTGCTGAAGCAGGCCACCAACATCAAGCCGACCACGGCTCCGCTGCTGCTGCCGGGCATCAAGATCTCGACCCGCCCGGACCGCTACGCACCGTATACGCAGATGCAGATCGCGCGGTTCGACGGCAAGAGCTGGGTGCCGGAAGGCGAGATCTTCAACACCGACGCGGCGAGCCAGTAAGGTCCGCCCGCGGACCGATCGTTGCGCCGAGGTCGCGACATCGCGATGGCCGGGCTCGTCCCGGCCATCTTCGTCCATGCCGCCAGTCAGGCCCCGCGTCGCACCCCGGTCGGCGCCGCAGCCGCCTCGTCTTGAGTGGCCGGCGCCGGGCCCCATATCAAGCGGCGAATGGGCCCCGACTGGAAGGCAATGATGACCGGAACGCTCCGGCGCGGACCGCGCGCTGAGGTCGCCAATCTGCGCGGATCGCGCCGATGCTGATCGTCTCCGGGCTGACCAAATCCTATGCGTCCGGCCAGGACCGTGTCGCGGTACTGCGCGGCGTCGATCTGGCGGTGCCGCCCGGCGAGAGCGTGGCGTTGACCGGCGAATCCGGCAGCGGCAAATCGACCTTGCTGCATCTGATCGCCGGCCTCGATCAGCCCGATGGCGGCGCCATCACGTTCGGCGAGGCGACGATCTCGACCATGCCGGACGCCGAGCGCGCCGCGTTCCGCCGCGAGCGGCTGGGCCTGGTGTTTCAGCAATTCAACCTGATCCCGAGCCTGACGGTAGCCGACAACCTGTCGTTCCAGTCGCGGCTCGCCGGCCGCCACGACAAGACCTGGCAGGCCGAGCTGATCGAGCGGCTCGGGCTCGGCGCCCTGCTGAAACGCTATCCGGAGCAATTGTCCGGCGGCCAGCAGCAACGCGTCGCGATCGGCCGGGCGCTGGCGATCAAGCCGCTGCTGCTGCTCGCCGACGAGCCGACCGGCAATCTCGACGAGGCCACCGCCGACGACGTGCTGGCGCTCGCCACCGATCTGGTCCGCCGCACCGGCTGCGGCTTCCTGATGGTGACGCACAGCGAGCGGCTCGCCAGCATGCTGGACCGGCGGGTGCATCTGCACGCAGGGCTGATCCATTGAGGCGGGCGCTGTGGATCCTCGCCGTGCTGCTGAGCCACTGGCGACGGCATCCGATGCAGCTTGCGACGCTGGCGATCGGCCTGATCTCCGCCACCGCGCTGTGGAGCGGGGTGCAGGCGCTGAATGCCCAGGCTCGCACAAGCTACGACCGCGCCGCCGCCGCGCTCGGCGGCAACCGCACCGCGACGCTGGTGGCGCGCGACGGCGGCAGCTTCTCCCAGCAGCTCTATGTCGACCTGCGCCGTGCCGGCTGGCAGGTGTCGCCGGCGGTCGAGGGCGCGGTCCGGATCAGCGGGCGCTCGCTGCGTCTGCTCGGCGTGGAGCCGCTGTCGCTGCCGATCGAGGCCAACGCCGCCCCTGCGCTCGGCACCGCAGATCTGCGGGGTTTCATCCTGCCGCCGGGCCAAACCCTGGTGGCGCCGGAAACGCTGCGCGAAATCGGCCTGACCGATGGCGAGACGCCGGAACTGCAGAACGGCCAGCGCCTGCCGCCGCTGAGACCGCAGGCCGAGATCGCGCCCGGGGTGCTGGTGGTCGATATTGGCATCGCGCAAAAGCTGCTCGACATGCCGGAGCGGTTGTCGCGGCTGCTGGTCGGCAGCAGGACCGCCGCTCCGCGGCCGCCGCTGCAACAGGTCGTCGGCGACGCGCTGCAGCTCGATCAGCCCGACGCCACCACCGAGCTGGAGCAGCTCACCGACAGCTTCCATCTCAACCTCACCGCGTTCGGGCTGCTGTCGTTCCTGGTCGGACTGTTCATCGTCAATTCGGCGATCGGGCTCGCCTTCGAGCAGCGCCGGCCGATGCTGCGCACCTTGCGGGCCTGCGGCGCCTCGGCGCGGCAGCTCAACGCCGTGATGGTGATCGAACTGTGCCTGATCGCGCTGTTTGCCGGGCTGATCGGTCTGGTCTGCGGCTATCTGATCGCCGCGACATTGCTGCCGGACGTTGCCGCCACCTTGCGCGGACTTTACGGCGCGCAGATTCCCGGCGAGCTGTCGCTGCGGCCAGAGTGGTGGCTCGCCGGCATCGCCATCAGCATCCTCGGCACGCTCGCCGCCGCCTCCGCGGCGCTGATCAAAGCGGCGCGGCTGCCGGTGCTGGCGGCGGCGCAACCCTATGCCTGGCAGCAAGCGCAGCATCGCTGGCTGATCGTGCAGGCGGCAGCCGCACTCGCGGTGTTCGCGGCCGGCGCCGGCTTTCTGTGGTTCGGCGATTCGCTGCTGTCGGGTTTCGCGGTGCTGGCCGCGATCCTGCTCGGTGCCGCGCTCGGGTTGCCGGCGATCCTCGGACTGGTGCTCGCGCTCGGCGAGAAGCTGGCGCGCGGCCCGCTGACGACCTGGTTCTGGGCCGACAGCCGGCTGCAGCTTTCCGGCCTGTCGCTGGCGCTGATGGCGCTGCTGCTGGCGCTGGGGGTCAATGTCGGCGTCGGCACCATGGTCGAGAGCTTCAGCCGGACCTTCCAGCGCTGGCTCGACGGCCGGCTCGCAGCGGAAGTGTATCTCAACGCCGCCAGCAACCAGCAGGCCGCCGAAATCCGCACGTGGCTGAAGGGACGACCGGAAGTCACCGCTCTGCTGCCCGGCGCGCGCACCGAGGTGAAGCTCCAGGGCCAGCCGGTGGAGCTGATCGGGTTCGCCGACGACGCTACCTATCGGGATCACTGGCCGCTGCTCGAACACACCAAAGACGTCTGGGACCGAGTGGCGCGCGGCGATGCGGCGCTGGTCAGCGAGCAGCTCTGGCGCCGGCTCGGCGTCAAGCTCGGCGACCGCATCGTGGTGCCGACCGACCGCGGACCATGGCCGGTCGAGGTGGTGGCGATCTATGCCGACTACGGCAATCCCCGCGGCCAGCTCGGCGTCGCGTTCGACGCGCTGACCGGACATTTCCCCGACATCGCCAGAACCCGCCTCGGCCTGCGGGTCGATCCCGCCCGGGTGCCGGCACTGATCGAGGCGTTGCGCGAGAACTTCGCGTTCGGCGAACGCAGCCTCGCCGATCAGGCAACGCTGAAGGCGATCTCCAAGCAGATCTTCAGCCGCACCTTCGCGGTGACGACCGCGCTCAACGCTTTCACGCTCGGCATCGCCGGCGTGGCGCTGCTGACCAGCCTCCTGACGCTCGGCGCATCGCGGCTGCCGCAGGTCGCCCCGCTGTGGGCGATCGGCATCACCCGCCGCCGGCTGGCGCTGATCGAACTGATGAAGACGCTGGCGATGGCGGCGATCACCGCGCTGGTGGCGCTGCCGCTCGGCCTGATGGTGGCCTGGTGTCTGATCGCGGTGGTCAACGTCAAGGCTTTTGGCTGGCGGCTGCCGTTCGAAGTGTTTCCGTTCGAACTCGCCAAGCTGGTCGGCGTCGCGCTGCTGGCGACACTGCTGGCGGCGGCGCTGCCGATCCTGAAGCTGGTGCGGATGCAACCGGCGCGGCTGGTCAAGGTGTTTGCCGATGAGCGCTGACCGCATCAGCCGCCGCAGCTTCGCCGTCTCCCTGCTCGCCGCGGCCGTCGCGTCGCCGCGAGCTGCGGCCCAGGGTTTCGCCGGCCTCGGCAGCGACGCCGGCGAGTTCGCGCCGGTGGTGCGCGGTCGCAAGCTGGTGTTTCCCGACGATCACGGCCCGCATCCGGAGTTCCGGATCGAATGGTGGTACCTCACGGCCAACCTGAGAGATGCATCAGGCAACGCCTATGGGGCGCAGTGGACGCTGTTCCGTCAGGCGATGACGCCGGGCCCGCAACGCGGCGGCTGGGCCAATCAGCAGAGCTGGATGGCACATGCCGGCGTCACCGGCGCCGGAATGCATCGCTTCGCCGAGAAATTTTCGCGGGGCGGCGTCGGCGTTGCGGAAGTCGAGGCGGCGCCGTTTGGGGCCGTGATCGACGACTGGGCGATGCAGGCGACCGAATCGATGCAGGCCGAGACATTGTCGCCGCTCTCGGTCACCGCCAGCGCGGCCGATTTCAGCTACGCACTGAAGCTGAGCGCCGACAGGCCGCTGGTGCTGCAGGGCGACAACGGCTACTCGCGCAAGTCCGAACGCGGCCAGGCCTCCTACTACTACAGCCAGCCGTATTTCACCGCGTCCGGCACGCTCACTCTCGATGGCCGCGCCATTGTGGTCGAAGGCGTGGCCTGGATGGACCGCGAATGGTCGAGCCAGCCGCTCGCCTCCGACCAGACCGGCTGGGACTGGTTTTCGCTGCACCTGTCCTCCGGCGACAAGGTGATGCTGTTCCGGCTGCGGCAGCGCGACGGCAGCAATTACTTCGCCGGCAACTGGATCGGCACCGACGGCCGCTCGGTGCCGCTGTCGCCGGATCAGATCACGCTCGAACCGCTCGGCTACACCACGATCGGCGAACGCAAGCTGCCGACACGCTGGCGGGTGGCGGTCGCCGGACATGATCTCGCGATCGAGACGACGCCGCTCAACCCGACGAGCTGGATGGGCACCAGCTTCCCGTACTGGGAAGGGCCGATCACCTTCAACGGTAACAGGAGCGGTGTCGGGTATCTTGAGATGACAGGGTATTGAGTTCAAGCTGCGCACAACCGGCGGCCATCAGCCGGGCGAGAACGAACCTAGCGGGAGCCCTTGGATGTTTCATTACACCACGATCGCCACCCTTCTGGCGTTGATGTTCTATTTCTACACCTCGTTGCAGGTCGCGCGGGCGCGGATGCTGTACGGCGTCAAAGCGCCGGCAATCACCGGACACCCCGAATTCGAGCGGGTATTCCGAATACAGGCCAATACGTTGGAATGGATGCCGATCTTCCTGCCGTCGCTGTGGCTGTTCGCCTACTATCTCAGCGACGCGATCGCGGCCGTGGCGGGCGCGGTGTGGATCATCGGACGGATCCTCTACATGCTGGGCTATGCCGAAGCCCCCGAAAAGCGCGGCCTCGGCTTCGCCGTGCAGATGGTGGCGACCGCCTTCCTGTGGGGCGGCTCGGTGTACGGCGTGGTGCACCAGATGTTGGGGGCTTGATCCGAGCATAGCGAGCTCCCTCTCCCGCTTGCGGGAGAGGGTTGGGGTGAGGGCGCCCCAGGCAGTGACTCAGCGATCCGCAGAGAGGAGTGCACTCATCGGATCGCTACGCGATCCAACCTCTCCCGCAAGCGGGAGAGGTTGCGCAGCGCTCGGCACCGGCTCTCACTACAAAGGCTCGACAAGCGCTCACTTGGTGAGCGGGCAGCCGCTTTCCGCCGCAGTCGGGAACGCCTTGTCGCCCGGCACGGTGGCGAGCAGCTTGTAGTAGTCCCACGGCTTCTTCGACTCTTCCGGCTTCTTGACCTCGAACAGATACATGTCGTGGACGAAGCGGCCGTTGGCCAGCACCTTGCCGGACGCGAACGCGTCGTCGACCGGCAGTTCCTTCAGCTTCTTGGCCACCGCGTCGGTGTCCTTGGTGCCGGCAGCCTTGACGGCTTTCAGATAGGACAGCGTCGCCGAATAGGTGCCGGCCTGAATCATGCTGGGCATCCGGTTGGTCCGTTTGAAGAACCGCTCGGCGAACTGCCGCGATTTGTCGTCGCGATCCCAGTAATAGGCTTCGGTCAGCACCAGCCCCTGCGCCGCCTTGAGGCCGAGACCGTTCACTTCGGCGATCGTCATCAACAGGCC
Source organism: Rhodopseudomonas palustris (assembly GCF_007005445.1). Classification (NCBI taxonomy): domain Bacteria; kingdom Pseudomonadati; phylum Pseudomonadota; class Alphaproteobacteria; order Hyphomicrobiales; family Nitrobacteraceae; genus Rhodopseudomonas; species Rhodopseudomonas palustris. The sequence goes on along the minus strand of NZ_CP041387.1, from coordinate 4,966,013 downwards.
CGCCAGCTTCTGGCCGCCTGCGACGATGCCGAATTCAGCGGCCTGCTTGATCGAGTTGGCGGTGTCGAGGCCGGCATTGGCGAGACCGACGACCTTGGCTTTGGACGCTTGCGCCTGCAGCAGGAACGAGGAGAAGTCAGAGGAATTCAGCGGATGCCGGACCGAGCCGAGCACCTTGCCGCCGCTGGCGAGAACGATCTCGCTGGTGTCCTTCTCCAGCGCATAGCCGAACGCGTAGTCCGCGGTGAGGAAGAACCAGCTATCGCCGCCGGCCTTGACCAGCGCGCCGCCGGTGCCGACCGCGAGTGCATGGGTGTCGAACGCCCAGTGGAACCCGTAAGGCTGGCAGGCATCGCCGGTGATCCGCGAGGTCGCGGCGCCGACCACGATGTCGATCTTCTTCTTTTCCTTCGACAGATCCTGGATCGCCAGCGCTACCGACGAGGTGGTGAGCTCCGTGATCATGTCGACGCCGTCGACGTCGTACCATTTGCGCGCGATCGCAACCGCGTTGTCGGGCTTGTTCTGATGATCGGCGGAGATGATCTCGATCTTTTGCCCCAGCACCTCGCCACCGAAATCCTCGACCGCCATCTTGGCGGCTTCAAGCGACCACTTGCCGCCGTAGTCGGCATAGACGCCCGACTGGTCGTTGAGGATGCCGATCTTGACGCCCTGCGCCGAGGCCGGCGTGACGGCAACGAGGGCCGTGGCCGCGAGCGCGGCGGAAAGAAGTTTGAGTTTCATGGCGTGCCTCCCAGTGTTTTGGTTGGCGCGCAGCTTAGTTAGGAAAAATGCCGCTGCCCAGCGGATTGTGCAGCAGCGACAGCCGTTAGAGGCCGTCGAATTTGTAGGCCGCCTGCAGGAAAGTTCCGTATCGTTCGGTGCGCGTCGGCAGCGTCTGGCACGGACACTCGGTGCCGAAGATGTTGGTGTAAGCGTTAGTGGTCGCCCACATCGCCCAATACCGCGCGCCGGCGCCGACGCTGAACGCATTCGTGACCTGATACGACAGGATCGCCTCGAGCTGCACGCCCTGCCCGGTTCCCCGCTCCGGCGAAACCGTATCGGTGACATCGGTACGCAGCACGTGGTTGTCGGTTCCGAACATCTTCAGATAGGGCAGATAGGCGGCGTCGGCGGAGAGCTTCAGCCCGCGGCCTAGTCCGAGTTCGCCGTTGAATCCGACCCGCAGCGAATGCCAGGTGTTGTTTTCGGTCATGGCGAGAACGCTGTTCGAAATCGGCTGCGCGCAGATCAGCGACGTGGCGCCCGCCGTCTGAACGCAGCCATAGGCCGACTTGTTCTCGCGATAATAATTGTAGCCGACGAAGCCGCCGAACTTGTACCCCGGCCCGCGCAGCAGATCGTAGCCGACATCGAGCGTCGCATAGGCGATGCTACCCTTGACCGGGTCCGACAACGTGTTCGAGTAGGGGATGCCGTCGGTGGCGATCCAGTCCTCGTCGTTCATGTGCCCGCTCAGCAGGGTGCCGCCGCCGGCGAAGCCCTTGAGGAACGTGTCGTAGGGACCATCGACCCGGCCGAAGGCTTCGCCCGATGCGGCGGTGCTTTGATAGGTCAGCCGCGAGATCAGGAAGTTCTGAGCGCCCTGATCGACCGTCGCGCCGAGATCCTTCTGGAAGCGTCCCGAACTGTACCAGACCCGGCCGCCGACCTCGACCGCGCCGCGCTCGACGACATCGACCCCGGCCTGGCTGCCGCGCAGATGATAGTCGTCGAATCGCGCGTCGACATCGCCGCCGAATTTGAGATTGAGACCGACCTTCACGGCGTGCAGGTCCTGCTCGACCTTGCTGGTGCCCTGCGGGGTGGGGAAATAGCCGACGCCCGGCACCAGCCGGAAGCTCGATGGCGTCGCCATGTCGCGGCTGCCGAAATCGGCGTAGCCGTATTCGAGCTTCACCGACCAGGCCGGCGCCAGCGCCCGTTCGATGCCGGCGCCGACGGTCCAGCCCCAGCGGCCGTTATCCGCATCGGTCGAATGACCGAGCGGATAGCCGACGGTAATATCGAGCCGCTCGCTGAGGAAGGCGGCGCCGGCTTTGGCATAGAGCAGCGTCCGGCCGCCGCGGCCGGTGACCAGGCCGGCACGACCGGTCAGCGTCGCCAGCGCATCCTGACGGACGCGACAATTGGACGAAATGAACAACCCCGACGACGCCATGCAGGTGTCGGTGCCCTTGGCGTTCATCGAGCTGAGATCGGCCTCGACGCCGATCAGCCAATTCGCGTTCGGCTGGTAATTGTAACCGACCTGGATGCCGGCGAGTGCCGCCGGGCTGCGGACGTTGCCGCCGTACAGACCGGGGCCGGCGGGATCGCTGAAGCTCGACGAGCCGAAGCTGCCGCCGACATGGACGCCCCAATACAGCCCGGTCCAGTTCCACTGGACCGGCGCAGCAGGCATGAGCGGAGGAAAGCCCGGCATGTCGGCCGCTGCGGCCGGCGAGATCACCGTCGCAAGCGCGGCTGCGGTAACAAGGATTCGTCTCATGGCATCACACTCTGCTCGGCACAACGATGCCGAGCAGAATGCGCGCCATGGATTAAAAAAACGGTAACCGTGTTTGTTAGCTAGCCGCTAACCATGCGCAACCACGCCGCGCAGCACCAGCCGGTTGAGCCGGCCGGCGAAGGCGGCGGGGTCTTCGGGCAGTTCACCGTCGAGAATCTGCGCCTGCTCCAGCAGCAGGAACGACAGATCGGCCGCTTCGGCCTTGTCGTCCTTGGCCCTACCGAGCGCCGCAACCAGCGGATGCTTCAGATTGATTTCGAGCACCGGCTTGGTGGCGGCGCCCTTGTTGGCGCGCGCCAGCATCTTCTCGAGTTCGCGGTCCGGCCCCATGCCGCCCGCGACCAGACAGGAGGCGCTGGACGTCAGCCGCTGCGACGCCTTGACGTCGGAGACGCGATCGCCGAGCGCGTCCTTGATCACCGCGATCACGGTCGCCTCGTCGGCCTTGGTGTCGTCGCTGCCGTCCTTGTCCTGGTCCTGATCGAGCTTCGGAATCAGATCGAAATTGACGTCGCCCTGGCTCAGCGACTTCAGCGGCTTGCCGCCGAAATCGAGCTGCGCCGAGGTCCAGAACGCATCGACCGGATCGGTCAGCAGCAGCACTTCGACGCCCCGCGCCGCGGCGGATTCCAGCTTCGGGTTGGATTTCAACCGCTCGAGCGAGTCGCCGACCAGATAATAGATCTCGGTCTGGTTCTCCTTCATCGCCTCGACATACTGCTTCAGCGACCGCTTCTCGCCGGCCGTGGTGGTGAAGCGGGCCAGCGACAGCAGCTTCTCGCGGCGCTCGAAGTCCTCGTACAGGCCTTCCTTCAGCACCGGCCCGAACGCGTCCCAGATCTTGGCGAAGTCCTCCGGCTTCTTGTCGGCGAGGCTTTCCAGCTCGCCGATCACCTTGCCGGTCACCGCACTGCGGATCTGCGCGAGCTGCGGATTCTTCTGCAGCATCTCGCGCGACAGATTGAGCGGCAGATCCTCCGAATCGATCACCCCGCGCAGGAAGCGCAGATAGGGCGGCAGCATCTCGGCTTCCGAGGTGATGAAGACGCGGCGGACGTAGAGCTTGATCCTGCCCTTGCGCTCCGGCTCGAACAGGTCGAACGGCTTGGTCGACGGCGCGAATAGCAGCACCGCATAGGACTGCCGGCCCTCGGCGCGATAATGCAGCGTCATCGCCGGCTCGTCGAACGCGCCCGCGATCTGCTTGTAGGCCTGCTTGTAATCGTCCTCGCTCAGCTCCGACTTCGAGCGCTGCCAAAGCGCGCTGGCCGAATTGATCTGGCGCGGCTCGCCTTCCTCCGGCACCAACAGAATCGGGAACTGGATGTTGTCGGAGTATTCGGTGACGATCCGCTCGATCTGCCAGTCTTCGAGATATTTCGAGGCGTCGGGCTTCAGATGCAGCACGATCTCGGTGCCGCGCTCGATCCGCGCCGCATCCTCGTCGGAGGCCCGGCCGATCTCGAACCCGGCGCCGCCCGCGGACGTCCAAGTCCAGACGTCGTCCGATCCGGCGCGGCGGCTGGTGACGGTGATCTTGTCCGCCACCATGAAGGCGGCATAGAAGCCGACGCCGAACTGGCCGATCAGGCCGGCGCTGTCCTTGGATTCGGTGAGCTTGGAAATGAACGATTTGGTGCCGGACTTGGCGATGGTGCCGAGGTTGTCGATCAGCTCCTGGCGATCCATGCCGATGCCGTTGTCGACGATCGTCAGGGTGTCGGGCGCCTTCTTCGGAATGATCCGGATGTTCGGTTCGCCGCCCTTCTCCATCAGCTCGGGCTTTGCGATCGACTCGTAGCGCAGCTTGTCGAGCGCGTCGGAGGCGTTGGAGATCAGCTCGCGCAGGAAGATATCGGTCTCTGAATAGACCGAGTGCACCATCAGGTTCAAAAGCTCGGCAACTTCGGCCTGGAACGGCTTCGTCTCGCTGGCGGTATCAGTCATGGTCATGGCGAATGTCGCTGGTCCTGCAGAAGGAATGTGAGGGAAAGCCGGGATATAGCGCGCGGCCGGGCGATGGCAAGGTGGCGGCGCCGGTTCAGAACCGGCCCGGCCCGGCCGAGGCCACCGCGGCGCAGCAACAGGCCTTGAGGCCGCCAAGCTCGGAACGCGACAGCCGCAGGCTCCAGCCATAGGCGTCGAGCACGTCCTGGACGATCGCCAGCCCCAGCCCTGCGCCCTCGCCGCGCTGGTCGAGCCGGATGCCGCGCGACAGCACCTCGGTGCGCGCCGCTTCATCCAAGCCCTCGCCATCGTCCTCGATCACGATGCAGAACTCGTCGGCATCGCAGGCGGTACCGATCCGAACCAGCGACTTGCCGTGGCGAGTGGCATTGTCGAGCAGATTGCCGAGCACCTCGGCGAGGTCGGTGCGCTCGATCGGCACCGCCACATAGTCGGCGACCTCGATTCCGTAGGCGATCGAACGGCCCGCGGGCGTGCGCGACTGGATCGTCACCAGCGATCTTACCAACGGCAGCAGTTCCACCGCGACGCTTTCGCCGCGCCGGGCGGCGCCGCGCAGCCTGGCCCGCGCCAGCTCGCGGTCGACGTGCCGGCTCATCGCCGCGCCGACCGCCTCGATGTCGCGGGCGAGCTTGTCCTCGCCGCGCTCGCGCAGCCGCGCCGCATCGCCGGCGAGCGCCGCGAGCGGCGTCTTCAGGCCGTGGGCCAGATCGGCGGCGCGGTCGCGGGAGCGTTCGATCTCGCGCGCCTGCGCGTCCAGCAGCGCGTTGACCTCCTCCACCAGCGGCCTCACCTCGTCCGGCACCGCCTCTGGCAGACGGCGGCTGCGGCCGGAGCGGATCGCAGCGACGTCACGGCGCAAGGCCACGAGAGGCCGCAGCCCCAGCATCACCTGCACGGAAGTCGCGACAGCGAGGACCACCCCGAGGAGTCCAAGCGCGACCACCAGATCCCGTGCGAAAGCCTGACCGGCTGCCTCGACCCGCGTCAGGTCGACCGCCACGGCGGCGCGAATCGGAACGCTCTTGCCGGCAACAGTGAGCAGAACCCGTCGTTCGACGATCGACAGCCGGGCCCCGAACGGCCCGGCGATGTCGTGATGATGCACCTCGGCGGGCCCGGGCTGATCGATCGGCACCGTCAGCCGGTCGTCCCATAGCGAGCGCGAGCGCACGAGCTGATCGCCGTCGTCGCCGACCTGCCAGTACAGCCCCGACAGCGGTTCGGAAAACCGCGGATCGGTCGGCGGTTGCACCACCGCAAGCCGGCCGTCGGGCCCGGCCTCGACACCGGCGATCAATTGCTTCAGCGACACTTCCAGATCGTCCGCGATGGTGCGGGTGACGTGGCGCTCGAACAGGAATGTCAGCGCCAAGCCGGCGACGCTGAGCGCGATCAGGATCGCCGCGGCACCGCCGGCGATCAGCCGCAGCCGCAGCGAGCTGTGCCTCATGAACGCTCGTCCGCCACGATGTAGCCGAAGCCGCGACGGGTCTCGATCAGGTCGACCCCGATCTTGCGGCGAACGCGGCCCACCAGCACCTCGATGGCGTTGGAATCGTGGGCGTCGTCCTGGCCGTAGATGTTCTCGGCCAGCTCGAACTGCGACACCACCCGGCCGCGATGCAGCACCAGGTAGGATGCGAGCCGGTACTCCAGTGGCGACAGCGCCACCGGCTTGCCGCGGACGCTGACCTGCATCTGGCGCTCGTCGAGCGTGACATCGCCGATGCTGACGACCGACGACGCGTGGCCGGCCGACCGCCGCACGATCGAGCGCAGCCGCGCCAGCAGCTCCTCCATCTGGAAAGGCTTCGGCAGGTAATCGTCGGCACCGGCATCGATGCCGTCGACCCGTTCGGCCCAGCTTCCGCGCGCGGTGAGGATCAGCACCGGGGTGAGGCGTCCGTTGTCGCGCCAGCGCTTCAGGATGGTGAGGCCGTCGAGGCCCGGCAGGCCGAGGTCGAGGATGATGGCGGCATAGTCCTCGGTGTCACCGCGAAACCACGCCTCCTCGCCGTCGCCGACGATTTCAGCGAGGTAGCCGGCCTCGCCGAGGCCGCGCCCCAGCTCCGACGCGATCCGGCTGTCGTCCTCGACCACCAGCACCCGCATCATTTCTCCTTGGTGCGACGGATCTCGCCACTGCGCCCATCGACATAGACCTCGTACAGCCGGCCCCGCTTGTCGACCACCACGAATTCGTACAGCCATTGATCGTGGCGCCGCTCGATCTCGACGCCGGTGATCTCGCCGGGGAGTTTGCCGCGAATCATGCCGAGCAACTCGGCCAGCGGGCGGATTTCGCCACGCTCGACGGCGAGGCGGGCTTCGTCATGATCTTGGCGGCGGTCGTGGTGATGATGATCGTGGTCGTGCGCCGCGACGGGCGCGGCCGACATCAGCACGGCGGCGGCGACCAGCCCGAACCAGACGATAACAATGCGTGCCATCGCTCTCCGACCGGCCAGCTCCAACAGCGCGAAGTCTGCGCCAGGCCCGCTGACGGCTCGCTGACAACGATCAATCCGGGCGCGCTATCCGTTGCCGCGCGAAAACAGCGGCCGCAGCACCCCTGCGACCAGGCCGGCCGCGATCAGCAGGCCGACCACCGGGATCCACAGCAGAAACGCCCCGAGCAGCAACACCAGAACCACGGCAATCACCGCGCCGATCGCCAGCGCCATCAGGAACAGGCCGAGCGGACCGACCTTGCCGACAAAGACGTGCTCGGTGGTGTTCTGGTCGATGAAAATCCGCGTCCCCATCGGATCATGGGTCTGTCCGGGCGGAATGATCTCCGGCTCATAGCGCGGCCGCTCCGGCGGCCTGGATTGATCGGTCATGATGCGAGTCCTTGGGGGGCGCGCGGCTCGGCTCCGGCGCGAATCCAGCATAGCTACAAAGGTGGCGAGCGCGAGAGCGTTTCCACAGGGGTTACGCGGCGATCGGCCGCGCGACACGCTGTTTCGACTCAGCAATACCGCCGATGCCGTGCTCAGCGGCCGAACCGCCGCTGCCAAACGAACTCAGGACGCGCGCAGGAGTTCCTTGGCCTGGGCCACCCGCTCCGGAAAGGCCGCGGCCAGCGCGGCGCGATCGGCTTTCAGCACGCCGCGCTCGGTGATCAGGCCGGTAACGAGGCGTGCCGGGGTGACGTCGAAGCCGTAATTGGCGACCTTGGAGCTCTGCGGCACGATGCGCACCGTTTCGATCCGGCCATCGCTGGTACGGCCGGTCATGTCGGTGACCTCCGCGGCTTCGCGCTGCTCGATCGGGATTTCCTTCACGCCGTCGTGGATGGTGAAGTCGATCGTCGGCGATGGCAGCGCGACGTAGAATGGCACCTTGTTGTCGGCCGCCGCCAGCGCCTTCAGATAGGTACCGATCTTGTTGCAGACGTCGCCGTCGGCGGTAACGCGGTCGGTGCCGACGATGACGATGTCGACCAGGCCGTGCTGCATCAGATGGCCGCCGGTATTGTCCGGAATCACGGTGTGATCGACGCCGTGATGGCCGAGCTCCCAGGCGGTGAGCGAGGCGCCCTGGTTCCGCGGCCTCGTCTCGTCGGCGTACACATGGATCGGGATGCCGGCATCAAACGCCTGATAGATCGGCGCGGTCGCGGTGCCCCAATCCACCGTGGCGAGCCAGCCGGCGTTGCAATGGGTCAGCACATTGACGCGCTCGCCGGGCTTCTTGGTCGCCGCAATCGCTTCGATCAGCTTCAGGCCGCTGGCGCCGATCGCCTGATTGATCGCGACGTCTTCATCGGCAATCTCGCCGGCGCGCCAATAGGCCGCCGCGACGCGGTCCACCGGCGGCACCGGGGCGAGCGCACGGCGCATCTCGTCGAGCGCCCATTTCAGATTGATGGCGGTCGGCCTGGTCGCGACCAGCTTCCGATAGGCGGCTTCGAGCCCGGCGTCGGAGGCATCCTCACGCATTGCCAGCGCCATGCCGTAGGCTGCGGTCGCGCCGATCAGCGGCGCGCCGCGCACCAGCATGGTGCGGATCGCATCTGCCGCCTCATCGGAGCTGGTCAGCTTCACCACGACGTAGTCGTGCGGCAGCCGGCGCTGATCGATGGTGCCGACGGTCCAGCCATCGGCTTCGAGCCAGATCGTACGGGTATGCTTGCCGTCGACTTTCATGGTGCCTCGCTGAGATCGAATCGGTCATTGCGAACGAAGCGAAGCAGTCCAGAAGTCCACACGCCAAGCACTGGATTGCTTCGTCGCTTCCGCTCCTCGCAATGACGAGGTTTACGCCTTCAAAACCCGCCCGGCCACCGCGTCGAGTTTCTTCAGCAGTTCCGGATCGCGCGCTTCGGGGGCGGTGATGAAGGCGGCATCGAGGGCGCGGTCGGAGCCGATCGGGCACTCCTCGTGCTCGCGCGGGAAGTCCTGTGCCAGCCGCGCCACCAGGCTCTTGGCCTTCTCGGCATTGGAGGTCAGAACGCGGACGATGTCCTGCACCGTCACCGCGTCGTGGTCCGGGTGCCAGCAGTCGAAATCGGTGACCATCGCCACCGTCGCGTAGCAAATTTCCGCCTCACGGGCGAGCTTGGCCTCCGGCATGTTGGTCATGCCGATCACCGAATAGCCGAGCTGCTTGTAGGTCATACTCTCCGCATAGCTGGAGAACTGCGGCCCTTCCATGCACAGGTAGGTACCGCCGCGTGCCACCGAAATGCCCTCAGCCTCGGCGGCCGCGGCGAGGTGGATGCGGAGCCGCGGCGAAACCGGATGCGCCATCGAGACGTGGGCGACGCAGCCTTTACCGAAGAACGAGCTTTCGCGCTTGTAGGTGCGGTCGACGAACTGATCGACCAGAACGAAGGTGCCGGGCGGCAGCTCTTCCTTGAACGAGCCGCAGGCCGACAGCGAGATCAGGTCGGTGACCCCGGCGCGCTTCAGCACGTCGATATTGGCGCGGTAGTTGATGTCGGAGGGCGACAGCCGATGCCCCTTGTCGTGGCGCGGCATGAACACGATCGGCAGACCTGCGATATTGCCGCGCCGCACCGCGGAGGACGGCTCGCCCCACGGGCTCGCGATCGCTTCCTCGCGGACGTCCTCCAGCCCCGGTAAATCGTAGATTCCGGAGCCGCCGATAATGCCGAGCACGGCCTTAGTCATGGATTGTCTCCCCGACGACAGCGTTTTCGCGCGAGATGGTCACCGGTTCGCGTGAAGAAAACGCGTCACAACAAAATCTGCCGCCGCATTCAACATGCGGGCGGGGCAGCGACAACCCCCTTCGGGGGCGGATCAGCCAAACGTCTTATCTTACCGCGCCGGCGGCCACGACATCGGACGCCGACTGATCGCCGCCGCGACGAATTTTCCTGTTCCCGAACCTACGACGATCGGATTAGGATCATCGCTAAGGCCACGCAAAAGCGGCCAACCGGGAGTGAAACAACGTGATGACTGGACGCGTCGTGTTCGGCGCCATGGAGGAGGTCGTCTACGGCCAGCCGGCTGCGACCGCTGTCACCGAACAGCTCGACCGGATCGGCGCGCAGCGCGCGCTGCTGATGGTGTCGGGCACGCTGAGCCGCACCACCGACGAAATCGCAAAGATCAGGGATGCGCTCGGCAGCCGCTGTGCCGGGGTGTTCGACGCGATGCCGGCGCACACGCCGCGCAGCGCGGTAATCGCCGCCGCCGGACAGGCCCGCACCGTCCAGGCCGACATCATCGTGACCGTCGGCGGCGGCTCGATCACCGACGGCGCCAAGGCGGTGCAGATCTTCCTCGCCAACGACATCACCAGCACCGCCGACATCGACCGCGTCCGCAACGTCACCGCGCCGATCGCCCCGACCGTGCGGCAGATCAGCGTGCCCACCACGATCTCCGGCGGCGAGTTCAGCGCGTTCGCCGGCGTCACCAACGAAACCACCAGGGTCAAGGAGAAGCTGGCGCATCCGCTGACGATGCCGCGCGCCGCGATCCTCGATCCGGCCATCACCCTGCACACGCCGGAATGGCTGTTTCTGTCGACCGGCATCCGCGCCGTCGATCACTGCGTCGAAGCGATCTGCTCGCGCGAAGCCCACCCCTATGGCGACGCCCAGGCGCTGCGCGGCCTTGCGATGCTGGCGACGGGGCTGCCGCGGGTGAAGGCCGAACCGACCGATCTCGACGCCCGGCTCGACTGTCAGATCGGCGCCTGGCTGTCGATGGGGGCACTGTCGTCGGGCGTGCCGATGGGCGCCAGCCACGGCATCGGCTACGTGCTCGGCGCGGTGTTCGATGTGCCGCACGGCCACACCTCCTGCATCATGCTGCCCGCAGTGATGCGCTGGAACAGGATCGCCAACCGCGACCGTCAGGCGCTGGTCTCGGCCGCGATGGGCCACCCCGGCCAAGACGCCGGCGACGTGCTCGACGCGCTGATCCGCGTGCTCGGTATGCCGCGATCGTTGCAGGACGTGAATGTCGGCCCCGAGCATTTCGAGCGGATCGCCACCCAGGCGATGGGCACGCCGTGGGTGCCGCGCAATCCGCGCCCGATCGAGGGCCCCGCGCAGGTCCGCGAGATCCTGGAGCTGGCGGCGTGAGGATCATCACCATCGCCGTCATTGCGAGGAGCGAAGCGAAGCAATGACGGATGAATAGGCACTGAGGAACGAGGAGCACAATGTATCCCGGCCAGTTCGCGAAGACCCGTCCCGACCATCCCGCCTTCATCATGGCCTCGACCGGCGAGACCGTGAGCTATGCGGAGCTCGAAGCCCGCAGCAACCGTCTGGCGCATCTGCTGCGCAATCACGGCCTGCAACGGCTCGACCACTACTCGATCTTCATGGAGAACAACAATCGCTACATCGAGGCATGCGGCGCCGGCGAGCGCAGCGGCTGTTACTACACCTGCGTCAATTCCTATTTGACGCCGGCCGAGCTCGCCTACATCCTGACCAATAGCGAATCCCGCGCGCTGGTCACCTCGAAAGCCAAGCTCGACGTTGCCCGCGAGGCGCTGAAGGAATGCTCCAACGTCACGCTGTGCGTGGTCGTCGACGGCGACGGCGAGAGCGAGCGGATCGTCGGGCTCGCCGAAGCGACCAAGGATCTGCCGGACACGCCTATCGCCGACGAAAGCCTCGGCACCGCGATGCTGTATTCGTCCGGCACCACCGGCCGGCCGAAGGGCATCCTGCGGCCGCTGCCGGAGCAGCCGCCATCTGAACCGCTGCCGCTGTTCCACTTCCTCAACATGCTGTGGAAGTATCGCGACGGCATGATCTACCTGTCGCCGGCGCCGCTGTATCACTCGGCGCCGCAGGCGGCGGTCGGCCTCACCATCCGGGTCGGCGGCACCGTGATCATCATGGAGCATTTCGATCCGGAGCAGTATCTGGCGCTGATCGAGAAGTACAAGGTGACGCACAGCCAACTCGTGCCGACGATGTTCTCGCGGATGCTGAAGCTGCCCGAGGAGGTCCGCAAGAAATACGACCTGTCGACCCTCGAGGTCGCGATCCACGCAGCGGCGCCCTGCCCGCCGCAGGTCAAGGAACAGATGATCGAATGGTGGGGGCCGATCATCCACGAATATTACGGCGCCACCGAAGGCCTCGGCTTCACCGCCTGCAACAGCGCCGAATGGCTGGCGCATCGCGGCACCGTCGGCAAGGTGATGTTCGGCGACCTGCACATTCTCGACGACGGCATGAAGCCGTGCCCGAAAGGCACGCCCGGCCAGATCTGGTTCAAGACCGCGACGCCGTTCGAATATTTCAACGATCCGAAGAAGACCCAGGAGGCCCGCTCCGACGACGGCAGCATGAGCACGGTCGGCGATGTCGGCTATGTCGACGACGACGGCTATCTGCACCTCACCGATCGCGCCACCTTCATGATCATCTCCGGCGGCGTGAACATCTATCCGCAGGAGTGCGAGAACCTCTTGATCACCCATCCCAAGGTGGCGGACGCCGCAGTGTTCGGCGTGCCGAACGAGGATCTCGGCGAAGAGGTGAAAGCGGTGGTGCAGCCGGTCGAGGGCGTCGCCGCCGGTGCCGAGCTGGAGCAGGAACTGCTGGCGTTCTGCGCCCAGTCGCTGTCGCGCCAGAAGGTGCCGCGCTCGATCGATTTCACCGACGAAATGCCGCGCCTGCCCACCGGCAAACTCTACAAGCGCCTGCTGCGCGACAAATATTGGGGCAACAAGAACAGCCGGATCGTGTGAGGCGGAGCGGCGCGACCCTCCTCGTTTGAAGAACGCCGCGCCCACCAGACATCCTCGATCTCAGGCCGTCATTCCGGGGCGCAGGCGTAGCCTGCGAACCCGGAATCCCGAAATTGTGGGGCACCTCTTTGCCCTTGCACAGCGAGATTCCGGGTTCGCCGCTGCGCGGCGCCCCGGAATGACAGTGGTTCATGAGCCGAATCGGTCACGGTGGGGTATACGCATCGCATGTCCCTGCTCCCCCGCCCGCTCGCATGACCCGCTCCGCGCCTCGCGAAACCGACGACGACCTCGACGCCAGGATGCTGTCGACGCTGAACCATGTGTTCGGCCTGTCGTCGTTCCGCGGCCAGCAGGAGGCGATCGTGCGCCACGTCGCCGATGGCGGCGACGCGCTGGTGCTGATGCCGACCGGCGGCGGCAAGTCGCTGTGCTATCAGTTGCCAGCGCTGCTGCGCGACGGCTGCGGCGTGGTGGTGTCGCCGCTGATCGCGCTGATGCGCGATCAGGTCGCCGGCCTGCTGGAAAGCGGGGTGCGCGCCGCCGCACTGAACTCGACGCTGTCCTACGACGAAGCGAGCGCCATCGAGCAGCAATTGCTGAAAGGCGAACTCGACCTGCTCTATGTCGCCCCCGAACGACTGTTGACGCCGCGCTGCCTCGGCCTGCTGGCGCGGGCGAAGATCGCGCTGTTCGCGATCGACGAGGCGCATTGCGTGTCGCAATGGGGCCACGACTTCCGGCCCGAATATGTCGGCCTCTCGGCGATCGCCGAGAAATTTCCGAATGTTCCGCGGATCGCGCTGACCGCGACCGCCGATGCGTTGACCCGCCGCGAGATCGCCGAGCGGCTGGCGCTGACCGACGCCCCGTGCTTCGTCTCCAGCTTCGACCGGCCCAACATCCGCTACAGCATCGTCGACAAGCAGAACGCGCCGGCCCAGCTCAAGGCGTTCATCGACGATCGGCATCGCGGCCATTCAGGCGTGGTGTATTGCCTGTCGCGCGCCAAGGTCGAGGACATTGCCGAGACGCTGAGCAAGTCCGGCCTCACCGCGCTGCCGTATCACGCCGGCCTGCCGCCGGACGTGCGCGCGCGCAATCAGGATCGCTTCCTCAACGAGGACGGCATCGTGATCGTGGCCACGATCGCGTTCGGCATGGGCATCGACAAGCCGGACGTGCGGTTCGTCGCGCATCTCGATCTGCCCAAGAGCATCGAGGCGTACTACCAGGAGACCGGGCGCGCCGGCCGCGACGGCAAGCCGTCCGAGGCGTGGATGGCTTACGGGCTCAGCGACATCGTCCAGCAGCGCCGGATGATCGACGAGAGCAGCGGCTCCGACGCATTCAAGCGGGTCTCGATGGGCAAGCTCGATGCGCTGGTCGGCCTGTGCGAATCCACCGGCTGCCGCCGCACCCGGCTGCTCGGCTATTTCGGCGAGACGGCGCAGCACGAGAGCTGCGGCAATTGCGACAACTGCCTCACCCCGCCGAAGGTGATCGACGGCACCGTGCCGGCACAGAAGCTGTTGTCCTGCGCCTATCGCACCGGGCAGCGGTTCGGCGCACAGCACCTGATCGACGTGCTGCTCGGCCGGCTGACCGAACGGGTCGGCCAGTTCGGCCACGACAGGCTGTCGGTGTTCGGCATCGGCGGCGAATTCAATGAGAAGCAATGGCGCGCGGTGATCCGCCAACTGGTGTCGCTCGGCCACCTCGCGCCGGACAGCGAGGCATTCGGCGCGTTGAAGCTGACCGAGACCTCGCGTGCGGTGCTGAAGGGCGAAGCCCAGGTGATGCTGCGCGAACAGACCGGCGGGCGACCGCCGCGGGCCAGATCCCGCCGCGGCGATCTGCTCGGTGCGGCGCCGCGCGAAACCAGCGGCGATCCGGAGCTGTTCGCGGCGCTGAAGGCGTGGCGCTCCGAAGTGGCGAAGGCCCGCGGGGTCCCGGCCTATGTGGTGCTGCACGACGCCACCATGGATGGCATCGCGGCAGTGCGGCCGCGCACGCTCGACGAACTGCGCGGGATCCCGGGAATCGGCGACAAGAAGCTGGAGATTTACGGTGCCGCGCTGTTGGCCCTGATGGGGGGCGTGCAGCGGTAAGTCCGCTGGGGGCGCGGCCACCGGGCGAATGGTCCGATTCTTGCAAAGCCGGCATGCCAGACCAGCAGGAGGCGCCGCACTATGCCGCTTTATGGATTTCATTGTGGGAACTGCGACAAAGACAGCGAGCTGCTGGTCGGGTTCTCCGACAAGCCGCGCTGCCCGCACTGCGGCGCCCGCAACATGGAGCGGACGATTTCCCGCCCGGCGCCCCCCGGCAGGAGCAAAGGCCTGATCAGCGCCGCTCGCGCGCAGGCTGCGCGCGAGGGGCACTTTTCGAACTACAGCCGCAAGGAGCGCGGCGGCTGATCCCGCACGACTCGCCGGCGCCGATCAGTAGTCGGCCATGCCGTCGGACGGCGCGTAGCCATAGGCGTCGCCGAAGCCGCTGCCATAGCCGCCGCCCCAGGCGTTGTACCGCGGGTTCATCACGCAATTACCGCCGGTGCCTTGCGCCGAGAAGCGGCAGGACTGGAAGCTGACGAAGCTGCAGTTGCCGGGATAGCCCTGCTGTGCACCCTGCTTGCAGTAGGGATATTCGACCTGTGCCGCCGCGGGCTGCGCCGTCATCACCTGTGCTGCGCCGAGGGCGCCGATCGCGACGGCCGCCAGAGCCAAAGACTTCATCGTGGATCTCCCTTGCTGTTGACATGTCATCGTCTCGACATGTGCAGCCAACGGTGCGATGCGGCGAACGTTCCGGCATCGGCCCCCGATGCTTTGTCGCAGCCGTGCCCCCCCGAATTGCACGATGACGCCGGCGGTGGCACAAGGTTACCTCGACAACAACGAAGTGCGCACCGCCGCGGCCGATTGCCGCCGACCGGAAAGCGCGCAACCGCGCAACATGCGCAGCAGGGGGAGAACAATGCCACACCCAACCACCCCACCCGGCCTCGTGGGGCCGTTCGCCGGCATGGACGTGCCGTGGCTGCTGCGGCTCCAGGCTCAGACTCGCCCCGACCATCCGTTCATCATCTGGGCTCCGTTCGACGCACCAGCGCGGGCGTGGAGTTACGGAGAATTCCATGACCGGGTCGGGGCCCTGGCGGCCGGCCTCGCAGCGCGCGGGATCAAGCCCGGCGACGCGGTGCTGATCCACCTCGACAATTGCCCGGAGTTTCTGCTGAGCTGGTTCGCCTGCGTCGAACTCGGCGCGCTGGCGGTGACCACCAACACCCGCTCGGCAGCAGCCGAGATCGCTTACTTCGCCGACCATTGCGGCGCCGTCGCCGCGATCACCCAGCCGGCCTATGCGGCGCTCGTCGCCGACAACTGCACGCGACTGAAATGGATCGCGGTGATCGGACACGATCCGGGCACCGCAATCCCTGCACAGCCGGTCGCCAGGGCGGATTCGTTCGACAGCCTGTTCGGCGACAGCGCCGACCGGCCGCGCCGCCCGACCGATCCCTCAGCACCGTGCAGCGTGCAGTACACCTCGGGCACCACCTCGCGTCCGAAGGCGGTGCTGTGGACTCACGCCAATGCACTGTGGGGCGCCAAGATCAACGCCGCGCACCAGACCCTGCGCGCCAGCGACGTCCATCTCGCTTACCTGCCGCTGTTCCATACCAATGCGCTGGCCTATTCGATGCTCGCAAGCCTGTGGGTCGGCGGGAGCTGCGTGGTGCAGCCACGATTTTCGGCGAGCCGATTCTGGAGCGTGGCGACCGCACACCGCTGCACCTGGCTATCGACCATCCCGTTCTGCATGAAGGCGCTGCTCGAGCACGAAATGCCGAAGACGCACGACTTCCGGCTGTGGGGCACCGCGGTGGCGGAACCACCGCCGTTCGCCGGATTCGGCATCAAGATCATCGGCTGGTGGGGCATGACCGAAACGATCACCCACGGCATCATCGCCGAGGTCGACCAGCCCAACACACCGATGTCGATCGGTCGCGCCGCACCCGAATACACGATTCGCATCGTCGGCGACGACGGCGCCCCGACCAAGGTCGGCGACACCGGCAATCTGCTGATCAAAGGCGAACCGGGGCTGTCGCTGTTCAAGGAGTATCTCCACAACGAGACGGCGACGCGCGACAGCTTCGACGAGCACGGCTACTTCATCACCGGCGACCGCGTCACGCTGCTGGAGCACGGCGCGATCCGGTTCGGCGATCGCGCCAAGGACATGCTGAAGGTCGGCGGCGAGAACGTCGCGGCCTCGGAGATCGAGCAGGTGGTAATCACCGTGCCGGGCGTGCGTGAAGCGGCCGTCGTGGCCAAGAAGCACCCGATGCTCGACGAGGTGCCGGTGGTATTCGTGATCCCGCAAGGCGGCGTCGCCGCTGCGCCGCCGGATTTCGCCGACCGCATCACGGCGGCCTGCACCGCGGCCCTCGCGGACTTCAAGCGACCGCGCGAGGTCCGATTGGTCGACGACATGCCGCGCTCGACGCTGGAGAAGGTGGCGAAAGCAGAGCTCCGCAAGATGCTGGCGAACTAATCATCCCCTCGGTTCATTCCGGGCGCACTGCGAGGCGCGAACCCGAAATCCCGGAGACGGGACGAAAAGATTTGCGGGGTCGCGCTTCGCGCGCCCCGAAAACAGAAGTTGGTATCAGCCGCCCATCGCGACCGGACGGAACGCCTGCAGCAGGCGCTGGTCGATCTTGCCGCCCAAGTTCTCCATCGCGATGAAGGCCTGCAGCGGCGACATCGGCGTGTGGTTCTTGCGCGGCGCCACCAGTGACGCGAAGATATCGACAATGGTGGTGATCCGGACGATGTCGGCGATCTGATCGCCGTGCAGTCCGTCCGGATAGCCGGAGCCGTCGAGCATCTCGTGATGATGCAGCACGACGTCGAGCGTCTCGCGCGGGAAGCTGCCTTCGGCGACGAGCGCCTCGTAGCCGAGCCGCGGATGCTCGCGATATTTACGCAGCAGATCGCCCTTCAGATTGTCGAGATTGTCCAGCGCCGACACGTCGATATACGCCTTGCCGACGTCGTACAGCAGCGCCGCGCGGGTCAGCCGGCGCTGATCTTCCTCGCGCATGCCGAGATATTGCGCGAACGCAACCGAGAATCCGGTGGCGAACAGACAGAGCCGATAACTCTCGTCGTGATGGCGGCCGACGGTAGCCAGCCATTCACGCAACGACGAGCGTTTGATCGCCTTCAGGATCGGACCTTCGGCCTGCATCACGTCCTGGAACGTCAGCGGCTTACCGTGCAGCCGCTCGAACATCTTCACCAGCACCTTGTGGGCAGCTGTGACGCCGTCGCTGAGCGCTTCGGCACGGGCGATGGCGGTGTCTTCGGAAGGATCCGGAAATGCCGACCGGACCCGCTGCAACAGATCGCGCGGATCGAACGGGCGGGCGATGGTATCGGTGGCGCCGAGAGCCCATGCCTGCATCGAGCCGTGATGCAGTTCGTCGGCGAGCACGAACAGCCGCGGCATCGGCTGATACGCGCCGCCGAGCAGCTTGCGCCGGACCAGTTGCACGCTGTCGGCCGACCGCAGATTGATATCGACCACGATACCGGAGAGATCGCGCGCCGGTGCATCCGGCAGGTGCGCCGTCGGCACGGTCTCGACTTCCGCGACGCTCGCCAGAATCCCAGCGATATCGACGCTGCGATCGCGGCGATCAGACGCCAGCAGCAGACGCCGGCGCGGGGCGGGATTGGACGCGGGTTGTCGGGCTAACGCATTCATACAGGTCACCGGATCGATGCTTCGAGCGGACAATCTCCTTACACTAACGAAAAACTGGTTCCCTGAGATTAATGGGTGTTGTTAACGAGCGGTGACCGCGACCGGCCCAATTTGATAAAATACGGAAATCGTGATTACGCTCCGCTCGCACTCGCCACCGGTTTCGCCCATAAGGTCCGCAGCGAGCGCATGATGATCGAATTTGATGGGGACGATATGACAGCGACCGCACCAACGATCATCCCACGTCCACGCATCCTCGCCGCCATCGCGGGAGCGCTGCTGCTATCCGCCGCACCAACCTTCGCACAGCAGCCCGCCGCGATCGTCGCATCGCCGTTCGTCGCCACACTCTCCAACACCACGCCGCTCACATTCGGCATGGACGCCACCGCCGCCGCTGCGGCACTCGGGATGCCGCTGAACTACGTCGGCGGCCCACCCGGCGACGAGATCTATCTGGTGATCCGCCACCAGGGCGGCAGCGGCCTGTTCGACCGTCGCGACCGGCTGTACCTGCAGTTCCGTCACGGCCGGCTCGCCGGCTGGAAGGGCGACTGGGGTCGCAACTGGATGTGGCGATAGCCGTACCGACCAACGGCTGCCCAACTACCTCCCTCTCGCAGCGTAAAGGAATCCCCGTGGGACACGACATCACGCTGAAGGCCGGTGACGGTTTCGAATTCGGCGGCTATCGCGCCGACCCGGCAGGAGTGCCGAACGCCGCAATCGTGGTGATCCAGGAGATCTTCGGGGTCAATCGTCACATCCGCAACGTCTGCGACCGCTTCGCGGCGCAAGGTTACGTAGCGGTCGCGCCGTCGATCTTCGATCGCACCGAGCGCAACTTCCAAAGTGGTTACTCCCTCGAGGAGATCGCGGTGGCACGCAAATTCGTCGCCGATCCGGACTGGCCGGCGATGCTGCGCGACACTCAGGCGGCGATCGATGCCGTGCAGGGCGTCGGCCCGGTCGGGATCGTCCGGCTTCTGTCTGGGCGGTAGCGTCGCCTATGCGGCGGCAACCAAGCTGCACGGCCTCAAAGCCGCGATCGGCTATTACGGCGGCGCCGTCGCCCGCTTCGCCGACGACAAACCGGCCGTGCCGACGCAATTGCATTTCGGCGAACTGGATTCCGGAATTCCTCTCGACGATGTCGAGACCATCAAGGCCAAGCGCCCCGAGGTCGAGGTGCTGGTCTATACCGGTGCCCAGCACGGCTTCGGCTGCGACGAGCGTGCGAGCTACGACAAGCCCAGCGCCGACCGCGCCTGGCAGCGCAGCCTCGATTTCCTGGCCACACACTTGAAGTGAAACGAGGTCACAGCCTCGACTGAGACCAATTCCGGTTCTGATCGGATCAGAACCGGAACTCCAGCTTGGTTTTTGGAGGGGCGGGCTGGCGTTAGAACCAGCGTTCACCGACGTACACGGTATCGCCGGGGCTCAGCGGCGTGCCCAGCGGCACCACCTCGCGTACCATGCCGCCACCTTCCGGATGCGTCACGGTCACCCGGTCGCGCTGCGCCCGCGGGGTGAACCCGCCGGCGATCGCGACCGCGCTTTCGACGCTCATATGCGGCACATAAGGATACTGCCCCGGCGCGGTGACCTCGCCGAGGATGAAGAACGGCCGATACGATTCGACCTCGACTGCGACTGACGGTTCGCGGATGAAACCGCGGCGCAACCGCGCGGTGATCTCGGCGGCGAGACCGGCCGGCGTGCGACCGCGCGCCGGCACCGCGCCGATCAGCGGCATGGTGATCGATCCTGCGGCATCGATCGAATAGGTATTGGTGAGTCCTTCCTGGCCGAACACAACCACCCGCAGCCGGTCGCCGGCATCGAGCCGGTAGGCCGGCTCCGGACCACTCCGCACCGGCGCCGCATAGGCAGCCGCCATCGGCGGAACGCGCCCACCATAGGCCATCGAATCGAGGGTGTTCGGTGTCTGCATCACGGCGACCGGACCCGGCCGCCGCATACAGCCGCCGAGCGCGAGCGCGGTCGCCACGATGATGATCGATACTTGAAACGCACCTACGACACGCACTGGAGCTATCCCTCGCCACGAGACAGCTTCGTTTATGCCCTGTTAGGGTTAACAAACGGTGTGGGCGGGAGGCCCATCCCTGTACTGCCGCGAGACGCTGCGGCGTTGGTCCGCCGCCCGCAACCCGGCGAGCGGCAAACGACCATCTCGATCAGAACGGCGGCCCGATCAGGCCGTGACGCCGACCCCGACCGGGCACGCCACGCCGGTACCGCCGAGACCGCAATAGCCGCCGGGATTCTTGGCGAGATATTGCTGATGGTAGTCATCGGCGTAGTAGAACGGGCCCGACGGCGCGATCTCGGTGGTGATCGGGCCGTAGCCCTTCGCCGCCAGTGCCTCGGCATAGGCGGCGCACGAGGCCGCCGCCGCCCGCTTCTGGTCGTCGCCAAAAGTGTAAATCGCGGAGCGATATTGCGAGCCGACGTCGTTGCCCTGACGCATCCCCTGGGTCGGATCGTGGCTTTCCCAGAAGGTTCTCAGCAGCGCGTCGTAGGCGATCCGGGCCGGATCGAACACCACCAGCACCGCTTCGGTATGCCCGGTGCGGCCCGAGCAGACCTCCTCGTAGGTCGGATTGGGCGTGAAGCCGCCAGCATAGCCGACCGCGGTGGTATAGACGCCGTCACCGAGCTGCCAGAACTTGCGTTCGGCACCCCAGAAACATCCGAGCCCGAACACCGCCTGCTCCAGCCCGCCCGGAAAGGGCGGCTGCAGCCGGTGCCCGCTGACGAAATGCGTCGACGCCGTCGGGATCGGCGTCGGCCGACCCGGCAACGCCTCGGCGGCACTCGGCATCGCGGTCGATTTGCGCATGAAGAACATCGAAGACCTCCCCGGCTCGGTCGATGGCGGCAGGTACCGCGCTCGGTCCGCGCACGCATGATGGCGACAGCCGAGCACCGGCGCGGCGCTGATGCAATCGGCTCTCAACTCAATTTAAGGATATAGGTGCCTTCGCAGCGACGGCGAGATTGTTACGCCGCCTCGTCGTCAATCTCGGGCGTAGCCGATCAGCGGCTTGCGCGGACGGAACAGCAGCATAAGGGCCAGGCCGATCACGCCCAGCACCGCGAAGGTCGGCTGCGCCAGCACGAATTTGGCCAGGTGGGTCCAGAGCCAGGGCGCGGTCTGCTCCAGCCAGTCACGGAACGACTGCTGGCTGGCCTGATGAATGTCGTTCCAGAAATCCCCGAGCTTGGTCCACTGCACGGAGTTGTCGGCGACCGATCGCGCGCCGTCATAGACCAGGAAGATGAACCCACCCGTCAGGAACAGCAGACCGATCAGCCGAAAGAAGCCGCGGATCATCTCAACCACCCCGATAGGTTTTGCCGGCGCCCCGGGCCGGGCTTACCGGGCAGGGCGGCAGAATTCAACCTCGCCAGCGACTTGACCTTGGGGAGGGGGCAGACGATTTGCCGGAACCGGCGCGGACGCTGGCGGCTCGCCCCCGTTGACGCTGGAAAGCACTGCCAGTATAACCCCGGAAATGGCGGTGGGGGCGATCCTGCCGCTGCTGTTCTTTGGGCGGCGCCGCGGATTGCGGCCGTGTCGGCTCCGGGAGCATATTCAGCAACATCCGGAACACACGGCGCGTCGCGATCGAGCGGCTTCGCCAATCAGCCCCGGCCGCTCGAGCAGAGGCCGCTGCAGGATTTGAGAGATCATGGCTAATACGTCTTCCGCCAAGAAAGCGACCCGCAAGATCGCCCGGCGCACCGCGGTGAACAAGTCGCGTCGGACTCAGATGCGCGGGTCTGTCCGGACCGTCGAAGAGGCGATCGCCAATGGCGACCGCGAGGCGGCGCTGAAGGCGATGGCCCGCGCCGAGCCGGAACTGATGCGCGCCGCACAGCGCAACATCATTCACCGGAACGCCGCGAGCCGAAAGGTGTCGCGTCTGTCGCACAGCATCGCCAAGCTGGCGAAGTAATTCTCACCATCATCTTGGATGGTTTCGATGCCCGGCTCTGCCGGGCATTTTCTTTTTCGGCGCCTCCGCGCAAGCACCTTCGTGCTCAGCCGCCGCCGGTCGTGTAGTTACCCACTCGATTACTGTACGCACGCACCCGCAACTCGCGCCCGCTCACGCGCGCCTTCCGCGCCACCTGCCCCGTTCCGGAACAACCCACCGGCAACCGTCAATCCAGCTTGACGCCCGTCTGCAGAAATCGCTGCGGCCCAGCAGGAACTGATGTCCTTGTGCGACTCGCTTGACTTTCGGAACTCGCTTCCCCGTGCAACTACGCGGTCGTTTGTGACGAGGGTTACCCTGTCCAAGCGCTCACGAAAATCTGCGGCGAGCGAACCACTTATCGGCAAAGCGCGGACGAGCGTTTGGAAAACGCCGGCACCCGGCCGTCAAAGGTAAAGGATTCATGAAGTTCTTTTGGGCGCGCGACCAAAATGTCACGCTCGCAGCACACTTCGAATCTATGCACAGATTCAAAATCTTGCCGCGCCGGAAACGATTAGTTGCGCGCTCCGGTGTCGGCTGAGGCGAAATCTTCACCCTCCCCTCGGAATCATATCCATTGCAGCCGGGCAGCCGTCGTGGTTTTCATAGTCCACCCGCGACGCCCACGGCTCTTCTGATCAGCGCGATCTGAGAACCAAGGGCGGACATGCAAATCGGCGGCGGTATGCATGTTGGTGGCTTTTCCAAATGACGGTCGAACCGCAACTCATAGCAATATGGGGCCGGCGAAGCCGTGTCTGAATTCATGTGGAGGCGTTCGCGCAACGAACGATCTTCAGGCGAATGACGGCATCGGCATTTTTCGTTAGCAGCGTATCGACGGCAGCGATCGTCATGGTGAGAGCATCGACGCGGATCTTTTTTGGCGATGTCTGGCCGCGCGCGAGCGCGGCGAGAGGGGGAGGTTTCATGAGCACCTTGGTCGACGTATCATTCGAACCTGCCGATCTTCCGGTTGAGTCTTCCGCCTTCGCGGCACATTCGTTTTTGATCAGTCGCTGCTGCGCTCACACTCCGGTTTATCCGTCGAGTCCTCCGCTGAGCTGACCTTTTTCCATCTCTCTTCGGCCCTGATCTGACGTCGGCTGCTTCAGCCGAACCGGCGGAGCTTTGGCCGATCTCGTCTCGCTGGTCGCAGCGACGGCGTGAGCCGTCATGGCTTCGCCGCTGCGATGGCCCTTCACTCTGGAATTGAAAAGCTACTGAAATGTCGAACATGGAACAGGATCGCTGGTCGCGCGTGAAAGGCCGGTTGCGCTCGAGCGTCGGAGAGGACGTGTATTCGAGCTGGTTCGCGCGGATGGACCTCGAGAGCGTTCAAGACGAAAGCGTACATCTGTCGGTGCCGACCCGCTTCCTGAAGAGCTGGATTCAGACGCACTACTCCGACAAGGTCTTGTCCTGCTGGCAGGCCGAGCTGCCGGACGTCAATCGCATCGACGTCACCGTACGCTCCCCGGCGCGCTGTTCTGCGCCGGCCAAGGAAGCACCGGCGCAGGTGGAGAGCCGCCGCGACGAGCAGAAGTCCGCGGCCGAGCGCAGCAACGGCGCGACCCCGGTATCGGCCAATCACGACGCACTCGGCGGCTCGCCGCTCGACCCGCGGCTGACGTTTGCCAGCTTCGTGGTCGGCCGCTCCAATACGCTGGCGCACGCCGCCGCCAAGCAGGTGGCCGAAGGCCGCCGCGGCGACCCGGTGATGTTCAACCCTCTCTACATCCATTCCGGCGTCGGTCTCGGCAAAACTCACCTGCTGCAGGCGGTGACCTGGGCGGGCAATGCCGGCAGCGAGCGCAAGGTGCTGTATCTCACCGCCGAGAAGTTCATGTACGGCTTCGTCGCCGCGCTGAAGACGCAAACCTCGCTGGCCTTCAAGGAAGCGCTGCGCGGCATCGACGTGCTGGTGATCGACGATCTGCAATTCCTCCAGGGCAAGACTACCCAGGCCGAATTCTGCCACACCCTGAACGCGCTGATCGACGCCGGTCGCCAGGTGGTGGTGGCGGCCGACCGGCCGCCGTCCGATCTCGAAAGTCTCGACGAGCGGGTGCGCTCGCGGCTCGCCGGCGGCCTCGTGGTCGAAATGGCGCCGCTCGGCGAGGATCTGCGCCTCGGCATCCTGCGCTCGCGCGTGGTCGCGGCCCGCGCCCATCACGTCAGCTTCGACGTGCCGCAGCCGGTGCTCGAGTATCTCGCACGCACCATCACCCATAACGGTCGCGATCTCGAAGGCGCGATCAATCGCCTGCTGGCGCATTCCAAGCTGAACAATCAGCCGGTCACGCTGGAAATGGCCGAGCATGAAGTCCGCGACCTGATCCGCCCCTCCGAGCCGAAGCGGATCAAGATCGAGGACATCCAGCGCATCGTCGCCCGGCAGTACAACGTCAGCCGCTCCGACCTGTTGTCGTCGCGTCGGACCGCCAATGTGGTGCGACCGCGCCAGGTCGCGATGTATCTGGCCAAAACACTGACGCTGCGCTCGCTGCCGGAGATCGGCCGCCGCTTCGGCGGACGCGACCACACCACGGTGCTGCACGCGGTCCGCAAGATCGAAGGACTGGTGTCGAAGGACAATACGCTGTCCGACGAAGTCGAATCCCTGAAGCGCCAGCTTCAGGAATAGGCGCCTGGCCGCCGCCGCCACAATGGGCATCATGGCCAGCCTGAATCCCGGGGAAATTTGGGCCGGCGGCGGCTGCGCGCTCTTGCGCGAGCCGCACAACCACGCCACCCTGCGGACCCCCCGCGGGTCCGGGTGACCTCAGCGGGTGCCAATGGCCTTGGCGCCGCATCCGGCTGCCGGGCCTCCTCCATCATATCCGGCAGCTTCATCACACGATGCGGGCGCGGAGCAGGCGGGTTTTGCAATGAAGGTCACGGTCGAACGCGCGCAACTGTTGAAGTCGCTGAGCCACGTGCATCGCGTGGTCGAGCGCCGCAACACTATCCCGATCCTCGGCAACGTGCTGGTGCGCGCCGAAAACGCCCAGCTCGCGCTCAAGGCGACCGACCTCGACCTCGAGGTGACGGAAACGCTGCCGGCCGAAACCGCGACCGCCGGTTCGACCACTGTACCGGCCCACATGTTCTACGACATCGTCCGCAAGCTACCGGACGGTTCGCAGATCGTGCTGGAGAGCGACGGTGACCGTTCGGTGCTGGCGATCCGCGCCGGCCGTTCGCGGTTCACGTTGCAGACCCTGCCGGAGAGCGATTTCCCGGATCTCGCAGCCGGCGAGATGAGCCACGCCTTCCGGCTACCGGCGTCCGACGTCAAACGGCTGATCGATCGCACCCAATTTGCGATCTCGACAGAAGAGACCCGTTACTATCTCAACGGCATCTATCTGCACACGGCCGGCAGCTCCGGCGCCGCGAGTTTGCGCGCGGTCGCCACCGACGGACACCGTCTGGCGCAGCTCGACCTGACGTTGCCGAGCGGTGCCGACGGCATGCCCGGCGTGATCGTGCCGCGCAAGACCGTGGGCGAGGTGCAGCGGCTGATCGAGGACACCGAGGCCGAGATCGGGATCGAGTTGTCGACCGGCAAGATCCGCTTCACGCTCGGAAATGTCGTGCTGACCTCCAAGCTGATCGACGGCACGTTTCCGGACTACGGCCGGGTGATTCCGCAGAACAACGACAAGGAACTCCTGGTCGACAAGAAGGACTTCGAGGCCGCGGTCGACCGCGTCTCGACGATCTCTTCCGAACGCGGCCGCGCGGTGAAACTGGCGCTGTCCGCCGGCAAGCTGGTGCTGTCGGTGACCAATCCGGATTCCGGCAGCGCGACCGAAGAACTCGAGGTCGAATACGCCTCCGACCCGCTCGATATCGGCTTCAATTCACGTTATCTGCTCGACATCGCCGCGCAGATCGAGGGCGAGGTCGCGGTGCTGAGGCTCGCCGACCCTGGCTCGCCGACCCTGATCCAGGATCGCGATTCCAAGAGCGCCCTGTACGTCCTGATGCCGATGCGGGTGTAAGTCGAGGCGCCTCAATAGCACCATCGTCATCGCCCGGCTTGACCGGGCGACCCAGTATTCCAGAGCGTCATTCCAGAGCGTCTTGGGTACCAGCGAACGCTCTGGGATGCTGGACCCTCCGCTTTCGCGGAGGGTGACTGCAGTGCCAGTTGCAGTCCCTTGCAACTCCCCCAAAGCAAGCTATTGCATGATCGCCGCCCGCATCACACGCCTGACGCTGACGCATTTTCGGAACTATCGCTCCGCGTCGCTGACCACGACCGCCGACCAAGTGGTGCTGGTCGGGCCGAACGGGGCCGGCAAGACCAATTGCCTCGAGGCGGTCTCGTTGCTGGCGCCGGGCCGCGGTCTGCGCCGCGCCAGGCTGGAGGACATCGCCGGTCACGAAGGCGACGGCTCCTGGGCGGTGTCGGCCGAGGTCGAAGGCGCGCTCGGGCTGGCGACGCTCGGCACCGGGATCGAGCCGCCGCGCGGCGATGTCGCCACGACCCGGCGATGCCGGATTGACCGCGAACCGGTCGGCTCGGCGGCGGCGTTCGGCGATCATCTGCGGATGGTGTGGCTGACGCCGTCGATGGACGGACTGTTCATGGGCGCCGCGTCGGAACGCAGGCGCTTCTTCGATCGCCTGGTGCTGGCGATCGACAGCGGACATTCGGCCCGCGTCTCCGCCCTCGATCGCAGCCTGCGGTCGCGCAATCGCCTGCTGGAAGACATCCGCAACGCGGATTCACATTGGCTCGACGCGATCGAGCGCGAAACCGCGGAATTGGCGATCGCAGTCGCGGCACAGCGCGGGCAGACCGCGACCAAGCTGGCCGCCATGATCGATGCCCGCGGCGCCACCTCGGCGTTCCCGTCCGCCAGGATCATACTGGACGGCTGGATGGAGAGTGCGCTGGCGTCAGAACCGGCAACCGTCGTCGAGGACCGCTACCGCGCCGTGCTGCGCGACAACCGCAGCCGCGACGCCGCCGCCGGCCGAACGCTCGACGGCCCGCACCTGACCGACCTCGAGGTGATCTACGCGCCGAAGGCGATGCCGGCGCGCGAGGCTTCGACCGGCGAACAGAAGGCACTCCTGATCGGGCTGGTGCTGGCACACGCCCAGCTCGTCGCCGAGACCACCTCGATCACGCCGCTGCTGCTGCTCGACGAGGTGGTGGCGCATCTCGACCCCGGCCGCCGCGCCGCTCTGTTCGGCGAACTGAGCCGGCTCGGCGCGCAGGTCTGGATGACCGGGGCCGACCCTTTGGCGTTCGCGGAGATCGGTCCGGCGGCAGCAATTTTCGACGTCGACAACGGCCGAATCAGCGCTCGCGGATAGGCCGCCGGGCAGGGCAGAATCGACCGCATCGCCGATCTTCACTGCAGCCGCCGAACCTGCCCTCGCGAGCCTTGCGAGCGCGGCCAAAATCTCTATCTATTCAACAGCTTGAACACCACGACTTTGCGCTGGTGACGCCCCTGCTTTCATGGCACAAAAGAGCGCTTCGCTGCGAATGGCGCACGCCGATTCGATCGCAATTCTGAAGGTCCCTGCATGACTGAACCTGCCCGGCAGCCCTCTGCCGAATCCGTGCATCCTGCGCCGGCCGAATATGGCGCGGAATCGATCCGGGTGCTGAAGGGTCTCGATGCCGTCCGCAAACGGCCGGGCATGTATATCGGCGACACCGACGACGGCAGCGGCCTGCACCACATGGTGTACGAAGTCGTCGATAACGCCATCGACGAAGCGCTGGCGGGGCACGCCAGCGCGGTCGAAGTGATCCTCAACGCCGACGGCTCGGTGACGGTGCGCGACGACGGCCGCGGCATCCCGGTCGACATCCACAAGGGCGAAGGCATCTCGGCGGCCGAGGTCATCATGACCCAGCTCCACGCCGGCGGAAAATTCGACCAGAACTCCTACAAGGTGTCGGGTGGTCTGCACGGCGTCGGCGTCTCGGTGGTCAACGCGCTGTCGAGCAAGCTGATCCTGCGCGTCTGGCGGGACGGCAAGGAGCACTACATCGAATTCGCCCATGGCGACGCAGTGGCGCCGCTCAGCGTGGTGGGCGACGCGGGCGGACGGCGCGGCACCGAGGTGACATTCTACGCCTCGTCCGAGACCTTCACCAACGTCGAATACGACTTCGCCACGCTGGAGCACCGGCTGCGCGAACTGGCCTTCCTCAATTCCGGCGTCAACATTCTGCTGTCCGACCTGCGCCACGCAGTCGAGAAGCGCGAAGAGATGCGCTACGAGGGCGGCGTCACCGAGTTCGTCAAATATCTCGATCGCAACAAGAAGCCGATCGTGCCGACGCCGATCGTCGTCGCGGCCGACCTCAACGGCATCGCGGTCGAAGCCGCACTGTGGTGGAACGACACGTATCATGAGAACGTGCTGTGCTTCACCAACAACATCCCGCAGCGCGACGGCGGTACGCATCTGGCCGGCTTCCGCGCCGCGCTGACGCGGCAGCTCACCGGCTACGCCGACAACAACGCCAAGAAGGAAAAGGTGGCGCTGACCGGCGACGATTGCCGCGAGGGACTGACCGCGGTGCTGTCGGTGAAAGTGCCGGACCCGAAATTCTCGTCGCAGACCAAGGACAAGCTGGTGTCCTCGGAAGTGCGTCCGGTGGTCGAGAACGTGCTCAACGAAGCGCTCGCCGCGTGGTTCGAGGAGCATCCGAGCGAGGCCAAGACCATCGTCGGCAAGGTGATCGAAGCCGCAGCGGCCCGCGAAGCCGCGCGAAAAGCGCGCGAGCTGACGCGGCGCAAGGGCGCGCTCGACATCGCCTCGCTGCCCGGCAAGCTCGCCGACTGCCAGGAGCGCGATCCATCGAAATCGGAACTGTTCATCGTCGAGGGCGACTCGGCCGGCGGCTCCGCCAAGCAGGGTCGCAACCGCGAATTCCAGGCCGTTCTGCCGCTACGCGGCAAGATCCTCAACGTCGAACGCGCGCGCTTCGACAAGATGCTGAGCTCGGAGCAGATCGGCACACTGATCACCGCGCTCGGCACCGGCATCGGCCGCGACGATTTCGACATCGGCAAGCTGCGCTATCACAAGATCATCCTGATGACCGACGCCGACGTCGACGGCGCGCATATTCGCACCCTGCTGCTGACGTTCTTCTTCCGGCAGATGCCGGCGCTGATCGAGGGCGGCTATCTCTACATCGCACAGCCGCCGCTCTACAAAGTCACCCGCGGCAAGTCCGAGCAGTATCTGAAGGACGAGCGCGCGCTCGAGGACTATCTGATCGCCACCGGGTTGGACGACTGCGTGTTCAAGCTGGCCACCGGCGAGGAGCGCGGTCGCCGCGACCTGCTGAAGCTGGTCGAGGACGCGCGCGCGATCCGCAGCACACTCAACAATCTGCACAGCCGCTACAATCGTAGCGTGGTCGAGCAGGCCGCGATCGCCGGCGTGCTCAGCCCGCGCGTCACCGCCGACATCGCCACCGCCAACGAGGCGGCCGCCTATATCGCGCGCCGGCTCGACGCGTTGGCTGACGAAGTCGAACGCGGTTGGATCGGCCGCTTCACCGAAGGCGAGGGCTTCGCGTTCGAACGCACCGTGCGCGGCGTCAAGGAAGTCGCGGCGATCGACGACGCGCTGCTCGGCTCCGCCGACGCCCGGAAGCTCGACGAATATGCGGCGGTGCTGCAGGAAGTCTATCCGCGCCCCGGCGTACTTCGTCGCAAGGATGCCGAAACCGCAATCCACGGCCCGATCAGCCTGTTCGAGGCGGTGACCGACGCCGGCCGCAAGGGCGTGGCGCTGCAACGCTACAAAGGCCTCGGCGAGATGAATCCCGGTCAGCTCTGGGAGACCACGCTCGACACCAACGCCCGCTCGCTGCTGCAGGTCAAAGTGCGCGAAGTCGACGAGGCCGACGACATTTTCACCAAGCTGATGGGCGACGTCGTCGAACCGCGCCGTGAATTCATTCAGGAGAATTCGTTGCACGCGACAGTAGACGTGTAGCGGCAGGCTTCCAGACGCACGACCTGCGGCGCAAGGTTCAAACGGCCTTTCGAACGATCTGAGAGACGCCATCAATTTGCATGGCTCCGCCAAACAGTCGCTGCGGCCGGCGCATGGCTCGACTTCGCACTCCCCCAGGGTTTGCGGGCAGGCCCCGACCGATCAGCCGGCAAGGCACTGACGGCTCGCGATGTCCCGAGTGGGCTGCGTCGCACGGCGAGCCGCACTCACGCCCGCGGCAATATTGCTCACCTCGCTATTCTACCAGGCGCTGGAGCCCGGCCGCTCGATGCGCCACGCCATCAAAATGCGATTGCATACTAATCCAACACGGCCATCGGTGGCCGGTTCACCTATTCTTGTCGTCAGCCCCTTGAATCCAAGCGCTTTCTGCGGCTCGGCAGAGGCACGCCCGCGAAGCCCGAACAGCTCGACGCTCCCGTTACAGTTGCGGATTAGGCCGATCAACTCGCGCGGAAGCTGAAATCTAACTAATCGTGCCCATCGGATTTCTATATTCGGTGAAACGAATGTTTCAGATTTGTGAAGCCATCTGCGCATGTCGCTGCGCAAACGCGACGGTCGGCAAGAGCCCGGCTAACCAACGAGAACATCGCCTGAGATCGCCCGACGCTGCGCCCGCACGGACGCTGCGCGACCGGGCGTGCAAGGAGACATCATGAAGTCCACGCACGGAACGCATAGCTGGTCGCTCGGTCTCGTTCCCCGCATTATCCTGCTTTCGGTTTTCGGCGTGCTGCTGCTCGGCGTCACCGTCACCGCCGTCGCCTGGAAGGTGCTCGCCGACGCCGCCACCGACGCGGCTCGGGAGCGCGTCGAGACCAACATCCGCGTCGCTTGGGACACCGTGAAGGCGAACGGCAGCGCATTCAGCCGTGCCGACAACAAGCTCACGGTGGGGAATCGCGTGCTCAACGACGACTTCGCCACCGTCGACAAGATCAAATCCCTGGTGGGGGGTACCGCAACGATCTTCATGAACGATCAGCGGGTCGCGACCAATGTGATGAAGCCGGACGGCACGCGTGCCGTCGGGACCAGACTCGCCCCGGGCCCTGCCTACACCACGGTGCTCGAGAACAGGCAGCCGTTCCGCGGCGAGGTGGCGATCCTGGGTGAGCCGTACATGACGGCCTACGATCCGATCGTCGACGCCGGGGGCAACGTGATCGGCATTCTCTACGTCGGCATCAAGAAGGCGGACTTCGAAGCGGCGGCCTATCAGACTCTGTGGACGATCGCAGCGGCGACGCTGGCGGTCGCGCTCCTGGCGGTGCTCGCCAGTTTCGCGGTGGTGCGCGGGACGATCGCGCGTCCACTGCGCGCTGCGATCGCGACGATGCAGCGCCTCGCCGCAGGTGACCTGGCCACCGAAACGCCGCAGCCGCATCGTCAGGACGAGATCGGCGAGATCCTCAAGGCGCTGGCGGTGTTCAAGGAACATGGCCTGGAGGTCGAGCGGCTGAGGTGCGAACAGGAAAAGGCGAAAGCCCGCGCGGAGATGGAGCGCAGGACCGAGATGATGCGACTTGCCACCGAGTTCGAGGGGGCGGTCGGCGAGATCGTCGGGACGGTGTCGTCGTCGGCCAACGAACTGGAGGCTTCCGCCGGCTCTCTGACAGGCACCGCAACGCGATCGCGCCAGCTTGCGATGGCGGTGTCTTCGGCCGCGGAAGAAGCGTCGACCAACGTTCAGTCGGTCGCTTCGGCGACCGAGGAGATGGCATCCTCCGTCAACGAGATCAGCCGACAAGTTCAGGAATCCGCACGAATCGCCCAGGAGGCGGTCGAGCAGGCCCATCTCACGAACGACCGCGTTGCAGACCTGTCAAAGGCTGCGGCACGTATCGGCGACGTCGTCGAACTGATCAATACGATCGCCGGCCAGACCAATCTGCTGGCGCTCAACGCCACGATCGAGGCGGCGAGAGCCGGCGACGCCGGCCGCGGCTTTGCGGTCGTCGCATCCGAGGTCAAGGCGCTCGCCGAGCAGACGGCCCGGGCCACCGGCGAGATCGGTCAGCAGATTTCCGGCATTCAGACCGCGACTGACGAATCGGTGGCGGCGATCCGGGACATCAGCGGCACGATCGGACGGATGGCCGAGATCGCATCCACGATCGCATCGGCCGTCGAAGAGCAAGGCGCCGCTACGCAGGAGATCGCCCGCAACGTGCAGATGGCGGCGCACGGCACCACTCAGGTCAGTTCGAACATCGGCCACGTCCGCGACGGCGCCGAAGAAACTGGTGAGGCGTCGAACGAGGTTTTGTCCGCAGCGAAATCGCTGTCGCAGGACAGTGACAGGCTCAAAACCGAAGTGACGAGATTTCTGGAGACGGTCAGGGCCGCCTGATCGTCCGGGAAACCACGGCGCTTCGCAGTCGCGCGGTTGCCCGCGGATCATCGCTTACTTCGGCACCGCGATCCGACAGACCACGCCGTCCGAACGGAATTCCAGCGCGGCGCCACCGCTGCCGAGGCTGCGCGAGATCAGCGTCTGGCCAAAACCGGAGGTTTGCGGCGGCGTGACCGGCGGGCCATCGTGCTCCTGCCATTCGATCGTGAGCGCATCGTCGCCAGCGGCAACCTGCCGCACCGAGATCCTGCCCGACGGCACCGACAGCGCGCCGTATTTGACGGCGTTGGTGGTCAGTTCGTGAAACACCAGACCGAGCGACACCGCGGTCTTGGCTTCGACCGCAATGTCGAGCCCGTCGGTGACGATGCGGCCACTGGACAGCGAGGCGAACGGTGCCAGTTCGGCGGCGAGCACGTCACGGATCTGCAGGCTCTGCCATGAGGCGTTCGACAGCAGCGTATGGGTCGCAGCCAGCGCCTGGATCCGTCCGGTGAACGACTTCTGGAAATCCTCGATGGTTCGCTCGTGCACGGCGGTGCGGGCGCAGATCGCCATCACCATGGTCAGCGTGTTCTTGACCCGATGGTCGAGCTCCCCCATCAGCAGCGCCTGATGACGCTCGGCAGCCTTGCGCTGCGACAGGTCGACCAGCGTGACGACGCAGCCCTGGGTGCGTTCGCCAGAGACCAGCAACGGCGCCGCGCTGATCATCACGTCGGTGATGGCGGCGGACGGGGTGCGCACCGCCGCTTCCAACCCCTGCACCGGAAGCCCGGCGGTCGCCATCGCGACGATGTCGTCGCTGCTCATCAGCTCGGACGCTTCCGGAAAGCTCAGCGCAATCGCCTCGGCAAAGGTCTTGCCGACCGGCGCTTCGGCGCAGATCCGCATCGCGGCGCCGTTGAGATGGGTGACGCAGCCGGCTCGGTCGCAGACGATCACCGCTTCGTTGGCCGAGGCCAGGATCGCGCGTGCCAGCCGCTCCGACTCGCGGGCCGCGGCGGCCTGCTCGCGCTCGCTGATGTCGGTGAAGGTGATGGCCGCACCGCGGACGACACCGAATTCGAGCGGAGTGCCGGTGAGCAGCATGCTGCGCTCGGCATCACCGACCCGCAGGTGGATTTCGGCCGACTGTCGTTGGTGCTGCGCCTGCGCGAGCAAACGCCGGAAAGCCGCCTGTTTGACCGGATCTAGCAGTTCGATCAGCGCCGTCGCGGTCAGCGAGCCGTGGACGCAGTCGAGCTGCGCGCACAACGCCTGATTGGCGTACAGTAACTGGCCGTCCTGATCGAACGCGGCGGCGCCGACATCCATCGCTTCCATGAAGGTGCGGTAGGACTGGCCGCCGCCTTCCAGCGTGAACACCTGCTCGGCATCGGCGCCGCGCACCACGACGGCGTCGATCTCGCCGTCGCGGATCGCCCGCAGCGTCTCCTCGGCCTCTTCCAGCCGGGCTTCCAGCTCCGCCCTGCTCAGCGCCGAGATCGCCGAGGTCACGAGGACGACTCCTCCACCGCCAGATGCACCAGCACTTTCGGCGTGTCGGACAGGTCGCCGATGATCTTGCGGATCGGCACCGGCAATTCCTTCACCAAGGTCGGGATCGCGACGATGCCGTGCTCGCGGGCGAGCTGCGGCGACTTCTTCAGGTCGATCACCTCGACCTTGTACTTGCCGGCGAGGTGCTCGGCGCAGATCTTCTCGAGATTGCGGATCGCCGCGAGCGATTTCGGCGTCTCGCCGGCGACATACAGCACAAGTTTGATTGGATCGGCCATCGTCGCCCCCTACTCCGTGCCCCCGGGCGAGCCGATGACGCCCCGGCTCCGCTCCATCTCGGCGACATCGCGTTCGCTCTGCGCGCGAAAGCTGACTTCCGCCTGTGTCAGCCGATTCAGCTCTGCCTCGTCGACCGCGAGATCGGCCTGGATGGCTTCGATTTGCGCGCGCGCGCGCCGCCGGCGCTGCTCGATCTGGGCCTGCAGTCGCGCCACCTCGGTGCGGCGCTCGCTCTCGGCCCGCCGCGCCTTGGCTTCCTCGGCCCGGCGCGCAGATCCGGTCAGCGCGCCGCCCTCGCCGAGATATGGTGGCAGCAGGTGGATGCCGTCAGCCGACATCACGAACTCCCGCACCTGATTGGAATGGGCGATGCCGCGTGCCTTCAGCAGATAAAGCTCGCGATTGAACTCGCCGTGCGCCTCGCGATTCAGCAGCAGGATCCAGGCGTCCATCAGAGACGACAGGCCGGCATCGGTCTCGGTCTGCGCGCCATGAGCCAGATGAGTGAACACCCCGGTGATGCCGTTGGACTTCAAATAATCGACCATCCGCAGCAGCATCGACTGCACTTCGCCGACCTGCCCGCTTTCGGTGAAGGCCGAGATCGGGTCGAGCACCACGAGGTCCGGCTTGAAGCGCGCGACCTCGCGCAGCATCACCGCCAAGTGCATCTCGAGGCTGTAAAAGGTCGGCCGCGCCGCAATGTAGCGAAGCCGGCCGCTGCTCAGCCATCGGCCGAGATCGGTCCCGACCGACTTCATGTTGCGGACAGTCTGCGCCTCGGATTCCTCGAACGACAGATACAGCGCCCTGTCGCCTCGACGGCAGGCGGCGTCGGCCATCATGCAGGCCAGCGAACTCTTGCCGGAGCCGGCGACGCCGCTGACCAGCACGCTGGTTCCGCGATAGAACCCGCCGCCGGACAGCATCGCGTCGAGATCGGCGACGCCGGTCGAGATCCGGTCCTCGTGCACGGTGTGCGACAGCGCCAGCGACGACACCGGCAACACGCTGAAGCCTTCCTCGTCGATCAGGAACGGGTACTCATTGGTGCCGTGCGCGGTACCACGATACTTGACGATTCGTAGCCGCCGGGTGGAGATCTGGCTGTCGACGCGGTGGTCGAGCAGGATCACGCAGTCGGAGACGTATTCTTCGAGGCCCTGCCGAGTGAGCGATCCGTCGCCGCGCTCGCCGGTGATGACGGCGGTGAGCCCCTTCTGTTTCAGCCAATCGAACAGCCGGCGGATTTCGGCCCGCAGCACCGCGGGATTTTGGAACGCCGAGAACAGACTCTCGATGGTGTCGAGTACGATCCGCTTGGCACCGATCTGATCGACTGCGAATTCCAACCGCAGGAACAGCGCTTCGAGATCATAGTCGCCGACCTCTGCGACTTCGGTCGGATCGAGCGCGATATGTTCGATCAGGATCCGCTCCTGCTCGATCAATCCCTGCAGATCGAATCCGAGCGAGGCGACGTTGTCGACGATATCGACTGCGCGCTCTTCGAACGTGACGAACACGCCCGGCTCGCCGTAAAGCCGAGCGCCGTTGATCAGGAAAGTCGATGCGAACAGCGTCTTGCCGCAGCCGGCCGAGCCGCAGACCAAACTGGGACGCCCCGTTGGCAAGCCGCCTAAGGTGAGGTCGTCGAAGCCTTCGATACCCGTGAGCGCTTTGGAAATGCCGTCGACCATCGGAACACAAATCGTTTTCCGAGTTGTAGGAGAACCGCAACTCCCTGCATAGGGCGGCGGCGGGAAATTCCTTTCCGACCGCGGCGGAACAAAATCCGGCACATCGCGTTCCTCGGCCGCATTGATCGACCGACGCCACTTCTCGCGCCAAATTGTCAAACTTACTTTACACTTCGGTTACCGATCTGGAAGGGAATTGGGCAACCTCTCTCGAACAACCCCGACATTGGGCGATCAGTCATGGCGACTAACGATGACGCCATACCAACCGAGCCCCTGATAGGTCTCGTAGCCCGGCGTCACATGGAAGCCGACCAGGGCACCACCACCGTCGCGGTAGGTCCCGCAGGTCCGATGCGCGGATTGCAGCGGAAACCGTTCGTCAAGGATGCCCCGCCCGTCGGAAGAAGCGATCACGCGCCGATCGGCGTCGAGTAGCAGGACCCGTGTGCGTTCGGGATCATCGACCCGGACGCCCTGCACGATCGCCCTGGCCTGGGCTTCCCAATCGAAGTGAATCGCCAGAATGCCGAGCGGCGCGCCGGAACTGCGCCCGTCCGCACGAACGCTGGCACAATAGGTGGCGACCTGAGCCCCGCCGAGCAGCGGCGACCGCTCGATATTGCCGGCGACGTAGTCGTCGCCGCTGCGCAGCCGTTGCGCTTCCTTGAACCACGCCTGACCGGCGACGTTGTTGCCCGCCACGGCGAACCGGTCCGGCCGTCCATTGGCCAGAACGGTCCCGTCGAGACCGCACAGCCACAGATCGAGATACACCGTGTAGGCCGAGAGGATCACGCCCATTCGCTCGGAGGCGTGGGCGCCAGCCTTACGCGAAGGATCGGCGGCGCAATCGACCACCGCCGAATCGGTCGCCCACCAGCGAACGTCGCAGGTTCGTTCGTAGAGATTGCGATCGATCAGCTCGACCGCGTTGAGCGCGAGATCGACCAGCCGGTCGCCGCGCGACCGTTCGGTCATGTTGTCGATCGAATCGATGAGTTCGCCGGTTCGCCGGGTGAGCTGGGTTTCGAGATCGCGGGCGATCTGCTCGATCTGGGCGCCGACGTTACGAACTTCCTGAGCCACGATGGCGAAGCCGGCGCCATGCTTGCCGGCACGAGCGCTTTCGATCAGCGCGTTGAGCGCCAGAATCTTCATCTGACTGGTGATTTTCTGGATCGTCCGGGTCTTGCCGCAGGCAATCTCGTTGACCTCCGACGTCAGCCGCGCCACCAGCGCAGAGACATCGGCGCGATCATCCGCCTTGGGCTCACCGGCCGGATCGTCTCTGCGAACGGCTGCGGCGTGCATATGTTTCCATCCCCGGCGCTGCATGGCGCCGTAGATAATTTGAGTGAATTGTCCTAATGAGGACTAAACCAAAAACAGGGAAAGACGCGCAAAGACAACCTTCGATTGCTGTTAGTTTGTGCAGATTGACTGATGAGTCGACAACTAACAACCGTCACAATTTACAAAGGCAGCTAACTACCCTTGAACGAGCAATTGCTGCACCGCCTCCAGAATTGCTGATTCGTCGACCGATATCGTGCGACTAAGCGAAATCAGACGATTAGGATACCGGCATCGGCGGAACCGGCAGCGCCGTCACCGACTTGATTTTCTCCATCGCAAAACGCGACGTGACGTTCTTTAGCGGCACTGTGCCGATCAGCCTCTTGTAGAACTGATCGTAGGCGCGCATGTCGGCGACAACCACCCGCAACATGTAGTCGACGTCACCGGCCATCCGGTAGAACTCGATCACCTCGGGCATTGCGCTGACCGCATCGGCGAAAGTCTTCAGCCAGGCGTCGGAGTGATCGCCGCTCTCGATCGAGACAAACACCGACAGACCAAGCCCGATCTTGTCCTGATCGACCAGCGCCACCCGCTTGATGATCACGCCATCGGCCTCGAGTCGCTGGATACGCTTCCAGCAAGGAGTCGACGACAGCCCGACCCGATCGCCGATCTCGGCCACCGACAACGAGGCATCCTGTTGCAGGACGGTCAGAATCTTACGGTCGATGGCATCGAGCCGCCGGCCGGGTTCGACGACGCCAACATCGGTGTCAGCCATGAAACTGAGAACTTTCTTCCAAAGACGATAATTGCATCGATCATAGTTGGAAAAAAATTCCACGCAAGCGCTGGTTCCGCCAGGAAGCTCGATCCTACCGCGTCAGACGCCGGACCAGACGGTCAGCAGCGCCGCGTCGTGCATGGATTCGAGCGGAACCGCCTTGCCGCCAGCAGCAAGTCCTGAGCCACCGGCGCAGAATTTGCGACGCATGGTGCGAGACAGCACTTTGCGCTCCTCCCCCAGGAGGTCACGCGCGTTGCGAAGATTTGGAATCGGAGTCTCGATCCCCTCAGAAACGAGCCGCCCTAGGCAACCTTCAGCTTAGGACTCCGACCCGCCGGGTATGCCCCCAAATGACGAACTGCCGCCTTCTGGGCGTCTCCGGGCGAGCGGAACCCCTGCCCCTCGAGGCCGGAGAAGTCATCACAAGCGGCGTGAAAGCGAAAGCTGCGGCCGTCGCGGACGACGATGCCTGCGGCGCGCGAATCGACTTCGATGATGAAGGCATGAGACATGGCGGCACTTCTTTGCTCGGCGACTCGCTCGATCGAGCGGGTACGCCGGCCTGATAGCCGCGCTCTGTTTCACCCGGATGAAAAGCCCTTGACGCTTCCGGTGCAGCGACGACCTGACGAGGCGGGAACAAAGCAGCCGGTCAGCAGCACGACATCGGCGGAAACGCCGGCTGCAGCTTGCGCAAGGCGCGGTAGAACCGCGCGAACCAACGGCGCGGCCAAGGCTGCGCCTGCAACCAGCGCTCCTGCACCTCGTCGTCGGGCTCGACCGGCGCATCGACGTCGGCGGAGACAGCGGCAGCCGGATCGGGCGCCGGGCCAGCGGCGGACCGCGCCCCTGTTTCGCTCAGGGCAGTGATCCTAGGGCGGTCGTCATAAGCAAGCATCGCCATGTCAGCCTCGCTTTTCTGCCGGCGTCTCGGCCGGCGGTGGCAAGGGCGGTTCGTCGTCGGCGATCGCGCGCCAGGCGGCTCCGTCGAGGTCGTCATACTGGCCGCTCTTCAACGACCATAGGAACGCGATCAGCCCGAGCAGGCCGAGCGCCAGCGCCAGCGGCACCAGGATGACCATCACTTCCATGATGCGCCTCCCCGGCGAACCCGGCGCGCCCGCATCGCGTTCAGCATCACCAGCACCGACGAGCCGGACATCGCCAATGCGGCGATCAGCGGAGTGGCGTAACCGGCAATCGCGATCGGCACTGCCAGGATATTGTAGCCGATGGCGAGGCCGAGATTCTCCCGCATCACCGCCATCGCCTTGCGCGAATAGTCGACCGCGGCCAGCACGGGAGCCAGTTCCTTGCCGAGGAACACCAGGTCGGCGGTCGCCTGACTGAGATGGGTGGCGCTGATCGGCGACATCGACACATGGGCGGCGGCGAGTGACGGAGCGTCGTTCATTCCGTCGCCGACCATCATCACGTTGCGTCCCTTGGCCTTCAGCTCCTCGATGTGGGCGATC
This sequence comes from Rhodopseudomonas palustris, assembly GCF_007005445.1. Taxonomy (NCBI): domain Bacteria; kingdom Pseudomonadati; phylum Pseudomonadota; class Alphaproteobacteria; order Hyphomicrobiales; family Nitrobacteraceae; genus Rhodopseudomonas; species Rhodopseudomonas palustris. The sequence continues at coordinate 4,926,080 of NZ_CP041387.1, read as the reverse complement.
TTCTCTGCCGGTGTGACTGCTGCGCGCCAGGCGCCGACGCCGAGCGCCTCCGCAGCGTGACGTACCGCCGGTTCGCGGTCGCCCGACAACAGCTCGACGCTGATGCCACGGTTGCGCAGCGCATCGATGGTCTTGGCCGCATCCGGCCGCAGCAACTGGCGCACGGCGAAGACCAGACGCTGGTCGCCACGGCTGAAGGCCACCACCGACACTTCGGGATCTTCGCTGAGGACTGCGTTGGCTTCGCTGTCCGCACCGCAGAACGCCGGGCTGCCGAGGCGCAGCTCTTCGCCATCGAAGATCGCACGGACGCCGCGCCCCGGCTCCTCGACGACACCGGGCAGCGGCGCCTTGGCCTGCGCTGCGCGCGCCACCGCGGCGGCGACCGGATGATGGCTGGCGAGCGCCAGCCGGCCGGCGAGTTCGAACGCCTCCGGCGGCACCGACGCGGCGTTGACGACGTCGAGTTCCGGCAGGGTCAGCGTGCCGGTCTTGTCGAACACGATGGTGTCGACCGCGGAGGCGCGCTCGATCGCATCGCCGGAATTCAGCAACACGCCGGCTCGGAACATCGCACCCGACGCCACCGTCTGCACCGCGGGAATTGCGAGGCCGAGCGCGCAGGGACAGGTGATGATCAGCACCGCAATCCCGATCACGATCGAATCGTGCCAGCTCGCGCCGGCCAGCACCCAGCCGAAGACCGTCAGCAGCGCGGTGATGTGCACCACCGGCGCATACAGACGCGAGGCACGGTCGGCGAGCTGGACATAGCGCGAGCGCGCCTGCAGCGCATGGTCGAGGAGTCGGGTGATCTCGGCGAGCAGCGTGCCTTCGGCAGCCGCAGCGACGCGAACCCGCAGCGTTCCGGAGATGTTCAGCGTGCCGGCATAGACCTGCGTCCCCTGAGAAGCGGGCACATACAGGGTTTCACCGGTAATCAGGCTCTGGTCGATCTCGGAGCGCCCTTCGATCACCGTGCCGTCCACGGAGCAGCGCTCGCCCGGCCGCAGCAGCACGATGTCGCCGGCGCGCACCGCGGCGATCGGCACTTCGCTGATCTCGTCGGGGCCGACGAACTTGGTGGCCGTCTCCGCCTTCAGCGCGGCGAGATTGCCGGCGACCGCGCGCGTCTTCTGCCGCATCTTCTGGTCGAGAACCCGGCCCGCCAGCAGAAACGCAATCAGCATCACCGCGGCGTCGAAGTAAGCGTGTTCGGCGTGGTTGATGGTTTCGACCAGCGACATCCCGAGCGCCAGCGTGATGCCGATCGTGATCGGCACGTCCATGTTGACGCTCTTGGCTTTCAGTGCGCGGTAGGCCGACTGGAAGAACGGCTGCCCGGCATAGGCGGCGCAGGGCAGAGCCACCAGCGCCGACAGCCAGTGAAAGAAATCGCGCGCCTCGGGGCTGAGGTCGCCGCCGTACCACACCGGCACCGACAGCATCATCACGTTCATGGTGGCGAAGGCCGCGACGCCGAGGCAGCGCAGCAGGAACCTGGTGCGCTCTGCTTCTTCGACTTCGGCCCGCACCGGCTCGTAGGGATAGGCCTTGTAGCCCAGCTCGGCGAGCCGATCGATGAACTGCCCGGGCTCGAGCGCGCTACCCTTGTTCCACTCCACCGCGAGACGACGGTCGGTGAGATTGACGCGGGCCAGCGTCACGTCGGGAATCGACTGCAGGCCGCGCTCGATCTTCGCCATGCAGCTCGCGCAGTGCACGCCTTCCACGGCGAGGTCGAGATGCACGATCCGGCCGTCGACGTCTTTGACGTAGTGCGAAAAGTCCCGCGTCTGTAGCATTCGGCGATCCTCGTCACGCACGCCGGATCGGCGATCAGTCCAACATCAGTCTGTTCTTGGAGAGGAACAGGCGAATACCGTTCTTGTCTCCCTCCAGCACCAGATCCCAGCGACCGGGCAACACGCTGTCGGCATCGCCGCGATACACACCGGCGCCGACTTCCGCGAGCGTCACCTCGCGGTCGAAGCGCTTGTCGGAGGGGCGCTCGAGCCGGCCATAGAAGCTCAGACCGGCGAGCGGCAGGCCGACTTTGTCGCGCGCCTCGACCTGGAGCACGGCGGCGCCGTTCGGCTTGCGCTCGAGCTTGGCATCGACCTTCCAGCCGCGCTGATCCTGGTCCCGCGCCGCCAGGATTTCGCGCTCATAGGCCAGGCTGGCCGCATATGCACTGTCGACCTCGGTGCCCGGAAGAGTCTTGATCGCCAGCGTCATCATCAGCCCGTTGACGCCGAACACGACACCGAAGAAGGCGACCAGCACCGCCAGCACGACCTTGCCGGTGAGAGGACGGGGCGATGATTGCGAACGGCTCATGGAGAGGCTCCGGTTCGGATCAGGGCGTGACGAAGACGTCCTTGGTGGAGGCGACCTCGCCGAGCCCGATATCGGTGACGTGGAACGTCACCGGCACCGACTGCGGCGTGTCGTCGGCGGAGTTGGAGTCGACCAGCACCCGCAGCTCGGTGGTGGTGTCGCGCCCCAGAATGATCATCGGCCGGTCCGGCGTGATCGAGTCCGAGCCGACGACGTGGATCACCGCATTCGGCGGACCCTCGACGTCGATCGCCACGACGCGGTCGAATCCGCGCTTGTTGAGAAAGCGGACGGTGTAGCCGTTGCGGACCGAACCGTCGGACAGCCGCACCGCCACCGGGTTGCGGTCGTGCAGCACGTTGACGTCGAGCAGGGTACGGTTCGCCAGCTTGTAAAGCATGGCACCGCCGATCGCGACAATGATCACCGTATAGATCACGGTACGGGCCCGGATCGGCTTGAAGATCTCCGGCTTACCTTCCATCCGGCGATGGATGTTGATGTCGTTGTCGTAGCCGATCAGCCGGGTCGGCCGGCCGATCTTCTTCATCACGTTGTCGCAGGCGTCGATGCACAGGCCGCATTGAATGCAGTCGAGCTGCGGCCCGTTACGGATATCGATGCCGGTCGGACACACCGCGACGCACTGATTGCAGTCGACGCAATCGCCGACCGGCTCACCCAGCGCACGGAGCTGCGCCGCCTTCTTCAGCGACGAGCGCTTTTCGCCGCGGTCGTACTTGTAGGTGACGTTGAGGGCCCACTCGTCGGTCAGCGCCGCCTGGATCCGCGGCCACGGGCACATGTAGACGCAGACCTGCTCGCGCATGAAGCCGGCCAGCGTGTAGGTGGTGAAGGTGAGGATGCCGATCCAGATATAGGCCACCATCGGCGCGTCGAAGGTGACCAGCTCCTTGATCAGTGTCGGCGCGTCGGCGAAGTACAGAACCCAGGCGCCGCCGGTCCACCAGGCGATCATCAGCCAGATCGAGTGCTTCAGCGCCAACTCCGCGGCGCGCTGCAGCTTGAAACCCTCGCCGGCTTTGCGCATCCGCTCGCGGCGGTCGCCTTCGACGAACCGCTCGACCGCGTAGAACAGATCGGTCCATACCGTCTGCGGGCAGAGATAGCCGCACCACACCCGGCCGCCGAGCGAATTCATCAGGAACAGCACGATCGCAGCGACGATCAGCAGCCCGGTGAAATAATAGATTTCCTGCGGCCACAGCTCGATGGCGAAGAAGTAGAACCGGTTGTTCGCAAGGTCGATCAGCACCGCCTGATCGGGCGCGCCGAGGCCGCGGTTCCAGCGCACGAACGGCAAAAAGTAATAGATCCCGAGGCAGACCGCCATCAGGATCCACTTGATACGCCGGAACGGACCGGTGACGCTTTGCGGGTAGATCTTCTTCTGAGCCGTGTACAGCGGACCGTCGTCGTCCGGCTGAAGATCAGTGGCGCGCAGGGGCTTGTTCATAGCGAGGGTTCTTTTCCCTTCCAGCGTCGAGCGCAAGCTCAATTCAGAGCGCGCGGATCACAACCTCGCGTGCCCCCGACACGCCGGTTCCGCGCGCCCGCCGAAGCGGCGGCTATTTGCCGCCGCCGAGCGAGTGGACGTACACCGCCATCGCCTTGATCGTGGTCGGATCGAGACGCCCGATCCAGGCCGGCATCACGCCAGCACGGCCGTTGGTGACGGTGTCGATGATCGTCGCCTCGTCGCTACCGTACAGCCAAATCCGATCGGTCAGATTCGGCGCGCCGAGCTCCTGGTTGCCCTTGGCGTCGTCGCCGTGGCAGGCGACGCAATTGTCGGCGAACACCTGCTTGCCCGCGGCCAGATCGACTCCCGGCCGGGTCGACAGGCCGGACAGCGAACGGACGTAGTTGGCGACCTCGACGATCTGCTCCTTGGTCAGCACCCCGTCCTTGCCGAACGCCAGCATGTTGCCCATGTGACCGTCGTCGTGGCCGGAACGCGCGCCGAATTTGATGGTCTTTTCGATCTGTTCGAGCGTGCCGCCCCACAGCCAGTCGTCGTCGTTCAAGTTCGGGTAGCCCTTGCCGCCGGCGGCGCCGGAGCCGTGGCACGGCGCGCAATTGTCACCGAACACCACCTTGCCCTTGGCCCGAGCCAGCGCCAGCAGCGCCGGATTCTTCTCGATCTCTTCCAGCGAGGCAGTCGCCAGCGCTTGCATCTTCTCGCCGCGGACCTGGTCGAGCTTGGCGAGATCGACGTCGAGTTCCGCACGCGACGAGTAGCCGAACAGACCACGCGTGTAACCGTTCACCATCGGCCACGCCGGATAGACGATGAAGTAGCCGATCGACCAGATGATGGTGGCGTAGAAGGTCCAGATCCACCACCGCGGCAGCGGCGTGTTGAGTTCCTTGATGCCGTCCCATTCGTGGCCGGTGGTGGCGGTGCCTGTAACCTTGTCGATTTCGACGTGATGTGAGTGGTCAGCCATGATCGTCTCAGTCCTCTCGCAGCGGCATCTGGGCTGCCTCGTCGAACGCCTTTTTGTTTTTCGGCCAGAGCGCATACGCCACGATGGCGACGAAAATGGCCACGAACAGCGGCGTCCACCAGGTGGTGACCAAACTGGACGCGATGTTGTCGAAGTAGATGATCGCTTTCATGTCGCCGCCTCAGCGAAGATTGGCTTTGCCGTCGTACAGTTTGAAGTCGACTAGCGTGCCGAGCATCTGCAGGTAGGCGACGAGCGCGTCGAGCTCGGTCGGATCACCGGTCTGGCCGTCGAAATTGCGGACCACCGCCTTGGGATAGCGCTTGACCAAGTCTGCCGCTTCGGCGCCGTCCGGATCGACCTGCGCCTTGGCGTCGGACGCCGCCTTGGCGATGTCCTCGTCACTATAAGGAACGCCGAGGGTCCGGTTGGTCTTGAGATGATCCGACAGGCTGGCGAGATCGACCTTGTTCTGTCCGAGGAACGCGTAGGCCGGCATCACCGACTGCGGCACGATCGAACGCGGATTCTTCAGATGCGCCACGTGCCAGTCGTCGGAGTACTTGCCGCCGACCCGGGCGAGATCCGGGCCGGTCCGCTTGGAACCCCACTGGAACGGATGGTCGTACATCGATTCCGCCGCCAGCGAGTAGTGTCCGTAGCGTTCGATTTCGTCGCGCAGCGGACGGATCATCTGCGAGTGGCACAGATAGCAACCCTCGCGGATGTAGACGTTGCGCCCAGCGAGCTCGAGCGGGGTGTAGGGGCGGACCCCGTCGACCTTTTCGATGGTGCTCTTCAGGTAGAACAGCGGCGTGATCTCGACCAGGCCGCCGATCGCCACGACGATCAGGATGCCGACGATCAGGACGACCGAGTTGGTCTCGAAGATTTTGTGCCGAGCCCAGATAGACATTGCTTGCTCTCCTTACTCGGCAGGCTGCAGGGCGACGCGAGGCTGAGCCTCGGACCGTTCGCCGACGCGAACCGTCATCCAGAGATTGTAGGCCATGATCAGCGCGCCGATCAGGAACAGGCCGCCGCCGGCGGCGCGGATGGCGTAGAAGGGGTGCATCGCTTCGACCGACTCGATGAACGAGTATTCAAGGAAGCCGAGCGAGGTGTAGGCACGCCACATCAGGCCCTGCAGGATGCCGGACACCCACATCGCCGAGATGTAGAGCACGATGCCGAGGGTGGCGATCCAGAAGTGCCAGTTCACCAGGCGGATGCTGTAGAGCTGCTTGCGGCCCCAGACCCACGGCACCAGGCAGTACAGCGCGCCGAACGACACGAAACCGACCCAGCCGAGCGCGCCGGAGTGGACGTGGCCGATGGTCCAGTCGGTGTAGTGGCTGAGCGAGTTGACCGCCTTGATGGCCATCATCGGCCCTTCGAAGGTCGACATGCCGTAGAACGCGACCGACACCACCATCATGCGCAGCACCGGATCGGTGCGGAGCTTGTCCCACGCGCCCGACAGCGTCATCAGGCCGTTGATCATGCCGCCCCAGGACGGCATCCACAGCATGATCGAAAACGTCATGCCGAGGGTCTGCGTCCAGTCCGGAAGCGCGGTGTAGTGCAGGTGGTGCGGACCGGCCCAGATGTACAGGAAGATCAGCGCCCAGAAGTGGATGATCGACAACCGATAGGAATAGACCGGCCGCTCCGCCCGTTTCGGGATGAAGTAGTACATGATGCCGAGGAAGCCGGCGGTCAGGAAGAAGCCGACCGCGTTGTGGCCGTACCACCACTGGAACATCGCGTCCTGCACGCCCGACCAGGCGATGTAGGACTTCGAGCCGAGGAAGCTGACCGGCAGCGTCGGATTGTTGCCGAGATGCAGCACCGCGATGGTGATGATGAAGGCCAGATAGAACCAGTTGGCCACGTAGATGTGCGGCTCTTTGCGCTTCATCAGCGTCGCCAGGAACACCAGCAGGTAGGTGACCCAGACGATGGTCAGCCACAGATCGGCGTACCATTCCGGCTCGGCGTATTCCTTCGACTGGGTGACGCCGAGCAGATAGCCGGTTCCGGCGATCACGATGAAGAAGTTGTAGCCGAGCGCCACGAACCACGGCGCGAGGTCGCCGGCGAGGCGCGCCCGCGTGGTCTTCTGCACGACGTAGAACGAGGTCGCCAGCAGCACGTTGCCGCCGAAAGCGAAGATCACCGCAGAGGTGTGCAGCGGTCGCAGCCGGCCGAAATTCACCCACTGGGCGACGTTGAGGCCGGGATAGGCCAGCTCCAGCGCGATGTAGAGCCCGGCGGTGAAGCCGGCGATGCCCCAGAACATCGCCATGAAGGCCATGAACTTGATCGGCCCGAAATTGTAATTCGGAACGCCGTTGATCTCCTGCGGCGGCAGTCCGGAACGGCTCCGGTACCGAACGATGATCGCGAACACCGCCCAGGCGCTGCACGCGGCCGCGAGCGAGGCGTGAAATGCGAAGGGAGCATCCTTGGCGAACATCGCCGCATAGATGGACAGGATCGTGGTCAGTGCGAACACGACCGTAAGACCACCCTCGCCCAGGGTGATCCTCTTCGAATTCAGGGCTTGATTCATCTGATCAATCTTTTCTTCGGCGGGCAGGTGACGGCACCATCCCCGGTTTCGGGACCGCACGTTTGATCGAGATCAAAATGCCCAAATTCGCGCCACTGCAATGGGCATTTTGTGCGGTGCGATCGACACCTCGTGCTTTTCGATGAAATGCCTCGAAATTGCAAGAACCATCGTGGCTTGCGGCGCACCCCCTCGGCGGCACACGAGGCTCGGCGGATCGCCGCTCGCCTGTCGCTAGACGAAAGAATGAGGCACGGCTCAGCGAATGACTTTCATTCGCTTGGTCGGACGTCCGGCATCACCACTTTTCGCCATAGGGGCGGATCTCCATCTCGAAGGTCCAGGCGCTCTTGGGCTGCTGGTAGAGCTGCCAGTAGGCCCCGGCCACGGCTGCGGGCGGCATCAGCAGATCGGGATTGGCGAGCGCATCCGCGCCGAACACCTGCTCGCGGCGCTCGCGCACCCAGGCGGTGTCGACGCCAGAGTCGATGATCAGATGCGCAACGTGGATGTTCTTCGGCATCAGTTCGCGCGCCATCGACTGCGCCACTGCACGCAGCCCGAATTTGGCGGAGGCGAACGCCGCAAAGCCCGAGCCGCCGCGGAAGGACGCGGTCGCGCCGGTGAAGAAGATCTTGCCCTGGCCCCGCGCCAGCATCAGCCGCGCCGACTCCCGTCCCGACACGAAGCCGGCCCAGCACGCCATCTCCCAGACCTTGCGGAACACACGGTCGGTGGTGTCCAGGATCGGGAAATTGACGTTGGCGCCGACGTTGAAGATCGTCACTTCGAGCGGCGCGTGGGCGTCGGCGTCGTTCAGGAACGCCGTCACCTCGTCCTCTTTGCGGGCATCCAGCGACCGCGCGACGATCTGGCCGCCTGCGGCCTCGATCTCCGCCACCTGCGGCGCCAGCTTGTCGCCGTTGCGACGGCCGGCGAAGACGGTGAAGCCCTCGGCGGCAAACTTCTTGGCGATCTCCGCGCCGATGTAATCGCCGGCTCCGATCACCGCGACGGTTGCGTTGCGTGGCGTCATGCTGGCGTCTCCGGATGGTTGAGTTGGGGGTGACATGATCAATGCGATCGGTCCTCATCCTGAAGAGCGCGCTTTGCGCGCGTCTCGAAGAATGAGTGGCAAGGTCTCGTCCTCATGGTTCGAGACGGCGCTGCGCGCCTCCTCACCATGAGGACGGACGCTCAGCCGTAAATCTCTTCGACGTCGCGGAGCTGTTCCTTGCCGAAGAACATCTCAGTGCCGACGAAGAAGGTCGGCGAGCCGAACGCGCCGCGCTGCACGGCGTCTTCGGTGCTGGCGATCAGCTTCGCTTTCACATCCGGCTCCTGCGCGCGGGTCAGCAGAGCCTTGCCGTCCAGCCCGGACGACGACAGCGCCGCCGCGGCGACTTCGAGATCGTCCATCTTCTTCGGCTCCGCCCACATATGGTGAAACGCGGCCTCGACATATTTGTCGAACACGCCTTCGAGCTGCGCCGCGACCGCGGCGCGCATCAGGTTGAGCGTGTTGACCGGGAAATGCGGATTCCAGACATACGGCTTGACCGCATAGCGCTTCAGGAAGCGTTCGGTTTCCACCACAAGGAATTCGCGCTTGTTCTTGACCCCGGCCAGCGTCTCGGCCGGAGATTTGTTGTTGGTGGCCTTGAAGATGCCGCCGAGCAGCACCGGCACGTAGTCGAATTTGACGCCGATCCGCCGCTCGATCGCCGGGATCGCCTGGTGGGCCAGGAAGGCGTTGGGACTGCCGACATCGAACAGGAATTGCGGGGCGGGCTGGGTCATGGTCTCCTCCGGCAGCGACGGGGTCGCGTTATATGATTATCGTCATTCCATATCGACCGTAGCGCGTCAGCCGCGGCCGATCAACCGGGTCGCAGGCGAGGCTCGCGACCTTCGGAACTGTGATGTCCCGCGCCGCGGAAACTCTGCTAAGGCGGGGCGCGTTCTCACGGCTGGTGCCGCTTCAATCACTGACAGACACCCGGGATCTTCGCGACATGCTGACCGTCCATCATCTCAACAATTCTCGCTCGCAACGTGTGCTGTGGCTCCTGGAGGAGCTCGGCACCCCTTACGAGATCAAGCGCTATCAACGGCAGCCGGACATGATGGCGCCCAAGGAGCTGCGCACCGTCCATCCGCTCGGCAAGTCGCCGGTGATCACCGACAACGGCAACACAATCGCCGAGTCCGGCGCCATCATCGAATACATCGTGGGCACCCACGGGGACGGCCGGCTGATCCCGCCGCCGAACACCCCGGAGCGGCTGCGCTACACCTATTGGCTGCATTACGCCGAGGGCTCGGCGATGCCGCCGCTACTGCTGAAGCTGCTGTTCTCGATGATGCCCAAGCGTGCCCCGGCGCTGGTACGCCCATTGGTGAAGATGGTGGCGTCCGGCGCGCTGGCAGGTTTCGTCGATCCGCAGCTCAAGCTGCACATGGACTATTGGGAGAGCGAACTCGGCAAGGCTGCCTATTTCGCCGGCGACGAGTTCACCGCCGCCGACATCCAGATGAGCTTTCCGCTGGAAGCCGCCGCTTCGCGCGGCGGTCTCGACCAGCGCTACCCGAAGGCGCTGGCCTGGCTGGAGCGCATCCACGCCCGCCCCGCCTACAATCGCGCGCTGGAAAAAGGCGGGCCTTACGAGATCGGGAAAGCGTAGTAGCAAGAGCCGTCAGGCCTCGTCATTGCGAGCGAAGCGACGCAATCCAGCTCTATGCTCGGCGCTCCTGCATAGCTTCGTCGGCTTCGCCTCCTCGCAGTGACGACGTTGACGCTCACTGCCTACCCCATCGGCAGCGGCGTGACGGTGACGCCGGGCGGCGGGACGCTGTCGTCGGGCACAAAGAAATCCGACATCAGCGGTACGCTCGGATCGACCCGATACGGCTCGAAGTCGCGCACGCCGGACTCGTACAGCACGCTGTCGTCGATGCAGAACTGGCCGGTGAATTCGCGCGACGGCTTGGTCAGGATCGCGTGGGCGGCGTCGCCCATGATCTCCGGCGTGCGGCTGGCGCGGATCATCGCGTCACCCCCGAGCAGATTGCCGACCGCGGCGGTCGCGATCGTGGTGCGCGGCCACAGCGCGTTGACGGCGACGCCGGCGTGCTTCAGTTCGTCCGACAGGCCGAGCGCCACCATGCTCATGCCGAACTTCGCCATGGTGTAGGCGGTCGACGCCGCGAACCACTTCGCCTTCATGTCGAGCGGCGGCGACAGCATCAGGATATGCGGATTGGCGGCCTTCTTCAGGTGGGGGATGCAATATTTCGACACCATGAAGGTACCGCGGCTGTTGATCCCCATCATCAGGTCGTAGCGCTTCATGTCGGTGGCCTGCGAGTTGGTCAGGCTGATCGCGCTGGCGTTGTTGACGCAGATGTCGATACCGCCGAATTCGGCCACCGTCTTGCCGATCGCGTCGACCACCTGCGTTTCGTCGCGGATGTCGCAGACCAGCGGCAGCGCCTTGCCGCCGGCCGCGACGATCTCTTCGGCGGCGGTGTAGATCGTGCCCTTCAGCTTCGGATGCGGCTCGGTCGTCTTGGCGGCGATCGCCACATTGGCGCCGTCCCGCGCCGCCCGCAGCGCGATGGCGAGCCCGATGCCGCGGCTCGCCCCGGTGATGAACAGCGTCTTACCCTGCAGTGATGCCATCTGACGTCCTCCCCCTTCGTGCAAACCGGACCGGTCTCCCGCGAGAGTAGCGCCGGTTCTCCGAAAATCGAAGTCACCGGAAGGCTAGCAGGCGCCAGCCGGGTCCGCTTGCGGCCAGAGGTTGCGCCTGCTGGACGTCATGCGCGGGCTTGCCCCGCCTGCGGGGCCGAAGCCCCTTCGGCGCGGCGAAGGCCCGCGCATCCATCATCTTCGGAAAAGCTCATGCTTCAAAGTCGATGAGTTGCCAGATCAATTCCCCGCCGCCGTGGCGCCGCGGGTTCTTGGATCGGCGGCGCCATGGAAGCCGTCGGCGTCGATCCAAATCGAGTTCGCCGAAGTCTGGCCGAGCGGCGTGACGACGCGGTGACCCATGGCGCGGAGTACTTCCAGCGTTGCGTCCGGAAATCCGTGCTCGACCCGGACCTCATCCGGCAGCCACTGATGATGTAGCCGCGGCGCCGCCACGGCGTCGGCGACATTCATCCGGTAATCGATGACATCGACGATCACCTGCAGCACTGCCGAGATGATGCGGCTGCCACCGGGCGAGCCGGTCACCAGTACCGGCTTGCCGTCCTTCAGCAGAATCGTCGGCGACATCGATGACAAAGGCCGTTTGCCGGGCGCCGGCAGATTGGCGGCGAAGCCGACCAGGCCATAGGCGTTCGAAGCACCGGGTGCAGCAGTGAAATCATCGAGTTGGTTGTTGAGCAGCACGCCGGTGCCATCCGCCACCAGCCCCACCCCATACGAGAAGTTCAGCGTGTAGGTGTTGCTGACCGCATTGCCATCGGCATCGGCGACCGAGAAATGCGTGGTATTGTCGCCCTCGCGCGGCTGCGGCAGCGGCTGATCCACCGACGTCGCGCGCTGCGGATCAATCCCGGCCCGCAGGCTCGTCGCGTAATCCTTCGACAGCAGCTTTGCGACCGGCGCCTCGGTGAACGCGGGATCGCCGAGATAGCGGGCGCGATCCGCATAGGCGCGCTTCATCGCCTCGATCAGCAGATGCAGCGACGGCGCCGTGCCCTGCCCGCGATCACGCATCGCGTAGCCTTCGAGGATGTTCAGGCTCTCGATCAGCACCACGCCGCCGGACGACGGCTGCGGCATCGCCACGATATCGTAGCCGCGATAGCTGCCACGCAGCGGCGTGCGCAGCATCGGCTGATAGCCGGCGAGATCCTCGGGCGTGATCAGCCCGCCAGCGTCGCGAATGCCGCGCGACAGCTTCTCGGCGACCGGCCCGCGATAGAATCCATCCGGCCCCTGCTGGGCGATGGCTTCGAGCGTGGCGGCCAGATCGGGCTGCACCAGCCTGTCGCCCGCCTGCAGCGGCGAGCCGTCGGGACGGGCAAACACCTTCTGGGTCGAGGGCCAGCGCGACAGCCAGCGGTGCCAATCCGGCAGCGTGTCGGCGGTGTCGTCGGCAACCTCGATGCCGTCCCGTGCCAGCGCGATCGCCGGCGCGATCACGTCCGCGAGCTTGAACTTGCCGGAGCCGTATTTATCGAGTGCCAGCGCCAACCCGGCCACCGTGCCGGGCACGCCGATGCCGAGCGCGGATTTGCGCGATTTGTCCGGGTCGGGTTTGCCGCCCGTCAGGAACATGTCCTGTGTCGCGGCCTGCGGCGCGGTTTCGCGATAATCGATCGCCACGTCCTCATTCTTTGCCGCGGAATGGATCACCATGAAGCCGCCGCCGCCGAGATTGCCGGCGCGCGGATAGGTCACCGCCATGGCAAATCCGGTCGCCACCGCGGCATCGATCGCGTTGCCACCGCGGGCCAGGAAGCTGGCGCCGATTTCGGCGGCAAGCCGTTCCTGCGCCACCACCATGCCGTGTTTGGCGACCACGGCTTGGGCCGGCCCGCGCGCCACGCCGCTGCGCATGTCCTGCGCGGGCGCGGCGAGCGGGATCACCACCAGCGCCAGCGCAGCCAGCGTCATCAGGATGCGATGCGGGATGCGCAGTGTGATCATCGAGCGACTCCGATTTATGCCGGCGGGCTGCCACGCGCCGGACGAATCCTATAGGCAATCGAAGCCGCGAGGCAAAAGGCGGCCCGGCCGGCGGAAGGAACAAGATGTCGTCATCGATTGCGGAAGACATCGCGCAGACTCGTGAACCGGTCCGCTATCCGCCGCAGGCCGCCGTGACCGGCTGGATCCTGTTCGACTGGGCCGCGCAGCCGTACTTCACGCTGATCACCACCTTCATTTTCGCGCCTTATTTCGCCACCTACGTGGCGCCCGATCCGGCGACCGGCCAATCGCTGTGGGGCTTCGCCACCGCCGCGAGCGGATTCGTCATCGCGCTGGCGTCTCCTGTGCTCGGCGCGATTGCGGATGCCAGCGGCCGGCGCAAGCCGTGGATCGCGCTGTTCGGCGGAATGCTTGTGATCGGATCGATGCTGATGTGGTTCGGCAAGCCGGGCGAACCTCACCTGATCCTGCCGCTGCTGATCGCCTATGCGATCGCCACCATCGGGGTCGAGTTCGCCACCGTGTTCAACAATGCGATGATGCCGAACCTGGTGCCGCCGGAAAAGATCGGCCGTCTCTCGGGCACCGGCTGGGCAACCGGCTATGTCGGCGGCATCCTGTCGCTGGTGCTGGTACTCGGTTTCCTCGCCGCCAGTCCTGAGACCGGCAAGACGCTGCTCGGCATCGCGCCGTGGTTCGGGCTCGAACCGGCACAGCATGAGGGCGACCGGATCAGCGGGCCACTCACCGCGGTCTGGTTCGTGGTGTTCGTGATGCCGATGTTTCTGCTGACACCGGATTTCCCGGCCAAGCTGGCGCCGCGGGCCGCAATCCGCGAGGGATTGCGCGAGCTCCGCGAGACGCTGCGCGATCTGCCGCGGCGGCGCTCGCTGGCGATCTTCCTGCTCGCCAACATGATCTACACCGACGGGCTGGTGTCGTTGTTCGCGTTCGGCGGAATCTACGCCACCGGCACCTTCGGCTGGAGCACGATCCAGATCGGCACCTTCGGCATCATCCTGGCGATCGCCGCCACCATCGGTGCGTTCGTCGGCGGCCGCCTCGACGATGCCTTCGGCTCGAAACGGGTCATCATCGGCGCTCTGCTGCTGTTGCTGCTCGCGATCGCCGGCATTCTGATGATCGATCCCGGCCACGTGCTGCTGATCGAAGTGACGCCGCCGCAACCGGGCGGCGGGCTGTTCGCCGCCCCGGCGGAGCGTGCTTACCTGCTGCTCGGCTGCCTGATCGGCATCGCCGGCGGCCCGCTGCAGGCGGCATCGCGCACGCTGCTGATCAGGATCGCCCCACGAGACCGGATCGCGCAGTATTTCGGCCTGTTCGCCCTCACCGGCAAAGTCACCTCGTTCATCGGCCCGCTGCTGATCGCGACCGTCACGGCGCTGGCGAGCAGCCAAAAAGCCGGTATGGCCGTGCTGGTGCTGTTCTTCGTCGCCGGATTGGCGCTGCTGACCCAGGTTCGGCGCTCGGCGGAGTGATCGCGCCGGTGCGTGGACAAACGTGCCGGCCTGGTCTATATGAGCGGGTATGATCCACCTGACCGCCTCGTACTGGTACTTTTACTTTAGCAGCTCGCTGGCGGCGGGAGGATTTCGCGCGATCTGAAGATTGCTGCATTAAATCCGACAAGCCGCCAGACCTGGCGGCTTTTTTGTTTCAGCCGGCAGGTCTCCTGAACAGGAGCAAACTGCCGTGTTGACCACCACAGACGACCTTCGCCTTCAGAAAATCACCGAACTGAGTACGCCTGCCGAAGTGATGGGCGAGATTCCGCGCACCCTGACCGCGACACGCACCGTCGCGGCGAGCCGCAGCGCGATTCACGCCATCCTGACCGGGGCCGACAACCGGCTGCTCGTCGTCGTCGGCCCGTGTTCGATTCACGATCCGGCCGCGGCCATGGACTATGCCAATCGTCTGGCGGCGCTGCGCGAGACCCTGGCCGACCGGCTCGAGATCGTGATGCGGGTGTATTTCGAAAAGCCGCGCACGACCGTCGGTTGGAAAGGCCTGATCAACGACCCCGACCTCGACGGCAGCTTCCGGATCGACAAGGGGCTGCGGCTGGCGCGTGAAGTGCTGTCGGCCGTCAATAATCTCGGGCTGCCGGCCGCCACCGAGTTCCTCGACCTGATCACGCCACAATACATTGCGGATCTCGTCGCCTGGGGCGCGATCGGCGCACGCACCACCGAGAGCCAGATCCACCGCGAACTCGCTTCGGGCCTATCCTGCCCGATCGGCTTCAAGAACGGTACCGACGGCAACGTCCGGATTGCGGCGGAGGCGGTGAAGTCCGCGGCGCAGCCGCATCATTTCATGGCGGTGACCAAGGGCGGGCGCAACGCGATCGCGGCCACCACTGGTAACAGCGACTGCCACGTCATCCTGCGCGGCGGCGTCACGCCGAACTACGACGCCGCAAATGTGGAAGCCGCAGCGGCGGTGCTCGGCAAGATCGGTCTGGCGCCGCGACTGATGATCGACGCCAGCCACGCCAACAGCAGCAAGCAGCCGGACAACCAGCCGAAGGTCACGGCCGATATCGGACGTCAGTTGGCGTCGGGCGAGAACCGCATCATCGGCGTGATGATCGAGAGCAATCTGGTGGCCGGTCGGCAGGACGTGGTACCGGGCCGGCCGCTGCACTACGGCCAGAGCATCACCGACGGCTGCATCGACTGGGCGACAACCGAAACGGTGCTGCACGATCTGGCCGCTGCGGTCGAAAGCCGGCGAACTACGCTCCGTGCCGCTCAGCGAGAAGGTGCTGCGGCTTGATCGCTGAGCTGGATGGCAATCGTTCGTGCAGCTATCCAGAACTGCGATCTTCAGAAGCGGGCACTTTCGCTTCCCCACGTCATGCCCGGCCTTGTGCCGGGCATCCACGCCTTGCTGACTGAAACTCAGAAAAGGCGTGGATGGCCGGGACAAGCCCGGCCATGACGGAGTTCGGGAGCAACCAAGTGAGACAGAAAGCCGTCGGAGCGCCTTAGTGCCGGAAGTGCCGGGTGCCGGTGAACACCATGGCGATGCCGGCGTCGTCGGCGGCCTTGATCACTTCGTCGTCGCGCACCGAACCACCGGGCTGGATCACCGCGGTGGCGCCGGCTTCGATACAGGCCAGCATGCCGTCGGCGAACGGGAAGAACGCATCGGAGGCGACCACCGAGCCCTTGGTCATCGGTGCCGCGAGCTTCAGTTCGGCCGCCGCATCCTGCGCCTTGCGGGCGGCGATGCGGGCGGAGTCCACGCGGCTCATCTGACCGGCGCCGATACCGACCGTGGCGAGGTCCTTGGCGTAAATAATCGTGTTCGACTTGACGTGCTTGCCGACGCGGAATGCGAACTTCAGGTCGCGTAGTTCGGCTTCGGTCGGCTGCCGCTTGGTGACGACCTTCAGCGCCATGTCATCGACCACCGCATTGTCGCGGCTCTGCACCAGCAGACCACCGGCGACGGTCTTGTAGGTCAGGCCGTTGGCGCGCGGATCGGGCAGCGCTCCCGCCAGCAGCAGCCGCAGGTTCTTCTTTGCCGCCACGATCGCGACCGCTTCCTCGGTGGCGTCGGGCGCGATGATCACCTCGGTGAAGATCTCGGTGATGGCGCGCGCGGCTTCCGCATCGAGGGTGCGGTTCAGCGCCACGATGCCACCGAACGCCGACACCGAATCGCAGGCCAGCGCCTTGCGATAGGCGTCGAGCAGGCTCGCGCCTTCGGCAACGCCGCAAGGGTTGGCGTGCTTAACGATGACGCAGGCCGCGGTGCGCCCCGCGTCGAACTCGCCGACGCACTCATAGGCGGCGTCGGTGTCGTTGATGTTATTGTAGGACAGCTCCTTGCCCTGCACCTGGCGCGCGGTGGCGACGCCCGGGCGCTTTTCCGGCGTGGCGTAGAACGCTGCGGTCTGATGCGGATTCTCGCCGTAGCGCAGCGACTGGATCAACCGGCCGCCGATCGCGCGGAAGTCGGGCGCATCGGTTTTGAGCTGCAGCGCGAACCAGTTGGAGATCGCCGCATCATACGCGGCGGTGCGCGCATAGGCCTTGGCGGCGAGCCGCTTGCGCAAATTCAGCGTGGTCGCGCCGTTGTTGGCCGCGAGTTCGTCGAGCACGGCCTGATAATCGTTGGCCTCGACCACCACCGCGACGTCGTCGTGGTTCTTCGCCGCGGCGCGGATCATCGCCGGGCCGCCGATGTCGATGTTCTCGATGCAGTCTTCGTAGGATGCGCCCTTATCGACGGTCGC
This sequence comes from Rhodopseudomonas palustris, assembly GCF_007005445.1. NCBI lineage: Bacteria > Pseudomonadati > Pseudomonadota > Alphaproteobacteria > Hyphomicrobiales > Nitrobacteraceae > Rhodopseudomonas > Rhodopseudomonas palustris. The sequence continues at coordinate 4,908,756 of NZ_CP041387.1, read as the reverse complement.
CTCGAACGGATACAGGTTGACGACGAGCAGGTCGATCTGCGCGATACCATGCTCGGCCATCGCGTTCTTGTGCTCGGCATTGTCGCGGATCGCCAGCAGGCCGCCATGCACCTTCGGATGCAGCGTCTTGACGCGGCCATCCATCATCTCGGGAAAGCCGGTGAGGTCGGAGACGTCCTTGACAGGGAGACCGGCCGCGGCGATCGCCTTGGCGGTGCCGCCGGTCGAAACCAGCTCGACGCCGTGGCTGGCGAGCGCACGGGCGAAATCAATCAGCCCGGTCTTATCGGAGACGGACAACAGGGCACGGGTGACGCGACGGGGATTCTGGGTCATGGGGCACGATCTTCTGTTGGAAGGAAAGCTATGCCCAGGCGCGCGGCAGATACGTCCCGCGCTTCCCGATGGTGCTCCATCCTAACGTCGCCAGTCGCGCGAGGCGTGGGTTCGGTAGCAGTTTTCGCCGGCCGCCACAACGGCGACCAAGGTCGCTCAGAATTGCGGATTTGGCGGGTTTTGTCGGCGAACCGCTGTCCCTCATCGTCGGAAAGACGCTTCAGAGCGGCAGTTCCGGCTCGCGGCGGGCGGCACGGCGGGCGCTGGTGGTCTGCGGCGAGGCATTGGAGCGGATCAGGCTCCAGCGCACGTTCGGCGCCTCGATCGAATTCTGCCGGATCACGATCTGGGTCGAGCGCCGCGGCCCGTCATTGCCGGCCAGGAACACGCTCTCTTCGAGATCGACTTTGTCGTCGGCCGCCTCGAAGGTCCAGACTTCGCGATTGGGCAGCACCAGCATCACGCCGCGGGCATCGTGCAAACGGCTGGCCTTGACCAGCGGGTGCAGGTGGAAGCGCACGGCGAAATCGGCCTGCGCAGCGCGGTGGCGGCCGCCCTGCACGGGAGTGAGGCTGTCCTCGCCGTCGAGCCGGCTGCCGTCGTGCTTCACCATCAAGACCCGCCGATGCAGCACGCCGAACTTGTCGCGGTAGCCGTCGTGCGACGTCGTCAGCAGCACGCCGCCGGCAACTTCTTCGCGGCGGTTCTCGACCTGACGCGGCCCGCCGACCACCGGCGCGCCGTGCAGGAAGCGCTTCATCGCCGAGCGCTCGACGAAGCTGCACGACGAGGTGTCGTGGCAGGTGACGGTGGAGTGCGCCACCGTGGAGCGGGCAAAACCGCGCCAGCTCTCGCGATTGGTGGTCGGCATGCCGCTGTTGATCACGATCCGGCAATTACCCGACGACAGTTCGAACGACAGACAGCCGGCATGCGCCTCCTGGCTGACATTGGCGGGCGGCGGCGTGCCGGCATCGGCGATCACCAGCGTGGTGCCGGCGTCGATCCGTTGGTAGCCGGAATGCGGCATGCTGGCGAGCGGCGTGCCCTGGCTGTCGTCATAGGCGAGCAGCGTCGCCAAGAGATCCGACGGTGTCGCGCTCATGCCGTTGAACAGCGCGAAATTGCCGTCGCCGTGGCGGAAGAACCGCAGCATCGGCATCATCCGGTCGATCGCATTCAGCAGCGCCGGCGGCGGCGCGATGTTGCGCGCCGCAAAGGTCTGGCGCAGCGGCAGCAGGTCGATCAGCAGATCGATCAGCGCCCCCGGATTGCGCGAGATGTGGCCGCCGTCCGGCAGGACCTGACGCTGCAGCTCGTCCGACAGCTTCTTGGTGGCTCCGCGGATCTGCCGCGCCTGGTTGGCGAGGCACAGCGACGCGTAGCACAGCGCGATCAGCACCTGCAGCCGCGGCACGCCGTCCTGCACGTCGAGCAGTGCGTAGCGCAACGCGCGGATTTCGCGGGTCAGGCCGCGCAGGTAGCGGCGATAGAACTTGCCGTCGGTGTCGGACAGCACCAGCGGCGCCTGGGACAGCAGCGAGATCACCCGCCGCGCCAGCACGTCCGGCCGCCGGCCCACCGGGCCGGTGCGCGACATGTTGCTGAGCCAGTCGTCGACCAGCGAGCGGGCGTTGGCGCGGGTGATCGCGGTGTCGGCGGCGCGCAGGTGGCGCAGCCAGCCGAAGCCGAGCAGCGCGGCTTCCCAGTCGTCGGAAGGCGGTTCGAGATCGAAGATCGAGCGGCCGTGGCAGGTGACGATCTTGCCGGCGAACACGAAGCGGCCGGCATAGATTTCGGCGGCGCGAGTTGCATCCGCGGTGCGCAGATCGTGCGGCGCGATGATCAGACGGTCGGTGCGGCCTGGCCACAACCGGGTCAACGCCACCGAGCCGCTGGAGGCGCGTGCCATCACGGTCCGCGCGAAGCGGCCCATGACCAGGGTCGAAATCCGTCTGCGGGGCGCGGCCGACACCTGCGCTAAAACCCCGGATCGTTGGTACGCATCACGTTGCTGCCCTCTGCGGACGGCCGACGTCAGATCGCGCAAGACGTCGGACAAACGTCCAGTCCGGTACAGCTTCGACTGAAACGGCTCTGCAGACATGCGCGCAGCGGAGACGAAAGATCGTTCTGAACCAAAGCAACCTCAAGTTAACGAAAATTCGTTGCGAATCCTTTTAATCTGGAATTGGGCTTCACACACCCTGGCGATAGGCGAATGTGGACGGGCGCTGCTGCGCCACGCTCGACAGCCAGATAATTTTCAATAATTACAACGACTTCATCAGCCGCGCGGCATAGAAGCCGTCGAGCCCCGCAAGCCGCGGATCACTGTGCGGCAGGTGGCACGGCAGGGTGCGCAACGCGCCGTCTGCGGTGACGATTTCGGTGAGGCCTGCGACTTCGGCCGGATCGATCGGCTGCCGCCGCATCGACGGCTCGGCGGCGAGCAGCGCGGCGATCGCCTGTTCGCCCTCCTCCGGCTCGAGCGAACAGGTGCAATAAACCAGCGTACCGCCGGGCCGCAGCAGCGACGCCGCCTTCTTCAACAGCCGATTCTGAACCGCGGCGAGCGCGCCGATGTCGCTCTCCTGCTTCAGCCAAGCAACGTCGGGATGCCGCCGGATCGTGCCGGTCGAGGCGCACGGCGCGTCGATCAGCACCGCGTCGAACTCGGCGGTCGCATCGCCCCGCCATTCGGCCGCATCGGCGACGCCGGTTTCGACCTCGAGCGACAGCCGCGCCAGATTTTCGCGCAGCCGCGCGACTCGTGCCGGCGAGCGATCGATCGCGGTGACCCGGGCACCGGCGGCAGCGAGCTGCGCCGTCTTGCCGCCGGGCGCGGCACAAAGGTCGGCGACGCTCTTGCCGGTGATATCCCCGAACAGCCTTGCCGGCAGTGCCGCGGCTGCGTCCTGCACCCACCACTGGCCTTCATCAAAGCCCGGCAGCATCCGCACCGACCCCTGCAGCAGCGTGCGCACGGTGCCGGTCGGCAGCACCTCGCCGTGGAGCCGCGCGGCCCAATGCGCAGCTTCGGATTTAACCGTCAGGTCGAGCGACGGCTCGTGGCTGATCGCCTGCGCGATCGCCCGCGCGGTTTCTGCGCCATAGTGCGCGCTCCAGCGCGCCAGCAGCCATTGCGGCACGTCGGGCGTGCCGGCCGCCAGTTCCTCGACCAACGGCTGGGCTTCGCGCGCGCAGCGGCGCAGCACGGCGTTGACGAGACCGGCATATTTGGCGGCGCGACGGTCGGATTGCACCAGCCGCACCGACAGATCGACGGCAGCATGATCCGGCACGTCCATCCAGAGGATTTGCGCCGCGCCGATCAAAAGAGCGCTCTTGGCGCGCGGCGCATCGGTCGGCACACCGCGGTCGAGCAACCTGGCCAGCAGACCTTCCAGCGTTCCGAGCCGGCGCAGGATCGTGGCGACCAGCCGGCGCATCAGTGCACGGTCGCGATCCGACAGCGTCTTCAGGCCCGGATGCGCAGCCGGGCCTTCGAGCTGGTCGTCGAGCATGCGGCGCTTCTGCAGCACGCCGTCAAGAATGTCCGCGGCAATGCGGCGCGCAGCGAGGCCGGGCACCTCGGAAGCTTGGGCGAATCTTGGAGCAGGCATGGATTGAGGGTATCACAGCAGGAGGAGAGACGCCGCGCGAGGCCGCGCGCTGGTCTGCCGTGGATGGCATTCGAATATGCCAAATGTAAGAATCGCCCCCGCGCCTTGCGACGACGGTGGCCTGCGCCCTGCGCGATGAAGAAAGGCGTCAGCCGATGACACAACCCGATCCGAAGTCCGCCCCGACGGATGCCGCCCCGCCGCGTAAGGATCTCCCCGAAGCGGCCAAGCGCGCCCTCGCCGAAGCCGAAGCCCGCCGCGTCGAGGCCGCCCGCCACGCCGAAGCGCGCGCCAAGGAAGTCCAGGGTCCGAAGGGTCCCGAGCCCACCCGCTACGGCGACTGGGAAGTCAAAGGCATCGCATCGGATTTCTGAGGCCCGCAAGACGCTGGACGATACGCAATCGATGACTGCAGCCGGTTCCGGCGGATCCTCCCGACTCAGATTGTCGTAGGCATATGTCCCGATATCCGAGAACGAATCCGGTTCGGATTTCGCGGTTGCCCTGGCGTAGCCGGCTGTGGCCGTGGATATTCGTGCTTGGGGTCGCGGCCGGTACGATGCTGCCGGCTCGGCATTGGCTGCATCTGCCCTGGTCGAAGGCCCCGGAATCAGAGGCTGTCGACAACGACAGCGAGACGGTGTGGCGGCGGGCCGGCAATCCGACCGTCCGGCATCCGGTCGAGGTGCTGTATACGATCGACGGCGACACCTTCGATGCGCGGGTATTTCTGTGGCCGGGGCAAGCGCTGCGGACACGCGTGCGGCTGCGCGGCATTGATGCACCAGAGCTGAAGGCGCAGTGCGCTCAGGAAGCCAGAATGGCCACGGCCGCCGCCGAGGCGCTTCGCCGGCTGCTCGCCGAGGGCGAGGTCACGATCTACAACATCGGACCCGACAAATATCAGGGCCGTGTCGTGGCGAACGTCGCCACCAAACGCACCGCCAATGTGTCGAGCGCGCTGCTCGACGGCGGCTACGCTCGCACCTATGGAGGGGGGCATCGCAATGGCTGGTGCGACGGCCGCTGATCGCAAGGCCGATGTTCAGCCCCCTGCAGCGAGCTTCGGCGAGCCGGCGAGATCGAAATCCGCCTCAGCCTCGGCGATTTGCGGCGTCAGCGACGGCGCCGCTTCGGTATCATCCAACGGCGGCGCGAAATGACCGTCATTGTCCGCGGCCGGTTTCGGTTTGTCGGCCCAATGCAGCGCCGTGTAGTCGAAGCCGTTGACGATGGTCGGCTTCACCACCTCGAAATACGGCGAGATGTCGAAGTCGCGCGGCATGTACAGCGACGAATGCCGGATGTGCAGGATCTCGCGGCGGGCCGCCCGGCTGCCCGCCCTGGTGATCTTCGGCAGGATCGGATAGCGCACCGCCTCGAATGCCTGGGCGATCAGGGCCGAACAGATGATCTTGGTCGGGTCGCCGGAGCCGAGCGCGATCATCCGGCGGCGCCAGCGCTGCGGCAGAGGCAGCGGCACCAGATAGCGCATCAGGTCGAGGATGTTCTTGGTGTCGTAGCCGAAGCCGATCCGATTGATGGCGTAGCGGCACACCGTGTGACGGTCCTCATAGGACAGGCCGACCGGGCGGCACACCCGGGTGTGATAGGCCAGATGGCGCGACAGCGGCGACGAACTGACGCCCTCGCCGATATTGGCCTCGACCAGGACATGCGGCTCGCCATCCGGCTCCGCGACGCCGTCGATCGGCCCGACATAGACCGCAGCGTGCGACCAGGTCGATTGCGTCAGATACTTGATGATGCCGGCGATCCGGCTGTTGCCCTCGACCAGCAGAACGTCGCCGGGCTGCATGATGCTGCGCAGATGGTCGGGATCGCTCGGGGTGAACGGCTCGTAGCCCGGCTCTTCCTTCTGCAAATAGCTGGCGATCAGCTTGCCGATCGTCTCGAGCACCACACCCATTGCTACGTTCCTGCAGGATCATTGTTGCGACATCGTCACATCGCGTTCGTCGCTGATCGTCGAGAAAAGCCGTTGCAGTTTGGTTCACTTGGTTCCCCGCACGGTTACGCATCGTTCACCACGAACGGTTGCCGGCCGGAAACGATTCCGGCAAGCTGACCGGGTCGACCGGCCCTGCGGCACCGCCAAACCAGTCGACGGACGACGCAAAACGCGACGGAGTTCAACACATTGATCACAGTCGCGAGATGCCTTGCCGTCGCCCCTCGGGACATTCGCCACGCCGACCACCGGAAGCCGCGCAGGTCGATCGTCCCCTCTGCCGCCAAGTTTTCGGAAACCATGCCATGACGATTTCGCGACGCAGCCTGCTCGAGGGGCTGCTCGGCGCCACTGCCGGCCTCGCATTGCTGCCCGTGTTGGGGGGGCGGGCGAACGCCGCTCTGCCGCGCGAGGCGGAGGTCGTTGTGGTCGGCGCCGGCGCCGCCGGGATCGCGGCGGCACGGCGGCTCGTGGCGGCCGGCCGCAAGGTGATCGTGGTCGAGGCCGCCTCGGAGATCGGCGGTCGCTGCGTGACCGATACCACAAGCTTCGCAGCGCCGTTCGACCGCGGCGCGCGCTGGCTGCACAATCCCGACAGTAACCCGCTGGTCCGGCTGGCGCGCAGCTCCGGCTTCGCGGTGACGCCGGTCGCCCCCGGCCAGAAGGTCAGGATCGGTCGCCGCAACGCCCGCTCGCGCGAGACCGAGGATTTTCTCGCGGCCTTCGTCCGTGCCAGCCGCGCCATCAGCGAGGCGTCGCGCGGCAAGACCGACATCTCCTGCGCCGCGGCGCTACCGAAAGATCTCGGCGATTGGGCGGCGACGATCGAATATGTGCTGGGCCCCGCGACAACCAGTAAGGACCTGCGCGCGCTGTCGGCGATGGACACCGCGCGGACGCTGGACCGCACCGCTCTGCTCGGCTGCCCGCAGGGCGTCGGCAGCCTGCTGACTCAGCTCGCATCCTCACTGCCGATTGCGCTGTCGACGCCGGTCAAACGAATCGTGTGGAGCGGGCGCGACCTCGCGGTCGAAACCACAGCCGGCCGGATCGGCGCGCGCGCCATCATCGTCACCGCGTCGACCAATGTGCTGACCTCGGGCAATCTGGCGTTCTCCCCCGAACTGCCGAAACGACAGCTCGACGCCGCCGCTCGCCTGAGCCTCGGCAGCACCGATCGCGTCGCGCTGCAATTCAAAGGTAACCCGCTCGGGCTGTCACGCGACGAGACCATCATCGAACGCGCCGACGACATCCGCACCGCGACGCTGGTGGGCAATATCGGCGGCACCTCGCTGTGCACCGTCGACGTCGCCGGCTCGTTCGGGCGCCAGCTCGCCGCGCAGGGCGAAGCCGCGATGCAGGATTTCGCGATCGAATGGCTCGGCAAGCTGTTCGGCAGCGACATCGCCGGCGCCGTCGAACGCAAGGCGGTGACGCGCTGGAACGAGATGCCTTACGTGATGGGCGCGATGTCGGCGGCGGAGCCCGGCGGCCAGCCGTCGCGCAAGGTGCTGGGCGAGCCACTCGGCAATCTGTTCTTTGCCGGTGAAGCGACCCACGAAACGCTGTTCGGCACGGTGCAGGGCGCCTGGGAGTCCGGCGAACGCGCCGCCGACGCTGCGCTGAAAAAAATCGGCGCCGTCAAGGAGCCCGCACCGGAGAAGCCCGCACGCAAACAGAAGCCGCGGCGCGAACCGCAGCGTCAGCGCGAGCAGCGCCCGCCCGCCACCGCGAGCGGCACGCCGTCGTGGTGGCGCTGAGCGACCTCAGCCGCGCAGGCTGCCGCCGGTCTTCTTGGTGACTTCCGCCACGATCTTGGCCGCGACCGCCTCGATCTCCTGATCGGTCATGGTCTTGTCGCGCGGCTGCAGCGTCACCGCGATCGCCACCGACTTCTTGTCGGGGTCGATGCCCTTGCCCTCATAGACGTCGAACACGCTGACCGATGTGATCAGCTTCTTGTCGACGCCCTGCGCGGCACGGACGATGTCGGCCACCCCGACCTTACGATCGACAATGAAGGCGAAGTCGCGCGACACCGGGTGGAACGCGGACAATTCCAGCGCCGGCTTGGCGCGGGTCGGCCGCTGCTTCGGATCGGGGATCTTCTCCAGCATCACTTCGAACGCCACCAGCGGACCGTCGGCACCGAGCTGTTCGAGCACCCGCGGATGCAATTCGCCGAAGTAACCAAGCACGTTCTGCGGCCCGATCTGGATCGCGCCGGAGCGGCCCGGATGCAGCCAGGCCGGCAGCTTGCCCGTCGCGATCTGCAGACCCGCCATCGGTGCGCCGGCCGCAGCCAGCACCGCGAACGCATCGGCCTTGGCGTCCAGCGCGGTCGCCTGCGCCGAGCCCGACCAATGCCGGCCAATGCCTGCGGAAGAGGCGACGCCGCGGCGGACACCGCTGGCGGCCATAAACTGGTCCTGCGGCCGGTCGCCCTTGAACACCTGCCCGACCTCGAACAGCGCCAGATCGGGCGAGCCACGATCGGCGTTGGCCTGCGCGGCAGCAATCAGCCCGGGCAACAGGCTCGGCCGCATGTCGGACAGATCGGATGCGATCGGATTGGCCAGAGCCAGTTCCGGCTGGCCGCCGCCGAACGCTTCGGCGAACGGCTTGGAAATGAACGACCACGTCACCGCTTCGGTCAGGCCGCGGGCCGCCAGCGCGCGCTTGGCGCGGCGGGTGCGGTTCTGGATCTGGGTGAGCACCGGCTTGCGCGGAGCATCGCCACGCTCGAACGGCGTCAGCGGCACCTTGTCGACGCCCACGATGCGAACGACTTCTTCGACGAGGTCCGCCTTGCCGTGAACGTCGCTGCGCCACGAAGGCACTGCGACCTTCACCACCGGTCCCTGGCCGGCGACCACGAAGCCGAGACGGGTCAGGATGCGACGAACCTCGACCAGCGGCACTTCGATGCCGGCAAGCCGCTTCACCTCGGCGAGCGGGAAGTCGATAATCTTGTCGTCGGCGAACGGATTGCCGACCACCACGACCTCGGACGGCGTGCCGCCACAGAACTCCATCACCAGCTTAGTGGCGAGTTCGAGCCCCGGCAGCATGAAGGCCGGATCGACGCCGCGCTCGAAGCGGTAGCGCGCATCGGTGTTGATGCCGAGCTTGCGGCCGCTTTGCGCGATGTTGATCTCGTTCCACAGAGCCGATTCGATCAGCACATCGGTGGTGTCGGCCGAGCAGCCTGACAGCTCACCGCCCATGATACCGGCGAGCGACTCGACGCCGTGATCGTCGGCGATGACGCAGACCGACGAATCCAGCGAGTAGGTGCGGCCGTCGAGCGCCAGCAGCGTCTCGCCATCGTGAGCGCGGCGCACCACCAGATTGCCCTTCACCTTGGCGGCGTCGAACACATGCAGCGGGCGCGAGCGATCGAACGTCAGGTAGTTGGTGATGTCGACCAGCGCGTTGATCGGGCGCAGGCCGATCGCGGTCAGACGCTTCTGCAGCCATTCCGGCGACGGGCCGTTCTTGACGCCCTTCACCAGCCGCAGCGCGAAGCCGGGGCACAGCTTGCTGTCTTCGACGGTGACGCTGACCGGGCACGGGAATTCGCCCTTGACCGGCTTGATGGCGGGATCCTTGAACTTGCCCATGTCGGCGGCGGCGAGATCGCGCGCGATGCCGTGCACGCCGGCGCAGTCCTGCCGGTTCGGCGTCAGGTTGATATCCAGCACCGGATCGCCGAGCCCGGCCCAGGCCGCATAGGCGGCGCCGACCGGCGCATCGGCCGGCAACTCGATGATGCCGTCGTGGTCGTCGGAGATCTGCAATTCGGCGGCCGAGCACAACATGCCGCGGCTCTCGACGCCGCGAATATTGCCGATACCGAGCGTGAAATCCTTCGCCGGGATGTAGGTGCCCGGCGCCGCGAACACGGTGACGAGACCGGCGCGCGCGTTCGGCGCACCGCACACCACCTGCACCGGTGCGCCGCCGTCACCGACGTCGACGGTGCAGACCTGCAGCTTGTCGGCGTTGGGATGTTTCTCGGCGGTCAGCACCTTGGCGATGGTGAACGGCGCCAGCGCCTTGGCCTTGTCTTCGATGCCCTCGACTTCGAGCCCGATCATGGTGAGCTTATCGGCGAGCTTCTCGAGCGGCTCGTCGGTGTCGAGATGATCTTTCAGCCAGGAGAGGGTGAGTTTCATTTTATCCCATCACGACTTTCAGGACCAACACTAGAGCGTAGTAAATTCCAAGGATGGTGAGAACAAGGGCTACAATATTGAATGCGCGTCCAAAATTGCGCGTAACCCAAAACTCAACGCGACGACCTTGAGCATCGGCACAACGAACACCACGCACCTCACCATGATTTGGGGTGACCCACAGCGAATCGATAATGACAAGCTCGTGCGGGGCGATACTTGGAATGGACACCAAATACGAACCATTCTCCAAAGAGAACTCGTCGAACTTCCTGTCTTGCCAGATCGAAATTGAGTCCGGCTTGTTCGAGAAGATTACATTGACGTCTCGTGCAGGAACTCTACCCGAATTTTGGACGTAGTGCTTTTCGCTGTAGAGACTCACATAGGAGGGCGCAGAGGGACCGACCAGCGAATTCTGAGCTTGCTCAGGAGAATTCGGCTGCGGCGGCGGATTGGTCTTGACGCGAAAGAAGTTATTGTTTGCACGTCCCCATACAAGCTTTACCCGCGCTCGAAAAATAAAGAACAAGAGGGCAGACAGAAGCGTCAGAGAGAACGAAATAAGTTCGCTTTGGTGCTGAGATGCAAAGTTGAGAATTGAAGCCGATAAGGCACCATTCATCATTGAAATTATCCTCTCAGCCTAATCCGCGGCTTGCGCCACCGAGTCCCCGTGGGAGACTCGACGCAACCTCACGAACTCAATCCCCCCGCCAGCGTCGGGATGTCGAGCGGCTTGAAGCCGTAGTGATTGAGCCAGCGCACGTCGGCTTCGAACAACTGCCGCAGGTCGCTCATGCCGTATTTCAGCATCGCGATGCGATCGATGCCCATGCCCCAGGCGAAGCCCTGATACTCGTCCGGATCGAGGCCGCAGGCGGTGAGCACGTTGGGGTGCACCATGCCGCAGCCGAGAATCTCAAGCCAGTCTTCGCCCTCGCCGAACCGAATCTCGTCCTTGCCGCGGCGGCACTGGATATCGACCTCCAGCGACGGCTCGGTGAACGGGAAGAACGACGGCCGGGACCGCATGTTGACGTTGTCGACCTCGAAGAACGCCTTGCAGAACTCGTGCAGGATCCACTTCAGGTGGCCGAGATGGCTCCCCTTGTCGATCACCAGCCCTTCGACCTGATGGAACATCGGCGTGTGGGTCTGGTCACTGTCGCTGCGATAGGTGCGGCCGGGACAGATCACACGGATCGGCGGCTTCTGGCTCAGCATGGTCCGCACCTGCACCGGCGAGGTGTGGGTACGGAGCAAGAGGCGCGAGCCGTCTTCCTTCGGGTTGAAATAGAAGGTGTCGTGCATCTCCCGGGCCGGATGGCCTTCGGGGAAGTTCAGCTTGGTGAAGTTGTAGTCGTCGGTCTCGATGTCCGGACCTTCGGCGATCGCAAAGCCCATGTCGGCGAAGATCGCGGTGAGTTCGTCCCAGACCTGACTGAGCGGATGCAGCCGGCCGGCTTCGGCCGACGGCTCACGCATCGGCAGCGTGACATCGATCGTTTCGGCCGCGAGCTTGGCGTCGAGCGCGGCGGCCTTCAGCACGTCGCGGCGGGCGGCCAGCGCTTGCGTCACCGCGTCCTTGGCAAGGTTGATCGCCGCACCTTCTGTCTTGCGCTGCTCGGGGTCCATCTTGCCGAGCGTGGCGAGCAGCGCCGAGATCGAGCCCTTCTTGCCGAGCGCTCCGACGCGGACCGCTTCCAGCGCGGCCTCGTCGGAGGCGGCGGCGATGTCGGCGAGGATTTGGGATTGGAGGTCTTGAAGGTTCGACATGGCGAAGCCACTCCCCAATGTAGTCATGCCCGGGCGTGACCCGGGCATCCATCGCGCTTGAAAGATGGATCGCCGGATCAAGTCCGGCGATGACGATCAACCCGGTGGCGGGCCTCAGGCTGCGAGCGCAGCCTTGGCCTTCTCGGCGATCGCCTGGAACGCCGCCGGCTCGTTGATCGCGAGGTCGGACAGCACCTTGCGGTCGACGACGATGCCGGACTTGGCGAGGCCGTTGATGAACACACTGTAGGTCATGCCGAGCGGGCGCACCGCGGCATTGAGGCGCTGGATCCACAGCGCGCGGAACGTCCGCTTCTTGCGCTTGCGATCCCGGAACGCGTACTGACCGGCCTTGTCGACGGCGGCCTTGGCGGTGCGGATCGTGTTCTTGCGGCGACCGCGATAGCCCTTGGCGAGCTTGTAGACCTTCTTATGCTTGGCGTGAGCCGTCACACCGCGTTTGACGCGAGCCATGACTGATCTCCTTCATCTGAATTGGGTGTTGCTTGGCCGCGCGGACGCGGCTCGATGATGAGGTTGCCGCGCGCATGCGCGGCCAGAACGGTCAGGCGTTCGGCAAGAAGTACTTCTTGATGTTGTCGCCGTCGGTCTTGAAGATCACGCGGGTGCCGCGAAGCTGGCGGATCTGCTTCTTGGTGCGCTTGATCATGCCGTGGCGCTTGCCGCGCTGGGCGGACACCACCTTGCCGGTGGCGGTGACTTTGAAGCGCTTTTTGGCGCCCGATTTGGTCTTCAACTTGGGCATTTGGCTCTCCTTTGCCACGCGCGAAAAGCGCCCCGAGGGCGCTCTGCGGCGGCGGACATGCTCGTTAGAGCGTTGAAATTGTGCGACAAACCCCGAAAATGGAGCGATCGACACGGCCATCGCCACGGCAGCCCTTGATCAGCCGGGCGACGAAGGCTGCGCTTATGGCAGAGCGGAGGCCGATTGGCAACGTGTAAAGCCGGAGCTCCAGGCGGCAGCCGGGCAGACTCGGAACTGGGCAGCACGCGCAACAGACCGCCCCAAGGAAAAAGGCCCGCCAGATCGACCGGCGGGCCCTTTTTCGCTCTGAAATCGAAACCCGGATCCGCGTCAGCGCGGCGCCAGCACCATCACGACCTGTCGGCCTTCGAAGCGGGCGTCCTGCTCGACTTTCGCGATTTCGGCGACATCGTTCTTCACCTTTTCGAGCAGCTTGGTGCCGATCTCCTGGTGAGCCATCTCGCGTCCCCGATAGCGCAAGGTAATCTTGACCTTGTCGCCTTCCTCGAAGAAGCGCAGCATCGCCTTCATCTTCACGTCGTAGTCGTGATCGTCGATCATCGGGCGGAGCTTGATCTCCTTGATCTCGACGATCTTCTGCTTTTTGCGCGCCTCGGCGGCCTTCTTCTGCGCCGAATACTTGTACTTGCCGTAGTCCATGATCTTGCAGACCGGCGGCGACGAGGTCGGCGAAATCTCCACCAGATCCATGCCTGCATCCATTGCCATCTTGATCGCGACAATGGTCTCGACCTTGCCCTGGTTCACACCGGTCTGGTCGATAAGCTGGATCTCGAAATTGCGGATTTCATCGTTGGTGCGCGGCCCGTCCTTGGCTACGGGGGGCGGCGCTCTGTTGGGGCGGCGAATGGGTGCTTCTCCACACTTGTGAACGTTGACGGCGAACGATGGATCGAGGCAGAACGGCTGCTAATCGGATCACGCACTTCATATAGGTCGAAGCGCGACCGGATGCAAAACCATCCCGCGCGTCGATAACGGGTCAATGCCCTTCTGATCCGTGCGCAGTGTGGCGGAAGAACCGCCTGCCGGCAAGCCGACTTCCGCATAACCGAAATCGGACACTTCGCCGCGCGGCCCGTCATACCACGCTCCGCCACGTTAAGGCGCCCGGCATTGACGACGCCTCGGTGCGTACTGCAAACCAACCGGGCAACGAGGTTGTTGATCCATGACAAATTCTTCCGTCACCGAACCGGAGTTCGTCACCGTCGGCGACGGTGGCGCGGCGCGCCAAATCGCGGTCCGTGCCCGACCAGGCGCCTCCCCCGGCCTGTTCTGGCTCGGCGGATTCAACTCCGACATGACCGGGACCAAGGCGTCCGCCCTCGACCAATGGGCCGAAGCCCGGGGCAGGGCTTGCGTCCGGTTCGACTATTCCGGCCACGGCGAGTCGTCAGGCGTTTTCGCCGAGGGCACGATCGGCCGCTGGCTCGAAGAGAGCCTGGCGGTGTTCGACGCGTTCTGCCGCGGCCCGCAGATCGTGGTCGGCTCCTCGATGGGAGGCTGGATGGCGCTGCTGCTGGCGCGCGCACTGCGCCGCCGCGGGGGCGAGGCGGCCGCGAATCTGGCCGGGCTGGTGCTGATCGCGCCGGCACCGGACTTCACCGAAGCGTTGATGTGGAAGGGGTTTTCGCCCGAGATCCGCGCCGAGATCGAGACCAGGGGGGTGTGGCTTCGGCCCTCCGAGTACGGCGAACCATATCCGATCACCAGAGCGCTGATCGAAGACGGCCGCAATCATCTCGTGCTCGGCGGCATGATCGAGGTCGGCTGCCCGGTGCGCATCCTGCAAGGCAAGCAGGACGAAGACGTGCCGTGGCGCCACGCCTTCGAACTGGCCGAACGATTGCCGACCGACGATGTGGTGCTGACCATGATCCAGGACGGCGACCACCGTCTCAGCCGCCCGCAGGACATCACCCGGATGCTGGCGGCGGTCGAGGAGATTAGCTGACGGCGTCCCATTCCGTCCGCACCCCCTCATCCGCCTCGTCGGCGAGATGTGCCGCATTCAGTGCCGCGAACTGGTCAGGCGGTAGAAGCTGCGCCAGCGCCCACACCGCCGCCCCGCGGATCACCGGATTGGGGTCGGCGAGCAGCCGCTCGGCGTCTGCCGCCACCCCGCTGTCCCCCGAATTGCCGATTGCGATCAGCACGTTGCGGATGAAGCGATCACGTCCGATGCGCTTGACCGGCGATTTGGTGAACAGCGCCCGGAACAACGGGTCATCGAGACGCACCAGCTCGGCGAGGGCCGGTGCGCGCAAGCCGTCGCGGGCGGCGAGCTTGGCCTCGCGCCCGGCCTGGGCGAACTTGTTCCACGGACAGGCGGCGAGGCAGTCGTCGCAGCCGTAGATCCGGTTGCCGAGACGGGCGCGGAATTCGCGCGGGATCGGACCTTTGTGCTCGATCGTCAGATACGAGATGCAGCGCCGGGCATCGAGCCGGTACGGCGCCGGAAACGCGGCGGTCGGGCAGGCATCAAGGCAGGCGCGGCACGAGCCGCAATGATCGTGCTCGGCCGCGTCCCGCGGCAGATCGAGCGTGGTGAACACCGCGCCGAGAAACATCCAGGAGCCGCGGCCAGTCGACACCAGATTGGTGTGTTTGCCCTGCCAGCCGAGACCTGCGGCCTGCGCCAGCGGCTTTTCCATCACCGCGGCAGTATCGATGAACACCTTCACGTCACCGCCGGCAGTGGCGACCAGCCAGCGCGCGAACTGCTTCAGCCGGGCCTTGATCACGTCGTGATAATCGTCGCCTTGCGCATAGACCGAGATCGCAGCGCGATCCTTCTGCGTCAGCACACCGCGCGGGTCGACATCCGGACCATAATTGAAGCCGAGCAGGATGACGCTTTGAACCTCGCCCCACATCACCCGGGGATCGGACCGCCGTTCAGGGCGATCGGCAAGCCAGGCCATCTCGCCGTGATAGCCGGCGTCGAGAAAGGCGCGCAGACGCGCCGGAGCTTCCGGAATCGAATCGGGGGCGCAGACGCCGAAGGCATCGAAACCGAGAGCGTAAGCCTGATCGGCGAGCTGCGCGCGCCAAGCAGCGCCGCCTATTCGCGACTCCGAGGGGCCGGCAGCGGGGCTCAGAAATCCAGATCCACGTAGGTGCGCGACGCCGGCACCCCCGCCAGCCATTCGCTCAGCAGCGGACGGAACGACGGGCGTGACTTGATCCGTGCGTACCAGGCCTTTGCCGCCTCGTCCTCGATCCATGGCACGTCGCCCAGATAGTCGATCGCCGACAGATGCGCGGCTGCGGCGAGGTCTGCGTAAGTCATGCGATCCCCGGCGAGAAAGTTCCGGGTGCGCGCCAGCCAGCCGATATAGGCGAGATGGTAGCGCACATTGGCGTTGGCGGCACGGATCACGTCCATCGCCGGCGGACCGCCGCCATCTTCTTCGCTCATGAAGCGCTTGTAGATCCGCTCGGTCATCAGCGGGCCGGAGGCTTCCTCGAAGAACTTGTCGTTGAACCACGACAGCAGCCGCCGCACCTCGATACGCTCTGCGGTGGACTGCGGCAGCAGCCGGCGATCACCGAGCTCGGGGCCGTGCACCTCGTCGAGAAACTCCGTGATCACTCCGGCGCCGGGAACCGGCGGCCGCCCCTCCGCGACCAGCACCGGCGTGGTTCCAGCCGGGTTCAGCGCCAGGAACGCGGTTCGACGCTCCCAGGACCGTTCCTCCACCAATCTGAGATCGAGACCATGTTCCCCGAGCGCAAGGCGGATGAACCGCGACAACGGGCAGAACGGGTGGTGGAAGAGGGTGTACATGCTGACCTAGATAGTTTCGAAGAGCTTAACAAACCGTGGCGGATCGCGCCGGACACGCCCTTCGTGCGGGCGCCAACCTAGTCGCATGCTGCGGCGAGGCAAGGCACCGAAGGTCGGATTTTTGCCGTTGCGGCATGGTGGGGAATAGGCCACAAGGTCCAGCCTCGCGGACGACCGATCCCTTTCAGCGGACGATTCCATGCTCACCGATATCATCAGAGCCGTCATTCTCGGGATCATCGAGGGTGTGACCGAATTCTTGCCGGTGTCATCTACGGGCCATCTGTTGCTGGCAGGACGGTTCTTCAATCTCGGCGAAGGCGATTTCTGGAAGTCCTTCGCCGTGCTGATTCAGCTCGGTGCGATCCTGGCGATTCTGGCGCTGTATTTCGTGAAATTGTGGCGAATCGCGCTCGGGATGTTCAGCGATCCCGCCGCGCGTCGGTTCGTGATCGGGGTGCTGCTGGCGTTTTTACCCGCCGCGGTGATCGGCGCCGCAGCCGGCGGCTACATCAAGCACTTCCTTTTCAATCCGTGGGTGGTGTGTTTCTCGCTGATCGTCGGCGGTGCGATCCTGTTGTGGGTCGACCAGCTCGAGCTGAAGCCGCGCTATCACGACGCGACGGCGTTCCCGCTGCGAACCTATTTCTATATCGGCTGCGCGCAATGCACCGCGATGATCCCCGGCGTGTCACGGTCCGGCGCCAGCATCGTCGCGGCGATGTTGCTCGGCACCGACAAGCGCTCAGCGGCCGAGTTCTCATTCTTCCTGGCGATTCCGACGATGCTGGGCGCCTTCGTGTACGATCTCTACAAGAGCCGCGGCGAGATGACCTTCGACAATCTCACCATCGTGGCGATCGGTTTCGTGGTGTCGTTCATCACCGCGATCATCGTGGTGAAGACCTTCCTGACCTACGTCACCCGCCACGGCTTCGAGCTGTTCGCGTGGTGGCGCGTGATCGTCGGCACGCTCGGCCTGATCGCGCTGGCGCTCGGGATGTAGCGATCGGCTCTCGGAGCCGAAATGCGGCGCCCGAAGACGCCGCGTTACGATTTGCTCACGCGGTCTTGCGCGCGAATTGCCCGGTCTTGCGGAACCGCCACAGATAGGACGGCACGACCGCCTGCATCGAATCGGGCTGGATGCCGAGACCCTGGAGGGTCAGGCCAGCCTTGGTGGCGGCTTCGGATACCACGTTGTCGACTTCCAGCATCCTCACCTGATCCGGCGTCAGCTTGAAGGCCCCCGGAGCGAATTGCAGCAGCATCGCCTGCAGGCTGGCGAGGCCGAACGGCAACGGCAGCAGCAGCGGCTTGCGGTCGGTGATTTGGAGGATGATGCGCATGATCTCGCGCATCGTCAGTACTTCGGGACCGCCGAGCTCGTAAACGGCGCCCGGTCTGGCGAGCCCATCGACCGCATCGGCGATCGCGGTCGCGACATCGCCGACATAGACCGGCTGCAACTTGGTGTCGGCGCCGACCAGCGGCAGCACCGGCGACATCCGCGCCAGCGCGGCGAATCGGTTGGTGAACTGGTCTTCCGGCCCGAACACCACCGAGGGCCGGAAGATCGTCGCCTGCGGCACCGCTTCGTGCACGGCGCGCTCGCCGGCGGCCTTGCTGCGGGCATAACGCGCCGGCGAATCCGGATCGGCCCCGATCGCCGAGACGTGCACCATGCGGGCACCGACCGAAGCCGCCGCCTGCGCCACCGAGGCGGCGCCGTTGCCCTGCACCGCATCGAATTTCTGCGCACCGCCCTCGGCGAGGATGCCGACCAGATTGATGGCCACATGCGCACCGCGCATCGCTGCCGCGACCGATTCGGGATAACGCAGATTCGCCTGCACGGCGTGGATCTGCCCGACCCGGCCGAGCGGCTGCAGATGGCCGGCGAGCTCCGGCCGCCGCACTGCGACCCGAATCCGGTAGTCACGCCGCGCCAGCGCACTGACGATGTGCCGACCGAGGAAGCCGGAGCCACCGAAAACCGTGACGAGCGTGTCGAGATTCGAAGTCATGCGGGCTGATCCTGATCGCGGAGGAGCGTCTTTTGACGTCCGGGAATTCGCGGACATTCTGGCGGTTTCGCGTTACGCCATCAACCTTTCGCTGTACAGCGGATTTGGTCAGCGGAAGGCATTTGACTTTTCCGTAACGCCTCCCTATCAAGCGCCCCGGGCCCAGGTGGCGGAATTGGTAGACGCGCTGGTTTCAGGTACCAGTGGGTAACACCGTGGAGGTTCGAGTCCTCTCCTGGGCACCATTGCCCACGCCCTTCTCCTCGCATCGGCATCTCCTTACAAAGTCATCGGTCGAGACGTCCACCGCGAGGTGGCGCCGCCCCTCGCGTCGCGCGGGTCGGGGCGATAGGTTTGGCGGCCGATTCGGGGCGTTCGGTGCCCTTTTCCATGGCCAAGGGTTTGCGACATATGACGATCCGCCTGCATCGCGGCGACCTGCCGGATCTTTCCCGCTATACGCATTCGGTGGCGATCGACACCGAAACGATGGGGCTGCATCCGCATCGCGACCGGCTGTGCGTGGTGCAATTGTCGAATGGCGACGGCAGCGCCGACGTGGTGCAGATCCCGCTAGGGGCGACCGATGCGCCGAACCTGAAGAAGTTGCTCGGCGATCCGGCCGTGGTGAAGATCTTTCACTTCGCCCGATTCGATCTGGCAGCGCTGTACAAGGCGTTCGGCGTGATGCCGCAGCCGGTGTACTGCACCAAGATCGCCTCGCGCCTGACCCGCACCTACACCGACCGGCATGGCTTGAAGGACCTGGTGCGCGAACTGCTCGGCATCGACCTGTCGAAGCAGCAGCAATCCAGCGACTGGGGCGCCGAGTCGCTCAGCGACGCCCAGCTTGCCTACGCCGCCTCCGACGTGCTGCACCTGCATGCGCTGCGCGACAAACTCGACACCATGCTGGCACGCGAAGGCCGCACCGATCTGGCGGCGGCCTGCTTCGGCTTCCTCCCGGTGCGCGCCCGGCTCGACCTCGATGGCTGGAGCGAAGAGGACATTTTCGCTCACTCGTAACCGGCAGGACGCATTGCGGACGGGCTCAGAGCCGTGTTCCGCGATCGCGCGCCGTGTTTCGGTCATACTCCTCGGCCTGATGGGCCCCTCGGTCCGATCGGCCGGCGTGGCCCTCCCGTGACGGGGCAATTAAGACTAGCTTAAGGATGTGTCGCAGACTGGAGGCGGCACCCGGCGGCGGCACTCCAAACCATGAGTGCGAGGCTCCGTAACTGACGCAAGACAACTTCGGGAGCAGCGGTGACGGCGGTCGAAATGTCGTCCTATCAGGCCGGAATGGAGGCGCGTTTCGCAGCAGCGGCGCGCCACAGCCGCTTGGTGCGAACCCTGCGGGTCGCGGTGCCGCTGGTGGTGGTGCTGTCGATGGCGGTGATCGTCGCGATCTCGATCTTCAACCCGTTCCGCTACCTGACGAATCTGCCGCTCGACATCGGCGACCTGGTGGTCTCCGGCACCAAGATCACGATGGAATCGCCGCATATGGCCGGATTCACCAATGATGGCCGCCCCTATGAAATGTGGGCACGCTCGGCCACCCAGGATCTAACCAGCCAGGATCACGTCGACCTGCACACGCTGCGGGCCAAGGTGCAGTCCGAAGATCAGTCGACCGTGGTGATCGAGGCCCGCGAGGGGCAGTTCCAGACCAAGGCGCAGCTTCTGAAGCTCAACAAGGACGTCTATCTGCACAATTCCTCCGGCACCGAGGCATGGATGACGCAGGCTGACGTCGACATGGGTCAGGGCACGGTCACCTCCGACGCGCCGGTTGACGTCAAATGGGAGGGCGGCACGCTGCGCGGCCAGCGGATGCGCATCACCGAAAAGGGCGACCTGATCCGGTTCGAGGGCGGCGTGGTGATGAACCTCGACAATGCAGCGCTGGCCGAGCCAGCCGCGGATCCTGTGGCGCAGCCCGCCCCGCCTCCCGCCCCGGCCAAACGGCCGGCTCCCGTTTCCGGCCAGCGCGCCCCCGCGAGGTGAGCCCGACAATGAGAATTGCCGCCCTTCCCCGTTCGCGCCGCGGCACGCTCGCCGCGGTTTGCGCCGCGATGATCGCCGTGTCGGCCCTGGGGCCGCAACCGGCGGCGGCGCAGAGCGCCGTGCAGGGCGTGCCGAATGCGATGCAGGGCTTCTCGCAGAACCGCGACAAGCCGATCCAGATCGAATCCGACACGCTGGAAGTGCGCGACAAGAAGAAGGAAGCGACCTTCTCCGGCAACGTCAAAGTGGTGCAGGGCGACACCACGATGACTTCGCAGACCCTGGTGGTGTTCTACGATCAGGATCAGGCGCCGGCCAAGGGAGCCAAAGGCAAGCCGATGGCAGCGGCCGCGCCGGGGCCGGACGGCGCCTCGTCGATCCGGCGGCTCGAGGCCAAGGGCCATGTTGTCGTCACCCAGAAAGACCAGGTCGTCACCGGCGACAAGGCGGTGTTCGAGACCAAGACCAACCTCGTGACGATGACCGGCAATGTGGTGCTGACCCAGGCCCGCAACGTGGTGCGCGGCGATCGGCTGATGGTCGACATGACCACCGGCGTGTCGCGGGTGGAATCCGACAGCGGTCGGGTCCAGGGCCTGTTTCAATCGTCGGGGACAAATGGCGGCGGCCCGCTTCCACTCGGGCCGCCGACCGGTTCGGGCAAGCCGAAGTGACCCGGCGCGACGATCGGCGGGCACCGATGTTGAACCGGATGCCGCAGGCCTGTAACAGCGATTGGGAAGCCTTGCCCCTGTCGCAACGCCACAACGCCGTGGTGCCGGCACGCGGCACCGGCTGCGGCGCCACCCGTATGACGGTGGCATGGTGCGTCACTGGGCAGGTTCGATAGCGGCATGGTGGATCTTCGCGGCATGTTCCGTCGGCGCGGCCCGAAGGCTTCCGGGTTTGCAGGCGCACGAACCGATATCACCGGACTCGGCGACGAGGTCGGCGATCTGCTGACCGCGCCGGTCCGCGACGCCCCGCCGGTCGCGCGCAGCGATGCGTATGCGGCTCAGCAGAGAACGCCGACGGCCGCCGCTCCACGTCAGACCACGGCCCCGACCCGACAGGCGAGCGCACCCCGGGCCGCGACACCGACACCATCCGGCTATCTGGCAGTTCACAGTGTCGAGAAGAGCTTCGGCACCCGCAAGATCGTGCGCGGTGTCAGCATCTATGTCCGCCGCGGCGAAGCGGTCGGCCTGCTCGGCCCGAACGGCGCCGGCAAAACCACGGTGTTCTACATGATCACCGGACTGATCAAGGCCGACAACGGCGCGATCGAACTCGACGGCCACGACGTCACCAAGCTACCGATGTATCAGCGCGCCCGTCTCGGGATCGGTTACCTGCCGCAGGAAGCCTCGATCTTCCGCGGCCTCACGGTCGAACAGAACATCCGTGCGGTGCTGGAATCGGTCGAACCGGACAAGCGCAAGCGCGAGTCCCAGCTCGACAATCTGCTGCAGGAATTCAACATCGAGCGGTTGCGCAAATCGCCGTCGATCGCGCTGTCCGGCGGCGAGCGCCGCCGCGTCGAAATCGCCCGCGCGCTCGCGAGCCGACCGAACTACATGCTGCTCGACGAGCCGTTCGCCGGCATCGATCCGATCGCGGTCGGCGACATCCAGGATCTGGTGCGACATCTCACCAATCGCGGCATCGGCGTTCTGATCACCGATCACAACGTCCGCGAAACGCTCGGCCTTACCGACCGTGCTTACATTGTCTATGCGGGCGAGATCCTGACCGAGGGGACGCCGGAAGACATCGTCAACGACCCGGACGTCAGGCGTCTTTACCTCGGCGAAGAGTTCCGGCTGTGAAGCCGGTTGCGGTTTGCACCGAGGGAGTCCATGATCTCCGGGTCCGGACCGATCCGACCTCGTGATCGTACTACCAAGATACCGGACCTGGCCGCCGCCGAAGCGCCGCCGCCTCTACTCCAAATTTCCCATTCGTCAAGGCGTGTACAACCGCACCGGAAAGGCGTAAGCAAGAAACGGACCAACTACCGTTTTGGCCACCATGGCGCTGTCGCAACGACTCGAATTCCGCCAGACACAGTCTCTGGTGATGACCCCGCAACTGATGCAGGCGATCAAGCTGCTTCAGTTGTCGAATCTCGACCTCGCGGCATTCGTCGAAGACGAACTCGAAAAGAACCCGCTTCTCGATCGCGCCAGCGACAATGGCGAGCCGCCGGTGGCCGGTGAGACCGCGGTGGACGGCAGCGAGAGCGGTAACGATTTCAGCCAGAGCGGCGGTGACGACGCCGGTGGTGAAAGCTCCGACTTCGTCGAGGCGGGAAGCGCAAGCGCCTTCGAGCCCGGCACCGAAGAGTGGATGCACCGGGATCTCGGCAGCCGCAGCGATATCGAGCAGACGCTCGATACCGGCATGGAAAACGTATTCCCCGAAGAGCCCGCCGAAGCCGCAGCCCGTGCCGCACAGGACAGCGCGCCGGCCTCCTATACGGAATGGGGCGGCGGGGCCTCATCGGACGAGGGCTACAATCTCGAAGCCTTCGTGGCCGCAGAGACTTCGCTCGCCGATCATCTCGCCGAACAGCTCGCCGTCGCGGTGACGACACCGTCGCAGCGCCTGATCGGGCAATACCTGATCGATCTGGTCGACGACGCCGGCTACTTGCCGCCCGATCTGGGCGACGCCGCCGAACGGCTCGGCGCCAGTTCGGCCGAAGTCGAAGCTGTCGTGCACGTGCTGCAGACTTTCGATCCGCCCGGCATCTGCGCGCGCAACCTGAGCGAATGCCTCGCCATCCAACTCCGCGAGCGCGACCGCTACGATCCGGCGATGCAGGCGCTGGTCGAACATCTCGATCTATTGGCCAAGCGCGACGTCGCCAGCTTGCGCAAGATCTGCGGCGTCGACGACGAGGATCTCGTCGACATGATCGGCGAAATCCGCCACCTCGATCCGAAGCCCGGACTGAAATTCGGCTCGTCGCGGGTGCAGACCATCGTGCCCGACGTATTCGTCCGCCCCGGCCCCGACGGCGGCTGGCTGGTCGAACTCAACAGCGACACGTTGCCGAAGGTACTCGTCAACCAGTCGTATTATTCGGAGCTGTCGAAGACGATCCGCAAGGACGGCGACAAATCGTACTTCTCCGACTGTCTGCAGAACGCCACCTGGCTGGTGCGCGCGCTTGATCAGCGCGCCCGCACCATTCTCAAGGTCGCCACCGAGATCGTGCGCCAGCAGGACGGCTTCTTCACCCACGGCGTCAAACATCTGCGGCCGCTGAATCTGAAAGCCGTGGCCGACGCGATCCAGATGCACGAATCGACGGTGTCGCGCGTCACCGCCAACAAATACATGGCGACCAACCGCGGCACTTTCGAACTTAAGTATTTCTTCACCGCGTCGATCGCTTCCGCCGACGGCGGCGAAGCGCACTCGGCCGAAGCCGTGCGGCACCAGATCCGCCAGTTGATCGACAGCGAGGAGCCGTCGGCGATCCTGTCGGATGATACGATCGTCGACCGGCTGCGCGAAGCCGGCATCGACATCGCGCGTCGCACCGTCGCGAAGTATCGCGAAGCGATGCGTATCCCCTCTTCAGTGCAGCGCCGCCGGGACAAACAGAACATGCTCGGTACGCAGTCGGCGGCCGCGAGCCGGTCCCGCGACACCGCCCCAGCTTGATTGCGCGGCCCTGCTCTGACTAGTGTCACCTCCCCTAAGACGAATCGAGGACTGCCATGACCATCCGGATATCCGGCAAGAGCATCAGCATCGGCGAAGCGCTGCGCGGCCGCGTGAGCGAACGCACCGAGGAGGTGTTGCGCAAGTATTTCGATGGCAACTATTCGGGACACTTCACGCTCAGCAAGGACGGTTTCGGCTTCCGTACCGATTGTGCGCTGCACCTTGATTCCGGCATCACCCTGGAAGCCGAGGCCAACGCGGCGGACGCTTATGCGAGCGCCGATCAGGCGCTGGTGCAGATCGAAAAGCGGCTGCGCCGCTACAAGAGCCGGCTGAAGGATCGTTCGGCGCGGAAGGCCCATGCCGAAGCCAACGCTCTGGCCGAACTCAGCACGCCGGTGGACGTGCCGAGCTACGTGATCGAGGCGCCCGGCGACGAGGAACATCAGGAAGACGCTTACAACCCGGTGATCATCGCCGAGGCCACCACCGCGATGAAGCGGCTCTCGGTGAGCGAGGCGGTGGTCGAGCTCGACCTCACCGGCGCGCCGGTGGTGGTGTTCCTGCACGGCGGCTCGGGCCGCGTGAACATCATCTATCGTCGTGCCGACGGCAATATCGGCTGGATCGATCCGCCGGTGCCGAACGGCGCCGCGAGCTGATCGCGATGCCTCGCGGGAACCGCACAGGCGGTTTGCCGCGAGGCATTGACGCTCGTCCAACGCTCTGCCTATGGTCCGCCGCTTTTCGGCGGGCCGACGGCGCCATTTTACGGCCGCCGTCAGGAATGCTAGACTTAAGTTAGGATCATGATTTCCGGAGCGTTTTCGGTTGCGATCAGGGGATCGTGCGAAGCCTCTCGGATCGAACGCTTGACGC
Source organism: Rhodopseudomonas palustris (assembly GCF_007005445.1). NCBI lineage: Bacteria > Pseudomonadati > Pseudomonadota > Alphaproteobacteria > Hyphomicrobiales > Nitrobacteraceae > Rhodopseudomonas > Rhodopseudomonas palustris. The sequence goes on along the minus strand of NZ_CP041387.1, from coordinate 4,883,688 downwards.
AACCCACCGCCGTCCTATTTCACCCCGGACCGCAGCAACATCCTCGGAACGCCTGATGACGATTACGGATCTTGTCGCGCCCGAGGCCGTCATCCCGGCGCTGAAGGTGATCAGCAAGAAGCAGGCGCTGCAGGAACTCGCGGCCCGCGCCAGTGAATTGACCGGCCAGAACGAGCGCACGATTTTCGAAGTTCTGTTGCAGCGCGAGAAGCTCGGGACCACCGCGGTCGGCTACGGCGTCGCGATTCCGCACGGCAAGCTGCCGAAGCTCGAGAAGCTGTTCGGGCTGTTCGCGCGACTGGAGCGGCCGATCGATTTCGAAGCGATGGACGGTCAGCCGGTCGATTTGGTTTTCCTGCTGCTGGCGCCGGAAGGGGCGGGCGCCGATCACCTCAAGGCGCTGGCGCGGATAGCCCGGCTGCTGCGCGATCAGGACGTCGCCAAAAAACTTCGCGCCTCACGCGACTCCCAAGCGATCTATTCGGTTCTCGCATTGCCGCCCGCGACGGCGGCTTGAGCAACCGACGACGGCATCGCGCCTCGTGGTCGATCTGTTGTGATCGAGCTGGCTTGGTCCGTACGATCTCGTCGAGCGGCGGAGGTCGTCGATCAGAATAGCCGAGGCTATTGGCTAGGTGAGATCGGCGCCGCAACGCATCCGGTTGCTTGCTGATGAAGAGCCCTCGCGCAAAATGCCGCTCATCGGTAGCCAGCGGGCGCGGAGCGCCGTCACCGGACACCCCGCGTCGCGTAACCATCCGTGCAATCAGCGTTCAGTGAACGCTGACGGCCTGCAACTCCTGGCTCCAGGCATTCGCGATCGCCGCTTCCCTGCTGTCGGTCAGCATGATCGGCGTGCCGTCTGCCGAATGCAGCGCGAACAGCTTGAGGCCGGGCGCGATTTCGGGGGCCTGCGGAAACAGACCGGGCACGTCTTCGGAGCGGATCTGCTTCACATAGGCGATATGACCTTCGCCAAGATGCGCCAGCGCCTCCGGCGTGACGCCCACATTTCCATGCGTAGTACCAGATTCAGTCATGGTCTCGACTCCTCTAAGACTTAAGCGGTCGAGTCCGCCACTCGTTCCATTATTCGTGTTCGGTGATGGCGATTGTCTTAACGACCCGCTCCGGCTCCGGCCGGATCAGGTCAATCGACAGAAGCCCGTTCTTCATGTCCGCTCCCAACACCTGCATCCCGTCGGCCAGCACGAAGGTGCGCTGGAAGTGACGCGCGGCGATGCCACGGTGGATGTATTGCCGGGCCTTGTCATCCTGCTGCCGCCCGCGGATCACCAGTTGATTTTCCTCAACCGTGACGTCGAGTTGATCGCGGGTGAATCCGGCCACCGCCAGCGTGATACGCAGCTTTTCGGGGTCACCGTCGCAGCGTTCGCACCGCTCGATGTTGTACGGGGGATACCCGTCGGCGCCTTTCACGACTCGGTCGAGCGCACGCTCGATCTCGTCGAATCCCAGCAGGAAGGGACTTGATAACGAAGGAACACGAGACATCACAAAGTCCTCTCGAAGCGACTTTGAGGGGGTCCTTGCGGCACCCCATCGACCGTTCGGCACCTTGCCGGCCGGTCCATTCGAATATGGGCAGTGCAGAACGGCTCTGCAAGAAGGTCGGAACAGCGAATTACGCCAGAGACTTAGGGGCCTATCGGACAATCCGGCGGCGGCCGTCGGCGGAAAACAGATGCAGGCTCGGCGGCGGCGCCGTAACCGTAATGCGCTCCCCGATGCCCGGCGCCGCCTGCCCGGGGATGCGGACGATGAGGTCCGCGCCGGCCGCTTCCGGGCTGCCGACCACCACCGGCTCGTTCAGGTGATCGCCCCGGGCCCCATAGACGAACGTCTCGGGCCCGACCCGCTCGATCGCCTCGACCGTGACGTCGAGCGCCAGAGCGCCACTGCCCGCCGTCCCCGAGACGATCGTCAGGTCTTCGGGGCGAACGCCGAGAATGCCGGCCTCCGGCGGCGCGCTGCCGAGCTGCGCCCGCAGATCGTCCGCGAGCGGCATCAGGTTCATCGGAGGCGCACCGATGAACGATGCGACGAAGGTGGTCGCCGGCCGAGCGTAGACATCGAGGGGCGAACCGATCTGTTCAACCTCCCCGGCGTTCATCACCACCAGCACATCGGCCAGCGTCATCGCCTCGAGCTGATCGTGGGTGACGTAGATCGCGGTGGTGGCGAGCCGGCGCTGCAGCTTACGGATCTCGACCCGCATCGCCACCCGCAGCTTGGCATCGAGATTGGACAGCGGCTCGTCGAACAGAAACACCTTCGGCTGGCGGACGATCGCACGGCCCATCGCGACGCGCTGGCGTTGGCCGCCGGAGAGCTGACGCGGCTTGCGGGTCAGCATCGAGCCGAGCTCGAGAATGCGCGCGGCTTCCTGCACCCGCGCCTCGATCTCGGCCCTGGCCGTGCCACGATTGCGCAGGCCGTAGGCCATATTGTCGTAGACGCTCATGTGCGGATACAGCGCGTAATTCTGGAACACCATGGCGATGTCGCGATCGGCCGGCTCGATTTGGTTGACCACGCGGCCGCCGATCTCGATCTCGCCGGAGGTGATCGTTTCCAGCCCCGCCACCATCCGCAGCAGCGTGGACTTGCCGCAGCCGGAGGGCCCGACCAGGACGCAGAACTGGCCGTCACCGACCTCGAAATCGACTCCCTTGATCGCCTCGAAACCACCAGGATAGGTCTTGCGGACAGATCGAAGAACGACGTTGGCCACTGTTGCTACTTCTCCGTCTCCACCAGTCCGCGCACGAACAGCTTCTGCATCAGCACCACCACGGCGACCGGCGGGAGCATCGCCAGCACTGCGGTGGCCATCACCACCGGCCACTCGGTGAGCGCGTCGGAGGTGACGATCATCTTGCGGATGCCGATCTGGATGGTCTGCATGTCGTCGCGCGTGGTGATCAGCAGCGGCCAGAGATACTGATTCCAGCCCAGGATGAACAGGATCACGAACAGCGCCGCCATGTTGGTGCGCGACAACGGCAGCAGGGTGTCCCAGAAGAACCGGAACGGGCCGGCACCGTCGATCCGCGACGCCTCCAAAAGCTCGTCCGGCACCGTCATGAAGAACTGCCGGAACAGCAATGTCGCGGTCGCCGACGCAATCAGCGGCAGCGTCAGGCCTGCGTAGCTGTCGAGCAGGTTGAGGTCGGCGACGATCTTGTAGGTCGGATAGATCCGCACCTCGACCGGCAGCATCAAGGTGATGAAAATCAGCCAGAAGATCGTCATCCGGAACGGGAAGCGAAAATACACGATCGCGTAGGCCGAAATGATCGAGATCCCGATCTTTCCGAGCGCGATCGTCATCGCCATCACCATCGAATTGAACAGCATGGTGCCGACCGGCTCGCGGGTGGTGCCCGATGTGCCGACGAACAACGTTTTGGTGTACGTCTCGAGGAAATGCCCGCCCGGCAACAGCGACATCTGGCCGTTGGCGATGGAGGCGTTGTCCTGGGTCGATGCCACGAAGGCCAGATACACCGGAAACGCCACGATCAGGACGCCGGCCCACAGCACCAGATGCGGCAGCAGATTCCCGAACTTGCGGTGCTCGACCATCAATAGTTGACCTTGCGCTCGACGAAGCGGAACTGAAACGCAGTGAGCGCGATAACGATTCCCATCAGGATCACCGACTGCGCGGCCGAGCTGCCGAGATTGCCGCCGAGCAGGCCGTCGCTGTAGACCTTGTAGACCAGCGTCTCGGTCGCCTTCGCCGGGCCGCCGCGCGTCATGGTGTCGATGATGCCGAAGGTTTCGAAGAAGGCGTAGACGACATTGACGACGATCAGGAAGAAGATGGTCGGCGACAACAGCGGGAAGATGATGGTCCAGAATCTGCGCATCGGCCTCGCGCCGTCGATCGCCGCGGCTTCGATCACGCTGGCCGGGATCGCCTGCAGGCCGGCGAGAAAGAACAGGAAGTTGTAGGAGATCTGCTTCCAGGCCGCGGCGAGGATGATCAGCAACGCCGCCTGATGACCGTCGAGCAGCGGATTCCAGTCGATCCCGAGCGCGCGCAGGCCGTGGGCGATCACGCCGAGCGAGGGATTGAGCATGAAGATCCAGAGCACACCGACCACCGGCGGTGCGACCGCATAGGGCCAGATCAGCAGGGTGCGGTAGAACGTCGAGCCGCGCAGCGGCCGATCCGCCATCACCGCCAGCAGCAGCGCGAGCGACAGCGACGACAGCGCGATCGCGAAGGAGAATGCGAAGGTCCGCAGGATGGCGGCGAAGTAGTCCGGATCAGCGAGCAACTCGCGATAATTGTCGAACCAGACGAACACGGTCGACAGCCCGAACGCGTCCTGCATCAGGAACGACTGGATCACCGCCTGGCCGGCCGGCCAATAGAAGAACACCAGCACCACCGCGAGCTGCGGAAGCACCAGCAGATAGGGCAGTAACTTCGACTGAAAGACGGCCTGCTTGAGCATGGATCAGCTGCTTACCTGTGGCCGGAAGACTCGACAAGCACTCCGTCGTCATCGTCCGGCTTGACCGGGCGACCCAGTACTCCGTGACGCCGACAGTCTCGCCGAGACGCTCTGGAGTACTGGGTGCCCCGCTTTCGCGGGGCAATGACGCTAGGGGTAACGCGGCTAACGAACCGCAGTCTTTTCGAACTGTCGCAGCATCGTGTTGCCACGCGTCACAGCGGCGTCGAGGGCTTCTTTGGCGGTCTTCTTACCGGCGAGTGCCTGCTCGATCTCCTCGGCCCAGAGATCGCGGAGCTGCACCATGTTGCCGAGCCGCAGACCGCGGGAATTCTCGGTCGGCGGCTTGTTGGTCAACTCCTTGATCGGCGTTTCGAGGTACGGCTGCTCGTTGTAGAAGCCGTCGGCCTTGGCTTTCTCGTATGCCGCCTTGGTGATCGGCAGGTAACCCGACGCCTTGTGGATCGCGACCTGGCGGTCGGTGTCGGACAGGAACGCCAGGAACTTGGCGACCCCCTTGTACTCCTCAGGTGTCTTGCCGCCCATCACCCACAGCGAAGCGCCGCCGATGATCGAATTCTGCGGCGCGCCCTGGACGTCCGGATAGTAAGGCATCGGCGCGTTGGTCCAGTTGAACTTGGCCTGCGACTTGACGTTGCCGAAGAACCCGGACGAGGTCAGGAACAGCGGGCACTCGCCCGAGGTGAAACGGCCCTCGCCGGCATTGGTGCGACCCGAGTAGTCGTAGGTCTTGTCTTTCTGCAGCTCGATCAGCTTCTCGAGATGCTTGATCTGCACCGGACCGTTGAATTCGAGCTTGGTGTCGAAGCCGTCGAGGCCATTGGCCTTGCTCGCCAGCGGCACGTTGTGCCAGGCCGAAAGCTGCTCCAGATTGGCCCAGGTCACCCAGGCGGTGGAGAAACCGCAGGTGGCATAACCCGCCGCCTTCAGTTTCTTGGCGTCGTCGAATACCTGCGGCCAGGTCTTAGGGATCTCGGTGATGCCGGCTTTTTTCAGCGCGTCGAGATTGACCCACATCACCATCGACGACGAGTTGAACGGGAACGACAGCATCTCGCCCTTCGAGGTCGAGTAGTAGCCGGTGATCGCCGGCAGATAGGCGTTGGGATCGAATGTCTCGCCGGTTTCCTGCATCAGCTTGTAGACCGGCTTCACCGCACCGGTCGCCGACATCATGGTGGCGGTTCCGACCTCGAACACCTGCATGATGTGCGGTGCATTGCCGGCGCGGAATGCGGCGATGCCGGCATTCATGGTGTCGGGATAGCTCCCTTTGTAGGCGGGCACGACCTTGTAGTCGCTCTGCGAGGCGTTGAAATCATTGGCGAGTTTGACGACGACCTCGTTGTTGCCGCCGGTCATCGCGTGCCACCATTGAATTTCAGTGACCGCCTGGGCCGGCGCGGCCATCGCCAGCGTCACGGCGATCGCCGTTGCGGCGGCCGCGGTCGGGCCGAAGGATCGAAATGCCATGAATACCTCCCGGTTCGGTGCGCAAAATCGTGGACGGCGCGCGGTAGCAGCACGCAATGACAGGCGCATGACCGTATAGGCGACAGGCCGGCGCAGGGAAGCGCGACAGCGACCCAGCCTCAGAAAAGCATAGTGCGGCGCAAGATCACGCCGCACTGCGGCCGTCGATGCCCGAGCGGGCGCGGCGGGCGCCGGCATCGCTGCCAGCGCCACCTCGATCAGCGTTTGCGCTCGGGACCGCTGACGATGCCGTCGGCGACCAGCTTGGCGATGTCGTCGGCCGAATAGCCGAACTCGCCGAGCACCTCGCCGGCGTGCTGACTGAATGTCGGCGGCAGGCTGCGAAGGCTGGCTTTGGTGCGCTCGAATCGGATCGGTGAGGCGACGCCCTTGTACCAGTCCTTCTCGATCACATCGCCGCGGTAGGCGGTGTGCGGGCTTGTCAACGCCTTGTCGATCGACTGCACCGGACCGGCCGGCAGGCCGGCGTTGAGCAGCCGGTCGCACAGCGGCACGGCGTCGTGCTGGCTGAACACCGCCTCGAGTTCGGCGCGGAGTGCGGCGCGGTTGGCGATGCGGTCCTTGTTGCGCGCGAAGCGCGGATCGGTGCCGAGTTCTGGCTTGCCGATCTCCTTGCACAGTTTGCGGAAGGTGCCGTCGTTGCCGACACCGGTAAAGATCTGACCGTCGCGGGCATTGAAGGTCGCATACGGCACCAGATTCGGGTGCTCGTTGCCGGTCAGCGCCGGCGGCTTGCCATGCAGGAAGTAGTTCGCGGTATGCGGATGCATGATCGCGAGACCGGTTTCGTACAGCGTGGTCTCCACGAACTGGCCCTTGCCGGAGCGCTCGCGCTCCGCCAGTGCCATCAAAATACCGATCGTTGCATACAGGCCGGTGGTGATGTCGACCAGAGGCACGCCGATCCGCATCGGCCCGCTTTCCGGCGATCCCGTCGCCGCGATCATGCCGGTCATCGCCTGGATGATGGCGTCGTAACCGGGATTGCCGCCGCGCGGGCCGTCGGCGCCGAAGCCCGAGATCCGGCAGTGCACCAGCCGCGGAAACTTCTCGCGAATCACTTCGTTCGAGAGGCCCCATTTGTCGAGCGTGCCGGGTTTGAAGTTCTCGATCAGCACGTCGGCGTCTTCGAGCATCTTCAGCAGCACCTCGCGGCCGTCGGGCGAGGCGAGGTCGAGGCCGATCGAGCGCTTGTTGCGGTTGATGCCGAGGAAATACGCCGCATCCTCGTCATGGAACGGAGGACCCCAGTCGCGGACTTCGTCGCCCGCCGGCGGTTCGACCTTGATCACGTCGGCGCCGTGGTCGGCGAGAATCTGGGTGCAATACGGGCCGCCGAGCACGCGGGTGAGATCGATCACGCGCAATCCGGCGATCGCGCCGGGCATCGATGCAGGGGTCATACTGGCTTTCTTGGCGAAGCTTGAAGGGGAGGCGAACTTACCGTCCCCGACCGCATTTTGGCAAATGCCGCTCAGACTTCAGTGCCTGCCACGCGCATGCAGCTTCAGGTGCGGCCTGACCTGCTTGCAGAAGCTGGGCGACCATGTCGCATCAAGCAGATCGGGCGGGGAAGGAGTGGTGGAGCCAGGCGGGATCGAACCGCCGACCTCTTGCATGCCATGCAAGCGCTCTCCCAGCTGAGCTATGGCCCCTTACCCTGGGTGCGCGGCGCAAATCAAATTCGCCGCGCGGCAATCGTTGATCACATATCGGCGACGATCTCAAGTCTCCTCATCGCCAGAAACGTCACCAATGATGTCCGTGACGTCTTCATCCTCTTCTTCTTCATCGGCGATGAAGGTCGAATCGTCGTCATCGTCGTCGATCGTCTCGTCGATTTCGATGTCATCCTCGGATTCCGGCACCACGGCCTTGACCTTGCCGGTGTTCTCCTCGGCATCAGCCTCCTCGAGCGACACCAGCTCTTCGGCCTCCATCGCCTCCGGAGCCTCCGTATCGGCCGGGGCAGCGGCGCGCTGATCGGCACGCGTGCGCGGCGCCACGACCGGAGCGATCGGAACCACCTCGCCGGTATAGGGCGAGATCACCGGGGTCTTGTTCAGATCGTAGAACTTTTTGCCCGTCGTCGGGCAAATGCGTTTGGTTCCGAGATCGGATTTCGCCACTTGTGCAACCTTGGGATTTCTTGAAAAACGGTGCTTCACTTGGCTAGTTGGCACGCCGCTGTCAATAGCGGTTTGTGCCGAAGGCCGCGAAGCGGGACCGTGGCGCCGAGCCGAATCACCCGCAGCCGCAAGGGACCACCATCTTGACTGATTCGAACCAGCCGACGCCGCTGCAGGCGCGCAAGAGCGACGCATTGCGCGGCACCGCACGCGTCCCGGGCGACAAATCGATTTCGCACCGCGCGTTGATTCTCGGCGCACTGGCGGTCGGCGAGACCCGGATCTCGGGCCTGCTCGAGGGCGAGGACGTTCTCAACACCGCCAAGGCGATGCGCGCGCTGGGAGCCAAGGTCGAGCGCACCGGGGACTGCGAATGGTGCGTCCACGGCGTCGGCGTCGCGGGCTTTGCGACGCCAGAGGGCCCGCTGGATTTCGGCAATTCGGGCACCGGCTGCCGGCTGGCGATGGGCGCGGTGGCGGGATCTCCGGTCCTGGCGACGTTCGACGGCGACGCGTCGCTGCGCAGCCGGCCGATGCGGCGGATCGTCGATCCGCTGGAGCTGATGGGCGCCAAAGTGGTGTCGAGCAGCGACGGTGGCCGGCTGCCGCTGACCCTGCAGGGCGCCCGCGATCCGCTGCCGATCCTGTACCGCACCCCTGTGCCGTCCGCCCAGATCAAGTCCGCCGTGCTGCTCGCCGGCCTGTCGGCGCCTGGCATCACGACCGTCATCGAGGCCGAGGCCAGCCGGGACCATACCGAGCTGATGCTGCAGCATTTCGGCGCCACGGTCGTGACCGAACCGGAAGGCGCCCATGGCCGTAAGATTTCGTTAACCGGCCAGCCCGAATTGCGGGGCGCCCCGGTGGTGGTGCCGGCCGATCCGTCGTCGGCCGCCTTCCCGATGGTGGCGGCGCTGGTGGTGCCGGGCTCCGACATCGAATTGACCGACGTGATGACCAACCCGCTGCGCACCGGGCTGATCACGACGCTGCGGGAAATGGGCGCCTCGATCGAGGACAGCGACGTCCGGGGCGACGCCGGCGAGCCGATGGCCCGGTTCCGGGTGCGCGGTTCGAAGCTGAGGGGCGTCGAGGTGCCCCCGGAGCGCGCACCGTCGATGATCGACGAATATCTGGTGCTGGCAGTCGCCGCGGCGTTCGCCGAAGGCACCACGGTGATGCGCGGCCTGCACGAACTGCGGGTCAAGGAAAGCGACCGGCTGGACGCGACCGCCGCGATGCTGCGGGTCAACGGCGTCGCGGTCGAGATCGCCGGCGACGATCTGATCGTCGAGGGCAAAGGCCATGTGCCCGGCGGCGGCGTGGTCGCCACCCACATGGATCATCGCATCGCGATGTCGGCCCTGGTGATGGGACTGGCGGCTGGCCGTCCGGTGACGGTCGACGACACCGCCTTCATTGCCACCAGCTTCCCGGATTTCATCCCGATGATGCAGCGGCTGGGCGCTGAATTCGGCTGAGCCTCAGGTCGCTTCGACCGGCTGAAGGCCGACGATCCGGTCGGTTTCGTTCTGCGCGGCGGTCAGAGCTGCCTGCAGCCGCTCGGCGATCTCTGCGGTCGGCGAGCCGGCCTCGACGGTAATCGGCTCGCCGAACCGGATCGCAACCTTCGCGAACAATCCCGGCAGCATCAGCCGATCCCAGCTCCGAAGCAGCTTGTGACGAGACAGACTGACCGAGACCGGCAGGATCGGCAGCCCGGTCAGCCGCGCCATATCGAGAACGCCCTCGCTGTTGATGCGCATCCGCGGACCGCGCGGGCCGTCGGGCGTGACGAACAGACTGTGGCCGGACTTTCCAAGCCGCATCATTTCGCGCGCCGCCCGCATGCCGCCGCGCGAGGACGAACCGACCGCAGTCTGAATCCCGAACGCGGCCCCGACCCGGGAGATGATCTTGCCGTCGCGATGCCCACTGATCAGCGCGACCAGCGGCTTGCTCTTGGTCTGCAGCATCGGCGCCATGATCAGCCGCCCGTGCCACATCGCCAGAATGTAAGGCTCCGGGATCGGAGCGGCCTGCCGATCGTATCGGCCGGTCCACATCACGAACTTAAAATAGATCTTGGAAAAGTTGACGCCGAGCGACAGGACCGCATCCGATCGCGTAATGCGTTTGACGAAAGCGGGCGTGGCCATCCAGGAAGAGTCCGGGCAGAGATAGATAGGAAATTGCCAACGAGGCTGGCTTCGGCGGATCGCGGGTTTATACCCAGTCGTTCACGGCTGCAAACCACCGCGGGACCTCGTCGGGACGCCCCGCCGCCATACAGGCTCACCAAGCCAATTGGAATGCAAAAGAGAATGATCATCGCAATCGACGGACCGGCCGCATCGGGCAAAGGGACGCTCGCCAAGCGGCTGGCCGCACATTACGGCCTCGGGCATCTTGATACCGGCGTGATCTACCGCGCCGTCGCCAAGGCGATGCTGGACGCTGGCGCCGACCTTGCCGACGAGGCCCGCGCCGCCGAGGTCGCCCGCACGCTCGACCCGGCGCGGTTCGACGACCCGGCGCTGAAGAGTCAAACCGTCGGCGAGGCCGCCTCGGTGGTGTCGGCGCATCCGCGGGTTCGCGCCGCGCTGGTCGAGTTCCAGCAGCGCTTCGCGGCCACGCCGCCGGGCGCCGTGCTCGACGGCCGCGACATCGGCACGGTGATCTGCCCGGATGCCGAGGTGAAGATCTTCGTGGTCGCCTCGCCCGAGGTGCGTGCTCACCGCCGCTTCCTGGAAGCACAGTCCCGCGGCGAGCCCGCCGACGAGGCGGTAATCCTGGCCGACATCCTCAAGCGCGACGAACGCGACCAGAACCGCGCCGCAGCACCGCTCAAGCAAGCACCGGATGCAGTCTTGCTCGATAATTCCTATTTGGATATAGAAGGCGGCGTCCGGGCCGCCATCGACATTGTCGAGGCCGTTCGAGCGGGCCGGCGTCGGGTCTGAGGACCAAAACGGCGCCGTCATTGGAGGTTCGCCCGCTCCACCGCCACCGCCGCGATGGCCGGATGAAGACCGCGAGATCCGCTTCGGATTCATCGCGCCTTTCGCCGCCGGACGATCTGCTGGAATGCCCCAATCTGCGATCCGCTTCACCGCGGATCAACGTCTCGACCGTGCAGGCATGCTGCCGGCCCGCTCCGCACCGATGTGCAGGGCGGTCGTCAGGTTCGCGGACCCCTGACACTGCGCGCACGAGACGGCCCTCAACCGAACTGCCGGCGACATCCGCATCTGGAGAACAAATGGCTTCGACTGACACTTACAACCCGACCCGCGACGATTTCGCCGCGATGCTCGACGAGTCCTTCGCCGGCGGCAACCTGCAGGAAAGCTCTGTTATCAAGGGCAAGGTCGTCGCGATCGAGAAGGACATGGCCGTCATCGACGTCGGCCTGAAGACCGAAGGCCGCGTGCCGCTGCGCGAGTTCGCCGGTCCCGGCCGCGACAACGAGATCAAGGTCGGCGATACCGTCGAGGTGTTTCTCGATCGGATCGAGAATGCGCTCGGTGAAGCCGTGCTGTCGCGCGACAAGGCGCGCCGCGAAGAGAGCTGGGGCAAGCTCGAGAAGGCCTTCAACAACAACGAGAAGGTGTTCGGCGTCATCTTCAATCAGGTCAAGGGCGGCTTCACGGTCGACCTCGACGGCGCCGTGGCGTTCCTGCCGCGCTCCCAGGTCGACATCCGTCCGATCCGCGACGTCGCGCCGCTGATGAACAACTCGCAGCCGTTCCAGATCCTCAAGATGGACCGCCGCCGCGGCAACATCGTGGTGTCGCGCCGCACGGTTCTCGAAGAGACCCGCGCCGAGCAGCGCCAGGAGCTGGTGCAGAACCTCGAAGAGGGTCAGGTGATCGACGGCGTCGTCAAGAACATCACCGATTACGGTGCGTTCGTCGACCTCGGCGGCATCGACGGCCTGCTGCACGTCACCGATATCGCCTGGCGCCGGGTCAATCACCCGACCGAGGTGCTGACCATCGGCCAGACCGTCAAGGTCAAGATCATCAAGATCAACCACGAGACCCACCGCATCTCGCTCGGCATGAAGCAACTGCTGGACGATCCGTGGCAGGGCATCGAGGCCAAGTACCCGCTGAACGCGCGCTTCACCGGCCGCGTCACCAACATCACCGACTACGGTGCATTCGTCGAGCTCGAGCCGGGCATCGAAGGCCTGATCCACGTCTCCGAGATGTCGTGGACCAAGAAGAACATGCACCCCGGCAAGATCGTTTCGACCTCTCAGGAAGTCGAAGTGCAGGTGCTCGAGGTGGATTCGGTCAAGCGCCGCATCTCGCTCGGTCTCAAGCAGACCATGCGCAATCCGTGGGAAGTGTTCGTCGAGAAGCATCCGGTCGGTTCGACCGTCGAAGGCGAGGTCAAGAACAAGACCGAGTTCGGTCTGTTCCTGGGTCTCGACGGCGACGTCGACGGCATGGTCCACCTCTCGGACCTCGACTGGAAGCAGCCGGGCGAGCAGGTGATCGACAACTTCAAGAAGGGCGACATGGTCAAGGCCGTGGTGCTCGACGTGGATGTCGAAAAGGAGCGCATCTCGCTCGGCGTCAAGCAGCTCGAAGGCGACCCCTTCGCCGAGCCGGGCGACGTCAAGAAGGGCGCGGTCGTGACCTGCGAAGTGCTCGACGTGAAGGAATCGGGCATCGACGTGCAGATCGTCGGCACCGACTTCAACACCTTCATCAAGCGTTCCGAGCTGGCGCGCGACCGCAACGACCAGCGCAGCGACCGCTTCGCGGTTGGTGAGAAGGTCGACGCCCGCGTCATCCAGTTCGACAAGAAGGCCCGCAAGGTCCAGGTGTCGATCAAGGCGCTGGAAGTGGCCGAGGAGAAGGAAGCCATCGCGCAGTACGGCTCGTCCGATTCGGGCGCGACGCTGGGCGACATTCTCGGCACCGCGCTCAAGCAGCGCGACAAGTAAGCCTCTCGCTTAACTGACGAAATCGAAGGGCTCCGGCATCGCCGGGGCCCTTTTTCGTTGGCTGTCCGGGCACCACGCCGGCCGCGACGGATTTGCGACCATCCACCACCGATGGAACGGTCCATGTTTTCTTCATATTGGATTGCAATTGATGTAATCCGCTCACGGGACATCAACGATCCCGCCCGACAACCGCATGATGGCCGCCGACCGGAGAACCGCTGATGTCGCTTGATTCCGATGTGATCGTCGATCGCCGCCGGATGCGCAGAAAGCTGACGTTCTGGCGCGTCGCAGCGGTAGCCGTCGCGATCGTTGCGGTGGTGGCGATCGGCGTGATGGCGTCGCCGGCCGGACGCGGCACGCTCACCACCACCGGCTCGATCGCCCGCATCAAGATCGAGGGTCTGATCCGCAGCAACAACGATCGCGTCGAAGCACTCGACCGGCTCGGCAAGTCGTCCTACGCAGCCGTGATCGTGCACATCAATTCGCCCGGCGGCACCACGGCGGGCTCCGAGGAATTGCACGATGCGCTGGTGCGGTTGAAGGCGAAGAAGCCGATGGTAGTGGTCGTCGAAGGGCTCGCAGCCTCCGGCGGTTACATCGCCGCCCTCGCCTCCGAACACATCATCGCGCAGCAGACCTCGCTGGTCGGTTCGATCGGCGTGCTGTTCCAATATCCGAACCTGTCGGAGCTGTTGAAGACCGTCGGCGTCAAAGTCGAGGAGGTGAAATCGTCGCCGCTGAAAGCCGCGCCGAACGGTTTCGAGCCGACCAGCCCGGAGGCGCGCGCCGCGATCGAGTCGCTGGTGAGAGATTCCTACGCGTGGTTCCGCGGCATGGTGCAGCAGAGTCGCAAGATGACCGACGATCAGCTCAACGTCGTCGCCGATGGGCGGGTGTTCACCGGGCGCCAAGCTGTCGGCCTGAAACTGATCGACCAACTCGGCGACGAGAAGACCGCGATCGCCTGGCTGGAGACGGCGAAGAACGTCAAATCCGGTCTGCCGGTGCGCGACTACAAGCTGGCGCCGCAATTCGGCGATCTCACCTTCTTGCGCGCCGCCACCTCGATCGCGTTCGACGCCGCCGGACTGAGTGCTGTGGCGCGCCGTGTCGAACAGACCGGCGCAATGCAGTCGGTCGAACGGCTCGGCCTCGATGGCATGCTGGCGCTGTGGGCACCGTCCGCGGGTCAGTGATCTCTGCCCGCGGGGCGTGCAGCCCTTGCGGTATTTTGACCCTGAAAGCCGGTTCGCTGACGCCGCCAGGGCGCGCTTCCCGGTGCCGTCTGTCCGATTTAGCGTCTTGACAGTTCACGGCATTTTCACGGAAATGGCGGTCCGCACGCACGGACCAAATCCTCGATGATCAAATCCGAACTCGTTCAGCGTATCGCCGAGCACAACCCGCACCTGTATCAGCGGGACGTCGAGAACATCGTCAACGCGATCCTCGATGAAATCGTCGATGCGTTGGCGCGGGGTGATCGGGTGGAACTGCGCGGCTTCGGCGCATTCTCGGTGAAGCATCGTCCGGCACGGGCCGGGCGCAATCCGCGCACCGGGGCGCATGTACCGGTCGAGCAGAAAACCGTGCCGTTTTTCAAGACCGGCAAGGAAATGCGTGAGCGCCTGAACCGCGACAGCGGCGACGGCGCCCCAACCAGCGACACAGCGTAGCGCGACGCCCCATTGCCGAGCCAGGCGAGCGAATGACATGCAGAAATTCCTGACGGCCCTGGTGCTGATCCCGCTCGGTTTGATCCTCGTGGTGTTCGCGGTCGCCAACCGCCACATGGTCGACGTTTCGTTCGACCCGCTCGACCCCACCAATCCGCTCGGCCACATCCGGCTGCCGCTGTTCGTGGTGATCATCGCGGTGGCGATCATCGGCGTCATCGTCGGCGGCATCGCCACCTGGTTCGGACAACGGCGATGGCGTCGCGCCGCCCGCCGGCATCAGGCCGAAGCGATCGAAGCCCAGAACCAGCTTGCCAGCCTGCGCGCCGGCCTCGCCACACCGGCGCAGAGCGAGCCGCGCCGGCTGCTGCTCGAGAGCGGTTCCACCGGCTCCGGGCGCGACAAGTCCCGCGCGACGTTGTAAGACTGCGCATTCTCTGCGGCGCCTTGGCGCGCCGGCAACCCAGACTCAGCGCACACCCATGGCCACAATCGTGAAAATCTGCGGTCTGACGACCGCCGACACCCTTGAAGCAGCGGTCGAAGCCGGCGCCGACATGGTCGGCTTCGTGTTCTTTCCCGCTTCACCGCGCCACCTCGACATCGACTTCGCCGATGCGCTCGGCCGTCAAGTCCGCAGCCGCGCCGCCAAGGTCGCGCTCACCGTCGATGCCGACGACGACCTGCTCGACGCCATCGTCGAGCAGCTTCGGCCGAACTGGCTGCAATTCCACGGCAGCGAGAGCCCGGAGCGGGTGCGTTCGATCAAGCGGATCTACGGCCTGCCGGTGATGAAGGCGATCGCGGTGGCCGGCCCGGACGATCTGGCGGTGCTGCCGGACTACGCCGCAGTCGCCGACCGCATCCTGTTCGACGCACGGCCGCCGAAGGACGCCACCCGGCCCGGCGGTCTCGGCACCGCGTTCGACTGGAAGCTCCTCGACGGCGTCGATCTCAAACTGCCGTTCCTGGTCTCCGGCGGTATCAATGCCGGCAATGTCGCCGAAGCGCTGCGGGTGACGCGCGCCCACGGAATCGACGTCTCGTCGGGGGTGGAAACCTCACCCGGCGAAAAGGACCCGGATCTGATCCGCGACTTCATCCGCGCCGCCCGCGCGGCCTAACCCAAGAGCTGACATGAACCAAGCTTTGCCGAATTCCTTCCGGTCCGGCCCCGACGAGCGCGGGCATTTCGGCATCTATGGCGGCCGCTTCGTCGCCGAGACGCTGATGCCGCTGATCCTCGATCTGGAAAAGGCCTATGCGGAAGCCAAGGTCGACCCGGCATTCCGCGCCGAGATGGACAGCCATCTCAAGCACTATGTCGGACGTCCCTCGGCGCTTTATTTCGCCGAGCGGCTGACCGAGCATTTCGGCGGCGCCAAGATCTACTTCAAGCGTGAAGACCTCAACCACACCGGCGCCCACAAGGTGAACAACGTGCTCGGCCAGATCATGCTGGCCAAGCGCATGGGCAAGCCGCGGGTGATCGCAGAGACCGGCGCCGGCATGCACGGCGTCGCCACCGCGACGATGTGCGCCAAGTTCGGTCTCGAATGCGTGGTGTTCATGGGGGCGGTCGACGTCGAACGCCAGCAGCCCAACGTGCTGCGGATGAAGGCGCTCGGTGCCGAAGTCCGCCCCGTCACCTCCGGCGCCAATACGCTGAAGGACGCGATGAACGAGGCGCTGCGTGACTGGGTCACCAACGTCCACGACACCTTCTACTGCATCGGTACCGTGGCCGGTCCGCATCCCTATCCGATGATGGTGCGCGACTTCCAGGCGGTGATCGGCCAGGAAGTCCGCGAGCAGATCATGCAGGCCGAAGGCCGCCTGCCGGACTCGCTGATCGCCTGCATCGGCGGCGGCTCCAACGCGATGGGCCTGTTCCATCCGTTCCTGGACGATCCGGGCGTCGCGATCTACGGCGTCGAAGCCGCAGGCCACGGCCTCGACAAGCTGCATGCGGCCTCGATCGCCGGTGGCAAGCCGGGCGTGCTGCACGGCAACCGCACCTACCTGTTGATGGATGCGGACGGCCAGATCGAGGAAGCGCATTCGATCTCCGCCGGCCTCGACTATCCGGGCGTCGGCCCGGAGCATTCCTGGCTGAACGACGTCGGACGGGTCAAATTCCTGTCCGCCACCGACACCGAAGCGCTCGACGCCTTCAAGCTGTGCTGTCGACTGGAAGGAATCATCCCGGCGCTGGAGCCGAGCCACGCGCTCGCCAAGGTCGCAGACCTCGCGCCGAAGCTGCCGAAGGATCACCTGATGGTCGTCAACATGTCCGGCCGCGGCGACAAGGATCTCGCCTCGGTCGCCGAACATCTCGGGGGCCAATTCTGATGACCACCCGCATCGACACCCGCTTCACCGAGCTGAAGCAGCAGGGCCGCCCGGCACTCGTCACCTTCGTGATGGCGGGCGATCCCGATCTCGACACCTCGCTGCAGATCCTCAAGGCGCTGCCGGCCGCAGGCGCCGACGTGATCGAGATCGGCATGCCGTTCACCGATCCGATGGCTGACGGTCCGGCGATCCAGGCCGCCGGCCTGCGCGCCCTGAAGGCCGGCACCACGCTGAAGAAGACGCTGGCGCTGGTCCGCGACTTCCGCGCCACCGACAACGCCACCCCGCTGGTGCTGATGGGGTACTACAACCCGATCTACATCTACGGCGTCGATGCCTTCCTGGCGGATGCCAAGGCGGCCGGCGTCGACGGCCTGATCATCGTCGACCTGCCGCCGGAAGAGGACGAGGAGCTGTGCCTGCCGGCGATGAAGGCCGGGCTCAACTTCATCCGCCTCGCCACCCCGACCACCGACGAAAAGCGGTTGCCGGCGGTGCTCGCCAACACTTCGGGCTTCGTCTATTACGTCTCGATCACCGGCATCACCGGATCGGCCGCGGCGGACGCCTCGGCGGTCGGCGCAGCGGTGCAGCGGATCAAGCGTCACACCAACCTGCCGGTCTGCGTCGGCTTCGGCATCCGCACGCCGGATGCGGCGCAGGCGATCGCCGCGCAGGCGAACGGCGCAGTGGTGGGCTCGGCGCTGATCGATGCGCTCAAGGCCAGCCTCGACGCCGAAGGCCGCGCCACCAAGGCCACGGTCGGTGCGGTGGCGGATCTGGTCGCCTCGCTGGCGGCCGGCGTTCGCGGTGCGAAACAGGCTGCGGAATAGCAGCGATCGAAGCAGGACGGTGGTCTGGACGGGGCCGTGCCCCGCCGCCATATCCTGACAACGCCATGAACCCAGGCGGCGCCTTGTGGGCGACGCGCGGAGCACGTCATGAACTGGTTGACCAACGTCGTCCGTCCGAAGATCCGCAACATTCTGCGGCGCGAGACTCCGGAGAACCTCTGGATCAAATGTCCGGATACCGGGCAGCTCGTGTTCTACAAGGACGTCGAGCAGAACCAGTTCGTCATTCCCGGCTCCAACTATCACATGCGGATGGGCGCATTGGCGCGCCTGAAGTCGATCTTCGACAACGAGACCTGGTACGACGTCGCGTTGCCCGAAGTGGTGGCCGACCCGCTGAAATTCCGCGACGAGCGCAAATACGCCGACCGCATCAAGGACGCCCGGACCAAGACCGGCGCCCATGACGCGGTGCGCGTCGGCTTCGGCAAGCTCGAGACTTCGCCGGTCGTGGTCGCGGTGCAGGACTTCGACTTCATGGGCGGCTCGCTCGGCATGGCGGCCGGCGAAGCGATCATCCGCGGCATGGAGCTCGCCGTCGAAAAGCACGCACCCTTCATCATGTTCGCGGCCTCCGGCGGCGCCCGGATGCAGGAAGGCATCCTGTCGCTGATGCAGATGCCGCGCACCACCGTGGCGGTGCAGATGCTGCGCGAAGCCAAGCTGCCCTACATCGTGGTGCTGACCAACCCGACCACCGGCGGCGTCACCGCCTCCTACGCGATGCTCGGCGACATCCACATCGCCGAACCGGGTGCGCTGATCGGCTTTGCCGGCGCCCGCGTGATCGAACAGACCATCCGCGAGAAGCTGCCCGACGGCTTCCAGCGCGCCGAATATCTCAAAGACCACGGCATGGTCGACATGGTGGTGCATCGCCACGACCTGCGCTCCACGCTGGCGCGGCTGTGCCGGCTGCTGACCAAGTCGCCGGCGCTGACCGTCACCACCGCGGTCGAGACGCCGGCCGAAGCCGTCACCCAGGCCGAGCCGGAGGCCGAAGCCCCCGAGCAGAAGACCGCGGCTCCGGCGCCCACCGAGCCGCCGGCCCAGCCGGCCCCGCCGCAGGCGTGAGCGAAGGCACCGCGCCGCCGGCCTCGCTCGGCGAGTTGCGCGCGCGCCTGGCGCGGCTGCATCCGGTCGCGATCGACCTCACGCTCGGCCGGATCGAGCGGCTGCTCGCGGCGCTCGGCCATCCTGAGCGCAAGCTCCCGCCGGTCATCCATGTCGCCGGCACCAACGGCAAGGGCTCGACCGTCGCGTTTCTGCGCGCGATCCTGGAAGCCGCAGGACTGAAGGTCCACGCCTACACCTCGCCGCATCTGGTCCGCGTCAACGAGACCGTCCGGATTGCCGGGCGGCTGGTTCGCGACGACGAACTGCTGGCGGCACTGACGGATTGCGAGCGCATCAATGCCGGTGAGCCGATCACGCTGTTCGAGATCGAAACCGCGGCGGCGCTGCGGCTGTTCGCCCAGCATCCCGCCGATGTCACCCTGCTCGAAGTCGGCCTCGGCGGCCGGCTCGACGCCACCAATGTAATCGAGCATCCGCTCGCTTGCGTGCTGACGCCGATCAGCATCGACCACACCGAGTTTCTCGGGCCGACCGTCGCCGACATCGCGGCCGAAAAGGCCGGCATCCTGCGCCGCGGCGCGCCGGTGATCGTCGCCGAGCAGCGCGACGAGGCGATGGAAGTGATCGAACGTGAGGCCAAGCGGCTGCGCGCCCCGCTGTTCGCCTGCGGCCAGCAATGGCACGTCCAGCTCGAACATGGCCGGCTCGCCTATCAGGACGAACGCGGCCTGCTCGATCTCACCGCCCCCAAACTGTTCGGCCGGCATCAGATCGACAATGCCGGCCTCGCGATCGCGACGCTGCGGGCGCAATCGCACTTCACGATTCCGCAGAGCGCCTACCAGGCCGGGCTGCTGGCGGCGGAGTGGCCGGCGCGGATGCAGCGGATCACGTCCGGCAAACTGCTCGATGACGCACCGGCCGGCTGCGAACTTTGGCTCGACGGCGGCCACAATGCCGACGGCGGACGCGTCGCCGCCGCAGCGCTGGGCGACCTCGAAGAGCGGGTGTCACGGCCGCTGGTGCTGATCGCCGGCATGATGGCCAACAAGGACGCCGCCGCGTTCCTCGCCAACTTCACCGGGCTGACGCGTCACCTGATCGTGGTACCGATCCCGGACCGGGCCGGCGCGATGGCGCCGGAAGCGCTGGCAGACGCCGGCCGCACCCTCGACCTGCGGGTGGATCTCGCCGCCGACGTCCCGGCGGCGCTGCGGCGGATCGCGGCGCTGGCTTACGAACTGCCGCCGCGGATCCTGATCACCGGCTCGCTGTATCTCGCCGGTCATGTGCTGAGCCTCAACGGCACACCGCCGAGTTAGTCCACATCCGTCGTCATGGCCGGTCAGGACGAGTTGAGAAGCCGCTATCGGACCCAACCGCATTGCGAGCAAGGCGCGTACAAAAGCAAAACGGCCGGCGGATGCCGACCGTTTCAGAGCGTTCATCGTGCGCCTGAGTTCAGACCGCAGCGCTGATCCACTGCTGCAGCTTGGCCTTCGGCGCTGCGCCGACTTGTCGCGAGGCCATCTCGCCGCCCTTGAAGATCATCAGGGTCGGGATCGACATCACGCCGTACTTCGAGGCGGTAACCGGGCTCTCGTCGACGTTGAGCTTCACGATCTTGACCTTGTCACCCATCGCCCCGGCGATTTCGTCGAGCGCCGGCGCGATCATGCGGCACGGGCCACACCACTCGGCCCAGAAGTCCACCACCACAGGCCCCTGGGCGTTGAGAACCTCGTTTTCGAAATCGGCGTCTGACACCTTACCAACGGCCATGGGATACCTCGTGAAACCGGATGAAGAGCGGCGGCGGGAATCGCGCCGTGATGACGGGTGAACGTAGGAACGCACCGCGGTGCGGTCAAGCACGGCTCACGGCACCGTCAGATCGGCCTGCTCCGCGTCCAGCGCAGAGGCCGAAATCTCCATGATTTCAGCCGCTTCAGTCCAGAGCAGGGCGGCCCGGACGGTGCGCTGTGGATAGATCGCGCCGAGCACCGCGCGGTAGCGGGCGAGCTGGCGGACGTAAGCGCGCGGCGCCTCGGCCTCGACCCGCGGCGGAGCATGGTTGGTCTTGTAATCGACGATCAGGACCTCGGTCTCGGTCACCACCAGGCGGTCGATCTGACCGGACACCAGCACCGGGCCGCCCCGGCGCTGCAGCCGGCCGACGATCGGCACCTCGGCGCGGCTGCCGGGGCCGAACACTGCCGCGAACCTGGCATCGGCAATCAGCCCGAGCACCTGGGCGGCGAGCGCGTCGCGGTCTTCGCTATTCCAATCGGGTGCGTTGCGGGCGAGGAACCGGCCGGCCGCCGCGGAGCGATCGCCAGCGGCAATGTCCGGCAACGATTGCAGCAGCCGATGCACCAGCGTGCCGCGCTGCAGCGCGCGGCTGCGGCTGGCATCAGACTCCCCTGGGCGCAGCCGGCGCCGATCGTCGTCCTCGGCATCCGAGGGCCGCAGCACCTGCTCGGCGGACGGCAGACCGGGCGCCGGCCGGCGCAGCCAATCGGGCAGCGACGTAACCGTCGCCTCCTGGCTCGGCATCGCAGAGCCGGTTTCCTCGATCACATCCTCCGGGCGGCAATAGCGCTTGATTACGCCGTCCGGCGGGACCGACTGCATCGCCAGCCCGGACGATTCCAGCCCCTTGCTGATCAGGTCGTACCAGGAATGCGGGCGCACCTCGTTGCGGTTGCCCGGCATACAGCCGCCGACGATCAGCCGGTCGGCCGCGCGGGTCATCGCAACATAAAGCAGCCGGCGATACTCGTCCTCGGTCTCCTCGATCATCGCGCTGCGCGCCTGCTCGACGACGCTCGGATCGTCGGCCTTGCGGCCGGCCCACACCATCGCGGCGACCGAGCCCGGCGCGGCGTTGCCGCCGGGCAGCCGAATCAGATTGAGCCGCTGGGTGTCGGCCGGCGACGAGGTGGTGTCGATCAGGAACACCACAGGCGCTTCCAACCCCTTGGCGCCGTGCACCGTCATCACCCGGACTTCGTCGCGGGAGATCTCCATGTCGCGCTTGATCTCGGTGTCGGCCTCGCGCAGCCACGCCATGAAGCCCTGCAGCGACGGCGCCCGCTTCTGTTCGAAGCTAAGCGCCAGTTCGAGAAACTCGTCGAGCGCATCGTTGGCCTCCGGCCCGAGCCGGCGCAGGATTCGGGCGCGGCCGCTGTCGGCGCCATCGCCGCCGAGCAGCCAGGCGTAGAATCCGAACGGCGTTTCGACCTGCGCCCGCGCCGCGTAGCTTTCCAGCCGGCGCTGCACGGCCGCAAACTTCTGATCGCCCGCGGCATGATCGGCGAGCGCGGCACGGAGCGAACCCTTGCGCTGCCAGGCCAGCTTGAACAGGTCGTCGTCGTCGAGCCCGAACAGCGGACTTTTCAGCGCCACTGCGAGCGCCAGATCGTCCTGCGGCAGCAGCAGTGCGTCGGCGAGATTCATCAGGTCGATGATCGCGATGTGCTCGGTCAGCTTCAGCCGGTCGGCGCCCGCCACTGGGATGCCGCCGCGCTTCAATGCCTGGATCACCGCGTCGAACGCCGAGCCGCGCCGCCGCACCAGGATCAGCACGTCGCCGTAGCTCAGCGGACGGCGCTGGCCGACCGGCCCGGTCCGGGTGCCGCGGCCGATCAGTTCGCTGATTTCGCCTCGCACCTTGTCGGCAAGCCGAACCTCGGGACTGGTTTCGGACACCGCGTCGAACGGCGCCTGCCAACCTTCGATCTGCTGACGATCGTCCGGAACTTCCAGTGGCCACAGATCGATCAGGCTCGGTCCAGCATCTGCGAGCGACGCGTGGACTGGATAGTCGATATCGGCGTGGATGCTGCGATAGATCGCCGGATCGCGAAACACGTGATCGACCGACTGCAGGATCGCGGCGCCGGACCTGAACGAGTAGTTGAACGAAACCTTTTCGAAGGTCAGGCCGGCGCCGGTGAACCGCCGCTGCAACAGGTCACGCCACTCGGCGAACTCCTTCGGCACCGCGCCCTGAAAGGAGAAGATCGACTGCTTCTCGTCGCCGACCGCGAAGATGGTGCGTTTGATGCCATCGCGCGCGCCCTCGCCGGCGGTGAATTCGTCGATCAGCCGCGCCACGATCTTCCACTGCTTCGGCGAGGTATCCTGCGCCTCGTCGATCAGCACGTGATCGACGCCGCGGTCGAGCTTGAAATGCACCCAGCCGGCCGCGCCGCTGTCGAGCATTGCCAGCGTCTTGTCGATCAAATCGTCGTAGTCGAGCAGCCCGCGTTCGCGCTTTTCGCGCGCGATGTTGCCGGCGACCTGCGCGGCGATCACCAGCAGCGCCCGTGTGCGCTCGCGCAACGCCAGCGCGCGGCGTCGTTCGAGCAACCCGGCAAGCCGGGCGCCTTCGCGCTGCAGCCTTTCGGCGAGGCCGGGCGCGCCGTCACCGAGCTTCTTGGTAATCAGGCTTTTGCGCAGGCCGCTCTCCTTGGTGAAGAACACCTGGAGATAGGCCTCGATCTGCGCCGTATCCGCCAGCGCCAGCGCGGCGCGCAACCGCCTGCCCTGCGCCTGATCGTTCGCGCTGCCGCCTTCGAAGGTCGCCGCGACCGCAGCCCATTCCGATCGCGGCAGGTTCGGGCCATCGACGATGTCGCGATCGGCCGCCTCGCAGCTATCGTCCGGCGCAACGCCAAGCGTGGCGGACAATTGCGCCATCGCACGCTCGACGCTGCCGGCCTGCGCCACCCACGCCATGAAGCGGTCGCGGCTCATGCAGGCTTCCTGCACCACGTCGCGGAAGGTGACGTCGGCAGCGCTGGTCATCGCAAACGCCAGCGCGCGCCCGGCATCGCTGTCCGGCGCCGCAGCGGCGCGCAGCAGCACGTCGAGGCTGGCGCGCTGCATCAGCTCGGCCTGATCGCGATCGTCGAGCACGCTGAATCGCGCCGGCACGTTGGCCTCGAACGGAAACTGCTGCAGCAGCCGCGTGCACAGCGCGTGGATGGTCTGCACCTTCAGCCCGCCCGGCGTCTCCAGCGCGCAGGCGAACAGTTTCCGCGCCTGCGCCAACAGCGAAGGCCCGACCGTTTTGACCCCGGTAGCCCCGATCGCGGTTGTCAGCGCGTCGTCGTCGAGCTTCACCCAATGGCCGAGCGTGGTGAACACCCGCTCCGCCATGTTGGCGGCGGCCGCCTTGGTGAAGGTGATACACAGGATGCGCTCCGGCGAGACGCCGTCGAGCAGCAGCCGGATCACGCGCTGCACCAACACATGGGTCTTGCCGGAGCCGGCATTGGCGGAGACGAACACCGATGCCGACGGATCGGAGGCGATCTCCTGCCGGGCGCGGGCCTCGTTGGGAATGACGCGGCTCATGACGTCGCGTCTCCGCGACCGCCGGCCGCCGACCATTCCTTGATCCGCGCCAGATCATCATAGGTGCCGTAGCGCTGCGACCACATCGACAGCACCAGCGAACGATAGGGCTGCTTCTCGTCCTCGAAGCGGCGGACCAATCCTTCCAGCTTGGCACGGGCTTCATCGGCGGCATCGTCGGGGTGCTGTGGTTCGTCCTTGCGCTCGATCTTCAGCTCGAGCACGCGCTCATCACCCGGCGGCGTATTACCGCTCAGCTTGACGTAAGTGAGCTCGCTCACCGAGGCGGCCGCCGGAATATCCGCAAAGCCACCGTCGCGCAAAATCGCCGCTTCCAGTGTAAGCTGCGGCGACAGCCCCATCCGCACTTGTTTGCCGGTCGGCGGATGTCCGGTCTTGTAGTCGAGGATCGCGTAGCTGCCGTCATCGCGCCGTTCGATGCGGTCGGCACGCGCCGACAGTTCGAAATTGCGTTCGCCACCAAGCGGGATCGTCAGCGTGCCGCGGCGCTCCGCCTGTACCTGTACAACGCCGGTACGGCGCTGCTGCTCCCACGTAGCGAACCAGGTCGCGATCCGCAGGAAGCGCGGCCACCACAATGCGCGCGCCTCGGCATGCCCCATCAGCGGCGCGAAGTGTTTCTGGCCGATCTCGCGCAGCGCCGTCACCGGATCGTCCGGCAGCGCGTCCTGATAGCGTTCGGTGAATTCGCCGAGCGCCGCATGGATCGCCGAGCCGCGATCGGCACCCGACAGCGGCATGTCGACCGGATCGAGCGGCGACAGCCGCAGGATGTACTTGGCGTAGATCGTGTACGGATCGCGCAGCCAATCCTCGATCGCGGTGACCGGCAGTTTCAGCGGCCGCGCGATCCGCGGCGGCCTCGGTGCAGGCTGCGCGATCGGCGTCACGCTCTCGGGGCGATCGAGTTCGTGCGTGTAATCCAGATAGATCTGCCCGCGCGCCTTCATCGCCTTCCAGCGATCCTCGCCGGCGACCGCTTCGAGCCGGTGCAGGAAGCGCGACGCCACCGCGGGCGCACCGCCGACCTTGGCGGCGTGGGCAATGAACACTTCGTCGGCGCCGAGCGCCTGCGCGAAGTCGTGCGCCGACAGGCCGATGCGGCGCTCCGGCAGATCGAGCCCGAGTTCGTGCCGCATCGGCCGGCTCAGCCACGGGTCGATCCGCGGCGCCGGCGGCCAGACGCCCTCGACCAAGCCGCCGAGCACGACCCGGTCCTGCTGCGTCAGACGGGCTTCGAGCGGGCCATAGATCCGGATCGGCGCCTCGGCGAGTTCGGGACGGCGGACGACGCGATCGCCGAACGCGGTCTCGAACACTTCGCCATAGTCACGCGCAGCGACCAGCACGCCGCTCGCCGGCCCGACCGCGGCGAGATCGTCGAACGCTCGCAGCAGTGCCGAACCTTGCGGGCCTTCGAAGGCTTCGGCGATGCCGTCGTGATCGGCCGTCAACGCCTTCAAGACGTCGCGATGCCGCGCGCCGATCTCGCACAGATCGAGCGGGCTCGGTCCGAACGTCTCCAGCGGTGCGAGCGCGGCCTCGAGCTGCGCGATCAGCGCCTGCGCATCGTCGAGGCTCGGCTCCGACAATCGTGTGCGCGGCTCGGACGGATGCAGCGCGCTGGCCTCGCCGCGCTTCAGCTTGGCGAGTTCAATCCGAAAGATTGCGAACTCCTTGGCGAGCCCGTGGCAGCCGGCAGGCGGCCGCGGGCCGCGCAGCAGCGCCAGCTCCAGGGTTTCGATCGCGCGGCGCCAGCCATGATCAGCGCGGCCGAGCCGGAGCAGCGGATGCTTGAGCAGAGCCAGCAATGTCGCCGGCTCGCAGCCTTCAAGTGCAGCCTCGGCCGCAAGCCGCGCAAAAATGCCGGGCTGCGTCTCCATCAGCGAGTCGCCGCCGGAATCGTCGACCGGAAGATGCCAGCGGCCGAGTGCAGCGACCACGCGGCGCGCCAGCGCGCGATCCGGCGTGACCAGCGCGGCGGTCTTGCCCTGCTCCCGCGCCTCACGCAGCACCACCGCGATCGCCAGCGCCTCGGCTTCCGAATTCGGCGCTTCGATCAGCGTCAGCCCGCCGGTACCTTCGCCGATCAGGCGATCGACGTCGGCATCCTTCAGCCGATCGTGCCATACGGCGGTTGCCGATGACGGCCGCAACGCCTCGGAGGTGAGGAGTTCGCGGCCGTGCCGAGCGGGCGTACCGAGTTGCTGCACATCCCGACGTCCTACGCCCATCCGGTCGAGCAGGCTATGCATGGCGTATTGCGGATGGTTCGGCGATGGCGGTGTGACGAGCTTGCCCTGCCGGTCCCGGCTGCCGCCGATCAGATCCCATGCCGCATCATCGAGATCGACATCGAGGCCAGGCAGCACCACCGCGCCATGCGGCAATCGCGCGATCGCGGTGAGCAGCTTCGCGGTCGCCGGCATCGAGCCGGTCGAGCCGGCGGCGATCACCGGGCCGCTGCGCTGGGTCGCCAGCCGCTGCGCCTCGGCGTCGATCAGCCGGTCGCGGCGAGCCGCCGGTTCGATCCGGTCGGTCTCTTTCAGATGTTGCGGCCAGGTGTGGCCGGCGATCTTGAGGAAATCGAGCGTCAGGCTCCAGTAGCGATCGAACGCATCGGGCACCAGCGTGCCGAGCGCCGACCAATCGACGCCGCGGGTCGACATGTCGTCGATCAGCCGCGCCAGATCGTCGGCGAGCGCCAGCGCCGAGGCCGGTCCGCCGACCACCAGCGGCGCCTGCACCGGATCGTCCGGCTTCAGCCGCGCCGCCCAGCTTGCGATCAGTTGCGCCAGCAGCAGCCGGCGCGGCAGCCCGTCGAGCGCCGGCGGAATCTCGAGATCGGCGAGGCCGGATGCGGCCTGCGAAAACGCCAGCTCGTCTTCGTCGATATCGCCGAGCGCGACGATCCGCGGCAGCAACACCGCATCGGTGCCGAGCACGTCGAGGAAAATCTCGCGCGCCATCCGGCCGGCGCGGCGGGTCGGCAGATACAGCGTGGCGTCGGCGAGCCGCTCCGGCGCGCTACGCGCCTCGAAGCCGTCGACCAGCCGGCCGTCGACCAGGGCCGCGATGACCGTGCGCAGAAACGGCGCCGAAGATGGAACGCTGAAGACGTGCATCGATGTCCTGATTCGCTCGCGCCATCATGACACGGCCAATCCGGCGAAAGGAGGTGGCGGGCTCAGGCCACGCTGGCGAGATACGCCCGTTCCGCCGCCGTCACCGCCTCGGGCGTGCCGACATGCATCCACACCCCGTCGAGCCGCAGGCCGAACAGCCGCTGTTGTTCGGCAGCGCGATCGAACATCCTGGTCAGCGAGAATTCGCCCTGCGGCGCATCCTGGAAGATCGCCGGCGACATGATCGCGGCGCCCGCATAGACGAACGGCACCACCTCGGTCTCTTTCCGCTTGTGCAGGGTGCCGTCCGGGCTCATCGCGAAGTCGCCCTTGCCCGCATAGCCGATGCTGGCCGCAGTCGGCGCCATCAGCAGCAGGATGTCCATCCGTACCGGATCGAACGCTTCGGCGAGGCGCGCCAGGTTCGGCCGGACGCCGTCGATCCAGACCGTGTCGGCGTTGAGATGATAGAACGGCGCATCGCCGAGCAGCGGCAGCGCCTTGACCACCGCACCGCCGGTGCCGAGCACCTGACCGCGTTCGTCGGAAATCATCACCCGCGGGCTCTGCCGTCCCGCAACGTGGTCGATGATCTGGTCCGGCAGATAGTGGACGTTCACCACCGCTTCGGCGACGCCGACTTCGGCGAGCCGGTCGAGCACGTGGTCGAGCAGCGGACGGCCGGCGACTCGCACCAACGGCTTCGGCATGTGATCGGTGAGCGGGCGCATCCGCAGGCCGAGGCCAGCGGCCAGCACCATGGCTTTATGGGGACGAACCGTCATGTTCTCCGACTCGGAACGCGCCAAAACGGCGCGAATCGATTGTATCACGCTGCCCCGATCGGTCTATCGGAGGCGGTCACTGGGTAGTCTGCGATCATGACGACGATACGACGCGGGCGGTCCGTTCCGGCCCGATCGGCGAGCCGGCTCAGGCGTTCTCCACCTGTGCGGCCGGGCGCTTCTTTTTCTTGTCGAGACGCAGGAAGGTGACGCCGATCTGGTCGCCATTGATCCAGCTCAGCTCGCAGCGCCGATACGCCAACCCCGTCGACGACAGCAGCAGGAAGAATTCCTTCAAATTGAGGCCTTCGACCGAGCCTTCGATCGTCAGCTTGGCTCCGAGCTCGGAGACGTCTTCGATCAGACAGGGACGGCGCCAGGTGCCGTCGATCGCCATCATCTGAGCCCGCAACCCGCGATCGAACACGACGCGGCCGTCCTTATTGCGTTCGGCAACCATTCCATCGTCCTGCAGTTCGGTCTTGGCGCCGCTGGGCCGTGCCGCAGCGACCCCGCAACACTACGGGGCCGGCTCTAAAGATGCGTAAAGGAAATCCGCCGAATCAGAGCGGTGGCGGCACCTGGGCGCGGTACCAGGCCCGGACCTCGGCGAGCGCCGGATGGGCCAGCGAGCGTGCAAGATACGCCCACACCCGCGGCTGATGCTTCAGGTAGTGCGGCTTGCCGTCCCGCCGGTTGAGCCGGGCGAAAGTTCCGAGCAGCCGCGTATTTCGCTGCGCCGACATCACCGCATACAGCCGCGCAAAGCCGGCAGCGTCGAATTCAGAATCGGCCGCCAGCCGTGCTTTGACGTAGCGGCCGAGCAGCGACAATTCGACCGCTTCCGGCACGTCGATCCGGGCGTCCTGCAGCAACGAGACCACGTCGTAGGCGGCGGGCCCCAGTACGGTATCCTGAAAGTCGATGATCCCGACCCGCTCGATGCCGGGGCGGTCGCCGAGCCAGATCAGGTTGGGTGAGTGAAAGTCGCGCAGCACCCAGGTCCGTGCTTCGCGGGCAATGTCGGCCAGCAGCTTGCGCCACAACGCGACGAATTCGGCGCGCAGCGCCTCGGTCGGGATCACGCCGCGATCCGGCAGATACCACTCCGGCAGCAGCCCGACTTCGATCATCATGGCGTCTTCGTCGAAGGTCGGCACCGCGTAGCTTTCGCGCGGCGACAGCGGAAGATGATCAGGGAGCGGCTTGGCATGCAGCGCCGCCAGCATGTCGGTGGCGGCCTGATAGCGAGCCACCACCGGCGCCGGCGGATCACCCTCGACCACACCGACGCTGCCGAGATCCTCGGTGATCAGGAAGCCGGCATCGAGATCGGCATGATGAATGGCGGGGGCGGAAAAGCCGCGCTCGCGCAGGCCCTGACCGATCGCGACGAACGGCCGGACGTCCTCGGCCAGATGCACCGCAGCGCTGTAGCTCTTGCCGGCATACAGCGCCGGCCCATCGGGACGGCGCGGCGCGTTCATCAAAATCACGCTTTCGGTGCCGCGCTGCAGCCGGGCGTAGGAGCGCGTCGAGGCATCGCCCGGCATGTGCAGACGCTCGGCCTCGGCATAGCCGGCGGTCTCGATGAAGCTGCGCAGCGCGGCGAGCCGTTCGACCTGCTTCACGGCCTTGCCGTGGCCGGTGATTTCCGCCGCGCGCGCCGATGGGCCGAGCGCCGGACGATGACTGAGCGCGATGTCGATGCGGTCTTCCGGCAGCGCCGCGCCAGCGCGCTCGGGCCATTCGATCAGCGCCACGGTGCCGTCCGGCAGCGGCGACAGGCCGATCTCTTCCAGTTCCGACGGATCCTCGACCCGATACAGATCCGCATGCAGGAGCGGATAAGGCGGCAGATCGTAGGTCTGAACCAGCGTGAAGGTCGGGCTCGGCACTTCGAGCGTGTCGTCGGCCGCGAGATAGCGGATCATCGCCCGCGCCGCAGCGGTTTTGCCGGCGCCGAGATCGCCCGACAGGGTGACGACGTCGCCGGGACCGATCAGCAGCGCGACCTCGGCCATCAGCCGCGTGGTCGCCGCCTCGTTGGCCAGCGCGACTGAGAATGTCGCCGCCGCGCTCATTCGGCCGCGTGGCGTTGGGCGGACTGCTCGAGCGGAAACTCGCAGGTCACCGAGGTTCCGCGGCCGACCGTCGACTCGACTTCGACCTTGCCGCCGTGCAGTTCGACGAACGAGCGCACCAGTGACAATCCGAGGCCTGCGCCGCGATGCCGCGAGCCCTGCGGGTCGCTTTCGAACAGATCGAACATCCTGTCCTTGAACGCCGGCGCGATCCCCGGACCGGCATCTGCGACGGTGAACGCCACCCGGGTTTCGCCCCTGCGAACCGTCAACCGGACCGTCCCCTGCGGCGGCGAGAAGTCCACCGCATTGGCCAGCAGATTGTACAGAACCTGCACGACGCGCCGCTCGTCGCCGACGAAACGATCGATCTCCGGATCGACGTCGATCTGCAGCGCGATCTGGTCGCGGGCCAGTCGATCCTGAATCCCTTCCGCCGCGGCGTCGATCGCCTTGCGGATGTCGATCGGCCCCAGATTGAGCGTCATCGCCCCGGCATCGATGCTGGCGAGATCGAGGATGTTGTTGATGATCGCCATCAGCGCGTTGGTCGAGGTCGTGATGTAGTTCACGTACTCGGCTTGCTTGTCGGTGAGCGGCCCGGTCGAGGAATCGCTGAGGAAATGCGCGAAGCCGATGATCGTGGTCAGCGGCGAACGCAGCTCGTACGAGACGTGGTGGACGAAATCGATCTTGATCCGATCGGCGGTCTCCAGCGCTTCGTTGCGCTCGCGCAGCGCCCGCTCGACGTTCTCGGTGTCGGTGAGGTCCTGGAACGTCAGCATCGTGGCGCCGTCGGGCAGCGGCATCGTCTTGCAGGCCAGCACGCTGCCGTCCTTGCGCTCGAGCTTGAGCAGCACATGGCGGCGATCGTCGATGCCGGTGATGGCGCCGCGCAGCGCCTGCCAGAACACGTCGTCGTCGAACAGCGGCCGGCACCACGTCTCGATCGCCTCGATGTGCGGCTGGCTCTGCATCGCCTCGGCGGACAGGTTCCACATCCGCGCGAACGGCGGATTGAACAACTGCGCGCAGCCGTTGGAGCCGAACACCGCGACCGCCTCGGACAGGTTGTCCAGCGTCTCGCGTTGGACGTCGATCAGACCGCCGTAGCGGCGCTTGAGGTCGAGGCTCTCGGTGACGTCGTCGAACAGATAGGTGACGCCGCCTTCCGGATTGGGCGTGGTGATGATGCTGACGGCGCGGCCGTCCGGCAGATACCAGACGTCCTTGTCGGCCTCGACCGCCCGATAGGCTTCGTGCAGCTTGTTCTTCCACGCCTTGAAGTCACGCTCCTCCGGCAGCTTGCGCTCGGCGCGCAGCCGGTCGAGCACGGTGGAGTCGTCGGGATGGCTATCGAGGAAGATGCGGTCGAGGTCCCAGAGTTTGCGATAGGAGTCGTTGTAGAATTTCAGCCGCCGCTGCGCATCGAACACTGCGACACCGGACGAAAGCTGATCGAGCGTCCGGCGATGTGCATCCGCCATGCGCTCCAGCGCGACACCGAGCGCGGCGGTTTCAGTGGCATCGACCGCAATGCCGGCGCTGCCGCCGGGCACCTTGAGCGCCCGCACGTCGAAATAGCGGCGCTCGCCACCGACCACGATCGGCAACCGGCCAGTGAATTCGGCGCTGTCGCCGAGCGAGCGGGCCAGAGCGGCGCGGTCGCCGGTATCGAGCAGTTCGAGATTGCGGCCGATCGCATCCGCCGCATCGCTGGCATCGGTCGCGCGCGCGTAGGCGGCATTGGCGAAGCTGAGTGTACCGTCGGCGCGGCGGGTCCAGATCGGCCAGGGCGCCGCGGTGGCGAAGCCGCGCAGCATCTCGGTTTCTTCCTGCAGCGCTTTGAAGCGCCGCGTCATGTCTGCGAGCTCCCGGCGGACGCCACTCAGCTCGCGGATGCGGACGACGGCCTGACCGCCCACCGCACGCCCCATCGCCTCGATCGACCGGCCGTTCGAGGTGACGAGTTGCAACAGAAAGCCTTCACCCTTGTCGAGCAGCGCATCGACGGCGTGGTCCATCTGCAACGCCGGCTCCGGCGGCAGCCAGGTTCCGAAGGCGAGGATGCGCTGCGGCTGGCGACTCTGGGGCTCGGCGGGCAGAAACAGTGCGGTGTCGCCGCTGATCCGCGGCCGGCTGTCACCGGCGATCCAGGAGATCAGCACCTGCGGCTCGGCGAACAGCAACGCCTGGAAGCGATCCGACTCGGCCTGCAGTCCCTGCAGGTCGGCCCGCAGCCCGGCCTCGCGCGCCGCCGCGCGTTGCCGCGTCCGCACCAGCATGATCGCCGACATCACCGAAAAGCCGAGCGCCGCGAGCGCGATGATCAGCGTCATCATCTCGTGGCGGTTCAGATCCAGCAGCAGCGACGAGGTGATGGCGGCCAAGTGATCGTCTGCGGCTCGCGCCGGCGACGACGCGACCATCACTGCCGTCCCAGCCAAACCATGCACCAGGGAGGTGCACGACAGACTGGTCCGACGTATGGACCCCAATACGCCTGACATCGATTGCCCCAAACCGCACGGCGCAACTCACAAGCCGCGCCATAGCCGAATCAAGCGACATTATCGCCATCGCGACTCGGCGGGTAAGAGTCCAGACCGTGAACGGAGACGCGACCGTTCGTAAACGGACGGTTTATATTTTCCGACAGCAATTCCGGCCGCGCTTGACACTAAATCTAGTGGAGTCGCGGAAGTAGCACCTCAACGCAAATCGCTACTCAGCGGCCGGTCGAACCGAAACCGCCGGCCCCGCGATCGCTCTCGGGCAGCGCCTCGACCGCGACGAACTCGGCGCGGCTGACCGGCGCGATCACCATCTGAGCGATCCGCTCGCCGCGCCGGATGGTGAACGGCCCGCTGCCGTGATTGATCAGCAGCACGCCGATTTCGCCGCGATAATCGGCATCGATCGTGCCCGGCGCGTTCAGCACGGTGACGCCGTGTCTGGCGGCAAGGCCCGAACGCGGCCGAACCTGGGCCTCGTAGTTTTGCGGAAGCGCGATGGTGAGACCGGTGGGAACCAGTACGTAGCAGCCGGGCTGGAGCGTCAGCGGCGCATCCTGCGGGACGGCTGCGATCAGGTCGAGCCCGGCGGCATGCGCGGTCTGATACTCCGGCAGCGGCAGGCCTTCGCCGTGCGGCAGGTGGCGAATCGAAACGGTGATCACTTGGGTCATGCGGGAACTGCCATGGTTTGGACGATCCGAGCCACCAGCGCGGTCGCGACTTCGTCCTTGGTCATCAGCGGCCACGATTCGAGATCGGTGGCGGCACCGTGGCGTATCAGCAGATGCACGGTGTTGCGATCGCCGCCCATCACGCCGGTGGCCGGCGAGACGTCGTTGGCGACGATCCAGTCGCAGCCCTTGCGGGCCAGCTTTGCGGTCGCATTGTCGATCAGGTTTTCGGTCTCGGCCGCAAAGCCGATCACCAGCGGCGGCCGGCTTTCGGTCAGTTTCGAGATCGTCGCCAGGATGTCGGGGTTTTCGGTGAGCTGCAGCGGCGGCGGCCCGCCGGCGCCCTTCTTCAGCTTCTGCTCGCCTTCGGCCGCAACCCGCCAGTCCGCCACCGCGGCGGCGAAAATCGCCACATCCGCCGGCAACGCGGATTGGACGGCAGCAAGCATCTCGCGTGCCGACTCCACCCGGGTGAGATCAACATCTGCCGGCGCCCGCAATTCGACCGGACCAGAGATCAGAGCGACCTCCGCGCCGGCGGCGGCAGCAGCCGCTGCGATCGCGTAGCCCTGTTTGCCGGACGAGCGATTGGCGATGTAGCGCACCGGATCGATCGGCTCGTGGGTCGGGCCTGCGGTGATCAGCACGCGCTTGCCGAGCAGCGGCTTCGGCGGCCGCGGCCGCCACAGCGCTTCGGCCGCGGCCGCAATCTCGATCGGCTCCGCCATCCGGCCGACCCCCGCCTCGCCGCGCTCGGCCATCTCGCCGGCATTGGGGCCGACCATCGCGACGCCGTCCTGCCTGAGCTGAGCGACGTTGCGCCGGGTCGCGGCGTTGTTCCACATCAGCGGATTCATCGCCGGCGCCAGCAGGATCTGGCGATTGGTGGCGAGCAGGATCGCGGTCGCAAGATCGTCGGCATGGCCGCCGGCGATCTTGGCCATCAGGTCGGCGGTCGCCGGCGCGACGACGATCAGGTCGCAGTCGCGCGCCAGACGGATGTGTCCGGCATCGAACTCGCTCGCAGGATCGAACAGATCGGTGTAGCAGCGCTGATGCGACAGCGCGCTCGCGGTCAGCGGCGTGACGAATTGCTGCGCGGCCTTGGTCAGCACCACGCGGACATCGGCGCCGCGCTCCTTCAGCCGGCGGATCAGGTCCATCGACTTATAGGCCGCGATGCCGCCGCCGACGATCAGGGTCACCCGCGCCCCATCCGGCTGCGACTGGAGACGCGCGCCATCCGGCGGATCATCGGGCGCCGGGGCGGGGGGAACGGACAGCTCGGCGGAGGCGGGCTCCGCGAAGCCGAGCCGCTTGTGGCAGGCATCGCGCAGGATGACCCGAACCTCGTCTTCCATCGAACGGCCGTTGGCGGCCGCGCGCTGGCGCAGTTCGGCTTTGAGGAGATCGTCGAGCTTGCGGATCGTCAGATTGGCCATGGAGGAAGGCTAGTCGACGCTCGCATTGCATTCAAGAGATGAGTGCAATGCGGTCAGATCATCCGCGACAGCGCGATCAGGACGCCGATGAAGGTCGCGGCGATCACCCACAGCGCCACCGTCCGGCCACGGGTGCGCCCCCGCTCGGTGCGGCCGATCGCGGCGATGGTCTCCGGCGCCAGCACCAGGCCGTCCTTGGTCATCACCTCGAGCTGGTTCAGCACGGTGACCGCGCGCGACACGATGGTCGGCAGGCCGCTCAAGGTGTGGCCCAGCTCGCCGGCGCCGGCGAGCGCGCCCTCGACCTTGCCGATCGGACCCAGATTGCGCTGGATCCATTCGCGCACCACCGGGTCGGCCACCTTCCAGATGTCGAGCTTCGGATCGAACGACCGCGCCACGCCCTCGACCACCACCATGGTCTTCTGCAGCAGAATCAGCTCCGGCCGGGTCCGCATGTCGAACAGGCCGGTGACCTCGAGCAGCAGCGTCAGCAGCTTGGCCATCGAGATTTCTTCGGCCGTGCGATTGTGGATCGGCTCGCCGATCGCACGGATCGCTTGCGCGAAATTCTCCACCGAGTGATGCGGCGGCACGTAGCCGGCTTCGAAATGCACCTCGGCGACGCGGCGATAATTACGGGTGATGAAGCCGAGCAGGATTTCGGCGAGGAATCGCCGCTCGTTCGGCAACAACCGCCCCATGATGCCGAAATCGACCGCGACCAGGCGCCCGTCGCTGCCCAGGAACAGATTGCCGGGATGCATGTCGGCATGGAAGAAGCCGTCGCGCAGCGCGTGGCGCAGGAAGCTCTGGATCACCTTGCGGCCGAGCTCGACGGTGTCGACATTTGCGGCCTGGAGGCGGGCGTGATCGTTGAGCGGGATGCCGTCGATCCACTCCATCGTCAGCACGTTGTGGGTGGTGCGATTCCAGTCGACGGTGGGGACGCGGAAGTCCGGATCGTCCTTGGTGTTCTCGGCCATCTCGGACGCCGCGGCCGCCTCCAGCCGCAGGTCCATCTCCATCGCGACCGAGCGCGACATGGTGTTGATGACTTCGACCAGCCGCAGCCGACGCGCTTCGGCCGAATAGATTTCCGCCTTCTCGGCCACATAGAAGAAGTCGGACAGATCGCGCCTGAACCGCGCCGACACGTTCGGCCTCAGCACCTTGACGGCGACCTGCTTGCGCACCCCGTCGACCTCGATCTCGCCGCGATGCACCTGGGCGATCGAGGCGGCCGCGACCGGCGCGCTGAGGCTGACGAACACGTCACGAACCGGGCGTTCCAGCGAGGCGGCGATCGCCTGCTCGGCCTCCTCCTGCGAAAACGGCGGCAGCCGGTCCTGCAGGCTTTCCAGATCGCGCGCCATCGCCACACCGACCACGTCGGGACGGGTGGCGAGGAATTGTCCGAGCTTGAGATAGGCCGGGCCGAGGCGGGTCAGCGCCCGCGACAGCCGCGGCCCGGACTTGGCGCCGCCGCGCTCGATCAGCCGCGCCAGCCGCACCGGCACTTGGCCGGCCGGCGGAATCAAACCCGGATCGACAACGCCGAACACGCCCTCGCGCGCGAACACGAAGGCGGCGCGGCCGAGCCGCGCCAGATGAGTGAGTGCTGCGATCACAAACGCCAGCCCGAATGCAGCGCGACGATGCCGCCGCTCATCACCTGCCAGTTGGCGCGCGCGAAGCCGGCGTCACGCATCATCTCGGCGAAATCATACGGCTTGGGGAATTTGCGAATCGATTCGACCAGATACTGGTAGCTCTCGGCATCGCCGGTGACGACGCGGCCGATCTCCGGGATCACCTTGAACGAGAACAGATCGTACAGCTTCGACAGGCCCGGCACGTCGACCGACGAGAACTCCAGGCACAGGAAGCGGCTGCCCGGCTTCAGCACCCGATAGGCTTCCTTCAGCGCCAGATCGATCCGCGGCACGTTCCGGATGCCGAACGCGATGGTGTAGGCATCGAAGCTGCGGTCGTCGAACTGCAGGTTCTCGGCGTTGCCCTCGACGAAATCGACCTTGTCGTCGAGGTTCCGCTCGACCGCGCGCTGGCGGCCGACTTCGAGCATGTCGGTGTTGATGTCGCAGACGGTGGCGTGAAAGCCGGCGCCCGAGGCCTTGGCGGCACGGAACGAGATGTCGCCGGTGCCGCCGGCAACGTCGAGCAGCCGGAACGGCGTGTCGTCACGCGGCGGGTTGAGGGTCGTGATCATCACGTCCTTCCACAACCGGTGCATGCCGCCCGACATCAGATCGTTCATCAGGTCGTAGCGGCCGGCGACGCTGTGAAACACGTCGTTGACCAGCGTCTGCTTCTCGTCCAGCGGAACGTCGCGATAGCCGAAATGCGTGGTCTCGCCCGGCTCAGTCATGCCTTCAACTCCTGCGCGCGGACGGTTTTTCGGGCCGATTGCCGCCCGAAACACGAAAACGGCGGTCCGCGGCGGACCATATAGCGCGCTTGGTGCGGAGGCGCTATCACCTGAATGCCTTAACTGGCTGACGCCAAATGTAGAATGCAACGACGGCCGGCGCCGGCCGCAATCGCCGGGTTGTCGCCGCCATGCCTGAAATTCAAGCCAATCGAGTGGCTTAAAGCCCTTTCCGAGCGAACCCGATGCCCGAACTCCCCGAAGTCGAGACCGTCCGCCGCGGGCTGCAGCCGGCGATGGAGGGCTTTCGGATCGACCGCGCGGTGGCGCACCGGGAGAATTTGCGGTTTCCGCTGCAGAAGGACTTCGTCGCCCGACTCACCGGCCAGACCGTCACCGGCCTCGGCCGGCGCGCCAAATATCTGCTGGCGGATCTGTCGAGCGGCGACGTGCTGCTGATGCATCTAGGGATGTCCGGTTCGTTCCGGGTGGTCGAGGCGGACGGCGAGACCAAGCCGGGCGAGTTCCACTATCCGCGCAGCGAGGACCGCACCCACGATCATGTCGTGTTCGAAATGGCGTCCGGTGCCCGCATCGTGTTCAACGACCCGCGCCGTTTCGGCTTCATGAAGGTGTTTCCGCGAAGCGAGATCGACGCCGAACCCCATCTGAAGGGCCTCGGCCCCGAGCCGCTCGGCAACGCGTTCGACGCCAGCCTGCTGGCGAAAGCCTGCGTCGGCAAGAACACGTCTCTGAAGGCGGCGCTGCTCGACCAGCGCGTCGTCGCCGGACTCGGCAACATCTATGTCTGCGAAGCGCTGTTCCGCGCGCACCTGTCGCCCAAGCGCAAAGCCGCGACGCTGGCCAATCGCAAGGAGGAGCCGACCGACCACGCGGTGCGGCTGACCGAGGCGATCCGCGAGGTGCTGGGCGAAGCGATCAAGGCCGGCGGCTCGTCACTGCGCGACCATCGCCAGACCAGCGGCGAGCTCGGCTACTTCCAGCACGCGTTCAAGGTCTACGACCGCGAAGGCGAGCCGTGCCCGACCTGCGGCGGCACGGTGCAGCGCTTCGTGCAGAACGGGCGATCGACGTTCTGGTGCCCGAAGTGTCAGAAGTGATAGATATGAAGGGAATTCATTCAATCACTTCGGACGACGCTGGTAGTGAGTCCGCGGGGATTACTTCCGCACGCAGATCACCCGGACGACGCTCGCTTTGGCATCCTTGGCGCTGCCGTCGGCCAGCTTCACGCCGACGCTGGCAAGATAGCCGCGCACGGTGTCGGCCGAGATCAGCGCCGCCTGCGGCGCCGCGGCGCTGTCCGCCGGTCCTGCCACCAGCGGCAGACGCAGCGTCGTCAGTCCTGCGAAGCGCCCGTCCGCATCCCGTGCCGGCGCACCGGAAAAGCCGAGGCTCGGCGCCGGCGTCGCGGCCAGCCCACCGGCGCTGCCGGCCGGAGTGAGT
Organism: Rhodopseudomonas palustris; assembly: GCF_007005445.1. Lineage (NCBI taxonomy): Bacteria > Pseudomonadati > Pseudomonadota > Alphaproteobacteria > Hyphomicrobiales > Nitrobacteraceae > Rhodopseudomonas > Rhodopseudomonas palustris. The sequence continues at coordinate 4,844,759 of NZ_CP041387.1, read as the reverse complement.
TGGGCCTTGACCGTGGTGACGGCCGCGCCGCCGCCCTGGCTCTGCGGATCAGCAACGCCGGTGATCTCGACCGCTCCGGGCTTGGCGGAACCGCCGATCGGCAGCGGCTTCAGATCGGACGCACCGTAGATCCGCAGCAGCGCCAGCTCGTGCGCCTTGCTGCGATTGGCCAGATCCGCAGGACCGTAGCCGGCAACAACGATCGACAGACAGCCGTCGACCGCCTCGCGATCGGCCAGGATCGCGCCGTCGGCGCCGACGATGGTGCCGGTCGAGTACTCGACCTTCTTGCGCGGCGGCGGGCCGGCCTGCGCACCGGCCGGAAACGGATCGTAGGCACTCGACATCGCCACCACGATCGGCTGCATCGTGCCTTCGGTGGCCTGATCGTACAGCACGGTGAGCAGCCGCACCTCGGCATTCTTGAAGCTGCCGCGGATGTAGAACTTCTTCTGACCCTGGGTGCCCGACAGCACGAAGAAGTCGGGCCGGACCGCGCTGTACTCGATCTTGCGGCCTGGCAGCTTCTTCTCCTGCTCGGCGAGTTTGGCGATCGAGACGTCCGCCTCCTTGCGCCGCGAGGCCGCCACCTGGATCGTGCCGGTGGAGGAACTCCAGCGCGTCCCGCTGGCATCCGATGTCTGCTGCGGCACCAGTTTGCCGGGCACGCCGAGCCGTGCGCCGGTGACCGGATCGGCCACCAGCTTCCAGCCGACGCTGGCCTGCAGCTTGCGCGCCGCCGCGGCGAGTTGCCCGCGCTCCTGCGGATTGAGCACGCCAGTCGGCTTGTGACCCTGGTTGGTCTGGAACTGCTTGATCGCCGCGATCATCCGGTCGGACACCTCGCCGTTGATCAGGCCGTTGTAGTCGCCGGTCCAGGCGAGATCGGACTGGATCGCCTGACGCTCCGCCTGCGCCAGCGTTTTGGCCGTCTCCGCAGGCGTCTGCGGCGCGGGTGGTGCCGCCGTGGTCTGTTTCGGCGCAGCGTGCGCGCCATGCGCCGCCAGGGTGGCGGCACCGGCGACGATCAGGGTTGCAGCCAGCATCGATCTCATGACAATTCCCGAGCAACGTTGCGCCATGCACAAATAACCATAATCGCTTGGTCGGCGCCAACGCGGCGCCGGTTCGAGGCGTGGCACCCGCGCGACGGCTCGCCCGCCGGACAATTGCCCCTGACTGCGGGAAAGGATGAGCCGGATGCGCGTCGTCCAGATGACGGTGCTAACGCGAGCGCTGAAGTGAAGGATACCATCCGATCATGCTGAGTGCCGAAGAACTCGAACGCTATGCCCGCCACATCGTGCTGCGCGATGTCGGCGGTCCCGGACAGGCGGCACTGAAGAGTGCACGGGTGCTGGTGGTCGGCGCCGGCGGGCTCGGCGCGCCGGTGCTGATGTATCTCGCGGCCGCCGGGATCGGCACGCTCGACATCGTCGATGACGACATCGTCACGCTGTCGAACCTGCAGCGCCAGATCATCCACGCAACGCCGGACATCGGCGCCCGCAAGGCCGACAGCGCCGCGAACCGGATCATGGCGCTGAACCCGCACGTCCGCGTGGTGTCGCACCGGGTGCGGCTCGACGGCTCCAACGCGCTGGCGCTGATCGGCGGTTGCGATCTGGTGCTCGACGGCTCGGACAATTTTGCCACGCGCTATTTGGTGTCGGATGCCTGCTATCTGGCGAAAAAACCGTTGGTCACCGCGGCGCTCGGCCAGTTCGACGGATCGTTGACCACGATCCGCGCCCACGAACGCAACGCCGCGGGCGAGCCCAACCCGACCTATCGCTGCCTGTTTCCCGAACCGCCGCCAGCCGGCACGGTGCCGAGCTGCGAGGAGGCCGGGGTGATGGGGGCGCTCGCCGGCATGCTCGGCTCGATGATGGCCCTGGAAGCGATCCGCGAGATCGTCGGCTTCGGCGAGGGCCTGGTCGGACGGCTGGTGATGATCGACGCCCGCGCGATGCGGTTCGAAACGCTGCGCTACAGCCGCGACCCGCAAAATCCTCTGAATGGCGATGCGCCGACCATCGCCGATCTGAGCCAGCACCTTTGAGCTGCTGCTTGGTCTGAGACCTCCACCACGTTGGCTCTGGACAGTGCGAGCGCTTCGCAGGCATCACTGTTTCGAGCGTCGAAGAATCGGCGATGCGGCGAGGACGGCGGAGGGTCAGACCCAGATGGCGGGCACGGCGAAGCGCGGGCTGTTTTCCGGCGACGGGATCGCGGCGCCGCTGCGGCACGCGCTGTTCCGGCGGATCTGGCTGGCGAGCCTGCTGTCCAATCTCGGCCTGATGATCAACGGCGTCGGCGCCGCCTGGGCGATGACGCAGATGACCGCGTCCGCCGACAAGGTGGCGCTGGTGCAGACCGCCCTGATGCTGCCGATCATGCTGGTGGCGATGCCGGCCGGTGCGATCGCCGACATGTACGACCGCCGCCTGGTGGCGCTGGCAGCGCTCGGCATCGGCCTCGCCGGCGCCACCACGCTTGCGGTGCTGGCGCATCTCGGCCTGGTGACTCCGAACATTCTGCTGCTGTTCTGTTTCGTGATCGGCACCGGCATGGCGCTGTTCGGTCCGTCCTGGCAGGCTTCGGTCTCCGAGCAAGTTCCCGCCGAAACGCTGCCGGCCGCGGTGGCGCTCAACGGCATCAGCTACAACATCGCGCGCAGCTTCGGCCCGGCGGTCGGCGGCATCGTGGTGGCGGCGGCTGGCGCAGTGGCGGCGTTCGCCGCCAATGCGGTGCTGTATCTGCCGCTGCTGATCGTGCTGCTGCTGTGGCGCCGGGAGAGCGAACCGCCGCGGCTGCCGCCGGAGCGGCTGAACCGCGCGATCGTCTCCGGCGTGCGCTACATCACCAACTCGCCGGCGATCCGGATCGTGCTGACCCGCACGCTGGTGACCGGCATCGCCGGCTCTTCGGTGCTGGCCCTGATGCCGTTGGTGGCGCGCGACCTTTTGCACAGCGGAGCCGAGACCTACGGGTTGCTGCTCGGCGCCTTCGGCATCGGCGCGGTGATCGGCGCGCTCAATGTCGGGATCGCGCGGCAGCGCATGAGCAGCGAAGCCGCGGTGCGGCTGTGCGCGCTGATCATGGGCGTGGCGATGGCGGTGATTGCGATCAGCCGATCGCCGCTGCTCACCGCCGCCGCGCTGGTGATCGCAGGCGCAGTGTGGATGCTGGCGATCGCACTGTTCAACATCGGCGTGCAGTTGTCGGCGCCACGCTGGGTCGCAGGACGTTCGCTTGCGGCGTTCCAGGCGTCGATCTCGGGCGGCATCGCGATCGGAAGCTGGGGGTGGGGTCACGTCGCCGACTTGTCCGGCGTCGCGCCGTCGATGCTGCTGTCGGGACTGGCGATGCTGGCTTCTCCAGTGCTCGCCTTCCTGCTCCCGATGCCTCCGGTCGGTCCCCGCACCGAGGACGCCGAACTGCTCGCGGATCCGGAAGTCAAGCTGGCCCTGACGCCGCGCAGCGGACCAGTGGTGATCGAAATCGAGTACCGGATCGACGCCGACCAAGCCCGCGCGTTTCACAATTTGATGCAGGAGGTGCAGCTCAGCCGCCAACGCAACGGCGCTTATGGCTGGTCGATCGCGCGGGACATCGCCGATCCCGAATTGTGGACCGAGCGCTATCACTGCCCGACCTGGCTCGATTACTTGCGTCAGCGCAGCCGCTCGACGCAGGACGACCGAATCCTCCACCGCCGTGCGATCGCGTTACATCGCGGACCGGAGCCGATCCGCGTGCGCCGGATGCTGGAACGGCCGTTCGGCTCGGTGAGGTGGAAGGAAGAATCGCCGGACCGCGCCGCCACCGAAGTGCTTCCGGTCGCAGGCGTCAGCGGCGGATCGACGTGATCACAGCCCCGCGACGCTGTGCGAGCGAAGCGCCGCAATCGGTGGCATGCGACGGGGCCTGAATTGCTCCCTCGCGACGCTCTTACAATCCCATGACCGGCTCACTACTGCCCGTGGTCGGCAAGCACCTTGGCGCATTTGGCACTGAGCTTGGCGCGGTTCTGCTGCAGGCAGTTGAGAATCACGCCATCGGACTCGTTCATCACGGCGCGGCACAGCCTTGACACGTCGCGCCCGCAGCCTGGATCCGGCTGCCGTTGCGGTTGCGCTTCTGCGGAGCCGGCAATCAACGCCGCAGCGGCCATCGGGACGATGAACTTGAGCATGTTGGTTTTCCAAATCTGAGCAGATCGTCGAAGCATTTCCTCAATGCCGATCCACGCAACACCGTTCCCGACACGAACTAGCCGTCGCCCGGAACGATCACCTTCGGATGGGTCATCTCGACCACCTCCTTGGCCTGATCCGTCAGCACCCGGAATTGAGTCTGCAAAAACTCGGTCTGGATCCGGACGACGTCCTGGAAATCCTTGGCGTGCAGAAGCTGCTGGGAGAAATCGAACGTCGCCTGAACGTTGCGATCGACATAGCCCTTCAGCGCGGTGGCCTGACTGCTCTGGCCCAGAGGCACCACCGACATGCTCTTGCCGATGAACTCGAGGTAGTTGGTCATCGCGCCGCGCGTCTGCTCGAGGTTCTTGGTCATCATATTCAAGATGACGTCGGACGAGTTCTTGTCTGCCATCGCGACCTCCTAGACGCTCCCCGGCTACCCAAGTGGCAAATGGCGGATCGGCCGAAGCCCATTGCCCACCGTCTGCTCGCCGCAATGATCGCAAAATCTGCAGCGCCGTCCAGTACTAACTGAGCAGCCCTTAAATATGCCTAACCGCGCTCGCGCGAACGGCGGGCGTGGGGCCGCCCCACACCCGCCGTTCGCCGAACATCGTCTCGTGCGCGCGCCGGAAGATCGGCGCGGGCCGAATTAGTTGAACCGCGCGCGGTCGAGCTGATCCATGCCCTTCTGCGACCGGTAGATCTCGAGGCAGTACCATGCCAGCACGACCAGCGTGCCGATCCGCACCACCGAGGTCGGCAGCATCAGGCTGAGCGCGACGATCAACAGCGGCACCGCGGCGGCCTTCATCACCTTGGTCCGGTCGTCGAAGATCGGGAAGAACCAGACCTTGTTCTCCGCCGCCCAGAACGGCGGCTTGACGCGCTGCAGACCGTAGCGCGCCCAGGTGTCCTTGAAGCCGAGGTCGCGGGCCCACACCAGATACAGCGTGACCCAGAATGCCAGGAAGGCGACGACGACGGACATCGGTCCGGCGGCGAAGCCGATGAGCAGCAGCACCGCGACGGCGAGTGCGATGAACCAGTTTTGCATCGGAGAGACCTTTGAGACTGACGGGAGCCCGCGGTGCGTTGTCGGCCGCCGGCTCCCAGAAGCGAACTGCCTGCGTTATTTGCGCGCGCAGGACACCACGATGGTGGAGGAGCGCGGGCCGCAGCTCGCGGTCATCTGCCCGTTCTCCAGGGAAAGGTTGTCGCTGAATTTGGCACTGCTCGGCCCGATGCAGATCGCGGAGATCAGCGCTTCATCCGCTTCGCAGGAGGTCGGGCAACCGTTGGACGCGCAGGTCGACGACGTCACGGTGCGGAACGCGCTGACCGGCGGCGCGACCGGTGTCGCTGCAACGGCTGGCTCGATCAGCGTCGGATGGGGCACACCGCCTTGGTTCACAACCGACAGCGCGGCGACGAACGCGATGGCACCGAGAAGAATCATCGATGAGGAGCGCATACTACCTCCATACCTGTTGGAATGATCACCAGACGGTTGCAACTGCAGCATGTTATCAACGCCCCGGAATTTCAACAGGCGCAAGTTTCAGCACGCTTAAGGACGACGCAACGGCTACTAAGGGAGAGCATCGCGCGACCTCACCTGCGCGGCATCGACGCACCGGCCGCACCGCGAAGATCGCGTGCCCAGTTCCGTCCGCGATCCCGACAGTTTCCCGCGATCTTCAGGCTTAGATGTTACCGTCACGCATCAGGCTGTGCGAGTTGGTGATTTGCCGGACAAACGGAGCACCGAAAGAGCCGGCGGAGAACCGGCGGGCGCGCAGCGCCGACGGCGCGGCAACGCGACGCACCGGCGCATTCACCTCGTGGCGCGTCTGCTTCGGATCACCGATCCGTCGGGCCGTCCTGGCGACGCGCTCAGTGGCCGCACGTGATTCGGGATTTCCCGGACAGAGTGACAGTGCATACGCCGCAAATGGCCCGTCGCGCAGCGCCGAATCACCGAGGAGCGAATCAGACGACCGAACGAGGCAACGGCGCGTCGCCCGGTGGTCTCATCAAGGCGGGGAACGCCGATCCGACGTCGACGAGGCTCACCGTCGTCACGCGGATGGGCCGGGATTGCCCCGTCACCTCCGGGATCGCTGACGGCAATCACCGTGAACGGCACTCAAATACCTGCGGCAACATGGCTTTTAAATAAACTAAACGGTTTAGTTTTGTTGCCGGTCTGTCGGCGAACCGATAGGCTCAGACGGCTACACTCTACCTGTGCCATGCCGCACCCGTTGGTGATGAGTTCAATGCCCCGTCCCCGAAGACACCAAGCCATCGACCCGAGCGGCGAAAACCGGAAACTGCGGCAGGTGCTCGGCGCCGCGCGAAAACTTTTCACGACTCACGGCTTCGACGTCACCAGCATGGATGCGATCGCTCGCGAGGCCGGCGTCTCCAAGGCGACGTTGTACGTCCATTTCGCCAGCAAGGACGCGCTGCTGTCGGCGCTGGTCGACGACGAATGCCGCAGTATCGGGCCGCAGATGCTGTGGCAGCCGGACGGCAGACCAATCGAGCTGGAGCCGGCGCTGCGGGCCATCGCTCGTGACTACACTGCTTTCTTTCTCGACGACCGCGGGCTGAAGCTGCACCGGCTGGTGATGAGCAATGCCGCGCGGTTTCCAAAAATGGCCGAGGTGTTCATGGCGGCGGGGCCGCGCCGCTGCGAACAAGAGGTTGCGACCTTTCTCCGCGCCGCGGTGGCGCAGCAGTTGCTGCGCATCCCGGATATCGGCCTCGCCGCCACCCAGTTTCTCAGCCTCGTCCAGGGCCGGTTGCATTTGCAATGGGAGTTGCAGCTCGGCCGGCCCAGCGCGGACGACGTCGCAGCCCTGATCGACGGTGGAATTCGCGTATTCCTCGCCGCCTATCGCAACCCCGAAATTCGACCATGAACAACGTATTGCTTCTCAAACTGCACCGCTGGACCAGCCTGGTATTCGCGCTGCCGCTGCTCGCCGTCATCGTCACCGGCCTGATCCTGTCGCTCGAACCGATGCTGCAGTCCAGGGGCCTGCCCGCGGGCGTGATCGACGCCGCCCGTCTCACTGAGCTGATCCAACGTCACGATCCGGACGGCAAGGCGCGGGGTCTGGCGATCAACGCCACCGGCCAGCAGATGCGGCTGCTCGGCGTCGGCACAGGGCCGATCGATCTGGCCACCGGCGAAGCGGCGGCGAGCGATCCGACCGGCGACCTGCTGCTGTGGGCGCGGCGCACCCACGAACGGCTGCTCGGCTCCGAATGGCTGGTGATCGCCTCGACGATCGCGTTGACGATGCTGATGGCGATCGGCGTGCTGATGGGGCTGCCGCGGCTGCGCAACAGCGTCGCCGGCTGGCACAAGGGCGCGGCATGGTTCACGCTGCCGTTGCTGGTGCTCAGCCCGCTTACTGGCCTGTGCATCGCGTTCGGGCTGACTTTCAGCAGCGGTCCACCGCCGGCGCGGCTGACAGTCAAGCTGACCGACGCGGTCGAGCGAGTCGCGCAGTCGCACGACGTGTCGCGTCTGACGATGATCGCCAATCGCGGCGGACGGATGATCGCCCGGATCTACCAGGACGGCGAACTGCGCGCCTACACCTTCACGCCGGACGGCGTCACGCCGCTGCCGCGCAACTGGCCGCGGCTGCTGCACGAAGGGAACTGGTCGACCTGGCTGTCGGGCACGCTCAACGTCGTCACCTCGGTGGTGCTGCTCGGGCTGCTGATCACCGGCGTCTGGTTATGGACCCGGCGCAAGCTGCGGCGGCGGCGGCCTCCGTCTAGACACAGCGGCGGTCCGGCTGTCGCTGCACCGCTATAGAGCTCTTCCAATTCGGATCGAATCCGACCGCAGCTCACGTTGCCTATTCTGATGCATTGTCTTCAAGCGAATGGGCGCCTCCTTCGCTCGAAGACGCACTCCTTCCTGCCGCCCGTCCGGAGCTTGTTCATGTCGCCCGTTGTTCGCCGCCCCGTGCTCGCCCTCGTCGCGCTGCTCGCCGCCCCTCCTGCTTTGGCTCAGATGCCGGGCGGCGGGCCGCCGGCGGTCGGCACGATCACAGCCAGGCCGCAGGCGATCACCGAGACCACCGAGATCAACGGCCGGATTCAGGCGATCGGACGCGTCGACCTCACGGCACGCGTCACCGCCTATCTGCAGGAGCAGATGTTCGTCGAAGGCGCCGAGGTGAAGAAGGGCGACCTGCTGTTCCGGCTGGAGCAGCCGCCGTTCGAAGCCGATGCCGAGGCCAAGCGCGCCGCGGTCGATCAGGCCCAGGCCCAGCTCGACTACGCCGACCTGGCACTCGGCCGCGCCGAGCAGTTGCTGAAGAGCAATTCCGGCAGCCAGAGCACCGCCGACAACGCCCGCGCGGCGCAGCGCACCGCCGCGGCGCAGCTCCGCTCGGCGCAGGCGCAATTGCGCCAGGCCGAAATCAATCTCGGCTACACCGAAATCCGCTCGCCGATCGACGGCCGGATCGGCCGCATCCAGATAACGCCCGGCAACGTCGTCGGACCGTCGTCCGGCGCGCTCGCCACCGTGGTCAGCCAGGATCCCGCTTACGTCGTGTTCCCGATCTCGGTGAACCGGCTGCTGCAACTGCGCGAGGAATTCGCCGCGCAGGGCGGGCTCGAGGCGATGAAGATCAGGCTGCGGCTACCCGACGGCCGGCTGTATCGCGAGGTCGGCAAACTGCAATTCGTCGACGTCAGCATCGCCCGCGACACCGACACCATCATCCTGCGCGGCACCATCGCCAACCCGCCGCTGGCCGGCGGTGGCCGCGAACTCACCCACGATGAAATGGTCCGTGTGATTCTCGAAGGCTCCAAGCCGCGAGAGGTGCTGGCGATCCCGCGCGCCGCGATCCTCACCGACCAGCAGGGCAACTACATCTATGTGGTCAACAACAACAACGTCGCCGAGCGCCGCCGCATCAAGCTCGGACAATCGACCCCGCAGACCGCCTCCGTGATCGACGGACTGAAACAGGGCGAGCAGGTGATCGTCGAGGGCGTGCAGCGGGCGCGCCCGAACGCGCCGGTGACCCCGTCGCCTGCCGCCGCCGATGCTCTGCCGACTCCGAGATAAGCCATGATTGCCGATACCTTCATCGACCGCCCGCGACTCGCCGCCGTCATCGCGCTGGTGACCACGCTGGTCGGCGCCCTGGCGCTGCTTCGCATTCCGGTGGCCCAGCTCCCCGACATCGTGCCACCGCAGGTCCGGGTTTCGACCACCTATCCGGGCGCCTCCGCCGACGTGCTGGAAGCCACTGTGGCGCAGCCGATCGAGGCCAAGGTCGTCGGCGTCGACAAGATGATCTACATGAAGAGCTCGAGCGGCAACGACGGCTCCTACACGCTCGACGTCTCGTTCGCGCTCGGCACCAATCCCGACATCAACACCGTCAACGTCAACAACCGGGTGCAGAACGCGCTGTCGCAACTGCCGGCCGAGGTGCGGCTGCAGGGCGTCAACGTGCAGAAGCGCTCGTCGTCGATGCTGCAGGTGATCAACATGTACAGCGTCGGTCAGAAATACGATCAGTTGTTCCTGACCAATTACGGCCTGATCAACGTGCTCGACGAATTGTCCCGCGTCGCCGGCGTTGGCGAGGCGACGCTGTTCGGCCGTTACGCCTATTCGATGCGGATCTGGTTCGACATCGAGAAACTGTCGAGCCTTGGTCTGGTGCCGTCCGACGTCGTCGCGGCGATCAGCGCCCAGAACGTGCAGGCCCCGGTCGGCCGGATCGGCGCCCGTCCGGTGCCCGCAGACCAGCAGTTCCAGTTCAACCTGCAAACCCAGGGCCGACTCACCAAACCCGAAGAGTTCGGCGCCATCGTGCTCCGGGCCAATCAGGACGGTTCGGTACTGCGCGTCGCCGACGTCGCCCGCGTCGAGCTCGGTGCGCAGAACGCCGACACCTATGCGCGGCTGAACGGCGATCCGACCATCGGCATCGGCATTTTCCTGGCGCCGGGCGCCAACGCCATCAACACCGCCGCCGCGATCCGGGCCAAGCTCGACCAATTGCAGTCGCGGTTTCCGGAAAGTGTGGTGGCGCGGGTGGTCTACGACTCCACCGTATTCGTCAACGACACCATCCGGGCGGTGCTGCACACGCTGCTCGAGGCGTTCGTGCTGGTGGCGCTGGTGGTGTACCTGTTCCTCGGTAATTTCCGCGCAAGCCTGATCCCGATCATCGCGGTGCCGGTGAGCCTGGTCGGCACCTTCGCGGTGCTGACCGCGCTCGGCGCCTCGCTCAACACCGTGTCGATGCTGGCACTGGTGCTGGCGATCGGCATCGTGGTCGACGACGCCATCGTGGTGGTTGAGAACGTCGAGCGGGTGATGGAGGAGGAGCCGGATCTGTCACCGGCCGACGCCACCAAAAAGGCGATGGCCCAGGTCACCGCGCCGATCATCGCGATCACCTTGGTCCTGCTGTCGGTGTTCGTGCCGATCGGTTTCCTCCCCGGCATCATGGGCGAGCTGTTCCGGCAGTTCGCGGTGACGATCTCGGCCGCGATGCTGATCTCCGCGATCAACGCGCTGACGCTGTCACCGGCGCTGTGCGCCGTGTTCCTGCGCCACACCGGGCCGCGCCGCGGCTTCATGCAGAAATTCAGCCGCGGCATCGACACCGCACGCGACGGCTACACCTCGACGGTGCGGATCGCACTGCGCCGCCCGGCACTGTCGGTGCTGGCAGTGGCGGCGTGCGGCGCGGGGATATGGGGCCTGTCGTTGACGACGCCTTCGGGATTTCTGCCAGAGGAGGACCAGGGAGCCTTCTTCATCAACGTGCAACTCCCCGACGGCGCTTCGGTGGCCCGCACCGAGGCGACCGTGATCGAGGTCGAAAAGCTCGTCAAGCAGATGCCGGAAGTGCGCGACGTGCTGTCGATCGTCGGGCTGTCGCTGCTCGACAACTACTCGGCCTCCAACAACGCCTTCATGATCGTGCAGCTCAAGCCGTTCGCCGACCGCAAGGCCGCGTCGTCGTCGGCCCAGGCCCTGATCGGAAAGACCTTCGGCGCGACCCAGGCGGTGCGCACCGCCACAGTGCTGCCGTTCAATTTGCCGCCGGTCGTCGGACTGTCCACCGCCGGCGGCTTCCAGTACCAGCTCGAATCGCTGGAAGGCGCCGAGCCGGCGGCGATCGCCGGCGTCACCAACGGGCTGGTCGCCGCCGCCAACCAGAATCCGCTGCTGACGCGGGTGTTCTCGACCTACAACGCGAATGCGCCGTCGCTGTATCTCGACATCGACCGCGAGAAGGCGCAGTCGCTCGGCATCACCGTCAACGACATCTTCTCGGCGCTGCAGATTTCGCTCGGCGGGCTCTACATCAACAACTTCAACCTGTTCGGACGGACCTGGCAGGTCAACCTGCAGGGCGACGCGAGCGCGCGGCGTGACCTGCCCAACCTGTGGGACATCTACGTCCGCAACGCCAAGGGCGCGATGGTGCCGCTGCAATCGATCGCCAGCGTCCGCACCGTCACCGGCCCCGCGGTGATCACCCGCTACAACAACTATCGTTCGGTGACGATCAACGGTTCGCCCGCACCCGGCGTTTCCTCCGGCACGGCGATGGCCGCGATGGCCGAGGTATCGGCCAAGACGCTGCCGCCCGGCTACGCGTTCGAATGGACCGGCACCGCCTATCAGGAGCACGAGGCGGTCGGCAAGACCGGCTACATCCTGGCGCTCGCGGTGATCTTCGCCTACCTGTTCCTGGTGGCGCTGTACGAAAGCTGGGTGATCCCGGTGCCGGTGCTGCTGTCGGTGTCGATCGCAGTGCTCGGCGCCTTCGCCGGCATCCTGGTCGGCCGCGTCACCCTCGATCTCTACGCCCAGATCGGCCTGGTGGTGCTGATCGCACTGGCCGCCAAGAACGGCATCCTGATCGTCGAATTCGCCAAGGAGCAGCGCGAGGCCGGGCTGTCGATCAAGGCGGCGGCCGAGATGGGCGCCAAGCTGCGCTTCCGCGCCGTGATGATGACCTCGATCGCCTTCATCCTCGGCCTGGTTCCGCTGGTGTGGGCCGACGGCGCGGCAATGCTGGCCCGGCGCAACCTGTCGACCCCGGTGTTCGCCGGCATGCTGACTGCCAGCCTGATCGGCATCATCCTGATTCCGATGCTGTACGTGGTATTCCAGTCGCTGCGCGAGAAGGTCGCCGAGCCGGGCGTACTGACGCCGGTGTCGCTGAAACGTCTGCTGAAGCGATGAGAGCTGCGGTCGGCACCGATCCGTCGGGGTTGCGATTTGGTTACCGCGATCCGTCGAAAGATCGGGATGGTGGCAACGAATCGTTGCGGGGTGCGAGCGCTAACTTGAGGCTCGCACCTCGGAGCTCCAAGACCTCATGTCCGCCATCGCGTCGATTGCCGTCTCCGGCCTGAATGCGGCGACCCGCCGGCTGGAAGTCTCCGCCAGCAACATCGCCAATCAGCGGTCGACCGGCGCGCTGCCCGGCGCCAACGGCACGGTGCCGGCAGGTGCGCCGCAGGCCTACAAGCCGCTGCAGGTCAATCAGACCGACACATCGACCGGCGGCACTCAGACCAGCCTCGCCACGACCTCGCCCGCCACTGTTCCGGTATCCGACCCGCAGGCGCCATTTGCCGATGCCGACGGCATGGTGGCGGCGCCCAACGTCGATCTGGCGCAGGAATTCATCGGCCAGATGGTCGCCAAATACAGCTACGCGGCCAACCTCGCCTCGCTGCAGGCCGATCGCGACATGACCAAGGCGCTGCTCGACGCGAAGGTGTAGTCGTTCTGCCACCGACAAATCGCCACCGAGCGAACTAACCGACCGGCCCGTTCGCCACGCGCGGGGTGAAATCAGGTACGCCGATGTCGTCCTTTCGGTGACAGGCGGCGTAATGTTCGTGGCCGACCGCGTCGAGGAACGGCAGTTCCTCCCGGCAGCGATCGACCGCGAACGGGCAACGCTGCGCGAAGCGACAACCCGGCGGCGGATCGACCGGCGACGGCGGCTCGCCCTTGACCAGATACTTAGCCTTCAGCTCGTCACGCAGCGGACCGGGCGGCACCGCCGCCGACACCAGCGACCACGTGTAGGGATGGCGCGGCGCGGTGAACAGCGCCGAGGCTGGTGCCTGTTCGGCGATCTTGCCGAGATACATCACGGCGATCTCGTCGCAGAACTGCTGGATCACGCCGAGATCGTGCGAGATGAAGATGTAGGTGAGCCCGCGCTCGCGCTGCAGCTTCTTCAAGAGGTTCAGGATCTGCGCCTGGATCGCGACGTCGAGCGCGGAGACCGCCTCGTCGCAGACGATCAGCTCCGGCTCCGGCGCCAGCGCGCGGGCGATGCATAGCCGCTGGCGCTGACCGCCGGAGAACTGATGCGGAAACAGGTCGGCGGCTTCCGGCGGCAAGCCGACCTCGGCGAGCAGCTTGCGAACCCGCGCGTCGCGCTCGCTGCGGCTGCCGATCTCGAGCAGATCGAGCGGTTCGCGGATCTGATCACCGGCGCGGCGGCGCGGATCGAGCGCCGAGAACGGGTCCTGGAACACGATCTGCAGATGCTTGCGCGCCTTGCGCAGCGGCTCGCCGGTGAGCGGCATGATGTCCTCGCCGCGGAACACCACCTGCCCGGAAGTCGCCGCGACCAGCCGCATGATCGCCTGCGCGGTGGTGGATTTGCCGGAGCCGCTTTCGCCGACGATGCCGAAGGTGGTGCCGCGCTTGACGCGGAAGCTGACGCCGTCGACCGCATGGACGAACGACGGCTTGCCCCAGGGGCGCTTCCGCTGGGTGCGGAAATGCACCACGAGATCGTTGACGTCGAGCAAATAGGGACTGGCGTCGTCGGGTCGCAGGTCTTCGTGAATCATCATGCCGCGATCTCCTCGGCGCGCCAGCACGACACCGCGTGCCCGGCTTCGATGTTTCCGAGCGGCGGCTGCGGCTTCGAACGGCACAGCTCGGAGGCGTTGGCGCAGCGCGCCAAGAAGGCGCAATCGGGGCCGCGATTGCCAAGCCCCGGCACCATGCCGGGAATCTCGCCAAGGTCCGTCCACTCATCGGGCTTGGCGACGCCGACCGCAAGATGCGGCACGCAGGCGAGCAGGCCGCGCGTGTAGGGATGACGCGGCGCCGCGGCGATCTGATGCGCCGGCCCGGTCTCGATGCAGCGGCCAGCATACAGCACCGCGATTTCGTCCGCGAGCTCGGCGACAGCGCCGAGATCATGGGTGATCAGCACGATCGCCGTTTCGGTCTCGTCCTGAAGCTGGGCGAGCAGATCGAAGATCTGCGCCTGCACGGTGACGTCGAGCGCGGTGGTCGGTTCGTCGGCGATCAGCAGCTTCGGCCGGCACGCCAGCGCCATCGCGATCATCACCCGCTGCCGCATACCGCCCGACATCTGGTGCGGATAAGCCTTGGCACGCTGCTCGGCGGCAGGGATCTGCACCGCCTTCAGGAACTGCACCGCCTGTTCGGCGGCGTCCTTGCGGCTGAGCCGGCGGTGATAATACAGCACCTCGGCGATCTGATCGCCGACGGTGTAGAGCGGGTTCAGCGCCGTCATCGGCTCCTGAAACACCATCGAGATCTTGTCGCCGCGCAACGCGCGCATCCGCTTCGGCCGCGCAGTGAGCAGGTCCTCGCCGTCGAGCAGGATGCGGCCGCCGGTGATTACGAAGCCCTCCGGCAACAGCCGCATGATCGCCAGCGCGGTCATGCTCTTGCCGCAGCCGGATTCGCCGACCAGCGCGATGGTGCGGCCCTTTTGAACCGTGAACGACAGATTCTCCAGCACCGGCACCAGATCGCCGTCGCGATTGGTCATGCTGACGCTCAAGTTCTCGACCGAAAGAACCGGGGTCATCGTCACCTCCGTCGCAGCCGCGGATTGACCGCATCGTTGACGCCGTCGCCGACCAGGCTGACGGCGAGCACGGCCAGGAAGATCGCGGCGCCGGGGAACGTCACCGCCCACCAGGCATCGAGCACGTAGTTGCGGTTCTGGCCGATCATCAGACCCCAGCTCATGGTGTTGGGATCGCCGAGGCCGAGGAAGCTGAGGCCACCCTCGAACAGGATCGCGGTGCCGATTGCCAGGGTCGCCGACACAATGATCGGGGGCAGCGCATTCGGCAGCACCACCCGCAGGATCAAATGCAGATTGCCGGCACCGGCGGCGCGCGAGGCTTTGATGAAGTCCAGATCGCGCAGCCGCATGAACTCGGCGCGCGTCAGCCGCGCCGCCGACGTCCAGCTCACCGCGCCGATCGCCAGCGTGATGGTCGACAGTTTCGGGCCGAACAGCGTCACCAGCACCATCGCGAACAACAGCGGCGGCAGCACCTGGAAGAACTCGGCGATCTTTACCAGCAGAGCGTCGACCCAGCCGCCGAAGAAGCCGCTGAGGGCGCCGACGGTGACGCCGATCAGGATGGTGATCAGCGCCGCCACCGCACCGACCGTGAGCGTCGCGCGGCCGCCGTAGATCAGGCCGGCGAGCACGTCGCGGCCGAGATAGTCGGTCCCGAACAGCGCGTCGGCGTCCGGCGGCGCGAGTGGCATTCCGACGATGTCGAGCGGATCGACCGGATAAAGCCACGGCCCGATCGCGGTGCCGACCAGCAGCACCAGCAGCAGGATCGCGCCGGCGACGCCGGACGGGCTCTTGATGAACTGCCGCAGAGCGGCCTGAGCCGGCGACACCGCCTTCGGAACCTTGGCGACGCTGGGGGCGGGCTTCTGTGCCATCGCGAGCCTGGACTCCATCGTACTCATCGGGCACCTGCGCGGATACGAGGATCGATCAACCGGTACACCAGATCGGTGAGGATGTTGGCGGCGATCACCATCAGGGCGGAAAAGAACAGCACGCCCATCAGCGTCGGGTAGTCGCGGCGCAGGATCGAATCGAACACAAGCCGCCCCATTCCCGGCCAGGAGTAAACCGTCTCCACCAGCACCGCGCCGGCGAACAGATTGCCGAACTGCAGGCCGACGACCGTGACGATCGGGATCAAGGTGTTGCGCAGCGCGTGTTTGACCAGCACCACCGTCTCCGGCAGCCCTTTGGCGCGCGCGGTGCGGACGTAGTCGGCCGACAGCACGTCGATCATGTTGACGCGGGCGAGCCGCGAATATTGCGCGACGAACACCAGCCCCAGCGTCATCGACGGCAGCACCAGATGCTTGGCGACGTCGAGCCCGTAGGCGATGCCGGTCTTGCGGTCGACCACGTCGGTCATGCCGCTGACCGGCAGGATCGGCCACACCGAGCCGAACAGCAGCAACAGCAGCAGGCCGGTCCAGAAGATCGGCGCGGCATGGCCGGCCAGCGACAGCACGGTGACGCCGTGGCTGAGTAGGCCATTCGGTCGCCGCGCGCTGATCACGCCGAGCAGCGTTCCGATCAGAACGGCGAACACCAGCGACGCCGCGGCGAGGTACAGGGTCGCGGGCAGCCGCTGCAGGATCAGATTCAGCACCGGCTCGTTGAAATAGTAGGAATAGCCGAAATCGCCGTGCACGACCTTGCCGAGATAGGTGAACAACTGTTCCAGCAGGGTGTCGTCGAGGCCGTATTTGGCGCGCAGCGCGGCGATCACCTCCGGCGACGCCCCACCCATCTCGCCGGCGATCACCTGCACCGGGTCGCCCGGTGCGAGATGGATCAGGCAGAAATTCATCACCAGCACCGCCAGCAGCAGCGCGACGGCGTTGGCGAGTTTTCCGAACAGATGGGTGAGGAGTGCCATTGATGCTTCGTGCTTCGAGAGTGTCGGGTCAGTTCTTCGGCGGCGTGGCCCAGTGCAGCTCGTCGAGCGGCGAGGCGACACCCCAGATCGAGGTCGGCAGGCTGCCGAGCCCCTTGGCGAACGCGCTGTGGTACGGCGTCACGTTGATGTAGAAGATCGGCGCGTCGGCGACGACGATCTTCTGGAACTCCGAATACAGCGCCTTACGCTTTTCGGGCGAGGTCTCCTTGGCGGCCTGCTCGAGAATCTCGTCGACCTTCGGGTTGGCGTATTGCTGGGTGTTCGACCAGATGATGCCCTTGCGGATGTTGGAGCTGAGATAGGTGCGGTCGACGCCGATCACCGGATCGCCCCAGTTGAACACCGTGTCCATCGTCATGTCGAAGTCGAAATTGGCGACGCGCTGGGCCCAGGTCGGAAAGTCGGGCGCGGCGCGGACTTCGAGATTGATGCCGACCCGCTTCAGCGCCGAGCGCAGATATTCGGCGACGTTGCGCTGCTGTTCGTCGTTGCCGGGGATGTAGTCGATCGTCAGCGTGGTGCGGACGCCGTTGCCGTCCGGCTTCAGTCCGGCCTCGTCGAGCAGCTTGTTGGCCTTGGCGACGTCGAATTTGTACTGCTCGACATTCTTCTCTTCGAGCGGCGAGCCGGGCGCGATCGGCCCGGTCGACGCCATCGCCTTGCCGCCCATCAGCTTCTTGACGATGAACTCGCGATTGGCCGCATAGCCGATCGCCTGGCGGACGCGGACGTCGTCGAGTGGCTTCTTCTTGGTGTTGAAGGCGAGCCAGTTCAGCGCACCGATGCCGGCGAACCCCTTGTCGGTGACGACGATGTTCGGCGCCTTCTCCAGCCGTTCGATGTCGCGCACCCCGGTGAAGTAGGGCACCACGTGAACGTCGCCGCGCTCGGCCGACACCATCAGGGCGCTCGGGTCCGAGATCAGCCGCACCACGATCTTGTCGAGCTTCGGCCGGCCCGGAATGAAGAATTTGTCGAACTTCTCCAGCGTGTAGTAGTCGCCCTGCTTGTATTCGGCGAGCTTGTACGGCCCGGAGCCGACCGGCTTGAGATTGGCGGGGTGGGATTTCACGTCCTGGCCGTCGCCATAGACGTGCTTGGGCAGGATCGGCATCAATGCCGGCGACATCGCCAACAGCAGCGCCGGATGCGGGTGCGCCAGCTTGATCACCACGGTGTGCGGATCGGGCGCATCGACGCTGTCGACCGCCGCCAGCATGGTCTTGAACGGATGATTGGCCTTGATGGTCATGATCGAGAACGCGACGTCCTCCGACGTCACCGGCTTGCCGTCGTGGAAGGTAGCGTTCTTGACCAGCTTCAACGTCACCGTCAGGCCGTCCTTCGACACCTCCCAGGACTCGGCGAGATACGGCTGCGGATTCCAGTTGTCGTCGTAGCGCAGCGGGCTGGCGTAGATCTGGGTGCTCGGCAGCGCCGTTGCGATGCCGGACTGCACCGCGCCGTTGAAGTGCCGCGGCACCTGCGTCGAGCCGATCACCAGCGTGCCGCCGGAGGCGCCTTCCGCCCGGGTTTCGACCGGCAGGCCCATCATGGCGAGGCCGCCGAGGGCTCCGACTACAAAGGATCGCTTCGTCAACATCATCGGTCAGAACTCCGCTGCAGGATAAGGATGGGCGAGGCAGGACGGCGAAAGCCGGCGGCTTCCGCGGGGTGAACATCGCGCGCGGCGATCACGACACCGCTCCGGCGGGCGCGAGGGCGCGGTCGAGGATGGCGTCGAGTTCGGCCGGCGGCGGCATGTCGGCGGTGCCGACCCCGACCAGGACGATACCGGTCTCGGCCTGTGCGATGTCGGCAGGCGACAGGCTCCAGACGCTCTCGACCATCTGAAATACTTTGACGTCGTCTTCGTCGGCCAGCCGGCACGAACCCTTCAGCCGCAGCAATTGCGGCGGCAGCTTGTCGACCGCGCAGGCCAGCCGGGCGCGGTCGAACCGGCCCGCGCGGCGATACGCCCAGCTCTTGAAGGTGGTACTGTGATCGATCGCCGCCTCGACGGCGTCGGCCCGAAAGCCGCTCGCCGCAGCGGCCGTCTCCAGCGTCTCCAGCGTCGCCATCGCGCCTTGCGCGGCTTCGACGATGCGAACGTCCGGTCGCAGCCTCCGCACCGTCGCACGCGCGGCCGCCAGTGTCTCGCCCTCCACCAGATCGATCTTGGTCAGCAGCACGAGATCGCAGCGCTCGAACTGGCTGCGCACGGTGTCGCCGACCCGCGCATCGTCGATCAGTTGCGCGACCCGGCTGGCATCCGCCAGCACGATCACCCGGCCGAGCCGCAGCGACGGTTCGATCAGCGCGATCTCGGCGATCTTCCACGGGTCGCCGACGCCGGAGGCTTCGATCACGATTCGCTCGAACGGCACGGCGGCATCGAGCACCCTGCAGATCGTATCGATGAAGCTGGTGCCGATGCTGCAGCAGATGCAGCCGTTGGTCAGCGTCATCGTGGTGCCGTCGTGGCTTTCGATCAGCGTCGCGTCGACATTGACCTCGCCGAAATCGTTGACCAGTACGGCGGTGCGCGGACCGCCGCTGCGCAGCAGATGGTTGACGAAGGTGGTCTTGCCCGCGCCGAGAAAGCCGCCGATCACCGTGACTGGAATGGTCGCGGACGCTGCCGTCATGCGCGGGGCGCCTCCTTGACAAGCCCGCCGATCACAGTGCCCCAGACCGCGATATCCTTGAGCCGCTCCGGCGCCATAGACAGCGGATCGTCGTCGAGCACGACGAAGTCGGCGAACTTACCGGTTTCGATGCTACCGACCAGATGATCCATCTTCAAAGTATAGGCGGCGCCGATGGTGATTGCAGCAAGCGCCTGCTCTGTGGTGAGAGCTTCGGTATCCCGGCCCAGCACACGACCGCTCGAGGAGACGCGATTGACCGCGCACCAAGCCGTGAACAGCGGCGCCAGCGGCGTCACCGGCGCGTCGGAATGGATCGCGAACGGCACCCCGATCCGCTGCGCGGTCCCGGTGGCATCCAGCCGCGCCGCCCGCTCCGGCCCCATCGTCAGCTCGTAATGCGCGTCGCCCCAGTAGTACAGGTGATTGGCGAACAGATTGGCGCAGACGCCGAGGCTCTTCATCCGTCGGAACTGTGCGGCGCTGGCCATTTGGCAATGCTGCAGGGTGTGGCGGTGATCGGGACGCGGCGCGGCGGTCTGCGCCGCCTCGATCGCATCGAGCGCCACTTCGGTCGCCTCGTCGCCGTTGGTGTGGATGTGAAGCTGGACGCCGGCACGGTGATAAGCCTCCACCAGCCGCGGCAGCTCTTCGGGCGCGATGTACCACAACCCGTTGGCGGCGCCGTTGTGATAGCCGGGCCAGCGCAGCCGCGCGGTGAAGCCCTGGATCGAGCCGTCGACCACCAGCTTGACGATGCCGTAGTGCAGCTTGTCGCCGGCATGGCCGCGCAGGGTCTCAAGCTTGGCGATCGCCTGCTCGGGCGTATGCGACACCGCGGCCAGCGCCGGCACCAGGCGAACGCCGAAATCGGCCTGGCTGGTCACGCTGCGATAGACCTCGATGGTCGGATCGGCGAGATCGTTGTGCAAATCGGTGATGGTGGTGACGCCCTGCACGCAGCACGACGCCGCGTAGCGCCGCACGTCCGCCTCGGTGATGGTACCAGCGAGCGGATTGTGGCCGAGCGCACGGAACAGCCGCATCCGCGCCGGGATGCCCTGCAGCTCACCGCTGGCCAGTCCATCGGACCCGGCGACCACGCCCGAGATATTGGTGGCATGCAGCAGCTCGGCACGTTCCAAAGTCAGCGTATTGACGTTGTTGATATGGAACGAGGCGTGGACGACGAGCACCGGACGCTTGGTCGACACCCGGTCGAGATCCTGCCTAGTCAGCATCTTGCCGCCGATATGCAGCGGATCGAAGCCCCAAGCGTAGAGCGGCGAGCCGTCGTCCGGCATCTCGGCCTCAGCCTGCTGCAGCCGCGCGACGATCGCCTCGATGTCCGGCACGCCGGCGACCACCTTTCCTTCCGGCGACCGACGATCGAATGCGCCGACATAGGGCTGCTTCCACATCAGCCCTTCCATGATGTGGCTGTGGCCTTCGACGAAGCCGGGCATCAGCACCTTGTCGGCAAAGCGTGTATCGAGCCGGGCGCCGCTCACCATCAGTTCGTCGGCGGAGCCGGTGGCGACGATCCGCCCGTCTCGCACCGCAACATGCGTCGCGCTCGGCCGCGACGGGTTCATGGTGATAATCTTGCGGGCGGAATAAACGACCGTTTCAGGCGTCACGCTTAGTCTCCAAGCTTGCGACTGCGAGCGTGAAGCGATCGACCCGGCTGCACTAGCGCCAGATGCCGAGCACGAATGGAGCCAGGGCCATGCGTCAGTCGCGAGTCCTGCTGGCTCGCTTCTTGCAGCTCGGTGGCAAAGGCTTCATGCTTGGGATTACAGCCTTTTCGTGCGGTCGTGTCAGTCAGGGTATAGTCTTGGGAAAGCTAGCACAGCTTACATATCGGGAGTCCACCGTGGCCCGCGCGCCCAAGGCAGGTGCAATTGCCTCCCCGGATGCCGCAGCTTTAGGCAAAGACGAGTTGTTCTGGGGCGCGCTGTTCCGTGGCCTCAATCGCGGCGGCTCGTTTCTGCAACTACAGATCCGCCAGATCATCGTCACGGCGATCGAAGACGGCCGGTTGCCGCTCGGCATGAAGATGCCGTCGAGCCGCGATCTTGCGACCGTGCTGAAGGTTTCACGTAACACCGTGGTGATCGCTTACGAACAGCTCGTCGATCAGAATTTTCTGGTGTCGAGGCAACGCAGCGGTTACTTCGTGGCTGGCCTGCCGAAGAAATTCGCCACCGATCCTCCCGGCCTGCCGGAATTCACCAGCCGCGGCGACGATCACTGGGCCGACCGTTTCGCGGTGCGGCCGTCGGCGCATCGCAACATCGTCAAGCCGCTCGATTGGCAGACCCACCCCTACCCGTTCATCTTCGGCCAGTTCGATCCGAGCCTGTTTCCCACCAACGATTGGCGCGAAAGCGCGCGGGCTGCGCTCAGTGTTCCCGAAATTAACAATTGGGCGCGCGACCTGATCGACGGCGACGATCCGGCGCTGATCGAACAGTTGCAGCTCCAGGTGCTGCCGCGGCGCGGCATCCATGCCCGCGCCGACGAGATCATGATGACGATCGGCGCCCAGCATGCGCTGTATCTGATCGCGACGCTGTTCATCAACGGCCAGACCAAGGTCGGCATCGAAGAGCCCGGCTATCCGGACGCTCGCAACATCTTCCGGATGCTGACGCCCAACGTGGTGCCGCTTTCCGTCGACGCCGAAGGGCTGGTGCCGGACGCCACGTTCCAGAGCTGTGCGCTGGCCTACGTGACCGCCAGTCATCAGTGCCCGACAGCGGTGACGATGCCGCTGCCGCGCCGCGTCGAGCTGTTGAAAGCCGCCGCGGCCGGCGACGTGGTGGTGGTCGAGGACGATTACGAGGGCGAGCTGATGCCGGAGACGGCGACACTGCCGCCGCTGAAGAGCCTCGATCGCGCCAGCAACGTGCTCTATGTCGGCAGCCTGTCGAAGGCGCTCGCCCCCGGTCTGCGGCTCGGCTACGTGGTCGCCCCCGCTCCGGTGATCCGCGAACTCCGCGCGCTGCGCCGGCTGATGCTGCGGCATCCACCGCTCAACAATCAGCGCGTCGCCGCATTGTTCATCGGCCTCGGACATTATCGTGCGCATCTCGCCCAGGTCGGACGGGTCCTGCTCGAACGCGCCAAGCTGCTCGATCATCTGCTGCCGAAGTACCTGCCCGGCTGCAGTTTCTCACGAGGGCCGGGCTCGACCAACTTCTGGGTGAGCTGCCCGACCTCGATCGATGCCACCGCGCTGGCCGAAGCTGCGCTCGAACAGGGCGTCGTCATCGAGCCCGGCGCCGTGTTCTCGATGGACGAAACCGCGAGCCGGCACTGCTTCCGGCTCGGCTTCTCCTCGATCCGTACCGACCGCATCGAGGTCGGCATCGAACGGCTCGGCAAGGTACTGTCACAGCAACTCAAGAGCTGATCGGACGTCGCAGCCTCTCCGCGTCATTGCGAGGAGCGAAGCGACGAAGCAATCCAGAAGCTCCATGCTCGGCATTGGATTGCTTCGCTTCGCTCGCAATGACGGGGAGAGGCGCCTGCCTCACAACAGCTCGGACAGCCCCTTCGCGGCACTGAGCAGTGCGACGGCGCCGAGGCTGGCGATCGAGACCCGGCGATGCAGCCGCTCGCTGCCGCGGCGAAAGCCCTGCTCCCCGATCCAGGTGCCGAACACCATCACCGGCAGCGCCATCGCGGCCAGCCACAGCACGTTCACGGTGGCGAGGCCGACCAGCGCAATGCTGGTGAAACCGGCGATCGAGGTCGCAAGAAAGAACACCAGCAGCGAGGCCCGCACCGCGACCGCGCGGAACGGCCCCGACATGTAGTAAACGATCGCCGGCGGGCTCGGCATCGCGGCGAGGCCGTTGAACAGACCGCACAGCATCCCGACGCCGGTGGTCACAGGTGGCGACGGGATATTCTCGATGGCAAAGCCACGACCGAGTACCACCACCGCCGCCGCCGTAATGGTCGCGATCACGATCCGCGCCACCGGCGCCGGCGCAACGCTGAGCGCCAGCGCCCCGATCGGCGAGCCGATCACCGCGCCGACGATCAGCCAGCGCAGCGACGCCCAGTGACAGTCGCGATGATTGCGGCGGAGATCATTGAGCCCGCCGAGCAGTTGCAGCAGCACGGCGACCGGGACCGCTTTGGCCGGCGGCATGAACATGCCCATCAGCGGCACGGCGGCGAGCGCGAAGCCGAACCCGGTGAAGCCGCGCAGCAGCGCGGCCGCCAGGACCGCGCTGAGCACGCCGGCGATCGCCATCGGCGACGGCAGCGTGGACAGGAAACTCGCAGACGCCTCGGCGATCAGCTCGTGCATCGCCGTCGTTACCGCATATCGATGACGACTGTCTTCTTCTTGGTGAAGTGCTCGAGCATCGCCTCCAGCGACGCCTCCTTGCCGAGGCCCGACTTGCGGAAGCCGCCATAGCTCAGATTCGGCTGGATGGTGAGGTTCTGATTGACCTGGACGTAGCCGGCGTCGAGCCGCTGCACCGTGCGTAGCGCGCTGCGCAGATCGTTGGTCCACACCGTCGCGGCCAGTCCGAAGTCGCTGTCGTTGGCGCGCGCGATGACGTCGTCCTCGTCGTTCCACGGCTGCACGCAGACTACCGGTCCGAAGATCTCTTCGCGCATCAGCGGCGAATCCTCCGGCACGCCGGTGATGATGGTCGGCTGCAGGAACAAGCCGTCCTTCAGATGCGCCGCACCCGGTAGTTCGCCGCAGCGGTCGACCTTGGCGCCGGCGGTGCGCGCGCCGAGATCGATGTAGGACTCGACCTTGGCCTTCTGCCGCTGCGAGATCACCGTGCCGATATCGGTGGCCTCGTCCAGCGGATCGCCGATCTTCAGCTTGCTCACCGCTTCGCGCAGCGCCGCCACGAAAGCGTCGATCAGCTTTGTGTGAACGTAGATCCGGCTCGCCGCGGTGCAGCTCTGGCCCTGACGGGTGAACCGCATGCCGGCGATCGCACCGGCGACGACACGCGCCATGTCGGCGTCGGGATAGACGATCATCGGGCTCTTGCCGCCGAGCTCGAGGCTGACCGGAATGATCTTCTTGGCCGCCATCTGATAGATCAGCTCGCCGACCGCCTGCGAGCCGGTGAACGTGACCTTGGCGACCGCCGGATGCTCGACCAGCGCCGCGCCGCAGTCACGGCCGGTGCCGCAGATCACGTTGAGCACGCCGTCCGGCAGCAATTTCGCCATCAGCCGCGCCATTTCGATAGTCGCATACGGCGCCTCTTCGGAGGCTTTCACCACCACGGTGTTGCCCGCCACCAGAGCCGGGGCGATCTTCAGCATCATCAGCACCAGCGGCACGTTCCACGGCAGGATCGCGGCGACGACGCCGAGCGGCTCGCGGCTGGTGTAGGTGAGAATCTGCGGATCGAACGGCAGCGTCTCGCCCTTCAGCTCCGAAGCGAGGCCCGCATACATCGTGGTGATATCGACCGCGGTCGCGACCTCGCCGCGGCATTCGGTCCGGATCGCCTTGCCGGTTTCGAGCGCCAGCACTGTGGCGATGACGTCGCTCTGCTCGGCGATGGCGCGTGCCGCAGCCGCTATCAGCTTGCCGCGCTGCCGCGCCGGCGTCGCGGCCCAGCCGGGAAACGCGGCCGACGCAGCCGCAACCGCACGGGCGACATCGTCGCCGGTTGCGGCCGGCGCCTTGCCGATCACTTGCCCGGTCGCGGGATCGACGACGTCGAGCGTGGCGCCGGCGACGGACGGCACCAAGGCGTTGCCGATCAGGTGACGGGCCTGAAGTTGCGAGATCACCTCCGACACGGCGGGGGCGATGGCGGGATCGATGCGGGTGGCGATGTTGATCATCGCATCACCTTGGCGATCCCGCGCCCGCCGCGAAGGTCCAGGACGATCCAAGCCATTGGGCCAGACGCTAGTGCTTCGCGTCTGGTCCGCCGAGACCGCGCCATCTGGTTCTAAGGCACCGGCCGCAGCTCGTGACACGCTTCGCACGAAGCTGCCGGTGTGCCCGCGTCAATCACGGTCACGCTCGCGCGCCCACCATGATGGAATCGACATGTCCGATCTCGATACTCAGCGATTGCAGACGCTGCATCAGCTCTTCGATGCGTTCAACCGCCACGACGGCGCTGCGGTGATGGCCGCGATGACCGACGACATCGTGTTCGATGCCGCGGCCGGCCCCGAGGCTTGCGGTCGCCATATCGTCGGCACGGCCGATGTCCGCGCCGCGTTCGAGACGACGTTCGCCACGTTCCCGGATGTGAGCTGGGAGTGCACCCGCCACGCCGTGTTCGGCGACCGCGGCATCTCCGAATGGATCTTCCGCGCCACCACCAAGGACGGCAGCAGGATCGAGGCCGAAGGCGTCGATCTGTTCGGCTTCCGCGGCGACAAGATCTGCACCAAGAGTGCGTTCCGCAAGGATCGCCCGGTGCTGCCGGCGACGGGGGCATCGGCATGAACAAGCCCGTGAAGACTCCGCCGCTCGCCGCCTACGATCCGCACTACGACCCTCTCGTCAGCGAAGGCCCCGGCCGCAACCGCGACTACGCGCCGACCTACTGGACCGCAAATTGCGGTCCGCTCCCCGAAGACGACGGGCCGATCAGCCGCGACACCGACGTCGATGTCGCGATCGTCGGCTCGGGTTTCACGGGGCTCGCGTCTGCGGTGTTCCTGGCCCGCGAGCACGGCATCAAGGCTGCTGTCCTCGAAGCCAACCGTGTCGCGTGGGGCTGCAGCACGCGCAATGGCGGCCAGGGCCAGAACGCCGCCGGCCGGTTGACGCGCTCGCAATGGATCGCGCGCTGGGGCCGCGATGTCGCGCTGAAACTGCACGCCGAAGTCAGCGACGGCTTCGAAACCTTCGAGGAACTGATCCGGCAAAGCCCGATCGACTGCGAGCCGCAGCGCGGCGGACATCTCTACATCGCGCATCGGCAGCGCAATTTCGAGAAGATCTCCGCCGAGGCCAAGGTGCTGAGCGAGGTGTTCGGCGAACCGACCAAGGTGATCTCGGCCGATCAGCTCCGCAGCGATTACCTCAACGAAGCCGAAGCTGTCGGCGCCACGCTGGAGCCGCGCGGCACCGGCGTGCATCCGGCCAAGCTCGCCTTCGGCTATCAGCAGATGGCGCGCGAGCTCGGCGCCACCGTGCATCCGGGCAGCCCTGTGATCGAGATCACCGAGCGGGGCGGCGCGTACTATCTGCGCACTCCGGGCGGCACCGTGAAGGCGCGCGCGGTCGGCATCGCCACCGGCGCCTATACGGCGCCCGGCCTGACGCCGCTGCTGCGCGGCAGGTGCATGCCGATCCTGTCGAACTCGATCGTCACCCGGCCGCTGACTCCGGCCGAACTCGAAGCCACCGGCTTCAAGACCAAGCTGGTGCTGACCGATACCCGCACGCTGCGCTACTACTACCGGCTGCTGCCGGACAACCGCATCCAGATCGGCAGCCGCTCGTCGATCACCGGCGCCGATGCGGATCATCCCAAGCACCTGCAGCTCCTGATCGACGGCCTGCACCGCAAGTTTCCGGTGCTGCAGGGTATCGAGATCGATTACTCCTGGTGGGGCTGGGTCGACGTCAGCCACGACATGATGCCACGAATTTTCCAGCCCGACCCGTCGCAGAAGCTGGTCTACGCACTCGGCTACGGCGGCAACGGCGTGTCGTATTCGGCGCAGGCCGGGCGGCGCATGGCGCAGATGATCGCCGGACAGCGCTTCAAGGGTCAGGATCTGCCGATCTTCACCTCGCCGCTGCCGACCCACACCTTCTCGCCGTTCCGCCGGATCGGCCAGCGCATGCTGTATCGCTGGTATCACTACCGCGACGAAGCGGCGTAAGCCTTAAGGGTGGTGCTTGCCGGCCGGAGGCGAGGCCGAAACCGAACCGAACCGCCACGAAAAAATCCCGACAGGTCTGACCTGCCGGGATTTTTGTCATCAAAACCGAACCGGCATCACTCTGCCGGAGAAGCCGTGAGCCGATCAGGCGGCTTTCTTCAGAGGGCGCACCGTCGCCGGCTTGGCGCGGCGGACGTCGGTCGCGGGCTGCGAGGCTCGCTTGTCGAAAGCATCGCCGGCGGTCAGCACCACCAGGCCGGCGATTCCGGCGAACGCGCCGGCCACCGCCACGGTGATCACCAGCGGATAGCCGAACACGTAGATCAACGCAGCACCCACGACCACGGCGTTGAACAGGAAGAAATACGGCGCCTCCGGGCTGCCATGCTTGGCGTCCTTCACCAGCCAGCCGATCACAGGGATTTGGTAGAAGGCTTTGACCAGGAAGTTCACGGCGCTGCTCCTTTGACTGGATCGCTGCCATCTGGGACGAGGACCGAGAACGCCCTCGCGCAGAGCCCCGCAGCGAGGGCTCCGCACTACGAACTTTAGTCTATCGCAATGCAGAAATTGTCAATCACGAATGCAACGGATTCGCATTACTGCGCGACAGGAACCTGGAAGAATCGCAACTTTTCCGTGAACATACCGCTTTGCGGTATCCGAAGCCCACTTCGAGCACGCCAGCCCAGCTTGTGGGCGGGGCACCGCTGCTGACATCCCTGACCGTTTCAGCCGTATCCTTTGAGGGCGTGGCGATCCATGCGGGGGATCGCCGATTGCTGCCGGTTGCAACCGATCCGATGCTCCCGGCGGACTTGCCTGATCCAGCATAAGCTGCTGATTTCGGCAGCGGGGGCTGCCAGGTTCAGCGAGGACGACTGTCTTGACCGCTCTGCTCGATCGCCTGCGCACCCGGTTGCGCCGCCTGTTCCGGGCGCGCACGGTGCCGTTCGACGGCTTGACGCTGGTCGGCTACCGCCACGGCGTGCCGAAAGGCATGATCCATGCCCTGCTGTCCGGCGATTACGAGGCTCCCGAACGCGCTGCCGTCAAGGCCGTGGTCCGGCCCGGCGACCGCATCGTCGAGATCGGTGCCTGCATGGGCGTGGTGTCGTTGACAGCGGCGCGGATCGTCGGCGCCGCCAACGTCGTCGCGTTCGAGCCGAACCCTGCGGCGGCGGCGGTCGCGTCCGACAATTTCACCCTCAACCGCCTGCCGGTGAGGCTGGAGCGCGCTGCGGTCGGCTCGCAGGCCGGCACCGCGAGGCTGGCGATCGGCGAGGGAAGCTGGCTCGGTGCGGCGATCGGCGGCAGCCATCGAACCACTGTCGAGGTTCCGGTCCGGGCGATCGCGGAAGTGATCGCGACCTGCGACCCGACCGTGCTGGTCCTGGACGCCGAAGGCATGGAGGTCGACATCCTGCCGGCCTGTCCGATGCAGCATCTGCGCGCTGTGATTGCCGAATTTCATCTTGCCGGAGTCGACCCCGGCGTGATTCACGGATTGCGCCTGCATCTCGGCGCGCAGGGCTTCGCGCGCGATGCGGCGTTGAGTACCTGCGGCGAGATGGTCTGCACCGAAGTTTGGACCCGCGCCCAAGCCGCGACAGCCTCTGCCTGAAGCGAGACCGCACTGTGCCGAAGAAGCTCTCCGACTACACCCTCTCCGACTGGAAGCGGCTGCGGCCGCTGTCGCAGGGACTGAAAACCGCCCGCTACAACCGGATCGACCGGCGCTACCGGAGGCAGCCCGCCAAGCTCGGCGATCCTGCCGCGGTGGCGAAGGTGATCATCGGCCGGCGCGCGCTGTTCACCGTGGCATATCAGGACCCGCAGGCGATCGATCTGCAGATCCCGCTGATCCGGCTGTTCGTGCCGGATGCGTTGTACGTCGTGGTCGACAATTCGCCCGACGACGACCGCGCCGCCGAGATCGAACGGATCGCCGGCGACCACGGCGTGCCGTATCTGCGCGCGCCGGAGAATCCGTGGCAGAAAAGCAGCCGTTCGCACGGCATCGTGCTGAACTGGATCTGGCACAACATCATCCGGCCGGGCGCGCCGGAGATGTTCGGCCTGCTCGACCACGATCTGTTTCCGACCGCGCCGGACGATCCGTTCGCGCCGCTCGCCACCCAGAACGTCTATGGCTACGTCCGCACCACCGAACCGCCGAGCGAGCGCTGGTTTCTGTGGGCCGGCTTCACCATGATGCGGTTTGCCGCGGTGCGCGACCTGCCGCTCGACTTCGGCCAGGACTGGTTTCTCGGCCTCGATACCGGCGGCGGCAACTGGGGTCCGCTGTACAGCAAGCTCGACCTCGCCAAGCTCCAGCAATCCCCGTCGCGCTTCGTGCCGTACCGCGAGGGCCTCGCGACCTATGACGGGCCGTTCCAGTGGTGCGGCACCTGGCTGCACGAAGTCGGCCAGATGGGCGAGCCCGAGATCATGCGCGACAAGCGCCGGGTGGTAATGGAGCTGCTGGCGCCGCATCTGGAAGCTGCGCGAAACCTCACGGCCCGCTGAGGCACGTCAGAACGAGGCGCGGTGCAGCGCAACACTGTCGTGCAGCGAGAACAACGGCCCGTCATACATGAACGAGCACTGGTGGATGACGATGCGATCCGCCTCGACGCTGACATGGGCGTAGTCCGGCGGCTCGTGCGAGCCCGGGATGTGGCCCTCGGCGACGAGATCGAACGCGACCTGATGCGCCAGCCCGCGCTGGATGTGATACGGGATGCCGCGCCACACGCCCGAGATCGGCCGGTGCAGATGCCCCATGAACAGATAGTCCGGCTTGCGAGTGCGGGCGATCACCTCCCACTCTGCATCCGGATTGGCGAGACGGATCGTATCCATGTAGCGCAAGCCGGTGTCGAACGGCGGGTGATGCTGGAACAGCAGCAGCGGCCGGTCGGCCGGCGCTTCCGCCAGCGCGTGTTCGAGGAACGCCAGCCGCGCCTCGCACAGCAGGCCCTCGTGGTTCGGCGCGGCTTCATTCAGCGT
The DNA here is from genome assembly GCF_007005445.1 of Rhodopseudomonas palustris. Taxonomy (NCBI): domain Bacteria; kingdom Pseudomonadati; phylum Pseudomonadota; class Alphaproteobacteria; order Hyphomicrobiales; family Nitrobacteraceae; genus Rhodopseudomonas; species Rhodopseudomonas palustris. Next base: position 4,814,227 of record NZ_CP041387.1, on the reverse strand, counting down.
GTCCAGCGTGACGATCGTCGCCGCCTCGAACACCTGCACGGTGTGCACGAAGCCGTTCGTATCGCGCGGCACGCCGGGAAAAAACTTGGCGAAGGCCTCGCGCTTGTCGTGATTGCCCATCATCAGGATCGTCGGCGCGCGCAATCCCGCCAGCACCGAAGCCAGATTGTCGTAAGCCGGCTCCTCGCCCCAATGCGCCAGATCTCCGGTGACGATCACGAAGGCGATGTCGGGATGCTCACGGTTGATCCGCGCCACCGCGGCGGTGAGCCGTTCGGCCGGATCGAGCCCGTAGATGCGGCGGCCGCGGGCGACGAAATGCGTATCGGTGAGAACGACGAACTTCATCGCAGCATGGTCTCCCTGTTCCAGGCGCTGTAGTCGGGCGAGCCCTCGACCCGGACCTCGCCGGTGTAGCCGAACTCGACCATGTGGACGGTGACGTAGTCGTCGCCGAAGAACACCACGCCGTAGGACTCCGGCAGGTCGGAAGCGCTCAGCAGCCGGCGCTCGGAGAACAGCGGATAGCTGGCATGGTTGGTGCCGCGCAGCGAGCTGACCGGCACGCCGGCGACCGAGCCGGCCAGCGGCAGATGGCAATGGCCGAAGAAGATGTGGCGGATGCGGTCGCGGTGCCGGCCGACGATCTGGCGAAACGCGCCCTCGTCCAGCAGCCCGATCTGGTCCATCGGGCCGAGATGCGTCGGCATCGGATTGTGATGCATGAACAGCAGGAACGGCCCGGGATGTTCGGCGAGCTGCCGGGTCAGCCACGCCCTGCGCGTGTCGCAATAGCGCCCCGCATGGGTGCCGGCCTCGGCCGTGTCGAGCAGCAGGCACCGACCGGCCGGCGTATCGACCACGCCCTGCGCCAGGCCATGCTCGTCGGCATAGTCCGGAAACACGCTGAGGAAATTCTCGCGGGAATCGTGATTGCCAATGCACAGCCGCACCGGAATCGGAAACGCGTCAAGCTGCGCCTTCAGCCAGCGATAGTCGTCAGCGTCGCCCCAATCCGACAGATCGCCGGTGATCACCATCAGTTCGGCATCGTGATGGTCGCGCAAGATATGGGTCAGCGCCCGCTCGAAATTCAGCCGCGGATTGCGGCCGCCGATCGTCGCGCCCGCCGTGGTGAGGTGGATGTCGCTGAGATGGATCAGTTTCATGGCCCGCTCCAGAACGTGACGCGACGGAGCGCGGCAAGCGCTCCGTCGCCGGGAGGTTCTTTCGTTACTTGGCGGCGCCGACGGTCTTCGGCAGCAGGTTCTGGACGTCGCGGGTCATGTCGGCCAGCACCGCATCCGGCTCCTTGGCGCGCGCGCCGGAGACGATCGAGTTGAGATGATCCTTGATCACGTCGGTGATCTTCAGGCCGTTGTCGCCGGGGAACGCATACCACTTGGTCAGTAGCGCAAGTTGGCTGACGGCAGTGTAGTTGTTCGGGTTGTTGGCGTAGAAGTCCTTCAGATAGACGTCATTGGCGACCTTGTTGGGCGGCATGTAGCCGGTGGTCTCGGCCATGATCGCCGCGCCCTTCGGGCCGGTCCAGAACTTCACCACTTGCCAGGCGGCGTCGCGCTTGGCCTTGTCCTTCGCGGTGATCAGCACGACGTTGCCGCCGGCCGGCAGCCGGCCGTTCGGCTTGACGACGTCCGGGAACGCGATCGTCTTCAGCGCGAACTTTCCGCCGATCATGTCGGTGGTCTTCTTCAGGTCGGAGGTCGAGGTGATGTGGATCCCGGTCTTGCCGGCCGCGAAGGTGGCGCGCATCGACGGCTGGTCGAGATTCGGCATGCCGCCCTCGGTGACCAGGCGGGCGATGGTGCGCATCGCGAACTGGCCTTCGGGGCCGTCGAACGCCACCTTGGTCTCGTCGGCATTGAGCATGGTGCCGCCGCGCGCGAACACCGGCGCCTGCCACAGCCAGTTGCCGGTGATGTCCCAGGCGTAGGTGATGCCGTTGGAGTCGGGGCCGAGCGCCTTGACCTTCTTGGCGAGGTCGAGCAGGCCGTCCCAGGTGGTCGGCAGGTTGTTCACATCGCCGCCGGCCTTTTTCACCAGGTCGAGATTGACGTAGACGATCGGCAGCGAGATCGCGAACGGCAGCGCATAGACTTTGCCGCTGGCGGTACCGATATCGTACATCGCCTGGTGGAAGCCCTGCTTGTCGAAGTCCTTCTCGGCCGCGATGTAGCCGTCGAGCGGCGCCGGGATGTTCTTGTCGACCAGCACGCGGATGCGGTTCAGGCCCTGGAAGGTAACGTCGGGCAACTGATTGGTCACCGCCTCGCGCAGCACCTTCTGGGTAGCCTCTTCATACGACTCGTAAGGCGCACGGAAGCTGACCTTGATCTCCGGATGCACCTTGGCGAATTCTTCGGCGATCCGCTTATGGGTCTCGGTGAACAGCTCCGGATACGGGAACTGCAGCACTACTTCGGTCTGCTGCTGGGCGTGGGCGATACCCGCAACCAGCGTCATCGCGGCTGCGGCGAACCATCTCTTCAGCATGTCGATCTCCTGTTGGGTTGGATTACTTGAGTCCGGTCAAAGTGATGCCTTCGATGAAGCGGCGCTGCGCGAGCAGGAAGGCGACGACGAGCGGGGTGATGATCACGATCGCGGCGGCCATCAGCGGGCCGTAGCTGGTGCCGGCCTCGGCGTTGCGGAAATGCGCGACCGCGAGCGGCGGCGTGTAATATTGCTGGCTGTTGAGCACGATCAGCGGCCAGAAATAATCGTTCCAGTGCGCCACCACCGAGAAGATGCCGAACGCGGTGACCGCGGGAATCGCGGTCGGCAGCATCACCCGCCAGACGATCGCGAACTCCGACATCCCGTCCATCCGCGCGGCGTCGAGCAGATCGTCCGGCACGGTCATGAAGAACTGCCGCATCAGAAAGATGCCGAACACCGAGATGGTGAACGGCAACACCAGTGCCGCGTAGCTGTCGAGCGCGCCGAGCTGATGCAGCAGCAGGAACACCGGGATCGCGGTCGCCTGCGGCGGGATCAGGATGCCGAACAAAACCAGCGCGAACAGCGTCTTGCGCCCGACAAAACGCAGCTTGGCGAGCGCATAGGCGGCCGGCAGCGCGATCAGCACCTGCAGCGCGAAGATCGACACCGTGACGATCACGCCGTTGAGCAGGAAGCGACCGAGATCAGCCTTGCCGAACGCGATGCGCAGATTGTCCCACAGCGCGAAATGATGCGGGATCAGATGCAGATCGCTGGAGTAGATTTCGTCCGGTGGCTTCGACGCGGTCGATAGCATCCAGACGAACGGCGCCAGCATCAGCACCGCGCCGAACATCAGAGCGGCGTGGCGGAGGCTGGAGCGGATCAGGCTTCGTCGCGCGGCGATCATGCGTAGTGCACCTGCTTGGCGGCGAGCCGCGACTTCACCAGGGTCAGCAACAGCACCAGGCCGAGGAACACCACCGTCACCGCGGCGGCGTAGCCGGAGCGGAAGAACTCGAAGCCTTCCATGTACATGGTGTGGATCAGCACCTCGGTGGACTTCGACGGCCCGCCCTTGGTGAGGACGTGGACGGTGTCGAACACCTGAAACGACCGGATGCCGGTGATCACCACCACAAACAGCGTCACCGGTCCGAGCATCGGCCACGTTACCAGCCGGAACCGCGACCACGCACTCGCGGCGCCATCGATCTCGGCAGCGTCATAGAGATGCTTCGGGATCGACATCAGCCCGGCCAGGAACAGCACCATGTTGAAGCCGACCGCCTGCCAGATCCCGATCACACACAGCGCGTACAGCGCGGTGCCGCGATCCTGCAGCCACGGATGCGGCGCGAAGCCGACCATCTTGATAAGCCCGTTCACCAGACCGAACTGCGGATGCAGCATGAACTCCCACACGATCGCCATCGCGATCAGGGTCGCCATCACCGGCAGGAAGTAGATGGTGCGATAGAAGCTGCGAAAGCGCGTGCCGCTCTCGATCAGCATCGCCACGCCGAGGCCGAGCGCGACCGAGCCCGGCACCACGATCACCGCGTAAGTCAGCGTGTTGGTGAGCGAGATCCAGAACACCCGGTCGGCGAACAGTTGCTGATAATTGGCAAGGCCGATCCAGGCGAACGACGGTGCGCCGAGCTGATAATCGGTGAACGACAGCGCGATCACGCCGGCGAGCGGCCCCAGCAGCATCAACATCATCAGCGTGAACGCCGGTGCGACCAGACCGTAGGCGACGGTGCCGCGACTACGGCGACGCGGCTTGGTCAAAGCGCGCACAGTTACAGGCGCGTCGAGATCGCGCAGCGCGACGGCGGCGTCGGACATGGTGACCTCAGACATGGGCGACCTCCCGGATCGTCTCGACCGATGCCTCGGCCCGGACCGTGATCCTCTTGCCGGCGGCGTCGAACAGCCGGATCGCCTCGGGCGCGAAGCCGAACCGCTGGGTGCTGCCGAAAGGAGGAAGCCGAAGCGGATCGTCGAGCCGGATCACCAACGGATCGGTCAGCCCTTCGCAGCCGAGATGCACGAAGGCTTCGGCCCCCATGTTCTCGACATGCACCACGACGCCGGACAGATCGCCGCCGCCGAGACTGATCCGCTCCGGGCGGACCGCGACGCGGCAGGGCCCGCCGCTCGCCGCGGCACGCGCTGCCAGCACGCGATCGAGCATCACGATGCGGCCGTCCGCCTGCACCGCGCCGGGCAGCACGTTGATCTTCGGGCTGCCGATGAACTCGGCAACCCGGATGTCGCGCGGATTGTCGTAGACGTCAGCCGGCGTGCCGACCTGAACCAGTTCGCCGCCGATCATCACGGCGATCCGGCCGGACATCGTCATTGCCTCGGCCTGATCGTGCGTGACGTAGACGAAAGTCGCTTTCAGCCGGCGATGCAGCTGCGCGATCTCGGCGCGCATATGCACCCGGAGTTTGGCGTCGAGGTTGGACAGCGGCTCGTCGAACAGGAAGCCGACCGGCTCGCGTACCAGCGCCCGGCCGACCGCAACACGCTGGCGCTGACCACCGGAGAGCTGCCCGGGCTTGCGGGCCAGAAGCGGCGAGATTTCGAGCTGCGACGCGACGCGCTCGACATCGGCACGGATGCCGCGCTCGACATGGTAACGGTTCGGCAGCAGCCGGCCCAGCAGCGGCGCGCGCTCCAGTGCCGACAACCGCTTCATCCGCAGCGGCACCGCGATGTTGTCGAACACCGACAGATGCGGGTACAGCGCGTAGGATTGAAACACCATCGCGAGATTGCGCGAACTCGGCCGGATGTGATCGACCGCGACGCCGCCGATCTTCACTTCGCCGGAGCTCTGCGGCTCCAGCCCGGCGATCACCCGCAGCAGTGTCGACTTGCCGCATCCGCTCGGGCCGACCAGCGACACGAACTCGCCGTCGTGGATCGACAGATCGACGCCCTTCAGGACTTCGGTGTCGCCGAACGATTTGCGGATCGCGCTGAGCTCGATCTTCGCCATCACCTGTCCCCTGACCTGGTTGCGATGCGGCACAGGGTTACGGGCGGCGTCTGACAGTCACATAACGGTCGCCAGCTTTGCTTATGGCTTTCACCAGGTTTCCTGGTGAGGCGGAGCAACGAGCCCGATGGCCCTGACTTCGGCGCGGGTGCGCGCCGTCAACGCCGTGTTCGATGCCGGCAGCTTTGCAGCCGCAGCGCGGCGGATCGGCGTGACGCAATCGGCGGTGGCACAATCGGTGCGCGAACTCGAAGGCGAATTCGGCGTGGCGCTGTTCGAGCGCCACGGCGCCAACCTGATTCCGACCTCGCTGTGCCGGCAGCTCTACGGCGCCACCAGCCGGATGCAGGCGATCGAGACCGACGCGCTATCGATCCTGTCGCAGCGCGAGGAGCTGGCCGGCGGCGAACTCCGCGTCGGGCTCGGCAACTCGATGCCCGGCATGGCGCTGATCGCAACCTTCAAGCAGATGTACCCCAAGGTGCAGATCGCGATCGAAATCGGAAGCTGGTCGGCGATCGTCGCCGCGGTGGTCGATCAGCGCGTCGACATCGGCGTGCTGCCGGACGTGCCGGCCGACCGCCGCTTCCGCCGCGAGATCTGCCTGGAGCAGCGCGTCATGGCGCTGTGCCATCCGAGCCATCCCCTGAAGAAGAAACCGCAGGTCACGATCGCCGAACTGATGCGCTATCCGCTGGTGTTCCGCACCCGCGATTCCTCGACCCAGCGCGCCGTCGATCGTGCATTCCGCACTGCCGGCCTGCGTCCGGTCCCGTCGATCGTGGTCAACACCCGCGAGGGCATGCTGGAGGCAGTCGCCAACCATCTCGGCGTCGGCTTCATGTGGGAGCACGGCTCGAGCAGAGTCGACCGCATCGCCAAGGTGCCAATCGCCGAGCTCGACGCCGAATCGCCGGAGTGCATCTTCGCGCTGGCCGGCAAGAAGGGGCGGCTGGTCGAACTGTTCTTCCTCGCCAATGGCGCGCACTCGCCGCCGCGCGAGTGAGACGGCGGCGGCGTCAACGCTCTGTCGATGCGGCCACGAAGGTTCGCACCACGTCGCTGACGGGATGGTGCGCGATCTCGGCCGGTGTGCCGAATTGCTCGATGTGGCCCGCAGACAGGATAGCGAGACGATCGCATTGCATCGCCTCAGGGCCGTCGTGGGTGACGATCAGCATCGTCAGGCCGCTGCGCGCATGGATGCCGCGCAGGATCCGCCACAGCTCGGCTCGCACCAGCGCATCGAGCGCGCTGAACGGCTCATCGCAGAGGAGCAGATCCGGCTCGACCACCAGCGCCCGCGCCAGCGCCACGCGCTGCCGCATCCCGCCGGAGAGCTGGCGCGGATACTTACCGGCATCGTCGCCGGAGAGGCCGACATTCGCGAGCATCGCCCGTGCGCGGTCGCCGCGCTCGCGCTTCTGCAGGCCGAGCGCGATCAGCGGAAGCGCCACGTTGTCGAGCGCGTTGCGCCATGGCAGCAACGCGGGATCCTGAAACACCATGCCGAGCCGCGTGCTGCGGCGGTGCACCGCGCCGGCGTCCGGCATCAAGAGCCCGGCGGCGAGCGCCAGCAGCGTGCTCTTGCCGCTTCCGGACGGCCCCATCACCGCGGTGATCGAGCCTGCCTCGACGTCGAAATCAATGCCGCGCAGCACCGGCGCCTGATAGCCGAACTGCACGCCGCGGAACTGCAGCAGCGGCCCGCTCATCGGCGACCGCTCCGCTCCTCGTCGCGCCATAGCCACAGCCGGCGTTGCAACGGCTGCAGCACGCTGGCATCGACCACGATCAGCACGCCGACCACGACCACCACCCAGGCCATGGTCTCTGCGGTGTCGACATGGGCGCGCGCGGTGGCCAGACCATCGCCTATCCCGCCGGCGCCGGCGAGCAGCTCGGCCATCACCGCGACCTTCCAGGACATCGCCAGCGTGGTGACCAGCGCGGGGAACAGATGGCTCAGCAGTTGCGGCCCATACACCTCGGTCAACCGCGCCGACAGCGGCACCTGGTACACCTGCGCCATCCGGGCCAGCGTGCCGTCGAGACTGCGCACGCCCTCCAGCGCCGCGGCGAACAGCATTGGACCGGTGGCGGCGGCGACCGTCACCACCACCGCCCAGCGGCCACCGAACCACAGCAGCGCCATCACCACCCAGGCGATCGCCGGCACCCCGAGCAGGATGATCGCGACCGGCTGCAGCGCACGCTGCGCCTCCTCGCGCAGACCCGCGAGCATCCCGGCACACGAGCCGATCAGCACGCCGATGATCCAGCCGACCCCGGCATTGCCGGCGGTCTCGAGCAGCGCCGGCCCGACCTGCCCGGCGCGGATCATCCGCCACAGCGTGGCTGCGGTGTCGCCGAGGCTGGGCAGTATCAGCGGCCCATATGCGCGATGCCCTGCCTCCCACAGTGCAAGCAGCAGCACGATGCCGACCAGGCTCCAGGCCCACGAGATCCGCGCGCTACCCCGCATAGAACGCCGCGTCCGGCAGCCGGCCGCCGACGATGCCGGGATCAAGCTCCATCAGGTTCTTGAAGTACACTTCGATGTCGTCACGCGCCTGTCGCGCCGGAACGACGTCGAGGCGGACATGCGGCAGCGACGCCGCGATCACTTCGGCGGACAGGCCGAGCGCCGGCGCGGCCAGCTCTGCGGCCTCGCGGGGGTGCGCGGCGATCCAGTTACTTGCTTCGACGCAAGCGGCCTGCACGGCGGCGACGACCTCGGGCTGAGTGTTCAACAGCTCGGGGCTGACCGCGAGGCCGACTTGCGGAATCCGAGGCCCGCGCCCGGTGTGGCGACCATAGAGTTCGGCGATATCCAGCACCCGATACACCGGCCTGCCGTCCTGCCTGGCGCGGAGCAGCGCAGTGGTCGCGGCAGGCTCGTGCAACACGGCGACGTCGCTGCGGCCGGCGAGAAACAGCGGCACCGCCTCGCCCGGCGAGCCGACATATTCGCAGCGGACGTCGCGGTCCGGATCGAGCCCGGCCCAGCGCAGCACCATGCGGAACAGCAGATCGGGCGCCTCGTTCTTGTTCGACAACAGTATGCTGCGGCCCGCCAGATCGGCCACGGAGGTGATCGCCAGATCGCGGGCCATCACGTAGAGCACGCCCCAGGTAACGACGTTCAGCATCCGCGTCCCGGCGCCGCGATTGAAGAAATTGGCGGCCGCGTAGGTCGAGGTCGCGAACAGCCGGAACTGTCCGGACGCGATGCCGGCGCGCATCTGGTCGGTGCTCTTCCAGAGCTGAAAGCGCGTTCCGGGCGCGATCTGTTGCAGCCGCTCCGACGTCACCGCGCGGACGAACAGCGCCGACGGCGTCGCCGGAATCCCCCACAGCGTCAGCGGCTCGGCCGCGAACGCCCGCGTCAAGTCCAGCGCCGGCAGCGCCGCCAGGCCGCACACGACCTCGCGACGATTGACCAGCGGGTGCTGAGGCGAAGTCATCACGAGCCCCCGTCAGTACAGGATCGTGCTCATGGTGAGATCGTCCCAGATCTCCTTGACGGTGTGCTGCAGCTCCCGCTTGCGCGAGGCATAGTGAGTGTGCAGCAGCCGGTGCGCGATCTCGGAATTCGGCGCCTGCAGCAGTTCGCGATAGAGCGCCTGGACCTGGGGATTTTTGTGCGACTGCCGGACCTTGGCGGCGCGGTCGACATTGTAGATGGTTTCGCGCCGCTTCAGCGCGAGCGGCAGATACTGCTTCTTCGAACGCAGCGATCCGCCGCCGTCGACGCAGCCGCCTGGGCAGGCCATCACCTCGATGAAATCGTAGTTCGCCTCGCCGCTCAGCACCGATTCCACCAGCCGGCGGGTATCTCCGAGGCCGTGCACCATCGCGACCTTGACCTCGCCGACCGGGCCGCCGAGATCGACACTCGCCTCGCGCAGGCCTTCAAAGCCGCGGAGCTGCATCAGCTCGATCCGGTCCAGCTCGCGGCCGTTGACCAGCGCGTAGATGGTCCGTACCGCCGCTTCCATCACGCCGCCGGTGGTGCCGAAGATCGCACCGGCACCCGAATAGGCGCTGAGGAACGGGCGATCGAACTGCGACGATGGCAGGTCCTTCAGGTCGATGCCCTCGCGCCGCAGCAGCCGGGCGAATTCGCGCGTGGTCAGCACCAGGTCGGTTTCGGGCCACCCGTCATGAACCATCTGCGGCCGAACCGCCTCGTCCTTCTTGGCGATGCACGGCATGATCGAGATCACCCGGATGCGCTCGGCGGGCACACCGAGCTGTTCGGGCAGATAGCTCTTGGCGATCGTCGACAGCACCTGCTGCGGTGACTTGGTCGAGGACAGCAGCGGCAGCACGTCCGGATAATGGATCTCGGCGAAGTTGATCCAGGCCGGGCAGCACGACGTGAAGGTCGGCCGCCGCCCCTGCTTCAACCGCGCCAGCAGCTCCGCGCCCTCCTCCATGATCACCACGTCGGCGGCGAAGTTGGTGTCGAGAACGACGTCGACGCCGAGCTTGCGGCAGGCGGCGATGATCTGGCCTTCGACATTGGTGCCGGCGGGCAGACCGAACTCTTCGCCGAACGCCACGCGTACGGCGGGCGCGAACTGCACCACGGTGACGACGTTAGGATCACAGATGTAGTCCAGCGCCCGGTCGGTCTCGTCGCGCTCGCCGAGCGCACCGGTCGGGCACACCAGCACGCACTGGCCGCAGGACACGCACACCGAATTCGGGTAGCCGTCGGCGTCGCGCAGCGCCACCATCCGCTCCAGCCCGCTGCCTTCGATCGCCAGCGCGTCGATCTTCTGGTGATAGCGGCAGATCGCGACGCAGCGCTGGCAGCGGACGCAGCGCCGCATATCGCGCACCATCGCTGGCGAGCTTTGATCGACCGGGCGCGACTCGGTCCGCTCGCGGTCGAAGAACCGGTTCTGCTGCAGCCCGACGAACTGCGCCAGATCCTGCAGCTCGCAACTGCCGTGGCGGATGCAGGTGGCGCAATCCTGCAGATGGTCGGCCATCAAGAGCTCGACCTGCAGGCGCTGCATGTCGCGCGCCTTCTTCGAGCGGGTCTGCACCTCCATGCCGTCGCGCACCGGCGTATTGCAGGCGGTGACGATCTGCGGCGTGTCCTTGCCGGCCTGCAGGATCTCGACCAGGCAGACCCGGCAGGCGCCGGGGGTGTGATCGATGTCCTCCAGTTCGCACAGCGTCGGGATGTAGACGTCGTAGCGCCGTGCGCAGGACAGGATGGTCTCGTTGGCGAAGCCGGCGCAGGCGACGCCGTTGATCGAGAGCGAGATCGTCGCTTCGTTGGGATCGCGGGCGGACTGGCTGACTTGATCGGACGTGCACATCGCTTCAAGCCGCTCCTTCCGGGATCGGATGCTTGGTGACGACGGAATAGACGCGATAACAGCGCATGCAGCGCTGGGTCTCCGCATAGGCGGCGCGGGCATCGATGGTCTGCTCGACCTCGCCGAACATGTGCTTGCGCAGCTCGGGATCGATTTCGGGATTGTGCACCCGATAGGCGTTGCGCACCGGGGCCGCCACGATCTCGTTGGCCATCATATGGTTGTCGGCGATCAGCTTGCGCATCCGCGAGCGCTTGAAGAACCGCACCGAGCCGCGCTGGATCCAGTCATCGATGTTGCGCGCCGCCTTCAGCCCGGCGGCCATCGCATAGACCAGCGTCGACGGACCGGTGACGCAATCGCCGCCGGCGAACACGCCGGGCCGCGAGGTGGCGAGCACCCGGTCGGTCGCGACGCAGCGCCAGCGGTCGAACGCGATGCCGTCGCTCTCGATCAGCGGCCCGTCCTCGACCTGCTGGCCGATCGCGGCGATCATCACGTCGCATCGCATCGCCGTCTCGCTGCCCGGGATCGGCTTCACCGAGCGCCGCCCGCCTGCATCGGGCTCACTCGCCTGCATCTTCGTCAGCACCACGCCGGTGACCTTGCCGTGCTCGGTGACGATCTCGGCCGGTGCGCTCAGGACATGGAACTCGACGCCTTCAGCGCGGGCGGCCTCGATCTCGGCCGGGTCGGCCGGCATGTCGGCGAGGGTGCGGCGATAGACGACGTGGACCTTGTCGGCGCCGAGGCGGATCGCCGACCGCACGCAATCCATCGCGACATTGCCGCCGCCGACCACCACCACTTCGCCGCTCAGCGCCAATGGCGCGATGCCGTCGACGTGGTCGTGAACCTTGAGCAGGAAATCGATGCCGCTGAAGTAACCGGCGTAGGCACTGTCCTCGCCGGCAACGCCGAGCCGGGCGCCCTGCTGACAGCCGAGGCCGAGGAACACCGCGCGGTAGCCGCGCGCGAACAAATCGTCGATCGAGAAGTCGCGGCCGAGGCGCTGATCGAACAGGAACCGGCCGCCGAGGTCGACAATGATGTCGGTCTCCAGCGCCAGCGTATCCTTGGGCAGCCGGTAGCTCGGGATGCCGATCTGCGCCATGCCGCCGGCCTGGCTGGCTTTGTCGAAGACGTCGACGTGATAGCCGCGCAGCAGCAGGTGATAGGCGCAGGAGATTCCCGCCGGGCCGGCGCCGACCACCGCCACCCGCATGCCGTCGGCGAGCGGCTTGCGGATCATGTCGCGGGTGAATTTCAGCGCGTGCGGACCGCTCTGCTGGTCGGCGACGTAGCGCTTCAGCGTCTTGATGCCGACCGCCTCGTCGACGAATTTACGCCGGCACGCCTGCTCGCAATAGCGCACGCAGACCCGGCCGCAGGTCGCCGCCATCGGGTATTTCTGCAGCAGGACGCCGAGCGAGCTCTCGGGCTTGCCGTCACGGATGTAGTCGATGTAGCGCGGCACGTTGATCTTGGAGGGGCACGCCTCAATGCACGGTGCGGTGACGTAGGCCATGCCGTGCTGAGCCGGGATCGGCCGGTGCGAGCCCAGCTCCCGTTCGACACGCGGCCGAAACTCCCGCAGCGCCGCCAGCAGCGCGACCGCGCAGGTCTGGCCCAGCCCACACAGCGAAGTCTGCCGGATCTGCTCGCCGAGCATCACGATGTCGTCGAGCGTCAGCGCGGCATCCATCCCCCGGCGCATCTGGTCCAGCGCATCCCGCACCAACACCGTGCCGACCCGGCAGGGGGTGCAGGCGCCGCAGGACTGCTCGGCGACGGTCTTTAGGTAGTGATAGAGTGCATCGACCAGCGACACCGTCGGGTCGAACACGAAGAACCCGCGGTCGGCGATGAAGGCGCGGATCGCATTGCCGTCGTCGAACTCATCGAAATTTGCCAACGCGTAGTCCGTGGCCCGTGCCTCGCCACCCTCGTCGGCTCGTGAGTCGTAGGTAACTCCGTCCCAGACCCCGTACACCACCTGCGTCATTCCGACCCCGCCCAGGGTATGCTCGCACCGATCAGCTCGATCAAAGCTGATTTGCGCCAAAGCCGTGATGACACAGATCAGAAATGAGCGATCGGCGGGCGCGGCGTCGCACGCGAGTCTGCTCTGACCGTGACAGATCCGGGGCCAGAGTTATTTGTTTGACGCATTTCCGTCACATGAGCCGGCTTCGACCTCGTTCGAAACGCTCCCTGAGCACTCGAGCGGTCAACTGCGTATCATCCCTCCCTCAGGGCAGCCGCACCCTCGGCAACCAGAGCAAGGGCCCCCCGTCAGCGAGCTTGTCCTCGACGGCCTGCTAAACCGATCGCGCCGAGACGACCTTGCCGGCGATTGCCGGTTCGGCAGCCACCGGCGGCCGCGACGGCTCGGCCTCGTGGTTCGCCAGCGCACGGCGGATCATCCTCGCCAGATCGCTGCGCCGGTACGGCTTCGACAGCAGCAGCACGTCGGAATCGATCCGGTCGTTGTGAATCAGCGCATTCTCCGAATAGCCGCTGGTGTAGAGAACCTTCAGCCCCGGACGCAGCTTGGCCATTTCGGCAGCGAGCTGAACGCCGTTCATCGGCCCCGGCATCACCACGTCGGTGAACAGCAGATCGAACACGGTGTCGCTTTCGCCGATCGAGAGTGCCGCGGTGGCATTGCCGACCGACAGCGTAGTGTAGCCCAGGCTCTTGAGCTGGGCGTTGACGTAGCTGCGCACCATCGCGTCGTCTTCGACCACCAGAATGGTCTCGGTGCCGCCGACAGCACTCTGCTCGATCGCCGGCTCCGCCTCGATGTCGGACTCGGCGCGCGCGCGCGGCAGGTACAGGCGGAACGTCGTGCCCTGCCCCTCCTCGCTGTCCAGGGTGATGTGTCCGCCGGACTGCTTGATGAAGCCGTACACCATGCTGAGGCCGAGGCCGGTTCCCTTGCCGACCTCCTTGGTGGTGAAGAACGGATCGAACACCTTGCTGCGGATCGCCTCCGGAATGCCGGACCCGGTATCGGCGATCGCGATCATCACATAGTCATCAGGCGCCAGATCACCGAGGCGCTTGCCGAGGTCGGAATCCACCACGACGTTGCAGCTCTCGATCGTGAGCTTGCCGCCCTTTGGCATCGCGTCGCGGGCGTTGACGGCGAGATTGACCAGCGCCGATTCGAGCTGACCGCGATCGACATAGATCGGCCAGGTATCAGGTGCGAGCATCGTCTCGACCTCGATCGGCTCGCCCAGCGTCGGACGCAGCAGGCTCTGCAATCCTGCGAGCAGCGCGTTGACGTCGGTTTCATCCGGCCGCAGCGGCTGCTTGCGGGCGAAGGCGAGCAGCAGCCGGGTCAGTTCGGAGCCACGATCGGCGGCCTCGCTGATCAGCTTGGCGATCGCCGCCAGATGCGGCTGATCGGCGACGCCGTCGCTGATGATGTCGATGGTGCCGGTGATCACCGTCAACATGTTGTTGAAGTCGTGGGCAATGCCGCCGGTCAACTGGCCGATCGACTCCATCTTCTGCGATTGCCGGAGCTGCTCCTCGAACGCGATCTTCTCGGTCAGGTCGCGCATGAACGCGTTGACGACGAACCGTCCCTCGACCGGCAGCGCCGCCATCGACACTTCCAGCGAGATCATCGAGCCGTCACGGCGCAGCGCCTCGACCTCGATCCGGTGTCCGTGGATGACCCCCATATCGTGCTCGATGGCGTCGATGAACCGTCGATATCCGGTCTTGATCTCGCTGCTCCGATCGGGTGCCAGGACCAGTTCGCCCAAGTCCTTGCCCAGCGCTTCCGCGCGGCTCCAGCCGAGCAGCGCCTCGGCATGCGGGCTCCAATCCGTAATCCGCCCCTGCACATCGAGCTGCACGAAGGCGTCGAGGGCGGTGTCGATGATCGCACGCGCCATCTGCTGGCTGCGGCGCAAGGCGTCCTCGGCCTTCTTGGTCTTGGTGATGTCGTGATACACCATCACGGCGCCCTGGATTTCGCCGGTTTCGCTGCGCAGCGGTCGCCCGTTGGCGATCAGATGGGAGCTCAGCCCGGAGCCGTTCGGCCGCACGGAGAATTCGAAGTTGACGATAGTTTCTCCGCGATAGGCCCGTAGCAGCGGCGACTGGTCCTGCGGCATCGGATTGCCGTCGGCATCGAACCGATCGAACGAACGGGTCGTGTTGAGGACGCCCACGCCGGACAACTGTCCAAAGATCTCGCGCGCGGCCGGATTGGTCAGGATCACCATGCCGCGGGCATCCGCGACCAGCACCGGATCGACCATGTTGTCGATGGTGTTCTGCAGGACATCGGCGATGCGGCTGCGCTCCTCGACCTCTCGGGCGAGCGCCGCCGCCTTGCGCTGGGATTCGGATGCCATCCGGGTGAAGGCGGCCGCCAGCACGTCGATTTCGTGACCACCGCCGGACTTCACCTCGACCGGCACGCCATTGCTGGCGAAAGCCTCGATCGAATTGGTGATCCGGACCAGCGGCCGGGTGAGCGACCGTGCCAGCGGGATCGCCATCAGCATCGCGACCAGAACCGCCACCGTGCCGCCGACGATGGTGGAATTGCGAACCGCCGTCTTCACCGAGGTCAGCGACGAATAGGGTCTGAGTTCGACAACCGCGATGCGAGGGCCCTGCGGGAGCTGGGCCCAATCCCAGCCGGCTCCAAACCGTTCGCCATTGCGATCGGTCACCAGGGCCGGCTCGGCGCCGGCGACCAGCCGCTCGGCCAGGCCCGGGAAGTCGTCCTGGATGCGGCTGCGCCGACCGAGATCGAAGCCGAACTCGCGCGACCGGTCGGGATGCAGCAAGTAGTCGCCGTCGCTGTTGACGACATAGATGATATTGCTGCCGTCGGCGCTCTCGCGGATCCGGTTCAGCAACGCGCGCAAATCGGTGTTCACCACCAGAAGACCGAGGCGGGTGCCGTCAGCGGCGTCGATCGGCGCCATGGTCCGCACCGTCGGCACATGCGGGGTTTCGAGCCCGGTCGCGGTCTTGTTGAGTTCGACCCTGGACATCGAAGCGCGGTTCGGCGGTAACGCCATGCCTTCCTTGAAGTATGCGCGGTCGCCGCGGCGGGTCAGCTCGTCCGGCGGCACCGCCCGAATGCCGCCGCCAGGACCGAGCCGGTCGACCCGAACCAGCTCACGGCCCCCGTCGTCCGGACTGATCACGCGTAGAATCGCGCAATTCGGCTTGGCAATCATTTCGCCGACGAACCGATCCTCGATCCGCTTACGCCAATCCGGCGGTTCCTGACCGGTGGTTCGGAGACTGTCGCGCCGCGCCGTCAACAGGTCCCGCAACGACGCGGACGATTGCGCCCCGACGGCGTCCGCGTGGGTGCTTCTGAGCGAGGTCTCGATCAGCAGCGCGTTGAGCTGTGCATGGGTGTGAAGCCGCATCAATGCCCGCGGCACCACCAGATCGACCACGTTCTGATAATTGAGAAATCCGAGGACCGCGGTGGTCACCAGGACCAGCGCAACCATGGCGAGGGTCAGCCGGGTCGACAGCTTCATGAAGGCCCCTGCGAAGGCGGCCGCACCGGCGCGCACCAAGGCGTCGGCGGCGGCTTATGCTGCGGCACGCGATCTGTTGGGCGATCCGACCGACGGTGAGAAGTTGTGCGATCCGCCGACCGCCCAGTCACCTCGGGAAAATACGTGATTCGGAAGAAGGTATACTCTTGGTCGCAATCCCGGGCGGCTCACGTGTGGCGACTTGCCCTGGTTTGGTTCGGGCAGGCGCTCGTGACCCGGCGCGGACGCACGACAAAACGGCCGGGTCGAACGACCCGGCCGCCGAGAGAAAAATTCGATCCTGCTGGCCGAGCGGCGATCAGCTCGCCGCGGCAACCGGCGCCGCAGCCGTCTTCTTGGCGATCGCGCGCTTCAGCTCCACCGCCTTCGGCGACAACTCGGCGTCGGAGGCCTTCAGCAGATAGGCGTCGAGGCCACCGCGATGGTCGACGCTCTTCAGCGCGTTGGTCGAGACACGCAGCCGCACCGAGCGACCAAGCGTATCCGACTGGAAAGTGACGTTGACCAGGTTGGGCAGGAAACGCCGCTTGGTCTTGATGTTCGAATGGCTGACCTTGTGGCCGACCTGGGCACCCTTGGCGGTCAGTTCGCAGCGCCGGGACATGGCGAAAAATCCTCTGTCATCCCCCGCCGGCCCACCAGCAGGCACGGGGCTTCATCATTCGTCCGTTTTCAGGAACCGCGGACCTATAAAAGGGCTGGGGCGCAGCGTCAAGCGACCGCCGCTCCGGAACCCGAAAATGGCCGAATCGGGAACCGCTGCAGCGGCCTCCTATGGGGCGCCGATCTGCACGTGCGGCCACGACTCTGGCACCATATAAAGGACGTATTCCGTTCCGACACCAACCGATCGGCACGCCGCACGTTGACCCATCGACGGCGCGACCGGCGCCACGCAGGACCTCGTTCGTGAACACCAGCATCCGCCGCCTTCTGCACAAGGCCGTCCCGACAATGATCCGGCGCGCCGGTTTGATCGGGCTGCTGGCCGGCTGCGCGATGGCTGCGGCGGCTCCTGCGGCGGCGCAGGGCAAACTCGATGCCCGCTACGAGGCGTCGCTCGCCGGCATCGAGGTCGGCAAGGGAGCTTGGGTGATCCAGGTCGACGACGATTTCTACTCTGCCTCGGCCACCGGCACCACGTCGGGCGTGATGCAGGCATTCTCCAGCGGCAACGGCCGCGGCGAGTCGCAGGGACGGGTGATCAACGGCCAGTTGGTGCCGGGCAATTACATGGCGAGCATCACCGGCGGCAAGAAGACCGAAACCATCCGGATGACGCTGGCCAACGGCAATATCAAGACCTCGACGATCGAGCCGGAGCCGCCGCCGGACGATGACCGCATCCCGGTGACCGAAGCGCACCGCCGCGGCGTGATCGATCCGATGACGGCCTCGTTCCTGCGCGTACCGGGGAGCGGAGACCTGCTCAGCCCGGACTCCTGCCGAGTGTCGACGCCGATCTTCGACGGCCGGATGCGCTACGATCTGCGGATGGAGTATAAGCGCACCGAAACGGTGAAGGCCGAAAAGGGCTATCGCGGACCGGCGTTGGTCTGCGCGGTGTATTTCAACCCAGTATCGGGATACATCCCGGATCGCGCCGCGATCAAATACCTGACCAAGCAGCGCGACATGGAAGTCTGGCTGGCCCCCATCGCCGGTACCCGCGTATTGGCACCGTACAAGCTGAAGATCCCGACCCCGGTCGGCAATGCGGTGCTGGAAGCGACCCAATTCGTCACCCTGGTGACCCCGGCAAAGGCGGCCTCCGGGCCGCAGTAATGCGAGACGCAGCGCTTTCGTCGGGCCGCCCGTCCTGAATCATGTTGACTCCGGCCGGAATCGCGGAACGCATGGGCTGGACGGAGACACCCCCGGCAAAAGGATTTCGGCCTGTTTTTTCACCTCATCTTGAGAGCGTGGCGGCGTTCGACACGAGATATTGCGCAGGCAGCATCGGACTCCGGCCGAGTCAGCGATTCGGCCGCGTTTCGTTCCGGACTCGTTCCAGCGCTTAATCGCGATTGCTGCGGCGTCGCAATGTGACACACATCTGACAGCGACCACGCAGAAATCCAGTCGAAATGCCCAACCTGCAATCTGAAGCGTTTACCAATGGCCGCGCGCCCGGTGCCGGCGTCACCGCGGTGCTGGGGCCGACCAACACCGGCAAGACGCATCTGGCGATCGAACGGATGGTCGCGCATCCGTCGGGCTTGATCGGTCTGCCGCTGCGGCTGCTCGCGCGCGAGGTCTACAACAAGATCGTCGATCGGGTCGGGCCGGACGCGGTGGCGCTCGTCACCGGCGAGGAGAAGATCAAGCCGTCGAAGCCGCGCTATTGGGTGTCGACCGTCGAAGCGATGCCGCGCGACCTCGACGTGTCGTTTCTGGCGGTCGACGAGATCCAGATCGCCGCCGACCTCGAACGCGGCCACGTATTTACCGACCGGATTCTGCGCCGGCGCGGTCGGGACGAGACACTTCTGCTCGGTGCCGCGACGATGCGGCCGATGATCGAGCGGCTGCTGCCCGGCGCCAGCATCGTCACCCGGCCGCGGCTGTCGCAGCTCGAATATGCCGGCGACCGCAAGCTGACCCGGCAGCCGCGACGCACCGCGATCGTGGCGTTTTCGGCCGACGAGGTCTACGCCATCGCCGAGTTGATCAAGCGCCAGCACGGCGGCGCCGCGGTCGTGCTGGGCTCGCTCAGCCCGCGGACCCGCAACGCCCAGGTGGCGATGTTTCAGTCCGGCGACGTCGATTACCTGATCGCCACCGACGCGGTCGGCATGGGACTCAATCTCGACGTCGATCACGTCGCCTTCGCCTCCGATCGCAAGTTCGACGGCTATCAGTTTCGCCGTCTCACCCCTTCGGAATTCGGCCAGATCGCCGGGCGGGCGGGGCGCGCCACCCGGGACGGCACTTTCGGCACCACCGGGCGCTGCGCGCCGTTCGAGCCCGAGCTGGTCAACGCCCTGCAAAACCACAGCTTCGAGCCGGTGAAGATGCTGCAATGGCGCAACGCCGAGCTGGATTTCGCCTCGCTCGGCGCGCTGCAGGTGTCGCTGGCCGAGGCGCCGCGGCACGAGGCGCTGACCCGGGCGCCGATCGCCGAGGACATGCGGGTGCTCGACCATGTCGCCCGCGACGGCGAGGTGCGCGAATTCGCGCAGGGCAAAGCCGCGGTCGAGCGGCTATGGGATGTCTGTCAAGTCCCGGACTATCGTAAGATCGCACCGGCTGCCCATGCCGAGCTGGTGATCACGCTGTACCGGTTTTTGATGCAAAAGGGGCGGATTCCAGATAGCTGGTTCGCCGCCCAGGTCGATCAGGCGGATCGCACCGACGGCGGTATCGACACGCTTTCCGCGAGAATTGCGCAAATCCGCACCTGGACCTTCGTCGCCAACCGGCCGGATTGGCTTGCCGACCCCGAACACTGGCAGGGCATCTCGCGCGACGTCGAAAATAAATTGTCAGATGCGTTGCACGAACGGCTCACGGAACGTTTCGTCGATCGCCGGACCAGTGTATTGATGCGCCGCCTGCGGGAAAACACGATGTTGAATACGGAAATTGGCAAGACTGGTGAGGTGATCGTCGAGGGCCACGTGATCGGCCGGCTCGATGGCTTCACCTTTGCGCCCGATTCGGCCGAGGCCGGCTCGGATGCAAAGGCGTTGCAGGCGACGGCGCAAAAGGCGCTGGCCGGCGAAATCGACGCGCGCGCCGAGAAGCTGTCGAACGCCCCGGACGATCAGTTCATCCTGACATCCGACGGGACCATTCGCTGGACCGGCGATGCGGTGGCACGGCTGGTCGGCTCCGACGACGTGCTGCGGCCGCGACTGCGGATCATCGCCGACGAGCGGCTCGCCGGCGCACCGCGCGAGGCCGTGCAGGCCCGTCTCGACCTTTGGCTCAAGACCCACGTCGAGAAGATCCTCGGGCCGCTGTTCGAGCTGGCCAAGGCGGAGGACGTCAGCGGCATCGCCCGCGGCATCGCATTCCAGCTCATCGAGTGCCTCGGCGTGATCGAACGTGCCAAGATCGCCGCCGAGATGAAGGATCTGGACCAGCCGTCGCGCGCCACCTTGCGCAAATACGGCGTGCGGTTCGGCGCCTATCACATCTACTTCCCGTCGCTGCTGAAGCCGGCGGCGCGGGCACTGGCGTCGCTGCTGTGGGCGCAGAAGCAGGACAATGTCGATCTGGCCGCTCTGTCCAGCGCGCAGCATCTGGCCGGCAGCGGTCGCACCTCGTTTCCGGCCGACAAGGCGCTCGACCGTGACGCCTATCGGACGCTCGGTTATCGGCTGTGCGGCGAGCGCGCCGTGCGTGTCGACATTCTGGAACGTCTGGCCGACCTGATCCGGCCCGCTCTGGCCTGGCGCGAAGGCGCCCCCGGCGAGAAGCCGGCCGGCGCGTTCGACGGCCGCAGCTTCGTGGTGACCCAGGCGATGACCTCGCTGACCGGCTCGGCCGGCGAGGACTTTGCTTCGATCCTGCGGGCGCTGGGCTACCGCATGGAAAAGCGGCCGCCGCTGCCGCCCGCCCCCAAGGCCGCGACGCCGGCCATCGCCGAACCGACCGAGTCCGCCGTCGCAACCGAGATGACCGCCGAGGATCAGGCGATCCTCGCCGGCGCGATCGCGTTCGAGCCGGCACCTGCGGCCGAGGCCGACGAAAGTGCCGAAGCCGCTCCGAGCGTCGATGAGCCGGCGCCCGCAGACGAGCCGGCGGCGGCGGCATCCGAGCCAGCACCGGAGTCATCCGCCACTGAGGCATCCGAGCAGCCCGCCGTCACGGCCGATGCGGCGATCGAGACACCCGCGACGGATGGCGAGGCCGCCGAAGCGACCTCCGACACGGCGAATGCGGAAGCCTCCCCGAAAGCGGAGCCGGACCTGATCGAGGTTTGGCGTCCGGGCGGACGCTCCGACGACCAGCGGCCGCGCCACGACCGCAACCGTCATCGCAATCGCCCGCAGCATGGGTCGGCGACCACCGCGACCGAGAGCGAGTCCGGCGAAGCCAAGGGCGACCGCGGCGGCCGCCGTGGCAAGGGCGATTTCCGCCGCGACCAGCGCAGGCCCGACGGCGAAGGCGTCAAGCGCGAGGCGTCCGGCGAGGGTCGCCCGCCGCGCGAACGCTTCAAGGGCCGCGACAAGTTCCAAGACAAGTATCAGGGCGGACCGAAGGGCGGCCGCGACAATCAGGGCGGCGGCTCGCACCGGCAGGTGCATTCCAGCGCCCCGCGCGAACGTGACCGGCCGATGGATCCGAATTCGCCGTTCGCCAAGCTCGCCGCGCTGAAGGAGCAACTCACCGCCGGCCGCAAGGACTAACGCCTGCCGGCACAGCCGATGGTTCGGGTTTGGAGCGTCAGCGTCTCGACAAATGGCTGTGGCACGCCCGCGTGGTGCGTGCGCGCAGCAACGCTGCTGCGCTGGTCGAACGCGGCCACGTCCGCATCAACGGTGTGCGCGAGACTTCCCCCGGACACGGCGTCAAGATCGGAGACGTGCTGACGATTGCGCTGGATCGTGGCGTGCGGGTGCTGAAGGTGGTTGGATTCACAGAGCGCCGCGGCGATGCCGAGTCGGTTACTGGACTTTATGCCGATCTCGGAATGCCACGGGAATAGGCATCTTCACTTGCGGCTGCGGTGCTCCTGCGGTACGCAAACACTCAAAATTAGAACCGTTCCGGAGCGTTGGGATGACTTACGTCGTCACTGAGAACTGCATCAAGTGCAAATACACCGACTGCGTTGAAGTCTGCCCCGTGGATTGTTTCTACGAGGGCGAGAACATGCTGGTCATCCATCCGGACGAATGCATCGACTGCGGCGTGTGCGAGCCGGAATGCCCGGCGGAAGCGATCAAGCCGGACACCGAGCCGGGCCTCGAGAAGTGGCTCGAGCTGAATGCCGAACACGCCAAGACCTGGCCGAACCTGACCCAGAAGAAGGACGCTCCGGCTGACGCCAAGGAGTTCGATGGTCAGGCCGGCAAGTTCGACAAGTACTTCTCGTCGGAGCCGGGCTCGGGCGACTAAGCCGAAGGTCTTGCGAGGCCGGCACTGCCGGCCCCATCCAGCTTAACCCTGTTGACGAGTTGCACCCCGGGGCGCCGCCCCGAATTGGGTGGAATCGTCATAAATCATTGATTTTTGCGGGGAATGTGCTATATTTGGCACATTCGTCAACTCCGGCTTGCCGCTTGGGTAGCCGGGAAGGGTTCCCCGTCAGAAGCAACGAACAGGGGCGTGGCGGTTCCACGCGCAGGCTGTGTCACAGAAAACGCGTAAAACGAGTGTTTCTTCGAAGGGTGCGAAGCGTGCATCCGCGGCCAGCCGCGGAGCCACAAAGAGCCGATCGAAGGCTCCTGTCAAGGACACCCGGACAGCCGCCAAAGCGACCGCCGCAAAGGCTTCTGTTTCCAAGACCCAGACCAAGGCGAGCGCCGGCAAAGCAAGCGCCAGCAAACTCGCTCCCGCAAAGGGGTCTGCTGCGAAGGCTTCGGCCTCCAAAGCTCCGGCCTTCAAGTCCTCGAAAACCAAAAGAAGTGAAATGCCAACCAAGTCTGCGAAAACTGCCGCCAAGCCGGCTGCCTCCAAGACCGCCGCCGCAACCAAGCCGGCGGCGAAGCCCGCCAAGGCTGCCGTCGCACCCCGGACTGAGGTGAAGGCTGAAGTGAAGGCCGCCAAGCCCGAGGTCAAGCAGCCGGCGGCCCCGGTGCAGGCGCGGGTCGAGGAGCCGAAGAAGGCCGTGACCCAGCGCCAGGGCTTCAAGGCCAACGAGTTCGTAGTCTATCCGGCGCACGGCGTCGGCCAGATCCTGGCGATCGAGGAGCAGGAGATCGCGGGCGCCAAGCTTGAGCTGTTCGTCATCAACTTCATCAAGGACAAGATGACGCTGCGCGTGCCGACCGCGAAGGTCGGCAATGTCGGGATGCGCAAGCTGTCCGACCCGGCGCTGGTGAAGAAGGCGCTGGAGACGCTGAAGGGCCGGGCTCGCGTCAAGCGGACGATGTGGTCGCGCCGGGCGCAGGAATACGAAGCGAAGATCAATTCGGGCGACATCGTCGCGATCGCCGAAGTGGTCCGCGACCTGTATCGTTCTGAATCGCAGCCGGAACAGTCCTACAGCGAGCGCCAGCTCTATGAAGCCGCACTCGACCGTCTGTCGCGCGAGATCGCGGTGGTGCAGCACATCACCGAGACCGAAGCCGTGAAGGAAGTCGAGAGCCAGCTCGCCAAGAGCCCGCGGCGCGGCGCAAAGGCCGAAGCGGAGAGCGAGGCCGAGACCGATTCCGACGTCGACGGCGATTCCGACGACGAGTCGGTGACCGACGAAGCTGCATAAGCAACAGCTTCCGGAGCAACAGCTTCCGGTTCGAATTGCGTCCGAGGCCCGGCCATCCAGCCGGGCCTTTTTCGTGGCAGCGATTCCGTTCTGGCGCTCAGTCGACGACGATCTTCACCAATTCGCGCGGCTTGACCTGGGCATGGGCATCGAGACCGTTGAGGATCCGAAACCGCTCCAGCGGCCGGTCCACCCCGGACATCCGCTGCGACAACGATTCCACGGTGTCGCCCGGCTGTACGGTAATCACCTTGATCCGCAGCGGCCGCGCCGCCTGGATTTCGTCGAGCGACAGCCGCCGGAACGAATTCACCGTGTCCCGGGCATTGCGGTCGCTTTCCCCGGTCCGCTGCCGGGTCGCGAAGATGAAGCGATAGACGTCGCTGCCGAACCGCAGCGCATACACCCGGAATTGCCATTGCTCGCCGCGCGCCGTCACCGACGCGGTCGGAAAGCCGTTGACGCTGGTTTCCTCGGTCGAGCTCTTGTCGACGTTCTCCATCCAGCCGGAATTCAGGTAGTCGGCGAGCGACTGCTCGGCCGGCACCCGCACCACGTCGAACCGCATTGCCTGATTGCCGCCCTCGCGCAGTCCGATCACCGCCTGTGCGGTGTTGTCGAGCGTGAACGAGTCCGGCACCTGGAAGGTGAAGCCGAGCTTCGGATGCAGGAACCGCCGGCCACGGACGAATCCCTCGCTCGGGTCTTCGCCGTACACGATGTTGTCGATTGCATTGAGATAGGCCTCGCGGTCGCGTTCGCCGCGTTCGCCGCGCCAGCCACCTTGCGGGGCGGTGTATTGCCGGGCGTTGTTCTGGGCGTTGCTGACGCGCTCCGGGTTCGCCGGATGCGATGACAGAAAGTCGGTGCGGCTGTCGCCGCTGCCGCGATTGGCCTTCAGGGCCGCGTTGCGCTCCATCGCTGAGAGGAAGCGCGCCGCGCCATAGGGATCGAACTGCGCCCGAGCCGAAATCCCGATGCCGATGCCATCGGCCTCCAGCTCCTGCTGCCGCGAGAAGCTCGCCATCGACAGCTTGGTCTTGGCCAGCGCCAGCGCGGTCAATCCGGGATCGTTGCCCATGTCGGTCACGACGCGGGTCACCAGCGCCGCCTGCCGCGCCTGGTCCTCGCGGATCGCGGCGTGCTTGGCGAGCACATGGGCCATTTCATGCGACAGCACCGACGACAGCTCCGAGGTATCGGTGGCGAGCGCGATCAGGCCGCGGGTGACGTAGAGCTGCCCGGTCGGCAACGCGAAGGCGTTGACCGCGCCGGAATTGAGGATCGTCACCTTGTAGGTGAGATCCGGCCGATCGGAGGCGGCGACCAGCCGGTTGACAATGCCGGAGATCAGCCCTTCGAGTTTCGGGTCGTCGTAGGCGCCGCCATAGGTTGCGAGAATCCTCTCGTGCTCACGCTCCGCGGCGGGCGACTGCACCGCAGGCCGCGGCGGCCTGGCCGGGGCCGCAGTCGTGATCGCGCCGGTTTCGAACCGGCTCGGATCGCCGCAACCGGCCAGCGTCAGCGCAGCGCTCAGCAGCAGCCACGCCGCCACCGGGCGGCGGCCCTTTCGCAAGTTGCGCCGTGCTGCACGCCAATTCACCTGAATGCTCTCTTTCGGGCCCTCAATCCCCGCCCGTCCGTTCGATCTGCCCCGCCTCGCGGACCGCGATGCTTGCTCCGGCCCGCTTTTCGACCCAGCCGCGAACCCGAATCCGTTGCCCTGTCAGAGACTTGGGCGCTAGCCCGGCGGCTTCCAAGCCCCCCACCATCCGCCTTGAAATAGTCACCGCAAAGCCACGAGTCCAGCGACCGGCAAAGTTCAGATAGACGGTCGAACCCACCTCCCGCACCGAATTGACCCTGCCCTCGACTACCGTGAACCGCCCGAGACGCGACAAGATATCGCCCGAATTTGCGGCGTTTTTTATGACGTCGATCCCCACCCAGGCACCGGCCGCGGCTGAGCGCCCTGCCGCTTCGGCTGCGCGCAATTGCTGCAGGCATTCCGCGCTCTCAACGCCGAGGCCGACCAGCGCCACGCCGGCGGACAGCAATCGGGCCTGCACCAGCTCGGCGCCGTCCGCCAGCAACACGTAAGCCGGCTGCCGGCCGTAGCGATCCGGCACGTCGTCGGCGCCGCGCAGCACGACGCGGTGGCCGAGCGCGGCGGAGCGCAGCATCGCGGCCCCGGCCTCGCGCTGCTCGTCGATCGGCTCCACGCCGGTGAGCCGGACCTCGCGGCCGTCCGCCAGCCGCAGCGTTCGGGCGTCGACCACCTCGGTCACCACGCCGTCGCCCTGCACCGGCAAGTCGGCGCATCCTGCGGCTTCCGCCCGCCCGTCCGGCATCACACCGAAAGCCACCGCTCCGATCGCCGCGAGCAGACTCCTCCTGAGTCGTCGAAATGACGTCATCGAACCCGCAGCGCTGATTCGCATCCCTGCCGATTCGCCAGAGTAGCGATCGCGGCGCTGCCGGCGAAGCCCGCTGCTGACTGCGAGTGACCAGCCCGTCCGGCAATTTCAACTCCGCGGACGATCAGCCAGCCACAACGCCGCGCCGTCACTCCGTGGCATCACACGATGCCGTGCGACGCGCATTCGGATCGTTCGACAACTAACCGGTCTGCGGCGACGCCGCGACGGCGCGTAGTAAGCCGACCGTGCGCTTCGTTGCGCTCATTCCACTCGCCGGAAATACCACCTCGCTTGCCGCATCGCGGAGGATGCGGCATGATCGCGCGCAATCATCAGAGGCGCCGCGATCAGAATCGGCGCTCGCCAGGGAGGATGTCTTGAAGCCATTCCGCACGACGCTGCTCGCATGTCTGTCGATCGCCGCGATCACCACCGCGAGCGCGCAACCACAGCCGCCGCTCAAACTCGGCGCGATCCTCGACATGTCGGGCCTGTATGCCGACATCACCGGAACGGGCAGCGAGACGGCGGCAAAGATGGCCGTGGAGGACTTCGGCGGCACGGTGCTGGGCCGCAAGATCGAGATCATCGCCGCCGACCATCTGAACAAGGCCGACAACGCCGCCAACATCGCGCGCGACATGCTCGACAACCAGGGCGTCGAAGCGATCATCGACGTCGCCGCCTCGGCTACGGCCCTCGCCGCCGGCGAGATCGCCAAGGCCCGCAACAAGATCATCATGTTCTCCGGCCCGGGCTCGATCCGGCTCAGCAACGAAGCCTGCGGCCCCTACACCGTGCACTACGTGTTCGACACCTTCGCGCAAGCGAACACCACCGGGCTCGCCGCGGTGAAGCAGGGACTCGACACCTGGTTCTTCCTGTCGGCCGACTACGCGTTCGGCCAGGACCTCGAGCGCGACACCACCAATGTCATCAAGGCGTCGGGCGGCAAGGTGCTGGGCAGCGTCAAGCATCCGCTCAACACTTCCGACTTCTCCTCGTTCCTGCTGCAGGCCCAGAGCTCAAAGGCCAAGGTGATCGGACTTGCCAATGCCGGAGGCGACACCATCACAGCGATCAAGCAGGGCGCCGAATTCGGCATCACCAAAGGCGGGCAGAAAATCTCGCCGCTGCTCGCCTTCATCTCCGACATCGACAGCGTCGGGCTGGAGACCGCACAGGGTCTGATCCTGGCGGAAGCGTTCTATTGGGACCTCAACGACGAAACCCGTGCATTCTCCAAGCGCTTCATGGAGCGCACCAAGCGGATGCCGACCTCGGCGCAAGCCGGTCTGTACTCCGAAACGATGCACTATCTGCAGGCCGTCAAGGCGGCCGGCACCACCGACGCGGCGGCGGTGACCAAGAAGATGAAGGAGATGCCGATCAACGACTTCTTCGCCAAGAACGGCAAGATCCGTGAGGACGGCCGGATGGTGCACGACATGTATCTGTTCGAGGTCAAGAAGCCGTCGGAATCCAAGGGCCGCTGGGACTACTACAAGCTGCTAGCGACCGTGCCGGGCGATCAGGCGTTCCAGTCGCTTGAGCAATCACGCTGCCCACTGGTGAAGAAGTAACACACGACAGCACCCTCACCCTGAGGAGCCCGGCGTAGCCCGAAGGGCGCAGCCGGGCGTCTCGAAGGGCGAGGGATGTTCATCCTCATGGTTCGAGACGGCGCTACGCGCCTCCTCACCATGAGGGTGCGGTGGTCGGCTCGGGTTCGATGACCAAAAGAACAACAACAGGGAAACGTTCAATGACCGACATCGTCCTGCAAACCCTCGACCGCGACCTGCTCACCATCACGATGAACCGCCCCGAGCGGCGCAATGCGCTCAATCAGGACATGATCCGCGGACTGGTCGAGGCGGCGCACCGCGCCAAGGACGATCCGGAGGTGCGCGCGGTGCTGCTGAAGGGCGCCGGCGGCACCTTCTGCGTCGGCGGCGACGTCAAGTCGATGGCCGCGGCCGGCGACCCGCCGCCGCTCGAACAGAAGGTGGCGAACCTCCGCCGCGGCATGGAGGTGTCCCGTCTGCTGTATCAGATGCCGAAGCCGGTGGTGGCGCAGATCGACGGCGCGGCGGCAGGCGCTGGCCTGTCGATGGCGCTGGCCTGCGATCTGCGGGTCGCGGGCGCCTCGGCCAAGATCACCACGGCGTTCGCCAAGGTCGGTCTCTCCGGCGACTTCGGCGGCACCTACTTCCTGACGCATCTGATCGGCGCCGCGAAGGCGCGCGAGCTGTATCTGACCTCGCCGGTGCTGACCGCCGAGCAGGCGCAGGCGCTCGGCATCGTCAGCCGGGTGGTGCCCGATGCCGAGGTCGAGGCCGCCACGCGGGAGCTTGCGCTGTCGCTGGCGCAGGGCCCGACCATCACGCTCGGCTACATCAAGACCAACATCAACAACGCCGAAAGCCTGTCGCTCGAAGCCTGCTTCGACGCCGAAGCGCTGCATCACTCGCGCTGCGCCGAGACCGCGGACCACAAGGAAGCAGCCGCCGCCTTCGTCGAGAAGCGCGCGCCGCACTTTCAGGGTCGCTGACGATGGCGCCGTTCCTTCGCCTGCGCCAGATCTGCCTGGTCACCGAGCCGCTTGAGCCCGCCGCGTCGCAGCTCGCCGCGATCCTCGGGCTGAACATCTGCTACCGCGATCCGCATGTCGGGAAATACGGCCTGGAGAACGTGCTGCTGCCGGTCGACACCACGCTGCTGGAGATCGTCGCGCCGACCCAGCCCGGCACCGCGGCAGGCCGCTTCCTGGCGAAGACCGGCGGCCGCGGCGGCTACATGGCGATCTTCTGTTGCAACGACCCCGATGCGCGCGGCCGCCACGCCGCGACCCTCGGCGTGCGCACCGCCAATGTGATCGACCACGCGCCATATCACGGCGTGCAGCTGCACCCGCGCGACTGCCGCGCCGCCTTCATCGAACTCAACCACACGGAAGGCAGCGACAATATCCGCGGCCCTTATCCGCCCGCGGGCCCCGACTGGGCCGCGGCGATCCGCACCGACACCACGCAGGCGCTGACCGCAGTCGAGATGCAAAGCCCCGACCCGGCCGATCTCGCCTCGCATTGGGGCCGGATTCTCGAACTGCCGGTCGATAGGGATGCAGATAGTGTCGCCGAACTCCGCCTGCCGAACGCCACGTTCCGGTTCGTACAAGGCGCGAGCGAAACGATGACGGCGCTGAAGTTCAAAGTGGCGGACGTGAATAAAGTTCGCGCGGCCGCAGAGGCGCAGGGTGTTGGTTGCACCGCCGACGGCTTCAACCTCGCCGGCGTCGAGTTCAGACTCACGAACTAACCGCGAGTCATTCCGGGGCGCTCCGCGAAGCGGAGCGAACCCGGAATCTCGCAGTTGTGGAAACGATTGAGCCGCAGAACGCTTCGTGATTCCGGGTTCACGCGCTACGCGCGTGCCCCGGAATGACCGCCCGGGGCTGGCGACGACTCGGGGCCGACGAGTAGTCGTAGCCCTACCGTCCCTTGAAATGCGCCGCGCGGCGTTCTTCGGTGGCTTTGACGCCTTCCTTGAAGTCTTCGGTGGCGCGCAGGCGGGTCTGTTCGGCGAGTTCGTGCTTGGTCGCCTGCATCACCCGGTCGGCGAGGTTCGCGCGCATCGTGGCACGGGTCGACAGCAGGCCGAGCGGCGAACATTCGGCGATTTCGCGGGCGAGCTTCAGCGCGCCACTGCGTACTTCGTTGATCGGCACCAGCACGTTGGCGAGACCCATCTGCACTGCTTCTTCGCCGGTGACGCGGCGCGAGGTGTAGAACATCAGCTCGGCGTTGTTCTTGCCGATCAGTTCCGGCAGCGTCACGGTGAGGCCGAAGCCGGGATGAAAACCGAGTTTGGTGAAGTTCGCCGAGAACCGCGCCTCCGCGCAGGTGACACGGAAATCCGCCGACACCGCGAGGCCGAGCCCGCCGCCGATCGCGGCGCCGTGCACCGCCGCGACGATCGGCTTCTTGGCGCGGAAGATCCGCACCGCTTCGTAGTACAGATGGCCGATCTCGCCGAGGCTGTCGGCCGGATCGCCCTTCGCGGCCGCCGGGTCGGCTTCCTGCCGGGCCGGATCGCCAAAATTGGCGCCGGCGCAGAACGCCTTGCCCTGCGCCGCCAGCACGGTGGCGCGCACTTGCGGATCGGCGTCGATCTCGTCCAGCGCATCGGCGATCTGCCGGATCAGCGAGATGTCGAAGAAGTTCAGCGGCGGTCGCTGGATCTCGATGGTGGCGACGTGACCGGTCTTCTCGACCGCGATATCGGTGTAGCTGCTCATGATTGATCCTCGATGGTTCGATGCGCGCCGGCGTCAGCGCAGGCCGAGCCCGCGGGCGATGATGCCGCGCAGCACCTCGGTGGTGCCCCCCTGAATGGTCAGCTTCGGCGCCAGCTTGGTGGCAAACGCCGTGAGCTCGTCGAGCGTGGCATGATTCGACGCCTCGCCGTCGACGAAGGCCGCGAGTTCGCGCACCCGGTGTGGCAGTTGCTGCTCCCAGATCGTGCCGATGTCCTTGACGATCGAGGCTTCCACCACCGGCTCCTTGCCGGCCTGCAGCATGCCGGCGACCGACACCGACATCCGCCGCATGGTGTGGAGCTGCGCCACCAGCCGGCCGATGCCCTCGGCGCCGCGGGTGTCCGGATCGGGGCCGAGCGCGCGGACCAGTTCGGTGAGCACGTAGTAGGTCTCCAGAAAACGCTCCGGGCCCGAACGCTCGTAAGCGAGTTCGGACGTCGCCTGCTTCCAGGCGCCGTCGACCTCGCCGAGCAGATGATCGTCCGGCACGAACACGTCGGTGAACACCACCTCGTTGAATTCGTACTGACCGGTGATCTGCGCGATCGGGTTCACCTTGATGCCGGGCGACTTCATGTCGACCAGGAACTGGGTGAGCCCGTGGCGGCGGTTTTCCCTGGTGGGCGGCGAGGTACGGAAAATCGCGATCATGTAGTCGGCGATGTGCGCCGAGGTAGTCCAGATCTTCGAGCCGTTGATCAGATAGCCGCCGTCGGTCTTGGTCGCCTTGGTCTTTGCGGCGAACAGATCGGAGCCGGAATTCGGCTCGCTCATGCCGATCGCGAAGCATAGTTCGCCGCGGCAGATGCGCGGCAGTATGTCCATCTTGATGTGCTCGGGGGCGTATTTCAGCAGCACCGGGCCGCTCTGGCGGTCGGCGACAAAGAAGCGGCGGGTCGGCGCATTGGCGATGCGCATTTCTTCGGTGACGACGTAGCGCTCCAGGAAGGTGCGCTCGTGGCCGCCGTATTGCTTAGGCCAGGTCATGCCGAGCCAGCCGCGCATCCCGACGCGGCGGGAGAATTCAGGCGCGTCGGAATCCTCGCGCTGCGGCTTGTGCGGATCGAAGGTGCCGGCAGCGATCTCTTCGGCGAGGAAGGCGCGGACTTCCTTGCGCAGTTCTTCGCAGACGGGCGGCAGGCGGATCGGATCGAAACGGAGGGCGGCGGTCATCGCATAATCTCGCTACGTTGAGGCGGTCAGCGCGAAGCGACCAGCGGCCACAAATCATCGGCACCACGCTTGGCCACCATGCGGCCGAGCTCGACCGCCCAATGGCTCTCGTTGCCGAAATCGTCGCGCCAGGCGAGCGCGCGCAGGCTGAAGCGATGCAGGATGTGCTCGGCCGTAAAGCCGATCGCGCCATGCACCTGATGGGCGATCGCCGCGCCCTTCTCAGCCGCTTCGGCGCAGCGGATCTTGGCCGCGGCGGCTTCGAGAAACAACGCGTCATCGAAGCCATCAGCGCTACTGATCGCGTCGGCCGCGGAGGTCGCGGCCGCGAGTGCAGCCGAGGTCTCGCCGGCGAGCTTCGCCAGATTGTGCTGCACCGCCTGGAATTTGCCGATCTTCTTTTCGAACGCGACGCGCTCGTTGGCGTAGGTGACGCTGCGGTCGAGCAGCGTTTCGAGCGCGCCGGCGATCTGCAGGCTGCGCGCAACCGCCCCCATCAACATCAGCGAAGTCTGATCGAGCCCCTGTGGCGCAGGCGCCGTGGCGATCGGCGCGACCTTGTCCAGAGTGACGACGTCCGACGCATCGCCGCCGACGCCGAGGCCTTTGTCGATCCGGCAGGCCGATGCCGGCACGAGCGCGATCGTGGCGCCGGCGGCGCTTTGCGCCAGCACGGCGATGTGCCGCACGCCCTGCGCGAACGGCACGCTGCGCGCGCGGCCCGACAACTTGCCGTCCGCATCGAGCGCGATGCGATCTTTCGGATGGGCCGGCGCGATCGTCATGGCGCCTTCGGGTGCCGCGATCTTGCCCTGGGCCAGCAGCCAACCGGCCAGCATAGTCTCGGCGAGCGGCACCGCGAGGCCGGCGCGGCCGGCGGCGTTGAGCACGCCGAAGCCCTCGGCGAGACTCGCGCCCGAGCCGCCGAACTCCTCCGGCACCCAGGACAGCAGCAGCCCGGATTCGCTCAGCGCCTGCCACAGCGGCGCCTTCCAGGTCTCGGCTTTGTCGGCGTTGATGGTTTGCGCATCGGCGAGGTCGGCGAAGATCTTCTCCGCAGTCTCGACGACGATATTGTCGGTCTCCGTCACGGCGTTTCCCGGTTGCGCACTCAGCACCCGGCGGATCGCCAAGCATGCGTGCTGGTCTTGTTGTTGCGCGGCATGATGCGGAAAAGCGGAAACGAACACAAGCGCAGCCGGCACGGGGCGGATTGCTCGCCGGACATGGTCGAAACGACTCACACGGCAGGCTTATTCCGCAACATGGGCTTTGCCGGCTTGCTCTCGATATCGCAACCGATATGGTTGCGGCGACGCGGCGAAGCCGGTTCGATGCAAAGGGAGTGAAGATGTCAGACGGACTGAACGTGATCGTCACCGGGTCGGCCTCGGGCCTCGGCGCCGCAACCGCCAAGATCCTCGCCAAGGACGGCGCGCGGCTGGTGATCAACTACGCATCGAGCAAGGACGACGCAGAAAAGACCGCCGAAGAGTGCCGCAAGCTCGGCGCCGCCGACGTGATCGTGGTGCAGGGCGACGTCGCCAAGGACGAGGACTGCAAACGCATCGTCGAAGCCGCTGCCTCCTGGGGCAAGCTCGACGCGCTGGTCAACAACGCCGGCACCACCAAGCACGTGGCGCATCATCTGCTCGATCAACTATCGGCCGACGATTTCCAGCGCATCTACGCGATCAACACCATCGGCCCGTACCAGATGGTTCGCGCGGCGCGCGAGCTGCTCGTCGCCGGCGCCAAGGCGGCCGACCGCGCTTCAGCGGTGGTGAACGTCTCGTCGGTCGCCGGTATCAGCGGTATCGGCTCGTCGATCGCCTACGCGGCCAGCAAGGGCGCGCTCAACACCATGACGCTGTCGCTGTCGCGCGCGCTGGCGCCGAACATCCGCGTCAACGCGATCTGCCCCGGCTACATCGACACGCCGTGGTTCACCAAGGGGCGCGGCGCCGAGGAAGCCAAGCAGGTGCGCGACATGGTGGTGTCGCGGGTGCCGCTGAAGATCGCCTCCAGTGCCGAAGACATCGCCGAGCTGGTGTGCTTCCTGGCGACGCCGAAATCGGCCAGCATGACCGGCGAGCTGGTGCGGATGGACGCCGGCATGCACCTCGCCGGCTGACTTTTCATCCGTACGATGCAGCATGCGGCCCGGCGACGCCGGGCCGCAAAGTGTCGGCGGGAATGTCAGCGCGGGTCGTATGGATAGCGATTGCCGGGGTCGGAGATCACCCGTCGCGCCACCAGCCGGTTCCAGATGAACAGCACCGCCACCGCGCCGACCGTCGCGGTGATGAAGCCGGCCCCCTGATTGGGGCCGTAGTGCCCGATCATCTGCCCGACCGCGGTAGCCAGAAACGCGCCAGCGATGCCGAGCACCGTGGTCAGAACGAATCCTTGCGGATTGTTCGGCCCCGGCGACAGCACCCGCGCGATGATCCCGGCAACAAAGCCGACCACGAGGATCCAGATCAGTCCGCCCATGTCAGGGTCCTTTCGACCATCAAGCGTTGCAGAACGTGCACGACGACAATTCGGTCGCGGCCGATCAGATCCAGCGCGAGGCTTCGTCGTCGGTGGGCAGTCGGCCGTCCGGCGTGAGCTGATCGACCACATCCGGCAGATACCGGCTGAGACCGTCGAGCAGCTCGTCGCGCGACATCCCGGTCTGGCGGGTCATCGCGTCGATCTGATCGGCGCCCAGCGCGCTGGCGAGGTCGTTCGGGCCGATCTGCTGGTTCGGACCACGGCCGACCCAGGAATCGGCGGCGTCGCCGAGCCCATTGTTCTGAAGCTGCCGCAGCAGATCGCCGAGCCCGCCTGACAGCACACTGCCGACCGCGCCGCCGAGCACCAGGCCTCCGAGACCGCCTTTCAGGAAGTCACCCCAGCCGCCACCGGTGTTTTCCGGCGGAGGCGCCGGCATCGGACGCGGCTGATTGGCGGGCGCGGTCTGCTGCTGGCCGCTGGTCATGTGGTTGTAGGCCTTCCACGCCAGCAGCGCGAGGATCGCCATGGTGAACTTGGACATGCCGCCGCTTTTGTCTTGCGGATCGGCCGGGCCCCGCGGGCCGTTCTGCATGCCGTTGAGGATGTCGAGCAAACCCATCGAGACCTCCTGTGTGGGCCGGCACGGCGCGACAAGGCGCAGGCTTCGGCCGGCATCACAACGTAGGAAGGGGCGATGGAGTTTCCAAGGCGGACCCGGTCGTCAGGCTGCGCCCGAAAGATGGAACGGCCGGTCAGCTCGTGATGCGGGCATCGGCGACCGCTCTTTTGAAAAGCGCGTTCATCGCCTCGGCGATGCCTTGGGTCGGGCTGACCTCGAAGTAGAAGCCCGGCGAGGCGCAGGCCTCCATGTTCTTTGCGATCTCGCTGTTCGCCGACGGGCCGTAGGGGCCGGCATTGAACGGCGCGATCCACTTCTTGTACCAGTCGTTGCTCGGCAGATCGAGATAGGTGGTGTAAAGCACCGCAACCCTGACGCCGCGATCCTTCAGGGTCTTGCACAGCGCCGGATTGATCGGCGATTGGCAGCGGTTGCCGGTCTTCGGCTTCAGGCAGGCGGGATTGTATTCGTCGGCGACGCCGTCCGAGACGAAGAACAGGTACTTCAACGGAGAACCGGCCGCGCCGGTTCCCGGGGCGGCGATCAGTTTGTCGATCGCCGGCAGGATCGCGGTGTATTGCGTGTCCTGATCGTTGTTGTCGTTCTGCCCCTTGACCGTCATCAGATCGATCGCGCCGGCGGCGGTCTTGGCGCTCGACAGACTGGCCGACAGCGCGAACAGATTGCGCAGGCCGGCGGTCTGGGCCGAGGCGCCGAAATCGTAAATCGCCATCCTGAACTGATTGGTGTAGGTCGCGGTGGCGGCGGCGGTGTCCATCAGTTGCTGGGTGGCGCTGCGCAGAACGTCGATCCGGGTGGTGATACCGAGCGCCTTCGCCAGATTGTAGTAGTTGTTCTTGTTGTTGACGTCATGGCAGGCGAACGCGCAGTGGTCGTCTGACGATTTGTTGGCCGTCGCCGCCACCATCGCGGCGACGTCGGTCGGCGTGGCGCCGACGCCCATCGACGGCGAATTGTCGAGCAGCAGATAGAAATCGATGTATTTCGGCATGCTGGCGGTGGCGGTGGAGGCCCCGCCGACGGTCATGCTCGACACCGCGACCGCCTTCATGAACATGGTCGAGATCTGCGCCGAGAACGTCACCTTCGACGTCACCGCCTCGCCGCTCTTGCTGACCGTGGCCGCCACGCTGTCGAGCGTATAGCCGGTGAGATTCGCCAGATTGCCGTTGAAGATCCGCAGCGCGTCGTCCGCGCCCGACGTGATCGCTCCGTCGGTCGACATCGAACCGGCGGCGATGTAGGCCGGCGAGGTTCGCGACACCGCACCGACCGAGGCGGCGTCCGCCGCCGCCTGGAGTTTGGTGCGCAGCGCATTGGCGCGACTGTAGTCGACCGCGCAGCCGATCGCCGAAATCAGCGGGATCAGCACGAGGGCGAAGATCACGGCAATATTGCCGCGCCTGTCACGATGAAACCGAGCAATCGCTTCTGCAAACGCCATGGGTCCGACCGGCCAACACAGTGGGCTGTGAGCCTAGCCGGGACGGCCTAAAGCAAGGTTTAAGGCTGGAACCAAATTGTGCGGCGAAGGCGCCGGCGCCCCGTGAGGTCTGGCACCGGTCCGCTCCAGCCGACTTCCGGGTGGCGATCGGACCGCCGCTCTGCTATGGGAGGCTCCTGCCAGCGGCCCTGCGCCGCAAGCCGGACGGTCCCGTAGCTCAGCCGGATAGAGCGGCGGTTTCCTAAACCGTAGGTCGGAAGTTCGAGTCTTCCCGGGATCGCCAGCTCCGCCCATTCGTCGATCGGACTTTGTCAGCCGAATAGTGTCAGCCGGAGACTCCCAACCGGACGGCGGCGAGCCGGACGACGTCCGGCCAGCCTGAGTGGAAGGCGGGGGACCAAGCCCGGCTCAGCTCATACCTTGACCATCCGCTTGCCACGATTTTCGCCGGCGAGCAGGCCGATCAGCGCGGCGGGGGTGTTCTCCAGGCCGTCGATGACGTCTTCCTGGACCTTGAGCTTGCCGCTGGCGACCCATTCCTGCAGCCTGGCGACCGCCTCGTCGCGCTGATCCATGTAGTCCATCACAATGAAGCCCTGCATGATCAGCCGCTTCACCACGATCAGCCCGGGGATGCCCCGCGGGCCGGTGGCCGAAGGGGTGCGGTCGTATTGCGAAACCGCGCCGCAGCAGGCGATCCGGCCCTTCAGGTTCATCTGCGGCAGGCAGGCTTCGAGAATGTCGCCGCCGACATTGTCGAAATACACGTCGATGCCGTTGGGCGCCGCTGCGCGCAGCGCCTTGAACAGCGCGCCGTCCTTGTAGTCGACCGCCGCATCGAAGCCGAGCTCGTTCACCAGCCAGTCGCATTTCTGCTTGCCGCCGGCGATGCCGACCACGCGGCAGCCCTTGATCTTCGCAATTTGCCCGACGATCGAGCCCACTGATCCTGCCGCGGCCGACACCGCCACGGTCTCGCCGGCGCGCGGCTTGCCGATGTCGAGCAGGCCGAAATACGCGGTCAGGCCGGCGATGCCGTAGACGCTGAGCAGATGCGTCATCGGCTCGACCTTGGGCAGCCTGGCAAGATGCTTGGCCGGCAGCGCCGCATAGTCCTGCCAGCCGGTGTCGGCGAACACCAGATCACCCGGCGACAGCCCAGGCGCCTTGGAACTCACCACTTCGGCGACGCTGCCGCCCGGCATCACGCTGTCGGTCTCGACCGCGGCCCGATAGGTCGCGCCCTGCATCCAGGCGCGGTTGGCGGCGTCGAGCGAAATGTAGCGGACCTTGACCAGCGCCTCGCCGTCCTTCGGCTCGGGCATCGGCGATTCCGCCAGACGGAAATGCTCCGGACCGAGTTTCTCCTTCGGCTTCTCGATCAGCAGGATCTGGCGGTTGACGGTCGCGGTCATGAGCTTCCTTGTTTGTTTGATGGGAATGCGGACGCGACGCGATCTTAGTTGATCCGCGCCGAAAGGAAATCGGCGCGCGCAGGCTGCGCCTTTAAGCCGGCAATGCCTGCATCACGCGGTCGAGCGCCCGGGTGTAGACCTGCTCGGCAAGGTCCGGAAATCGGCGGCTGAGCGATTCGATCATCACGCCGGAGTTGATCTCCAGCACGCGCGGTCCTTGCGCGGTCCACACCACATCGACGGCGCCGAAGCCGAGGCCGATCGCGTCGGCGGCCTCGGCGGCGATCGCCACGCACGCGGTGCGCAGCTCTCCATCGCCGATCAGTTCGGGCTCGGCGCCGAACTCCAGATTGTGCCGCCAGTCGAGCGGGAACTGTGCGCCGGCCGGCACCACCGCATCCAGCGCGGCGTGGCCCGCCGGCAGATTCGCCAGCACGGTGCCGAGCCGGTCCGCCGGCACCGCGCCGATCAGAAGCTGCAGCGCGCTGCGCTCGCCATCGCCGATGATCGCCGGGCGCTTTTTTTCGTAAACCACCAGCGGCGCCCGATCGAGCAGGATCACCCGGACTTCGCGGGCGATGTCGAAATACGGCGCGATCGCCAGATTCTGATTGGCGGCGAAGACCGCGGCCGCGGCGCGCTCCAGCTCCAGCTCGGTCGTCGCCTTGAATACCAGATGGCCGCAGGTGCCTTCGTTCGGCTTCAGCACCAGCCCGGCCGGATGGTCGCGCAGCATCTCCAGCATCGCCGACCAATGGCCTCTGTCCGGCACGTATTTGAAATGCTCGTGATTCATGAACAGCCGGTGCGGCACGCAGGCGATGCCCGCCGCGCCAAGGATGTCGGCGGTCGCCGCCTTGTCGTTGGCGAGGCGATGAGTCACCGAGCTGTTCAGCCCGAAATCGTAGCCATAGATGAAGTGCCGGGCGTCGCCCTTGGCGAGCACGATCAGCCAGCCGTCGAGCTCGAGCGTGACGTCGACGCCGCGCGCGCCGCAATAGGCTTCGACGATCCGGACGATCACGCGATCGGCATATTGCATCGGGGCTCTCGTCAACAGGCGGTGACCGGCGCAGCAAAGGGCCGCCGGCGGGCGCGCGGTGGATCGCTTCGGGGCGGCGAAATGTCAAGCCGAACCGCACCGCGCGGCGGCCCGGCGATAGGATTGCGACGTCTGCGTGACCGGATGATCGCGGAAGGCCCGAGGTTATCGAGGCCACTCGGCCGTGCTATACAGCGCGCCCGGTCGCCGCCGGTCGATGCGCGGGGCTTCCCGCTGCGGCTGATCGGACGTTGCGTCCTGCCGGTCCCGCGGGGATTCCATGGGTTTGCTGCTGCTTCCGCTCTCGCCGCGCTATATCGTTCTCACCGTCTGTTCCGTGATCACCGCGCTGCTCGCCGCGATCGCGGTGATCGACTTCCACACGCCGCTGTTCGCCGTGGTGCTGGCGCCGCTGCTGGTGTTCGGCGCCCTCACCGTTCTCGGCATCCACGACCTCTTGCAGACCAGCCACGCGGTGCTGCGCAACTACCCGATCGCCGCGCATCTGCGCTTCCTGCTTGAGGAGATGCGCCCCGAGATGCGGCAGTACTTCTTCGAGAGCGAGAAGGACGGAAAGCCGTTCAGCCGCGACACCCGCGCGCTGATCTATCAGCGCGCCAAGATGGAGCT
Organism: Rhodopseudomonas palustris; assembly: GCF_007005445.1. NCBI lineage: Bacteria > Pseudomonadati > Pseudomonadota > Alphaproteobacteria > Hyphomicrobiales > Nitrobacteraceae > Rhodopseudomonas > Rhodopseudomonas palustris. Next base: position 4,774,892 of record NZ_CP041387.1, on the reverse strand, counting down.
CGACAAGCGGCCGTTCGGGACTCAGAAGGACGTCTATGGCGACGGCTATGAGTGGATGCACCATTCGGTGGCGCCGCGGCCGCACGCTGCCGAGCCGTTCCGGATCTCGATCGGCGGGCCGGATTGCGCCAGGCCTTATTCCGCCTCGGTATTGAACATCTCGGCGATGAGTTACGGCGCGCTGAGCCCCAACGCGATCCGCGCCCTCAACGCCGGCGCCCGAAAGGGCGGCTTCGCGCACGACACCGGCGAGGGCGGCGTCAGCCCTTATCACCGCGAGGCCGGCGGCGATCTGATCTGGGAGATCGGCTCCGGTTACTTCGGCTGCCGCACCCGCGACGGACGGTTCGATCCCGAGGCGTTCGCCCGCGTCGCGGCCGACGACCAGATCAAGATGGTCGAGCTGAAAGTCAGCCAGGGCGCCAAGCCGGGCCATGGCGGCGTGCTGCCGATGGCCAAGATCTCCGAGGAGATCGCGCAGATCCGCGGCGTCGGCATGGACGAAGATTGCGTCTCGCCGCCCTATCACAAGGCATTCTCGACGCCGATCGAGATGATGCGGTTCATCGCCGAGATGCGCCGCCTCGCCGGCGGCAAGCCGGCCGGCTTCAAGCTCTGCGTCGGCCATCCCTGGGAGTTTCTGGCGATCTGCAAGGCGATGCTCGCCACCGGAATCTATCCGGACTTCATCGTGGTCGACGGCAAGGAAGGCGGCACCGGCGCCGCGCCGCTCGAATTCATGGACCACCTCGGCATGCCGATGCGCGACGGCGTCAGCTTCGTCCACAACGCGCTGGTCGGGATCGGCGCCCGCGACCGCATCAAGCTCGGCGCCTCCGGCAAGATCGCCACCGGCTTCGACATGGCGCGCGCCATGGCGCTCGGCGCCGACTGGTGCAACTCGGCTCGCGGCTTCATGTTCGCCCTCGGCTGCATCCAGTCGCTGAGCTGCCACACCGATCGCTGCCCGACCGGAGTGACCACCCAGGAGCCGACGCGCTACCGCGCCCTGGTGGTGCCGCACAAGCTGGAGCGGGTTTACAACTATCACCGTGCGACGCTGCAGGCGTTGGGCGAGCTGGTCGCGGCAGCCGGCCTCGACCATCCGCGCGACATCCGCCCGTATCACTTCTCGCAGCGGACCTCGTCGTCCGACGTGGTGTCGCTGGCGCAGCTCTATCCGGCGCTGCGTTCGGGCGAATTGCTGAACGGCACCGACGATGCCCGTTTCAAACGGGCCTGGGCGATGGCCCGGGCCGAGAGCTTTGCACCGGTGTGCTGACCGGGCTCGTTCTACGTCATCGCGCGGAGCGAAGCCACCGACGCAGCATGCGGCCCTGGACTATTTGCCTCGCTCGCAACGCTGCTCAAACGCGCGGCGTGTTGCTGAGTGCGGCGAGGTCGAAGCGGTGGATGTCGTCCAGCAGCTCGCAGAATGCGCGGGCGCCGTGATCGAGCAACTGCCGCCCCTTTGCGGCGGTCGCGGCGGTGGCGTCGCCGATTGCGCCGCCCGGGTGCAGATCTTCGGCCGCCCAGGCGAACGGTGCCGGCCGCTGCGCCGACAACCAGCGATACTGCTGCTCCATCGCGACGCTGGCCGCACGAAACTCGGCGAGCCTGTCGGTGCGGACCAGCGCCGGCGCGTGCGCCAGCATGATCGAGGTCTCGACCGCGCCGCCGTGAATGCCGTGGCGCAGCTCGTCGGCGGTGAACAGTCCGTCCGGCACGCCGAACCGCGCCCAGCCAGTGGTCACCACCAGCATCCGGTGCCGCGCCCGCAGCTCCTGCGCCACCAGGCCCATCGCCGCGCTGTTGCCGCCATGGCTGGTCACCATCACCAGCTTGCGCACCCCGGCGCGGGCGACACTGTCACCGATCTCGGTCCAGACGCGGAGCGCGGTTTCCGCCGACAGCGTCAGCGTGCCGGGAAACGCCAGATGTTCGGTCGACAGCCCGATCGCCTGCAGCGGCAGGAAGCTCGCCGGCAGCTCCGCCGGCAAGAATTCGTGCACCCGCGCCAGATAGGCTTCGGCGATATCGACGTCGGTCGACAGCGGCAGATGCGGCCCGTGCTGCTCGGTCGCCGCCAGCGGCAGCACCGCGATCCAGCGCTCGGGTTGCGAATCGGCGATCTCCGGCCAGCGGATCGCGCACCAGTCACGCGGCGGCAGCGCGGTCATCGGCGGGACGTGACCCGGACAGGGAGTGGTTCAAATGCCCGCATTGTTTCGCTATCAATCCTGAAACGCTCGAATCCGTGCCGCCTGCGGCCGCATCATGGGCCAAAACGATCGAGGGAGTCCAATCATGCCCCCCGCCTTCCTGCTGCGAGCGTTAACCGGGGCTGTCGTCGTGGCTCTGTTGGCGCTGCCGGTCCACGCCTCACCGCCGCCTGCCGCGGAGAAGCCCGCTGCGGAAAAGGCTCCCCCGCCTCCGCCCCCGCCGAAGAAGCCGGCGCCCCCGAAGGTGCAGCCGGTGCGCAAGGTGCCGGAGGGCGGCTTCGACAAGATCTCGTTCGGCACCAACTGGGTCGCCGAGGCCGAGCACGGCGGGTTCTTTCAGGCGGTCGCCGACGGCACCTACAAGGCCTACGGCCTCGACGTGACCATCGTGCCGGGCGGACCCAACGTCAACAATCGCACGCTGCTGATCGCCGGCAAGCTCGATTTCTTCATGACCGCCAACACGCTGCAATCCTTGGACGCGGTCGCCAACAACGTGCCGGTGGTGGCGATCGCCGCGATGTTCCAGAAGGATCCGCAGGTGTTCGTCTCGCATCCGGAGGCGCGGGTCGAGACCATCACCGACCTGAAGCCGCTGACGCTGTTCGTCTCCAAGGAAGGCATCACCAGCTACTTCCAGTGGCTGAAGTCCGAATACGGCTTCAGCGAAGCCAAGGTGAAACCCTATACCTTCAACCCGCAACCCTTCATCATCGACCGGCGCAGCGCGATGCAGGGCTACGTCACCTCCGAACCGTTCACGGTCGAGCAGGCCGCCAAATTCAAGCCGAGCGTGCTGCTGCTCGCCGACTACGGGCTGAACGGCTACTCGACCCTGATCGAGACCCGCCGCGATCTGATCGACAAGAATCCCGACATGATCCAGCGCTTCGTCGACGCCTCGATCGTCGGCTGGTATCACTATTTGTACGGCGATAATTCCGCCGGCAATGCGATGATCAAGCAGCTCAATCCGGAAATGACCGACGAGATGCTGGCCTATTCGGTCGACAAGATGAAAGAATACGGCATCGTCGATTCCGGCGACGCCATCAAGAATGGGATCGGCGCGATGACCGACGCGCGCTACGCGTCTTATTTCGACAAGATGGCCCGCGCCGGGGTGGTGGCGCGCAATCTGGATTTCCGCAAAGCCTACACCCTGCAGTTCGTCAACAAAGGCGTCGGCGTCGATCTGCGCCCGAAGCAGAAATAGCCGGCCAGATGGCCTCGTCGCCGCGATCGTCCGTTGCGGATGCCGACGCCACCGGGCCGGCGATCGAACTTCGCCGCATCACCAAGACCTATCGCAGCGGCACGCTGGCGCTCGGCCCTGTCGATCTCGACATCGGCCGCGGCGAGTTCGTGTCGCTGCTCGGGCCGTCCGGATGCGGCAAATCGACGGCGCTGCGGATGATCGCCGGCCTCACACGCCCTTCTTCAGGGCGGATCGAGGTCGGGACTGCGTCGCCGCGCGGACGCGGCGAACACCCGGTCGGCTTCGTATTCCAGGAGCCGACGCTGATGCCGTGGGCGAGCGTCCGCCACAACGTCGCTTTGCCGCTGAAGCTGGCGCACGTCGCCGGCGCCGAGATCGACCGGCGGGTCGACGAGGTGCTGGCCCGGGTCGACCTGTCCGACTTCGCGGATGCATTTCCGCGTGAGCTGTCGGGCGGCATGAAGATGCGGGCGTCGCTGGCGCGCGCCCTCGTGACCAGACCCGACATCCTGCTGATGGACGAGCCGTTCGCCGCACTCGACGAGATCACCCGATTCCGACTCAATGACGACCTGCTGACGCTGTGGGACGAATTGCAGATGACCGTGGTGTTCGTCACCCATTCGGTGTTCGAGTCGGTGTATCTGTCGCAGCGCGTGGTGGTGATGACGCCGCGGCCGGGCCGGATCGCCGCCACCTTCGACATCGATGCACCGCGGTCACGCGGCGAGGAATTTCGGCTGTCGGCCGATTACGCGGCGCGATGCCGGGAGGTTTCACGCGCGCTGGCGTCGTCGAGCGAGCCCGCGCGGCCTTCCGCGGTGGCGCGGACGTGAGCGCCGTGCCCGCCTCGCGTGACGATGTACAGCCGCTTGGCGCCCGTGCCGGGCTGCGCGTGGTGCTGCCGGTCGTTGTCCTGCTCGCCGTGATCGTGGCGTGGGATCTGGTGGTGCGGCTCAATCAGATCCCGCCTTATGTGTTGCCGGGACCGCTCCTGGTCGCCTCGACGCTGATCCAGGACTGGCCGGTGCTGTTCGGCTCGCTGCTCACCACCCTGCGGACCACACTGGAAGGCTTCGTCGCCGCCGCGGCCGGCGGCATCGCGCTGGGGCTGCTGTTCAACCAGTCCCGGCTGCTCGAATTCTCGCTGTTTCCCTATGCGGTGGTGCTGCAGGTTACGCCGGTGATCGCGATCGCACCGTTGCTGCTGATCTATCTGCCGCAGGAAACCGCGGTGATCGTCTGCGCCTGGATCGTGGCGTTCTTCCCGGTGCTGTCCAACACCACGCTGGGACTGAATTCGGTCGACCGCAATCTGGCCGGGCTGTTCCGGCTGTACGGCGCCTCGCGCTGGCAGACGCTGCTGCGGCTGAAGCTGCCGGCGGCGCTGCCCTATATCCTCGGCGGCCTGCGCATCGCCGGCGGATTGTCGCTGATCGGCGCCGTGGTGGCGGAGATCGCCGCCGGTTCGGCCGGCGCCGGCTCGGGCCTCGCCTACCGGATTGCCGAATCCGGATACCGGCTCAACATTCCGCGCATGTTCGCAGCATTGCTGTTGCTGTCGACGGCGGGCATTGTGATCTATCTGCTGCTGGCGCTGGTGTCGCATCTGCTGCTCCGGCGCTGGCACGAAAGCGCGCTTGGAAAGGATAATTGATGCCGGGGGAAACGGATGCGTCCGGGCCGATCGATCTGCTCGTCTACGGTCCGCGCAAAGAGGTGATCGACCAGGGTTTCCCGGACGGCTATGTGCTGCACAAATGCGAGCGCGCGGACGATCTCGACGGCCTGAGCGAGGAGGTCCGCGGCCGCATCCGCGGCATCGCCGTCACCGGACTGGTGCCGACCGGCGCCGCGATGCTGGCGGGCTTTCCGAAGCTGGAGATCGTGGCGAGTTTCGGGGTCGGCTACGACCACGTCGATGCGGCCTGGGCGGCGCAACACGGCGTGGTCGTCACCAACACGCCCGACGTGCTCACCGAGGAGGTTGCCGACACCGCGCTCGGGCTGCTGATCGCCACCTTGCGCGAGTTCGTGCGCGCCGACAAATATGTCCGCGCCGGCCTGTGGCAGACGCAGGACTATCCGCTCAGCACCGGCTCGCTGCGCGACCGCAAGGTCGGCATCGTCGGGATGGGGCGGATCGGACAGGCGATCGCCCGCCGGCTCGACGCATCGCTGGTGCCGGTGGTGTATCACTCGCGCAATCCGGCGGCCGGCGTCGCCTACCAGCACTATCCGAACCTGATCGAGATGGCCAAAGAGGTCGATACCCTGGTGGTGATCACGCCCGGCGGTCCGGCGACAGCGAAGTTGATCAACGCCGACGTGCTCGACGCGCTCGGGCCGCGCGGCGTGGTGATCAACGTCGCGCGCGGCTCGGTGATCGACGAAGACGCACTGATCGCCGCGCTGAGATCCGGCAGGATCCTCGCCGCCGGTCTCGACGTATTCGCGGCCGAGCCGAACGTTCCGGAGGAGCTGCGGACCATGGCGAACGTCGTGCTGCTGCCGCATATCGGCTCGGCCTCGGTGGTGACGCGCAATGCGATGAACCAGCTCGTGGTCGACAACCTGAAAGCATGGTTCTCGGGCCGGCCGCCGCTGACGCCGGTCGCGGAAACACCGGTGAAAGGCCGCTGACGATGGGACGCGCGATCGGCACGGTGATCCTGACGGCATTGCTCGCGGCGACCGCGACGGCGCAAGACGCATCCAAGATGAAGCAGGACTTGGTCGGGCAGTGGGAGCTGGCGACCGCCGAGCGCAGCAAGACCTGCGTCGTCACGCTGGCGTCCGAACCGGTCGCCAAGGGGCTGAAGCTGACGCTGGAACCCGACTGCGCCAAGACCCTGCCGTTCACCAAGGAGATCGCCGCCTGGGACGTCAAGGGCCTCGACATCGTCCGGCTGCAAACCGCGGACGGCGAGCCGGTGATCGATCTCACCGAGGTCGAGAGCGGGATTTTCGAAGGCCACCGCAACGGCGAGGGGATCTACATCCTGCAGAATCTGGTCGCCGCCCGCTCGCTCGCCAAATCGATGGACCAGATGATCGGCGACTGGACCATGGTGCGCGGCAACGGCCGCCAGATCTGCGCCCTGACGCTGACCAACACCGAGGCCGGCACCGACAACTTCCAGGCGTTCCTGAAGCCGCGCTGCGATCCGCTAGTCTCCGGCTTCGGTCCGACGATGTGGCGGCTGGAGCACGGCGCGATGTTGCTGATCGCGCCGAACGGCACCACCTGGCGATTCGAGGCCGACGACAATGCGCAATGGCGCAGAATGCCCGATAGCGCCGATCCGCTGATCATGCTGCGGCAATAACCTCGTAGTACTACCAGCACTGTTTATCTCGACCGGCAGCGCCGCCGCGGCCAGCGGTTTGACATGCGTCATAGCTCGACGCCGGCCGAACTCAGCATCCTGCCCTCCTACGCAATCTGCGATACGTCGAGGGAGGACGGCACCATGGTTGGGTGGTTGAAGGCGATGTCGGCGGCCGCAACGGCCGCGCTGCTGCTGATGACGGCGCCCGCGCGATGCGAGCCGGCGCCGGTCTCCGACGAAGAGGCGCTGAGCCTCGGAATCGACGCTTACCTGTATTTTTATCCGCTGGTGACGATGGACCTCACCCGCAAGCAATCGACCAATGTCGAGGCCGGCAAGGAGTTCGGCAAAGGGCCGATGAACAGCTTCGTCAGCGTTCCGGCCTATCCGCCGGCCGATTTCAAAACGATCGTGCGGCCGAATTTCGACACGCTGTACTCGATCGCCTGGCTCGATCTGTCGCGCGAGCCGATGGTGGTGACGGCGCCCGACACCAACGGCCGCTACTACCTGCTGCCGATGCTCGATATGTGGACCGACGTGTTCGCCTCGCCCGGCTGGCGCACCACCGGTACCCAGGCGCAGAAATTCCTGGTCACCGCGCCCGGCTGGAGCGGCACGGTGCCGTCCGGGATGCAGCGGATCGAGGCGCCGACGCCGATTATCTGGATCATCGGCCGCACCAAGACCGACGGCCCGGCGGACTACGCCGCGGTGCACCAGATCCAGGCCGGCTACACCGCGACGCCGCTGTCGCAATGGGGCAAGCCGCCGGTACCGGCCCCTGCCTTCGTGCCCGATCCCGCGATCGACATGAAGACGCCGCCGAAGCAGCAAGTCGACGGCATGCCGGCCAGTCAGTTTTTCGCCTACGCGGCCGAGCTCCTGAAACAGAACCCGCCGCATATCACCGACCAGCCGATCATCGCGCGGCTGCGCCGGATCGGGCTGGAGCCGGGCAAGAGCTTCGATCTCGACAAAGCCGCCCCCAACGTACGCAAAGCACTGGGCGCAGCACCGGCCGAGGCGCTGAAGCTGATGAGCTGGAAGATGCCGACCATGGCCCGGGTGACCAATGGCTGGAGCATGAACATCGACACCATGGGGGTGTACGGCAATTACTACCTGAAGCGCGCGATCGTCGCCCAGTTCGGGCTCGGGGCCAACGTGCCGGAGGATGCGATCTATCCGGTCAACTTCGTCGACGACGCCGGCAAGCCGCTCGACGGCACCAGCAACTACGTGCTGCATTTCGGCAAAGGCGCGACGCCGCCGGTCGATGCGTTCTGGTCGCTGACGCTGTACGATCCCGACGGCTTCCCCGTCCCCAACCCGCTGCAGCGCCAGGCGCTGAGTAGCTGGATGCCGCTGAAGCACAACGCCGACGGCTCGCTCGACCTCTTGATCCAGAACGCCAGCCCCGGCACTGCGCACGAATCGAACTGGCTGCCGGCCCCGAAGGGGCCGTTCACGCTGACGATGCGAATGTATGCACCGAAGCAGGAAGCGCTGACCGGCCGCTGGGCGCCGCCGGCGGTGACGCGGGTGCAGCCGCCGATCCCGCTCGGCCAATAGCGAGGCCGAATGACGGCGCGTTATCCGGCGCGCCGTCGTTCGACCAAGCCGCCTCTCAAATCCCCGCCATCATCACGTATTTGATCTCGACATATTCTTCGATGCCGTGGTGCGAGCCTTCGCGGCCGAGGCCGCTCTCCTTGACGCCGCCGAACGGGGCGACTTCGGTGGTGATCAGGCCGGTGTTGACGCCGACCATGCCGCTCTCCAGCGCCTCGGCGACGCGCCACACCCGGCCGAGGTCACGGGCGTAGAAGTAGCTGGCGAGGCCGAACGGCGAGGCATTGGCGAGTTTGATCACTTCGGCTTCGTCCTTGAAGCGGAACACCGGCGCCAGCGGGCCGAAGGTTTCTTCATGCGCCACCAGGGCGTCGGGCCGGACATCGGCCAGCACGGTCGGCTCGAAGAAGGTGCCGCCGAGCGGATGACGTTTGCCGCCGGTGATAACCTTGGCGCCGTTCGACAGCGCATCCGCAATGTGCCGCTCGGTCTTCTCGACCGCGGCCTCGTTGATCAGCGGCCCCTGCGTCACGCCCTGCTCGGTGCCGTCACCGACCTTCATCGCCTTGACCTTGGCGGCGAGCTTCTCGACGAACGCGTCGTAGACGCCGTCCTGCACGTACAGCCGATTGGCGCAGACGCAGGTCTGGCCCATGTTGCGATATTTCGACACCATCGCGCCTTCAACCGCGGCGTCGACGTCGGCATCGTCGAACACGATGAACGGCGCGTTACCGCCAAGCTCGAGACCGAGCTTCTTCACCCCGACCGACGCCTGCTTGTAGAGGATCTTGCCGACTTCGGTCGAGCCGGTGAAGCCGACGAAGCGCACCGCCGGGTGTTCGCACAGCACCTTGCCGATTTCCGGCGCATCGCCGGTGAGGACGTTGAACACGCCCTTCGGCACCCCGGCCTTCTCGGCCAGCGCCGCCAGCGCGAAGGCGCTCAGCGGCGTCTCTTCGGCCGGCTTCAGCACCACGGTGCATCCCGCCGCCAGCGCCGGCGACACCTTGCGGGTGATCATCGAGCTCGGGAAATTCCACGGCGTGATCGCACCGCAGACGCCGATCGGCTGCTTGATGGCGATCAGCCGGGCATCGGGGCGCTGGGTCGGGATGGTTTCGCCGTAAACCCGCCGAGCCTCTTCGGCGAAGAACTCGACATAGGCGGCGCCGATATCGACCTCGCCGAGTGCTTCAGTGAGCGGCTTGCCCTGTTCGGAGGTCAGGATCAGCGCCAGATCCTCGCGATTGGCGATGATCAGCTCGAACCATTTGCGCAAGATATTGGAGCGCTGCTTGGCGGTGAGCTTGGCCCAGGCCGGGAACGCCTGCGCGGCGGCCTCGACGGCCTGGGTGGCTTCCGCGGCGCCGAGATGCGGCACCCTGGCAATCGTCTGCCCGCTCGCCGGATTGGTCACCGCGATCGTCGCAGCGCCCGACCAGGCGCCGTCGATGAAGCATTGCTCGCGCAGCAGCGACGGATCCTTCAGACGGTCGCGCAGCGAGGCGGCTCGATCGGCGGTGCGGGTGGCGGCGGTGGGGGACATCGGATGCTCCGGCATTGCAGGTGGATTGCAGGCGGGGCCGCGATGGCCCCTGTCGCCGGTCAATATAGGCAAAGATCGCGCGGCGCATAGCGCAGGCCGGGTATCGTGTCCTTCGTGTCACCGCGCTGCGGCGCAAATCACGCCCTCGCCGCGCACGATCAGGCCGCGCCTGCGATCCAGGTGCTGCGCAGATTGATCATCCGGTCGGCCGCGGTGCGGGCATGGGCCCGGGAAGCGGTGGCGCAGACCCGGTATTCGAGCTCGGGGAACGGTTGTGCGGCGCGGCGGCCGAACCACGACCCCGCCCGAGACCTCACCGGAAGTTGCGCCAGCGCGACCGCGAGATTGTCGACCGCCTCGAACCCGTACAGCGCGCCGGTCTGCGCGTAACGCACCTCATAAATCCCGGGACTGATCGGCGCCTCGATATTGCCGCCGCGGCCGGGCTGCGGATAGCGTTTCCAGTCACTCCAGGTCGGGATCATCTCGGTGCTCCGGGCGGGGGCGTCGCAACGTTGAATTGGACGTTTGCTGCCGCCGCGAGGTTCAACACTGCGGCGACTTTGTGAACGCCACGCCATACCGTTCGTTCCCGGCCTTTTTGTCGCTGGGCGCGCGCACCAATGCGAGACTTTGTCGCCCGGCCGCCATATCGCTTGCCGGGCGCAGCGTGCCGGTGAACAATCCGCCCGCTTTCAGAAACTGCCAATCAAACAAGGGAGGACGACGATGCAGAGCAGCAGCCAGATCGATCAAAGCTTGCGGCAGATGAGCGAGAACGGCGCCATTCCCGGCGTCGTGGCGATCGCCGGCAATGCGCAGGACGTGTTGTATCAGGGCGCATTCGGCAAGCGTGATCTGTCGAAACCACCGGCGATGACCACCGACAGCGTGTTCTGGATCGCGTCGATGACCAAAGCGATCACCGCCGCGGCGGCGATGCAGCTTGTCGAGCAGGGCAAGCTGTCGCTCGATGAGCCGATCGGCAAAGTGCTGCCGGATCTCGCCGATCCGCTGGTGCTCGACGGCTTCGACGCCGACGGCACGCCGAAGACACGGCCCGCCAAGTCTCCGATCACGTTGCGGCAATTGCTCACCCATACCGCCGGCTTCTGCTACGACATGTGGAACGCCGACATGGTGAAGTACATGGAGCGGCACGGCATCCCCGGCATCATCGGCTGCCAGGAAGCCGCGCTGAAGACGCCGCTCGCCTCCGATCCGGGCACGCGCTGGGAGTACGGCATCAACATCGACTTCGCCGGCAAGGCGGTGGAAGCGGCCAGCGGCATGAAGCTCGACGCGTATGTGCGCGATCATCTGTTCGCGCCGCTCGGCATGACCGACATCGGCTTCAAGATCACCGACGAACAGCGCAACCGGCTGGTCGCGGTGCATGCCCGCGGCGAGGACGGGTCGCTGTCGCCGATCCCGTTCGAGGTTGCGCAGGAGCCGGAATTCCACATGGGCGGCGGCGGCCTGTACGGCACCGCGGCGGACTATCTGAAGTTCACCCAGATGATCCTCAACAAGGGCCGCGGCAACGGCAACCAGGTGCTGAAACCTGAGACCGTGGCGATGATGGGCCAGAACCATATCGGCGATCTCAACGTCACCAGGCTGAACTCGGCGATCCCGTTCGCCACCAACGACGTCGACCTCTATCCCGGCATGGACAAGAAGTGGGGCCTCAGCTTCCTGATCAACACCGAGGCCACGCCCGAAGGCCGCAGCCCCGGCAGCCTCGCCTGGGCCGGCCTCGCCAATACCTATTACTGGATCGATCCGGCGCGCGACGTCTGCGGCGTGATCCTGATGCAGGTCTTGCCGTTCGCCGACGCCAAGTGCCTGGAGGCGTTCGCCGCCTTCGAACGCGGCGTCTATGCCGGCCTCGGCGCCGGCCAGCAGGCGGCCTGACAGGCTCTCGCGCCGCCGGCGGGGTCGCAATGCCTCGCCGGCGGCGTTATGCTTCGTGAAAAAAGGGTGACAAGCCCGCACGACGACGCCCCGGCGCGCAAGACTGTCCGGGCATACAGGCGAGGACCAAGGACGTGACCCCTGCGACCCCCAGCTATGTCTGCGGCGTCTCCGACGCGCCGCTACTTGGAATCACCATCGGCCAGGCACTCGACCGCGCGGTTGCGCTGTGGCCGGATCGCGAAGCCCTCGTCTCCCCCAGCCACGACACCCGCTGGACCTGGCGCAACTTCGCTGAGCGCGTGGATGCGCTGGCCGCCGGCTTTGTTGCGCTCGGACTGGAACGCGGCGCGCGCATCGGCATCTGGTCGATGAACCGGCCGGAATGGACGCTGACGCAGTTCGCCGCCGCCAAAGCGGGGCTGATCCTGGTCACGATCAATCCGGCCTATCGCCTGAGCGAGCTGGAATTTGCGCTCGCCAAGGTCGGCTGCGCCGCGCTGGTGACCGCCACCGCGTTCAAGACCTCGCACTACATGGAGATGCTCAACACGCTGATCCCGGAGTTGGCGACCTCGTCGCCGGGCGCGCTGCAATCGGCCAAGCTGCCGAAGCTGCGTAGCGTGATCCAGATCGGCGGGCCGAAGTGCCCCGGCACGATCGCGTTCGACGAAGTCGCCACGATGGGCGGCGCGCGGCATCGCGACCAGATCGCGGCGTTCGCCCACGAGTTGCAGTTCGACGATGCGGTCAACATCCAGTTCACCAGCGGCACCACCGGTTCGCCCAAGGGCGTGACGCTGACGCACCACAACATCCTCAACAACGGTTACTTCGTCGGTCGCGCGATGAAGCTGACCGAACAGGACCGGATCTGCATTCCGGTGCCGCTGTATCACTGCTTCGGCATGGTGATGGGCAACCTCGCCTCGGTCACCTGCGGCGCCGCCATGGTGTATCCCGGCGAAGGTTTCGATCCGCTGGTGACGCTGCAGACCGCGTCGCGCGAGAAATGCACCGCACTGTACGGCGTGCCGACGATGTTCATCGCCGAACTCGATCATCCGGAATTCGCCGGCTTCGATCTGTCGTCGCTGCGCACCGGCATCATGGCGGGCGCGCCGTGCCCGGTCGAAGTGATGCGCCGGGTCAACGATGCTATGAACATGCGCGAAGTCACGATCGCCTACGGCATGACCGAGACCAGCCCGGTCAGCTTCCAGAGCGCGGTCGACGATCCGGAAGACCGGCGGGTGTCGACCGTCGGCCGTATCCATCCGCATGTCGAGGTGAAGGTGGTCGATCTCGACGGCAAGATCGTGCCGCGCGGCACCCGCGGCGAACTCTGCACCCGTGGCTACAGCGTGATGCTGGGCTATTGGGACGAGCCGGAGAAGACCGCCGACGTGCTCGATGCCGCCGGCTGGATGCACACCGGCGACCTCGCCACCATCGACGACGAAGGCTTCTGCAACATCGTCGGCCGCATCAAGGACATGGTGATCCGCGGTGGCGAGAACCTGTATCCGCGCGAGATCGAGGAATTCCTGTATCGCCACCCGAAGATCCAGGACGTCCAGATCTTCGGCGTCGCCGACGACCGCTACGGCGAAGAACTCTGCGCCTGGGTCCGCCCGCGTCCCGGCGAAAGCCTGACCGCCGACGACGTCCGCGCGTTCTGCCAGGGCCAGATCGCCCACAACAAGATCCCGCGCTACATCGAATTCGTCGACGAGTTCCCGATGACGGTGACCGGCAAGATCCAGAAGTTCATCATGCGCGAGAAGGTCGAGGCCAAGCTCGGCCTGAAGGCGGCGAAGACGGCGTGATCTGTCGTTGCAAGTAACGACGTCATTCCGGGATGCGCGCGACAGCGCGCAGACCCGGAATCCAGACATGTTCTGCGAGACGGCGGTGCGACAAGCAGGAGATTCCGGGTTCGCGAACTTCGTTCGCGCCCCGGAATGACTCGGGGAGAGTTCTTACACCGGCAGCCCGTGCTGCTGCGCCAGTTCCTTCAGCGACACCTGCGGGCGGGCGCCGATGTGCTGGATCACTTCGGCCGCCGCCAGCGCACCGAGGCGGCCGGCGTTTTCGTAGCCGAGATCGCGGACCAGGCCGAACAGGAAGCCCGCTGCGAACAGGTCGCCGGCGCCGGTGGTATCGACCAGCTTTTCGATCGACGCCGCCGGCACCAGGGTGACGCCGTCCTTGTCGACCACCGCGCAGCCCTTTTCGCTGCGGGTGACGACCCCGAGCGCGACGTCCTGGGCAAGTTGGGTCAGCGCCGCGTCGAAATCAGAGGTCTGATACAGCGAATGCAGCTCGGCCTCGTTGGCGAAGATCAGGTCGACGGTCTTGGAGCGCATCAGCTCGAGGAATTCGCCGCGATAGCGGTCGACGCAGAACGCATCCGACAGCGTCAGCGCCACCTTGCGGCCGGCGCCATGGGCGATCTTGGAGGCCTTCAGGAACGCTTCCTTGGCCTGCGGCGGATCCCACAGATAGCCTTCCAGATAGATGATCGCCGACGCCGCGATCTTGGCCTCGTCGATATCGGCCGGCGACAGATCCTGCGCGGCGCCGAGATAGGTGTTCATGGTGCGCTGGCCGTCCGGCGTCACCAGGATGTAGGAGCAGCCGGTCGCCGGGCCGGCGGTCGCCGGCTTGGTGTCGAAGGTGACGCCCGCGGCGCGGATGTCGTGGCTGTAGAGCTTGCCGATCTGGTCGTCCTTGACCTTGCCGAGATAGGCGGTGCGGGCGCCGAACGAAGCCAGCCCGACGATGGTGTTGGCGGCCGAGCCGCCGGACATTTCGGTGGCCTGGCCCATGTCGGCATAGATCGCCGCGGCGCGGGCTTCATCGATCAGCGCCATGCCGCCCTTGGCCATGCCGTGCTTGACCAGGAAGTCCTCTTCGGTGCGGACCAGCACGTCGAAGATCGCGTTGCCGATGGCGAGGACGTCGTATTGGGCTGAGCTCATCGAGTTCGATCCATAGCGGGGAGGAATGAGGAAAATCCCGCGATTGTGCGGGTCGGACCGGTGCATGGCCGGCCGCGCGAAAGGCGCGCCGACCTATCATGTTCGGGTCGGCAGCGGCAAGCGGACCGGCCCGGATCAGCGGGACATCCGGGTTTGCCCGCAGCGCTGGGCCCGATCGACGAAGCGGCGCGGCCGCCGGTCAGGGGCCTCTTTACCACATGGATCAAAAGCTAATCGGCCCAGGCGCTTGAGCGCTCAACCGGGCTATAACCCGGCACATGCTTCGCCCACTGCTCACCGTCTCGGCAGGGACTTTGTCATCACGTTTGTTGGGATTCGTTCGCGACGCGCTGGTCGCGGCGTTGCTCGGCGCCGGCGTGGTGGCGGATGCGTTCCTGCTGGCATTTCAGCTCGTCAATGTGACGCGGCGGCTACTCACCGAAGGCGCGCTCAACGCCGCGCTGGTGCCGGCCTGGCTGAAAGTCCGCGAACACAACGGCGCGGCCGCGGCCGCAGCGTTCGCCGGGCGACTGCTCGGCACCATTGCGCTCGCGACCCTGCTGATGGCGATCCTCCTCGGGGTGTTCATGCCGCTGCTGATCGCCATGCTGGCGCCGGGCTTCGTCGGCCAGCCGGCGCTGCTGATGGCGACCCGCGATGCCCGGCTGATGCTGCCTTATCTGGCCTTCGCCGGTCCGGTCGCGGTGATGATGGGATTGTTCAACGCGCAAGGCAGAGTCGGCCTCACGGCGTTCTCCCCGCTCCTGTTCAACGTGTCGCTGATCGTCGTCACCGCCGCGCTGCTGATCGGACACGACGATCCCGCCACCGCAGCGCTGATCCTGTCCGGTACCGTCGGCGTCGCCGGCCTGTTGCAGCTCTCGATTCTGGCGTTCAACGGCCGCGGCGAGCGGTTGGCGTCGCCGCTGCGCGCCGGCTTCGACGCAGCGATGCGGACGTTCTTTGCCAAGGCGATCCCCGGCATGATCGCCAATTCCGGGCCGCAGCTCCTGATCGTCGCCGGTGCGATCATCGCTTCTGCGCAGCCGGCGGCGGTGTCATGGCTGTACTTCGCCAACCGGCTGATCGAGCTGCCGCTCGGCATCGTCGGCGTTGCGATGGGTGCCGTACTGGTGCCGGAACTGGCGCGGGCGGTGCGCGGCGGCGATCGGACCGCGCTGTCGGACGCCGCCTCGCGCGGGCTGGAACTGGCGGTCGGGGTGGCGCTGCCTGCGACTTTCGGACTGATCGTGCTGGCCGAGCCGACCGTGCGGCTGTTGTTCGAGCACGGGGCGTTCAGCGCCGCGGATTCGGCTGCGACCGCCCAGGCGCTGGCGGTGCTGGCGATCGGCCTGCCGGCGCAGGTGCTGGCGAAGAACTGGTCGGCCGCGTTCTTCGCCCGCGAAGACACCCACACTCCGCTGATGGCGACCCTGATTTCAGTGATGGTGGCGCTCGCAGCCGCGGTGGTGCTCGGGCGGCTGTTCGGGGCTTCCGGGGTTGCGACCGCGATCAGTCTCGGCGCCTGGAGCAATGCAGCCCTGCTGCTGGGACGCGGCGTGCAGCGCTTCGGCGTCACCATCGATGCGCCGGCACAGCGCCGGCTGATGCTGATCGTGCTCGCCGCCGGTGCGATGGGCGCCCTGCTGTGGCAGGCCTCCGGCTTCGTGCTGCCGATCGCGGCCGCGGGCTCCACTTTGGTCCAAGCCGCTGTGCTGGCGGTCCTGATCGGCGGCGGCGTGACGGTCTATGCGACCGCATTGATCCTGCTCGGGGTGGTCCGGCCGAATGCGGCGCTGCGCGCACTGCGGCGGCCGCGCGGCTTGCGCGACTAGCGGAGCTGTGCCACTTCACGGCGCCTTTTCCAGACCAAGCGCGGGAATCACGATCATGGCCATCACGCAGCGGGTATTCTCCGGCATCCAGCCGACCGGCAACCTGCATCTCGGCAATTACCTCGGCGCGATCGTGAACTTCGTGAAGATGCAGGAGACGCACAACTGCGTTTACTGCGTCGTCGATCTGCACGCGATCACCGTCCCGGTGACGGTCTGGGGCGGACCGGACGAGCTGCGCAAGAACATCCGCGAAGTGACGGCGGCGTTCATCGCATCGGGCATCGACCCGAAGAAGCAGATCATCTTCAACCAGAGCCAGGTCGCGGAACATTCCGAGCTGGCCTGGGTGCTGAACTGCATCGCGCGGCTCGGCTGGCTGAACCGCATGACCCAGTTCAAGGAGAAGGCCGGCAAGGATCGCGAGAACGTTTCGGTCGGTCTGTACGACTATCCGGTGCTGATGGCCGCCGACATTCTGGTGTATCGCGCCACCCATGTTCCGGTCGGCGAGGATCAGAAGCAGCACGTCGAACTGACCCGCGACATCGCCCAGAAGTTCAACAACGACTTCGCAGCCTCGATCGCCGCGCAGGGCTTCGGCGACGCTTACTTCCCGCTGCCCGAGCCGGTGATCACCGGACCGGCGACGCGGGTGATGAGCCTGCGCGACGGCACCAAGAAGATGTCGAAGTCGGATCCGTCGGATTACTCGCGCATCAACCTCACCGACGATGCCGACGCGATCGCGCAGAAGATCAGGAAGGCCAAGACCGATCCGGAGCCGCTGCCGAGCGAAGAAAAGGGGCTGGAGCCGCGACCCGAAGCCGACAATCTGGTCGGCATCTACGCCGCGCTCGCCGGCAAGCCGAAGGCCGAGGTGCTGACCGAGTTCGGCGGCGCGCAGTTCTCCGCATTCAAATCAAACCTGGTGGATCTCGCCGTCGCCAAGCTGTCGCCGATCGCCGGGGAGATGAAGCGGCTTTCTGCCGACCATGCGTATGTCGACTCGGTGCTCGCCGACGGCAGCGACCGCGCCCGCGCGATCGCCGCCGAAACCATGGTGGCCGTGAAAGACATTATGGGAATGGTGCGCAAGAAGGGCTGATATCGGTCCCAGCCCTCGTCGTGAGGAGCCCGGCGCACTCGGGCGTCTCGAACGACGAGCTTGTATCGCCATGGTTCGAGACGCGCAGCTTCGCTGCGCTCCTCACCATGAGGCTTGCCCTTGGAGGGCCTGCCCTTGTCCTTCCCGCTGTCGCCATGGCAGCATCGCGTCGGTGCGCGAGCGCGCGCTTGGGGAACTCCGGGGGCAACCATGAGCAGCCAGCGACGGAGCTACGAATCCGGCCACAAGCCGAAATGCCTGGTGATCGTCGACGACACCGCCGAGTGGGATCGCGCGGTGTATTACGGCAGCCGCTGGGCGGTGCGGGTCGGCGGCGGCGTGGTGATGCTGCGGGTGATCGAGATTCTCGACAAGAACCAGCAATGGCTCGGCGTCGCCGACGTGATGCGCGCCGAAGCGATCGAGACCGCCGAGCTCGCGCTCGACCGCGCCTCGGGCCGCGCCAACGGCGTCGCCGGGATTACGCCGGAGCGGGTGATCCGCGAGGGCGACACCATCGGCCAGGTCCGCGAGGCGATCGAGCAGGACGTCGACATCGTGATGCTGGTGCTGGCGGCGGACGACGGGCCGGATGGCCCCGGCCCGATCGTCTCGGCAATGGTCCGTCATCTCGGCACGTTTCCGGTGCCGGTGATGATGGTCGCCTCCAACCTGACCGACGACGACATCGACGCGCTCGCCTGAGCGCCCCCGAAAACGTGAGCGTTGTCAGCGACTTTCGACACCTTCCGGAGGCCCCCGCGGGTTGACCGTGCGTTTCCGGGAGCTATTTGCTAGGACACACCCTACGCACCGGCCTTGAACCGGCGACGATGGAGACATGCGATGTTCATTCAGACCGAACCGACCCCCAATCCGGCCACGCTCAAGTTCATTCCCGGCCGCAGCGTGCTCGACAGCGGCACGCTGGAATTCACCGATGCGGCCCAGGCGGCGCGTTCGCCGCTGGCGGCGCGGCTGTTCGACATCGACGGCGTCAGTGGCGTGTTCTACGGCGCCGACTTCGTGACCGTCACCAAGGACAAGGGCGAGTGGCAGCACCTCAAGCCGGCGATCCTCGGCGCCATCATGGAGCACTACATGTCGGGCGCGCCGATCCTGGCCGACGGCAAGTCGGACGGTGACGACGGCGACGACGACGAGTTCTACGCCGAGGGCGACGCCGAGACGGTCGAGATCATCAAGGATCTGATCGAAACGCGGGTGCGTCCGGCGGTCGCCAATGACGGCGGCGACATCACCTTCCGCGGCTTCAAGGACGGCATCGTCTATCTCAACATGCGCGGCGCCTGCGCCGGCTGCCCGTCGTCGACCGCGACCTTGCAGCACGGCATCCAGAATCTGCTGAAGCATTTCGTCCCCGAAGTGGTCGAGGTCCGTCCGCTGGCCTGAGCCAGCGATTGCCGCAGCGCTAGGCAAGCCCGACAAACAGGCATGACGCACCGCGCCATGCCGCCCATCCGAATAGTTGTCGATCGATCCGACCGGGACATGACGCAACTGTCGCATTGCTGATATGTTAGCCGGATGCTGATCCTCGCCATCGACACCGCTCTCGACGCCTGCGCAGCCGCGGTGCTGGACACCGAGGCCAACCGGCTGCTGGCCGGCGAATCGCAGGCGATGCAGCGCGGTCATGCCGAGGCCTTGATGCCGCTGCTCGGCCGGGTGATGGACGCCTCCGGAATCGGCTTTCTCGATATCGACCGCATCGCAGTGACCACCGGACCTGGTAGTTTCACGGGGCTCCGCGTCGGTCTGTCGGCCGCGCGCGGGATCGCGCTGGCCGCTGCCAAGCCGGTCGTCGGACTGACGACGCTGTCGGCCTTCGCGGCGCCGCTGGTGAGCGAGACCGACGACACCCCGATCCTGTCGGTGATCGACGCCCGGCACGACCACGTCTACTATCAACTCGTCGCCGGCAACGGCACGATGATCGTGCGGCCGCGAGTGGCGCCGATCGCCGAAGCGCTGGAAGCGGCGCGTTACGGCGCGCCGCGACTGGTCGGCAACGCCGCGCAGCTCGTCGCCGAGCGCTGGCCCGCCATGACGCCGCCGCCGCTCGCAGTCGATCAGCGGCCCGCGCCGGATATCGGCTGGCTGGCCTGGCTCGGTGCGGCCGCAACACCGGAAGCCGCGCCTGCCAAGCCGTTCTATCTGCGGCCACCCGACGCCAAACCGAAGCTCGACCCGATCGCGCAATCGGCGCAGCCCGCCGCATGATGCACCGCCGCAACAGCCATCTCCGCATGAACCGTCGCCACATGAGCGGTCGATGATGACGTGGCTGGCCGAGTTCTGGGGTTACGCCGATGCGGTCGTCGAGCAGGCGACGCTACGCGATGCGCCGAAGCTCGCAGAGCTTCACGCAGCCTCGTTTCATCGCGGCTGGGACGAGCAGGAGTTCGCTGATCTGCTCAGCGAGCGTAACACGCTGGTGCACCGGCTCCGGGTCGGCAGGCGAATCATCGGCTTCGTCGCCTCGCGGATCGGCGCCGACGAGGCCGAGATCCTGTCGATCGCGATCGCCGCATCCTATCGCGGCCGCGGCCTGTCGCGCGAAATGCTCCGAACTCACCTCGGCCACCTCGCCGGCCGCGGCGTCGCCACAGTGTTTCTCGAAGTGGAAGAAAACAATCAGCCGGCGCGGCGACTCTACGATCGTACCGGCTTTCGGGTGGTGGGGCGGCGCGAACGCTATTACCGGCAGCCGAACGGGGAACAATTGAACGCAATGATAATGCGTCGCGACTTGTCCTGATCGTCCTGCGGTGGCAGAACAATGCCTAAGAATGTCATTCACCCGCAACCACGTTGACGCCGATGTCCGAACCCAAGGCAACTGAAATCGAAGCCCGCTGCGCCGCCACCGGCATGCGCATGACGGAGCAGCGCCGCGTGATTGCACGTGTCCTCGCGGACTCGCAGGATCATCCCGACGTCGAGGAACTGTACACCCGCTGCGTCGCGATCGACGACAAGATCTCGATCTCCACGGTGTATCGCACCGTGAAGCTGTTCGAGGACGCCGGCATCATCGAGCGGCACGACTTCCGTGAGGGACGTGCGCGCTACGAACAGATGCGCGACAGCCACCACGATCATCTGATCAACCTGCGCGACGGCAAGGTGATCGAGTTCACCAACGAAGAGATCGAGAAGCTGCAGGCGGAGATCGCCCGGCGGCTCGGCTACAAGCTGGTCGATCATCGGCTCGAACTGTATTGCGTACCGCTGGAAGACGAAAAGTCCTGAGCCGCAGCAGCTCCTGCATCCATCGATCCGCCGCGAGCCGCCCGGTTCGCGGCGTTGTTAGTTCGAATCGCAGCCGGCCGCAGACGTGACCCCCGACCTCGTCATCTTCGATTGCGACGGCGTGCTGGTCGACAGCGAGCTGATCTCCTGCCGCGTTCACGCCGAGACCCTGACCCGCTACGGCTATCCGATCACGCCCGATCAGGTCGCGGCGCGTTTCCTCGGCAGATCGGGGCGCGAAGCGCGGCGTGAAATCGAAGCCGAGCTGGGCCGTCCGTTCGCCGACGATCTCGAAACCCATCTGCTCGACGAACTGCTCCGCGCCTTCGCCGAAACGCTGCAGCCGATACCGTTCGTCTCCGCTGCGCTCGACGCCCTGGGACGACCGTTCTGCGTCGCCTCGAGCGGCACGCTGGATCGCATCCGGGTAGCGCTGACCCATGCGGGCCTGCACGCCCGATTCGCGCCGCACCTGTTCTCGGCCGAGCAGGTCGCCCGCGGCAAGCCGGCGCCCGATCTGTTTCTGTTCGCCGCAGCCCGAATGGGGGCGCCGCCTGAACGCTGCGTGGTGATCGAAGACAGCGTGCCGGGGGTGCTGGGGGCCAAGGCGGCCGGCATGACGGTGCTCGGTTTTCACGGCGGCAGCCATTGCGTCGGCGCCACGGCAGCCGCCCTGCGCGCCGCCGGCGCCGACCGCTGCTTTGCCGACATGCGGCAATTGCCTAGAATCATTGAAGAAATCTGATCTTCGGGCGGGCCGGGCGCGGCAAATCGGCGGCCGCGGCTGGATTTCGGCGGGTTTCGCCTATAAGTCAGCAGCGCGCGCCAGACGCGCGTTTTTTGTTCCGGGCTCCCGCACACGATGTCTCCGCCGCGCAAGCTGCACATCAAGTCATACGGCTGTCAGATGAATGTCTACGATGCCCAGCGCATGGTGGACGCGCTGGCGCCGGAAGGCTTTGTCGAGACTGCGAACGTGGATGACGCCGACCTGGTGATCCTGAACACCTGCCACATCCGCGAGAAGGCGTCCGAGAAGGTCTATTCCGAACTCGGCCGGCTGCGGGTCGCGCGCGACGAGGCCGCCAGCCACGGCCGGCGGATGCAGATCGCGGTCGCGGGGTGCGTGGCGCAGGCCGAAGGCGAAGAGATCATCCGCCGCGCGCCGGTGGTCGACGTCGTGGTCGGACCGCAGAGCTATCACAACTTGCCGCAACTGCTGGCGCGGGCGAACCGCGACGGCCGCGCGCTGGAGACCGAGTTCCCGATCGACGACAAATTCGGCGTGCTGCCGCAGCCGGCGCCGGACGCGATCCGCGCCCGCGGAATCTCGGCATTCGTCACGGTCCAGGAAGGCTGCGACAAATTCTGCACCTTCTGCGTGGTGCCCTATACCCGTGGTGCCGAGATGTCGCGCCCGGTGGCGGCGATCATCGCGGACGTCCAGCGGCTCGCCGACCATGGGGTCCGCGAGGTCACGCTGATCGGCCAGAACGTCAACGCCTATCACGGCGACGGGCCGAACGGCGGCGCGTGGTCGCTGGGGCGCCTGGTGCGGCGCCTCGCCGAGATCCCGGGCATCGTCCGGCTGCGCTATTCGACCAGCCATCCCAACGACGTCGACGACGATCTTCTGACCGCGCACCGCGATCTGCCGGCGCTGATGCCGTTCGTGCATCTGCCGGTGCAATCCGGCTCCGACCGCATCCTGGCGGCGATGAACCGCAAGCACACCGCCGACGATTATCGCCGGGTGATCGACCGGTTCCGCGCCGCGTCCGACGCCATCGCGTTCTCGTCGGACTTCATCGTCGGGTTCCCCGGCGAAACCGAGCGGGATTTTTCGGCGACTCTCGCGCTCGTCGCACAAATCGGCTACGCTGGGGCGTATTCGTTCAAATACTCGCCGCGGCCCGGCACGCCCGCGGCGGAGATGCCGGAGATGGTGCCCGCAGCGGTCATGGACGAGCGGTTGGAGCGGCTCCAGCAATTGATCGACCAGCAGCAAGCGGCCTTCAACAAGGCCGCGATCGGACGGACCGTGGAGGTGCTGTTCGAACGCGCCGGCCGCAAGCCCGGCCAGATCGTCGGCCGCACCGCCTATCTTCAGCCGGCGCACGTGATGGCGCCCGACAGCATCGTCGGGCAGGTGCTGCCGGTCCGCGTCGACAGCCTCGAACGCTACAGTCTGCTCGGCGAACTCGCATCCGCAACCTCCCGGCCGGCCGATGCGATGGCCGCCACAGGAGCCTGAGCCCCCTTGGTCAGAAGCGCACCGGAATCGTCCTCGCTCGTTTCCCGCCGCAAACCCGATCGCGACAGCTTGAACCCGCCCGAAACCCAGGTCGTCATCGATTTCGACGACAACCGCGCCGCCTCGGCCCTGGTCGGTCCCTACGGCCAGAACCTCGCTCAGATCGAGCGCAAGCTCGGCGTGGTGGTGGATTCGCGCGGCAATCACATCTCCATCGGCGGCTCGCGGGAAGGCTGCGACGCCGCCCGGCGCGTGCTGGAGACGCTGTATGCGCAGGCGGTGTCCGGCCACGACCTGTCCCAGGGCGACGTCGAAGGCGCGATCCGCGCGGTGATCGCCCAGGGCTCGCTGTTCGAATTCGACACCAAGCAGCCGTCCGGCACGGCGTTCGAGGCGATCAACCTGCGCAAACGCCCGGTGCGGGCGCGCACCGCCGCGCAGGACTCCTACATCCGCGCCCTGAAGCGCCACGAACTGGTGTTCGGCATCGGCCCGGCCGGCACCGGCAAGACCTGGCTGGCGGTCGCCCAGGCCGCGCAATTGTTCGAACGCAAGGAAGTCGACCGCATCATCCTGTCGCGGCCGGCGGTCGAGGCCGGCGAGCGGCTCGGCTTTCTGCCCGGCGACCTGCGCGAAAAAGTCGATCCCTACCTGCGCCCGATCTACGACGCGCTGTACGATCTGATGGATGCGCGGATCGTCGAACGGGCGCTGCAATCCGGCGAGATCGAGATCGCGCCGCTGGCGTTCATGCGCGGCCGCACCCTGACCAACGCGGCGATCATCCTCGACGAGGCGCAGAACACCACCTCGATGCAGATGAAAATGTTTCTCACCCGGCTCGGCGAAAACAGCCGAATGATCATCACCGGCGACCCCAGCCAGGTCGACCTGCCGAACGGCCAGACCTCCGGCCTGTCCGAGGCGGTGCGGCTGTTGTCCGGGGTCGAGGGCATCGCCCAAGTGGAGTTCAGGGCCGAGGACGTGATCCGCCACGAACTGGTGGCGCGGATCGTCGCCGCCTATGAAGGAGCGCCGCAGAAGCCGGCGAATGGTAAGTCGTGATGTCGCACCCCCGCCTGGGCGCCGCCCGGATTGCAACGGGCCGACCCTGGACAGTAACTTCGTTCCAATGACCCGCACCGCCCATCCTGTCACCGAAGTCGTGATCGAAGCCGATTGCTGGCAGGCCGAATCCTCGGCCGAAGCCGTCGTCCTGCGTGCGATCGAAACCGCCGCGGAAGCGATCGATGCCGGGACCGGCGGCGCCGAGCTGGCGGTGATGCTGACCGACGACGAGCACATCCGGGCTTTGAACGCATCGTTTCGCGGCAAGGACAAGCCGACCAACGTGCTGTCGTTTCCGGCGGCTCAGCCCGAAGTACAGCCGGACGGCGCGCCGCGGATGCTCGGCGACATCGCGATCGCGTATCAGACCGTCCGCCGCGAGGCCGACGACGAAGGCAAGCCGTTCGGTCATCACCTCAGCCACCTCGCCGTGCACGGCTTTCTGCATCTTGTCGGCTACGATCACGAGACCGATCAGCAAGCCGACGAGATGGAAGACGCCGAGCGGACCATTCTCGCGCGGCTCGGGATTCCGGACCCCTATGCCGGCCAGGATCGGGTGAACTGACATGCCCGACGGCGACAGAGCCCCATCCGATTCGCAGCCCTCGTTGCAGGACACTGCGCGCGGCCAACTGCCCGCAGTGGTGCATCAGGGCGAGGTGCTGAATCCGCACGGCAGCAACTGGCTGATCCGCGCGATCCGTTCGCTGTTCGGCTGGAAGCCCGGCTCGGTGCGCGACGATCTGCAGGTGGTGCTCGACACCAGCCCGCCCGACGATACCGGCTTCTCGACGCTCGAGCGCACAATGCTGCGCAACATCCTCGGGCTGCACGATCGCCGGATCGCCGACGTGATGGTGCACCGTGCCGACATCGTCGCGATCAAGCAGGACATCCAGCTCGGCGAATTGCTGAGCCTGTTCCAGAACGCCGCTCATTCGCGCCTCGTGGTGTACAACGAGACGCTCGACGATCCGGTCGGCATCGTCCACATCCGCGACCTCGTCGCGTTCATGACCGCCAACGCCAAGGTACCGCCGGAGACCGTGGCCAAGCGCAAGAAGGCGCTGCCGGCCGGGCTGGACCTGCGCGCCATCGATCTGAAGATGCCGCTGACCGAAACCGGCATCATCCGCAAGCTGCTGTACGTGCCGCCGTCGATGCGGGCGATCGATCTCTTGGCACAGATGCAGGCGGCGCGCATCCATCTGGCGCTGGTGGTCGACGAATACGGCGGCACCGACGGATTGGTGTCGATCGAGGACATCGTCGAACAGATCGTCGGCGAGATCGACGACGAGCACGACTCGACCGAGCCGCCGGCGATCGTCCGTCAGGCCGACGGCTCGTTCATCGCCGATGCCAAGGCCAGTCTCGAAGACGTCTGTGCGATGATCGGTGATCAGTTCGTCACCGGCGAAGCAGGCGAGGACGTCGAGACGCTCGGCGGCTATCTGGTCAATCACGTCGGCCGGCTGCCGGTGCGCGGCGAGGTGATCGCCGGTCCCGGCAATTTCGAGTTCGAGGTGCTCGACGCCGACCCGCGGCGGGTGAAGCGGCTGCGGATCGGGCCGCGCAAGGAGCGCCCGGCGCCGCGATCGCGCGACAGCCGCCGCCGCGAGGCGGCAGCGCCGGATTCGATCGCTCAGGCGACCGAGAGCCCCGGCCCGACCCCGCCGACCGGCGACGGAACCGGCTCGCCGTGATGCGTCAGGGCGTGCTGAGCCGGATCGCCTCGGGCATCATCCTGGCGTGGGGCTGGAAGCGTGCGGTGATCGCGCTGCTCGCCGGGGCGCTGTCGTCGCTAGCGATGGCCCCCTTCAACGCCTGGCCGATCCTGTTCGTCACTTTCCCGGTCGTGGTGTGGCTGATCGACGGCGCCGCGGCCGGCAAGCGGCGCGGCGTCCCCGCGGCCGCGATGGCCGGGTGGTGGTTCGGGTTCGGTTATTTCGTGCCCGGCCTGTACTGGATCGGCTACGCGTTTCTGGTCGACGCCGACACCTTTGCCTGGCTGCTGCCGGTCGCGGTTTGCGGGCTGCCGGCCTATCTGGCGCTGTTCACCGCGCTCGGCTTCGCGGTGGCGCGGCTGCTGTGGCGCCCCGATGGTTTACGCATCCTGTCGCTCGCCCTCGGCCTGACGATCAGCGAGTGGCTGCGCGGCCATCTGCTGACCGGCTTTCCGTGGAATGCGTTCGGCTACGCACTGACCGAACCGCTGGCGCTGGCGCAGAGCATCTCGCTGATCGGACTGTGGGGACTGACCCTGCTGGCGGTGGCGATCTTCGCCTCGCCCGCGGTGCTGATCGACGGAGGCCCCGACGCCCGGCGGCGCTGGGCGGCTCCGGTCGCCGCACTGTGCGTGCTGGCGGCGATGACGGTTTATGGCGGCATTCGACTCAAATTGTCGCCGACCCAGCTCGTCGACAATGTCCGGCTGCGGATCATGCAGCCCAATCTGCCGCAGGATGCCCGCTTCAACTACTCCGCCAAGGCGGACGTGATGCAGAAATATCTGTCGCTGTCGGATCGCTCGACGGGACCGAAATCCACCGGCGTGCGCGATGTTTCGTTGCTGATCTGGCCGGAATCGGCGTTTCCGTTCTTCCTGTCGCGGGAAGCCGACGCAATGGCGCAGATCGCCGATCTGCTGCCGAAAGGCACGGTGCTGCTGACCGGCGCCGTCCGCCCGCCCGAGTTACCGCCGGGGCGCCGGATTACCCGCGCCTACAACTCGATCTACGCGATCGATCACGATGGCGGCATCCTGTCGATCTACGACAAGCTGCATCTGGTCCCATTCGGGGAATTTCTGCCGTACCAGAATCTGATGGAAAAGGTCGGCTTCGTTCAGCTCACCAAGGTGCAGGGCGGATTTTTATCCGGTGTGGCGCGTCACAATCTCGACCTGCCCAACGCCCCGCCGGTGCTGCCGCTGATCTGCTACGAGGCGATCTTTCCCGACGAGATCAGCGTCGGCACGCCTCGTCCCGGCTGGATGCTGAATCTCACGAACGACGGCTGGTTCGGCATTTCCAGCGGTCCGTATCAGCATCTGCAGCAGGCGCGGATGCGTGCGATCGAGCAAGGTCTGCCGCTGGTTCGCGCAGCGAACACCGGTGTTTCCGCGGTGATCGATCCGGTCGGGCGGATCGTCGCGGAGCTCGGCCTCGGCATCGAAGGGGTGCTGGATTCGGGGCTGCCGGCGCCGATCGCTCCGACGATCTATGCGCGGGTGGGCGAACTTCCTGCAGCCGTGCTGGTTGCGTTAGTGATGATGCTTGTACTATTACGAAAGCGCCCGGCGGGTTCGTGATAATACGCAGCCCGTTGACGCAACCAGAGATTAAGTTCGAGAAAATTCGCACTCTTGTAGGCCGCGAATTGTCCTCGGCGTAAATTAACGCCGAATCCCCGTCGGATTCCAAAGACATTTGACGACTCCAATATTTGAGGCGTATTCCAACCCGCATACGCTAACTGTTGGCGTATGCACGTGCCTGAGGAGTAAGTGAGATGTCGACTAAAGCGCCCAATCCTGTTGACAAATACGTCGGCAGCCGTGTGCGCATGCGACGCATCATGCTGGGCATGAGTCAGGAGAAGCTCGGCGAAGCGCTGGGTCTG
This sequence comes from Rhodopseudomonas palustris, assembly GCF_007005445.1. Taxonomy (NCBI): domain Bacteria; kingdom Pseudomonadati; phylum Pseudomonadota; class Alphaproteobacteria; order Hyphomicrobiales; family Nitrobacteraceae; genus Rhodopseudomonas; species Rhodopseudomonas palustris. The sequence goes on along the minus strand of NZ_CP041387.1, from coordinate 4,746,926 downwards.
ACTTTTCAGCAAGTGCAAAAGTACGAGAAGGGGACCAACCGCGTCGGCGCCAGCCGCATTCAGCAGATCGCTGAAGTCCTGCAGGTCCCGGTATCCTTCTTGTTCGAAGGCGGCCCGAGCGGCGGCCTCGCCAACGGTAGCGGCTTCAGTGAGGCGCCGTCGCCTTCATACGTGTCCGATTTTCTCGCGACTTCCGAAGGTCTGGCGCTGACCCGCGCCTTTACCAAGATCACCGATGCCAAGCTTCGTCGCAGCATCGTCGATCTCGTCGAACGGATCGCCGCGCGCGAAGCGGACGAGACCAACTGATCGACCGACCTTCCATCGCGCCGGCCTCCGCCATGATATAAGCGGGGCCGGTTTTTCGTTCACGGTCGAACAAGACGGCGGCCCTGCATGCAGGGCGGCCTGCTGCAGAAGTGCGAGCACGGTCGCTTGATGTTCAATATTGATCAGCCGGACTCGGCACCAGATAGTGACGATCGCGACGGCGACGTCACAATGCACGATGGCACGATGCACGACGTCACGATGCACGGCCAGGGATCGTTCTTCGGCCGCCGCAAGGGCCACAAGCTGCGCGCCCATCAGGCCGACCTGATCGAGCATCTGCTGCCGCATCTGGCGCTGCAGATCGGCGGGCCGGCTCCCGAACCGCTCACCGCGCTGTTCGATCCGCCGATCGAACATGTTCGCCTCGAGATCGGCTTCGGCGGCGGTGAGCATCTGATCGCCGAAGCGCTGGCCCATCCGGACACCGGGTTCATCGGCGCCGAACCATACGTCAACGGCATGGCCAAGATCCTGGCGCGGATCGAGGCCGACAACATCCGCAACATCCGGCTGTTCGCCGGGGACGCCTCCGAGCTGCTGGCCTGGGTGCCGGCCGGCTCGCTGGCGCGGATCGATCTGATTCATCCCGATCCGTGGCCGAAGCGGCGGCACTGGAAGCGACGCTTCGTACAGGACGGCACCGTCACGGCGATGTCGCGCGCGCTGGCGCCGCACGGCGAATTCCGCTTCGTCAGCGACATCGACGGCTACAACGCCTGGACGCTGGCGCATCTGCTACGCGCACCCGATTTCGACTGGCTCGCCGAGCGCGCCGACGACTGGCGCAAGCCGTGGCCGAACTACACGATGACGCGGTACGGCCGCAAAGCTGAGCGCGAGGGCCGGCGCGCCAACTATCTGCGTTTCGAACGAGCCTGACCCGGCCGGCGATTAGTTCGCCGTCTGCGCGGCGCGACGAGCGTTGCGGACGTCGGTGGCCTCCCACACCATCCGCTTGCCGCGTTCACGGCCGAGCAGTTCGATCGGATCGTGATTGTCGATGTGGCCGAACTGACCTTTGTAGACGCTGTAACCGCACAGCTCCTGCAGCCGCCGCGGGAAGCGCTGCGCGATCTCTCTGGGAATTCCGAGCTGCAGGTTCTCCTGCTGCCGCATCCACCCCCAGCAATAGGCGCAGGAGAACGCAAAGCGGCGCGCCTCCGATGTATTGGGGCCGCCGCCGTGCCACAGCGCGCTGTCGAACAGCATCACGCTGCCCGCCGGCATCGTCGCGGTGATCGCGTCGTAGTCCTGGCCGTACACCGGCGAGGTCTCGTACTTATGACTTCCGGGAATGATCCGCGTCGCGCCGTTAGTTGCGGTGAAGTCCGACAGCGCCCAGATCGCGTTCAGCGTGATCGGAATGTGCGGCCGCGGCAGCGGAATGAGTTGGGTATCTTCGTGGATCGGCTGCGCCTCCTGGCCGGGCCCGAGCACCAGCGAGCAGAACGACGACAGCAGGCACTCCTTGTCGAGCACCGCTTCGACGATCGGCAGCACGCTACCGTGCAGCGGCACCTGCCAGAACACCTCGTCGTAGGTCAGCAGGTTGTTGACCCGCAGCGTCTTGAAGCCTTCGAACGACGTCTTTGCACAATCGAGCTGGTGGTCGCGCTCGATCCGTTCGACCGCCTCGATAAGCGCCGCCACCAATGCGGGATCGGCGGCCCGCTCGATCACGGTGTAGCCGTCATCGCGAATGCGCCGGGCATGCGTGGTGATTTCAGCCTCGCTGAGCATGATCGTCCTCCCTGGCCGGCGCTGTGGCGCGCCGTTGAGGCCAGCATAGGAGGAAATCGGCCACGCTGTCAGCCGGGCGCCGCTTCAGGCGTCGGCCTGCCGCATTTTCCAGAAGCCGAGCACTCGCTGCGCCGTCGACGGCGCCAGCCGCTCGAAATTGTGCTGCGCCTCCTCGACATCGGGGCAGACCACCGAGCGGTCCGGGCCTAGCCGCAGCCCGATCAACGCCCGCACCGTCGCCCAGCCGAACCCGAGCGCCTTGCCGAGGATCAGCACCGGATCGTGGCGCTCGCCCGACATCATTTGATCGAGCGTCGAGATCCGGGTGCCGGTCATCGCCGATAGCGCCGCAACGGTCTCTTCGTACTGATGCTCGCGGGCGAAGCCCAGAACGGTGGCCTCGTTCAGTTCGCCCTTGTTGTGCAGGCTGACCACCAGACGCTGCGCCGTGTCGAATTCGCGCTGGACCGAGGGCTGCCGGGATTCGCCGGCGAGTTCGCGCATCGCGCGGTTGATGGCGATCCGGGCGCTCGGCCGCGCGCTTTCGAACAGCCGGCGCCGCACCAGGTCGGTCGAGCACGCGAGGAGATCCTTCAGCCGCGGAGCCGACAGATCGTCCCGGGTACCGACCGCGATCGCCAGCACGCCGTCCTGCGCGGCGCGGCGGATCAGGCCGTTGAACCCGGTATCGGAGAACTGGGCGCCGAGATTGCTCGCGACTTTGCGCACCACGTCACGGTCGCCGCGCCGGACGATCACATCGGTGACCGGGGGCGCGATGGCGGAACGTTCCGAGATCGCCAGCAGATGGGTCTGGCCACGCTGCTTGGCGAGCTCGACCAGGGTCGAATCGTCGATCATCGCCGAACGCCGCAGCAGCGGCCCGGCAATTCCGATGTCCTGGTCGTGCACCAATTGCCGGATCAGTTGCGGCGGCGCGTTGCCGACTTCCGAGAACCGCCGCGCCAGCTCGCTGCGGACCTCGACGTCGATCTCCGGCACCAGCGTCAGCAGGATGCCGTCGAACAGCGCCACGTGATCGGGCCGAAAGCTGTCGGCTCCGCGCACGTAAAGGTCCGAAATGCGGCGCACGGCATCGGCGCGCCGGACAGGGTCGCCCTGCCTGACGATGTCGTCGAGTTCGGGAAGGAGAGAATTCGCGGCAGACATCCATCGTTCTCGCGGTCAGGCCGCATCGGTACAGCCGGAACCTAAAGACGCGGCGTGAACGAAGGGTTGAGCCGCCGCGTCGCATTTGCGCGGGCCGGACGTTCGCCGGCGGAGCGGCCGGCGCCGCTCGGCTCTTGTCGCTGGGCCCGAAAAGCGCTATATCGGCGTCACTTCGAAATTCTCATACGATCCGTATCGAGAGTGGGCCCTGCGGGACCCGCTCTTTTTTATTACCTGGATCGTCGGACTCGGACCGAAGCGCCGTGGGGCGCACGGCCTCATTCACCACCTAGATACCGCAAATCGGCGAGACTTTAGAACGCTTTGACCCAGGATATGACCGAACCGACCGCCGTAACACCGGACACCGATCTGCTGGCCGAACCGCGCCTGGTGATCGAGCCCGGCGTCGCAGCGCGGTTCTGCGCTGTCGCGGAGCCGGTCTTGTTGGCAATGGGGTACCGCCTGGTTCGGATCAAAGTGTCGGGCGAAGCCGGTTGCACGGTGCAGATCATGGCCGAGCGGCCGGACGGCACCATGTTGATCGACGATTGCGAAGCGGTATCGCGGGCGCTGTCGCCGGTGCTCGACGTCGCCGACCCGATCGACCGCGCCTACCGGCTCGAGATCTCCTCGCCGGGGATCGACCGGCCACTGGTCCGCCGTTCGGATTTCGCCCGCTACGCCGGGCACTTGGTCAAGGTCGAAATGGCCGTGGCGCATCAGGGCCGCAAGCGCTTCCGCGGCCTCCTCGACGGCGTCGAGGGTGACGCGGTGCGGATCCAGCGCGACGAAGCGCCCAAGGGCGAAGACCCGCTGGTGCTGCTGCCGATGCACGACATCGGCGATGCGCGGCTGGTGCTGACCGACGAGTTGGTCGCCGAATCGATGCGCCGCGGCAAACAGGCCGAGCGCGACCTGAAGCAGAGCCTCGGGCTGGCACCGGAGCCGCCGCCGCACGCCAAGCGCAGCGATCCGACTAAGAGCCAGGCACCCAAGCGCGGCGCCAAGGCCGCCAAGGCCGCGGCCAAGCCGAAACCGCAGAACACCAAGCAACACCGCCTCGCCGCCGACAGAGCGCGGCGCGGCGAGATCGACACCTCTGAGGGAGACTGACCATGGCCGTCAGCGCCAATAGGCTGGAACTGCTGCAGATCGCCGATGCGGTGGCTCGCGAGAAAACCATCGACCGCGGCATCGTGATCGCCGCGATGGAGGACGCGATCGCCAAGGCGGCGCGCGCCCGCTACGGCTCGGAGACCGATGTCCACGCCGAGATCGATCCGAAGAAGGGCGAGCTGCGGCTGTCGCGCCACATGCTGGTGGTCGAGCAGGTCGAGAACCCCGCCAACCAGATTTCGCTGAAGGACGCGCAGCGCGCCAATCCGGGTGCCCAGATCGGCGACACCATCGCCGACACCCTGCCGCCGCTCGAATACGGCCGCATCGCCGCGCAGTCGGCCAAGCAGGTGATCGTGCAGAAGGTCCGCGAGGCCGAGCGCGACCGCCAGTACATGGAATTCAAGGATCGCATCGGCGACATCGTCAACGGCGTCGTCAAGCGCGTCGAATACGGCAGCGTGATCGTCGACCTCGGCCGTGGCGAAGCGATCATCCGCCGCGACGAGATGCTGCCGCGTGAGTCGTTCCGCAACGGCGACCGCGTCCGCGCCTATGTGTTCGACGTCCGCCGCGAGACCCGCGGGCCGCAGATCTTCCTGTCGCGCACCCATCCGCAGTTCATGGCCAAGCTGTTCGCCCAGGAAGTGCCGGAAATCTACGACGGCATCGTCGAGATCAAGGCGGTCGCCCGCGATCCCGGCTCGCGCGCCAAGATCGGTGTGGTGTCGCGCGATTCGTCGGTCGACCCGGTCGGCGCCTGCGTCGGCATGCGCGGCTCGCGCGTGCAGGCTGTGGTGAACGAATTGCAGGGCGAGAAGATCGACATCATCCCGTGGTCGCCGGACATCGCCACCTTCGTGGTCAACGCCCTGGCGCCGGCCGAAGTCTCCAAGGTGGTGATCGACGAAGATCGCGAGCGGATCGAGGTTGTGGTTCCGGACACCAATAACCAGCTATCGCTTGCGATCGGCCGCCGCGGCCAGAACGTGCGTCTGGCCTCGCAGCTCACCGGCTGGGATATCGACATCCTCACCGAGACCGAGGAATCCGAACGCCGTCAGGCCGATTTCGAGAAGACCACCCGGGCCTTCATGGACGCGCTGAACGTCGACGAGGTGGTCGGCCAGTTGCTGGCCTCTGAAGGCTTCACCTCGGTCGAGGAACTGGCGCTGGTCGATCCGCGGGAGCTGGCCTCGATCGAAGGTTTCGACGAGGAGACCGCGGCCGAGCTGCAGACCCGCGCCCGTGAATATCTCGACCAGATCGAATCCGAGCTCGAGGCGCGCCGCACGGAACTCGGCGTCGAGGACGCGCTCAAGGACGTGCCCGGCGTCACATCGAAGATGCTGGTCAAATTCGGCGAGAACGACGTCAAGACGGTCGAGGATCTGGCCGGCTGCGCCACCGACGATCTGGTCGGCTGGACCGAGCGCAAGGACGGCGGCGAGCCGGTGAAGTATCCCGGCATTCTCGACGGCATGGAGCTGTCGCGCGAGGACGCCGAGCACCTGATCATGCAGGCCCGCGTCAAGGCCGGCTGGATCGACGAGTCGGAGCTTGCCTCCGACGAGGAACCTGCGGACGACGTGTCCGAAGCCGCGGCGGACTGACCCGCCGATGCCTCGCGACCCGAACCCGCGCAGCATGTGAGATGAAAGGTCCGCTGCACTTATGCTCGCTGCCGCTGCCGCTGCAGATCTCGACGACGGACCGCGGGCCAAAACGCCCGCGACCGAACGGATGTGCGCGGTCACACGGCAGGTCCGGCCGACCGGAGAACTGATCCGGTTCGTGGTCGGCCCGCAGGGCGAAGTGGTGGCCGATCTGAAGCGCAAGCTGCCCGGCCGCGGGCTGTGGGTGACGGCGTCGCGCGCGCTGGTGACGCAGGCGGTCCGCCGCCGCGTCTTCGCCAAAGGATTCAAGCGCGACGTCAAGGCGCCGGCGGATCTCGCCGACGCCATCGAGCGGCTGCTGGTGCGGTCGGCGCAGGATGCGCTGGCAATCACCGCCAAGGCCGGCCAGGTGGTCTGCGGCTTCGGCAAGGTCGAGACCGCGCTGAAGAACCGCGAGGCGGTCGCCCTGATCCACGCTGCCGACGGCGCTGCGGACGGAATCCGCAAGCTGGACGGGCTTTGTCGGCAAATCGACGGAGAGACCGCCGCAAGCCGCGATTTTCCTCGTCTCACCGCGCTCACATCCGAAGAATTGGATTTGGCATTGGGGCGGTCAAATGTGATACATGCTGCCGTGCTTGCGGGCTCGGCCGGACAAACATTCCTGTCGCGCTGCCAGATTCTGGTCCGATACCGGCTGGCGGATGACGGCGATGCCACTGCGGCTATTGCGGGAACGCCGATCAACACGCCGAAAGACGTTGCTGACGACGCCGCTGACGAAAGAGCTGCTGACGAAGTTCGTGCGAACGCGCACGACGTTGAAGGATTGGGACGACTGAATGGTTGATACGAAAACTCCTGGCGACAAGACTCTGACGATGCCGACCAAGACCTTGACGCTGAAGCCGCGCGTCGAGCAGGGCGTCGTGCGCCAGAGCTTCAGCCACGGCCGTAGCAAGCAGGTGGTGGTCGAAAAGCGCGGCAAGCGACGCATCGGCGGCGACGAGCCGGCCGCAGCGCCGGCGGCGCCCGAAGTGGCGAAGAAGCCCGCACCGGCGCCGGCTGCCCCGAGCCGGCAGCAGCAGTCGCGTCCGGCGCCGCAACAGTCGCGCAGCGGCATGGTGCTGCGAACCCTGACCGAGGACGAGCGCACCGCTCGCGCCACCGCGCTGGCCGACGCCCGCGTGCGCGAGATCGAGGAGCGCAAGCAGGCCGAGATCGAGGCGCAGCGCCGCGCCGAGCAGGAAAAGATCGACCGCGCCGAGCGCGAGGCCGCCGAGGCCCGCCGCAAGGCCGAGGAAGAGCGCCATCGCCACGAAGAGGAAGCCAAGCGCAAGGCCGAGACCGAGGCCAAGAAGCGGTTCGGCGACAGCGAGCCGGCCAAGAAGCCGGCCGACGCCACCGCCGCCTCGCCCGCCCGGCCCGCGACGACGACCGCGCGCACCACAACCACCACCACCGCGCGTCCGGCCACGCCGGGCGGTCGCCCGCCGGCGGTCGCCGCCGAAGCCGGCGACGACGACGAAGCGCCGCGGATGATCCGTCGTCCGGGCGGCCCCGCCCGTCCGGCGCCGCCGCCGAAGCAGCCCGCCGCCAAGCCGGGCGCCTCGAAGCAGCGCGGCCGCCTCACCGTCGTCACCGCGCTCAACGCGGACGACGTGCGCGAACGTTCGATCGCCTCGTTCCGTCGCCGGACCCAGCGGCTGAAGGGACACGCCTCGAACGAGCCGAAAGAAAAACTGGTGCGTGAAGTCGTCATTCCCGAAGTGATCGCCATCCAGGAACTCGCCAACCGCATGTCCGAGCGCGCGGTCGACGTGATCCGTCTGCTGATGAAGCAGGGCGCGATGCACAAGATCACCGACGTGATCGACGCCGATACCGCGCAGCTCATCGCCGAAGAACTGGGCCATACGGTCAAGCGCGTCGCCGCGTCCGACGTGGAAGAAGGCCTGTTCGACGTCGTCGACGATTCGACCGACACCGAGCCGCGCTCGCCGGTCGTGACCGTGATGGGCCACGTCGACCACGGCAAGACCTCGCTGCTCGACGCGCTGCGCCACGCCAACGTGGTGTCGGGCGAAGCCGGCGGCATCACCCAGCACATCGGCGCCTATCAGGTGACCTCGCCGGAAAGCGGCAAGAAGATCACCTTCATCGACACCCCCGGCCACGCCGCGTTCACCGCGATGCGCGCCCGCGGCGCCAAGGTCACCGACATCGTGATCCTGGTGGTGGCGGCCGACGACGGCGTGATGCCGCAGACCATCGAGGCGATCAATCACGCCAAGGCGGCCGGTGTTCCGATCATCGTGGCGATCAACAAGATCGACAAGCCGGACGCTCGTCCGGAGCGCGTCCGCACCGACCTGCTGCAGCACAACGTCCAGGTCGAATCGATGGGCGGCGATGTTGTCGACGTCGAGGTTTCGGCCAAGAACAAGATCAATCTCGACAAGCTGCTCGAGATGATCGCGCTGCAGGCCGAACTGCTCGAGCTGAAGACCAACACCCAGCGCCCCGCCGAAGGCACCGTGATCGAAGCCAAGCTCGACCGCGGCCGCGGCCCGGTCGCCACCGTGCTGGTCCAGCGCGGCACCCTGCGGGTCGGCGACATCATCGTGGCCGGCGCCGAGATGGGCCGGGTCCGCGCGCTGATCTCCGATCAGGGCGAGACCGTGCAGGAAGCCGGTCCGTCGGTGCCGGTCGAGGTGCTCGGCTTCAATGGCCCGCCCGAGGCCGGCGACCGCCTCGCGGTGGTCGAGAACGAAGCCCGCGCCCGTCAGATCACCGATTACCGCGCGCACCAGAAGCGAGAGAAGTCCGCAGCCACCACCTCCGGCATGCGCGGCTCGCTCGAGCAGATGATGACCCAGCTCAAGACTTCGGGCCGCAAGGACTTCCCGCTGATCGTCAAGGCGGACGTGCAGGGCTCGCTGGAAGCGATCCTCGGCTCGCTGGAAAAGCTCGGCACCGACGAGGTCGCCGCGCGTATCCTGCACGCCGGCGTCGGCGGCATCAGCGAGAGCGACGTCACGCTGGCGGAAGGCTTCAACGCCGTGATCCTCGGCTTCTCGGTCCGCGCCAACAAGGAGGCCGCTGCGGCCGCCAAGCGCAACGGCATCGAGATCCGCTACTACAACATCATCTACGATCTGGTGGATGATATTAAGAAGGCGATGAGCGGCCTGCTCGCGCCGACCCTGCGCGAAACCATGCTGGGCAACGCGCAGATCCTGGAGATCTTCAACATCTCCAAGGTCGGCAAGGTCGCCGGCTGCCGCGTCACCGACGGCACCGTCGAGCGCGGCGCCAATGTCCGCCTGATCCGCGACAACGTCGTGGTGCACGAAGGCAAGCTGTCGACCTTGAAGCGGTTCAAGGACGAAGTGAAGGAAGTCGTCGCCGGCCAGGAATGCGGCATGGCGTTCGAGAACTACACCGACATGCGGGCCGGCGACATCATCGAGTGCTACCGCGTCGAGACCATCCAGCGCTCGCTGTAAGTCCGATTCTTACAGGCGAGACGTAGCGGCTCATCTTTCGAGACGCCCGGCCGTGCTCTGCGAGCGCCGCCGGGCTGCTCGGGATGGGACAACGGCCTGAGACCAGGTGGCCCGATCCCAGGTGATCGGAGCCTCATCAATCACAGCCCTCATGGTGAGGAGCGCAGTCGTTTCGACTGCGCCTCGCCAGCCATGAGAATATTGGAAATCGAGCAATGTCGCGCCATCACCAGAAGAGCTCCCCGTCCGGCGGTTCGACCCGCTCGCTGCGCGTCGGCGAACTCGTGCGCCACGCCGTGGCGGAGATTCTCAGCCAGGGGGGCGTCCACGATCCGGTGCTTGAAAGCCACCTCGTGACCGTTCCCGAAGTGCGGATGTCGCCCGACCTCAAGCTCGCGACGATCTACGTGATGCCGCTCGGCGGTCGCGACGAGAAGCTGGTGCTGGACGCGCTCGAACACCACAAGCGCTTCCTGCGCGGCGAGATCGCCCACCGCGTCGCCCTCAAATTCGCCCCAGACATCCGCTTCCGCATCGACGAACGTTTCGCCGAGGCCGAGCGGATCGACCGGCTGCTGCGCTCGCCGGCAGTCCAGAAAGACCTCGAACCGGATTCGGACCAGGATTGATGACCGTGACCACCCCCGACGCTTTGCTTGCCCCGCACGACGCGCAGCAGGACGCCGCCGCCACCCCCACCGCGATGCCGGACCGCAAGCCGCGCGACAACAATGACCCGCGCAACGGCGGCCGCGGCGGCGGCAAGCAGCCGCGCCGCGACAAGCGCGACGTTCACGGCTGGGTGGTGATGGACAAGCCGATCGGCATGACCTCGACCCAGGCGGTCGCGGTGGTGAAGCGACTGTTCTCGGCCAAGCGCGCCGGCCACGCCGGCACCCTCGACCCGCTCGCCTCGGGCGGGCTGCCGATCGCGATGGGCGAAGCCACCAAGACGGTTCCGTTCGTGATGGACGGCCGCAAGCGCTACCGCTTCACGGTCGCTTGGGGCGAGGAACGGGATACCGACGACACCGAAGGCCGGGCAGTCGCGACCAGCGCCGAGCGGCCGACCGCAGAGGCGATCATGGCCCTGCTGCCGCGCTTCACCGGGGTGATCGAGCAGATTCCGCCGCAATATTCAGCCGTGAAGATCCAGGGCGAGCGCGCCTACGACCTGGCGCGCGACGGCGAGGTGGTGCCCCTTGTGGCCCGCCCGGTCGAGATTCACGAACTGACCCTGGTCGAGCACCATGATACCGGTCAATCGGTATTCGAAGCGGAATGCGGCAAAGGTACCTACGTCCGCGCGCTCGCCCGTGACATGGGCCGGCTGCTCGGCTGCTACGGCCATATCTGCGCCCTGCGCCGCACCCTGGTCGGTCCGTTCGACGAGGCGGACATGATTCCGCTGGAAGAATTGCAGGCTTTGTGCGATAGAGCCGCGTCCGGCGAGGGTAGCCTCGCCGACGCGCTGCTGCCCGTTGAGACCGCGCTGGACGACATCCCGGCACTGGCCGTCACACGGGCTGATGCGGCAAGACTCCATCGGGGTCAGGCCGTTTTGTTGCGCGGACGGGATGCGCCTCATTGTAGCGGCACAGTCTATGTCACGGTGGCAGGCCGGCTTCTGGCCCTCGCCGAAGTCGGCAATGGCGAGCTCATCCCCAAGCGCGTGTTCAACCTCACCGGGCTGACTGCCAGCCCGAGTCTCAAAGAAAGTCACTGACGATGTCGATTGCCGCAGAACGCAAAGCGGAAGTCATCAAGACCAACGCCACCAAGGCCGGTGATACCGGCTCGCCCGAGGTTCAGGTCGCGATCCTGTCGGAACGCATTGCCAACCTCACCGCGCACTTCAAGACTCACACCAAGGACAACCACTCGCGCCGTGGTCTCCTGAAGCTGGTGTCGACCCGCCGTTCGCTTCTCGACTACGTCAAGAAGAAGGACGAGGCGCGCTACAAGGCGCTGCTCGAGAAGCACGGTATCCGTCGCTGATCGACCGGTCGTCAGGCCGCGGCTGACGGATGCGCGACGACGCGTCCGCCAGCGCCCGGTCCAACTTTTCGTGCCGGCGAGTCTTCGTCCGCCGGTACGCTTTGCCCCAGCCGCACTCCGGCGGTTGGGCACGACACGGGCTCTATGCCCAGCCGCGCGGAATGCGAGACCAAAAAGGTCTGCTTCCGCACCCGGGAGGGTTGAACGCCATTTCCCACCTCGAGACCATGGCAGGATCGCCGGACGCTGCTCGCGCATAAATCGCCAGCGTCTCGCCGTCTTGGCATGGTCTTTTGGTATTTGGCGTCTGCTTTTTCCGGGATCCGATGAAAGAAGGATCCGATGTTCAATATCCATTCCGTGGAAATCGATTGGGGCGGGCGCCCCCTCAAGCTCGAGACCGGCAAGGTCGCGCGTCAGGCCGACGGCGCCGTCGTCGCCACCTACGGCGAGACCGTGGTGCTTGCCACCGTCGTCGCCGCCAAGGCGCCGCGCGAAGGCGTCGACTTCCTGCCGCTGACCGTCGACTATCAGGAGAAGGCCTACGCGGCCGGCCGGATTCCCGGCGGCTATTTCAAGCGCGAGGGCCGTCCGACCGAGAAGGAGACGCTGGTCTCCCGCCTGATCGACCGTCCGATCCGTCCGCTGTTCGCCGACGGCTGGCGCAACGAGACCCAGGTGATCGTGACCGTGCTGTCGCACGACATGGAAAACGATCCGGACGTGCTGGCGATGGTCGCCGCCTCGGCTGCGCTGACGCTGTCCGGAGCGCCGTTCCGGGGCCCGATCGGCGCCGCTCGCGTCGGCTTCATCAACGACGAATACGTGCTCAACCCGGTGCTCGACGAGATGGCCGAAACCCAGCTCGAGCTGGTGGTGGCCGGCACCGCCGACGCGGTGCTGATGGTCGAGTCGGAAGCCAAGGAGCTGTCTGAAGAGATCATGCTCGGCGCGGTGATGTTCGGTCACCGGCACTTCCAGCCGGTGATCGACGCGATCATCGAGCTGGCCGAAAAGGCCGCCAAGGAGCCGCGCGAGCTGATCGAGATCGACAATTCGGCGATCGAGAAGGAAATGCTCGGCCTGATCGAGCAGGAGCTGCGCGCCGCCTACGCGATTCCGGTCAAGCAGGAGCGCTACGCAGCGGTCGGCAAGGTCAAGGAAAAGGCGCTCGCGCACTTCTTCCCCGAAGGCCAGGAGCCGAAATACGACAAGCTGCGCATTGCGGGCGTGTTCAAGGAGCTCGAGGCCAAGATCGTTCGCTGGAACATCCTCGACACCGGCAAGCGCATCGACGGCCGTGACAGCAAGACTGTCCGTAGCATTCTGGCCCAGGCCGGCGTGCTGCCGCGCGCCCATGGTTCGGCGCTGTTCACCCGCGGTGAAACCCAGGCGCTGGTCGTGACCACGCTCGGCACCGGCGAAGACGAGCAGTATGTCGACTCGCTGGCCGGAACGTACAAAGAGACGTTCCTGCTGCACTACAATTTCCCGCCCTACTCGGTCGGCGAGACCGGCCGCCTCGGCGGCACCAAGCGCCGCGAGATCGGCCACGGCAAGCTGGCGTGGCGCGCGATCCATCCTGTGCTGCCGCCGCATCACGAGTTCCCCTACACCATCCGCGTCGTCTCCGAGATCACCGAGTCGAACGGCTCGTCCTCGATGGCGTCGGTGTGCGGCGCCTCGCTGGCGCTGATGGACGCGGGCGTGCCGCTGAAGCGGCCGACCGCGGGCATCGCGATGGGTCTGATCCTGGAAGGCGAGCGGTTCGCGGTGCTGAGCGACATCCTCGGCGACGAGGATCATCTCGGCGACATGGACTTCAAGGTGGCCGGCACCGAGCAGGGCATCACCTCGCTGCAGATGGACATCAAGATCGCCGGCATCACCGAAGAGATCATGAAGGTGGCGCTCGGCCAGGCCAAGGACGGCCGCATCCACATCCTGGGTGAGATGTCCAAGGCGCTCGACCGCGCCCGCGCCGAGCTCGGCGAACACGCGCCGCGGATCGAGACCTTCAAGATCCCGACCGACAAGATCCGTGAAGTGATCGGCACCGGCGGCAAGGTGATCCGCGAGATCGTCGAAAAGACCGGCGCGAAGGTCAACATCGAGGACGACGGCACCGTGAAGGTGGCGTCCAGCGACGGCGAATCGATCAAGGCCGCGATCAAGTGGATCAAGTCGATCGCTTCCGATCCGGAAGTCGGCGAGATCTACGAAGGCACCGTCGTCAAGGTGATGGAGTTCGGCGCCTTCGTGAACTTCTTCGGCGCCAAGGACGGTCTGGTGCACATCAGCCAGCTCGCCGCCGGCCGCGTGCAGAAGACCTCCGACGTCGTCAAGGAAGGCGACAAGGTCAAGGTCAAGCTGCTCGGCTTCGACGACCGCGGCAAGACCCGGCTGTCGATGAAGGTGGTCGATCAGGCCACCGGCGAAGACCTCGAAGCCAAGCAGAAGGCGGAAGCCAAGACCGAAGGCGACGCGCCCGCGCAGGCCGCCGGCGAATAATCGACTGCGGCGCGCTGCGCCGCAGCAGCTCGACCGAGAAGCGCAGGGGCGGCCGCAACGCTGCCCCTGTTTGTTTGTGCGGCCGACATTCTGGTTCGGCGGCCGACTCTGTGCGACTCTGCCGCACGGTAAGGCGTTTGCCGCTGGAACCTCCGCCTGTCCCCGCGCGTAGATTCGGCCGGCGCCGTTGCCGTTACGGAGGATCCCATGTCGTTGCTGTCCCGACGCCGTCTGATGATCGCCGCCACCGGATTGGTTGCAGTTGCAGTGGCCGCCGCCCCGCGGCTGGTGTTCGCCCAGGGTCCGGCCGCCCCCCCGGATGGGCCGTTCAAACTGCCGCCGCTGCCGTATCCGGCCACGGCGCTGCAGCCGCATATCGATGCCCGCACGATGGAGATCCACCACGGCAAGCATCACCAAGCCTACGTCACGGCGATGAACAACTTCGCCAAGGATCATCCCAAGCTGGCCGAAACCCCGGTGCCGGACCTGCTGGCAAGGCTCGGCGACGTGCCGGAGGCGATTCGCGCCGGCGTGCGCAACAATCTCGGCGGCCACGCCAACCACAGCATGTTCTGGCAGATCATGGGCCCGGACGGCGGCAAGCCGGCCGGCGAGGTGCTGGCCGCGATCGACCGCGATCTCGGCGGCATGGAGAAATTCCAGTCCGACTTCAACGCCGCCGGCGGCCGCCAATTCGGCTCCGGCTGGGTGTTCGTCACCGTGACCAAGGACGGCAAGCTCGCGATCGAGGCGCGGCCGAATCAGGATACGCCGCTGATGGACGGCAAGCGCGTGTTGCTCGGCAACGACGTCTGGGAGCACGCCTATTACCTGAACTACCAGAATCGCCGCGCCGACTATCTCAAGGCTTGGTGGAATACCGTGAACTGGACCAAGGTCGGCGAGCGCTACGCCGCCGCCAAAGCGGGCACCCTCGGCATCTGAGTCTCCCGATCGCACCGCCCGAACGGTCGATCCTTGAGGCGGACGCGACAAGAAAGCAGCTCAGGAAGAGGTGGTTCTCATTCCGGTTCCGATTCTATCAGAACAGGAATTCGCCTCTGGGCGGGGACGTTGGGTATGCGGGCGACGCTGGTATTCGGGCGCAAACGGCTCGGCCGTTCTTCATCGCGACTGAGTGTCGCGAATCGGCCTCGTACCATTCCGAGTGAGGGCGCACGCATGGCGTGCATGACCGCGGATGCGGCTGCAAAAATATCCTCGAGGTTGTATAGTCAGGCAGTTCAGTACCGCGAACGTCGAATTACTTAAATCGGCGAAACGGCGATGCGCAAACTGAGCGTCGATCGTGCGATTTGGACTAGCTGAAATTTAAACTTCGGACGTGAGATTGGTGCGGGCAGCGATTGATCTGCATTTGCAGGCGCGTGGCTCTCACACATCTCGTCCTAGTCCGACGTATCGAACCCGAGGTATCCAGCATGTTCTCGTTCTCCCGGCGCAGCGCCAGCACGGCTTCTCCAGCGGCGGTGCTCGATGCTCTGGACCGTTCGCAGGCGATGATCGAGTTCGACCTCGAAGGCAACGTGATCGACGCCAACGACAACTTCCTCGCCGCGCTGGGCTACTCGCTGGCGGAGATCAAGGGAAAACATCACCGGATGTTCGTCGATCCGGCCGAGCAAGGTAGCGCGGCCTATCGCGAGTTCTGGACCGCACTCCGCGCCGGACAGTTCCAGTCCGGCGAATTTCATCGCATCGGCAAGGGCGGCCGCGAGGTCTGGATTCAGGCGTCCTACAACCCGATCCTCGACAAGAGCGGCAAGCCGACCGGCGTCGTGAAGTTCGCAGCCGACATCACCGCAGCGAAGACCCATTCGCTGGAGGATGCCGGCAAGCTCACGGCAATCGACCGTGCGCAGGCGGTGATCGAATTCGCCATGGACGGCACCATCCTCACCGCCAACGACAACTTTCTCGCCGCGATCGGTTACTCGCTCGCCGAGATCAAGGGCAAGCACCACAGCATGTTTGTCGAGCCGGCGGTGCGTGAGAGCCGCGACTATCGCGAATTCTGGGAGCGGCTCAATCGCGGCGAGTACTTCCCCGGCGAATTCAAGCGGATCGGCAAGGGCGGCAGGGAGATCTGGATTCTGGCGTCCTACAACCCGATCCTCGATGCTCGCGGCAAGCCGTTCAAAGTGGTGAAATATGCCACCGATGTCACCGCGCAGAAGCTGAAGAACGCCGACTTCTCCGGCCAGATCGATGCGATCCGCAAATCGCAGGCGGTGATCGAATTCAGCATCGACGGTACGGTGCTGGACGCCAACGACAACTTCCTGCACGCGCTCGGCTACTCGCTGGCCGAGATCAAGGGTGGGCATCACAGCATGTTCGTCGATCCCGCCGAGCGCGAAGGCGCTGCGTATCGGGCGTTCTGGGCGGCGCTCGGCCGCGGCGAGTATCAGGCCGGCGAATACAAGCGGATCGGCAAGGGCGGCAAGGAAGTCTGGATTCAGGCGTCCTACAACCCGATCCTCGACCTCAACGGTCGCCCCTTCAAGGTCGTGAAATACGCCACCGACACCACCCGTCAGGTGCTCATCCGGATGGGCAATGAACGCGTCCGCGCCATGATGGAATCGGTGGCGGCCGGCGCGGAGGAACTGAACGCGTCGGTCCGCGAAATTTCCGAAGCAATGACCAAGTCGCGGCAGACGGCGCTGGCCGCGGTCGGCGAGGTCGACGCGGCCGATGCCCAGGCCAACCAGCTCAACGACGCCGCGCAGGCGATGAGCGGCATCGTCGAACTGATCAATCACATCACCGGCCAGATCAACCTGCTGGCGCTCAACGCCACGATCGAGTCGGCCCGAGCGGGTGAGGCCGGACGCGGCTTCGCGGTGGTGGCCGCGGAGGTGAAGAACCTCGCCAATCAGGCCAAGCAGGCGACCGACAAGATCGGCAGCGAGATCGGCAACCTGACCGGCATCTCGGGGGATGTCGTCGGCGCGCTCGGCAAGATCAAGAGTGCGATCCAGAACGTCAGCGAGTACGTCAATTCGACCGCCGCCGCCGTCGAGGAGCAGAGCACGGTGACCAATGAGATGTCGTCGAGCATGCAGCGTGCCGCCAATGAGGCGGCCGCGATCGCGGCCGGCTGAGCGAAGGACTCAGGCGACCGCCGCCTCGACCTGAGCCTCGCCGCAGATTCCCCGCTTCACCACCTCGCCGAACGCCTCGAAATCACCGCGGCGCGGCGAGGTCTTGCGGAAGATCAGGCCGACGCTGCGGCCCGGCTGCGGCCGCTTCAGCCGGAGGAATTTCACCCGCGAATCGCGCCACTCTACCTCGGCGGCGATCTGCGGGATCAGCGTGATACCATAGCCGCCGGCGACCATCTGGATCACCGTGGTGAGGCTGGAGGCGCCGAAGCTGGCGCTGCCGGCACTTCCCATCTGAATGCCGCGGTTGCGCGCGGTCGCGCAGAACGCCAGCGCCTGGTCGCGCAGGCAGTGACCGTCTTCGAGCAGGATCAGCCGCGACTGGTCGATCTCCTCGACCCCGATCGGCTCGTTTTCGGAGCGCGGATCGTCGGCCGGAACCGCGAGCAGGAATGGATCGTCGAACAGCGGCAGCGCGGCGAGATCGGAATGACCGGCGGGCAGCGCCAGCAGGGCGGCGTCGAGCACGCCACTGACCACGTCGGCGACCAGTTGCCGGGTCTGGCTTTCGCGCAGTTCCAGCCGCAATTCCGGGAAACCCTGCTGCAGCAGCGGCAGCACCTTCGGCAGCAGATATGGCGCCAGCGACGGGATCACCCCGAGGCTGAGCCGGCCGGTGAGCGGCCTGGACCGGTGGCGGGCGAAATCCACCAGGTCGCGGGTCGCCGCCAGCACCTCTTCGGCGCGGCGCGCGATTTCCCGGCCGATATCGGTGAGGAGCACCTCGCCGGGCCGGCGTTCGACCACCTTGATTCCCAGCGTCCGCTCCAGCTCGGCGATCTGCATCGACAGCGCCGGCTGGGTGACCGAGCAGGCATCGGCGGCGCGGCCGAAATGGCCGTGCCGCGCCAGGGCGGAAAGATAGCGAAGCTGACGCAGGGAGATCATACGATCAGTTTATCTGATCGCCTGGCAGAATCAAATCGACTGGACCTGATCGTAGAACTGATCCAAAGTTCGCAAGCCGGCCCGGGACGCAACTTCCGGGTGTGCAACGGCCAACACAACACATTCACCCCAGGAGCAACGCCGCGGGCGACCCCCGTGCCCGCGGCGTTCAACTTGATCGCGGCTCTGCCGGCGTCATGAAACCTTCCCAGGACGCCACCACACTGAGCCGGGAAGAAACTGCAAAGCGAGATCGGAGAAGACACCATGGACGCAAAGACGGATGACAAGGGCGCAGGCAAGTGCCCGTTCTCGGGCGGCAGCCGCGGCCACCGCAACCGTGACTGGTGGCCGGATCAGCTCGACATTTCGGTGCTGCACAACAACTCGAAGAAGTCCGACCCGATGGGTGCGGCGTTCGACTACGCCGAAGAATTCAAGAAGCTCGATCTGGAGGCGGTGAAGAAGGATCTTCACGCGCTGATGACCGATTCGCAGGAGTGGTGGCCGGCCGATTTCGGCCACTATGGCGGCCTGTTCATCCGCATGGCCTGGCACTCGGCCGGCACCTATCGGATCACCGACGGCCGCGGCGGCGCCGGCGCCGGACAGCAGCGCTTCGCGCCGCTGAACTCGTGGCCGGACAACGCCAATCTCGACAAGGCCCGCCGGCTGCTGTGGCCGATCAAGCAGAAATACGGCCGCAAGATCTCGTGGGCCGACCTGATGGTGCTGACCGGCAACGTCGCGCTGGAGTCGATGGGCTTCAAGACCTTCGGCTTCGCCGGCGGCCGCGCCGACGTCTGGGAGCCGGAAGAGCTGTATTGGGGCCCAGAGGGCACCTGGCTGGGCGACGAGCGCTATTCGGGCGAGCGACAGCTCTCCGAGCCGCTCGGCGCCGTGCAGATGGGTCTGATCTACGTCAACCCGGAAGGCCCGAACGGCAACCCCGATCCGGTCGCCGCCGCCAAGGACATCCGCGAGACATTCTATCGCATGGCGATGAACGACGAAGAGACCGTGGCGCTGATCGCCGGCGGCCACACCTTCGGCAAGACTCACGGTGCCGGCGATCCCTCGCTGATCGGACCGGCTCCGGAAGGCGGGCTGCTCGAGGAGCAGGGCCTCGGCTGGACCAGCAAGTTCGGCACTGGCTTCGGCGCCGACGCCATCACCGGCGGCCCGGAAGTGATCTGGACGACCACGCCGACCAAGTGGAGCAACAACTTCTTCTGGAATCTGTTCGGCTACGAGTGGGAGCTGGAGCAGAGCCCGGCCGGCGCCAAGCAGTGGCGCGCCAAGGGCGCGGGCGCGACGATTCCGGATCCGTTCGATCCGGAAAAGAAGCACGTGCCGAAGATGCTCACCACCGACCTGTCGCTGCGCTTCGATCCGATCTACGAGAAGATCTCGCGCCGCTTCATGGAGAATCCTGATCAGTTCGCGGACGCGTTCGCCCGCGCCTGGTTCAAACTGACGCATCGCGACATGGGGCCGCGCGTGCGCTACCTCGGCCCGGAAGTGCCGAAGGAAGAGCTGATCTGGCAGGATCCGATCCCGGCGGTCGACCACGAGCTGGTCAGCGACGCCGACATCGAAGCGCTGAAGGCGAAGATCCTCGCCTCTGGTCTGTCGGTATCACAGCTCGTCTCCACCGCGTGGGCGTCGGCTTCGACCTTCCGCGGCTCGGATAAGCGCGGCGGCGCCAATGGTGCGCGCATCCGGCTTGCTCCGCAGAAGGACTGGGAGGTCAACCACCCGGCCGAGCTGGCGCAGGTGCTCGGCAAGCTCGAAGCGATCCAGGCCGAATTCAACGGCGCGCAGCAGGACGGCAAGAAGATCTCGCTCGCCGACCTGATCGTGCTCGGCGGCGCCGCGGCTGTCGAAAAGGCAGCCAAGGACGCCGGCACCGCTGTCAAGGTGCCGTTCACCCCGGGCCGGATGGACGCCTCGGAGGAGCAGACCGACGCCGAGTCGTTCAAGGTGCTGGAGCCGCGGGCCGACGGCTTCCGCAACTACATCAACACCAAGCGGCACCAGTTCATGCATCCGGAAGAGGCGCTGGTCGACAGGGCTCAGCTCCTCACCCTCACCGGTCCGGAACTGACGGTGCTGGTCGGCGGCCTGCGCGTGCTCGGCGCCAACTACGAGCACTCGACCCACGGCGTGTTGACCGAGCGACCGGAGAAGCTGACCAACGACTTCTTCGTCAACCTGCTCGACATGGGCACGAAGTGGACCAAGGCGAGCGGCGAGGTCGAGATCTACGAAGGCCGCGACCGCAAGACCAACGAGCTGCGCTGGACCGGCACCCGGGTCGATCTGATCTTCGGCTCGCACTCCCAGCTCCGCGCCTTGGCCGAGGTGTATGCGTGCTCGGATGCGCAGGAGAAGTTCGTCGCCGACTTCGTGGCAGCCTGGACCAAGGTCATGAACGCCGACCGGTTCGACATCGTCGCCAACAAGCAGGCGGCCTGATCGACGCCGAGACAGCCATCAACGACCAGGAAAGGGCGCCCCTGGCAGGCTGTGTGAGAACTGAACGAGTCGGTTAGACTGGGCCGCATCGGCAACGGTGCGGCCTTTTCCATGAGCTATGTTCGCGGCGAAGATCGGATGCAGGCGTCGCTTGTGCCTGCGGCGGTGGAAGAATACGTGGCGGCAGACGCGCCGGTCCGGGTGATTGACGCCTTTGTCGACGGGCTGGATGTGAAGGGACTCGGGTTCGGCCGATCGGTGCCGGCGACGATGGGCCGCCCGTCTTACGATCCGCGGGACCTGCTGAAGCTCTATCTCCACGGCTACTTGAATGAGGTCCGCTCCTCGCGCCGGCTGGAAATGCCTGCTGGCAGCCGCCGCCCAGAACATCAAGAAGATTGCCCTCGCACTGACTCCCGGGCCGATTCCGGTGCCAGGCTGACACAGCCGGCGCTGCGCCACTCGCCAAAGACAAAACCCCGCCGAAAATCGACGGGGTTTGTCAGCGGTCTGAGGCTCCGGAAAACCGGAGCCTTCGACTTTTCACACGGCCTGCCGCAGGCCGCCCTTTTCGTTTGCCGTGTTGGCGCCCGGCGCCGGTGATTACTTCAGCGACGCCGTCTTGCCGGTCGCCACGGTCAGCACCGATCCGTCCTCCAGGCTGATCCGATAGATTTCGCGCAGCACGTTGCCGGCGAAGCCGATCTCGACGATCGACACGGTCTTGAAGGTGGTGTCGATGCCGTTCGGAAGGATCTGGTCGAACTCCTTCGCGGCCTGATTCATCTGCGCCTGCAGTTCGGGCGTGAACTTCGCCATGCTGTAAACCAGCGTGGTGTGCGGATTGTGCGAGCGCTGCTCCTTGCCGTCCTTGACGACGTTGACCCCGCTCACACCGACGGTGCGGACCAGATCCTTGGCGGCGTCGCCCATCGCCGCATAGACCGGGCCGGTGCAGCGCGGCAGCGGTCCGTCGCGCAGCGGCGTCAGCGCGGCGGTCGCGGTCGTGTTGAACGCCATCATCTGTTCGAAGCTGTCACCTTCCTTGACCACGCCGAGATCGAG
This sequence comes from Rhodopseudomonas palustris, assembly GCF_007005445.1. Classification (NCBI taxonomy): domain Bacteria; kingdom Pseudomonadati; phylum Pseudomonadota; class Alphaproteobacteria; order Hyphomicrobiales; family Nitrobacteraceae; genus Rhodopseudomonas; species Rhodopseudomonas palustris. The sequence goes on along the minus strand of NZ_CP041387.1, from coordinate 4,725,308 downwards.
CCACCACGGATGCCCGGCGCCCTTGGCCGCCTCGGTGGTGTAGAACTTCTTCAGCGTGACCTGCAGCACCGGGGGCAGCTTCGGCATCGCCGCCAGCATCTTTTCCGGCGTCGACGGGTCGGCGCTGTGAACGTGCACCACGGTCACGTGCGGGATGTTGAACGTCTGCGCCTCGGTATCGAGCTTGGCGATCAGCAGCTTCTCCTTCAGCGGTCCGCGGATCGTGGCGTCGAGGACGTCGTTGACGCTGGTCGGCAGTGTGTAGACCAGTCCGAAGGTCCGGGCATGGTCGCGGAAGCCCGATTTCGACAGGGAGCTGTTGTCGATCGGGCCGTCGGCCGCGGCCGCGAGGTTGATCGAGGCCGTCACCGCGATCAGAGCGGTGGCGAGCGAGGTCAGCAGGCTGTTGCGCATGAAGAGTTCCTTCGTCTGGTTGAGGCGATCGAGTCCTGCGATCGCAGGCAGCCGGCCGTTGGCCTCAGCCAGCGACCCGCATCGACCGTTGATGTGGATCAATCCAGGGCGGATTACCCGCGCAGCATGACAGGCTTGTTTCACGCCGCCGCCTCGGCGTGAGGCGCACTGTCGCAGTGCCGCGTCGTCCGAACGCGGCTCGCGACCTGCGGGACGGCGCGCCGTCGCGACACCGCCGCTTTTCGTGCCGATACCCATCGGGCCGAGACTGATCGGCGGATCGTCAGCGACGCGGGGGGATGGAATGATCAATCGGCGCACGATGGTTGGAGCGGCGGCCTGTCTGGCCGGCGTCTCGATGATCGGCCGCCGCGCGTCAACGGCCACCGAACCCGGCGATGCGATCGCTGCCAGATTTGCCGAGCTGGAAGCCCGCAGCGGCGGGCGGCTCGGCGTTTGTGTGCTCGACAGCTCGAATGGCCGGATGATCGGTCATCGTCTCGATGAGCGGTTTCCAATGTGCAGTACCTTCAAGGTGCTGGCCGCCGGTCTGGTGCTGGCACGGGTCGACCGCAAGCAGGAAAGCCTCGACCGCCGGGTTAGCTACACCAAGTCGGACCTCGTCACCTATTCGCCGGCGACCGAGACGCGCGTCGAGGGCGGCATGACGATCGCCGAGCTGTGCGAGGCGGCGATCACGCTGAGCGACAACACCGCCGGCAATCTGCTGCTGGGGAGCTTCGGCGGTCCGGCCGGGCTCACCGCGTTCGCGCGCTCGCTCGGCGACCAGACCACGCGGCTCGACCGCATCGAGACCGAGCTGAACGAGGCGCTGCCGGGCGATGCGCGCGACACCACCTCGCCGCGGGCGATCGCACAGGATCTGCACGCGCTGGCGCTCGGCGATGCGCTGACGCCCTCCTCGCGCGCCCTCCTGGTCGGCTGGATGAAAGCCAACACCACCGGGGGCGCACGGATTCGCGCCGGCGTGCCGTCCGGCTGGAGCGTCGCGGACAAGACCGGCACCGGCGAGCGTGGCACCGCCAACGACATCGCCGTGCTGTGGCCGCCGCAGCGCGCGCCGCTGATCGTCACCGTGTATCTCACCGGCGCGACGGTGTCGCGCGACCAGCAGAACAGGCTGATCGCCGCGGCCGGCGCCGAAGCGACGGCCGGTTGAGTCCGCATCGTCGCGCTTTGCCGGCGCTGAGGCCGTGGTGGTGCGGCCAATCCTTAACGATGCTTTAACCCGAAACAGTGTGGAGTGGAGCCGTCGAATTCCCGACGGCATGGAGTGCACGATGGGCGACATCCTCAGTGCAATCGCCACCGGCTACAGCCAGGCGGGGCTGCTCAATCCGTCGAGGACGCCGTACAAGAACGTCGATCCGGAAGCCTACAAAGGCACCTGGAGCGGCACCTATTCGAACACCAAGAAGTTCGCCATCACGGTGTCGAACGTCGAGGGCTTCCGCGCCCAGGTGAAGTATCAGAGCGAAGGCACGATCAAGTACCAGAGCGTGCTGATCAAGGACAACTCGTTCCGGATCGGCGATACCAAGTTCACCCTCGGCAGCAACGGCAGCGCCTCGATCCGCACCGCAGTCACCGATCCTGTGACCAATCAGGTCAGCCTGGTTCAGGGCACCGCCAAGCGTAGCTGAGCCGCGCGCGGTCGCCGCCGACAAAGAGCCCGGGCCAAACAAAAACCCCGCCGAAGCCGGCGGGGTTCGTCGTTATCAAGCCTGGGCGCGCTTGGCGCTCAGTGCGCGGCTTCCAGCGCCGCCTGTTCCTGGCGCGCGATGGTGCCCTTGACGGCGCTCTGCACCTTCTCGAACGCCCGCACTTCGATCTGGCGCACCCGCTCGCGCGACACGCCGAACTCGGCGGCGAGGTCTTCCAGCGTCATCGGCTCGTCGGCGAGGCGGCGGGCCTCGAAGATCCGCCGTTCGCGCGGGTTGAGCACCTGGATCGCGCCGTTGAGCGCGGCCCGGCGCTGGTCGAGCTCTTCGTGCTCGGCAAGCACCGCTTCCTGGCTCGGCGATTGATCGACCAGCCAGTCCTGCCATTCGCCCGGCTCGCCGTCGTCGCGGATCGGCGCGTTGAGCGAGGCGTCGCCGCCGAGGCGGCGGTTCATGTCGACGACGTCCTGCTCGGTGACGCCGAGCCGGCTGGCGATCAGCTTGACGTGATCGGGATGCAGATCGCCTTCGTCGAGCGCCGAGATCTTGCTCTTCGCCTTGCGCAGGTTGAAGAACAACTTCTTCTGGTTCGCGGTGGTGCCCATCTTCACGAGCGACCACGAACGCAGGATGTACTCTTGAATCGACGCCTTGATCCACCACATCGCGTAGGTGGCGAGGCGGAAGCCCTTCTCGGGCTCGAACCGTTTCACCGCCTGCATCAGGCCGACATTGCCTTCCGAGACGACCTCGGAGATCGGCAGGCCGTAGCCGCGGTAGCCCATCGCGATCTTGGCGACGAGGCGAAGGTGGCTGGTGACGAGTTGATGCGCGGCGTCGCGATCACCATGTTCGCGCCAGCGCTTGGCGAGCATGTACTCTTGCTCGGGCTCGAGCATCGGAAACTTGCGGATTTCCGCAAGGTAACGAGCGAGACCGGATTCCCCGTTAAGGACCGGGAGCGTAGCAGCACGGGCCATTCAGCGCCCTCCAATTGGGTTTCAGGCCCCCGATAGCGGGCGGCCAGGCAGGCGGATCGCTGTGTCAAAGCCGACCGGCCTGCGATGTTCCGCGTCGGGCCATCCCAACGCACCTGCAATATACAATACGTTGGTCGCGCAAGTTTAGTTACGGTCTTGTCACGTCGTTGTTACGCCGCAACAACTCGGTGAAATGATTTACGTTTTCTGACTTCGCCGCGTCATTCCGTCGCGATCAGCGCAGCCTGAAGATGGGCCAGATCGGCCGGCAGGGGCGATTCCCAGGTCAGGATTTCGCCGGTCGAGGGGTGCTCCAGTGTCAGCAGATAGGCGTGCAGCGCCTGCCGCCCAAGCTCCGCCAGTGCGGCGCGCGGCGCCGGGGCGAGCTGGTTCGCCTTGGTCTTGAAGTGCGGCCCATAGACGTCGTCGCCCAGCAGGGGGTGGCCGATATGGGCGAGGTGGACCCGGATCTGGTGGGTTCGTCCGGTCTCGAGCTGGCAGGCGATCAGCGCCGCGACCGGCTTGCCGTCCTTGCCGGCAAAGCTCTCCAATACCTCCCAATGGGTGATCGCCTCGCGGCCGCCCTGGCGCACCGCCATTTTCTCGCGCGCGTGCGGGTGGCGGTCGATCGGGGCGTCGATGGTGCCGTATTTGCGGCCCGGCCCCCCCCAGACGAAGGCGAAATAGCCGCGGCGCAGTTCCCCGGTGCGGCCGTGATCGGCGAATTGCGCGCTCAAGGATTGATGCGCCCGATCATTCTTTGCCACCACCATCAGCCCGGTGGTGTCCTTGTCGAGCCGGTGCACGATCCCGGGCCGCCGCACCCCGCCGATCCCGGACAGCGACGCCCCGCAATGCGCGATCAGGGCGTTGACCAGGGTTCCGGTCTCGTGCCCCGCGGCCGGGTGCACCACCAGCCCGCGCGGCTTGTTCAGCACGATGATGTCGGCGTCCTCGTAGGCGATGTCGAGCGCGATCGCCTCGCCGGCCGGCTCCGCCGGCGCCGGCGGCGGCACGTCGATTGTGATCGTCTCGCCCGGGGAGGCGTGATAAGCGGGGTCGCGGACCGGGTTGCCGGCGATCGCCACCCGGCCGTCGAGGATCAGCGCTTTCAGCCGCGACCGCGACAGCTCGGGGCAGCGCGCCGCCAGCACGCGGTCGAGCCGCGCCGAGCCCTCGTCGCCGGCGACCGTCACTTCCACCAGAGTCTGCGCCGAATCGTTCAATTTCGAGCCTTCCCAAAACGCCTTGCCAAGAGCCCTGCATGACCGACACCGCCACGCCCGAACCCACCCCCGAGCAGGCCGCGCTGTTTGCGCGGGTGCGGCGGATGATGCTGATCGCGGGCCTGACCACCACGCTGGCGGTCGCCGCGGTGTTGATCGCCATCGGCTATAAGCTTTTCCGCGCCGAGGGAAGCGCGCCGGCCGCCACCGAGCACACCCTGCGGCTGCCGAAGGGCGCCCGCGTGGTCTCCACCGCCTCGGCCGGCGACTATGTGGTCGTCACCCTCGACATCGGCGGCGCCACCGAACTGCGCACCTTCGAGGCCAAAACCCTGAAACCCACCGGCCGCCTGACCTTCGCGAGCGAGCCGTAGGCGGCGGGGGGGGGGCGTCGTTCGGGCACCGTTCGATTGGTGAGCCGACCGCTGCCCCATCAAAGCCGTCATGGCCGGGCTTGACCCGGCCATCCACGCCCACCCGCACCGCCGCAGACATGGATGCCCGGCACAAGGCCGGGCATGACGCCAGAAATTGCCCGCCCCCGATCTTGCGGCGGCGCGGTTTCGCGGCTATTGGTTCGGCCCTCACGCTCCCTTCGTCTAGCGGTTAGGACGCGGCCCTCTCAAGGCTGAAACAGGGGTTCGATTCCCCTAGGGAGCGCCATTTTGATTGACGTATTTTTGCCGACTTGTTCGTCGAGGGGCGAATTGAATCATAGGCTGGATCTCTCATTGTCCAGCCACCTACGTAGGGCAGCGGTTCGTTCTCGAACTCTCTCTTCTTTCTGCATTGCCCAAACCATAGGATACATCGAGCCGCCTTCTACTTCAGCGGCATGAAAGCTCGCGTCGGCGTCAGCAAAAACCTCCCAAGCTTTCTGAGCCGCGTCAAACTTAGAAGCGTCGCTCTGTTCCATCGGGCGTATTGACGCTAGCAGCTCCTCCAGTTCTCGCATCGCTAGTTCAAGCCTTTCGCCGGCGGTGATATTCATCGTCATCTGACTTCGTGGAACGGGACCTGTGGTTTCGCCGACAAATATCCAATCAGTTGCGGAGATGAAATCCTTAGTCGCTGTGAGAAACTCGGGAATTTCTTCAATCGAATAAGGGCGCTCTTGGGCCATCTCGTGAACTAAAATGTGGCGCACTTCGAAGATGCGTTTGATGGCCTTGAGTACAAGCTCGGCATTGCCAAGTATTGGCGGCGGGAGGCAGGATAGTTCGTGATCCTCGATCCAAAGTTCACGCGAATGAGGCAATTTCTCCCTGAATTTCGGGCATAGCGAATCACAAATGGAAAGGATGTGATCCAAGCTTGAGATCGGGATGGAATGGGAAACGATATCGCCCACGGATACGCGGCGGCCCTGCAAGCTCTTGAACATCACGAAGTCTAGTTTTGTGCCTCGCGTAAGAGACTCCGCCCGATCCAGATATTTTGGATCGGAGTCGATTAGATCTCGAACAGTCTCGCGAATGTAAACTTCCAGAATAGTAGCTAGTCTGATCGGGATGAAATCAGCCAGCTCTTGGGTTTGGGCTCCACATGTCCAGCTTTTAATGAGGTTGTCGACCTTCCACCCCAAGTCTGCGCCAAGCTTCGACTTCCCTTGCCGCTTTTTCAAATCCAGTATTTCATCCACAATGCTGCGCTTCGTCATCATTCGGAGCTCTCAAAAATGTTCTGAGCGGGCTGCATTCGTCGAAACGCCGTGTCTACTATATTTCGTTCAATCTCCCCAGGAGCCATGCTTTGAATCAGCAGGGTTATACTCGTACGGGGGCGTATGAGAATCTCGTTGCCACCGCGCGTCTGACGAGCGGTGCGGCAATTCGTTCTCGATGTTCGACGCATATATAGCCGCGAACTAAGCGCGCCTCGCCATCATCAGCTCAGCCTCCCGCTCGATCCCCTCCGCCACCACCACCGCCTCACCCGCCGCGACCGGCCGTGAAAACACGTAGCCCTGCACGAAATCGCAGTCGAACGCGGTGAGCAGGTCGACTTCGGCGGCGAGTTCGGCGCCTTCAGCCACCACGCTCATGCCGAGGCCGTGCGCCAGCGCGATGATGCCGCCGAGCAGTTTGCGCTTTTCGGGCACGGTCGCGATGCCGTCGACGAAGGTGCGGTCGATCTTCAGGCGATTGAACGGCAGGCGCGTCAGATAGCCGAGCGACGAATAGCCGGAGCCGAAATCATCGAGCGCGAGCTGGATGCCGAGCTTCGACAGCGCCGCGAGCGTGGTGCTGACTTTCTGCTTGGTATGATCGACGAACAGGTTTTCGGTCAGCTCCAGGCACAGCAGCTCGGGCGGCAGGCCGGTGTCGCCCAGCACCGTGGCCACCACCTTCTCGAAATCGCCGTTCCAGATCTGCGCCGGCGACACGTTCACCGAAATGGTCCTGGCCGGCAGTCCGGCGTCGAGCCAGCCGCGCATCTGCTTGCAGGCATCGCGCAGCACCCAATGGCCGAGATCGACGATCAGACCGGTGGTTTCGGCGATCGGAATGAACTCCGCCGGTGAAATCGGTCCGCGCTCGGGATGGCTCCACCGCAGCAGCGCTTCGAAACCGATGACCCGGCCGGTCTTCAGATCGATCTGGGGCTGGTAATGCGTTTCGAGGCCGCCGCTGTCGACGGCGTGGCGCAGGCGCCGGCCGAGGTCGAGCCGCTGGTCGACCGCCTCGGCGTAGATCGGTTCGAACAGCAGCGCCCGGCCGCGTCCGGCTTCTTTGGCCATGTAGAGCGCAAGGTCCGCGTTGCGCGAGGCCTTCTCGGCGGTTGCGCCGTGCTCCGGCAAGATGGCGATGCCGATGGTGGCGCCGATGCAGGCTTCGCCTTCGGCAAGCTCGACCGGGATCGACAGTTTCGCGATCAACCGATCGGCAAGGGCGGTCGTTGCTTCGGCAGACGTCGTTGGACTGTTGGTCAGTACCGCGAATTCGTCGCCGCCGATCCGGGCGATGAAGGCTTGCGGATCCAGCTCCTGCCGCAACACGCCCGCCACATGAATCAGCAAGGCGTCGCCGGTGGAATGGCCGAGGGAATCGTTGACCTCCTTGAATCGGTCGAGGTCTATCAGCAGCAGCGCGTTCTGTTCGCTTTCCGAAATGGGCTTCTCGAACAGATCCACGAGTTGGCGCTTGAACAGCGCCCGATTGGCGAGTCCGGTCAGAGGATCGGTATAAGCGAGCTGCTCCAGCCGCCGCTCGGCCTCCTTGCGCTCTGTGACGTCTTGAGCGGTGCCGATCAGGCCGGTGATCTTGCCGTTGGAGGTCTCGGCCTTGCAGATGATCGCCAGATCGCGCGGCGCGCCGTCGGTGTGCAGGACACGGATGTCCGTGGCTTCGGTCTTGCTGCTGCGCAGAACCCGCTTCTGGATCTTCAGTAACCGTTCGGCATCGTCGTCCAGAAAGTAAGCCTTCGTGCCGTCGTAGGTCGGCTCGAACGCATCAGGCTCCAAGCCGAGCAGTTGATAGAGCTCGGGCGACCAGACGGTTCGGCCGGTGTCCAGCCGATGATACCAGGTCCCAATCTTGCCGAGCCGATGAGCCTCTTCCAGAGCCCCCGTACGCTGGTCGAGCAAGGTTCGAGCAGCCTCGAGCTGGGTGATATCGCTCGCGGTGCCGCGATAGCCGAGGAATCTCCCGTCATCGGCAAAGATCGGCTTGCCGCTGGTGCAGATACTGACACGCGATCCATCGTTTCCAATCGATGTGTAGACAAAGTCACGGAAAGGGCGATGAGCTTCCATGTCCGCCCTGTGCGAGGCCATGGAGTCTTCTTCTTCGGGTGCGTAAGACAGCTCCCATCGCGCCCTTCCGCCGGACGCGACGGATTGCAGGGCTGCATTGCCATCGACTGATTTCGGATAAGGAAGCAGCCGGTGGTCGGGCCCGCTTTCCCAACACCAGTCCGAAGCGGTGCTGACGAAATCCGCCAGACGCTGTTCGCTCTCGGCGAGTTGCCGGAGAGCAGACGTTTCCGGCGTGACGTCCCGGACCACGCCGAACACCCGCTGGACCTGCCCGTTCGAATCGAATTCCGGTTCGCCGTGCACCACGCAATCAAGCGGACTGCCATCAGGCTTCGGAAGTTTCGTCTCCACCGCAAAGGGCCGCCCCTCTGCCCAGCATGCGGCGTAATGGGCCTGCAGAACATCGCGGCTTTCGGTCAGGTCACGTTCACGCATCGCCGCAATCGGAACGGACCCATCGGGCGTTTGGAAGTCGTAGAGGGAGGCGAATTCGGGCGACATCCAGAAGTCGGTCTCGGCGGCGCTGTGCGACTCCCAATACGCGACGCGAGCCATCCGCATCGCCCGGCGCAGCGACCACTCCTGATGCCACCCCCGCGGTTCTCGTGGGTATGGCTGCCGCAATGACGCTCCACGAACGGCCATCTTCCCCACCAAACACCAATCCACACCACGTAAAATGGTAACATGAAGCGGTTGGGTAGCAGAGCGGCAAGTTTCCACGGGATCGGAGCGCGCTGGATCGTGGTATAATTTGCGTGAACCTGAACCGAAACCGGATGGGGCCGCGTCCTGACGAAATCAGAATGCCGCCTCCGATTTCGCCACGTTCGAGTGTGCTTGGCCGGATCGCCCTGGGTCGCGTACTTCACAAAGCCCCCAGCAAATCCTCCCGCAGATCCTCGTAGTCCTCCAGCCCCACCGAGATTCGGATCAGCCCGTCGGTGAATCCGTGCCGGGCGCGTTCGGCTGGATCGTAGGTCGCATGCGTCATGCTGGCGGGATGCTGAATCAGCGTCTCGGCGTCGCCGAGACTCACCGCGCGGGTCGCGAGCTTCACCTTGTCCATGAAGCTGCGGCCGGCTGCTAATCCACCTGTGAGTTCCAGCGCGATCATGCCGCCGGGCTGGCGCATCTGCTGCTGCGCGAGCTTGCGCTGCGGATGACTGTCGAGGCCGGGGTAGTACACCGCGGTGACGGCGGGATGCGCCTCGAGGTCGTGCGCGAGCTTTGCGGCGGTGGCGCTGTGGCGGTCCATGCGGAGGTTCAGAGTCTTCAAGCCGCGCAGGATCAGGAAGGCGTCGAACGCCGAGATGCAGGCGCCGTTCAGCTCCTTGATGCCGACAAAGCGGAGCTGATCGATGATCTCCTTCTGCCCCACCACCGCGCCGGCCAGCAGATCGCCGTGGCCACCGAGATATTTGGTCGCCGAATGGGTGACCAGATCGGCGCCGAGGTCGAGCGGGCGTTGCAGATACGGCGTGCAATAGGTGTTGTCGACGACCAGGCGGATTCCGGCGCGCCGGCAGATCTCCGCGCAGGCGGCGATGTCGACCAGCCGCATGTTCGGATTGGTCGGAGTCTCGGTGAACACCAGCCGGGTGTTGGGCGCGAGCGCGGCCTGCAGGTTGGCGGGCTCGGTCAGGTCCGCGAACGTCACCTGAATGCCGAACCGCGGCAGGTGATGCTCGAACAGCCCGAAGGTGCAGCCATACAGCATCTGGTCGGCGACGATATGGTCGCCGGCCTGCAGCAGCGTCCAGATCAGCGCCGTCAGGGCGCCGACGCCAGACGACGTGGCGAGCGCGGCCTCGCCGCCCTCCAGCGCCGCCAGCCGGCTTTCCAGCACCGCCACGGTCGGATTGCCGACCCGCGAATACACAAAACCTTCGGCCTCGCCGGCGAACCGTGCGGCACCCTCGGCAGCGCTGGCGAAGGCGTAGGTCGAGGTGAGGAACAACGGCGGGTTCAGTGCGCCGTGATGCGCGAGCGGGTCGTAGCCGTGGTGGATCGCGGTGGTGGCAAAGCCGGGCGGGCGCGTGGGTTCGGTCATGGCGGGCTCCTTTGCGCGCAGTATGGCCCGAAACCCGCCGTCGAACTTGCCAATCATGCCACTTCAGGCGTAGCAATTGGCAATCTTCATCACTTTGCTGCGCAACATATGCAGAATTCTGCCAAGATTGCCTTGGACGCGATCGACCTCAAGATCCTCGCCGAGCTGCAGGCCGACGCCCGGATTCCCAACATCGTGCTGGCCGAGAGGGTCGGGCTGTCGCCGTCGCCGTGTTCGCGGCGGGTCAAGCTGCTGGAGCAGGCCGGCGTGCTGGCGAGCTACCGCGCGCTGGTCGACCGTGCCGCGGTCGGGCTGGCGGTCACGGCGTTCGCCTTCATTCGGGTCGAGCGGCATTCCCGCGACAATGCCGAGAGCTTTATTGCGGCGGTGCAGACCATGCCGGAGGTGATCGCCTGCCATCTGGTGTCCGGCGACAGCGACTTCCTGCTCGAAGTGGTGGTGCCGGATATCGCCAGCTACGAGGCCACCGTGCTGCGCGGCCTCCTGGCGCTGCCGACGGTGCGTGACATCCGCACCTCGTTTGCGATGCGCAGCTACAAGCTCAGCGGCCCGCTGCCGCTGCCGGCGGTCTGATCACGCCGGCAGATGCTGCCGCACCCAGCGCACGATCTGCTGTGCCGGCATCGCACCCGAGGTGCGGGCACGCTCGCGGCCGTTCTCGAACAGGATCATGGTCGGGATGCCCTGGATGCCGAGCCGGGCGGCGATCTGCTGCTCGTTGTCGGAGTTCAGCTTGATCAGGCGAACGTTCGGCTCCAGCTCGCGCGCCGCCTGCTCGTAGGCCGGCGCCATCGCCCGGCACGGGCCGCACCACGGCGCCCAGACATCGACCAGCACCGGCACGCTGCTGCGCGATACCTGCTTGTCGAACAGTTCGCCGCTGACGTCGGCCGGGTGGCCTTCGAACAGTTTGGCGCCGCATTTGCCGCATTTGCCGTCGAGCGCCGGGCGCTGCTCCGGCAGCCGGTTGACGCCGCCGCAATGCGTACACACCACCAGATGATCGGACATGATCGGAGCCTCCTCGCCGACAGATGTAGTGGTCGTCTGCGTCATTGCGAGGAGGCGAAGCCGACGAAGCAATCCGGCTCGGCGTGCGCGGCTGCTGGATTGCTTCGCTGCGCTCGCAATGAGGGGCGAGGCGTCGCTACGGCACCAGCACCGCCACACCGAGCAGTTCGCCGGCGCGGAGCTTGGTCAGAACCGCGTTGGCCTCACGCAGCGGAAAGGCGTGAGTCTCGGTCCTGATGCCGGCGCGTGCTGCGACGGCAAGAAAATCGACACCGTCCTGCCGGGTCAGATTGGCGACCGAGACGAGCTGGCGCTCCTCCCACAGCAGATCGTACGGAAAGCTCGGGATGTCGCTCATATGGATGCCGGCGCAGACCACGCGGCCGCCTTTGCGCACCGCTTTCAATGCGGCCGGCACCAAGCTGCCGACCGGGGCGTAGATGAGGGCGGCGTCGAGCGGCTGCGGTGGTAATTCCTCCGAGGCGCCGGCCCATGCCGCCCCTAAGCTGCGGGCGAAATCCTGCGCGGCGACATCGCCGCCGCGGGTGAAGGCGTAAACCTGCCGACCCTGCCAGCGCGCCACCTGTGCCACGATGTGCCCGGCGGCGCCGAAGCCGTAGATGCCAAGCCGCTCCGCCGGTCCGGCGATCACCAGCGAGCGCCAGCCGATCAGCCCGGCGCACAACAGCGGCGCGATCGCGACGTCGTCGCCCTGTTCGCCGAGCGGAAATGCGTAGCGCGCGTCGGCGATGGCGTGGCTCGCGAAGCCGCCGTCGCGAGTGTAGCCGGTGAACAGCGGCGCGTCGCACAGGTTTTCCATGCCGCTGAGGCAGTAGCGGCACACCCCGCAGGTGTGACCGAGCCAGGGAATGCCGACGCGGTCGCCGATCCGGTGGGTCGTGACGCCGGCGCCGACCGCTGCGACGCGGCCGACGATCTCGTGGCCCGGGATGATCGGATAGCGGATGTTGGGCAGTTCGCCGTCGACGACGTGCAGATCGGTGCGGCAAACGCCGCAGGCGCTCACCGTCACCAGCACTTCGCCGTCGCCCGGGTGCGGGGTGTCGCGCTGCTGCCATTGCAGCGGCGTGCCCGGCGCCGTCAGCACCATCGCATCCATCACGGGCCTCCCGGGTCGGAGATCGGATGCGTTCGGTTATATTGCGCTTGCGGGGATCGATCAAAGCGGAGCGGGGTCAGCTCCGCTCGCGTGCCACCCAGTTTTCGCCCTGCTTGCGGTATTGCTTCTTCACCGCGGCCCAGGCGACGCGATGTGCGGTGGCTTCCTGCTCGTCCGGCCCGCGGTCCTGGTATTCGGCGAAGGCGTTGTTGAAGGCCGCGATGTAGATCTCCTGCGCATGCAGCGGCAGCCGCACCTGCAACCCCGGCGGAAGATCGTCGGTGGATCCATAAGGCACGCGCGCCCTCCCTCGCGGCGCTGCTGCGGCGCCACCGATGTCACGCTCGCACCCGATTGCGGCAAGCTCGCGTCGTGTGGGATGACGTTGACGCCGGTCAATCGGTCCGCCGTTGCTCTCTCCTAGACTGCCCGCAGCCCGGCCGGTCAGGCTTGGCCAAGAGCAAGCAGAGGAGATGGCGATGACGTCTCCAGCTTCGGGAATCCCGCCGCCGCTGAACGGGCGATCGTTCGCGGTGCTGCGCGAGCTGATGGTCGAGCGCCAGATCGTTGCGCGCGGCGTGCATGATCCGCGGGTGCTCGCCGCGATGCGCAAGGTGCCGCGCGAAGCCTTCCTGCCCGAACCGATGCGCGATCTGGCGTACGAAGACGCTCCGGTGCCGATCGCCGGCGAGCAGACGATGTCGCAGCCCTACATCGTGGCTCTGATGATGGAAGCGCTGCTGCTGCAGGGCGGCGACAATGTGCTCGAGATCGGTACCGGCTCCGGCTACGCCGCTGCGGTGCTGGGCGAGATCGCCGGACACGTCGCCACGGTCGAGCGCATCGCCACGCTGGCGGATACTGCGGCGGCCAAGCTTGCCGAACTCGGCTACGTTGATGTCCACGTGCATCAGGGCGACGGCACCCGCGGCTGGCCGCCGGACGCCCCCTACGACGCCATCGTGGTCGCAGCCGGCGGACCGCAGGTGCCGGACTCACTGAAGGCGCAACTGAAGATCGGCGGCCGTCTGGTGATGCCGGTCGGAGCCGATCAGCACGCCCAGCAACTGGTACGGCTGACGCGGCTCGGCGAGGCCGACTTCAAGCGCGACCATCTCGGCGACGTCCGCTTCGTGCCGCTGCTCGGCGCCGAAGGCTGGCAGCGGGTCGAGCCCGCCGACAAAACGGCACGCGACAACGGATGACCACCACTGCGGAAGATCAGCATTGCCCGATCTTCATCGGTCTGGAACAAAGGCGGTGCTAAAGTTCGAAGATCGGCCGTCGGCGATCGTCACGGCCCCCTCACGACCAGTTCGAATCAAATCCAACAACAGGCAGCCGGGGAGCGCGACATGATCAAGGATCTCATCGTCAATCTTGAACGTAGCAAGGAGCGCCAGCAGATCACCGAGATTGCGATCGGCCTCGCCCGGATGTTCGACGCCCATGTGGCCGGCTGCTGCTTCGCCTATGATTCGCTGCCGAGCTTCACCATGCCGGACTTCCCGTCCGATGTGCTCAGCAAGATGTTGGCGGCGAGCGAAGAAGCGGCGGCCGCGGCGGTCGCGCAGTTCGAAGCCGCGTGCAAGCGCGAGGGCGTGTCCGCCGAGCATCATCTGCTCGAGACCGCCTACGGCACCTCGGGACGTTTCCCGAAGATGGCGCGACGGTTCGATCTGTCGGTGATCATGCAGTCCGACGCGGAGAACGGCGACAACGACATCCTGATCGAGCAGGTGCTGTTCGACTCGGGGCGTCCGCTGCTGATCCTGCCCTACATCCAGAAGAACCCGATCAAGCTCGACCGCGTAATCTGCGGCTGGGACGGCAGCCGCGCCGCGACCCGCGCCATCAACGACGCCAAGCCGTTCCTGCGCCGCGCCGGCCAGGTCGAACTGGTGATCGTGCGCGACCACAAGGTACGCGACCCCAACGAGCTGCGCGGCATCGAGATCGCCAATCATCTGGCGCGGCACGACGTCAAGGTCGACATCAAGACCATCACGGCGCCGGACATCGGCGTCGCCGCCACCATCCTGTCGCACGCCGCTGACACCTCCACCGATCTTCTGGTGATGGGTGGTTACGGCCACTCCCGCCTGCGCGAATTCGTGCTCGGCGGCGTCACCCGCGAGATGCTGGCCTCGATGACCGTCCCGGTGCTGATGTCGCATTGAGACTGAAACAAGAGCCCTCGCTCTCCGCGTCGTTGCGAGGAGCACTCGGATCGGCGCGTTCCGCGCCGTCCGAGCACAGGCTCCGCGACGAAGCCATTCAAGTCACCGTCATTCCGGGGCGCGCGTGGCGCGAACCCGGAATCCCGAGATTGTTGCGCACCAGGCCGTTTCCACGACGTCGAGATTCCGGGTTCGCGCAGCTTCGCTGCGCGCCCCGGAATGACCGCTTGGACCGCTCCGTCGCTGCTCGCCTCGCAATCACTGAGTGTGCGTGGCGAAGTAACCTACACACACTTTCGAATGTAGGGCCGATTGATCTCCCACAGCTCGTCGAGGATCTTCTCCGCCGCGACTGCCGAGTTGATCACCGGGTCGATCAGCAGCGCCTGCAGCGCCAGCTCTTTGGACGCGTGCACTGCGGCTTCGACGGCGAGTTGCTGGACGCTGGCCTGCATCAGCATCAGCTTGGCGATCGGGTCGGGCAGCGGGCCGAGCGACACCGGGTGCACGCCGGCCGCGTCCACCGTCACCGGGACTTCGACGGCGAGCTCCGCCGGCAGGTTGGGGATCACGCCGCGATTGAGCACGATGCCGGATTCGATGAAGCGCTTCTGGTCGTGCAGCATCGCGGCGATCACCGCCGCGCCGCGTTCGCCGGACGGCTCGGTCCACCATTGCGGGATCGGCATGGTGCCGCCCAGCACGCCGTCGAGCTGATTTAGAAATTCGCCGCGCCAGCGTTCGTCCTGGTCGAAATCGTAGCCGTTCTCGCCGGCTTCCCAGCCGTATGGCAGATACTCGCCGAGATGATCGTCGCTGCAGGTCAGCCAGTAGCCGAAGGCGCGATACAGCCGCCGCGTGAACCGCCAGGCATCCGGATCGAAGCTCTGCTCGGCGGCGCGAAACCGCGGATACAGGTCCTCGCCGGTGTCGCGATGGCGGATCTGCATCAGGCACTGGAAGTGATTGAGCCCGGCGCCCCAGACTTCGATCTCTTCGCGTGGCATCTGCATGATGTAGGCGATCGCGTCGCGGCCCATGAAGATGCCGTGGCACAGCCCGATGTGGCGCACCTTGGTGTAGCGGCCGAGCGCCAGAATGATCCGGCTCTCCGGATTGGAGTAGTTGAGGAACAGCGCGTTGGGGCACAGCTCCTCGATGTCGCGGATGAAGTCGAACACCAGCGGCAGCGTGCGCAGCGTGAAGAACAATCCGCCGGGGCCACCGTTCTCGCCGAGGGTGTGACGGATGCCGTGCTTCTTCGGCACCTCGAAATCCTGCTTCCAGAGCCGGTTGCGATCGATCGCAGTGGCGTTGATGACGAAGCCGGCGCCATCCAGCGCGGCGCGGCGGTCGGTGGTGTGTTCGATCACCAGTCCGGCGCCGGATCGCGCATTCAGGAGTTTTGCCAGCTCCGTCATTCGGCCGAGCGTTGCGGGATTGCGTCCGACCAGCGTCAGCGTCGAACCGGCCAGCACCGGCGATGCGAACAGGTCACGAAACATGCTGAGACCGAACGACGCACTGGAAGCGCCGAGGAAGACGATCTTGGTGGTCCTGGGCATCTGCATCGACTCCACCGGCAGGCGAGTTGCACGCGTTCGACGGGGGCATCAGGGCCGGCGCAACGCACGATGCTTCGTCGGCGCGGGGTGGTGGTCGACGCGACCGACTCGCAGTCAACCGCAACGGTGCGGCGGCGGTCTTGACGCCGATCAACGGCGTCGGCAAACCGCCACGCCAAACTCAATGTCCCGCCCCGCCTTTCGGCACTCCTCACAGCATCAAACCGGAGCGCGCCCCACGATGGCCGACATCGTCACCCTCACGCCCAATCCTGCGATCGACCTGTCGACGTCGGTCGAGCGTCTGGTGCCGAGCCGCAAGCTGCGCTGCGCCGCGCAAAAGCGCGATCCCGGCGGGGGCGGCATCAACGTCGCGCGGGTGGTGAGGCGGTTCGGCGGTGACGTCGAGGCGATCTTCCCGGCCGGCGGCTTCACCGGCAAGCTGCTCAAGCTGCTGCTCGACGAGGAGAGCGTCCCGAGCCGCATCGTCGAAGCGGTGGCGGAGACGCGCGAGGATTTCTCGGTCAGCGAAAACGCCACCGGCGAACAATACCGCTTCGTGCTGCCCGGCCTGCCGCTCGCCGAGCACGAATGGCGCGGCATGCTCGACACCTTGGCGGCGACCTCGCCGGCGCCGAAGATCGTGATCGGCAGCGGCAGCCTGCCGCCGGGCGTCCCGGTCGATTTCTACGCGCAGGCCGCCGCGGTGGCGAAGCAGCTCGGCGCCAAATTCTTCCTCGACACGTCCGGCAAGCCGCTGACCGCGGCGCTTGCCCAGGGCGTCACGCTGATCAAGCCGAACCTGCGCGAGATGCAGGAACTCGCCGGCCGCCCGCTGGGCTGCGAGAAGGAATGGGTCGACGCCGCGCGGGCGCATATCAGCGCCGGTCAGGTCGAGATCGTGGCACTGTCGCTCGGCCATCTCGGCGCGCTGCTGGTCACCAAGGACCAGGCACTGCGATCGCCGGCACTGCCGGTGACCCCGGTGTCGACGGTCGGGGCCGGTGACAGTTTCCTCGGCGCGATTGCGTATCGGCTGGCCCAAGGCGGCTCGATTGCGGATGCGTTCCGGCTCGGCCTTGCGGCAGGCTCGGCCACTCTGACGGTCCACGGCACGCAATTGTGCGGCCCGGATGAGGTCGAGCGGCTTTACGCCCAGGTGATCATCGAGCCGATCTGACGAAGCGCGAGGCCCCGCGCGGGTTTTGCCGCGCGGCACAGGAACTGTTCGCGGAACCCTTGGTTGACGTGCGCTAGGGCTGGCGGCGCGTTGCCAGGGAGTTCGCATGTCCCAAGACGAGTCCCGACTTCACGACACCGACATCCCCGATCGCCCCGACCGCACGGTTGCGTATGACGGCCCGGCCGGCGGCTGGGGCTCGCTGCAGGGGATCAGCCGGATCTTCGGCAAGGAGTGGAGTTCGCCGGCCGCGATCGAAACCCTGATGCGCCAGAACAAGCCGAAAGGCTTCATGTGCGTGTCGTGCTCCTGGGCCAAACCTGCCGACTATCATACCTTCGAATTCTGCGAGAACGGCGCCAAGGCGACGCTGTGGGAGCTGACCAGCGCACGCTGCACGCCGGAGTTTTTCGCCGAGCACAGCGTCACCGAGCTGCGCGGCTGGTCCGACTACGACCTCGAAATGCAGGGCCGGCTCACCCACCCGATGCGCTACGACGCCGCGACCGATCACTACGTGGCGTGCGAGTGGGACGAGGCGTTTCAGGCGATCGGAGAGCATCTGCGCTCGCTCGATCCGAAATCGGTGGTGTTCTACGCCTCCGGCCGGGCCAGCCTCGAGACGTCGTATCTCTACGCGCTGTTCGCGCGGCTGTACGGCACCAACAACCTGCCCGACAGCTCCAACATGTGCCACGAGACCACCTCGGTGGCGCTGAAAAAGCTGCTCGGCGTCGGCGTGGGCACGGTGGTGTTCGACGATCTGTCGAACTGCGATGCGATGTTCTTCTTCGGCCAGAACACCGGCTCGAACAGCCCGCGTTTTCTGCATCCGCTGCAGGAGGCGGCCAAGCGCGGCGTCGAGATCGTGACCTTCAATCCGGTGCGCGAAAAGGGCCTCGAAAGCTTCGTCAATCCGCAGAATCCGGCCGAGATGCTGACGGGACGCGAGACCCGCATCAGCAGCCAGTATCACCAGGTCAAGGCCGGTGGCGATGTCGCGGTGCTGATCGGGCTGTGCAAGCACGTGTTCGCGCGCGACGACGAGGCCAAGCGCGAGGGCCGCCGCGTGCTCGACGTCGATTTCATCGAAGCGCACACCCATGGGCTCGACGAATTCGAGACCAAGGTGCGCGCCACCTCGTGGGAGGAGATCGAGCGCGAGTCCGGTCTCAGCCGCGCGGCGATCGCAGCGGCCGGCGACGTCTATGTGAAGGCCGATCGGGTGATCGGCATCTACGGCATGGGGCTGACCCAGCACGCCCACGGCTTCCTCAACGTGGCGATGTTCGTCAATCTGCTGCTGCTGAAGGGCAACATCGGCCGCGACGGAACCGGAATCTCGCCGGTGCGCGGTCATTCCAACGTGCAGGGCCAGCGCACCGTCGGCATTTCCGAAAAGCCTGAGCTGGTGCCGCTGGACAAGATGGCCGAGCAGTTCGGTTTCACGCCGCCGCGCGACAAGGGCATGAACACGGTCGAAGCCTGCCACGGCATTCTGGAGGGCAAGGTCGGCGCGTTCATCGGCCTCGGCGGCAACTTCGTCCGCGCCATCCCCGAGCGCGACGCGATGGAAGCCGCCTGGACGCGGATGCAGCTCACCGTGCAGATCGCCACCAAGCTGAATCGCAGCCATCTCATCAACGGCAAGTCCGCCTACCTGCTGCCCTGCCTCGGCCGCACCGAACAGGACGTCCAGGCCAACGGCCCGCAGGCCGTGACGATGGAAGATACCTTCAGCCACATCCAGGGCTCGATCGGGCTGCGCAAGCCCGCGAGCGAACATCTCAAGTCGGAGCTTGCGATCGTCGCCGGCATCGCCAAGGCGACGCTGCCGGGCAACCCGAAGCTGAAATGGGACGACTGGGTCGGCGACTATGGCCTCGTCCGCGACCTGATCGAGGAGAGCTACCCGGAGATGTTCGGCGACTTCAACGCGCGGATGTTCACGCCCGGCGGTTTCTACAAGGGCAACGCGGCGCGCGAGCGGATCTGGAAGACCGAGAGCGGCAAGGCGGAGTTTACCACGCCGGACCGGCTGAATTCGATCGGCTTCGACGATGCGCCCGGCCGCTACCGGCTGATCACGATGCGCTCCAACGACCAGTTCAACACCACGGTCTACGGCATGAGCGACCGGCTGCGCGGCATCGAGGGTCGCCGTGACGTGCTGTTGATCAACCCGGACGAGATGGCGAGGGCCGGTCTGACCGAAGGCCAGACGGTTTGGCTCGAAGGTGACGCCGGCGATGGCGTGCATCGCGAGGCCGGGCCGCTTGTCGTGACGCCGTTCAAGCTGCCTGACGGCTGCTTAGGGGCCTATTATCCGGAGATGAACCCGCTGATCCCGGTGTGGCACCATGACGGTCCGTCAAAGACTCCGGCGGCGAAATCGGTGCCGGTGCGGATCAGGATCTGAGGCGGCATTCCGGCTTGATCCACGTCATCGCCTGTTCACGCCGTTCGATTAAGCCGCGGCAGGTGCGTCGTCGCACGCGCGTCATCCTGCCGGCTCGCGGATTGCTGCGATCGAATGATCGGGTTGCGTCTTCGCACGGCGGGGTGGCATTGCAAGCCTTGCACGCGTCGGCCACTATGTGGCGCTGCGACATCGCCGTCGTCTTGCGCAAGACATCGTCGTGCACAGTGGGAATGGCCGGCTTCCGGCCGCTGGAATGAGAGGCCGCATGAGTCAAGGTGTCACCGCTCCGTTCGCCCGTCATGCGATGGCTTACGTGCTGGCGGGAGGACGCGGCAGCCGGCTGATGGAGCTGACCGACTGGCGCGCCAAACCGGCGGTGTATTTCGGCGGCAAGTCCCGCATCATCGATTTCGCGCTGTCGAATGCGCTGAACTCCGGCATCCGCCGCATCGCAGTGGCGACGCAGTATAAGGCTCACAGCCTGATTAGGCATCTGCAGCGCGGCTGGAACTTCTTCCGCCCGGAGCGCAATGAGAGCTTCGACATTCTGCCGGCGAGCCAGCGCGTCTCGGAAGAGATGTGGTACCGGGGCACGGCCGACGCCGTCTACCAGAACATCGACATCATCGAGAGCTACGATCCGAAATTTATCGTCCTGCTCGCGGGCGATCACGTCTACAAGATGGACTACGAGAAGATGCTGCAGCAGCACGTCGAGCAGGGTGCCGACGTCACGGTCGGCTGCCTCGAAGTGCCGCGGGCTGAAGCCACCGCGTTCGGCGTGATGCATATCGACGAGAGCGATCGCATCATGTCGTTCCTGGAAAAGCCGGCCGATCCGCCGGCGATGCCCGGCAAGGCCGACAAGTCACTGGTCAGCATGGGCATCTACGTCTTCGAGACGAAATTTCTGCTCGACGAGCTGCGCCGCGACGCCGCCGATCCGAATTCGACGCACGATTTCGGCAAGGACATCATCCCCTACATCGTCAAGCACGGCAAAGCGGTGGCGCATCACTTCGACAAGTCGTGCCGCCGGTCGAGCTCCGAAGCGATCAGCTATTGGCGTGACGTCGGCACGGTCGATGCCTATTGGGCCGCCAATATCGATCTCACCGACATCGTGCCGGAGCTCGACCTCTACGACCGCGAATGGCCGATCTGGACCTATGGCGAGATCACGCCGCCGGCGAAATTCGTCCACGACAAGGAAGGCCGCCGCGGCGAAGCGGTGTCGTCGCTGGTGTCCGGCGGCTGCATCATCTCGGGTGCATCATTGCGACATTCGCTGCTGTTCACCGGCGTCCGCGTGCACTCGTTCTCGCATGTCGAGAACACCGTGGTGCTGCCTTACGCCGACATCGGCCGCTCGTGCCGGCTGAAGAACGTGGTGATCGATGCCGAGGTCAAGCTGCCGGTCGGTCTGGTGGTCGGTGAAGATCCGGAGCTCGATGCCAAGCGGTTCAGGCGCACCGAAAACGGCATCTGTCTGATTACCCGCGCGATGATCGAGAAGCTCGACGCATGACCACACTGGCGGTTCTCTCTGTTGCGTCGGAACTGTTTCCGCTGATTAAGACCGGCGGGCTCGCCGATGTGGCGGGCGCGTTGCCGGCCGCCCTGCGGGCCAACGACATCGCCGTCACCTCGCTGCTGCCGGGCTATCCGGCGGTGCTCGGCGGTATCGAGGATCCGCAGCAGGTCCATAGCTTCAACGAATTGTTCGGCGGCACCGCACGGCTGCTGGCGGCGCGCTGCGGCGATCTCGATCTGTTCGTGCTCGACGCGCCGCATCTCTATGTCCGGCCCGGAAATCCCTATGTCGGCCCGGACGGCAAGGATTGGCCCGACAACGGCCTGCGTTTTGCGGCGCTGGCGCAGGTCGGCGCCGCGATCGGCCAGGGCCTATTGCCGCACTACAAGCCGGACGTCCTGCATGCCCATGATTGGCAGACCGGTCTGTTGCCGGCCTATCTGAAATACAGCGGCCGGCCGGGACCGAAGACCGTCTTCACCATCCACAATCTGGCGTTCCAGGGGCGGTTTCCCTACGAGCTGCTCGCCAGGCTGGGCCTGCCGGAGCGCGCCTTCGGGCTCGACGGCATCGAGTATTACGGCGGCATCGGCTATCTCAAGGCCGGCCTGCAGCTTGCCGACCGCATCACCACCGTGTCGCCGACCTACGCGGCCGAGATCCAGGGTTCGGAAGCCGGCATGGGCCTCGACGGCCTGTTGCGGCTGCGCTCGAACCGGCTGTCCGGCATCCTCAACGGTGTCGACACCGACGTCTGGAATCCGGCCAACGATGCGTTGATCTCGGCCACTTACGACGTCGAAAGCATCGCAGCCCGCACCCGCAACAAAAAGGTGCTGCAAGCGCGGTTCGGTCTCAAGCCCGAGCCGGGCGCGCTGCTGTACGGCGTGATCAGCCGGCTGTCGTGGCAGAAGGGGCTCGACCTGTTGCTCGAAGCCCTGCCGCAATTGATCGGCGGTGGTGCCCAGCTCGCCCTGCTCGGCTCCGGCGATGCCGAGCTCGAGCAGGCCTACGCGGCCGCCGCCCGGAAATATCCCGGCCAGGTCGGCGCGGTGATCGGCTATGACGAAGGGCTGGCGCATCAGGTCCAGGCCGGTGCCGACGCGCTGCTGGTGCCGTCGCGGTTTGAACCCTGCGGCCTGACGCAGCTCTGCGCCTTGCGCTATGGCGCGGTGCCGGTGGTGGCGCGGGTCGGCGGTCTCGCCGACACGGTGGTCGACGCCAACGAGATGGCGACCGCCACCGGCGTCGCGACCGGCGTCCAGTTCGCACCGGTGACGACCGACGCGCTGATCAAGGCGTTCGGCAAAACCCGCGCGCTGTTCGCCGACGTCGTCGCCTGGCGCAATCTGCAGATCAACGGCATGACCACCGACGTGTCGTGGAAGAACCCGGCGCAGCACTACGCAAAGCTGTATCGCGATCTGGTGGCGGAGCGCTGAGCCGCTCTTCTCTTTTCTCGCAAAGCAACTGTCTTGATCGCGATCGCTGCTCGTGACAGCGATGTCGCATGACGATCCCGCCAAGGGACGCAAGGCGACAACAAAGGGAGAAACCCATGCCCAGCCAGGACACCGTCCGGATCGAGCGCGACGGTCCAGTCACCATCGTGACGATCGATCGCCCCGAACGCCGTAACGCCGTCGACGGCGCCACCGCCAAGAAGCTGTACGACGCCTTCCTGGCGTTCGATGCCGACGAGACCGCCTCGGTGGCGGTGTTCACTGGTGCCGGCGGCACGTTCTGCGCCGGGGCCGATCTGAAAGCGGTGGCGGCGGGCGATGCCGAAAAGAAGCGCGAGATCGCCGGCCACAACACGCTGGCGCCGATGGGCCCGAGCCGGCTGCGGCTGTCCAAGCCGGTGATCGCCGCGGTCGAAGGCTTCGCGGTGGCCGGCGGGCTCGAACTGGCGCTGTGGGCGGATATGCGCGTGGTCGCTGAAGACGCCACCTTCGGGGTTTACTGCCGCCGCTTCGGCGTGCCGCTGATCGATCTCGGCACCATCCGGCTGCCGCGGCTGATCGGCCATTCGCAGGCGATGGATCTGATTCTCACCGGCCGTCCGGTGGCGGCCGACGAAGCGCACCGTATCGGACTTGCCAACCGTCTGGTGCCGCGCGGCGAGGCGCTGCCGCGCGCGGTCGAGCTCGCCAAACAGATCGCGCAGTTCCCGCAGACCTGCCTGCGCGCCGACCGGCTGTCGGCTCTGCAGCAATGGGATCTGCCGGAAGAGGACGCGATCATGAACGAGATGCGCGGCGGGCTGAAAGTGATCCAGTCCGGCGAAACCCTGTCCGGCGCGACCCGCTTCGCGCAAGGCGAAGGGCGGCACGGAGCGTTCACGTCCTGACAACCGATGCCGATCGGCGGGATCAAGCACTTTCCACACGCACTTCGTCATCCTGAGGCGCCGCCGCGTAGCGGCTGCCCCGAAGGATGGGCCGCCGAGACTCGTAGCCGCATCATCCTTCGAGGCTCGCCCTTACGGGCGAGCGCCTTAGGATGACGATTCAACGAAGAAACGGCGTCGCTTCAAATCAGCTTCAGCCCCTTCAGGCTGGCGTGGCCGTTCTTGCCGACGATGATGTGGTCGTGCACCGCGATGCCGAGCGGCTCGGCGATCGCCACGATCGACTTGGTCATCTGGATGTCGGCCTGCGACGGCGTCGGATCGCCGGACGGGTGGTTGTGCACCATGATCACCGCGGTGGCCGACAATTCGAGGCCGCGTTTGACGATCTCACGCGGGTACACCGGCGTGTGGTCGACGGTGCCGACCTGTTGCAGCTCGTCGGCGATCAGTTGGTTGCGCTTGTCGAGAAACAGGATCCGGAACTGCTCCTTGTCGGCGAACGCCATGGTGGTGCGGCAGTAGTCGATCACCGCCGACCACGACGACAGCACGGTACGCTGCTTCACCTGCCCCTTGGTCACCCGCGCGGCAGCCGCGGCAATCAGCTTGACCTCGATGATGGCCGCCTCGCCCAGCCCGCTGACCTCGCGCAGCCGTTCGGCCGGGGCGTGCACCGCCTCGGCGAACGAGCCGAACCTGGCGATCAGCGCCTTCGCCAGCGGCTTGACGTCCCGGCGCGGCAGCGCCCGAAACAGCACCAGTTCGAGCAGCTCGTAGTCGGACAGCGCGTCGGCCCCGGCCTCGCGAAACCGCTCCCGCAGCCGTTCGCGATGGCCGTGATAGTGCGGCGCTTCGGCAAATCCCGGTTGCGGCGATCGCTCGGCGTCGTCCATCGGCAATTCCACCGCCGTGCATGGTCCCGTTGTCACAACCATGCCGCGCTGCGCGGCTTTTGCAACCGGAATTCCGTCGCCCCGCCCGCCGCTTAACAAGCTTTCGGTCGGCTGCTCAATCGGCGCTGGGCAGCCGCCGCATGGTGAATTCGATGGTGTCGCCGGGCAATTCGCGCCAGCTCTCGACGCTGCTCATATAGGCCGCCTTCGGCCACGCCTCGAGAAACGCCTTCGCCTTGGCGCGCGCGTCCGGGCGGGGCAGCACGTAGGTCTCGCGCAGGAAGCCGTCGGCCGGCGTGCTGCGCCGCGCCATCCGCGTCGCAAGATCACGTGGCAAATCCCGGGGACGATCGACCATGGCGGCGGCTCCGCTGCGCTCCTTGTGAGCAAGATAGTCGGTCCGGGGAACGAATCCGAGTCCTTCCGGCTTTGAGTCCGGTTCGAGTAGCAGTGGAGTATGCGTCATGGCCCCTCGCGCCAACTGGAAGGGCTTTCTCAGGTTGTCTCTGGTGACCTGCCCGGTAGCGCTCTACCCGGCCACCTCGGATTCCGAGAAGATCAGCTTCAACCAGATCAACCGCGCCACCGGGCATCGGATCAAATACCTGAAGGTCGATGCCGAGACCGGCGACGAGGTGCCGGCCGACGAAATCATGAAGGGCTACAAGGTCGATACCGACAGCTACATCGAAATCACCAGGGACGAGCTCGACAACATCGCGCTGGAATCCACCCGCACCATCGAAATCGATCAGTTCGTGCCGCGACCCGAGATCGACGATCTGTATCTGGTCCGCCCGTATTACCTGGTACCGGACGGCAAGGTCGGTCACGATGCCTATGCGGTGATCCGCGAGACCATCCGCAGCATGGACAAGGTGGCGCTGGCGCGGGTGGTGCTGACCAATCGCGAGCACGTCATCGCGTTGGAAGCGCGCGACAACGGCCTGGTCGGAATGCTGCTGCGCTATCCCTACGAGGTGCGCGACGCCGGCGATTATTTCGACGACATCCAGGACGTGAAGATCACCAAGGACATGCTCGACCTCGCCAAGCACATCGTCGAGCAGAAGTCCGGCCACTTCCAGCCGGATCTGTTCGAAGATCACTACGAAAGCGCCCTCACCGAACTGATCAACAGCAAGATGGCCGGACAGCCGATCAGGCCGCAGGCCCGGCCGCGCGGCGACAACGTCGTCGACCTGATGGACGCGCTGCGCCGAAGCCTCGGCAACGCGAAGTCGGCGCCGGCTGCTGCGCCCAAGAGCTCGGCTGCGGACAAACCCGCCGCCCCGAAACCTGCGAAGGCCAAGAAGCGCAAGACGGCAGCCGGCCAAAAGGAAATGCTGCTGCCGATCTCCGGCCAGGGTGCCGGCAAAGCGAAGGACGAGCCGGCGAAGGGAAAGAAGCCGGCGCGGAGCGTGGCGGGTAGTAAGGCCCGGAAGGCCGGTTAGTTCACCACAACCTCAGCGCCTGCGAGCACTGAGTTGAATCTCAAGCGTGGGCACGGCGCAAGGCGTCTTTGCCCACCCTACGCTTGCTTCGCGGAGCGAGGTCTCTCAGCGAGTCATTCCGGGGCGCGAGCATAGCTCGCGAACCCGGAATCTCTCTTCGCACCGACACATCAGGATTCCGGGTTCGCGCCTGACGGCGCGCCCCGGAATGACGACTGATCCGCTCAGCTCTGGAACGGCGGCTTGTCGAGGTTCTTCGGCGACAGCGTGAAGATCTCGCAGCCGTCTTCGGTGACGCCGATCGAATGTTCGAACTGCGCCGACAGCGAGCGGTCGCGGGTCACTGCGGTCCAGCCGTCGGACAGGATCTTCACGTACGGTTTGCCGAGATTGATCATCGGCTCGATGGTGAAGAACATGCCGGGCTTCAGCACCGCACCCTGCCCCGGGCTGCCGACGTGGATGATGTTCGGCTCGTCGTGGAACAGCCGGCCGAGACCGTGGCCGCAGAAGTCGCGCACCACGCTCATCTGCTGCGGTTCGACGAAGCTCTGGATCGCATGACCGATGTCGCCGGTGGTGGCGCCGGGCTTGACGGCCGCGATGCCGCGCATCAGCGACTCGTAGGTGACGTCGATCAGCCGCTCGGCTTTGCGGGCGACCGGGCCGACCGGATACATCCGGCTGGAATCGCCGTACCAGCCGTCGACGATATAGGTGACGTCGACATTGACGATATCGCCTTCCTTCAGCGGCCGATCGCCGGGCATGCCATGGCAGACCACGTGGTTCAGCGAGGTGCAGGTCGAATAGCGGTAGCCGCGGTACATCAGCGTCGCCGGATAGGCGCCATGGCTGAAGGCGAACTCGCGCACGAAGTCGTCGATCCGCGAGGTTGGAACCCCCGGCTTGACGATGTCGACCAGTTCGTCGAGGCAGCGCGCCACCAATTGGCCGGCCTTGCGCATCCCGGCGAAGCCGGCAGGGCCGTGCAGCTTGATCTGCCCGGTCTTGCGCAGGGCGGCTTCGGAGGCGTCCACGTAGCTCATAAGGATCGATCTTTTCAGGATGTCGGTGATTTGATCCCAATCTAGTGAGCGCGGCAGCCGGCAGCAAGCGCACGGGCCGGCCGTCTGGGTCGCCGGCCGGACATGGCCGCCGCGAAGGCCATCGGCCGGAATGCTCTCTTGGCGACGCAATCCGGCGACGTTAAGGATGCGGCAAGCGCACCTTCACCAAATCGCAGAGAGGCAATGGAGTCCCTCGACTCGGTCAGCATCGCCATTCTGCTCGGCTCGGTCCTGGTGATGGCGGGGATCCTGTCGAGCCTGCTGGCGCTGCGGTTCGGCGCGCCGCTGCTGCTGGTGTTTCTGGTCGTCGGCATTCTGGCCGGCGAGTCCGGCCCTGGCGGTCTCGCCTTCAACGATCTCGGCACCACCTATCTGGTCGGGTCGGTGGCGCTGGCGCTGATCCTGTTCGACGGTGGCCTGAAGACGCGGTTCTCCAGCATCAAGGCGGTGCTGGCGCCGTCGATGGGGCTGGCGACCGTCGGCGTGCTGCTGACGGCGCTGATCACCGCGCCGGTGGCGAAATACATGCTCGATCTGAGCTGGGTCGAGGCGCTGCTGGCCGGCGCCGTGGTCGCCTCCACCGACGCTGCCGCAGTGTTCCTGCTGGTGCATTCCCAGGGCCTGCGGCTGCGCCCGCGCGTCGGCGCCACGCTGGAGGTCGAATCCGGCACCAACGATCCGTTCGCGGTGTTCCTGACGCTGATGCTGGTCGAGCTGATCACCCATGGCGGTCAGGGCTCGATCTGGGACGTCGTGCTCGAATTGCTGCAGCAGGGCGTGCTCGGCGCCCTGATCGGCGTGGTCGGTGGTCGCATCGTGGTGATGGCGCTGAACCGGGTGGCGTTGCCGCAGGGCCTGCATGCGCCGTTCGTCACCACCGCCGCGCTGGTGGTATTCGGTGCGGCGCAGATCTCGCATGCGTCCGGCTTCCTGGCGGTCTATCTCGCCGGCATGATCATCGGCAATCAGCCGACCCGCGCGCACAATTCGGTGGTGGCGTTTCTCGACGCCGCGACCTGGCTGGCGCAGATCGTGATGTTCGTGCTGCTCGGCCTGCTGGTGTCGCCGCAGCGGCTGATGAGCAGCATCGGCCCCGCCGTGGTGATCGCGCTGGCCCTGATGCTGGTGGCGCGGCCGCTCGCGGTGTTCATCTGTCTGGCGCCGTTCCGGTTCAATTGGCGGGAGCGGCTGTTCATCGCCTGGGTCGGCCTGCGCGGTGCAGTCGCGATCTTCCTCGCCTCGATCCCGATGCTGGTCGGGCTGTCGAACGCTTACCAATATTTCGACGTCGCCTTCGTGGTGGTGCTGATCTCGCTGATGCTGCAAGGCTGGACGCTGGGGCCGGCAGCCCGCAAGCTGCACGTGGCGCTGCCCCGAACCGACCGCGGCCCGCGCCGGATCGAGCTGGATCTGCCCGGCCAGCTCGAGCAGCAGCTCGTCGGCTATGCGGTGCGACCGAAGAGCCTGTATCTGAAGCGCGGCCTGATTCCGTCATGGTCGAAGCCGACGCTGGTGATCCGTGACGAGCGTATCCTGACGCCCGAGGAGGCCGAGCCGGTCGCGCCCGGCGACTATGTCTATCTGCTGGCGCCGCCCGAAAAGGCCGCGGCGCTCGACCGCTTCTTCGTCGACATGCCGCCCTCGACCGCGCCCGACCCGCATCTGCTCGGCGATTTCATCGTCCCGGGCGAGACGTCGCTGGGCGATCTTGCCGCCGCCTACGGCGTCGGCGTGCCGCCCGGCCAGGAGGCGCTGACACTGGCCGATTACTTCGATATCCATCTCGATCAGGCGCCGGTGGTCGGCGCAACGCTGCCGCTGGACTCGATCGTGTTGGTGGCGCGCAGCCTCGGCGGTGGCCGCGTCAATGTAGTCGGCCTGCGGTTGCCGGAGGACGAGGATGACGCGCCGCCGCCGACCCGGTTCGCCAAGCTGAAGGCCAAGCTGTCGGAAATCTGGTCGCTGCTCGCAGGCGTCTAGCCCAGACCCTTTGGGAAACGGTCAGTCCGGCTTCTTGTCGGGCGCGTTCAGCACGGCTCGGCACTCGCCCGGCAGTTCCGCCAGCGTGAGCTGGTGCCGTGGCGGCGGGGGCTTGGTCGGCGGCTTCGGATGCAGCACCGCGTCGCTGAACCAATAGGCGAAGTCGGACGCGCTACAGCCCTCGCCGGAAGGCGGCTCTGGTTGCGATACGCAGCCGTCGACGCCCGGCGGGCAGCGCAGCCGGATGTGAAAGTGATAGTCGTGGCCGTACATCGGCCGCACCTTCTGCAGCCAGCCACGATCGCCTCTGGCTTCGCGGCACAGCGCCTTCTTGATCGCGGCATTGACGAAAATCCGGTCAACCGCCGGCTCCAACGCCGCGGCGCGGATCACCTTCCAATGCGATGGCGTCCAGGCCGAGGGCTCGATATCCAGCCGGTCCTTGCGAACCATCATCACCGCCGACATCTCCTCGCGCTCGTTGCGCGACAAGCGGCGGTCCGGCATCGGCGTCAGCCAGATGTCGGCATCGAGCCCGACCTGATGGCTGGCATGGCCGGTCAGCATCGGCCCGCCGCGCGGCTGCGACATGTCGCCGACCAGAATGCCCGGCCAGCCGGCCTGGGCGTGGGCCTTGTCGGCCAGGATCTGGATCAGCCTGACGGTGTCCGGCAGTGCCCAATTCCGATTGCGGGACAGCCGCATCACCTGCCAGGTCGGGCCGTCGATCGGCAGCGCCAGGCCGCCGGCCATGCAGCCCTTGGCGTAAAACCCGACAGGCTGCGGCAGCAACGCTGCCGGCCGCAGCTTGCGGGCGAACAGCTCGCGGGCCGCGAGCGCCGGGTCGTTCGGGTTGGCCAGCGGCGGCAGTGGCTTGGGATCGAGCCGGCCCTTGTCCTGCGCCTGGGCTACGGCCAGGAACGACACCGTGGTCGCCAGCAAAGCGGCGAACCACATCGGGGCGGCGAGGATCGTGTGGTGCATCTGGTGACTATACCTTACGCCGGCGATCGGCTCGATGGTCTTCACCGGTCGTTCACGGCCTGCCGGTTACCGCGACCCGACTCCTTAAGACCCTGCTAACTCTACCGGATTCTGGCGCAATTTGATGCGCCTTGGGCCGAATCGCTCAGCACTTGGGCAGCAGCCGACAGAATCCTCCGCGAATCCCCGACTCCACCCGCAAGACGGTCATTCGACACCGCGGGGCCTGCGGCGAATGCCTTTCCCGCAGGCAGACGAGGGCGTCGGCCAAGTCTGAGGCAGGCTGCTGGAACCGTGCGGTTATACAATTTTTTCAGACACTTATTGCACAACCAGGGCGTCATTTGCGTGATGAGGCGTGGTGGATGCCGCAAGTTCGGCTGAAGAAAAAGAAGACGGCGCGAAACCGTCCCGGGACCGGCAGCGGCAGGATGCACCGATGCGGCTGGACCGCGCCGAGGCTGGCGTCGAAGCCGCGTCGCCGCGCCAACGCCGCGGAGGTCGTGGCCGGAGAACGCGCCGTCGAAGCCGCGCTCGAAGAAGCCAGGCGGTCGCACGAGCGGTTGCGCGAAGCGATCGACCTGATTCCGCAAGGCATCGTGTTTCTCGATGCCGACGGCCGATACATCCTCTGGAACAAGCGCTACGCCGAGATCTACAAAGCCACGGCCGATCAGTTCAGAGCCGGTGCGCGGATCCAGGACACGATGCGGATCGGCATCGCGCGCGGCGACTATCCGGAAGCGATCGGCCGCGAGGAAGAGTGGATCGCCGAGCGGCTGCAGCGGATGTTCAATCCCGGTCACAGCCACGAACAGGTGCTGGCGGACGGCCGCTGCATCCAGATCGAGGAGCGAACCACGTCCGATGGCGGCATCATCGGGCTGCGCGTCGACATCACCGAGCTGAAGCAGCGCGAGGCGTCGTTCCGGCTGATGTTCGACAGCAATCCTGTGCCGATGATCGTTTGCGAGCTGAACGACGAACGGATTCTCGCGGTCAACGACGCTGCGGTCGAACATTACGGCTATTCGCCGTCGGAATTCGCCTCGCTGACCATCCGCCGGCTGCAGGCGTTCGACACCGAACTGCCGTGGTCCGGCGATCAGACCCACGAGGAGCGCACCGCGCGCACCTGGAAGCACGTCAAGGCCGACGGCTCGCTGATCGATCTGGCGATCTACTCGCGCCAGCTCACTTACAACGGCGAGCCGGCGGTGCTGCTGGCACTGATGGACATCACCGAGCGCAAGCGCGCCGAGATGCGGCTCGCCTTCATGGCGCATCACGACGGGCTGACCGGGCTGCCGAACCGCAACTCGTTGCGCAAGCGGCTGGACGATCTGTTGATCCAGACCCGCCGCACCGGCGAGAAGATCGCCGTGCTGTTCCTCGGCATCGACAATTTCAAGGCCGTCAACGACACGCTCGGCCACGCCGTCGGCGACAAGCTGCTGCGCGGCGTCGCCCGCCGGCTGCGTTCGACGCTGCGCGAGGAGGATCCGCTGGCGCGGCTCAACTCCGACGAATTCGCGGTGATCCAGACCGGCATCAAGCGCCCCGAGGATATCGTGCTGCTCGCCAAGCGGCTGCTGCACGCGGTCGCCGAGCCCTATCTGCTGCAGGGCCATTCGGTGGTGATCGGCGCCAGCATCGGCATCGCGGTGGCGCCGGGTGACGGCGACGATTCCGAGAAGCTGCTGATGAACGCCGACATGGCGCTGTCGCGGGCCAAGAAGGACACCCGCGGCACCTTCAGCTTCTTCGAGGTCGGGATGGACGCGCGCGCCCAGGCGAGGCGCAAGATCGAGACAGATCTGCGCGCGGCGCTGCAGCACGAAGTGCTGCGTCCTTATTATCAACCGCTGGTGCGGCTCGCCGACGGCCGCATCACCGGCAGCGAAGCGCTGGTGCGCTGGCCGCACCCGGAGCGCGGCATGATCTCGCCGGCCGAGTTCATTCCGGTGGCCGAGGACACCGGCCTGATCAATGCCATCGGCGCGCAGATCCTGCGCTCGGCCTGCATGGACGCGGCGCGCTGGCCCGACGACGTCCGCGTCGCCGTCAACCTGTCGCCGCTGCAGTTCCGGGTCGGCAACCTCTTGTCGGTGGTGATGGATGCGCTGAAGCAATCCGGCCTGCCGCCGCGTCGGCTGGAGCTGGAGATCACCGAGACGCTGTTGCTGGAAAAGAGCAGCCAGGTGCTGGCGACGCTGCATGCACTGCGCGCGCTCGGGGTGCGGATTTCGATGGACGATTTCGGCACCGGCTATTCGTCGCTGAGTTATCTGCGCAGCTTCCCGTTCGACAAGATCAAGATCGATCAGTCGTTCGTGCGCGGGCTGTGCGACAATCGCGAATCCCAGGCGATCGTTCGCGCCATCATCAGCCTCGGCAACGGCCTCGGCGTCACCATCACGGCCGAGGGCGTCGAGAGCGAGGCGGAGCTGAGCTGGCTGCGGGCCGAAGGCTGCCAGGAGGCGCAGGGCTTCCTGTTCAGCCACGCACGGCCGAACGCCGAAATCACCGGTCTGCTCGAGCTGCAGCAAAGCGGCGCCTCGGTCGGCACGCCATTCGCGATGGGGTCGGCGCGGGTGGCGTAGGCTCCGCGCCACCGCGGCCGCCTGCTACTTGGCGTCGGCGCCGAGCCCCAGCGCATCGGCCATCACCCGGAACAGGTCGGAATTCTCCAGCGCGCCGTGGACGCGGTCGCTGCCGGGGCCGGCGGCGGTGAGGATCACGTCCTCGCCGGAATGCACGCTGGCGTTCATCATCGCCGGCAGATTGCCGATTCTGAGCACCGCGCCGGGAACGCCCTTGTACTTGTCGTTGGCCTTGAAGGTGCCGGGCTTGTCGCCGGCCTCGGTCGGCTGGTTGGGGCCGTCGAGCTTCGGCCGCAGCGTCTCGTAGTGATCCGGCAGGCTGGCGGAGAAGATCGCGAGACGCCGGCTGACATCGACGCGCTCCGGATAGCCGTCCTGGTCGGGCGCCGGATAGTTCGGGAAGCCGGCGCGGTCGTACACGCCGATCCGTTCGCGCAGCGGCACGTCGTCGCCCTCGGCCAGATCGTCGCGCACCGTGCCGACCAGCGCGTTGGGATGATTGTGATCGGCAACCACCAGGATCAGCGTATCGTCGCCGCGCGCCTTGGCCCAGTCGCGGGTCTGGCGCACCGCGTTGTCGAGCATGATGGTGTCGTAGACCGCGCGCTCCATGTCGAGCGCATGGGCATATTTGTCGATCAGTCCGGATTCGACCATCAGGAAGAAGCCGGCGTCGTTTTTCGCCAGCACCTCGAGTGCGACCGCGACCTGCCGG
This sequence comes from Rhodopseudomonas palustris, assembly GCF_007005445.1. NCBI lineage: Bacteria > Pseudomonadati > Pseudomonadota > Alphaproteobacteria > Hyphomicrobiales > Nitrobacteraceae > Rhodopseudomonas > Rhodopseudomonas palustris. The sequence continues at coordinate 4,692,111 of NZ_CP041387.1, read as the reverse complement.
GTCAGGTCGGGCTGGTCCGGGTTCTTGGCGACGCCACCGCCTTTCAGGAAGCGGCGGTCGAGCACGCCGTCCATGTTGCCCGGCGCGAACAGGCCGAGCAGTTTTGCCGGGCTTTGCTGGCCGACAGCTTCGAGCTCCGTCGCGGTGGTCGCGACCGAATAGCCGGCGTCGCGAAACTTCGCCAGGTAGTCGACATCGTCCTTGCGCTTGCCGCCAGCGCTCTTCGGCAGGAAGTAAGCGGAACCGCCGCCCATCAATACGTCCGGCTGCGCCGCATAGAACTGCGCCACGATGGCATCGTAGGCGGCGCGGCGGCGGGTGTGGGCGATCACCGCGGCCGGGGTCGCGTCCTGGACCTCGGTGTTGGTGACAATGCCGACCGCCAGCCCGAGCTTGCGCTTGGCCAGCGACGCCAGGGTCTCGACCTTGGGATCGTCGAACGGGTCGGGGGTGCGGTCGGCATAGACCCCCATCGCATTGACCGCCGCTTTGTGGCCGGTCGCGTAGGCGCTGGCGGCGTTGGCCGAATCGGTGATGATCGAGTCGCTGCCGGCGGTCGACACCAGCGCCATCTGCGGCATGTCGTCGATCGCCAGCTTGCCGCGGGCGCGGCCTTGGTCGATGCCCTTGGACAGGATGCGGGCGGCGACGCGGTGCGCCGGCGACATGCCGTCGCCGATGAACAGGATGACGTTCCTGGCCCGCCGCGGACCGGTGTCGTACACCGTCCAGCTCACGCTGCGACGCTCTGCGCCATCGCCGGCCTCGATGGTGTAGCGGCCGGGCCTATTCAGCGTCACGTCGCGCAGCAGCAGCGCCGATCGCGGCTGACCGGCCTCGCGCGCGATCAGCTCCGGGGCCTTGCCAAACACGCTCGCGGCGTCGGCTCCGTTGATGGTGAGGCTCGCTGTGTCGGCGGCGACCTCGCCGGCGAACTCGACCTTGAGATCGAACTTGGCGCCGGCCAGAAGCTCGGCGCGATCGATCGGATAAATGGTCTGAGCCGAAGCAGCCGAAACGAACATCAGCGACGCCAACGCCGCCGCGACAACATGCCTGATCATCATCACGGTCCTGATTGATGCGCGGGACCGTATGAGCGGCAAATGACGGTTGGATGACGGAGGCGCCGCGCCGTCATTCCGGGGCGCGCGCAGCGCGAACCCGGAATCCCGAACTGTTCTGCGTCCGACCGCCGGGTGCCCCGAATCTCGGGATTCCGGGTTCGCTCACTTCCGTGAGCGCCCCGGAATGACGTTGAGCTGCTATTAGCCCTTGTCGTTTTCCAGCTTCGGAATCGGGGTGCCTTCGCCGGACGACAGCAGGCCGGTCTTGGCGTAGAGGCCAAGTTTGGCGCGGGTGTCGGTGATGTCGAGGTTGCGCATGGTGAGCTGGCCGATCCGGTCGGCCGGCGTGAACGGCGCGTCCTCGACCTTCTCCATGCTCAGCCGCTCCGGCGCATAGGTCAGGTTCGGGCTGACGGTGTTGAGGATCGAGTAGTCGTTGCCGCGGCGCAGCTCCAGCGTCACCTCGCCGGTGACGGCACGGGCGACCCAGCGCTGCGCGGTCTCGCGCAGCATCAGGGCCTGCGAATCGAACCAGCGGCCCTGATACAGCAGCCGGCCGAGCTTCATGCCGTTGATGCGGTACTGCTCGATGGTGTCCTCGTTGTGGATGCCGGTGACCAGCCGCTCATAGGCGATGTGCAGCAGCGCCATGCCGGGCGCCTCGTAGATGCCGCGGCTCTTGGCCTCGATGATGCGGTTCTCGATCTGGTCGCTCATGCCGAGGCCGTGGCGGCCGCCGATCGCATTGGCCTCGTAGAATAGCGCGACCGGATCGGTGAAGGTCTTGCCGTTGAGCGCGACCGGCTGGCCTTCCTCGAACCGTACCGTGACGGTCTCGGCCTTCACCGCACAATCGTCGCGCCAGAACGGCACGCCCATGATCGGGACGACGATCTTGATGCCGCTGTCGAGGTGTTCGAGATCCTTGGCCTCGTGGGTGGCGCCGAGCAAATTGCTGTCGGTCGAATACGCCTTCTCGGCGCTCATCTTGTAGGCGAAGCCGTGCGAGGTCATGAACGCCGACATCTCGGCACGGCCGCCGAGTTCGTCGATGAACTGCTGGTCGAGCCAGGGCTTGTAGATCCGCAAGGCCGGATTGGTCAGCAGGCCGTAGCGGTAGAACCGCTCGATGTCGTTGCCCTTGTAGGTCGAGCCGTCGCCCCAGATGTTGACGCCGTCTTCCTTCATCGCCGACACCAGCATGGTGCCGGTGACGGCGCGGCCGAGCGGGGTGGTGTTGAAATACGCGATGCCGCCGGTCGAGACGTGGAAGGCGCCGGCCTGGATCGCCGCGATGCCCTCGTGCACGAGCTGGGTGCGGCAATCGACCAGCCGGGCCTTTTCGGCGCCGAACTCCATCGCCTTGCGCGGGATCGCGTCGTAATCGGCTTCGTCGGGCTGGCCGAGATTTGCCGTATAGGCGAACACCTTGGCGCCCTTCTGCTTCATCCACAGCAGCGCCGCGCTGGTATCGAGACCCCCTGAGAAAGCGATGCCGACGTTTTCGCCCTTGGGCAGGCTTTTCAAGATCGTAGTCATGGAAATCCCAATCGGTTGAAGCGGTTCGGCTGGGCGAATAGCAAACTTCGCGCGCCCGGGCACGCGTTTAATCGCGGGCCGAAGCTCGATTGCCGGTCAGGTGGTGGCCGGCGCGGGGCCGACATCGCGGCCGCGCCATTTCGAGCGCCAGCGGTATCCCGGCCAGAACGCCCGGGTCAGCGCGGCGTCGATCGCGGCGTCCGAGGTCCGGCTCCAGGCCCAGCGGTAGATCAGTGCGTAGAGCAGCCAGATCACCAGGAAGGTGACGAGGCCGGCGATCACCACGTCGGTGAAGAAATGCCCGCCGAACGCCATCCGCAGCCCGCTGGTGACGGTGCCGAACACGAAGGCCGCCGCGTAGGCGTAAGGCCGCACCGTGGGCGGCGTCAGCGCCGCCGGCGCGAAGGTCCAATAGGCGGTGGCGCCCTCCCCGGAGAAGAACGAGCAGTTCTTCGGGCAGGCGCCGGAATTGTCCCACCACGCCTTGAACTGCCACGGTCCGTTGAATTCGGTCACCGCGGCCGGCCGCGGCCGGCCCCAATGGCTCTTGAAGGTCATGTTGGTGAGGACGCCGGCCGACAGCGTGATGCTGATCAGCAGGAACGCCACGGTGCGGCCCGGCATCACCAGCGGAAGGTCGGGGCGGATCATCTTGTACACCAGCGCGAAAATCGACGGCGCCGCGATCGCCCAGGCGATCCACATCGCCAGATCGCGCACGAACTCCAGATCATCGACCGAGCGCAGCGGGAAGGTCTTGGTGGCGGAATCGTAGAACAGCCCCGCCAGCCACAGATCGAGCTCCGGAAACAGCCCGAACGTCAGTCCGATGCCGGCGAACAGCGCCAGCGCGATGAGAAGTCCGTTGCGGTTCATGGGGCGCGGTTTACCGGAGGCGGTGCGGGTTGGGAAGGCGGCAACGGCGCGCGCGGGCGCGGCGGATCGCGCCAGGCGCCGGCGTTGCGCCCGGCAATCAGCCAATACACCATGCCGCCGACGATGCCGGCACCGGTCATGATTTCGAGATGGCGGCGGATGATGCCGTCGAAATGCAGCGTCGCGGGGTCGAACGGCACCAGCCCGAGATAGCAGGCGACCCCGACCAGCGCCCCGCCGATCGCATAGGCCAGCGCGCTGCGGATCGAGAACGCCTCGGTGATCAGCACCACCACCAGCGCCGGCAGCAGCGCGAAACCGGATACGAAGATGAAGCCGAAGCCCATCATGATATTCAGCGCATCGGGGTCGATCGGCCCGTCGGCGATCTGGCTGAGCTCCGGAAACAGCAGCATCCCGACCACCACCAGACCGCCGGCGATCGAGGCGAACAGAAAGCCGATCGCGATCACGAACAGGCGGAAAAGCAGCGCCATCAGCGGGTTGCTCCGGAAGATTGCTGCGCCGCCATCCGCGCGCGGGTGTCGGAGTCGAGCTCAGCACGGATCGCACCGATCAGCGGGTGCACCGCGGTCTGCCTGGTGCCGTAGTCGAGATTGAACGCGTAATCGAACTCGGCCGGGTTGAGGCCCTGGGTGTGCTGCAGGATGGTCTCGAGCTTATCGAGCCCCTTGGCGAGCCGCCCTTCCGGCGTGGCTCCGGTCTCGTAGTCGTGCCACAGACCCAGAAGCTCGGCGCGGCGCTTATCGTCGAGCGGCTGCGTCAGAGTTTCGATATCGGCGCGCTCCCGTGCGGCTCTGTCGTCGCCCTCGACTTGTGCGACCGCCGGAACGTCGCCGTGCAGGGCTTCGCCGAGATCGTGGACGATGCAGATCTTCAACAGGCGCGCGACATCGATATCGCCGAGCCCGTCGGCGAGCAGCATCGCCATCAGGCACAGACGCCAGGTGTGCTCGGCGGTGCTCTCGGGCCGGCCGGTCGACGTGTACCCGCTGCGGATCACGCTCTTGAGTCGCTCGGCTTCCCGCAGGAAGGCGAGCACGCCCTGGATCTCGTCGGCGGGCAGCATGGATCAGTCCGTCATTGCCATCGCGCGCAGCGCGTCGCGTTCGCGCACCGAGAGCTTTTCGGTTTCGGATTTGAGCTGGCCGCAGGCGGCCAGAATGTCGCGGCCGCGCGGGGTGCGCACAGGCGACGAGTAGCCGGCGTTGAATATGTATTCCGAGAACTTCTCGATCTGGTCCCAATCCGAGCACTCGTATTTCGAGCCCGGCCAGGGATTGAACGGGATCAGATTGATCTTGGCCGGAATCCCCTTGAGCAGTTGCACCAGCTTGCGTGCATCGTCGATCGTGTCGTTGACGCCCTTCAGCATCACATATTCGAAGGTGATGCGGCGGGCGTTGGATGCGCCCGGATAGTCGCGGCAGGCCTGCAGCAGCTCCTTCAGCGGATATTTCCGGTTCAGTGGCACCAGCTCGTCGCGCAGGTCGTCGCGGACCGCGTGCAACGAGATCGCCAGCATGACGCCGATCTCGTCGCCGGTGCGCTTGATGTTCGGCACCACGCCGGAGGTCGACAACGTGATCCGCCGCCGCGAAATGCCGATGCCCTCGTTGTCGGAGACGATCAGCAGCGCGTCGCGCACCGCGTCGAAATTGTACAAGGGCTCGCCCATCCCCATCATCACGATGTTGGTGATCAGGCGGTTGCCGTTCGGCGTCTCGCGGTCGATCCAGTCATTCAGACGGTCGCGCGCCACCATCACCTGGCCGACGATCTCGCCGGCGGTCAGGTTGCGCACCAGCCGCTGGGTGCCGGTGTGGCAGAACGCGCAGTTCAGGGTGCAGCCGACCTGGCTCGAGACGCACAGCGTGCCGCGATCGGTTTCCGGAATGTAGACGCACTCGACCTCGTGAGCCTTCTGGCCGTCGCCGCCGCTCGGCAGCCGCAGCAGCCATTTGCGGGTGCCGTCGGCAGAAATCTGCTCGGCCACCACTTCGGGCCGGTCGACCGTGAAATGCTCCGCCAGCGTCGCGCGCATCTCTTTGGACACATTGGTCATTTCGGAAAAGTCGCGGGCGCCTCGGACGTACATCCAGTGCCAGAGCTGCTGCGCCCGCATCTTGCGCTGGGGCGGCGCTACGCCGATCTCGCCCAGCCGGTCGCACAATTGCGCCCGCGACAGCCCGATCAGCGACGGCTTGGCCGGCGGCACATAGGTTTCCAGCGGGGTCTTCTCGACCAGGGTCGAGGTGGCAGAAGGCGTCATCGCATCACGTCAGGTTGGTGGCCGGCATTCCGCGCCGGGCATGCAGGGCGGGCGAAAGTCGCCGGTCGCCGTGCATATAGGAACCTGCCGCCCGGTTGTCGCCGGCCGGCGGGTCGTGTCTGGCGGATTGCTTTACCTAACGGAGCGGCCGTCCTCAATAGCGGCGGCCGGTGGAGAGCTCCTTAGCTGCCGCAGGCCTGCGCCACCTTGTCGAGCGCTTGCGACAGGCCCTTCAGCGAGAACACGTCGGTGCTGGCGGTTCCCCTGGAGGACACGCCTTTCACGGTGATCTCGGCGCCTTTGCGCATCGCCTCGACCAGGCGATCCTCCTCGGCGGCGTTCTTGATCCAGATGCCGTCGCCCTGAGAGTACATCGCGAACGAGGCGCTGCCGACGTCGATGGTGGATTCCGAGCCCGGCTTCAGCGGGTAGCCGACCATCACCGAGACCTCGTTCACGACCTTTTCGGCCGGACGGGTGGAGATGAACGCATAGGCCGGATCGCGCGGCCGGTTTGGCGGGTTGGTCTTGGACGACGACGGCTTGGCAAGGGCGAAGCACACTTTCTTGCCCCCGGGCGCAGCCGTATAGGCGCCCCAACTGCCGAACTGGCCGATCAGCGTCGGCTCCGCGCCGCCGGATGCGGCCGCCGGCGTCGCGCCCGCCTTGCCCTTGGCCTCGCGCGCCACCGCAGCGTTGCCCGCCGCAACCAGCAATGAACCCGCCAACGCGGTCATCAGCATTCGCCTCAAGATCATGGGCAAGTCTGGTCCCTCATCATTGTGACTGCAACATGGCTTGCGCGGCTCGCCTGTTCACGCTGCCCGGAATAGCCGGGATGGCCGATTCTGTGAAGGCGTCAAAGCACCCGGCGGGCACCTTCCGGGTGCCGCATGTATCTGCTGTACAATCAGGATTTGGCGCGGGCCGCGCGATGCGCGGTCCATTGCTGATCGCTCCAATGCAGCAGGTCTTCGGCACCGGAACTGCGCAGATGCGCGCCGCCGTCCTGCACCACCATCTCGCCGTTGATGTAGCCGGCGTGATCCGAAATCAGGAAGCTGGCGAGATTGGCAAGCTCGTCGTGATTGCCGACGCGACCGAGCGGCACGCGGGCGGCCGGATCGGCCGCGCGGCCCTCGGGACTGAGCTGCGCGGTTGCGCCCGCGGTCGGAAACGCACCGGGCGCGATCGCCACCAGCCGGATCCGTTTCGGGCCCCACTCCACCGCGAGACTCTTGGTCATCGCCAGTACCGCCGACTTGGCCATCGCCGACGGCACCGTGAAGGCGCGGCCGGTGATCGTCGAGGTCGACAGGATGCTGAGCACCACGCCGGCGCGTCCGCCGTCGATCCAGCGCCGGCCGGCACCGAGCGTGCAGTACATCGCGCCGTGCAGCGTCGGCGCCAGGATCGCGTCGGCGGCGCGCGCCGACAGCCGTTCGGTCTGCGCGATGAAGGTCGCGGCGGCGTTGTTGATCAAGACATCGAGCGGCGCATCACGCCAGATGGCGTCGAGCATGCCTTCCACCGCTTGCGGATCGCGCACGTCGCAAACGATGGCGTCGACTTCGCCGCCATGCGACCGAATTCGCTCTGCGCTGTGCTGCAGCACCTCGGCGCGTCGCCCGCACAGTACCAGCGACGCGCCGAGTTCGGCGAAGCGTGCCGCCATCGCGGCGCCCAATCCGGAACCGCCGCCGGTAATCAGAATTCGTTTGTTCGCGAGCAGACCAGCCTCGAACATCGCACGGCTCCTTGATTGACCGCGTAGCGGAATTCGCGCGGGCGTAGTCCCGCACGCGGCGTCATGCCCGGACCCGATCCGGGCATCCATCATCTTTCGAGAACGGATGGATTGCCGGGTCAAGCCCGGCAATGACAACGCGGCAGAACGCTCGGCCCGAATCCGATTGTCCCTCGCGTGCAAATCCGGCAGAACGGCAGGCAATCACAAACCTCGTACCCGGGTGGATACATGAAGGCCATTCTCTGCCAGCAATATTGCGGTCCCGACGACCTCGTTTACGCCGACGTGCCCGATCCGGTCGCCGGGCCCGGCGAAGCGGTGATCGCGGTCAAGGCGGCGGCGCTGAACTTCTTCGACATCCTGATGATCCAGGGCAAGTACCAGATCAAGCCGCCGTTCCCGTTCTCGCCGTGTGCGGAAGTCGCGGGCGTGATCGAGAGCGTCGGTGAAGGCGTCACTGATCTGAAGGTCGGCGATCGCGTGGTGGCATCGTGCGGTCACAACGGTGCGCGTGAGAAGATCGCGCTGCCGGCGCAACAGATCGTCAAGATTCCCGACAATCTCGATTTCGATCGCGCCGCCGGCATCATCATCATCTACGGCACCGCGCTGCATGCGCTGGAAGACCGCGCCAGCCCGAAGCCGGGCGAGACACTGGCGGTGCTCGGCGCTGCCGGCGGCACCGGCCTCGCCGCCTGCGAACTCGGCAAGCTGATGGGCCTGAAAGTAATCGCCTGCGCCTCCTCGGAGGAGAAGCTCGAATTCGCCAAACAGCACGGCGCCGAGCTGACGCTGAACTACGCGACCGAAGATCTGAAAGAGGGGCTGAAGAAGCTCACGGGCGGCAAGGGCGTCGATATCGTGTTCGATCCGGTCGGCGGCGCTTACGCCGAAGCCGCGCTGCGTTCGATCGCCTGGGAGGGCCGCTTCCTGGTGATCGGCTTTGCGGCCGGCGACATTCCGAAGATGCCGCTCAACCTCGCGCTGCTGAAGGGCTGCGATATCCGCGGCGTGTTCTGGGGGGCGTGGACGCGGATCAATCCGGAGAAGAACCGCGCCAATCTCGAGAAGCTGGTCAAGTGGGCCGCCGAGGGCAAGATCTCCTCGCATGTCGACCGCACCTTCCCGCTGGCACAGACCGCCGACGCGCTGAAAGTGCTCGCCGGCCGGCAGGCTATGGGCAAGGTGATCCTGCATCCGTGAGAATGCTGAATCGCAGCGCGTAACCCACCGTTTCTCGTCGCCGCGCGAAGTGGGTGGGTTACGGCGCAACAGCGCCTAACCCACCCTTGTATCGGCGAGCTACGCGTGATCGCGTTACGCCGGCATCAACTCCGGCCTCGTAGCCGCGGCGGGCTCGCTTGCGGCCGGTTGCGCCCTCGCCAGCACGCCGGGCATCAGCGCCTCGGCGGCGTTGGCGCCGGAGATCACCACCGCTTCGACGCCGGCGCCGATATTGCCGCCGCCGGCGATCACCAGATTGCGCAGCGGCGTTTTCGAGCCTCGAAGCTGTCCCGCGGTCGACATCCCGTAGATCGAACCGAAGCTCGCCCAGTCGTAGCGCGCGTAGGTCACCGGGCTGGCGTCGGTGCGATACACAATGTGCCGCGCCAGGTTCGGGATCACGGTCTCGGCGGCGGCGATCATCCGGTCGCCGAATTCCCGCTTGCGCCGCAGATAGTCGTCCGAACGTCGCCAGACCTTGTAATCGTTGCCGTCGTGGTCGTGCGGAAACCAGCTCCGCGCCTCGGCGTGCGGCACCAGCGCGATCAGCGACAGGATCGCATGGCCCGGCGGCGCGGCGGAGGGATCGAGTTTCGACATCATCGCGATGCCGAGTTTGATCGGAGTCTGCAGATGCGTCGACGGGCCGAGGTCCGACACGCAATCGATCCCGAGATGCACGCTGAAGCACGAATTCGCCGGGGCCGCGTCGGCGACCTGGCTGCGGAACCGCCGCGGCAGCGCATCGGGCGGCACCAGTTCGAGCATCGTGCGCTTGAAGTCGGCATTCGACACCACCGCATGGGCGCGCACCGTCTCGCCGCCAGCGAGTATCACGCCGGCCGCGCGGCCCTGCTCGACCAGGATCTGCCGCACCGCCGTCTTCACCCGCACCTCGCCGCCGCGCGCCTCGATCGCCGCGACCAGTGCGTCGGTCACCATGCTCGATCCGCCTCGCGGATAGTAACCGCCGTGAAAGTAATAGCCGAAGATCGGCACCATCCTGGCGCAGCTCGGCCGCTCGCTGCCGTCGCCGATATAGCCGGACAGCCCGTCGATCACCGCCACCACGGCCGGATCGTCGACATGCGCCGCGACCAGTTCGGCGAACGGACGGTTCATCCATTTGTAGGCGTGCGGGTGCGCGCGCGGAAACGCCAGCAGTTCCTCGATCGTCGCCGGCGGACCGGGAATTCCGCCGCGGCCGGCGGCAGTGGCGAACATGTCGTCGAAGATCGCCTTGATCTCGTCGAACAGCGCCTGAATGCCTGCGGCGCTGCCCGGAAACCGCTCACCGAGCATCCGGACGTAGTCGCGCCAGTCCGGCGCCACGTCGATCACGCCGTGCTCGGTGTGGAAGCTCTGGGTCACCCGCTCCCAGACGATGCGGTCGGCGACGCCGAGCCGCCGCAGCAGCGTAGCGAACGGTCCGCCCGGCTGCACGCCGGAGAAATCGTGCGGGCCGGCGTCGAACCGGTACAGCACCGGCTCGTTCAGGTGATGCGCCTTGCGCAAGTAACTGTGGCAATAGCCGCCGGGAACGACGTGCTGGTCGAACACCTTCACTTTCAGCCCGGCATCGGCCAGCAGTGCCGCGGCGGTGAGGCCGCCGATTCCGGCGCCGATCACCACGACGTCGCAATCCTCTGGCTGGTCGGCAGCAAACGACGGTGCGGGCCAGCGATAGCTCTCCGGCGCATCAGCGAGTCGCTGCATCACGAAACGGATCGCCAGCTTCGGCCCGAAGATCGAGACCAGCGCGCCGACCGTGACGATCGCGCCGATCACTTCCGCCGGTGCGCCCAGATGGCGGCCGGCGGCGATCACCGCGAACAGCACCGCCCACAGCGCCGTGATCGCTGCGTTGATCATAAAGAATTGCGGCGTGCCGGCGTTGTCCGGATGGGCGGCGCGCGAATAGTCTGCGGTCCACGGCCGCCGCGCCGCGAGGCTGAGCACGCTGATGGTCGACAGCCCCGCGAACGACAGCCACAGCGCGTTGGCGACTGCGATCGCCGGTGCGACCAGATGCAGCGCCGCGAGGCCGGCGAACAGCACCAGCCCGCCGGCCTCGAGCACGAACAATTCGCGCCGGTGGCCGCGCCAGGCATTGCCCGCGAGCGACAGACCGAGGCCGAGCCAGATTGCCCAGGCGGGTTGATGGAGCGCCAGCAGGATCCAGAACACCGCAAACGGGACCAGGACCAGCTTCACCGTCAGGAAGGTCTTCATGCTGCCTCCGAGGCCTCCGGTCCGGCGAGCCGTTGCGGCGTTGACGTCGCCCCAGACTGCGGTACCATTCGGTACCAAACCATAGCACATCTGGTACCAATTGGTACCGGAATCTGTGCAGTCTGCGGACCGGCCACTAAGCAATGGACAAAAAACAAGAAAACACCGCCGACCCGCGCCGGGCGGCGATCCTTCAGGCGGCGTTCGAGGTGTTCGTCGAGAAGGGCTTCGATGCGGCGACGACGGCCGAAATCGTGCGCCGCGCCCGGATTTCGAAACGCACGTTGTATGAGTTCTTCGCCAGCAAGCAGGAGATTCTGACCGCGCTGGTGCGCTATGGCGCGGCCAAAATGCAGCCATCGCCCCAGCTTCCGGAGCCGCAGGACAAAGCGCAATTCCTGGCGGTGCTGGAGCAGTTCGGACGGATATTCCTCAGCGAACTGCTGCACGCCGAACGGACCGCGATGTACCGGCTGGCGATCGCTGAGGCGGGGCGCGGCGGCGGTTCGGTCGCCCGCGAGCTCGAGGCCAGCGGCAGGGGGCCGGTGACGCAGGCGGCGACGCGCTTCTTCGAGCACGCCGCGGCGCGCGGCATCATCCGGCGCGACGATATCGCGACGCTGATCAGCGTATTCTTCTCGGTGTTGATCGGCATCGCGCCATTGCAGGCGCTTCTCGGCGAGCCGCCGCTCAGCGCGGAGGCGATTGCGCAGCGGGCAAAGCTGGCCACGCAGGTGATGGCGCGGATGAGCGAGACGGCCTGACGCGCTGGGGCGGCGGCGTTAAGCCTCGTTCCCCAACCCGCGCTGCATCGCGACCCGGGCCGCTTCGCGATGCGGGGGCGTGATGTTGCCCGCCACCATCCTGATCGCGGCCGCCAGGATCGCCGCATCGTCGGTAAAGCCGAGTACCGGCAGGATGTCCGGCGCAAGATCAAACGGCAGGATGAAGTACGCGATCGCGCCGAGCAGCGCGATCTGCACATGTCGAGGGGTCTGCCGGTCAAACGCGCAGTAGTAAGCCGCCAAGATGTCCTCGGCGAACGGCAATCTGGCGGCGACGCCCTTGAGCTTGCGCCAGAACCGGCGGCGCACCTGTTCGGGATCCTGCGCCAGCCTGTCGGCGGGCTCGAACCCTACGCTGTAATCGCTCGTCATCGTCAGCACTCCGGCGAACCGCGGCGGTTCATCATTCGTCAGATCTGGGAATTTGTCGCTCCGCCCGCAAGGTTCTCCGTCATCCGGCGCCGAGCGGCCCTGCGATCGCATCGATGGCTTTCGCCAGTGCGACATCGCGAGCCGTCACGCCGCCGGCGTCGTGAGTCGTCAGCGTCACGTCCACGGTTTTATAGACGTTGCGCCAGTCCGGATGGTGATCGGCCTTCTCGGCGGCGAGCGCGACCCGCGCCATGAAACCGAACGCCTCGCTGAAATCCGCGAACACGAAGCTGCGGCCGATCGCCGCCCGGTCGGTGCATGCGCTCCAACCCGGCAAATCCTGCAATGCGGATCGTAGTTCCCCGGCCGACAACGGTTCCACCATGCGTGCTGTTCCTGCCTTGTCTGTCCTGCGCCTCGGTCCCGCAACCGGCGTCCGCGCCGCCAAGCGCGCTCCGCCGACCATAATGCGGCCAAACCGCTGCGATAGCCATCAGTTTCCCAGCCGTCTCGTCGGCGGAACTACACAGCTTCGATTGGACGGCCAAACCCGATGGGTCCGGATCACGGATGAACAGCGCGCGGCTATTGTCCCGGTCAATGGACGGACCCGATCCGGGGGAGGCCGTGCTGCAACCATCTCCGCGTTCGCCGCGGCGGAGAATGACGCTGATCCTGCTGGCGACGATTCTGGCGCTGATCGGGGCCGTCAGTGCAGGCTATTACTTCGCGATGCGCCCGGTGACCCTGAAAATCGCCGTCGGGCCGCAGACCGGCGACGACTACAAGCTAATCCAGGCGCTCGCCCAGGTGTTCGCGCGCGAGCGCAACACCGTCCGGCTGCGGCCGGTGGTGACCGACGGCCCGGCCGCCAGCGCGGTCGCCTTGAAGTCGGGCACCGTAGATCTCGCGGTGATCCGCGGTGATCTGCCGGTGCCGAAAGTGGCTCAGTCGGTTGCGGTGCTGCACAAGAACGTCGCGGTGCTGTGGGCGCTGGCGAGCGCCGAGCAGAAAGCCAAGCGCAAGTCCGGCAAGAGCAGCGCGATTGCCGGGATCACGGATCTGGCCGGCAAGCGCGTCGGCGTGGTCGGCCGCACCGAGGCCAACGCCGGGCTGCTCGGCGTGATCCTGCAGCAATACGGTGTCGATCCGGCGAAAGTGCAGAGCATTGCGCTGCCGGCCGGCGAGGTCGCCGAAGCGGTCCGCAGCCGCAAGGTCGATGCGCTGCTCGCCGCCGGCCCGCTCAACAGCAAGACGATCGCCGATGCCGTGCTGGCGACCGCGCATACCGGCCGTGAACCTGTGTTCCTGTCGGTCGACTCCGCCGAGGCGCTGGCCGCCAACCATCCGTCCTATGAGGCCACCTCGATTCCGGCCGGTGCGTTTGGCGGTGCTCCGGTGCGCCCGGACAACGAGATCAAGACTGTCAGCTTCTCCCACTACATCGTGGCGCGCGACGGCGCCTCGGACACCACGATCGCGACCTTCACCGAGCAGCTCTTCACCGCGCGGCAGATCGTGATGTCGGAAGTGCCGCTGGCGGCGAAGATCGAAACCCCGGATACCGACAAGGACGCTGTGATCCCGGTGCAGCCGGGCGCCGCCGCCTATGTGGACGGCGAGGAGCGGAGTTTTCTCGATCGCTACAGCGACCTGATCTGGTTCTCGCTGATGGGGCTGTCGCTGATCGGCTCGGCCGGCGCCTGGTTCGCCAGCTATCTGCGCAAGGACGAGCGCACCAGCACGGCGGCGCAGCGCCAGCGGCTGCTCGACATGCTGGCGACGGCGCGGCGGTGCAGCTCCGCCGAGGAGCTCGACACCATGCAGACCGAGGCCGACGCGATCCTGCGCGACACGCTCGACGCCTATGAGAACGGCGCGATCGACAGCGCCGCGCTCACTGCCTTCAGCATCGCGCTGGAGCAGTTCCACAACGCCGTCGCCGATCGCAAGCTGCTGCTGTCCGACGCTTCGCCGTTGCCGCCGGTGCGTGGTGCCCGGCCGCAGGCGGTGTGAGTGTAAGGTTCAACGCACCAGCCGCCGCCAGCCGATCACCACGCCGCTGATCGAGATCACCAGGCCGGCCAGCGACAGCGCGATCACCAGCAGATCCCATGCCGGCCGCCAGGCCAGCAGCACCGGGAAATCGAAACTGTGCAGCGCATTGAACAGCCAGCGATAGCTCCGCGCGCTGGTATCGCTGCGTCCGAGCAGTTCGCCGGTGGCCGGATCGAGGTGAACCCAGGTCGCGGCCGGATCGTTGAACCCGACCCGCAGCACCGGCAGCACGCGCTGGCGATGGTGCTGATACCAATAGACATCGTAGCGATCGAGCCGCTGGCGCAGGACCATCTTGTCATCCGGGAGCAGCCGCGCAGCCGCCGCGACGATCGCCTCCTCGGCCAGCCGCCTGGGTGTGCCGTCTTCCGGATCAGCGAGCGTCTGCCGTCCGTCGCGATGCGCCGCAAGCATCAGCGGTGTGCCGCCGATCCAGACGAAGCGGGCTTCGACGACGTCCGGCATCGCGGTCGCCGGCAGCCTGCCCGCGATCGTCGGGGCATCGTGACCGGCATAGCGTTGCAGCATGTCGCGACTCTCGCCGCGGCGGGCGAAGGCTTCGCCCGGATTCATCGACAGCCAGCCCGAGAACATCCAGGTCAGCACCACCACGCCGCCGATCAGCCCGGTGATGTGGTGCCACGCCATCCAGCCGCGATACGGCGTGATCCGGCCCGATGCGTAGCGCCGCCGCAGGCCGGCGCGCAGCAGGCCGATCCAGATGCCGCTGATCGCCACCAGCATCAGCACGCCCGAAACCCACAGCACCACCTGCCGCCACAGCGGCCCGTCCTGGCGCAGCACCGTGAAGTAGATCCAGTGCGGGATCGCGCCGAGCCAGTTCCAGACCCGCTCGCCCCGCGTGGTGTCGAGCACGATCTCGCCGCCGCGCGACCCGACATAGAGATCGGTCCCGGCAGCATCGCCGAGACCGATCAGATACAGCGGCCTGAACGGATCGTAGCGCGACGTCACGCTCCATTGGTCGCGATCGACCGTCTCGATCAGTCGCGGTGCGGCGGCGGCCGGATGATGCCGCGCGATTCCCAGCGCCTGATCGGCGCTGACCTGATCGATCTTGCGGCCATCGATCGCCGACACAGTGGTGCGCCGGCCGCTCCAGTCGAGCAGCCGGTACACCGGCTCGCTATCCAGCATCACCAGCCGCAGCTCGCGCGGGTAGTGCTGCAAGCCGGCGGCCTGCATCGCCTGGTCGGGTGACAGCGCGACGCTTTGCCAGGCGAGGTCGGGCAACGCCGCCCAGCGCTCCTGTTTGTCGAGATGCGGAAACGCGACGTACATCATCACCACGCCGGAGACGAACCACATCGCGAACAGCAGACACCCGGCGATGCCGAGCCAGCGGTGGCCGAGATACAGCCACCGCTTCGCGCGCCTGACGACGCTTCGCATCGCTCTAGAACTTCACGTTGTAGGACAGTTCCGCGGTGCGCGGCATCCCGAGGATCCACTGCGACGTGCCGCCGGACGTCGCATAGACGGTGTCGAACACGTTGTAGACGCGCAGCGCCAGCGTCTGCCGGGTGTCCGGCTTCCACATCAGGCCGGCATTGACCACGCTGTAGGCCGGCCGCACCAGCGTGTTGGCGTTGTCGGCCCAGGTGTCGCCGACGAGCTGCACGCCGGCGTTGGCCGACCAGCTCGGCGCGAACGCCCAGGTCGCCCAGATGTTGCTGACCACCTGCGGCACGTTGGCCGGAACGTTGCCGGCGTAGTTCACCACCTGTCCGCCGACCACCTGGGTGAAGTCGTCGTATTTGGCCCGCAGCCACGCGACGTTGGCGTCGAGCCGCAGCGTGTCGGTGACCTTGAGGCCAGCCGAGGCTTCGATGCCGCGCGACGATTGCTGGCCGATCTGCAGCGGGTTGGTGTTGGCGGGGTTCTGCGGATCGCGCGCCAGCAGGTTGTTCTTGACGATCTGATACGCCGACAGCGTCCATTCGGCGCGGCCGCCGGCGAGCTGCTGCTTGATGCCGACCTCGACCTGCTTGCCGGTCGACAGCGCGAAGTCGCGGTTCACGCCCGTCATGGTGATCAGGTTGGTGACCGGATCGACCGCGGTCGCATACTGGCCGTACAGCGACAGATCCGGAATCGGATTGTACACCACGCCGACCCGCCAGCTCGGCGCCGAGTAGGTCTTCTCGAAGCTGTTCGCCGGGGTGAGGAAATCGGTGCGCTCGACCGTCGGGTGATCGGAGCGGACGCCGCCGATCACCGCGAGCTGATCGGTCAGGCTGAGACGATTTTCGGCGAACAGGCCGTATTGCGTCGTCTGGGTGTGGAAGCTCGGCCGGGTCGAGCTGACCCACAGGAAGTTGCCCGGATCGAAGCTGTAGGGGTTCACCGACGAATTGCCGGCATAAGGCGAGTTGTTGGTGTGGGTGAAGGTGATGCGGTTGACGTCGAAGCCGGCGACGAACTGGTTGGCGAGGCCGAACAGGTGGCCCTTGAAGGTGGTGTCGAAGCGATTGCCGACCTGCTCCTGGTCGTGGAAGATCTCGATATAGGAGCTGCGGTTGATGTTGCCGGTGGTCGGGCTGTAGGCGTAGCTCTCGACGTCCTTCCAGTGCCGGTGGCTGCTGAGATAATAGGTGACGTTCTTCACCGAGACGCCTTCGGCGACGTCCCACTCGGTCTTGAACTGGGTCCAGTTGTCGCGATAGCGGATGCTGGAGTCGCCGACATTGTAGTTCTTGAAACGCAGCGACTCGTCGATCCGGCCGTTGACCAGCGGCGTGCCGAAATAACGCGACGGGCTGCGGTCGGCGTAGTCTTCGCTCAGCGTGAAGGCGAGATTGTCGGCGGCCTGCACCCGGACCGAGCCCGACACCGCGACGTTCGAGGTGGTGTCGCGATCGACCCAGCCGTCCGACATGTTGCCGATCGCCGCCAGCCTGTAGGTGACGTTCGGGCTGATCGGGCCGCCCGAGTCCACGGCTAGGCGCCGCAGCAGATTGGTGTCCAGCGAGATCTCGGCCTCGTTGCGCACCACGTCGAGCGGCTTCTTGGAGATCACGTTGATGGCGCCGCCGATCGCGCCTTCGCCGTACATCACCGAGGCCGGGCCGCGCAGCACCTCGATGCGCTGTGCCGTCCAGGTGTCGAACGGGAACGTCATGGTGCCCGAGCCGACATACATCCGGGTGCCGTCGTACAGCGACATCACGGTGCCGTTGCCGGTGAAGCCGCGGGTGGCGAAGGACAGGCCGCCATTGCCCGGGGCCGGGCTCGCGGTGAAGCCGGTGGCGTTCTGCGTCACCGCGTCGATCACGTTGTGCTGGCCACGCTCGGCGATGGTCTCGGCGCGAATCACTTCGACGCTGGCCGGTGTCTGCAGCGGCGTCAGACCGAGCCGGCTGCCGGTCGACGACGGCGTGCCGAGGTTGAAGGTGGGGGCAGTCGCCGCCCGGGTTGTGGCGGCTTCAGCCGGTGCGGGAGCGGGCGCCGCGGCGGGACGCGCTGCGGCGCGGCGCTGGCGCGACGATCCGGCATTGGCGGTCGCTCGTGGCTTGGCCGGCCGCGCGGTCTGGCCCTCGACCACGATCGGGTCGAGACCCCGCGGATTGGCCGAGGCGGTTTGAGCCAGGCCGTCGACCGGCCAGAGCAGAGGGACGAGGGCGACAGAGGACAGCAGGCGACGATTGCGCCCGAGAGGCAGAACGGCGGGAGTCATTTTCTTGGCTCGCGGCTAACGTGGCACGTCACCGCGAAACAGGTCTGCCGCAGCCTTCTTGCGGGCTACGGTTCGACACGCACCAGGACACCCCGCCCAATGTGTTCGCGTGTGACCACGACTGACGGCAGGTCTCCTGGCTCGCGGGTCGCCGCCATTCACCGCCTTCCCAGGACCAAAGCCCCAGTGGCGCGTGGCGAATGGCTCGCCGCTTACAGTTGCGGGGGCAGCCGCGGAATAGGGCCCGAAGACCCGCACCGCGTTCCCTATTGATCCCTTTCGGGAACCGTCGCTGAGCACGGTAGAAGACATCGGGCAACGCTGTCAACGAACCGGAAGAAAAAAATCTTATCGATCCGAGGGTTAGCGGCTGCACTATGGAATTACCTGCTCGAGCGACGATGAAGTAACGTTATAACATTACCATTCTGGGTCAAGCCCTCCCGGCTGCTGGTCAGTCAGCCGACGGCCGGTCCTCGACCACGCCCGCATCAAAGACGGTCTGTGCGGCCGCAACCGTCATTGTGATTTCGCGATTTCTGCGTATATTGCGTCGCAACGCGTGCTGGTGCCCGGTCCTGTTCGACCGGGCCTGTTTGTTGCGATTTCAGATTGCGATTGCCCGGCGCGTTTCAGACACAGGCTGGTTGCGGCGCGTCCTTTGGCGCATTCCGCGGTGTGCCTGTATCGCGCTGAATTCAGGCAACGCCCGCAGGACCGACAGAGAGCCATGACACTCCGCAATATTGCCATTATCGCCCACGTTGACCACGGCAAGACCACCCTGGTCGACAAGCTGCTGCAGCAGTCCGGTACCTATCGCGACAACCAGCGCCAGGTCGAACGGGCGATGGATTCGAACGATCTCGAACGCGAGCGCGGCATTACCATTCTGGCGAAGTGTACCTCGGTGGTCTGGGGCGACACCCACATCAACATCGTCGACACGCCCGGACACGCCGACTTCGGCGGCGAAGTCGAGCGCATCCTGTCGATGGTCGACGGCGTGATCGTGCTGGTCGACGCCGCCGAAGGCCCGATGCCGCAGACCAAATTCGTGGTCGGCAAGGCGCTGAAGCTCGGTCTCAAGCCGATCGTCGCGATCAACAAGGTCGACCGCTCCGACGCCCGCGTCACCGAAGTGGTCAACGAGGTGTTCGACCTGTTCGCCGCGCTCGACGCCACCGACGAACAGCTCGACTTCCCGATCCTGTACGGCTCCGGCAAGAACGGCTGGATGTCCGATAAGCCGGACGGCGACCACTCGGAAGGCATGAAGCCGCTGTTCGAGCTGGTGCTCAAGCATGTCCACGCCCCGGTGGTCGAGGAAGGCCCGTTCCGCCTGCTCGGCACCATCCTGGAAGCCAACCCCTATCTCGGCCGCATCATCACCGGCCGCATCGCGTCGGGCTCGGTGAAGCCGAACCAGGCCGTCAAGGTGCTGTCGCGCGACGGCAAGCTGGTCGAGCAGGGCCGCATCAGCAAGATCCTGGCGTTTCGCGGCCTCGAGCGCGTGCCGCTCGACATCGCCGAAGCCGGCGACATCGTCGCCATCGCCGGCCTGACCAAGGGTACCGTCGCCGACACCTTCTGCGACCCGGCGGTCGATACCCCGATCCAGGCCCAGGCGATCGATCCGCCGACCGTGTCGATGTCGTTCATCGTCAACAACTCGCCGCTCGCCGGCACCGAAGGCGACAAGGTGACCAGCCGCCTGATCCGCGACCGCCTGCTCCGCGAGGCCGAGGGCAACGTCGCGCTGCGCGTCGTCGAATCCGCCGACAAGGACGCGATGGAAGTGTCGGGCCGCGGCGAATTGCAGCTCGCGATCCTGATCGAGAACATGCGCCGTGAAGGCTTCGAACTCAGCGTGTCGCGTCCGCGCGTGGTGCTGACCCGCGACGAGAACGGCCAGCTCCTCGAGCCGGTCGAGGAAGTCGTCATCGACGTCGACGAGGAGTTCTCCGGCGTCGTCGTGCAGAAGATGAGCGAGCGCAAGGCCGAGATGATCGAGATGCGGCCCTCGGGCGGCAATCGTCTGCGCCTGGTGTTCTACGCGCCGACCCGCGGCCTGATCGGTTACCAGGGCGAACTGATGACCGATACCAAGGGCACCGCGATCATGAACCGGCTGTTCCACGACTACCTGCCGTATCGCGGCGAGATCCAGGGCCGCCGCAACGGTGTGCTGATCTCCAACGATCAGGGCGAGGCGGTCGCCTACGCGATGTTCAAGCTGGAAGATCGCGGCCCGATGATGATCGAGCCGGGCTGGAAGGTCTACAAGGGCATGATCGTCGGCGAGCACACCCGCGACAACGATCTCGAGATCAACGTGCTCAAGGGCAAGCAGCTCACCAACATCCGCACCACCTCGAAGGACGAAGCGGTGCGCCTGACGCCGCCGATCCGGATGACGCTGGAAAAGGCGCTGGCCTATATCGAGGACGACGAGCTGGTCGAGATCACCCCGAAGTCGATCCGGCTGCGCAAGCGCCTGCTCGATCCCAACGAGCGCAAGCGCGCCGAAAAGAGCAAGCAGGCGGTCGCCTGATCGTCTGCCTCATTCTCTGATTTCCGATGCCCGGCCTTCGTGCCGGGCATCGTCGTTTCAGGGGCCCTGACATCGAACCGCCGTCAGACCCGTGGTAGGATCGCGCATGCCGTCATCCAGCTTTCCGTCCTCGGTCGACATCGCGATCATCGGCGCCGGTGCGGCCGGCCTCGGCGCGGCGCGGGCGCTGGAGGGGGCGGGTGTCTCGGTGCTCGTGCTCGAAGCTCGGGACCGGATCGGCGGCCGGGCCTGGACCCGGATGGTGACGCCGGAGATCGCGTTCGACGTCGGCTGCGGCTGGCTGCATTCGGCCGACGAGAATTCCTTCGTCGGCATCGCCGGCCTGCTCGGCATCGGCATCGACAAGACCCATCCGCCGTGGAGCGAGGCGAGCTTCGGCGACGTGTTTCCGAAGCGCGACCGCGTCGCCTTCGGCAAGGCGCTCGATGCGTTCGACGAACGGGTCTGGCGTGCGGCCAAAAGGAAGAGCGACGTCGCTGCCGCCACCTTGCTGGAGCCGGGCAACCGCTGGAATCCGATGATCGATGCGGTGTCGACCTACGTCAACGGCGCCGAGCTCGATCGCATCTCGGTGCACGATCTCGAATCCTATCGCGACACCGGCATCAACTGGCGGGTCCGCGAGGGCTACGGCACGCTGATTGCGGCTTATGGCGGGCCCTGCCCGGTGGTGCTGACCTGCGTGGTCGAGCGGATCGATCACTCCGGCCGCCAGATCAAGCTGGAGACATCGCTCGGAACGCTGGTCGCCGGTCAGGTCATCGTCACGGTGCCGACCAACCTGATCGCAAGCGAGGCGATCCGGTTCGCGCCGGCGTTGCCGGACAAGCTCGACGCCGCGCGAAATCTGCCGCTCGGCGTCGACGACAAGGTGATGCTGAAGCTGTCGGACCCCAACGACTTTCCTGCCGACGGCAACTTACGCGCCGCCACCATGCGGAGCGCAATGGGGACGTATCACCTGCGCCCGTTCGGCCATGATTGTATTGAGGGTTTCTTCGGCGGCCGCTACGCGCGCGAATTGGAAGACGCCGGCGACGGCGCGTTCGCCGCGCAGGCGATCGACGAGATCGCCGATCTGCTCGGCAACAACATCCGCCGCAAGCTGTCGCCGCTGGCGGAGTCGCGTTGGGCTCACGATCCGTTCGCGCGCGGCGCCTATTCGCACGCGCTGCCCGGCCACGCCGGCGCCCGCGCCCTGCTGGCCGCGCCGGTCGACGGCCGTTTGTTCTTCGCCGGAGAAGCGACCTCGCCGCAGTTCTTCTCGACAGCCCACGGCGCGCGTGATTCGGGCGAGCGTGCAGCGCGGCAAGCGATCGATTGTCGCAGCGATGTCGGTTTCGCGGCGAACTAACCGTGATGACACCTGTCGCGCGTGCAGCAATTCGGTGCGAAAACCCGCAGCTCGGACCGGCGTTTGTCCGATTTCGGCACATTCCTGCCGTGGCTGGTGCAGAAAATCCACACGTTAACCGATAATTAACGTTGGAGCTTGAAGCCGGCGCCGCGACTTGCTTTGATCTGCCTATGAGCACGACCCTGATCGAGGTACGAGCGGCAAAGGCAGCGGATGCGTCCGCGGTCGCGGCCACCCATGACGAAGCCTGGCGGTCCGCTTATCAGGGCATCATCCCCGGCGCGGAGCTGGAAAAGCTGATCAACCGCCGCGGCCCGACCTGGTGGGATTCGGCGATCCGCAAGGGCAGCCGAATCAGCGTGCTGTGCTTCGGCGACAAGATCGCCGGCTACGCCAATTACGGTCGTAACCGCGCCCGCAGCCTGCAGTTCGAAGGCGAGATCTACGAATTGTATCTGCGTCCCGAGTTCCAGGGGCTCGGCTTCGGTCGCCGCCTGTTCGCCGCCGCCCGCCGCGATCTGGTGCAGAGCGGCCTGAAAAGCATGGTGATCTGGGCGCTGTCGGACAACGAGCCGGCGACCGAGTTCTATCGGGCTCTGGGCGGCCGGATGGTGGCGCGCTCGTCGGAGCGGTTCGGGCCGAAGTCGCTCGACAAGGTTGCGTTTGCCTGGAGCAACTGAGCCTTTTTTGCGCTGGCGAACACCGCGAGCGCAGGCTATTCGGGTAGTTCCTGAAATCAACTCACTCTGGAGCTCTTGATGCGCATCGACGCAATCCCCGTCGGCGTAAACCCTCCCTATGACGTCAACGTCATCATCGAGGTGCCGGTCGGCGGTGAGCCGATCAAGTACGAAATGGACAAGGCCGCCGGTACTTTGGTGGTGGATCGGTTCCTCTATACCTCGATGCACTATCCGGGGAATTACGGCTTCATCCCCCACACCCTGTCGGACGACGGCGACCCCTGCGACGTGCTGGTCGCCAACACCCGCGGCATCGTGCCGGGCGCGGTGATGAGCGTTCGCCCGGTCGGCGTGCTGTATATGAGCGACGAAGCCGGTCACGACGAGAAGATCATCGCAGTACCGTCGTCGAAGCTGACCCAGCGCTACGACCGCATCAAGACCTACTCGGATCTGCCGGAGATCACGCTGGCGCAGTTCCAGCACTTCTTCGAGCATTACAAGGACCTCGAGCCCGGCAAGTGGGTCAAGGTGCTGCGTTGGGGCGGCGCCGAAGAGGCCCACAAGCTGATCCTCGAGGGCCTGGATCGGGCCAAGCAGGCCAAGGGCTGAGCGGCCGGGAGAAGCGCCGGCGAACAGGAGTTCCGATGCGCCGGCTGCTTCGATGGATTCGTAACCTGGTCGCGATCGCTGTCCTGGCGGTCGCGGCTCTGGCCGGGGTGCTGGCCTACAACACCTTGCGGCACGGCTCGCGGCAGATCGACGTCGCCGCGGTGCCGCCGATCGCGATCGACGAGCAGGGTGCCGCGCAGCGGCTGTCGCAGTCGATCCGCTTTCCGACCATCTCCAATTTCCTCAATCCCGAGCAGGGCGCCGACGCGCTGCGGGACTTGCGCGCGCATATCGAATCCAGCTTCCCGGCGTTCCATGCCGCGGCGAAGCGCGAAATCGTCGGCGGCCACAGCCTGCTCTACACTTGGGAAGGCAGCGATCCGCAGGCCAAGCCGATCGGGCTATTGGCGCATCAGGACGTCGTGCCGATCGCGCCCAAGACGGAAGCCGACTGGCAGCAGCCGCCGTTCAGCGGCGCGATCGAAGGCGGCTACGTCTGGGGCCGCGGCTCGTGGGACGACAAGGGCAACCTCTACGCCATGCTGGAGGCCGCCGAGCTGATGGCCAAGCAGGGCTTCCGGCCGAAACGCACGATCTATTTCGCGTTCGGTCATGACGAGGAGGTCTCCGGCCTGCGCGGCGCCGCCAAGATCGCCGAGCTGCTCGCCTCGCGCAACGTGCGGCTGGATTTCGTGCTCGACGAGGGGCTGTTGATCACCGACGGGGTGCTGAAGGGGCTCGACAAGCCGGCAGCGCTGATCGGCGTCTCCGAGAAGGGCTACGCCACGCTGGTGCTGACGGCCCGCGGCACCCCGGGGCATTCGTCGATGCCGCCGCGCGACACCGCGATCGGGATGCTGGCGGCGGCGCTGACGCATCTGGAAGACAACCGGCTGCCGATGCGGATCCGCGGCTCGGTGGCCGAGATGTTCGACACCCTGGCGCCCGAGATGAGCGGCTTCAGCCGGGTCGCGCTGTCCAACCTGTGGCTGTTCCGGCCGCTGCTGCTGCGCGAATTCGCCAAGAGCGGCACCACCGCCGCGATGGTGCAGACGACGACGGCGCTGACCGTGTTCAACGCCGGCGACAAGGACAACGTGCTGCCCGGCGTCGCCGAGGCCAGCGTCAATTTCCGCCTGCTGCCGGGCGACACCCAGGCCAGCGTCACCGATCACGTCCGCAGCGTGGTCGCCAACGACAAGATCGCGATCCAGGGGTTCGACGGCAATTTCGATCCGCCGCCGGTGACCGGCACCAAGAGCGCGTCCTATCTGGCGCTGAATCGCACCATTCGCGAGGTGTTTCCGGACGTCATTGTCGCTCCCGGCCTGATGATCGCCGCGACCGACTCAAGGCACTACGCGCAGGTCGCCGACAACATCTTCCGGTTCTCGCCGGTCCGCGCCACGCCCGAAGACCTCAAGCGTTTCCACGGCACCAACGAGCGCATCAGCATCAAGAACTACGCCGACATGATCCGGTTCTACGTGCGGCTGATGCAGAGCACGGCGGGTTAGTGCGCGGTCGCGCGCCCTGGATCAGGCGCACCGCATGGCAGCACCAATAACTGTCGTCACCCGCGAAGGCGGGTGACCCAGTACGCCGAGACGTCTCGAAAACCATCTGCGCGCGGAATACTGGTTCGCCCGGTCAAGCCGGGCGATGACGGCTGGAGAATTAGACGCGCGACATCACACCGCCGGCTTCGGCAGGCCGTGGATCGCGCAGGCGGCGCGGACGGTGTTGACCAGGAGGCACGCCACCGTCATCAGGCCGACGCCGCCGGGGACTGGCGTAATCGCGCCGGCGACCTCCTTGGCCTCGTCGAACGCGACGTCGCCGAGCAGCTTGTCCTTGCCGCCGTCCTTGCCCGGCGTCCGGTTGATACCGACGTCGATCACGGTGGCGCCCGGCTTGATCCAGTCGCCCTTCACCATCTCGGCCTTGCCGACCGCCGCGAACACCAGATCGGCCTGGCGGCACAGCGCCGGCAGGTCGCGGGTGCGCGAATGCGCGATCGTCACGGTGGCGTTCTCGTTGAGCAGCAATTGCACCAGCGGCTTGCCGACCAGATTGGAGCGGCCGATCACCAGCGCGTTCATGCCTTCGAGCGAGGCGTGCACCGTCTTGGCCATGATGATGCTGCCGAGCGGCGTGCACGGCGTCAGCGCGAACAGGCCGGAGGCGAGCCGGCCGGCATTGGTCGGGTTGAGGCCGTCGACATCCTTGGCCGGATCGATGGCGTCGATCACCGCGTTGCTGTCGAGTCCCTTCGGCAGCGGCAATTGCACCAGGATGCCGTGCACCGCCGGATCGGCATTGAGCTTTGCGATCAACGCCATCAGCTCGGCCTGCGGCACGTCGGCGGGCAGCCGGTGCTCGAACGAGGCCATGCCGGCCTCCTGGGTCTGCTTGTGCTTGGAGCGGACATAGACCTCGGAAGCGGGGTCGTTGCCGACCAGCACCACCGCGAGGCCCGGCGTGATGCCGTGGTCGGTCTTCAGCCGCGCGACCTCGGCGGCGACGCGGGCGCGCAGCTCGGCCGAGATGATTTTTCCATCGATGATCCGGGCGGTCATGTCGTCCTCTTTGACTGGTCCAGCCGATGCGTCCGCATCGAAATGAAAAAGCCTCTCCGGAGCGGAGAGGCGAACGGTGGATCGCCCTCGCGGGCCTCCCGGGTGATTATTCGGCGGGCTTGGCCGCCACCAGGCGGCGCAACACCTCGCCGAGCTGTTTTGGATCGCCGTCGATCGCGATCTGCTTCTGCCGCGAGGTCGCGCCCGACAGTAGCCTGACATTGCGCTTCGGCACGCCGACCGCTTTGGCCAGCAGCTCCGTCACCGCCCGGTTGGCTTCGCCGCCATCGGCGATCGCCCGGACCCGCACTTTCAACACCGGCCGGCCGTCGGACAGCGTCTCCAGCCCGTCGATGTCGTCGCGGCCGCCGCGCGGGGTGACCCGCACCGCTACCGCGACGCCCTGAGCTGAATACCGCCAAGCTTCCATCGAAACTATGGAACGTTGGGGTAGATATACTCGACTATGTAGAGCTGGACGATCCAGAGACCGAAAAACACCACTAGCGGTGAGACGTCCAAGCCACCAAGATTGGGAAGTCTCTCGCGAATTGGCCTCAGAACAGGCTCAGTTATGCGATAGAGAAAGTCCGCAATCATGCCCACGAATTGATTGCGCGTGTTTACGACATTGAATGCAACCAGCCAAGACATGATCGCTGATGCGATCAACAGGTACATGTAAAGGTTGATAGCCTGAATCAGGACGAAAACGATAGGGCGCATGGCGACGAAACACTCGCGGGTTCGAGCGCGGGAGGGCTGTGCCGTAAATATCGTTTCGACCCCGCCCAAACAAGGGAACTCAAGGCAATTAAGCCGAGAGACGATGACGTGTTGTCACAATCCGCCATCACGTTCTTGACTTGGCGTTCGCCGGCACTGTAAATGGCGACGTTCGCTGATCGGTGCCCCGCGCACCGACCGCGGAGGGGCCATAGCTCAGCTGGGAGAGCGCGTCGTTCGCAATGACGAGGTCGGCGGTTCGATCCCGCCTGGCTCCACCACCGGAGTGCAAAGCTTCGTTTGGTGATATTTCCTAGGTTCCGCTCCTGCAGAAAAAGTCAGCTCTGTCTTGTATAGAACGTTCCCGGTCGAATGACGACCTTCTGGGATTTGATGTAGCGCAATTTCGACTTGCTGGCGCTTCCCTAATTTCCAACGCAACTCTTTCGAAAAGCTTCTACTGGGGAGCCGTCCCTTTGCTCTACGCTTTGGCTTTTTTCAGCGTCCCGCTCATATTTATCGTTCAGGTCGTTAGAGGCGTAATGTCTGAGCCGCGCACCCTGCACGGTGCACTGACCTCCACTCGATCAATTGCTGTCCCGATGAGCGTCCCGGTCCTTTTTCTAGGTGTTAGTGGACTGCGAGATTACCTTTTGTATGGAAGCATATTGCTAATGTTTGGTCTTGTTGCCAACAATATTATTGATTGGTACGCCGACAGCTCGGATAGTTACCGATCTCTCCGTTGGTGGGCGGGGCGACTAATTGTATGGACCATCGTGCCTTTCATGATCTGGATTGCGTGGATTAGTTTTCAATTTGGTCGGATGGGTTTTCGTCTATGATTTTTGGATTTCTGTACGCCTATCTTGGCATCATGCTTTTGCTGTTATGCGTTGCGCTTGTCGGATTGGTGCTCGCAGGGGTTGAATCGGGAACTTACAGTAGCTTAGCGGTTCTATCGGGCATCGGTTGCATGATAGTGGCGGGAGTGCTGCTCTTTCAAACACCAAGCTATGATGCAATTGATGGCCGTGTATATGTCGCTGCCGGTTTTGGTACATTTCTGTTCGTGACAGCTAAGCTTTCCGACCATTTTTTTCGGCAAGATTTGCGACGAGAAAGGCTCGCGGGAACAATATTTGCCGGCGGGTTGCTAGCTGCAACCCTTTATTTTTTTTGGTAGACGAGAGAACGTCGCTCTCTACGAATCCCATTAGTCCTCCGCTTGGATCCTTTGAGCTCTTAGTCAACACGACATTTTCAACGCCCTTCAGTAGAACGTGCAAGGTGTTGGCCGGAGTCCGACACCGCGGCCGTATTTTTGAGCTCCCGCCGGACGTCACCGTATGAACGACTTTGTCGCTCATGGCGAGCAAGCTGGCGGCACCGCTCGCATCAAGGAACGGTGCAGGCCGGTAAGCCTTCGCGACCATGCATCGAGACACTCGCGCCTGCCCTCGGGCGATCTGGGCACCCAAGATAGAGTTCTTCGGTCACATGCCGACTTCGCGCGACCCTCACGCGCTCTTAAACTGCGGCGGGCGCTTTTCGACGAAGCTGGCAACGCCTTCCTTGAAGTCGTCGCTGGCGAGCGAGATCGCCATCTCGCGATTGGCCTCGCTGGTCGCTTCCGCCAGGGTCTGGAACGGCACCTCGTAGAGCTGCCGCTTGATCACCTGCATCGACTTCGGCGCGACATTGTCGGCGAGGTCGCGGGCGTAGGCGTAGGTCTGTTCGCGGAGCTGATCGGCCGGATACAGCCGGTTCACCAGCCCCATCTGCAGTGCCTCGTCGGCCGAAACCCGGCGCGCCGACAGCAGCAGGTCGAGCGCGTTGGCGTGGCCGACGATCCGCGGCAGCATCCAGGAGATGCCGTGCTCGGCGATCAGGCCGCGCCGCGCAAAGGCGGTGGTGAACACCGCAGAGTCGGCGGCGAAGCGGACGTCGCAATACAGCGCGTGTACCAGACCGATGCCGGCGGTGGCGCCGTTGAGCATGCCGATGATCGGCTTACCAATCGACGGATAGAACGCGTAGCGGGTCTGCCAGTCGGCCCGGCGGTTCATATCGAACGGCGGCAGATCGGCGGCGCGGCGCACATCGGACGGATCGATCGTCTGCAGCACCTGCATGTCGGCCCCGGCGCAGAAGCCGCGGCCGGCGCCGGTCAGCACGATGACGCGGACCTCGCCGTCCGCGGCGGCCTGCTGCATCGCGGTCCGTACCTCGCGTTCCATCACCGGCGTCCACGCATTCATGCGGCCCGGCCGGTTCAGCGTGATGGTCGCGATCCGATTTTCGACCTCATACAGGATGTCCTGATAGCTCAACGGCGTCCTCCCTTTGTTGATTGTTGTTGGGCGCAAAGACTTAGTCCGTGCGCGTTGTCGCCCGCCGCGGGCGATAAATCTCAGTTCCGGCGCGAGCCTTTGGGCCGGGCCAGATAGTCCCGGGTTTCGGGGCGCTGCTGCAGCCAGCCGCTCCACTTGCGGAGGACTTTGGCCATCCGCTCCGGCGCGACGCCGAGCTGCGCCATCGCCACGCCGCCGTTCACAGACTCGCGGTACTCGGCGATCAGGCCGCCGCGCAGGACGAACCGGCTCATGCCGTCGATCACCACGCGTCGGCCTGCAAAGTCGGGCACCGTCGAGGTGAAGCTCGACAGCGACCAGGCGTAGCCGAGGTCGTGGTTGCAGACCGGATCGAACATTTCCCAGCGATAATCGGTCGCGTCGCGATGAAACAGATCCTGCATCATCGAGGCGATCTCGGCGCGGCCGCTGTGCGGGCCGTAGATGTAGTCGTGATACGTCGCGTCTTCGGTGAAATGGCCGGCGAACGCTGCGCCGTCGCCGGATTCCGCCGCGCGGGTCAAGCTCTCCAGCAGCCGCGCGAACTCCTCGCTCGTCATGCATCCCCCTGGCTGCCTCGGTCGTGAGCGCCGAGACTTGGCGGAGAGACTAGAGTGTTTTCGAGCGGGTTGGAAACCGGTTGGTCGAAGAAAACGCGTCGGACAGGTCATCCGGCTCGCCGGTTCTGGCTGTGTCAGAACCGGAGTTCATCTAGCGTCGACGCAACTGGAAGCGGCCGACCGCGGTGGCGATGAAGCCGCGCGGGAAGAACCGCAGCAGGAACGGCACGATCTTGACGCCGAGGCCGGGCAACACGATCCGCTTGTTGTGCATCAGCCCCTGATACGCCTGGCGCGCAACTTCCGCCGGCGAAACATTGAGCACGGCGCTGTCGAAGCCCGGCTCGAAGCCTGCCCGCTGCTGAAACTCGGTCGGCACCGGGCCGGGGCACAATGCGGTCACCCGCACGCCTTTCGGCCCGAGCTCCTGATGCAGCGCCTCGGTCAGCGACAGCACATAGGCCTTGGACGCGTAGTACACAGCCATGCCGGGGCCGGGCATGAAGCCGGCGATCGAGGCGACGTTGAGGATGCCGCCGCGCAGCCCGGCAATGCTGTCGGCAAAGCGGAACGACAGATCGGTCAGCATCCGGATGTTGAGGTCGATCATCCCGAGCTGGTCTTCGCGATCGAGCTCGACGGCGCGGCCGAACAGTCCGTAGCCGGCATTGTTGACGAGGTACTCGACCTCGACGCCGGCTGCTGCGAGCGTCGAGGCGATCTGCTCGGCGGCGTCCGGCTTGCCCAGATCGCAGGCAATCACGATCGGGTCCGGGCCGCCCTTGGCGCGGATGTCCGCCGCGAGGGTCTCGAGCCGCTCGCCGCGCCGCGCCACCAGGACCACGCGATGAGCATTGTCTGCAAAAATTTGCGCCAGTTCGGCACCGATTCCGGCCGAGGCGCCTGTAATCAAAGTCACTCGTTCAGTCACGACAGGAAACTCATGTTTCAGATTGGCCAAACGGCCCTCCGCGGAACAACCAAGGCCTTAGGCGGGAAGCAAGCAGCGTGCAAGACCCATGCTCGTCAGCGCCTCCTCTACCGGCCGTAGCCGGCAGTGGGACGGGTTCGACTGTTACTGCGCGGAACCGGACACCCGGTTAGTTGGCGGGATCGACCTCGGAGACCGTCTGCATGTCGTGCGCCGCGGCGACCTTCTGACGCAGATTGACGCGGTCACGGGTCGAGACGGCAAGCAGATCCGCGGCGCGCCACACTACGTTTTCCTCGAACTCGGTCACGGCGCCGTCGGCATAGACCAGCTCCCACATCATTTCGACGATCCGCAGCCGGCCCTGCTCGTTGACCGAACGCATGATCACGCTGGTGAAATGGTAAAGGTCGACGGCCTCGCCTTCGATCAGCGTCGCCGACGCGATCAACCGGGTCGCGGTCGCCGCATCGAGACCGAAGCGCTGTTCGAGCAGTGAATGCAGCTTCTGCTTTTCCACCTCGGACGGATCGCCGTCGATCGAGATGACATGAATCAGCAGCGCGGTTGCGGCGAGGCGGTAGCCGCCTTCGTCGAGCGTCAGTTCTTCCGGTGCGCTCGGGGCGACGACGTCGGTGATGAATTGGCGCAGTTTGTCCAGCATCGTCTCTCGTCTCTCGATGGGGGGCGACGGCTCGTCGTTCTATGGCGTGGAAAGGGAACGCCCGCAATGCTGACGCGGTTCCGGGGAGTTCCATGACGGTTGGGTAATGAACGACCGGCCTGGAGCCGTCGCCATGCTCAGCGTGGGGTCAGCCGGAACGACGGCGATCGATCCGGCTGGGTAGTGACGACCCCGATCGGCATCACCGGGGTAGTATCGATCAGCTCGATCCGGAACGTGCCGACGATCTTCGCCAGCGCCAGCGTCGCTTCGACCAGCGCGAAATGGGCGCCGATGCAGACCCGGGGACCGAGGCCGAACGGCAGATAGGCGAACCGGTCCGGCGGCGCGGCGCCCGGCAGGAACCGCGCCGGAACGAAGGCATCGGGCTCGTGCCAGAGTTTTTCATGCCGATGCAGCAGCCACGGCGCGATCAGCATCACGTCGTGCTTGCGGACGGCGAAGCCGGCGACCTGATCGGGACCGGCTGCTTCCCGCACGATCAGGAACGCCGGCGGATACAGCCGCAGCGTTTCGTCGAGCACCGCGCGGGTGAACGGCAGGCGCTCGATCTCCACCGCGCCGGGGCCGAGCCGGCGGACTTCCGCGGCGAGCCGGTCCTGCGCTTCGCGGTCCATCGCCAGCAGATACAAGGCCCAGAACAGCGCGGTCGCGGTGGTCTCGTGCCCGGCGAGAATCATGGTGGCGACCTGATCGCCGAGCTGGGCGTCGTTGAACGCCTCGCCTGTTTCCGGGTCGCGCGCCGCCAGCATCAGTTCGAACAGATCGCGCGGCGGCGCGTCCGCCGTCTTGCCCGAGGCGCGCCGCGCGGCGATCAGCTCGCCGACGAACCGGGTCCAGCGCCGGCGAAACCGTGCCCGCGCGATGTCCTGCGGGGTCGGCCAGCCGAGCGGCAGCAGCAGATCGAGAAACCGGGGGCTCGCCAGCCGGGTGCCGTAGTCGATCACGAAGCTGCGCAACGCCCGGCCGTGGGTGCCCATCTCGAACGAGAACATCGTCCGCCCGGCGATCTCCAGTGCCAGATGCTGCATTGCCTCGCGCAGATCCACCGGCGCGCCGGCATTGCGGTGCAGCCCGGCGATCGCCTCCTCGGTCGCGGACAGCATGTGCGGCACCAGCGTGGCGACCGCGCGCGGCGTGAAGGCGGGCGCCAGGGTCCGGCGCTGATGCTTCCAGGCGCGCCCTTCGGCGAGCAGCAGCCCGTCACCAAGCATCGGCCGCAGCACGCGGATGCCGGTCGCGGTGCGGCGATAATTGTCGGCGTTGTCGATCAGCACGTGCCGGATCGCGTCCGGCGCGTTGAGGATGTAGCTGGCGTGGGTGAAGAACCGGCCCTTGACGATATCGTCCTGGTAGGCCCGGTCGCCCCAGCTCGCGATCGCATTGTGACGAATCGCCGCGAGACGACCGAGCGCCGAGATGTCGTCCGGCGCGCGCGGCGGCGTCGGCGGGATCAGCGGCGCACGGGACGCCGGCCTGTCGTCGATGACGGCGATGCTCACTTGGCGCACACTCCCTGATCGTCACCCGACGAAGGTAGTGTGCGAAACGGGCGGCGAGAAGGCGTTGCGCGGAACCGACGCGCGAGGCGTTCGGCCGCAGCAAGGCGGCCGGGAACGCTTCAGAGCATCCCGGGCAGGACGCGATCCGGCGGCTTGTGATTATCCAGGAAGGTGCGGATGTTGATGATCACCTTCTCGCCCATCTCGACCCGGCCTTCGATGGTGGCCGACCCCATGTGCGGCAGCAGCACGACTTTGCCGTGCTTGGCGAGACGCACCAGCTTCGGGTTGACCGCGGGCTCGTGCTCGTAGACGTCGAGCCCGGCGCCGGCGATGTCGCCGCTCTCGATCAGCCGGGTCAGCGTCTCCTCGTCGATCACCTCGCCGCGCGCGGTGTTGACGATGAAGGCGTCCTTGCGGATCAGCTTGAGCCGCCGCGCCGACAGCAGATGGAAGGTCGCCGGCGTGTGCGGGCAGTTGACCGAGATGATGTCCATCCGGGCCAGCATCTGGTCGAGCGAATCCCAGTAGGTCGCCCCGAGTTCGTCGGCGATCCGCGGCGCCACCGGCTTGCGGTTGTGGTAATGGATCTGCAGGCCGAAGGCGCGGGCGCGCCGGGCCACCGCCTGGCCGATCCGCCCCATGCCGATGATGCCGAGCCGCTTGCCGCCGAGCCGGCGGCCGAGTATCCAGGTCGGCGACCAGCCGGGCCAGTCGCCGCCATCGGTCAAGAGCGCGGCGCCCTCGATCAGCCGGCGCGGCACCGCCAGGATCAGCGCCATGGTCATGTCGGCGGTATCTTCGGTCAGAACTTTCGGGGTGTTGGTGACGGTGATGCCGCGCGCATGCGCCGCAGCGACATCGAGATTGTCGATACCGTTGCCGAAATGCGCGATCAGCTTGAGCTGACAATCCGGCTGGTTCAGCATCTCGGCCGTGATGGTATCGGTCACGGTCGGCACCAGCACGTCGGCGGTGCGGGCCGCCTCGGCGAGTTGTTCGGCGGTCATCGGCACGTCGTCGAGATTCAGCCGGGCGTCGAACAGCTCGCGCATCCGGGTTTCGATCGAGTCCGGAAGCTTGCGGGTGACGACGACCAGAGGCTTTTTCTTAACCGACATTCCAACGCTCTCTGACGAGCTCAACGAGATCGTTTAGCCCCCGTTAACTCAGTCTGTTCGACACTCCCGCAGCAGCGTGACCACAGGGGCCGGTCCGACCGTGAGGTCCCTTCCCGTTCCTTGGGTTACCGGATGCCTTCCGGCCTTCTCTAGCAGAAGACCGCGCCAAGACAAGGACCCCTGGGTTTCGCCGGAGACGGCCGCGCCGCAAATCCCGCGACAAGAGGCGTGTCGATGACGATGAAATACCTGATGGCGGTAACGGCGTTCGCAGGTGCGATGACTTGTGCTGCCAGCTTCGCGCAGGCCGGCAAGGACTCGCCGTTGTCTGCGAGTGGACTGCCGGTGCCGCGATACGTCAGCCTTAAGTCGGATCACGTCAATGTCCGCGTCGGCCCGACCAAGGACAACGATGTCGCCTGGGTCTATACCCGGGCCGGGCTGCCGGTCGAGGTCACTGCCGAGTTCGAGAACTGGCGCCGGGTGCGGGATTCCGAGGGGGCCGAAGGCTGGGTCTATCACTCCCTGCTGTCGGGCCGTCGCACCGCGGTGGTAATCATGAAGGACAAGGACGAGCTGGCGCCGCTCTACGAGCGCGCCACTGCGGGCAGCGCCGTGGTGGCCCGGTTGCAGGCCGGCGTCGTGGCGCAGGTCAGGCGGTGCGACATGAAGTGGTGCAGGATCGTCGGCAGCGGCTTCGACGGCTGGATCGAGAAACTGCAATTGTGGGGCGTGTACGCCGACGAGCAGGTCAACTGATCGCGGCCGTGCCGCGGACAACGGCGCCTGCGCGCTGACGCGAAAAAGCCCGGGAGCTCACCGCTCTCGGGCCAAACCGTCACCAAGAATAGCTCCAAGCCGGGGCTTCAGCCGCGCTTACGCAGCCGCACCACGACGTCGACCCGCGCGATCTCGTAGCCGTCCGGAACTTCCGGCGTCGCCTTCAGCTCGAGATCGGCATTCGGAATGTCGATCAGCTCGTGGTTGTTCTCGAGATAGAAGTGCTGGTGCGCCGACACATTGGTGTCGAAATAGGTCTTGGTGCCGTCGACGCTGACCTGCCGCAGCAGGCCGACTTCAGTGAGCTGGTTCAGGGTGTTGTAAACCGTCGCCAACGACACCGGAACCTTGGCCTGGCTGGCCTCTTCGTACAGCATTTCAGCCGTGAGATGGCGGTCGCCCTTACCGAACAGCAGCCATCCCAGCGCCATCCGCTGCCGGGTCGGCCGCAATCCCACAGATTGCAGCATCTCGTTGACATCGTGCCAAGGACAGCCGTTCAGGCGGGGCTCTGCATGCGAATGAGCCTCCTGAGCCGGTTCCTCTCGCAGAAAAGCTACGTGCTCACCAATGTCCACGATTGCGTACCCCTGCTGCGCTACTATTTGCACTGCATCCTGTGATTATAGGAAGCATTCCTCAGTCGTGCAAGCGTCTCGCAACTGGCGGGGCTCGGTCGTTTTGCTTAAGGAGGATCCCGGAGGTGCCGCTAGGCGGGGCAATATGCCTATGTTACAGACCCGCGCATTCACCGGGCGCGCCTCGCGCACGCACTCAAAACCGGTCGCGTGAGGTGGCCAAATCCTCTCGATCGAACCAAGAAAAGGCATCGTCGCATGCGGGACCGTCGCTCCAGCTACGAATATGAAGACTTGCTGGCCTGCGGCCGCGGCGAATTGTTCGGGGCCGGCAACGCCCAATTGCCGTTGCCGCCGATGCTGATGTTCGACCGGATCACCACCATCACGGAGGACGGCGGCGAATTCGGCAAGGGCCACATTCGCGCCGAGCTCGACGTCAATCCGGACCTGTGGTTTTTCGCCTGTCACTTCAAGAACGATCCGGTGATGCCGGGTTGCCTCGGCCTCGATGCGATGTGGCAGATGGTCGGTTTCTTTCTCGGCTGGGTCGGCGGCGAAGGGCCGGGCCGCGCGCTCGGTCTCGGCGAACTAAAGTTCACCGGTCAGGTGCTGCCGCACATCAGCAAGATCGTTTACAATGTCGACATCAAGCGGGTGATGCGCTCGAAGCTGTGGCTCGGCATTGCCGATGGCTGGCTTTCGGCCGACGACGAGATCATCTACCGCGCAAAGGATCTGAAAGTCGGTCTGTTCAAGCAGACGGCGCAGCCGGTTGGTGGCTAGCGAGTTGGGCTGGTCGCGCGCCGTCGCGCCAGCCGCGAACGACCCTGGAATGAACGAGGCGATCACATGAGACGAGTTGTTGTGACGGGGATGGGGATCGTCTCGTCGATTGGTAACAACACGCAGGAAGTTCTGGCGAGCCTGTACGACGCCAAGCCGGGTATCTCTCGTGCCGAGAAGCACGCCGAGCTCGGATTCCGTTCGCAGGTGCAGGGCGCACCGACGCTGAATCCGGCCGATGTGGTCGATCGTCGCGCGATGCGGTTCCTCGGCGAAGGCGCGGCGTGGAACCACGTCGCGATGGAGCAGGCGATCGCCGATTCCGGGCTGGAAGAGTCCGAGATCTCGAACGAGCGGACCGGCATCGTGATGGGCTCGGGCGGCCCGTCGGCGCGCACCATCGTCGAAGCCGCCGACATCACCCGCACCAAGGGCCCCAAGCGCGTCGGGCCGTTCGCGGTACCGAAGGCGATGAGCTCGACCGCGTCGGCGACGCTGGCGACCTGGTTCAAGATCAAGGGCGTCAACTACTCGATCTCGTCGGCCTGTGCGACGTCGAACCATTGCATCGGCAACGCCTACGAGCTGATCCAGTGGGGCAAGCAGGACGTGATGTTCGCCGGCGGCTGCGAGGAGCTCGACTGGTCGCTGTCGGTGCTGTTCGACGCGATGGGGGCGATGTCGTCGAAGTACAACGATACTCCGGCCACCGCGTCGCGTCCGTACGATATCAGCCGCGACGGCTTCGTGATCGCCGGCGGCGCCGGCGTGCTGGTGCTGGAAGAGCTCGAGCACGCCAAGGCGCGCGGTGCCAAGATCTACGGCGAGATCATCGGCTACGGTGCGACCTCGGACGGCTACGACATGGTGGCGCCGTCGGGCGAGGGCGCCGAGCGCTGCATGAAGATGGCGCTGGCGACCACCGGCGGCATCAAGATCGACTACATCAACCCGCACGCGACCTCGACGCCGGCCGGCGACCCGCCGGAGATCAACGCGCTCCGCAACGTGTTCGGCGCCGGCGACAAGTGCCCGCCGATCTCGGCCACCAAGGCGCTGACCGGACATTCGCTCGGCGCCACCGGCGTGCAGGAGGCGATCTACTCGCTGCTGATGATGCAGAACGGCTTCATCTGCGAAAGCGCCAACATCACCGAGCTCGACCCGGTGTTCGCCGACATGCCGATCGTGCGCAAGCGGGTCGAAAACGCCAAGCTCGGCGCCGTGCTGTCGAATTCGTTCGGCTTCGGCGGCACCAACGCGACGCTGGTGTTCAAGCGGCTGGAGGCGTGACTTCTGCGGCTCTCGCCGGCCCGGCGAGATGCCATATCCATGTGCTACGCCCCTCATGGTGAGGAGGCGCCTGTTGGCGCCGTCTCGAACCATGAGTTGTTGACCGCTTCATCCTTCGAGACGCGCGCTGGCGCGCGCTCCTCAGGATGAGGCCCGAACCAGAGAGCGACGACAATGCAACAACTGATGCAGGGCAAGCGCGGGCTGATCATGGGCGTCGCCAACGACCATTCGATCGCCTGGGGCATGGCGAAGACGCTGGCGGCGCACGGCGCCGAGCTCGCCTTTACCTATCAGGGCGAGGCGCTGGCGCGCCGGGTCAAGCCGCTGGCGCAGTCGCTGAATTCCGACCTGGTGCTGCCCTGCGACGTCGAGGACATCGCCAGCGTCGACGCGGTATTCGAGACGCTGAAGGAGAAGTGGGGCAAGCTCGACTTCGTGATCCACGCGATCGGCTTCTCCGACAAGAACGAGCTGCGCGGCCAGTACATCGACACCAGCCGCGCCAATTTTTCGCGCACCATGGTGATCTCCTGCTTCTCGTTCACCGAGGTCGCCAAGCGCGCCGCGGCGCTGATGCCGGACGGCGGCGCGATGATCACGCTGACCTTCGGCGCGTCCGAGCGGGCGATGCCTAACTACAATGTGATGGGTCTCGCCAAGGCGGCGCTGGAAGCCAGCGTGCGCTATCTCGCCTGCGACCTCGGCCCCAAGGGCATCCGCGTCAATGCGGTGTCGGCCGGTCCGGTGCGGACGCTGGCCGGCGCCGGCATCGGCGACTCGCGCGCGATGTTCGGTTTCATGGAAAAACACTCGCCGCTCGGCCGCGGCGTCACGCTGGAAGAACTCGGCGGCTCGGCGCTGTATCTGCTCTCCGATCTTTCGGGCGGCGTCACCGGCGAAACCCACTACGTCGATTCCGGCTACAACATCGTGCTGATGCCGAAGCCCGACGCGCTGAAGGGCGGCGACAAGGCGGGCGAGTAGCTTCCTCGCCTATCGCTGCAGTCCCGCGCACATGCGAAAGGGCGGCCCCTGGCAGGCTGTGTGAGGACTGAACGCGTCGGTTGGACTGGGCCGCATCGGCGCGCCGGCTGGGAATGCGTGCTGGCAGCCGCCGCCCAGAACATCAAGAAGATTGCCCTCGCACTGCCCCCCGGGCCGATTCCAGTGCCAGGCTGACACAGCCGGCGCTGCGCCACTCGCCAAAAACAAAACCCCGCCGAAAATCGACGGGGTTTGTCAGCGCTCTGAGGCTCCGGAAAAACCGGAGCCTTCGACTTTTCACACGGCCTGCCAGGGGCCGCCCTTTGTATTTGAAGCGATCGTCGTCGAGCTTACTCGGCGGCGATCTTGACGTCCGGCGCGGCGGCGCGGACTTCTGCGTCGACCTGCGCTTCGAACTTGGCGAAGTTCTTCTGGAACATGCCGACCAGCTTGCGCGCGGTGGTGTCGAACGCCGCCTTGTCGGCCCAGGTCTTGACCGGGTCGAGGATCTCGCTCGGCACGCCCGGCAGCGCGGTCGGCACCGCGAAGCCGAAATACGGATCGGTGCGGAATTCGACGTTGCGCAAGGAGCCGTCCAGCGCCGCGGTCAGCAGCGCGCGGGTGACCTTGATCGGCATGCGGTGGCCGGTGCCGTAGATGCCGCCGGTCCAGCCGGTGTTGACCAGCCAGCAGTCGACATTGTGCTTGGCGATCAGCTCGCGCAGCATGTTGCCGTACACCGACGGATCGCGCGGCAGGAACGGCGAGCCGAAGCAGGTCGAGAATTCCGGGGTCGGCTCGGTGACGCCGCGCTCGGTGCCGGCGACCTTGGCGGTGTAGCCGGACAGGAAGTGGTACATCGCCTGCGCGGGGGTCAGCTTGGCGATCGGCGGCATCACGCCGAACGCGTCGGCGGCGAGCATCACCACGTTCTTCGGCTGGCCGGCGCGGCCGGTCAGCGACGCATTCGGGATCGACTCCAGCGGATAGGCGGAGCGGGTGTTCTCGGTCTTGGAGCCGTCGTCGAAGTCCGGCTTGCGGTCGATCTCGCCGAGCACGACGTTCTCGAGCACGGCGCCGAAGCGGGTCGAGGCGGCGTAGATTTCCGGCTCGTTCTCGGCCGACAGCTTGATGCACTTGGCGTAGCAGCCGCCTTCGAAGTTGAAGACGCCGTCCTTGCCCCAGCCGTGCTCGTCGTCGCCGATCAGCGTGCGGTTCGGATCGGCCGACAGCGTGGTCTTGCCGGTGCCGGACAGGCCGAAGAAGATCGCGGTGTCGCCGCTCGGGCCGACATTGGCCGAGCAGTGCATCGGCAGCACACCCTTCTCGGGCAGGTAGTAGTTCAGCGTGGTGAACACGCTCTTCTTCATCTCGCCGGCGTACTGAGTGCCGCCGATCAGCACGATCTTACGGGCGAAGTCGATCGCGACGACGTTCTCGGAGCGGCAGCCGTGGCGCGCCGGGTCGGCGCGGAAGCTCGGCAAATCGATCAGCGTCAGCTCGGGAACGAAGCTCTCCAGCTCGGCGCGCTCGGGACGGCGCAGCAGCGTGCGGATGAACAGCGAGTGCCAGGCGAGCTCGGTGTAAACGCGGGTCTTGATGCGGAAGGTCGGATCGGCGCCGCCGTACAGGTCCTGCGCGAACAGCGTCATGCCTTCGGCGTGCTTGAGGAAGTCCTGGTACAGCGTCTCGAACTGGTCGGCGGTAATCGACTGATTACCACCCCACCACATGGTATTTTCGGTGGTAGCGTCGCGGACCGTGA
This sequence comes from Rhodopseudomonas palustris, assembly GCF_007005445.1. Taxonomy (NCBI): domain Bacteria; kingdom Pseudomonadati; phylum Pseudomonadota; class Alphaproteobacteria; order Hyphomicrobiales; family Nitrobacteraceae; genus Rhodopseudomonas; species Rhodopseudomonas palustris. The sequence continues at coordinate 4,652,344 of NZ_CP041387.1, read as the reverse complement.
ACTTATCCTTGGGGCTGCGGCCGGTGAACACGCCGGTGTCCGCGACCAGCGCGCCGTCCGACGACAACACCGCCTCGCCGTTCTTCAGCGCGTGCTCGTAGAGCTGGGGTGCACCGAAGTTCCAGTACACGCCTGTGAGATTTTTGAGGCCGAATTTGTCGGCGCCGTAAGCACCGTTATGCACGCCCGTCTCTTGCACGAATAGACCCTCCTGAAGAATCCGCGTTGTCTCGATCGCGCGATTGCCGCCAACGCGCATCACCGGCCGCGGTACACATCAGTATATACCTGCCGGCTCCGGTGGGGCGACTGAATAGTGGCGAACGAGGGCTTTGCCAACCCGGCCGGCAGTATTTCGTTTACCGCCGATCGACATTGCGCTGGCTCAAGTCATTCCGCTTTGCGGGCAATGTCAGCCATGCGTTTCAGCATGTCCCGCAATGCAACAGGATTTTCGACGCGGTCCGGAAAGTCGAGCCGCAGTGTCGCACGGCCGCATTGCAGATCGAGGCCTTCGGGATCGATTCCGGTGCACCGCCAGTCGGCTTCGGCGGCGCCGAGTAGCTGGGTGGCATACAGCTTCATCGTACCTGAATGATCCGCGTTGATGTGCGCGACCGCGGAGGCCTCCACGTCGAGCAGCGCTTCGGCACCGCGCAGGTCGGTCAGGTAGCGGTCCGGCGCGAGGTCGAGGATCCGGCCGAACCCGGCGACCAGATGAAGACCCGAGGTTTCGATTTTGAACAGCGAAAAGTCGGCGAAGTCGATGTAGCCCTCCGCCGCCGGATGCGCCGCGAGGTAGCGCCGCCGCCATAGCGGGCCATCGTCGGCGCCGGCCTCGACGGCGGTGCCGAGCAACATGATCCGTGCGCCCTCCAGCGGATCGCCGGCGGCGCGCTCGTCCAGCATCAGCGACACCCGCGGGTCCGCCAACAGGTTTCGGGTGTGAACCGCCAGCCGCGAGATCAGCAGCAATGGCGAGCCATCGGGATGGCTGGCGAGATTGACCAGCGAGCAATACGGCGCACCGCCGGACTGCATCAGCGTCGCCAGCGCCCCCTCGCGGCGGCGGCGCAGCAGCGATTTGGCGAGCTTCGGGGCGCTGAATTCGGAGGTCGGCTGCATCGAAACACCTGTCTGCTGGGGCTTAGTTTCTGCCAATGATTGGCTTCAAGCCCCTTTGCGGTCTGAAAATGCGGCATATATCAGCCCCCGCATGGGCCGATCGCGCGAATTCGGAACCGGCCACATTTCAGCCCAGCTTGCATTGCTGGTTGACTGTGCTTTCTGGGCCACCTCACACCGCGGATCGCCGAATCGTTTCGCTGTCTCGCCACGCCGTTTCGGAAAGAAGCTTCATGCCTACAATCGCTTTGGTCGACGACGACCGCAACATCCTGACCTCGGTGTCGATCGCGCTGGAAGCCGAAGGCTACCGGATCATGACCTACACCGACGGCGCCTCGGCGCTCGACGGCTTCCGCACCACGCCGCCCGACCTCGCCATCCTCGATATCAAGATGCCGCGGATGGACGGCATGGAGACGCTGCGGCGGTTGCGGCAGAAGTCCGATCTGCCGGTGATCTTCCTGACCTCCAAGGATGAGGAGATCGACGAGCTGTTCGGCCTGAAGATGGGCGCCGACGATTTCATCCGCAAACCGTTCTCGCAACGTCTGCTGGTCGAACGCGTCAAGGCGGTACTGCGGCGTTCGGCGCCGAAAGACCCCGCCGCCGCCCCGAAGGAAAACGACGCCAAGGCGCTCGACCGCGGTCCGCTGCGGATGGACCCGGAGCGGCATACCTGCACCTGGAAGAACGAGCCGGTGACCCTCACCGTCACCGAATTCCTGATCCTGCAGGCGCTCGCGACCCGGCCCGGCGTGGTGAAGAGCCGCAACGCGCTGATGGACGCCGCCTACGACGATCAGGTCTATGTCGACGACCGCACCATCGACAGCCACATCAAGCGGCTGCGCAAGAAGTTCAAGGCGGTCGACGACGAGTTCGAGATGATCGAGACGCTGTACGGCGTCGGCTATCGTTTCAAGGAAATCTGATCGGGGCGGCGTGCCGCCGGCGCTGCGGCTGACGATGTCGCCGCATTGCGCTACACTCCGCGACGCGCGCCATGCGCGTGTCGGCAACCATCGGGCTGATGGCCATTGCTAGATCGCACCTCGCCTGATCCAGATATGCGCGACACCGAGGACGCCTCCTCGTCGCGCGACGAGACTCCGGCGCGCGGCCGCCGCTGGCCGCGGCCGCTCGACTGGGTGCGCCGCACCGGGCAGTTCTTCTTCACGCTCAGCTTCTCCAGCCTGACGCGGCGAATTCTGTCGCTGAACCTCGCCGGCCTGCTCGCGCTGTCGACGAGCATCCTGTACCTGTCGCAATTCCGCGCCGGCCTGATCGACGCCCGCGCCCAGAGCCTGCTGGTGCAGGCCGAGATCATCGCCGGCGCGATCGCCGCGTCGGCCACGGTCGAAACCAACACCATCACCATCGATCCCGACCGGCTGCTCGACCTCAAGACCGGCGAAAGCTACGGCCCGCCGGACGAGTACGCGCTGCTGGACTTTCCGATCAATCCCGAGCGCGTCGCGCCGGTGCTGCGGCGGCTGATCTCGCCGACCAAGACCCGCGCCCGGATCTACGACCGCGACGGTGTGCTGATCCTCGACAGCCGCAGCCTGTACGGCCGCGGCGACGTGATGCGGTTCGATTTGCCGCCGCCGACGGCGGAGAAGCCCGGCATCGTCGAGCGGGCGATGATCGCGATCCGAACCTGGTTCAATCGCGGCGACCTGCCGCTGTATCGCGAGCTCGGGCCGGAGAACGGCAACGGCTATCAGGAGGTCGCGCAATCGCTCAAAGGCCACAAGAGCAGCATGGTGCGGATCAACGACCGCGGCGAGGTGATCGTCTCGGTGTCGGTGCCGGTGCAGCGCTTCCGGGCGATCTACGGCTCGCTGATGCTGTCGACCCAGGGCGACGACATCGACCAAATGGTGACCGCCGAGCGGCTGGCGATCCTCAAGGTGTTCGGCGTCGCCGCGGTGGTGATGTTCGTGCTGTCGGTGCTGCTGGCCTCGACCATCGCCGGCCCGGTGCGACGGCTGGCCGACGCCGCCGAGCGGGTCCGGCGCCGCATTCGCGCCCGGGTCGAGATTCCCGACTTCACCAAGCGCCGTGACGAGATCGGGCATCTGTCGGGCGCGCTGCGCGACATGACGGATTCGCTTTACAACCGCATCGAGGCGATCGAGCGGTTCGCCGCCGACGTGTCGCACGAGCTGAAGAACCCGCTGACCTCGCTGCGCTCGGCGGTGGAGACGCTGCCGCTGGCCAAGACCGACAACAGCCGGGCGCGGCTGCTGAGCGTGATCGAGCACGACGTCAAACGGCTCGACCGGCTGATCTCCGACATTTCCGACGCCAGCCGGCTCGACGCCGAATTGCAGCGCCAGGACGCCGCCCAGGTCGATCTGCGGAGGCTGCTGACGACGCTGACGCTGGTCGCCAACGAGACGAGGCTCGGCCACAGCACCATGGTCGAGGTCAAGTTCGACGGTCCGGCCTCCGACCAGTTCTCGGTGCCGGGCCATGACTCCCGGCTCGGTCAGGTGATCTCCAACCTGCTGTCCAACGCGCAGTCGTTTTCCTGCGAAGGCGGCAAGGTCCGCATCCTGTGCCGCCGCCGCAAGGCCGAGATCGAGATCATCGTCGAGGACGAGGGCCCCGGCATCCGCGAGGACGCGCTGGAGAAGATCTTCGAGCGCTTCTACACCGACCGGCCGCACCAGGGCTTCGGCCAGAATTCCGGCCTCGGCCTGTCGATCTCCAAGCAGATCGTCGAGGCCCATGGCGGCAGGATCTGGGCCGAGAACCGCGTCGGTCCGCGCGGCGAAGACGGCGAGCCGACCGTCGCCGGCGCCCGCTTCGTCGTGCGGCTGCCGGCCAAATGACCGCGGCGTCGCCCCGCACCGTCCACGCCTCGGCCGTCAAGGTCGGCGACCACGCCGTGGTGATTCGCGGCGCGTCCGGCTCGGGCAAATCCAGGCTCGCCTGGGCGCTGATCATGGCGGGCCGCGCCGGCCAGATCCCGCCAGCCGAACTGATCGGCGACGACCGGGTGGTTCTGGAGCCGGAGCACGGACGGCTGACGGTTCGTCAGGTGCCCGGGCTGGCCGGGCTGATCGAGATCCGCGGCCTCGGGCTACGACGGACCGCGGCCGCCGCAGCCGCCGTCGCCGGGCTGGTGGTCGATCTTCAGGCTGCGGATGCGTCGCGGATGCCCGAAGCTGCAGCGCTATGGACCGAAATCGGCGGCGTCCAATTGCCGCGGGTCGCGGTCGGCGCCGGCTACGATCCGCTACCCTTGGTGGTGGCCGCCCTGACGACAACCGACGCAACCGGCGACGAAGCCTGATTGCAGGTTTGTTCTCAGCGATTTAGTAACTATATCAGCCCAACAATCGTCACTGAACGGCCTTGCCGCAGCTCCTCAGCGCCTTGCCTTCGTCGGGGAATCGCGCAGACCCCCTTGCATAGGGGCTCTGGATGGTCAAAGTGACCGGTTCGCGCGGTGCACCAAAAGCACCCGCGAGGAGTTTCCGATGATTGGTCTGGTACTTGTGACCCACGGGCGCCTCGCCGACGAGTTCAAGGCAGCGCTGGAACACGTGATGGGGCCACAACAACAAATCGAAGCCGTCACGATTGGCGCCGAAGACGACGCCGATCTGTGCCGCAGCGACATTATCGAGGCGGTCAATCGCGTCGACAGCGGTGAGGGCGTGGCGATCCTGACCGACATGTTCGGCGGAACGCCGTCCAACCTGGCGATTTCCTGCATGAGCCGCCCGAAGGTCGAAGTGCTCGCCGGCATCAATTTACCTATGCTGGTGAAGCTCGCCAAAGTCCGTGAGGAGCGCTCGCTGCCCGAGGCGATCGCGCTGGCTCAGGAGGCCGGGCGCAAGTACGTCACCATCGCCAGCAGGGTGTTGGCCGGAAAATGATCGCGGACGCGCCCCAGCCCGGCTCCGAACCGGACCATGCCGCCGGCGCTTCCGCCGAAAAGATTTCCCGTGAGATTCCGGTCATCAACAAGCGCGGCCTGCATGCGCGGGCCTCCGCCAAATTCGTGCAGATGGCCGAGCGCTTCAACGCCGAGGTCTGGGTCACCCGCAACGGCGAGACCGTCGGCGGCACCTCGATCATGGGGCTGATGATGCTGGCGGCCGGGATCGGCACCACCGTGACAGTCTCGGCGAGCGGCCCCGAAGCCCGCCAGGCGCTGGACGCGATCACCGAGCTGATGGGCTCGAAGTTCGGCGAAGAAGAATAAGCCGCCCCTATTTGGCGCTCGTCCCCGCCGGCAGCACCAGAAAGAATACGTCGCTCACCCGCCCGCCGGGCTGGCCGAACAGCGGCCGGCTGAGCCACACCTTGCCGCGCAGGATCTGCGGCTGGCCGGCGACGATCCGCTCGGCGGTGGCGATGCAACCGCCATTGTCCGCCGGACACACCAGCACGGCACCATTCGCCTCGGCCCGCTGCTTCAGCGCCGCGACATCCGCCGTTTCGAAGCCCTTGGTGTCGGTGCGCAGATAAAAGGCGGTGTTGCCGGCCAGCACGGTTTCGCCTGCGACCAGCGGCACCGGCCGGTCGCTGTTCCGGCGCCATTCGCGCTCGACATGCTCGGCCAGCAGCGAGGCGTATTCGAACGGTCCCGGCGGATCGCTGAGATGAATCACCAGCGCCACCGCCGGCGACAGCGCCAGCGAGCCGAGCGACACCGCGGAGGCGACGATCAGGCCGCGCCGCACCGTCTCTCGCCCGACCGCGATCAGCGGCGAGGCCAACAGCACGATCGGCAGCAGCGTGTAGGCCGGCATCGCCCACAGCGGCACGATGCGGATGCCGGTGACGAGCGCCACCGGCACCGCGGCGACGATCAGCAGCACCTGCGCGATCAGGATGGTGCGACGCTGCGGATCGGCCGGCCAGGCGATGTCGGCCAGCGCCGCGCGCGACGGCCGCAGCAGCAGCGCCGCGACGATCAGCGCCACCGCCGCATAGCCGACGCAGCCGGCCAGATAGCCCAGCGTGTCGCGCAGATTGTCGGCGAAGCTGCCGGCCTCGTGCGCCTCCGCGTAGGACAGCGTCGGGAAGTCGTGGGCGTAGAGCCACCACAGATGCGGCGCCAGCACCGCGCCGCCGCACAGGATCATCAGCCACGGCGCCATTGATCCGAAGAACCGGCCGCGCCGCGGGTCGATCAGCGCCGCCAGCCCGAGCGCGACAACCAGCACGATCGACCAGTATTTGCCGAGCATCGAAGCACCGGCGAACACCCCCGCAAGCGCCGCCCACAGCGCGGCGCGGCCTTCCAGCGCCCGCAGGAAACAATGGATGGTCAGCGCCCACAGCGGCAGCAGCACCGCATTGGCGTTGTATTTCAGCGCAATGAAATTGAAGAACGGGATCAGCGTCAGCAGCGCCAGCCCGAACAGCGACTTGTCGGCGTCCATGTAGCGGCGCATCGTCCGCCAGGCGATGTACAGCGTCAGCGCGATATTGGCGGTCGCCAGCAGGTGAACCGACAGATCGGACGGCGGAACCAGCGTGAACCAGGCGCGCGCCACCCAGGCCGAGAACGGCGGGTGCTTGTCGGTACCGAGCGCCAGATCCCGCGACCAGCCGTACAGCTCGGTCTCGTCGGCATGCAGATCGCGCGGCCAGGTGGCGATGATCCGATAGGCCGTCCAGATCGCCATATAGGCAAGCAGCGTCCAGACGACGGTAAGCTCCTGCCGCTTGGGATCGAGCAGGGCATCGAGCCAGCGCGTCAGCGGGGCGAATGCGCGGCGGGGAGGGGACTTGGCGGACATCCGGGCCCTGGGCTGGAGGCGTAGCGCGGCGGACATCATCCGCTTCGGCCGGCCCCGTCAAGCGCGGCAAAACCGGCGGTTTTTCGGAGCTTTGCGCCGTCCGTTCGCCTTGCCGGGCCGGAGTCCGGGTGCTATCTCGCGGCCATGACCACCGTCCCGATCGACAACATCCGCAACTTCTCCATCGTCGCCCATATCGACCATGGAAAGTCGACGCTCGCCGACCGCCTGATCCAGATCACCGGCGGCATGTCCGACCGTGAAATGGCCGGCAAGGAGCAGGTGCTCGATTCGATGGACATCGAGCGCGAGCGCGGCATCACCATCAAGGCGCAGACCGTGCGCCTGAACTACCGCGCCAAGGACGGCAAGGACTACATCTTCAATCTGATGGACACGCCCGGCCACGTCGACTTCGCCTACGAAGTGTCGCGGTCGCTGGCCGCCTGCGAGGGCTCGCTGCTGGTGGTCGACGCCAGCCAGGGCGTCGAGGCGCAGACGCTCGCCAACGTCTATCACGCGCTCGACGCCAATCACGAAATCGTCCCGGTGCTCAACAAGGTCGACCTGCCGGCCGCCGAGCCGGAGAAGATCAAGCAGCAGATCGAGGACGTCATCGGCCTCGACGCCTCCGACGCGGTGATGATCTCGGCCAAGACCGGCCTCGGCGTGCCCGACGTGCTGGAGGCGATCGTCACCCGGCTGCCGCCGCCGAAGGGCGACCGCGAAGCGACCCTGAAGGCGCTGCTGGTCGATAGCTGGTACGACGTCTATCTCGGCGTCGTGGTGCTGGTGCGCGTGGTCGACGGCGTGCTCAAGAAGGGCCAGCGCATCCGGATGATGGGCACCGGCGCCGCTTACGACGTCGAGCGGGTCGGCTTCTTCACGCCCAAGATGGTCAATGTCGACGAGCTCGGCCCCGGCGAGGTCGGCTTCATCACCGCGGCGATCAAGGAAGTCGCCGACACCCGCGTCGGCGACACCATCACCGACGACAAGAAGCCGATCACCGAGATGCTGCCCGGCTTCAAGCCGGCGATCCCTGTGGTGTTCTGCGGCCTGTTCCCGGTCGACGCCGACGATTTCGAAACGCTGCGCGGCGCGATGGGCAAGTTGCGACTGAACGACGCCAGCTTCTCGTTCGAGATGGAAACCTCAGCCGCGCTCGGCTTCGGCTTCCGCTGCGGCTTCCTGGGCCTGTTGCATCTGGAGATCATCCAGGAGCGGCTGAGCCGCGAGTTCGATCTCAACCTGATCGCGACCGCGCCGAGCGTGATCTATCACATGAAACTCACCGACGGCACCGAGATGGAGATCCACAACCCGGTCGACATGCCGGACGTGGTCAAGATCGCCGAGATTCAGGAGCCGTGGATCGAAGCCACCATCCTGACGCCCGACGAATATCTCGGCAGCGTGCTGAAGCTGTGCCAGGACCGCCGCGGCAATCAGAAGGAACTGACCTACGTCGGCGCCCGCGCGATGGTGAAGTACGACCTGCCGCTCAACGAGGTGGTGTTCGACTTCTACGACCGGCTGAAGAGCGTGTCGAAGGGCTACGCCTCGTTCGACTATCACCTCACCGACTACAAGCCGGCAGATCTCGTCAAGATGCAGATCCTGGTCAACGCCGAGCCGGTCGACGCGCTGTCGATGCTGGTGCACCGGACGCGCGCCGAAGGCCGCGGCCGCGCCATGGTCGAGAAGATGAAAGAGCTGATCCCGCCGCACATGTTCCAGATCCCGATCCAGGCGGCGATCGGCGGCAAGGTGATCGCCCGCGAAACCGTCCGCGCCCTGCGCAAGGACGTCACCGCCAAATGCTACGGCGGCGACATCACGAGAAAGCGCAAACTTCTGGAGAAGCAGAAGGAGGGCAAGAAGAAGATGCGGCAGTTCGGCAAGGTCGACATCCCGCAAGAGGCGTTCATTGCGGCGCTGAAGGTGGATGGGTGAGGACTATTCAAGTTTTCCCACTCCCATCGCGCCAGTTCGTTTTTTGTTCTTGATCGTTTAGCGCGACTCGGCAACCCTTGCTTGCAATGACTAGGTCAACAGCAGGGCAGCGGTCATGTCTAAGTTTCGAATCAAGATGGAATTACAGGGCCTGAAGCTAGAGATAGAAGGTTCACGCGAAGACGCATCGGTTATGAGCCAAGCAATCGGCCAGCAGATTGCAGGGATGATGCGGCCGGTGGGCGCGATCATCGACGGCGAGTCGACATTTGATAGTGCACCATCACCGGTGGCAACCTTACCGACGACCAATCCGGCGCGGAGGGGCCGAAAGAAGGTCAATAGTAGTTCTCAGGCCGCTCCCAGTGAAGCACCTAAGGCAATCGACTTCAGGCATTCACCGGAGCAGTTCGGGAGCCCTAAACAACAATGGAAAACATCCCAAAAGGCGATTTGGCTGCTCTATGTGACTGGGGAAGTCGCGCAACAGAACGAACTCTCGAGCAGAATCATTTCAGAGACCTTCAATAAGCACTTCAAGCAAGCTGGGATGGTCCAAACGGGAAATGTCGGCCGAGATTTGGGCAAGCTAAAGGCGTCATCACCTGCTCCCGTTGGAGAGGACACGACGAAGACTCCCCCCGTTTGGTTTCTGACAGAAGAAGGCCGTCGACAAGCACAGAACTTGGTCGGCGAGGCTCTCGGCCAAACTTAATATCATATGGCATTAATTGAGAAGCAGCGATTACTAGCGGAGCTAAGCCCGCCACTCGATCGCCTGCTTTGCACTCAGTTGTTAGACGAGTTTGTCTCAGCTGAGCGTCGCTTCATTCAGCGTGACTGGGAACCGAGCCAGCTTGATGGCGGACAGTTCGCGGAGGTTGCTGGAAGAATTGTTTATTGTGTGGATTCAGGAAATGTCAGTCTTTCCAAAGGTTTCGACGACTGTGCGAAGTACGTAGAAAACGACACCAACACTCACAAGATCATTCCAAGGCATGACGCCTTGCACGTTATCAGAGTTCTTCGAACTGTTTACAAATTCAGGAGCCAGAGAGGCGCTGTTCATATATCGCCAACATATACCCCAAACCACATGGACTCGAAACTTGTTATCGAGTTAGTTCGTTGGGTAATGAACGAAATGCTGCGCCTTTTCTGGAGAGGCGATCGAGAGGTCGCAGCTAAGGCGATTAGAGAGCTTCTTCAGTTCGACGTTCCCGCCGTCGGTGTATTTGAAGACAAAATCCTCGTCCAACGAACTGACCTCACAGCAGACGAGGAAATTCTTATCATCCTTCACTACGGAGGTGAGCACGGCTTCTCCCGATCCAAAATTGGGCAGGCAGCTCAACTTTCTCCACCGTCAGTCACGAAGTCTCTTCAGAAGCTCTCTGCGCCAGATTGCCGGCAGGTGATTCAGCTTTCTAACGGAAATTACCGTTTAACCGATCTAGGATCGAGGCGAATTAGGGAGAATCTTGCTAGCAAACTCCTTCTTTAGAAGTAGATTTTGCAGCAAGTAGCAGAAAGTAGCCCGCATGAGCGCAGCGACATGCGGGAATGGACGCCCCTCCTATCGCGGTCATCCAGATAGCGGCGCGAGGCCAAGATCATGATTGATTCAAGCTATGATCCCAAGGCCGATGCGGTTTATATCACCGTCGGTAAGGGCACGTTCGCGGAAACGTTGGAAGCCGGGCCTTTCATCTACGACGTTGATGCGGAAGGGCGCGTCCTTGGCATCGAGATCTTGTCCGCCAGCAGGGTATTGGCGCCCGGAGACTGGAAAAAAGCCGGTCTGCCCAACAGATCCCGCAGCGCCGCGGCCGAATAGCCCAAGGTTTTCCGAGAGCGAGCTTGAGGACCTTCGGGCGCAAGCCAAGCTGATGGCGCGGCATCCTGAGAACGATGCGATCGACGACTGGATCGAGGCAAATTGCGACCTCGAGGGTTGGGTGTGGGACGGCGATTTCGACGATCCGCCGTAGCACTCTTGCCACTTTAGCCGCAACGACGCTTGGCGCGCTTCCTGCTATCCGGCGACGGATCGAATCGTTGCATGGTGATTCGTATGGCCAAGCTCGCTCGCTTGCTCGCTCCTGGTATCGTCGCACTCCTGCTCACCGCAACCTCCGCCCTCGCCGATCCGATCGCACCGGCCGGCAAGGCGATCGGCCAGGACGCGGGCGGTCGCACGATCTATCAGGTCGACGCCAACGGCATCTCGATCGGCTACAGGCTGATCGGCCAGGGCGCGCCGATGGTGATGATCATGGGGCTCGGCGGCACCGCCGAGAACTGGCCGCCCCAGGTGGTCGAGGCGCTGTCGAAGAACCATCAGCTGATCCTGATGGACAATCGCGGCATGGGGCACTCGACCGCCAACGACACCACCTTCAGCTATCCGTTGTTCGCCGCCGACGTGATCGGCCTGCTCGACGCGCTCAAGGTCGAACGCAGCGACGTGCTCGGCTATTCGATGGGCAGCACCATCACCCAGGAACTGCTGCTGGAATATCCCACCCGCTTCAACAAGGCGCTGATCCACGCCACCTCGACCGACGGCAGCAACGTCGCCAAGGCGCTGCACGGAAGGGTGCCGGCCGACCCGATCGTGGCGCGGCAGGTCGAAGCCACTACTCACTGGAAGACCCCGCTCGACAAGCTGCCGGCGATCCCCAATCAGGTGATGCTGGTGGTCGGCACCGCCGACGATGTGGTCGGCACCGACAGCTCGAAGACGATCGCCTCCGCGATTCCGGGAGCGTGGCTGGTCCAGTTCAAGGGCGCCACGCACCATCTGATGTACGAGACCCCCGACGGCTTCTCGGCAGCGGCGCTGACGTTCTTCGAGACCAACGAGACCGTGACCCCGAAGATCGAGCCGAACGCCTCCGTCGCTCCGCCACCCGCGCAGCCATGAGGCAGGCTGAAGCGGGGCGACGGCGTCATAGCTGTCGCACCCGGTGATATTGGAAGCCCAAAGACGTCACGCGGGCAGGCTGGACACCGCGCGGTTGCTGGTCCTCTGCCTCACCCGCTGATCGGCCAACCTCGGTCACTCAGACCGCTCGACTGCACGCCTAACCGCCCCGGCAGATTGTCGCATCCGTCTTTCGGCGGGGGGTGTTTTGCGTCAGATCACGCTTTGACGCGCCAAAGTCCCCATGATGGCCCAATCGCCCCGGTGGTTCGGTCCGGCGGCTGGCTGAAATGCTGGCGCCGGCGAGCCACCCGAGGCGCCAGATGACGAGATGCGCTGACCCCGCGACGCAATGACCGCCACCATTTCCCACCCCCGCGCCCGGCCGCTCGGCGCCGCCGAGATCGAGCACGCCACGCGGATCGCCGAGCCGGATTTCGATCTGCTCGACGCGCTGTACCGCACCGACGATCCCGACGATCAGGCGCGCCTCTTGGCGCGCGTGGTGCTGTCGGCGTTCGACAATTATTACGCGGTGTCGCGCCGGATTCCGGCGCTGGCGCAGGCCGCGTTCGAGGCGCGCGACTGGCCGGTGACGGTACGGCTGTCGAAGATCCGGATCGGGCTGTACACCGCCTGCATCGACCAGCTCGTGCCGCTGCTGAAGGCCGGGCTGCCGGAGCTGACCACCGACGAACAACTCTGGCCGGCCGCAGAGGCCGAACTGCTGGCTGCGATCGAGGGCCGCTACGAGGCCGATTTCGCCTTTGCGTTCTGGCAGTCGCTGCGCCGCAAGCTGGTGAGCGACGAATGGCGGCCGGTGTCCTACGACGCCGGCGCCACCGCGCGGCGCACCATTTCAGCCGCCGCGGTGCTGAAGACCACCACCACCACGCTGCCGATCACCGCCGAGGTGATCGCCGGGATTCTCGACGACGCCGGCTTCAGCGTACCGTGGCGCGATCGCGACGGCGACGCCGCGCTCGCCGCGCAGGCAATCGAGACGGCACTGGAGCCGCTCAGCCCGCGGCCCGGCGAGCCGGTCAAGATCGAGATTGCCGACTCCGGTTTCTTCCGCAATCGCGGCGCCTGCCTGGTCGGCCGGATCAAGCTGCGCGACCGCGGCGACATGCCGATGCGCAGCCTGCCGCTGTTGATCGCGTTGCTGAACGAGAAGGACGGGCTGGTCGTCGACGCGGTGCTGACCGACAGCGACGAGCTGCAATATGCGTTCTCGTCGACGCTGGCGAACTACCACGCCACCAATCCGCGCTACCACGAACTGGCCCGGCTGCTCCACGAGCTGATGCCGAAGCGGCCGCTCGGCACGCAATATTCCTGCATCGGCTTCCATCACCTCGGCAAGGTCGCGGTGATGGCCGAGATCCTGGCCGAGCACCGCAAGACCAAGGAGAAGCTCGCCACCGCCCCCGGCTTCAAGGGCACGGTGGCGATCGCCTTCACGATGCCGTCGTCGGCCTACGTGCTGAAGATCATCCGCGACCATCCGACCGACGACTACAAATTCGATTACTTCGACGGCCTCGACGAGGTTCTTCGCAAGTACAATCTGGTGCACGAGATCGACCGCGCCGGCTCGATGCTCGACAACATCATTTATTCCAACGTCAAGCTCGACCGCGCGATGTTCGCACCCGATCTGCTCGACGAACTGCTGGAAGCCGGAATCGGCACGGTGACGCTGGATCGCGGCGCACTGGTGTTTCGGCATCTGATCGTCCAGATCAAGCTGACGCCGCTGCCGCTGTACCTGGCCAACGCGTCCGCGGCCGAAGCCCGCGCCGCGGTGATCAATCTCGGCGACTGCATCAAGAACAACGCCGCGGCCGACATCTTCAACAAGGATCTCGACGGCCGCAATTACGGCGTCAGCCGCATCCGCAAGGTGTATCTGTTCGACTACGACGCGGTCGAACCGCTGACCTCGGTCACGGTGCGGCGCGACGGCGCGATTCCCGGCGAGTTCGACAACGGCATGGTGTTCCGTCCGCAGGAGATGCTGGAGGGGCTGCGGATCGACGATCCCGGCCTGCGCCGCGCCTTCCGCGACGCGCACCCCGAGTTGATGCAGCCCGACTATTGGGAAGGGATGCAGCAAGCGCTACGCGACGGCAAGGTGCCGAAGGTGATGAATTATCCGGCGTCGCGGCGGCTGCGGCGGTAGGCACGCCCGCCCCAGCGTTCCGGCCCTTGCCGAACATCGGTGCGGTCTCTACCTGTGCGAGGCTGTTTTTCCGGGACGAGGACGCCGCCATGCTCGACGCCGCCTTCAAGGCGCTCACCCAAATTCTGTCGCCGCCGATGCGCTCGATCCTGTGGCGCTCGGTCGGCTTTGCGCTGGCGTTGATCGCGGTGGCGGCGATCGGATTGCAGCGACTGCTGAGCTGGGCCGCCACATCGAGCGAGCTCTGGGCCGAGGCGGCGCTGGGCGGCTTCCAGACCCCGCTGAATATCCTGTCATGGGTGCTGTCGATTGCCGCCGGGCTTGGCATCGTGGTCGGCGCGGTGTTCCTGATGCCGGCCGTGACCTCGCTAGTCGCCGGCATCTTCGTCGACGAAGCCGCCGAGCAGGTCGAGCGCGCATCCTATCCGCATGAAGCTCCGGGCGTCGCGCTGCCGATCGGCCTCGCCACCTGGGAGACGGTGAAGACCGCGTTGCTGACCATTCTGGTCTACCTCGTGGCGCTGCCGTTTTTGTTCTTCGCGGGCGCCGGCGCGATCGTATTCTTCGTCGCCACCGCCTGGCTGCTCGGCCGGGAATATTTCGAGCTCGCCGCGATGCGCTTCCGTCCTGCGCCGGAAGCCAAGGCGATGCGGCGCGACAACGCCACCACGGTTTTCATCGGCGGTCTGATCATCGCCGCCTTCGTGTCGATCCCGATCGTCAACCTGGCGACGCCGCTGTTCGGCATGGCCTTCATGGTGCATCTGCACAAGCGGCTGTCGGGATCGCGCCCCGAAGTGATCGCGCCGGATCAGCGCAGCATGCTGCGCTGATCTGCACGGAGAGGCGACGGACCCTATTGGTTCTGCGGCACGTTCCGCAGCTTGCGGCGAACCGCGGACGACACCTCCTGCACCGCGCCGCCGACGATCATCATCAGGAAATTCGCAAGGTGAGACATCTTCATCGCTGAGCACTCCTGAGGGGAACCACGACACCGTGCGGGTCACCGAACGTCCTGAGAGCTGAAACCCGCACCGGATCGCGACGTTCCAAGCTGCGGTGAAGTATCAATTAGTTTGCGCAGCGCGGATACACGAAAGAACCCCTGGCGCGGCGCCGGCGCAGGTCGTGACGGGTATTGGACACGCCGCGGAAATCCGCTTCGCGAGGCGACCAACTGTCGGCCGCGCCTGACACCGGGTGTCAATGCGGTACGACGACCAAGCTGTTAGTTAGGCCCGTTGTCGCGCAGGCTTGACGTATCGACTGTCAACCTGGCATCGGCGCGCGGCCCAACTTGTTAGTTGCACGAGGCGGCCGGCGCCCGACTTATCTGCACCGATTACCTTTATGCAGCGTGGAGTGGTGAAATCCGGTCGGCGAAGGAACTCTTGGGCGGGACTGCGTTTGTCTCAATGGACCGCCATTCCTCGCGGCCCCATGGAGACGATCGGCTTGGTCCCTCATCCGGCGCACGACCCTCGTCAAACCTCGTCGTCGATGGCGACGGCGACAGTCCGGTCCGACCTCGGGCCCGATTGGGAGCGTGACGGACACGATTGGCCAAACCGCCACGGCAGCAGCTTCGTGCGTGCGGCCGGCTTGCGCTGGCACGTGCAGCAGATCGGCCATGGCCCCGCACTGCTGCTACTTCACGGCACCGGCGCGTCGACGCATTCGTGGCGGCACTTGGCGCCGCTGCTCGCCGAGCATTTCACGGTGATCGCGCCCGACCTTCCCGGCCACGGCTTCAGCGAAACGCCCGAGCGCGCCCGGATGTCGCTCGACGGGATGGCGTCGGGTCTCGCCGCGCTGCTGCACACGCTGGGGCACCGTCCGGTGGTGGTGGGCGGGCATTCGGCCGGAGCCGCCGTGCTGGCGCGGATGTGTCTCGACGGCGGCATCGCGCCGGCCGCGCTCGTCAGCCTCAACGGCGCGCTGCTGCCGATCGGCGGGCGCGCCGGGCGCTGGATGCTGCCGCTGGCGCGGCTGCTGGCGGCAAGCGCGATGGTGCCGCGCCTGGTGGCGCGGTTCGCCCGGACGCAGGGCATGGTGGAACGGATGATCGCCGACACTGGGTCGACGCTCGATCCGCAGGGCGTCGAGCTGTATCGCCGGCTGGTGTGCAGTCCGGGTCATGTCGCGGCGGCGCTGACCATGATGGCGGGATGGCGGCTGGAGCGGCTGGCCGCCGAGCTGCCGCAGCTCGCGCCGCGCCTGCTGCTGATCGCCGGCAGCAACGACAGGACCATCGCGTCGAGCGACGCCGAGCGAGTGAAGACGATGGTCCCCGGCGCCCGCACCGTAATCATGCCCGGGCTCGGCCATCTCGCCCATGAGGAACGCCCGCAGGATGTCGCCGGGCTAATCGTCGAGTTCGCCCGCGACCACGGCGCGCTGCCCCCGGAGCTCGCTGCGGCCGAGTGACGACGGCGGCACCTCGCCCGCACCGTCGCCAAACTGACGCAGTCCTGCGCTCAGAGTCGCCTCCGACCATTCGAGCCACCGATGCCCGACGCCGCGACGATGCCGGGCGTCGTCGAAGGAGACGCTGATGCCGCTGTCGACCCGCTCCGCCGTGCCCGCCGCTGTGCTGATCGCGGCGCTCGCGCTGCCGCCGCTGGGCCTGAACGCCGCAATCGCCCAGGAACAGCGCGCGGCGCCGCATGCCGACCGCGCCAAGCCCGGCTCGGAGCAGGCCGAGACCGCTCCCGGCAAAGCCGACGCCTCGCCGGCTCGCGCCGAGCTCAGCAGCCTGCCGCCCGACGTCACCACCAGGCACAGCCTCGTGCTGCCCGGCCGTACCCTGGCGTTCACCGCCACAGCCGGATCGATCCGGCTGTACAACGGCAAAGGCGAGCCGCAGGCCGATATCGCCATCACCGCCTACAAGCTCAACGGCGCCGATGCACGCACCCGGCCGGTGACCTTCCTGTTCAACGGCGGACCCGGCGCATCCTCGGCCTGGCTGCAGCTCGGCGCCGCCGGACCGTGGCGGCTGCCGATCGGCAACAGCGTGGTGGCGTCTTCGCCGCCGGTGCTGCAGGCCAATGCCGAGACCTGGCTGGACTTCACCGATCTGGTGTTCATCGATCCGGTCGGCACCGGCTACAGCCGTTTCGCTGCCAGCGGCGATGAGGTGCGCAAGCAATTCTATTCGGTCGACGGCGACATTTCGGCGATCGCGCTGGCGATCCGGCGCTGGCTGGAGAAGAACGACCGGCTGACCTCGCCGAAATACATCGCCGGCGAAAGCTATGGCGGCATCCGTGGTCCGCGCGTGGTGCGCAACCTGCAGACCAAGCAGGGCATCGGCGTCAACGGCCTGATCCTGGTGTCACCGGCACTCGATTTCCGCGACCTGTCGGGCAGCAGCCTGCTGCAATATGCGGCCCGGCTGCCGTCGCTGGCCGCGGTGGCGCGGCAACAGAAGGGCAAGGTGACCCGCGCCGACCTCGCCGACGTCGAAAGTTACGCGCGCAGCGAATTCATCACCGATCTGATCAAGGGCGAGGCCGACAAGGAAGCCACCACGCGGCTGGCCGACCGCGTCGCCGCGTTGACCGGGATCGACAAGACCGTGAGCCGGCGGCTCGCCGGCCGCTTCGATACCCGCGAATTCCAGCGCGAATTCGATCGCGACCGTGGGCGTGTCACCGGGCGGTTCGACGGCGCCAGACTGGGGCTCGATCCGTTCCCGGATTCAAGCGGCGCGCATTTCGGCGATCCGTCGGCGGATTCCCTGATCGCACCGCTGACCAGTGCGGCGGTCGATCTCACCCGCAACACGCTGAACTGGAAGCCCGACGGCTCCTACGAGCTGCTCAACGGCTCGGTCGCCGAACAATGGGATTTCGGCCGCGGCCGCCAGCCGCTGGAATCGACCACGCAGCTTCGTGAAATTCTCAGCGTCGACCCGAGCCTGCAGGTGCTGGTCACCGGCGGCCTGTTCGACCTCGCCGTGCCGTATTACGGCACGCAGATGATCCTCGATCAGTTACCACCGACGTTGGCGGACAAACGCGTGAAGTACATCGTCTATCCCGGCGGCCACATGTTCTACGCCGACGACACCGCCCGGCGATCGCTGCACGACGAAGTGAAGGCGATGATGAAGTAGTTCGGCGGCGGTCTCGTTATTGCGAAGAGAAAAGCGACGAAACAATCCCGGTCACCCTTCGCGACCTCTGGATTGCTTCGCTTCGCTCGCAATGACGGATAGGGCCCGGACACAGGACAGTCCGAACTAACTCACCGTCTTCTCCGGCCAGCGGCACAGATCGGCGATCAGGCAGACCTCGCAGCGCGGCTTGCGCGCGAGGCAGGTGTAGCGGCCGTGCAGGATCAGCCAGTGATGGGCGTGCTGCATGAACTCGGCCGGGATCACCCGTTCGAGTTCGAGCTCGACCGCGAGCGGCGTTTCGCCGGGTGCCAGCCCGGTGCGATTACCAACCCGGAATACATGAGTATCGACCGCCATGGTCGGCTGACCGAACGCCATGTTCAGCACCACATTGGCGGTCTTTCGGCCGGCGCCGGGCAGCGTCTCGAGCGCCTCGCGGGTGTCCGGCACCTCACCGCCAAAGTCGGTGATCAGTTTTTGCGACAGCGCAATCACGTTCTTCGCCTTGGTGCGAAAAAGCCCGATGGTCTTGATGTACTCGCGCAGCCGGTCCTCACCGAGCGCCAGCATCTTCTGCGGCGTGTCGGCGACCGCGAACAGCGGCCGCGTCGCTTTGTTGACGCCGGCGTCGGTCGCCTGCGCCGAGAGCACGACCGCGACCAGCAGCGTGAACGGGTTGAGGTGTTCGAGTTCGCCCTTCGGCTCCGGGTTGGCCTTGGCGAAGCGGCTGAACGCCTCGTGCACTTCGGCTGCACTCCAGCGGCGCGGGGACTTACCGCGGCGGGGCGCCGCCGGCTTGGCCGCTGGTTTCGGCTTGGCGGTGATGGCGCGCTTGGCGGATTTGGCAGGGGGCGTCGCAGGCGTCCTGGCGGCCGGCTTGGCGGGGCGGCGGGTGGTTTTCGGCATGGGTGAGGTATAATATTCCGCTATGGCGACAGAACCTGATCTTGGTCCGGATTCGAGAGAGCCGAAACTGTTTTCGGCGCGGCTGAAGCCGCACCGTGCCTTGAGTCACAACGGATTTCTGATCCTGATCGGGCTGGTCGGCACCGTGAGCTTCGCGGCCGGGCTGGCGTTCTGGATGATGGGCGCCTGGCCGGTATTCGGATTCTTCGGGTTGGACGTGCTGGCGCTCGCCATTGCGTTCAGGGTGAGCTTCGCCCGCGCCCGGGCCAGCGAGGAGATCTCGATGACCTGCAACGAACTGCGGGTCCGTCGCACCTCGGCGCGCGGCGAGGTGGCCGAATGGGTGTTGAACCCGCTCTGGGTGCGGCTGGAAAAGATCGTCCACCACGAGGCCGGGATCGAGCGGCTGTATCTGGTCTCCTCAGGGCGCCGGCTGGCGATCGCCGGATTCCTCGGTGCCGAGGAAAAGGCCAGCTTCGCCAATGCATTGATGGCGGCGCTGGATGCCGCGCGGCGCGGTCCGCTGTACCAGCCCTGAAGGCCAGGAAATCGGGTGGCGGCGGACGCCGCGATGGGTAACATCGGCGGTATGATGAACCTCGCCCTTGCCGACCACCACCTCGTCAAACCCGGCGCCCGCGATTCCGCGCTGGCCGATTACGACTGCGTGCGGCGCGCCATCGCCTTCATCTCGCAGAAGTGGAAGGCGCAGCCGACCATCGAGGCGATCGCCGACGCCGCCGGCCTGACGCCCGACGAGTTGCACCATCTGTTCCGGCGTTGGGCCGGGCTGACGCCGAAGGCGTTCATGCAGGCGCTGACGCTCGACCACGCCAAATCGCTGCTGCGCGATTCCGCCAGCGTGCTCGACGCCGCGCTGGCATCCGGCCTGTCCGGGCCGGGCCGGCTGCACGATCTGTTCGTCACCCACGAGGCGATGTCGCCAGGTGAATGGAAGGCCGGCGGCGCCGGGCTCGGCCTGCGCTACGGCTTCCATCCGTCGCCGTTCGGCACGGCGGTGATCATCGCGTCCGATCGCGGCCTGGCCGGTCTCGCCTTCGCCGATCCCGGCGAGGAGCAGACGGCGCTGGTCGATCTGCAGCAGCGCTGGCCGCGCGCGGTTTGCGTGCCGGATCAGGACACCACCGCGCCGCTGGCGCAGCGGATCTTCGATCCGGCGCACTGGTGCCCAGAACAGCCGCTGCGAGTGGTGCTAATTGGCACCGATTTCGAAGTGCGGGTGTGGGAGACGCTGCTGAAGATCCCGCTCGGCAAAGCGGTCTGCTATTCGGACATCGCCGCCAAGATCAGCCTGCCGAAAGCCTCGCGCGCGGTCGGCGCAGCGGTCGGCAAGAACCCGATCTCGTTCGTGGTGCCGTGCCATCGCGCGCTCGGCAAAGGCGGCGCGCTCACCGGCTATCACTGGGGCCTGACGCGCAAGCAGGCGATGATCGGCTGGGAAGCGGGACGACTCGGGGGCGAGTGAACCGCAGGGCCGATTGACGGGGGCGGGTGGCGACCATAGGTGTGGGGAGCGCTGAGGCGTCCCCCACATCCAGGAAAGTCGTTGCCATGCAGTCCCGTCGCCCCGTGATGCTCGTGATTCTCGATGGCTGGGGGTGGCGCGAGGACCCGGCCGACAACGCCGTGCTGCAGGCCAAGACGCCGACCTTCGACGCGCTGTGGGGCAACGGCCCGCATGCGTTTCTGCGCACGTCCGGCAAATCGGTCGGACTGCCAAACGGCCAGATGGGCAACTCCGAGGTCGGCCATCTCAACATCGGTGCCGGCCGCGTGGTGATGCAGGATCTGCCGCGGATCAGCGACGCCATCGCCAGCGGCGAGATCGAGCGGGCGCCGGGTTTGGTGACGTTCATCGAAAAATTGCGCGCCAGCGGCGGCACCTGCCACCTGATGGGCCTAGTCTCGCCCGGCGGCGTGCACTCGCACCAGGACCATGCCTGCGCCCTGGCCAAAATCTTGACCAAGGCCGGCGTGCCGACGGTGCTGCACGCCTTCACCGACGGCCGCGATACGCCGCCGAAATCCGCGGTCGACGACATCGTGCGGCTGCGCGCCGACCTGCCGCCGAATGTGCCGATCGCCACCGTCAGCGGCCGCTATTATGCGATGGACCGCGACAACCGCTGGGAGCGCGTGTCCAAGGCCTATGGGGTGATCGCCGATGCCGACGGGCCGCGGTTTGCGAACGCCGACGCGGTGATCGCGGACGGCTATGCGGCCGGGGTGAACGACGAGTTCATCGTGCCGGCCGTCGTCGGTGACTATCAGGGCATGCGCGATGGCGACGGCGTGCTGTGCTTCAACTTCCGCGCCGACCGGGTGCGCGAAATCCTCGCCGCCTTGCTCGACCCCGCTTTCGCCGGCTTCCCACGCAAGCAGGTGAAGAAGATCGCGGCCGCCGTCGGCATGACACAGTACTCGACCGCGCTCGATGCGCTGATGGGTACGATTTTCCCGCCGCAAAGCTTGGTGAATGGCCTCGGCCAAGTGGTCGCCGACGCCGGCCTGCATCAGCTTCGGATGGCGGAGACGGAGAAGTATCCGCACGTCACTTACTTCCTGAATGGCGGGGAGGAAGTGCCTTATCCGGGCGAAGACCGGATCATGGTGCCGTCGCCGAAGGTCGCAACCTACGATCTGCAGCCGGAAATGTCGGCGCCGGAGCTCGGCGATAAGGCCGTCGCGGCGATCGAATCCGGCAAATACGACCTGATCGTCCTCAACTTCGCCAATCCGGACATGGTCGGCCACACCGGCAGCCTGCCGGCGGCGATCAAGGCAGTCGAGACGGTCGACACCCAGCTCGGCCGTATCGTCGCGGCGATCCGCAACGCCGGCGGCGCGCTGCTGGTCACCGCTGACCACGGCAATTGCGAGATGATGCGCGATCCCGAGACCGGCGGGCCGCACACCGCGCACACCACCAATCCGGTGCCGGTGCTGCTGGTCGGCCACGACGGCCCGCTGTCCGACGGCCAGCTCTCCGATCTCGCCCCGACGCTGCTCAAGCTGATGGAGTTGCCGCAGCCGACCGAGATGACCGGCAAATCGCTGATCGGTTAGGATTAATTGAGCACAGCGCGCTGCCGAGGGCGGGCCGAACGGCCCCCTCAGGATGGCTCAACCAATCGGCGCAGACCTCAGATGTCGCCGAGGCCGAGCACATCGGCCATCGAGTACAGGCCGGGCTTCTGACCCCTGGCCCAGCGCGCCGCCGTCAGGGCGCCGTGGGCGAAGATCATGCGGTCTTCGGCCTTGTGGGTGAGTTCGATCCGCTCCGAGGCGCCGGCGAAGATGACAGTGTGATCGCCGGTCACGGTGCCGCCGCGCAGCGACGCGAAACCGATGTCACCGGGCTTGCGGGCGCCGGTGAGGCCGTCGCGGCCGCGCGCGGAGTGAGTGGCGAGGTCGATCTTACGGCCGGCCGCCACCGCTTCGCCGAGCAGCAGCGCCGTACCGGACGGCGCGTCGACCTTGGCGCGGTGATGCATTTCGACGATCTCGATGTCGAAGCTGTCGTCGAGCGACTGCGCCACGCGCTTGGCGATGGCGGCCAGCAGATTGACGCCGAGGCTCATATTGCCGGACTTCACCACCACGGCACGATTGGTGACGCTCTGGATCACCGCGTTGTCGGAGGCCGACAGTCCGGTGGTGCCGATGATATGGGCGATACCGCGCTGCGCCGCGATCGCCACATTGGCGATGGTCGCCTGCGGCACGGTGAAATCGACGATGCCGTCGGCATTCGCCGACAGCGACCACAGGTCGGCCGACAGCAGCACACCGTTGGCCGGCAGGCCGGCGAGGGTGCCGGCGTCCTGGCCGAGCAGCTCGGAATTCGGCGACTCGAGCGCGCCGGTCAGCACCACGCCGTCGGTCTCGCTGATGGCACGGGTCAACGCCCGGCCCATGCGGCCGCCGGCTCCGGCAACGATCAGGCGCATCTCGGACATCGGCTCAGCATCCTCATGTTGAACGCCGCCGTATAGCGGCCGGTCTGTGGCGCGGCAACTCGGAGACGGGCGGACAGCTCGGCTCCGCCGTGGGGATCAGGACGGCTGCGGACCGTCATACCCCTCGACGACGACGATCTCGCCTTCGGAGAATGGCGCCCGCGCTTTGATCAGCGCCTGATACTCCGGCGAGTTGTAGCAGGCCAGCGCGGTCTCGTAGTCCTTGAATTCGATCACAACGTTGCGGGACCGCGCCTGTCCCTCCTTGGCCTCGTAAGTGCCGCCGCGGGTCAGGAATTTGGCGCCGTATTTGGCGAACACCGCGCCGTTGTGGGCGACGTAATCGCGGCGGTAACCGTCGAGATCGTGCACATCGATCCGCCCCACCCAATAACCCTTCGGCATCTCTGAGCTCTCCCTTTGCCGTTCGTTATGATCCGCGTGCAGCGGCGATCTCGGCGACGATCGCATCCGCAGCGGCCTTGGGATCCGGCGCCTCCAGCACTGGCCGGCCGACCACCAGATGGCTGGCGCCGGCGGCGATCGCCCTGGCCGGCGTCATGATCCGCTTCTGGTCGCCCGCCGCGGCGCCGGCGGGGCGAATCCCCGGCGTCACCAGCGCCATCTCAGGCCCGACGATGCCGCGCAGATGGGCGGCTTCCTCCGATGAACACACCAGACCATCGACGCCGATCGCCAGCGCCTGCCGCGCCCGCGCTTCGACGAGATCCCGCACGCCGAACCGATAGCCGGCGTCGGCGAGGTCGTGGTCGTCGTAGGAAGTCAGCACCGTGACGGCGAGGATCTTGACCTTTGAGGAGCCGCGCGCTTCCACCGCGGCCTTCATGGTCTGCGGATAGGCATGGACCGTGAGAAAGCTGGCGCCGAGATGGCTCAGGCTTTCGACGCCGCGTGCGACGGTGTTGCCGATGTCGTGCAGCTTGAGATCGACGAACACTTGCTTGCCGGCGCCGACCAGCGCGCGGGCGAGCGGTAACCCGCCCGCATAAGCGAGCTGATAGCCGATCTTGTAGAAAGTGACGCTGTCGCCGAGACGGTCGACCATCGCCTCCGCAACGCGCAGATCGGGCAGATCGAGCGCGACGATCAGCCGGTCGCGGTCAGGGATGTCGGCTGTCGTCATGAACTCGTTACCTCATCATCTGCTGGGCGAAATCGATCAATTGCCGGACCATCGCCTGCAGGGCAGCGCTGTCGGCGGGGAGCTTGAGCCTGTCGTCGTCGTCGTAGGCCATGTGAGCGAACGACAGCGCGAGCTGATTGGGAATCACCGGTGCGCGGCAGCCGGTCAGAATCAGCCGCAGCGCGGCGAGGCAGCGGGCGCCGCCGAGCTTGCCTTCGGAAGCAGCGGCGAGCGCGAAGGCGCGGTCGCGAAATACCTGCCCCGGGGCTTCGTGCGGATCGGCGACCCGCGACACCCAGTCGATGGCATTTTTCAGCAGCGGCGGCGGCGCCGAATTATATTCGGGACTGACGATCAGCACGCCATGGTGCGCGCCGATCATCCGCTTCAGGCCGACGGCGTTCTTCGGCACGCCGGACTTTGCCTCGAGGTCGGCATCGTAGATCGGCAACGGATAGTCCGCGAGCGACAGCCACGTCGCGTCGACGTCGGCGCGCGCCAGTTCGCGCGCAGCGGCGGCGGCCAGCCGCACATTGTGCGAGCCGGTGCGCAACGAGCCGGGTATGATCAGGATCTTAACCGCGGACATGACCCGGTATCTCCCACTGCAAGCCTTCGATCAAGGCCGCCGGAATGATCTAGCGCCGGATGCTGTCAGGGAATGGAGGGGTAAGAGGAAGCGGAGCTGCCCGCGGCGCTCAGCGCTTGCGGTAAACCCAAACCCGCGCCGGCGGAACATTCATCCAGATCCGCTCGGAGGCTTCGGTGGCGACGCCGGACAGTGATTTCGGAATCGGAGGCGCAACCGAATAGGTGAACTGCACGAACGGCGCGCCGGGTTCGAGCAGATTGAAGGCATCGCGTATCAGTTTCATCCGCGTCAGCATCGGCTTGGTGACGAGCGGCAGCCCGGATACGACCGCAGTGGCGGGCACGTCGAGCGCATCCCACAGCGAGTCGCGCAGCCGATAGGCGTCGCCCTGCACCACCTTGGCCTGCGGAAACCGCTCACGCAGCAGTGCGCAGAACCCGGGATCGAATTCGAGCAGAACCAGACGCTTCTGGTCGACGCCATGCTCGACCAGAGCGCTGGTGATCGCCCCAGTACCCGGTCCGAGTTCGATCACCGGGCCGTTGGAATCGATATCGACGTAGCGCGCCATGGTGCGGGCCAACAGCCGGCCGGATGGCATCACGGCACCCATCCGCAACGGCTTCTCGATCCAAGAGCGCAGAAAGCGGACCTCGTCGTCGAGCGGACGGGCCGGCTTCTTGAACGCGCGAACGGACGACTGCAAAGCCATTCAGCTACCAACCGGGAAAACGCGGCCCAGTGTCAAATTTTTGTTACATCCACAAGTATAGGCCGCTTCCCAAGCGGTCAAGTTAGACGACCGTCAGGGAGCGCTCGCACGCGAGCCAAAGAATTCTTTGACCTTGGAGAAGAAACCCACGGCTTCGGGCTGGGTTTCACCCGACGACAATTTTTCGAACTCGGCCAGCAGTTCTTGCTGTTTCTTGGTCAGGTTCTGCGGGGTTTCCACCACCACCTGGACGTACATGTCGCCGACCTGCCGGGAACGCAGCACAGGCATTCCCTTGCCGCCGATCCGGAAGCGTCGCCCGGTCTGAGTGCCGCTCGGCACTTTGACCTTGGTCTTGCCGCGGTCGATGGTCGGGACTTCGAATTCGCCCCCGAGCGCCGCCGTGACCATCGAGATCGGCACCCGACAGTGCAGATCGGCGCCATCGCGCTGGAAGATGGCGTGATTGGCGAGCGACAGGAAAATGTAGAGATCGCCGGGCGGACCGCCGCGCAACCCGGCTTCGCCTTCCCCGGCGAGCCTGATCCGAGTGCCGTCTTCGACGCCCTGCGGAATGTTGACCGACAACGTCCGCTCCCGCGTGACCCGGCCGGAGCCGGTGCAGGACGGGCAGGGATCCTCGATGGTCTGGCCGCGGCCCTGGCAGCTCGGGCAGGTGCGTTCGAGCGTGAAGAAGCCCTGGGCCTGGCGAACCCGGCCGGCGCCGCCGCAGGTCGAGCAGGTCTTCGGTTTGGTGCCGGCCTTGGCGCCGGTGCCGGAGCAAGCCTCGCAGGTCACCGAGACCGGAATTTCGATCTGCGCGGTCTTGCCCTTGAAGGCATCCTCGAGCGTGATCTCCATATTGTAGCGCAGGTCGGCACCGCGCTCGCGCCCGGTGCCACGGCCGCGCTGGGAGGCCATGCCGAACAGATCTTCGAAGATGTCGGAGAACGAGGAGGCGAACCCCGTACCGAAGCCGGCG
This sequence comes from Rhodopseudomonas palustris, assembly GCF_007005445.1. NCBI lineage: Bacteria > Pseudomonadati > Pseudomonadota > Alphaproteobacteria > Hyphomicrobiales > Nitrobacteraceae > Rhodopseudomonas > Rhodopseudomonas palustris. The sequence goes on along the minus strand of NZ_CP041387.1, from coordinate 4,625,939 downwards.
CCGCCGCCGAAGCCGCCCTGCTCGAAGGCGGCGTGTCCGTAGCGGTCGTAGGCGGCGCGCTTATCACCGTCCTTGAGCACTTCGTAGGCTTCGTTGATCTCTTTGAACTTGATCTCGCACTGCGGATCGCCCGGATTGCGGTCCGGGTGCCATTTCATCGCGAGCTTACGAAAAGCGCTTTTCAGCGTCGAATCGTCGGCGTTGCGCTCGACTTCGAGGGTTTCGTAGTAGCAACGCTTGGTGGTGGACATCCGTCAAACCTGCTGGAATTCGACCCGTTCAGCGCCGGGCTCGTGCAGCTTTCATGCCGGTGAAAGACGATCCGAGGGAGCGCCCGCCACGGCCGGCGACCAGCCCCGAACCGGGATCGGCACGCCTTACAAGACAACCCCCACCTGATGACCGCGGATGGCGTTCGTCAGATGGGGGCATGGTCCTCGTCGCGAAGTCTCCGTCGGAGGTGACTTACGCCGACTTCTTCTTGTCGTCGTCGACTTCGGTGAATTCCGCGTCGACCACGTCGTCCTTGCCGGCCTGCTGAGCGCCGCCGCCGGCTTCGGCCTGCTTGTACATCGCTTCGCCGAGCTTCATCGAAGCCTGCGCAAGGGTGTTGCTCTTGGCCTTGATTGCCTCGGCATCATCGCCCTTCAGCGCTTCACGCAGATCGCTGAGCGCGTCCTCGATGCTGCGGCGCTCGCCTTCGTCGATCTTCGAACCGTGCTCGGCCAGAGCCTTCTCGGTGGAGTGCACCAGCGCGTCGGCGTGGTTCTTGGCGTCGACCGCCTCGCGGCGCTTCTTGTCCTCGGCCGCGTTGGCTTCGGCGTCCTTGACCATCTTGTCGATCTCGGAGTCGGACAGACCGCCAGAAGCCTGGATGCGGATCTGCTGCTCCTTGCCGGTCGCCTTGTCCTTGGCCGAGACGTTGACGATGCCGTTGGCGTCGATGTCGAACGTCACCTCGATCTGCGGCATGCCGCGCGGTGCCGGCGGAATGCCCATCAGGTCGAACTGACCGAGCATCTTGTTGTCGGCCGCCATTTCACGCTCGCCCTGGAAGACCCGGATGGTGACCGCGTTCTGATTGTCTTCGGCGGTCGAGAACACCTGGCTCTTCTTGGTCGGGATCGTGGTGTTGCGATCTATGATGCGGGTGAACACGCCACCCAGCGTCTCGATGCCCAGCGACAGCGGGGTGACGTCGAGCAGCAGCACGTCCTTGACATCGCCCTGCAGCACGCCGGCCTGAATCGCCGCGCCGATCGCCACGACTTCGTCCGGGTTGACGCCCTTGTGCGGCTCCTTGCCGAACAACTGCTTCACCACCTCCTGGACCTTCGGCATGCGGGTCATGCCGCCGACCAGCACCACTTCGCTGATCTCACCGGCGGTGAGGCCGGCATCCTTCAGCGCCTTGCGGCACGGCTCGATGGTCTTCTGCACCAGATCGTCGACCAGCGCTTCGAACTTGGCGCGGGTCAGCTTCATGGTCAGATGCTTCGGACCGGACTGGTCCGCAGTGATGAACGGCAGGTTGATCTCGGTCTGCGTCGTCGACGACAGCTCAATCTTGGCCTTTTCGGCGGCTTCCTTCAGGCGCTGCAGCGCAAGCTTGTCCTTGCGCAGGTCGATGCCCTGCTCCTTCTGGAATTCGTCGGCGAGGTAGTTGACCAGACGCATGTCGAAGTCTTCACCGCCGAGGAAAGTGTCGCCGTTGGTCGACTTCACCTCGAACACGCCGTCGCCGATCTCCAGGATCGAGACGTCGAAAGTGCCGCCGCCGAGGTCGTACACCGCGATGGTGCCGGTCTTGGCCTTGTCGAGACCGTAGGCCAGCGCGGCCGCGGTCGGCTCGTTGATGATGCGCAGCACTTCGAGACCGGCGATCTTGCCGGCGTCCTTGGTGGCCTGGCGCTGGGCGTCGTTGAAGTACGCCGGAACGGTGATGACGGCCTGATCGACCTTCTGGCCGAGATGGGCTTCCGCGGTCTCCTTCATCTTCTGCAGAATGAAGGCCGAGACCTGCGAAGGCGAATAGGTCTTGCCGTCGGCTTCGACCCAAGCGTCGCCGTTCGAGGCCTTGACGATCTTGTAGGGGACGAGGCCCTTGTCCTTTTCGACCATCGGGTCGTCGTAGCGGCGGCCGATCAGGCGCTTCACCGCGAAGAAGGTGCGCTCGGGATTGGTGACCGCCTGACGCTTCGCCGGCTGGCCGACCAGACGCTCGCCGTCGTCGGTGATCGCGACGATCGACGGGGTGGTGCGCATACCCTCGGCGTTCTCGATGACTTTGGCAGACTTACCATCCATTACGGCGACGCACGAATTCGTGGTGCCAAGGTCGATACCAATGACCTTTCCCATGGTGTTCACATCCTTCTTTTTGCGGCGAGTTGGACGGGCCCTGACGGCGCACCGGTCCAAACCCCCAAGAAAATTCAATTGCTCGCGATTTGGCGGCGGTGAGCCTGATATAGGAGGGGGGGTCGGGTCCGCAAGGACCGTTGCGGCGTTTCGATCACGAAATCATGGGCTTTACGAATCGTTACGAAACACCGCGTTAGCGCGCTGCAGTGCAGCTTGCGGGGTCGGCGCCGGCAGCGCATCATCGAGGTTGCCGACCGACCGATTTGCCGCGCCCCGGCGGTCGATGCCCCACCAAACAACGGCCTCAATGCGGCCTCAGGACACTCGCCATGAGACAGATAGCGCGCCTGTTTGCGATTGCCCTGCTGTCGGTCGCCGCGACCCATGCGGTGGCTGCCGACACGGTCTACCCACGCGGCATCCGGGTCGGCATCGTGCCGATGCCAGGGCTGACCCAATCCAATGCCTTCCTGGGCTTTGAATCCGACGACCACGGCGTCAAGGTGCTGGTCTCGGAGCTGCCGGGCCCGGCCTTCGAAAAGGTCGATGCCGCGTTCAAAGCGGCGCCCGAGGGCTCGCTCGGCAACGTCAAGCCGGAGAAGATCGAGACTCCCGCCGGCAGCGGCTATTTCACCGCCGAGGACGCCGTGATCGGCCCCGACAAGGTCCGTCGCTACTCGATGATCGTGCCGGGCAGCAAGCTGTTTTCCGGGTACGTCGCGGTGCAGGTCGCCGCTGTCAAATCCGAGACGTATTCGGACGAGGCGGTCAAGAAGATGCTGGCATCGGTCTCGGTCCGCCAGCAGGTGCCGGCCGACGAGCAGATCGCCCAGATGCCGTTCAAGGTCCGCGAGCTCGGAGATTTCAAGACGGTGCGGACGCTGGCGCCCGGCGTCGCGCTGCTGCTGACCGACGGCAACGAGGAGGCGGTCGAGACCGGACCGTTCATGGTGCTGGGGTTGATCGGCTCGGTGCCTGAAAAGACCGACGACCGCGCCCGCTTCGCCCAGCAGGCCGCCGAAGCGATTCCCGGACTACGCGACGGCAAGATCACCATGTCGGAGCCGATGCGGATCGACGGCGCCCAGGGATTCGAGACCCGGATCACCGGCGTCAGCGGCAAGGACAATACGCCGGTGACCGTGGTGCAATGGCTGCGCTTCGGCAGCGCCAATGTGGCGATGCGGGTGATCGGTTCGTCACCGAAGGAGCAGTGGGCGGAGGCCTTTCCGCGCTTCCGCAAAGTGCGCGACGGACTGCAGCCGCGCTGATCGGCACCGAACGACGTACGCAACCGCGCGCCGTTTGTTCTCTCAGACCATTTGTTGAGCCTGGCGAGCGGTGCGGCTCCGGCACGGGCCGAAGCCGCGAATCGAATCAGCCGGCGTTGCCGGCCTCGGTGCCGCCGTCGCTTGGCGCAGCCTTGGCGCCGCCCTTGGCCACTCCGACCAGCGCCGGGCGCAGCACCCGTTCGCCGATCGTGAAGCCGGCCTGTACCACCTGCACAACGGTGCCGGCCGGCACCGACGGATCCGGCACTTCGTACATCGCCTGCTGGAAATTCGGATCGAACTTCTGGCCCTTAGGGTCGAACTTCTTGACGCCGTTTTTTTCCAGCGCGTTGAGCAGCGAGCGCTCGGTCAGCTCGACACCCTCGATCAGGGCCTTGAGGCCGGGCTCGGCGTTGGCGCGGGCGTCGGCCGGCACCGCATCGAGCGCGCGCTGCAGATTGTCGGCGATATCGAGCACGTCGCGCGCGAACGACGTTACCCCGTAGGTACGGGCGTCTGCGACCTCCTTCTGGGTCCGCCTGCGCAGGTTCTCCATCTCGGCCAGCGTGCGTAGCATCTTGTCGCGCGCATCCGCAGCCTCGCGCACCAGGGCCTCGTTCGATCCTTCTTCCGGGTCGTCCGGCATGATGTACGGCTTGGAAACGACCGGATCGGCGGCGGCCTGCGCCGTGTCCTGGTTGTTGTCCTTCTGTCCATCAGTCTCGGTCATCACGCTACCTTCTTGAAAAATCTCTGGATCGTTACGGGAGAGCTGGCCGGGATATCGTGGTTTGCGGCGCGAAAATCAAGTTTCGGAAAATCAGCCGCCCAGCATCCGGCTGACGATCCGCGCGGTGTAATCGACCATCGGGATCACCCGCGCATAGTTCAGCCGGGTCGGCCCGATCACGCCGAGCACGCCGACGATGTGGCCGGCCCCGTCGCTGTAAGGCGCGATGATGGTGGACGAGCCCGACAGCGAGAACAGCTTGTTCTCCGAGCCGATGAAGATCCGGACGCCGTCGGCGCTTTCGGCGCGGCCGAGCAGATCGATCACCCCGCGCTTGGTCTCGAGATCGTCGAACAATAGCCGCACCCGCTCCAGATCGTCGAGCGCATGCAGGTCTTCGAGCAGATTGGCGTGGCCGCGCACGATCAATTGCCGGTCGTCGCCGTCGCCGCCCGACCAGCTCGCGACGCCGGCCGCGATGACCTTCTGGGTGAGCTGATCCAGTTCAGCCTTGTTCTGGACCATCAGCGATTCGAGCTCGAGCCGCGCCTCCGCCAACGTCCGGCCCCGGATCCTCGCGTTAAGATAATTGGCGGCCTCCACCAGCGCCGACGACGGCACACCCGGCGGCAGCGTCAGCACACGATTTTCGACCTGACCGTCTTCGGCCACCAGAATCACCAGCGCCCGCTCCGGCTCCAGCCGAACGAATTCGATGTGCTTGAGCCGGACATTGGCCTTTGCGGTCAGCACCACCGCGGCGGCCCGCGTCAGGCCGGACAGCCGTGTCAACGCCTCGCCGAGCGCGGCTTCGACCGTGTGGGCCCGCCCCACTGACGAAAGCTGCGCCTGGATCGACTGCCGCTCCGGCTCGGTCAGGTCGCCGACCTGCATCAGGGCGTCGACGAAGAATCGCAGACCGAGTTCGGTCGGCAACCGGCCGGCCGAGGTATGCGGGGCGTAGATCAGGCCGAGCTGTTCGAGATCGGCCATCACGTTGCGCACCGAAGCCGGCGACAGCGGGACGGAAATCAGACGGGAAATGTTGCGGGAGCCGACCGGCTCACCGGTCGCGAGATAGCTTTCGACGATCTGACGAAATATCTCCCGCGAGCGCTCGTTGAGCTGGGCAAGGCCGGCATTGGGCGCGATCAGGCCGATCGGGTCGTGCTGAACCAAATTCTCCTCCGTGATCCGCTTAATCTGTCGTCGCTTCCGTCGAGTTACAAGCGGTCAGCGCCGGGTTGCCGGCCGCAACCCTTGCCGCTGCGGCTGCGGCCCCCTAAAAGCACCGCAACGTTGATTTTTCCCCCCGCAATAGATGGAGGTCCCCATGCGGCCGAGCCGCCGTGCGCCCGACGAATTGCGCGCCGTGTCGCTGGAACGCGGCGTGGTCAAATACGCCGAGGGCTCCTGCCTGGTGAAGTTCGGCGACACCCATGTGCTGGTGACCGCCACCCTGGAAGAACGGCTGCCGCCGTGGCTGAAGGGCCAGGGCCGCGGCTGGGTGACGGCCGAATACGGCATGCTGCCGCGTGCCACGCTGGAACGCACCCGGCGCGAGGCTTCGGCCGGCAAGCAGAATGGCCGCACCGTGGAGATTCAGCGCCTGATCGGCCGCTCGCTGCGCACCATCGTCGATCTTGAGGCGCTCGGAGAGCGCCAGATTACGGTCGATTGCGACGTGCTGCAGGCCGATGGCGGCACCCGCACCGCCTCGATCACCGGCGCCTGGGTCGCGCTCGCCGACTGCCTGAACTGGATGAAGGCTCGCAACATGATCAAGACCCAGGTGCTCCGCGACAATGTCGCGGCGATCTCCTGCGGCATCTACAACGGCACCCCGGTGCTGGATCTCGACTATGCCGAGGACTCCGAGGCCGAGACCGACGCCAATTTCGTGATGACCGGCGACGGCCGCCTGGTCGAGGTGCAGGGCACCGCAGAGCGCACGCCGTTCTCGCAGGACGAGTTCCTCAAGCTGATGGCGCTCGCCCAGAAGGGCGTCGCCAGGCTGGTGGATCTGCAGAAAATGGCGGTGGGGTGAGTCATTCCTGCAACCTCTTCGCAGCGCGCGCTGAGCTAGGCTGACACCGCTATGCATCGTCGAATCACCGGTAAGCTCATGATCGCCACCCATAATCCCGGCAAGCTGGCCGAGATGCGCGAGCTCTTGGCTCCTTACGGCATCGAAGCGATCTCCGCCGGCGAGCTCGGCCTCGCCGAGCCGGACGAGACCGGCGACAGCTTCCAGGCCAATGCCCGGATCAAGGCCGAAGCCGCCGCCAGGGCCGCGCAACTGCCGGCGTTTGCCGACGATTCCGGACTGGCAGTCGATGCGCTCGGCGGTGCCCCGGGAATATATTCCGCACGCTGGGCCGGCGAGACTAAGGATTTCGGCGCTGCCATGGCGCAGATCGAACGGCTGCTGCAGGAACGCGGCGCCACCGCGCCGGAGCGGCGCACCGCGCATTTCGTGTCGGCGCTGTGTGTGGCCTGGCCTGATGGGCACGTCGAGGAGGTCGAGGCGCACGCCGGCGGTACTTTAGTGTGGCCACCGCGTGGGACAGCCGGGTTCGGCTACGATCCGATTTTCCTGCCCGACGGGCACGACCGAACCTTCGGCGAGATGACCAGCGTCGAGAAGCACGGCCTGCCGCCGCTCGGCCTCGGCCTGTCGCATCGCGCCAAGGCGTTCGTCAAACTGGCGGAGATCTGCCTTGCGGGCTAGCCCCGATCCAGCTTTCGGCGTTTACGTGCACTGGCCGTTCTGCCTGTCGAAGTGCCCGTATTGCGACTTCAACAGCCATGTCCGCCACGCCGCGATCGACGAGGAGCGGTTCGCCCGCGGCTTCGCGCGCGAGATCGCCACCACCGCGGAGCGGATCGGTCCGCGCCAGGTCAGCTCGATCTTCCTGGGCGGCGGCACGCCATCCCTGATGCAGCCTTCGACCGTGGCGGCGATCCTCGACGCCATCGCCCGGCACTGGCACGTCGAACCGGATGCAGAAGTCTCGCTCGAGGCCAATCCGACCAGCGTCGAGGCGACGCGTTTTCGCGGCTATCGGGCGGCCGGCGTCAACCGGGTCTCGCTCGGCGTGCAGGCGCTCGACGACGCCTCGCTGAAGGCGCTCGGACGGCTGCATTCGGCCGAAGAAGCCATCAATGCGGTGGCGATCGCCAAGTCGGCGTTCGACCGCTACTCGTTCGATCTGATCTACGCACGCCCCGGCCAGACCGCGGCGATGTGGGAAGCCGAACTGCGCTATGCGATCGGCGAGGCCGCCGAGCATCTGTCGCTGTATCAGCTCACCATCGAGCCCGACACGCCGTTCTATTCCCTGCACAAGGCCGGCAAACTGCCGACGCCGGACGAGGCCGAAGCACGGGCGTTGTACGACGTCACTCAATCAGTGTGCGCGGAACTCGGCCTGCCGGCCTACGAGATTTCCAACCACGCCCGCCCGGGCGCAGAGTGCCGGCATAATCTGATCTACTGGCGCGGCCAGGAATATGCCGGGATCGGCCCCGGCGCCCACGGCCGGCTCGATATCGGCGCGGTGCGCTACGCCACCGCGACCGAGAAACGCCCCGAGAGCTGGCTGATGCGGGTGGAAGCCACCGGCCACGGGCTGATCGCCGACGAACGCCTCACCAGCGAAGAGCGCGCCGACGAATTTCTGCTGATGGGGCTGCGGCTCGCCGAGGGCATCGATCCGCGGCGCTATCAGGCGCTGTCGGGACGGCCGCTCGATCCATCGCGGATCGCGCTGCTGCGCGAAGAGGGCGCGATCGCGGTCGATGCCGACGGCCGGTTGCGCGTGACGCAAGAGGGCTTCCCGGTGCTCGACGCCGTGGTGGCCGATCTGGCGGCGTAGTCCGCACCCCAGGTGTGGTTCCCGGGGCGCACCGGCGAGGTGCGAACCCGGAACGAGATGAGACCGCGCTACGCTCCAAAACTCTTCGGCGAGCCGGCGACGGCCTGCGCGCCGCCGGTAGCGACCTTCATGACCGCCAAGCCGCGCTCGTTGGTACCGTCGGCCCTGAACCGGAACAGCCCATCGATGCCGGCGAAGCCGGACGGGTTCGTCAGCGTTTCGCTCGAGAACCGCTGCGGACCCTGGGTCCGTGACAGCGCCGCCACCAGCGCCACGCCGTCATAGGCGAGCGTCGCGGTGCGGACCGGATCCTGGCCGTAGCGGGTGCGATACCGGCCCGAAAACGCTCGGAAGCCGGACGGGTCGGGCGCCGCGAACAGGCCGCCCTGCAGCGCCGGGGTCGAGAACACCCGCGGATTGTCCCACAGCCCGGTGCCGAGAAGCTGCACGCGCTTCAAATCGGCCCCGGAGGCGGTCAGCGTCTCAGCGATGCCGGCCAGCGCGTCGCCGTCGTCGGCGAGCAGCAGTGCATCGGCATTGCCGAGCGAGGCGGCGATCGAGCGCGCCGGGCCACTGCGATCGGCGCCGTACTTCTCGAACGCGACGATCCTCCCGCCCTTCTGGTTGGCGATCTGCTTGAAGGCGGCCTCGACCACCGACCCGTAGGCATTGTCCGGCAGCAGCGCCGCGTAGGAACGCTTGCCGATGCTGCCGGCGTAACCGACGATCCGGTTGACGTCGGATTCCGGCAGGAAGCTCAGCAGATAGACGCCGCGGCCGGCAACGCTGGAATCGGTCGAGAACGCGATCACCGTGACGCCACGGGCCCGTGCCGCCTGCGCGGCCGCCGGAACCGATTGCGCGAACAACGGCCCGAGAATGATTTCGGCGCCTTCGTCGAGGGCCTGCTGGGTCGCCGACTGGGCGCCGAGCGGATTGCCGCCGTCGTCCTTGATCAGCAACTGAACGTCGGGATTGTGGAATTCAGCCAGCGCCATCTCGGCGGCATTCTTCATCGACTGGGCGGCGACACCGGCATTGCCGGGTGCCGACAGCGGCAGCACCAGCCCGACCTTGACCCGGCCGTTGCCGACCGCAGTCGGCTGCTGAGCGGGCCCGGTCGCCGGCTGCGACTGGCCGAACCGGTCGCTCAGGGTCTGCTGGACGCCGGAGCAGGCGCTCAGCAGCGGGGCCCCGAGGATCAGGCCCAGTGCGGCGCGGCGTGTGGTTCGCAACGGTTTCGTGTGTGGATCGTGCAAGCTTCCCATGCCATCTCTTGCGGCGGTCCGGCGCAGCGCCGGATCCCGTGTCGTCTTCCGAACGATCGGCCCGCGGGGGCTTTCGCCGGAGATTTCATCACAATGTCGGCCAATGATTAACCGGGCCAATAGGTCTATGCTGGTTAGCGGCGCCGGACAAATCACTGTGCCGTCGTTTTCGATCATCCCGCCTCGTTCATGCCCTCCAGGATGACCATCAAGCCGGTCCGATGCGCGTCAAACCACAGATCTCCGTCCCGTCGTCCGACCCATCGGAGCCCGACGCGCGAACCTTCCTGATCGCCGGGCAGCGTCTGGTCGCACCGCGCGCGACGCCCGGTCTGCATCTGGTGGCGACGCCGATCGGCCATCTCGGCGATATCACCTTGCGTGCGCTGGAAACACTGGCCGGCGCCGATCTGATCGCCTGCGAAGATACACGAATCACGCATCGCCTGCTCGAACGATATGGCATCTCGGCGCGGCTGAAACCGTATCACGAGCACAATGCCGCGCAGGCGCGGCCGAAGCTCCTCGAAATCCTAGGCCAGGGCGGTTCTGTCGCACTGGTGTCCGACGCCGGCACGCCGCTGATTTCCGATCCCGGCTACAAGCTGGTGCGCGACGTGTACGCTGCCGGACACCAAGTAATCAGTTTGCCGGGCCCCTCCGCCGTCATGGTGGCGTTGACGCTCGCCGGGCTGCCGACGGATCGGTTCTTCTTCGGCGGCTTCCTGCCGCCCAAACAGGGCGCTCGCCGCGCCCGCCTCGCCGAGCTTGCGGCGATCGACGCGACCCTGGTGCTGTTCGAAGCCGGCAGCCGGATTCAGAACGCGGTGCGCGACCTCGCCGATCTGCTCGGCGAGGCGCGCGAAGCGGCGATCTGCCGCGAACTCACCAAGCTGCACCAGGAGGTGCGCCGCGCGCCGCTGGCCGAACTCGCAGCGCTAGCCGACGAGATGGAGACCCGTGGCGAGTTCGTGGTGGTGATCGCGCCGCCCGATCCGGCCGCGCAGGTGATGAGCGACGACGCGCTCGATCGCTGGCTGGAGGAGGCATTGACTCGGCACAGCGTCAAGGATGCGGTGGCGCAGGGCGTCGAACTTTCGGGCCGGCCGCGGCGCGACATCTACGCGCGCGCGCTCGCCCTGGCACGACGCCGCGAGACCGACGATGGCTAAGATCGAGCCCTCGCGCCGGTCGGTCCTGGCGCGACTCGCCGCGTTCCGGACCGGGTTGTCGGCCGAAGCCAGCGCGGCCGATTATCTCGAACGGCAGGGCTACCGCATCCTGGCGCGTCGCTTCAAGGTCCGCTGCGGCGAGATCGACCTCGTCGCCCAGCGCGGCGCGCTGGTGGCGTTCGTCGAGGTCAAAGCGCGCCGCAATGTCGACGATGCCGCCTATGCGGTGACACCGCGGCAGCAGGCCCGCATCGTCGCGGCCGCCGAAGCGTGGCTGAGCCGCCATCCCGAACACGCGATGAGCGAGCTGCGCTTCGACGCCATTCTGATCTCGCCCGACACCGCGCCACGGCATCTGCCCGGCGCCTTCGACGCCACGCCGTGAGCCCGGCTGCTTGACCGGATCGCCGCGCCGCCGCATCGTCACCGCCCTGCCAACTCCGGAACACCCGACATGACATTGAAGGTCGCCGTCCAGATGGACCCCATCGCGCGGATCAACATCCGTGGCGATTCGACGTTCGCGCTGTTGCTCGAAGCACAGGCCCGCGGCCATTCGATCTCGTACTTCACGCCCGATAAATTGTCGCTGCGCGGCAACGAGGTGATCGCATCGGTGCAGAGCCTGAAGGTGCGCGATCAGGAGGGCGATCACTTCACGCTGGGCGAGCCTGCGCGCGTCGACATGCGCAGCTTCGACGTGGTGCTGCTGCGTCAGGATCCGCCGTTCGACCTTGCGTACATCACCTCGACGCATCTGCTCGAGCGCATCCACCCGCACACGCTGGTGGTCAACGACCCGGCCAGCGTCAGGAATGCGCCGGAGAAGCTGTTCGTGATGGACTTCACCGAACTGATGCCGCCGACGCTGATCAGCCGCGACAAGGACGAGATCAACGCGTTCCGGGCCGAGCACGGTGCGGTGGTGATGAAGCCGCTGCACGGCCACGGGGGCGCTGCGGTGTTTCGGGTGCTGCCGCAGGACATCAATTTCGGCTCGCTGTACGACATGTTCGCGGTCACCTTCCGTGAACCCTGGGTGATCCAGCGCTTCCTCCCGGAGGTGAAGCACGGCGACAAGCGCATCATTCTGGTCGATGGCGAGTTCGCCGGCGCCGTCAACCGCGTTCCGGCCGCCGACGATCTTCGCTCCAATATGGTCCGCGGCGGCGCCGCGGCGGCCACCGACCTGTCGCCGCGCGAGCAACAGATCTGTGCGGCACTTGGTCCGAAACTGCGCGAGCGTGGGCTGTTGTTCGTAGGTATCGATGTAATCGACGGCTACCTGACAGAGATCAACGTCACCTCGCCGACCGGAATCCGTGCAGTCGCCCGGCTCGGCGGCCCGGACATCGCAGCCAGGATCTGGGACGTCATCGCGGCGAAAAGGGCCTGACGGACCGGCGGGGGTGCGCGGCCTGGTTCGGCCCGGGCGCGCCGAACGTCCCTCTTGCCAGTCGGCCGCACTGGCCGCACAACTAAGCGGCGCGTCCACTATCCGAACAGCCGACGACTGCCGAGGCATCCGGCGCGTGGTGGATACCGCCGCGGTAAGCTATGGTGTGGTCGCTCGGTCGACGGCAGGCGAACCGGCCTCGCGCCCGGCAGTTATCGGATCGGAGGTTGCGGCAGCATGATCGTCGGCGAGGATCAGCTTTGGGGACGGCGCGCGCTCGAATTCGTCGATGCCGTCGAACGGCTGGATGCGCCGGCGCTGGTCAGCCAATTCGAGTCGCTGATCGCGAGCTGCGGCTTCACCGCCTACATCATAGCCGGACTGCCGTCGCGAAATGCCGGACTGCCGGAATTGACGCTGGCCAATGGCTGGCCGCGCGACTGGTTCGACCTCTACGTCAGCGAGAATTTCAGCGCGGTCGACCCGGTGCCGCGCCATGTCGCCAGCACGGTGCATCCGTTCGTCTGGTCGGAGGCGCCATACGACCGCGACCGCGATCCGGCCGCGCATCGGGTGATGACCCGCGCGGCCGAATTCGGCCTGGTCGAGGGCTATTGCATTCCGCTTCACTACGACGACGGCAGCGCCGCGATCAGCATGGCCGGCAAGGATCCTGATCTCAGCCCCGCGGCCCGGGGCGCGATGCAGCTCGTCAGCATCTACGCCCACAGCCGCCTGCGCACGCTCGGCCGGCCGAAGCCCGGCCGCCGCAACAAGCTCACCGCACGGGAATGCGAGATCCTGCAATGGGCCGCCCAGGGCAAGACCGCCTGGGAGATCTCGATGATCCTGTGCATCGCCGAGCGCACCGTGAAATTTCATCTGATCGAGGCGGCTCGCAAACTCGACGCGGCCAACCGCACCGCTGCGGTGGCCAAGGCGCTGACGCTTGGATTGATCCGGCTGTGACCTGTCCGATCGGACAGTAGTTCGGTTCCCGTTCGCACCTGCACAGTTCTCTCCCGCAGACCCCACTGCAGGAGGGAAAATCAGCATGCAGGTTCATGTCATCCGTCGGGAGAACCGGGCGCTCTACGCCGGTCTGCTCGACAATTATTTCCGGATTCGGCACCAGATCTACGTCGTCGAACGCGGCTGGAAAGAGCTGGCGCGGCCCGACGGCCGCGAGATCGATCAGTTCGACACCGAAGATGCGGTGTATCTGCTCGGCGTCGACAACGACGAGATCGTCGCCGGCATGCGAATGGTGCCGACCACCTCGCCCACGCTGCTCAGCGACGTATTTCCTCAACTGGCCCTCGCCGGCTCGGTTCACCGGTCGGACGCCTACGAGCTGTCGCGGATCTTCGTGGTGCCGCGCAAGCGCGGCGAACATGGCGGACCGCGCGCCGAGGCGGTGATCCAGGCGGCCGCGATGGAATACGGACTGTCGATCGGGCTGTCGGCGTTCACCATCGTGCTGGAAACCTGGTGGCTCCCCCGGCTGGTGGATCAGGGCTGGAAGGCCAAGCCACTCGGTCTGCCTCAGGACATCAACGGCTTCTCGACCACCGCGGTGATCGTCGACATCGATGACGAAGCCTGGGTCGGAATCTGCAGCCGCCGGTCGGTGCCCGGCCCAACGCTGGAATGGCGCGGTCTCGAGGCCGTGCGTCGCCAATCGCTTCCGGAATTTCAGGTGATCCGATGAACGCTTCGTCCAAGCCCCGCGCAGCGCGGCCGGTGGTTCTCAATGCGGCCAATGCGCCGATCAAACAGCAGGCGGTCAGCATCGACACGCTGGCGCTGACGATCAACCGCGCGATCGAGCAGGCCGAAGACCTCGGCATCCCTTCGGCCGTCCAGCTCCTGATGATGGCGCGGCTCGAGGTCGATCTGACCGAGATCGCGCTGGAAAGCCGGCACAAGACCAGCGCCTGACCCCGGACCGGCGGGCGATCCCTCGCCGGTTTGTTCTCTTAATGTTCTTGCGCGGGTTCTGCGCCCGCGCTAGCGTTTCGGACCGGGAGAGGCGTCATGGTCCAGCACGTGTCCACCGTGGCTTTTGAGGGCATCGAGGCGCGCAGCGTCGATGTTCAGGTCCAGGTGTCGCCCGGGCTGCCGGCCTTTGCGGTGGTCGGACTCGCCGACAAAGCGGTGTCGGAAGCGCGCGAGCGGGTGCGGTCGGCGTTGATCGCATCCGGGCTGGCGCTGCCGGCACGGCGAATTACCGTCAATCTGGCTCCTGCCGACCTCCCCAAGGAAGGCAGCCACTACGATCTACCGATCGCGCTCGGGCTGATGGCCGCGATCGGCGCCATTCCGGCCGACGCGCTCGAAGGCTTCACCGTGCTGGGCGAGCTCGGGCTCGACGGCTCGATCGCAGCGGTCGCCGGCGTGCTGCCGGCGGCGATCGCCGCCAACGGACGCGAGCACGGCCTGATCTGTCCGGCCGCCTGCGGCTCCGAAGCAGCCTGGGCCAGCCCCGATATCGAGATCATCGCGGCCGGCTCCCTGATCCAGATCGCCAATCACTTCAAAGGCTCGCAACTGCTCGGCCGGCCGCAGCCGCGGGTCCGGGAGGCGGAGCCGTCGAGGATCGACCTGCGCGACATCAAGGGCCAGGAGAGCGCCAAGCGGGCGCTCGAAATCGCCGCCGCGGGCGGACATCATTTGTTGATGATCGGCGCCCCGGGAGCCGGCAAGTCGATGCTGGCGTCGCGGCTGCCGTCGATCCTGCCGCCGCTGTCGCCGGCCGAACTGCTCGAAGTGTCGATGATCGCTTCCGTCGCGGGCGAAATCCGCGACGGCGCACTGACGTCGCGGCGGCCGTTCCGCGCGCCGCATCATTCCGCCAGCATGGCGGCGTTGACCGGCGGCGGCATCAAGGCGCGGCCGGGCGAGATCTCGCTGGCGCATCAGGGCGTGCTGTTTCTCGACGAGCTGCCCGAGTTCGATCCGCGGGTGCTGGATTCGCTGCGGGCGCCGCTGGAAACCGGCGAGGTCGCGGTATCGCGCGCCAATCACCGCATCACCTATCCGGCCCGGGTGATGCTGGTGGCGGCCATGAACCCCTGCCGCTGCGGCCAGGCGTTCGAGCCTGGGTTCGCCTGCAAGCGCGGCAGGATCGAGCGCTGTACGTCCGATTATCAGTCGCGCATCTCAGGCCCGTTGATGGACCGGATCGATCTGCGGATCGAGGTGCCGGCGGTGAGCGCCGCCGACCTGATCCTGCCGCCACCGACCGAAGGCTCCGCCGAAGTCGCCGCCCGCGTCGCTGCAGCGCGCGAGGTGCAGCGCGCCCGCTACGCCTCGATCGGCCTGCCACAGGTCCGTACCAATGCGGAAGCGCCGGCCGCGGTTCTGGAAACCACCGCGCAGCCGGATTCCGCCGGCCTCAAACTGCTGCACGAGGCCGCCGAAACCATGCGGCTGTCGGCGCGCGGTTATCACCGGGTGCTGCGGGTCGCCCGAACGCTCGCCGATCTCGACGGCTGCGACCGGATCGGGCGAGTCCATCTGGCCGAAGCGCTGTCGTATCGCGCGCTGGCCGACGACCTGCGCCGCGCGGCGTGAAAATCGATCGCGGGAGTTAACGCAACATCAACCCTTTTTGCAGCGCGGCTGCCCACCCGGACAGCCTTCAACCTGATTGCAGCACCCAAGGCGCCAGGATCGGCGTTGCCTAGGGCGGCAAATGCAGGAGCTACGATGGCAGGGAAGCTGCGGATCAGGTCGAGGCTGCGCCTGATGGCGCGCCGGCATCCGCGCATCGTGCTGGCGGGCCGGGCCGCCATGGCGTTTTCCGCCGGGTTCGGCGGCGCCTATGGATTGTTGCTCAGCAGCACGCCGGAGATCTCAGGATACGATCCGCACACGTTTGCGATCGGCGCCAGCTTCCTGTTCGCGCTGGCCTGTCTGGCACTCGCGATCCAGACGATGCGGCTGCGCCGGATGCGGAACCGCCTGCGAATGCTCACCGGCTCACATGGCGCATTGCCGGATCGGCCGATCAAGGACGGCAACCGGTCCGGCTCGAATGCGGCAGGCGACGACGATCCGGCAACCGGCGATCCAGCGAGCCGCGCCCGATCGCGGCTGCTGGCGATGGCGTCGCACGAAATCCGCACGCCCCTGAACGGCATCATCGGCATGAGCCGGTTGTTGCTCGACACCTCGCTGACCGCCGAGCAGACGACCTATGCCAGGGCCGTCAAAACCTCGGGCGAAGCACTGCTGGCATTGACCGACGAGCTGCTCGACAACGCGCGGGTCGAGGCCGGCAAGATCGAGCTCGATCGCCGCCCGTTCGTCCTCGGCAACCTGATCGAAGACGTCGTCGAACTGCTGGCGCCGCGGGCGCAGGCACGCGGATTGGAAATCGCGGCCGACATCGACGAGCGGCTGCCGGCATGTCTGATCGGCGATGCCGCCCGGTTGCGACAGGTGCTGCTCAATCTCTGCGGCAACGCCATCAAATTCACCGAAGCCGGCGGTGTGACGTTGACGGCCGAGCCCGGCGATCAAGCTGCCGAATTTCGTCTGATCGTCCGCGACACCGGGATCGGGATCGCGCCCGACGCGCAGGCGCGGATCTTCCGCGAGTTCGAACAGGCCGATGCCGACATCGCCCGTCATTTTGGCGGCACCGGCCTCGGCCTCAGTATCAGCGACCGCATCGTCGCGGCGATGGGTGGGCGGATCGCGCTCGACAGCACGCCGGGCCGGGGAACCACCTTCACCGTCACGCTGCCGCTGGTCGCAGCCGAAGACGCCGGCGCAGCCGCGACCTTGGAGCCGCCGGACCTGCGCGGCGCATCGGTGATGATCGTCGCGCCGCACGCCGTCGAAGCCTCGCTGATCGCCCGTCGCCTCGCGCGCTGGGGCGCAACGACCTGCACCTGCCACGACGCCGATGTCGCTGTCGCGCGATTGGCGGAACGGAGCTGGCACGCGGTGCTGATCGACCACGCGTTCGGTTCGGCGTCCCTCGAGACGCTGGCGCGACAGGCAGCGCTGCATGCGACGCATCGACTGGTGATGCTGACACCCGCGGCGCGGCACGAATTGTTGCCGAGCCTGCCAGCCGCGTTCACCGGCTATCTGGTGAAGCCGCTGCGCGCGGTTTCGCTGGCCACGCGGCTCGGCGCGCTCGCCGAAGTCGCAGCACCGAATATCGCCGATGGCGACCCACCGGACCTGCAGGACGCGCCGCCTGCCGTCCCGCAAGCCCGGCTCGCGATTCTGGTCGCCGAGGACAATGATATCAACGCGCTGCTGATCCGTGCGCTGCTGAGCCGGCTCGGGCATCGCGCCGAGATCGCCCGCGACGGCCGCAGCGCCGTCGCGTCGTGGCGAACCGCGAGGCAGGCAGGTACCCCGTTCGATCTGGTGCTGATGGATGTGCAGATGCCGGTCCTCGACGGGCTCGAAGCCGCCCGGCAGATCAGGCGATGCGAAGCCGGGCAGACGGGAACGCGGGTGCCGATCCTGGCGCTGACCGCAAATACGCTGGCGGAAGATCGCGACGCCTGCCGGACGGCCGGGATGAATGGCGTCCTGATCAAGCCGCTCGATCCCGACAGGCTCTCCGGGATTCTGGCCGACCTGGCGGCCACACGGCAAACTGCCTGACACGGCAAGTAGATACCGAACGACGCTGCTAACAACAAAGTCGGCGGCGATGTCATCGTTCGGCAATCATCGCGTCACACCGCTGTTGAACGGCCATGATTGTTGGTGCGATCAGGCCGCGGCGATTCCGTTCGGGACGGGTGCGGTCGCGAGGACGCCATGCACACCGACCATCTCGCCCGTTCGAAGAAATTCATCAAGCTGCTGCGCCCGGAGACCGCCGGAGCCGCCGCGCAAACCGCGATTACTTGGTTCAAGCCGGCGGCGAAGCTGGCTGAAACCGGCAAGCCACTGGGCTCGCCGTCGCCGGCGACGCTGGGCCGTCTCGGTCCGCTCGAAGTGCGGCTGGCGCAGACCAAGCAGGACGTCAAGCGCGCCCAAAAGCTGCGCTACCGCGTGTTCTACAAGGACGGCACCGCGATCGCCGACGCGCCCACCATGCTGGCGCGGCGCGACAAGGATGCGTTCGATCCGATCTGTGATCACCTCTTGGTGGTCGATCACGCCGCCAAGCCGTCGCTCAGCGGCAAGCAGCCGGTGGTCGGCACCTATCGGCTGCTCCGGCAGGATGTCGCCAACCGCAACGGCGGCTTCTACACCGAGAGCGAATTCGATATCGGCGGACTGATCGGCCGGCATCCGGAGCTGCGCTTCCTCGAACTCGGCCGCTCCTGCGTATTGCCGCCGTATCGCAACAAGCGCACGGTCGAGCTGCTGTGGCACGGCATCTGGACCTACGTGCGGCAACACGGCGTCGACGTGATGCTGGGCTGCGCCAGCTTCGACGGCACCGATCCGGACCGTCTGGCGATGCCGCTGTCGTTCCTGCATCACTACGCGCCGGCGCCGGAAGCCTGGCGCGCGCGCGCGCATCCGTCGCGCTATGTCGAAATGAACCGGCTGCCGAAGGAGGCGGTCGATCAGAAGGCCGCGCTGCGCGAGCTGCCGCCGCTGATCAAAGGCTATCTGCGGCTCGGCGCCACGATCGGCGAGGGCGCGGTGATCGACTATCAGTTCGGCACCACCGACGTGCTGATCATTCTGCCGGTGTCGGCGATCAGCGCCCGCTACATCGAACATTTCGGCGCCGATGCGTCGCGGCACGCGGCGTAGTCGTTCGGATTTCCTACGGTCATTCCGGGGCGCTCGCGCAGCGAGCGAACCCGGAATCTCTCTTCCTAACGACGAGATTCCGAGTCTCCGCGCCGTTGGCGCGGATCCCGGAATGACGGAGAGACTGCCGGCTACAACCTTCGCAGCGCCACCGACTCCACCACGTGATCGGCGCCCTTTTTCAGGATCAGGGTCGCGCGCGGGCGGGTCGGCAGGATGTTGTCTTCGAGGTTGGCCAAGTTGGTGCGTTCCCAGATCGCGATCGCAGTCGCAGTCGCCTCTTCGTCGGACAGCACCGCGTAGCGATGGAAGTACGACCGCGGATCATGGAACGCGGTGTCGCGCAGCGCCAGAAAGCGCCGGACGTACCAGTCGCGCAACACCGGCTCGTCGGCGTCGAGATAGACCGAGAAATCGAAGAAGTCGGACACCACCGGCACCGCCTGGCCGTCGCGCGGCAGGCGGCCGGTCTGCAGCACATTGACGCCCTCGACGATCAGGATGTCGGGACGGTCGATCACCGTGAATTTGTTCGGCACGATGTCGTAGGTGAGATGCGAGTAGATCGGCGCCTTGACCTTGCGGCGGCCCGACTTGATGTCGGACAGGAAGCCGAGCAGCGCCGGCAGGTCGTAGCTCTCCGGAAAGCCCTTCTTCTGCATCAGCCCGGCGCGCTCGAGATAGGCGTTGGGGTGCAGGAAGCCGTCGGTGGTGACGAGATCGACGGTCGGGCGCGGCGACCAGCGCGCCAGCAGCGCCTGCAAAACGCGCGCGGTTGTCGACTTGCCGACCGCCACCGAGCCGGCGACGCCGATGATGAACGGCATCTTGCGCTCGACCACGCCGAGGAAGCGGCGCTGCGCGTAGTAGAGCTGCTGCATCGCGGCGACGTGGATCGACAACAGCCGCGACATCGGCAGATAGATTTCTTCGACTTCGGTGAGATCGAGCCGGTCATGCATCGAGCGCAGCGCCGCGACCTCGGCGGCATCGAGCGTCATCGGCGTGTCTTCACGCATGCTCGCCCATTCCGACCGCGAGAACACCCGGTAGGGGTTGTAGTGATGCAGATCCGACCTTGCGTCCATCTCGCAGTCCCTTCGCCTTGGTTTTGATGGCGGGATTATTGTTGTTGCGGCCGCCGGGCGCGGCCGATGCCGATTCGGTTCAGTCGCGCTTGCGCGACGCCTTTTCCTCCAGGCCCGACATCGAGGTGCGCTGCGCCAGCGCCGCCTCGACCTCCTCGAGCTTCACCTCGCGCGACTTCAGCAGCACCAGCATGTGAAACAGCACGTCGGCGGCCTCCGAGATCAGGTGGCCGCGATCGTTCTCGACCGCTGCGATCACCATCTCGACCGCCTCTTCGCCGAACTTCTTGGCACAGTGCTCGGGGCCCTTGTCGAGCAGCTTCTTGGTGTAGGAGCTGTCGCCGCCGGAGGCCGCGCGGGCATCGACCGTCGCGGCGAGATCGTGGAGGGTGAAACGGGCCATACGCTGACTCTGCCGGTTCGTGGTGCGAGAGTACCGCCCCTCGCCGCGTAACGCTAGGGATCGAGCCGCATCGGCAGCCCGGCCTGGACCATATGATCCTTGGCCTGACGAATGGTGTACTCGCCGAAATGGAAGATCGAGGCCGCCAGCACCGCGGTGGCGTGGCCCTCGCGGATGCCGTCGACCAGATGGTCGAGATTGCCGACGCCGCCCGAGGCGATCACCGGGACGCCGACGCTGTCGGCGATCGCCCGGGTCAGCGGAATATCGAATCCGGACTTGGTCCCGTCGCGATCCATCGAAGTCAGCAGGATCTCGCCGGCGCCGAGCGACACCACTTCCTGGGCGAACTCGATCGCGTCGATGCCGGTGCCCTTGCGGCCGCCATGGGTGAAGATCTCCCAGCGGTCGCGGCCGGGCACGCGCTTGGCGTCGATCGCCACCACGATGCACTGATCGCCGAATTTCTCGGCGGCTTCCTTGACGAACTCGCGCCGCGCCACTGCGGCGGAATTGATCGAAACCTTGTCGGCGCCGGAGCGCAGCAGGGTCTTGATGTCGTCGACGGTGCGGACGCCGCCGCCGACCGTGACCGGCATGAAGCAGGCTTCAGCCGTCCGCCGCACCACGTCGAGCATGATGCCGCGGTTCTCATGGGTGGCGGTGATGTCGAGGAAGCAGAGTTCGTCGGCGCCCGCAGCGTCATAGGCGATCGCCGCCTCGACCGGATCCCCGGCGTCGCGCAGGTCGACGAAATTGACGCCCTTGACGACGCGGCCGTCCTTGACGTCGAGGCAGGGAATGACGCGGACCTTGAACATCGGATCGTCCTCAGGCCGCCTTGGCGGCGCCGATCAGCGCCAGCGCTTCGGCCGGATCGAGCCGGCCGTCGTACAGCGCCCGACCGGCAATCGCGCCTTCGAGTTTTCCGGCACGGGGGCTGAGCAGCGTCCGGACGTCCTCGATCGAAGCGAGGCCGCCGGAGGCGATCACCGGGATCGAAATTGCCTCGGCCAGCGCGATGGTCGCGTCCCAATTGATGCCCTTGAGCAGGCCGTCGCGGGCGATATCGGTGAAGATGATGGCGGCGACACCGGCATCTTCAAAGCGCTGCGCGATGTCGAGCGCGGTCACCTGCGAGCTCTCGGCCCAGCCCTCGACCGCGACGTTGCCATCGCGGGCATCGAGCCCGACCGCGACACGGCCGGGAAACGTCTTGGCGGCTTCCTTCACCAGCGCCGGATCGCGCACCGCAGCGGTGCCGATGATGACGCGGGCGATGCCCTTGGACAGCCAGGCTTCGATCGTCTTCAGGTCGCGGATGCCGCCGCCGAGCTGCACCGGCATCTTGACCACCTTCAGCATCGCCTCGACCGCGTGGGCGTTCATCGGCTTGCCGGCGAAGGCGCCGTCGAGATCGACGACGTGCAGGTACTGGAAGCCCTGGGCCGCAAAGCTCTGCGCCTGCGCGGCGGGATCGAGATTGAACACGGTGGCGCGCGCCATGTCGCCCTGTTCGAGCCGCACGCACTGGCCGTTCTTGAGATCGATCGCGGGGAAGAGAATCACGATGCAGCTTCGCTTTTCAGTTTCAGTTTTGGCCAGCGATTGTATCCAATGGAAGGGTCGTTCGACTTGAAATGTCTGATCCAACAAACTTCCTGCGCACTGACTTCGGCATCAGTAGCATCTTCCGACTTCCACAGGATTTCGCGCCGGATAGCAAAGTCTCGCCGCTGTTCTCGCGTGAAATCGGCGGCAATAAGTGCGCTCGCTGCGCTTCCAAAGTAGTTGATACTATCGGTTAGATCTTTGCCGACGTAGATCTTGCCGTTGGGATAGGTGACTTTGTAGATCACTTTCATCTCACGGCTTCCACTTCAAAAAGTTCGAGATCAGCGCCAGGCCGAAGCGCTGACTCTTCTCGGGGTGAAACTGAGTCCCGATCGCGGTGTCCTTGCCGACGACGGCGGTGACCGGCCCGCCGTAATCGGCGCGCGCCAGCACGTCGCCTTCGTGTTCGGCGGCGAGGTGGAAGGAGTGCACGAAGTAGGCGTGCAGCCCCTTCGAACCGAGCGGCAGCCGGTCCAGCACCGGATGCTCGCGGACCTGATCGAGCGTATTCCAGCCCATATGCGGGATCTTCAGATCGTCGCGATCGGGCGCGATCTTGACGACGTCGCCGGCGATCCAGTTCAGCCCGTCGGTGGTGACGTGCTCCTTGCCGCGGGTCGCCATCAACTGCATGCCGACGCAGATGCCGAAGAACGGCCGGGCCCTGACCCGCACGGTCTCGTTCAGCGCCTCGACCATGCCGTCGATCGAATCCAGCCCCTTGCGGCAGTCGGCGAAGGCGCCGACGCCCGGCAGGACCACGCGGTCGGCCCGGAAGACCTGGTCCGGATCGCGGGTCACCAGGATCGGCTCGGGATTCTCCATGCTCCGCGCCGCGCGCTCGAACGCTTTCGCCGCCGAATGCAGATTGCCGGAGCCGTAGTCGATGATCGCGACACTCACCGCGAACCTCCCGGGTTCGGGAACGAGCCGAAGATGTCGCCGTGGATCGACGAGGCCGGCAGCGGAATGTTGCGAGCCGGCGGCGGCGCGCCGCGGTCGACCGGCAGCGTAAAGCTGATCGGCTGCGGCTGCCCGGCGACCCAGCGATCGAAGAACCGCCGTTCGGCGATCTCGCGATCGTCACCGACCGCGACGCCGATCGGCTGCCAGCCGCGCCGCGCCAGGGTCCAGCGCCACAGGCTGCCGGCTTCCAACCCGAGCAGGCTGGCAAGCAGCAGCGCCACCAGGAAGCGGGTGCCGGCTCCGGCTTGCAGCGCTGTCAGTGCCACCGCGGAGGCGGCAATCACCACCAGATAGCCGAGCGTCGCCAGCCACAGCCGGCGGTACAGCAGCCACAACGGCCCGAACACGAAGGCCCAGACATAAAACCCGTCGCGGACGAAACGAAACTGATCGGGCGCAGCGCGCTGCGGTTCGTCGTCGTCCGCCCGCGGGGCATGAACAGTGAACACCGGCATAGACTTGTCTCCGCCGCCCGACGGCGTTTAGCCGCCGAGCTGACCCTTGGTCGAAGGCACTTCGCCGGCCGTCTTCGGATCGATCGCGACTGCGGCGCGCAGCGACCGCGCCAGTCCCTTGAAGCAGGATTCGGCGATGTGATGGCTGTTCTCGCCATATAGGGTCTCGACGTGCAGAGTCACGCCCGCGTTCATGGCGAAGGCCTGAAACCACTCGCGCACCAGCTCGGTGTCGAACTCGCCGATCTTGTCGCGGGGAAAGTCCGCCTTGAACACCAGGAACGGCCGGCCCGAAACGTCGATCACCACCCGGGTCAGGGTCTCGTCCATCGGCATCAGCACGCTGGCATAGCGGGTGATACCCGCCATATTGCCGAGCGCCTGTTTCACCGCCTGGCCGAGCGCGATGCCGACGTCCTCGGTGGTGTGGTGGAAGTCGACATGGAGGTCGCCCACCGCCTTCACGGTGATGTCGATGCGCGAATGCTTGGCGAGCAGATCCAGCATATGGTCGAAGAAGCCGATCCCGGTCGCGGCCTTGGCCACACCGGTGCCGTCGAGGTCGACCGTGACCTCGATGTCGGTCTCCTTGGTCTTGCGCTTGATCGTTGCCGTGCGCATGAAGCGGACTCTCCGGTAAAAACGCCGGTCTTTTAACAGGCCGGTGACACCTTCGCTACTGCGCCGGGTGCGGAGCGGGGGCGATCTTCGTCCTATGGTGAGCGGATTGGCCGCTGCGGCGGCGGCCCGCTCGGCGATTGCAACGCCGCCCGGCCGTGCCTAGATCAGCGCTCGCGAAAGGAACTCCATGGCACTGCATAGCTCTTCGGGAGACGCCGGACCTCCGGTCTGGCACGGCACCACCATTCTGACCGTGCGCAAGGGCGGCAAGGTCGTGATCGGCGGCGACGGCCAGGTCTCGATCGGACAGACCGTGATCAAGGCCAACGCCAAGAAGGTTCGCAAGCTCGGCAAGGGTGACGTGATCGGCGGCTTCGCCGGCGCCACCGCCGACGCCTTCACGCTGTTCGAGCGGCTCGAGGCCAAGCTCGAACAATATCCCGGCCAGCTCACCCGCGCCGCGGTCGAACTCGCCAAGGACTGGCGCACCGACCGCTATCTGCGCCGGCTGGAAGCGATGATGATCGTGGCCGACAAGGACGTGTCGCTGGTGCTGACCGGCACCGGCGACGTGCTCGAGCCGGAAGCTGGCGTGATGGCGATCGGCTCCGGCGGCAATTACGCGCTGGCCGCCGCCCGCGCGCTGATCGACACCGACCAGGACGCCGAGGCGATCGTCCGCAAATCGCTCGGCATCGCTGCCGATATCTGCGTCTACACCAACGGTAATCTGACGATCGAAACGCTGTGAACGGCTCGTCATTGCCAGCGACGCGCAGCAATCCAGGATCTCTGAGCACCAAGTCTGGATCGCTTCGTCGCGGAGCCTGTCCTCGGACGGCGCGAAAGGCCGATCCGAGCACTCCCCGCAATGACGGGAGCCAACGCCGAAAAAGAGAACCATGACCGACTTCTCCCCCCGCGAAATCGTTTCCGAACTCGACCGCTTCATCGTCGGACAGGCCGACGCCAAGCGCGCGGTCGCCATCGCGCTGCGCAACCGCTGGCGGCGGCTGCAGCTCGAAGGGGCTTTGCGCGAAGAAGTGCTGCCGAAGAACATCCTGATGATCGGGCCGACCGGCGTCGGCAAGACCGAGATCGCCCGGCGGCTGGCGAAGCTCGCCGGCGCGCCGTTCCTCAAGGTCGAGGCGACCAAGTTCACCGAAGTCGGCTATGTCGGCCGCGACGTCGAGCAGATCATCCGCGACCTGGTCGAAGTCGCCATCGCCCAGGTCCGCGAGAAGAAGCGCAAGGACGTCCAGGCGCGCGCCCAGATCGCCGCCGAAGAGCGCGTGCTCGACGCGCTGGTCGGACCCGGCTCGGGCCCGGCGACGCGCGATTCGTTCCGCAAGAAGCTGCGTTCGGGCGAACTCAACGACAAGGAGATCGAGATCGAGACCCAGGCCGGAGCCGGCTCGCCGATGCTGGAAATTCCCGGGATGCCGGGCGCCCAGATCGGCGCGATCTCTCTCGGCGACATCTTCGGCAAGATGGGCGGGCGTACCAAGACCCGGCGGCTCACCGTCGCCGATTCGCACGAAATTCTGGTCAACGAGGAAGCCGACAAGCTGCTCGACAACGATCAGCTCGTGCAGGAAGCGATCACGGCAGTCGAGAACAACGGCATCGTCTTCCTGGACGAGATCGACAAGATCTGCGTCCGCGACGGCCGCAGCGGCGGCGAGGTCTCGCGCGAGGGCGTGCAGCGCGATCTGCTGCCGCTGATCGAAGGCACCACCGTGTCGACCAAGCACGGCGCGGTGAAGACCGAGCACATCCTGTTCGTCGCCTCGGGCGCCTTCCACATCGCCAAGCCGTCCGATCTGCTTCCTGAATTGCAGGGCCGGTTGCCGATCCGCGTCGAACTCAATGCGCTCAGCCGCGACGACATGCGGCGCATCCTCACCGAGCCGGAGGCGTCGCTGATCAAGCAATATGTGGCGCTGATGAAGACCGAAGGCGTGACGCTGGAGTTCACCGACGACGCCATCGACGCGCTCGCCGATGTCGCAGTGGCGGTGAATTCGACCGTCGAGAACATCGGCGCGCGGCGACTGCAGACCGTGATGGAGCGCGTGCTCGACGAGATCTCGTTCGTCGCCCCCGACCGCCACGGCGAGACCTTCCGGGTCGATGCGGACTACGTGAAGACCAATGTCGGCGATCTGGCCAAGAACACGGATTTGAGCCGGTTTATTTTGTGAGCGGCAGTTTAGTTAGTGGCTGTTGATCGCCGTCCGCAAAGACAAGTAGTCCGAGGATGGAACGTATCCTCACACACAGACGTCATGCGCGGGCTTGACCCGCGCATCCATCTTTTCCGAAAGACGATGGATTGCCGGGTCAAGCCCGGCAATGACGGATTCTTATGTATGATACGCCACAAGGAACAACAGTCCTCACCCCATCACCTCACGTCATCGCCCGGCTTGTTGTCCGGGCGACCCAGTATTGCAGAGCGTCCGCGTCCAAGTAACAACCTCTCTGGGATACTGGATCACCCGCATGCGCGGGTGATGACGTTTGGAGACGGGGCCGCGTCGGCCGATGAACACCCCGTGCTTGGCTAACTAACCCCGCGTCCGCCGCACCCGCACATACAACGCGCCTTCGCCGCCGTGGCCGATGTGGGCTTCGTCGAAGCCGACCACATAGGCACGGAATTCGGGGAGCGCGAGCCATTGCGGCACCTGTCGGCGCAGGACGCCACGCTCGGCGTCGCCGCTCTTGCCCTTGCCGGTGATCACCAGCACGAAGCCGAGACCGTCGTGACTGGCGCGCTGCAGGAAGTGCAGCAGCGCGTGATGGGCGCGGGCCTGGGTCATACCGTGCAGATCGATCCGGGCGTCGATATCCTTGCGGCCGCGCGACAGATGCGCCCGCTCGCGCCGACCGAGGCTGGCGAGCGGCGGCGGCGCAACCGACGGCTTTGCGGCGCGCTTGAGCGGTTGCGGCGGCGCGGCCGGCGACGGCTTGATCGACGGAGATTCCGACAGCGGATCGGCGATCTCGGCTTTGATCGGGCGCGGCCGGCCGCGCAGCGGCTTGATCTGACGAGCGACGCCGTCCCACAGCGCCCGTTCGTCCTCGGTCAGACTTCGCTTGCGGCGCGACATCGGCGGGTCGAGCGGCGGGATGATGCGTTTCATCGAGGTCAGTGCGGGCGGCGATGATGCCGGTGGTGATGCGGGTGATGCCGCCGAGCCTGCGGCTGCGACGGCGTCGCGGCAGGCCGGGCCTCCGGCGTCGGGACGATCGCGGCTCCGTCCTTACCACCGGACTTCGCCGGCGTCGCCGCGGGCTTCCGGGCTTTTGCCGGCGGTCGTGGCTCGGGCAGCGGCAAGGTGCGGCCGCTCGCCACCGGATCGAGGCTGGTCGGCACCAGGATTGCAAACCCGATCGGATGGCGGATCCGACCCGCTACCGCACCGGCCTCGGCACCGGCACCGAAATACAAGTCGGCGCGCGCCGGACCGACGATCGCCGACCCGGTGTCCTGGCCGATCATCAACCGCCGGAACGGCGTCCTGGCGTTGACCGATTCGATCGGCAGTTCGCCCGAAATGAAGAACGGCGTGCCGTAGACGTGCAGCCCCTTGTCGACCGCGATCGAGCGCCACGGGGTCAGCGGCACCCCCTGGGCGCCGACCGCTTCGTCGTCATCGTTCAGGTCGACCTGCCGGAAAAACACATACGAGCGGTTCGCCCGCCGCAGCTCCTTGGCGCCGTCGGGATTGGCGTCCATCCATTCGCGGATGCGGTGCATCGACATTTCTTCGCGGGGGATAATGCCGCGTTCGATCAGGATGCGGCCGACCGGGGTGTAGGGATAGCCATTATGGGCGTCGTAATTGATGCGGACGACGCGGCCGTCGGGCAGCCTGATCCGGGCCGACCCCTGAATCTGGGCGAACAGCAGATCGGTCTGGCTTTTCAGCCAGCAGATCTCCAGGCCGCGCCCTTCGATCGCGCCATCTTCGATCGCGCCGCGATCGTAATACGGCACCAGCTTGCGTCGGCCGACCTTGCGAAACACCGGTCCGCCGTTCGGCAGTGCCGCCCCTTGCGTGTAGCCGCGGACGAACAGATTCGACGGGCGGCGATACACCGGCACGGTGTAGTCGTCCGTCTTGACCGGGGAGCCGTCGATCACCGGTTCGTAGTAGCCGGTGACGAAGCCCTGTGTTTCACCGAGCCGCGAAATCAGCAGCGGCACGAAGTGCCGTTCGAAGAACGCGCGGGCCGCCGGTTCTGTCGAGATCGCACTGGCGCGGGCGGCGCGGCACGGCTCGCGGAGCGAATCGCCGAGCGGCTTGGCATCGGCTCGGCCACGACCGGCCAGGATCGGGCGGCAGCTTGCGCGAAAGGTCTTGAACGCGGCCAGGTGATCGTCGTCCTCCCAGCCGGGAAGCTGATCCCAGCCGGCGGGAAGATACTGGCCGTCGGCGATCTGCAAGGGCCACAGCACATGGCGATGCCGCGGATGCGAGCCGGCATGGTGCGAGGATTTGGCGCCGTGGTGATGATGCAGGCTGCGCGCGTCCGATGTCGTGGGAACGAGCATCAGCGCGGCTGCGATCATGCAGCCGGCGATGGCGGCGCGGCGCGCGCCGCGTGCGTCAGGTGCCGCTGCCGGTGCCAACCAGCTTCCAGTTCGGATCGCGCGAGCTGGTGTCGCGGGCGAAGGTCCAGACATCGGTGATGTCGGTGACCTTGTCGGGCGAGCCGTCGACCACCGCACCGGTCTTGTCGCGGGTCGCGGAGATCATCTGCGACACGAATTTCAGCGTCAGCATCGCGGTGCGATCACGCAGCTCCGCGCTGATCAGCTCGGCCTTCTCGATCGCGACGAAGCGGGATTCGACCTTCAGGTCGTTCTTTTCACGATCCTTGATGGCGGCGTCGAAGCTCTCATAGACCTCGCTCGACAGCAGGTCGCGCAGCGAGCGGCGGTCGCCGTTGGCGAACGCCATCACGATCATCTCGTAGGCACTCTTGGCGCCGTCCACGAAGTGACGGGCATCGAACGAGGAATCGTGTTGAGCGATGGCGTTGAGGCCGTGTTCCAGCTCGGAATCCGGCTCGGCGATGCCTTTCCAGCGGTCGGAGGGCGGCACCACGTCGGCATTCGGCGCGATCGGAGCCTGATCGATCACGGTGCCGGGCATCGAAATCACGTTGTTGTCCTGCTTGCCCGAAATCATGTCGCGCGCCGCGGCGCGATCGAACGGGGGCCGTTCGTTGCCGGTGCGCTGGCCGAGCACATTGCGCAGACGCAGGAAGATGAACACCGCGAGCGCCAGGAAGATAATGGTGTAAATATCCACGTCGCATTCACTTTCTGATCGGGCCGGGGCCTGCCGGCGCGGCTTTGGTCTCCGGCCTCGTGGCGCCAACGCGGCAAGGCCGGTTTTCACCATGTAGGCATCAACCGCGGCACGCCAATGGCGCGTTTTGGCACAGCCATTGGGGTTCGCAAGCCCAAGCGCGATCTCTGGAGCAGTCGTCGCGCGAGCTTACGCGTTTCGGGCCGATCCGGAAACCGGGAGCGGCCCGAAACCTGGTCGGGCAACGGTTAACGAATGGTTTATCGATGCGGCCTCGGGAACAAGGCGACCAGATTGCCGGTATCTGACGAAGGGCTGGACCGGGATCCAGCAGAGGCGTCCGTCTACCTTGTGGAACGCCGCAGGCGTATGATAGCCACTCGCCCCAGCACCCGCCCATTGTTGCGACGCTCGCCGCCGGCCGGCGGTCGCCTTCAGTCCGCTTCCAGGAGATTCATCGATGACCAACGGTAACGGCACGCCTCCCGAGGGTGCTCCTCCGCAGCTCAATGTGTTGGCGCAATACACCAAGGATCTGTCATTCGAGAACCCGAACGCTCCGGCGTCGCTCGCGCCGCAGCAGCAGCAGCCGGCGATCAACATCCAGATCAATGTCGGCGCCAACAATGTCGGCGAGAACGAATTCGAAGTGACGCTGTCGATCGAGGGCAAGGCCGAATCGGGCAGCAGCGTGCTGTTCAGCTTCGAACTGGCCTATGCGGGCGTGTTCCGGGTTCTGAACGTGCCGCAGGAGAACCTGCATCCGCTGATCATGATCGAATGCCCGCGGCTGCTGTTCCCGTTTGCCCGCGAGATCATCGCCAGCGCCGTGCGGGACGGCGGGTTCCCGCCCCTGATGCTCGATCCGGTCGATTTCATCGGCCTGTATCGCCAGAACCTCGAGCGCGCCCAGCAGCAGGGCCAGCCGAGCTGATCCGCTCGCCGCTCACGTTCATGACTTCTGCAATGCCCGGCCGACGTGCCGGGCATTGTCGTTTCGGGAAGACAAATAGTCAGGCGCCAGCGGCCAAATAGTCCGGCCAGATCGCCTTCTCGCCCATGGTGGCGATGAAGTCGCGGTGGGCTTCGAGGTCGGCGTCGGTCAGCCGGTTCGGCAGCGGCGCGGGTCGCTGGCGGCGACGGTTCTCGCTGGCAGCTCCGACCACCTCGGCCGGCACATCGGCCAAAATGAGCTGCGACTGCCGGGCACCGATCAGGTCGATATAGACCTCGGCCAATAGCTCGGCGTCGAGCAATGCGCCGTGCTTGGTCCGGCGCGAATTGTCGATCGCGTAGCGCGAACACAGATCGTCGAGCCGGTTCGACACGCCCGGATGCTTGCGGCGGGCGAGCAGCAGCGTGTCGACCAGCCGGTCGCGCGGCACCGGCGCACGCGACAGCCGTGACAGTTCGGCATTGATGAAGCCGATGTCGAATGAGGCGTTGTGGATCACCAGCGGGTCATCACCGATGAATTCGAGGAACTCATCGGCGACCTGGGCGAACAACGGCTTGTCGGCGAGGAACTCGGCCGACAGTCCGTGCACCGCAAAGGCCTCGGCCGGCATGTCGCGTTCGGGATTGAGGTAGCGATGATAGGTGCGGCCGGTCGGCATCCGGTTGAAGATCTCGACGCAGCCGATTTCGACCAGCCGGTCACCGCGCAGCGGGTCGAGGCCGGTGGTTTCGGTATCGAGGACGATCTCGCGCATCGCTTCTGATCAGGTCGTTGTTGTCGGGGATCCGGCGAATCAATCGCGCCGGCGCGGCATTCTAGCAGCCGCCTCGAGGATTTCGCGGATCTGGGCCCGCACCGGGTCGAGTCCGTTGGACGTATCCACGACGAAATCCGCACGCTTGCGCTTTTCGGCATCGGGCATCTGCCGAGCCAGAATGGCGTCGAGCTTGTCGGGGGTCATGTTGTCACGCGCGAGAATCCGTTCACGCTGCACCTCCGGCGAGGTCGTCACCACCACCACCGCGTCGACACGCTTTTCGCCGCCGGTTTCGAACAAGAGCGGCACATCGACCACTGCGACCGCGGCGCCGGATGACTCGGCATCGTCGAGAAACTGCTGGTGATGGGCGCGCAGCATCGGGTGCACGATTGCTTCGAGCCGCTTCATCGCAGCCGGATCATGCACAACCTTTGCCGACAGCAGCGCGCGATCGACCTTGCCGCCGACCGTGGTGCCGGGAAACGCGGCTTCGATCGCCGGCACCGCTTCGTTCTCGTAGATCTTATGCACGGTCGCATCGGCGTCATAGACCGGCACGCCGGCTTCGGCGAACAGCTTGGCGGTGGTCGATTTGCCCATCCCGATCGAACCGGTCAGTCCGAGCACCAGCATTCCGTCGCCTCCGTCTTCGTCGCGAGACATTTCAGATCCGATTCCGATCGGTTCTGAGACTCGCTTTTTTTCTGGTTCGTCGTCCGCGCGTCAGACCGCCAGCAGGTTCTGGCTACGCAGAAAACCGAGCAACGGCAACAGCGGCAGTCCAAGGATGGTGAAATGATCGCCGTGGATGCCGTCGAACAGATGCACTCCGAGACCTTCGATCTGATAGGCGCCGACACTGGTAGTGGCTTTATCACCGACAACGTCCAGATAGGCATCGATCTCGGCTTCGGTCAGCGGCCGCATCGTCATGCGCGCGATCGAGACGTCGGCGAACAGCGTGATGCCGTTGCGCACCATCGCGATCGCCGAATGCAATTCGTGGCGGCGGCCGGCGAGCTCGCGGAGCTGCCTGGCGGCGGCGGCGCGATCGGCGGGCTTGTTGAAGCCGCGCGCACCGAGCGCCAGCGTCTGATCGGCGCCGAGCACCAGACGGCCCGGATGATGATTGCTGACGAACGCCGCCTTCTGCTCGGCCAGCAAAGCGGCGATCTCGCCCGGCGCGCTGAGACCCGACGCATCCGCGATGCCGCGTTCATCGATGTCGGCGGGAATCGCGTCGAACGGAATCCCGGCATTGGCGAGCACTGTCTGCCGGGCGCGGCTTTGCGAAGCCAGCACCAGCGGCTGCGGCCCGAGCCACAGCGTCATTCCGGGCCTCTCTGGCGCTGCCTGTCGGCCAGCAGCTTCATGATCGCCGCGGCGGTCTCCTCGATCGAACGGCGGGTGACGTCGAGCAGTGACCAGCCGTATTTGGCGCTGAGCTTGCGGGCCAGCAGCACTTCGTCGGTGACCGCCTGGCGATCGATATAGGAATCGTTGCCGGCGCCGGCGCCGAGACTCAGAAGCCGGTTCTGCCGGACCTGAATCAATCGTTCGGGCGACGCGTGCAGGCTGACCACCAGCGGCTTCTTCAAGGTCTCGAGCTGGTGCGGAATCGGAATGCCGGCCACCAGCGGCACATTGGCGGTGCGGATGCCGCGATTGGCCAGATAGATCGAGGTCGGGGTCTTCGAGGTGCGCGACACGCCGACCAGAACCACATCGGCTTCTTCAAGCCCTTCGACGTGCTGGCCGTCGTCGTGCATCATCGAATAGTTCAGCGCATCGATGCGCTGGAAATACTCGGCATTGAGGGTGTGCTGGGCGCCGACCCGGCCCATGGTCGAAGCGCCGAGGTAGGCCTCGAACAATTGCATCACCGGTCCGATGATCGACAGGCTCGGGCTGTTGATCTCCTGGCACTTCGCCTCGAGCCGGTTGACGAGCTCGGTCTCCAGCAGGGTGAACAGCACGATGCCGGGGGCTTCCTCGATTTCCTGCAGCACGCGATCGAGCTGCTTCTGGCTGCGCACCAGCGGATAGACGTGCTCGACCGGCGTGACGTTGGCGTATTGCGCGGTGACGGCACGCGACACCGTGATCAGGGTTTCGCCTGTCGAGTCGGAGACCAGATGAAGATGAAAATAGGAGCCGTCGGTCAGCATCGTGGCCCTGTGTAACCTGTGAACAACGGGGCGAGAACCGCACCAGGTCGGCCCCTCGGCCGTCGCGACCGGGATAACCCGGCTTTTTCTTCACAGGCGTCGGGTGAGAAGAGCATTTCGGGATCGGTTCGAGGTTAGCGGGTGAATGTGGATTTGTCTCTCGGTAATGCGGCGGCGAACCGGCGCAACCCTCTGATCCTGCAAGCACGTCCAAGGACGATGTCGGCTGGGGACGGCTGTGCAGATGTGGAGGGGCGCAGAACAACTCGACAATGCCGTTGGGTGAGTCAAATCCACGGCCACTTAGACTCAAACCTTAAGAATCTATAAATATTGATGAGAAGGCTGGCGCTTGCGGAAATCTCCGCATTCGAGCATTCGATCAACGCGCGATGCAGGTCCTGCGTTCCGGATCTCGTTGCAGCGTCTCGGCACAGCGGGATGGAAGTTCGAATGATCGAATGGATCTATGTCTATCCGTGGGTGAAGACCCTGCACGTGGTGGCGGTGATCTCCTGGATGGCCGGCATGCTGTATATGCCGCGACTGTTCGTCTATCACTGCACCGCCGAGGTCGGAACGAAGCAGTCCGAGACCTTCAAGATCATGGAGCGCCGGTTGTACCGTGCGATCATGAATCCGGCGATGCTGGTCGCCTGGGTCGCCGGGCTCGCGATTGCCTGGGAGCAGGACTACTTTGCGTCGGGCTGGTTCCACGGCAAGCTTGCCGCTGTGGTGCTGATGACGGTGATCCACCTGCTGCTCGGTCGCTATGTGCGCGATTTTGCCGCAGACCGGAATACGCGATCTCATAAATTCTATCGCGTTATCAACGAGATACCGACTGTTCTCATGGTTGCGGCGGTAATCTTCGTCATCGTCAAACCGTTCTGAGGGCGCAAATCCTCGTCCGGCACCGGGATCGTCTTGCGTGATTGCGACGGATTTCCTATAGTTGCGTCGTCCCACCTAAAGCAGGCGAATGTGGTTGCGATCTGGCTCCTTTTGGACCGGCCGCCGCATCGGGTCTGAAACCTCCCGCACCTTCCTTGCTCAAGACACCGTCGACCTGAAGACCTGCGGACCTCCGTTATTTCCTCCCGCTTTTTCTTCCGCTGACGAATCCCCAGTCTCGTTTCCACAGGACCACCCCCATGCGGGAAATCAAACTTCAAGACCTGAAGGCCAAGACGCCGGCCGAGCTCGTTTCGTTTGCAGAGGAGCTGGGGGTCGAGAACGCCAGCACGATGCGCAAGCAGGAGCTGATGTTCGCCTGCCTCAAGCAGCTATCGGCGAAGGAAACCGACATCATCGGGGAGGGCGTCGTCGAGGTGCTGTCCGATGGTTTCGGGTTTTTGCGATCACCGGATGCGAACTACCTTCCCGGTCCGGATGACATCTACGTCTCCCCCTCGCAGATCCGCCGGTTCGGGTTACGCACCGGAGACACCATCGAAGGCCATATCCGCAGCCCGAAGGAAGGGGAACGCTACTTCGCGCTGCTCAAGGTCAACTCGCTGAACTTCGAAGATCCCGAAAAGTCCAAGCACAAGGTTAATTTCGACAACCTGACGCCGCTGTTCCCGGACGAGCGTTTCCGGCTCGAGATCGACGATCCGACCCGCAAGGATCTGTCGGCCCGCGTGATCGACATCGTCGCGCCGATCGGCAAAGGCCAGCGCGCCCTGATCGTCGCGCCGCCGCGCACCGGTAAAACGGTGCTGATGCAGAACATCGCGCACTCGATCACTGCGAACCACCCCGAATGCTACCTGATCGTGCTGCTGATCGACGAGCGGCCCGAAGAAGTCACCGACATGCAGCGCTCGGTGAAGGGCGAGGTGATCTCCTCGACGTTCGACGAGCCTGCCGTCCGCCACGTCCAGGTCGCCGAGATGGTGATCGAGAAAGCCAAGCGCCTGGTGGAACACGGCCGCGATGTCGTCATCCTGCTCGACTCGATCACCCGGCTCGGCCGCGCCTACAATACGGTAGTGCCGTCCTCCGGCAAGGTGCTGACCGGTGGTGTCGACGCCAACGCGCTGCAACGGCCGAAGCGATTCTTCGGCGCCGCCCGCAACATCGAAGAGGGTGGATCGCTCACCATCATCGCCACAGCGCTGGTCGACACCGGCTCGCGTATGGACGAAGTGATCTTCGAAGAGTTCAAGGGCACCGGTAACTCGGAGCTGATCCTGGACCGCAAGGTCGCCGACAAGCGCACCTTCCCGGCGATCGACATCTCGCGGTCCGGCACCCGCAAGGAAGAGCTGATCACCGATCCGCAGCTCTTGAAGAAGATGTATGTGCTGCGCCGCATCCTCAACCCGATGGGTACAATGGATGCGATCGAGTTCCTGCTCGACAAGCTGCGCAACACCAAGAACAACTCGGAATTCTTCGACTCGATGAACACCTGAGCGAACCGGCCAACACCAGCGATCAAGGGCGTCCCGCGCGGGGCGCCCTTTTTGTTTGCGTTCGGAACAGCGCCTCGGCAAGACAGCGCCCATGCATCCGAGGGACCAGACCATTTTTGCTCTCGCGACCGGGCCGCTCCCATCGGCGATCGCGATCTTTCGAGTTTCCGGACCACAGGCTGGGAACGTGGTAACGGCGCTGACCGGATCGTTGCCTGCGCCGCGACGTGCGGTGCGTTGTGATCTCAGAAATCGCAGCGGCGAGATGATCGATGACGGCGTGGCGCTGTGGTTTCCGGGACCGGCGTCGGCCACCGGCGAAGACGTCGCCGAACTGCACATCCACGGCAGTCACGCGGTGGCGGCGGCGCTGATCAAGACGCTTTCCGCATTCGAAGGGGTGAGGCCGGCCGAGCCAGGCGAGTTCACCCGGCGGGCATTCGAGAACGGCAAGCTCGATCTGACCGAAGCCGAAGGTCTCGACGATCTGATCCACGCCGATACCGAGGTGCAGAGGCGGCAGGCTCTGCGGCAACTTCAGGGCGTGCTGGGCGACCGGGCGCGGCGTTGGCGCGACCAGATCATCGAAGCGCTGGCGCTGGTCGAGGCCGGGATCGACTTTTCCGACGAAGGTGACGTCGCCGCCGACCTGATGGCACCCGCGCGGGCGAAGATCGCCGCGCTGTCCGCGGAGATTGCGGAGGTCTTGGCCGAGCAGGGCCAGGGCGAAAAGCTCCGCGACGGGATGGTGGTGGCGATCGCCGGCCCGCCGAACGTCGGCAAGTCGACCCTGATCAATCGTCTGGCGCGGCGTGATGTGGCGATCGTGTCGCCTCATGCCGGCACGACCCGGGATGTGATCGAGGTTCATCTCGATCTCGGCGGCTATCCGGTGACGGTGATCGACACCGCGGGGTTGCGCGACAGCGACGATCCGATCGAGCAGGAGGGTGTGCGGCGGGCGCGGGCGCGCGCGGCGGCGGCGGATCTGGTGCTGTGGCTCAGCACGCCCACCGACGCTTCCGATCCGGATCTCAGCGGACCGGAGGTCTGGCGGGTGCGCAACAAGATCGATCTGGCGGAAACGGACGAGGGGCGGAAGAAGCGGTCTTCAGACGCTGATTTTCGTATTTCTGCGTCTAGCGGCGAGGGTGTCGCCGGTTTGCTGCGCGAACTCACGCAGTTTGCCGCGCAATATTTCGGCTCTGCGGAGGCCGGCTTGATCACCCGAGACCGCCATCGGCTGCTGCTTGCCGATGCCGGGGCAGCGCTGGGACGAAGTCTGGCACCGGGTCTGGCCGAGGAAATCGTCGCCGAGGAACTCCGCGCCGCTTGCCATGACCTGGGACGCTTGCTTGGGCGGGTCGATGTCGAGGACGTCCTCGGCGAGATCTTTGGCCGGTTCTGCATAGGGAAATAGGGAGGCCGCAATCGGCCGGCGGGTAAGACTTGGTTAACCATAGTCCTGCGGATGGCCGCTGTTTCACGTGAAACAGCGGAGTGCCTGCTTTGAAACCAAGATCGAAGACCCATTCGGCATCTGGCTATGGGAGGCGCGCCGGACAACGATTTGGTAACCATGCCACACCGATTGCCGCCGCCGCTGTTTCACTTGAAACAATGTGGTGAGCTTTGGCCGGTATCAGATTGGCGCGCCGCCTTCAAAGCTCCAAGGAGCTGAGCTAGAACCCCCTGATGCGCACTTCCTTCGACGTCATTGTTATCGGCGGCGGCCATGCCGGCTGCGAGGCTGCTGCTGCGGCTGCCCGGATCGGCGCCGCAACGGCGCTGGTCACGCATCGCTATGCCACGATCGGGGCGATGTCCTGCAATCCGGCCATTGGTGGGCTCGGCAAAGGTCATTTGGTCCGCGAAGTCGACGCTCTCGACGGCCTGATGGGCCGGGTCGCTGATGCCGGTGGCATCCAGTTCCGGATGCTCAACCGCCGCAAAGGTCCAGCGGTCCGCGGACCGCGGGCGCAGGCCGATCGCAAGTTGTATGCGGCTGCGATGCAGACCGCGATATTCGCCACACCGAATCTGTCGGTGATCGAGGGGGAGGCGGACGTCCTGTTGTGGCGGGACGGTCGGGTGATCGGCATTCGGCTCGGCGACGGCCGTGAGTTGGCTGCTGCTGCGGTTGTCATCACCACCGGAACGTTCTTGCGCGGCCTGATCCACCTCGGCGAGCGAAGCTGGCCGGCCGGCCGGATCGACGAAGCCCCGGCGATGGGACTTTCGGGCTCGTTCGAAGCACTCGGGTTCACCCTCGGTCGGCTCAAGACCGGCACGCCGGCGCGGCTCGACGGACGGACCATCGACTGGGGCGCGGTCGAGATGCAGCCCGGAGACGACCCGCCGGAGCCGTTTTCGGTCCTGACGCCGGCGATCACCACGCCGCAGATCGAATGCGGCATCACCCGGACGACGCCGGATACCCACGAGGTGATCCGGGCCAATGTGCACCGCTCGCCGATGTATTCGGGCCAGATCCAGTCGACAGGACCGCGCTATTGCCCCTCGATCGAGGACAAGATCGTCAAGTTCGGCGACCGCGACGGCCATCAGATCTTCCTGGAGCCGGAAGGGCTCGATGATCCGACGGTCTATCCCAACGGGATCTCGACCTCGCTCCCTGAAGAGGTGCAGCGCGCCATCCTGAAGACCATCCCGGGGCTGGAACTTACCGAAATGTTCCGTCCCGGATACGCGATCGAATACGACCACGTCGATCCGCGGGAATTGGAACCGTCGCTGCAGACCAGGCGGCTGCGCGGGCTGTTCCTGGCCGGGCAGATCAACGGCACCACCGGTTATGAGGAGGCGGCAGCCCAGGGGCTGGTGGCCGGGCTCAACGCGGCATTGGCCGCCGGGGGAGGCGATCAGGCGGTGTTCGATCGCGCCGATGGTTATCTCGGCGTGATGATCGACGATCTGGTGACCCGCGGTATTGCCGAGCCATACCGGATGTTCACCTCCCGGGCCGAATACCGCCTGACCCTTCGGGCCGACAACGCCGACCAGCGCCTCACCGACAAGGGAGTGTCGCTCGGCTGCGTTGGGGCGGAGCGATCGGCGTTCCACCGCGGCAAGATGGCCGCACTTTCCGAAGCGAGGGCGCTCGCCCAGTCGCTGGCGATCACCCCGAACGAAGCCGCCAAGCATGGACTGGCACTGAACCGGGACGGCCAGCGCCGATCGGCGTTCGACCTGTTGTCCTATCCGGAGATCGATTGGGCCCAGGTCCGCGCGATTTGGCCGGAGCTGGGAAAGGTCGATCCGGTGATCGCCACGCATGTCGAGATCGACGCCAAGTACCATGTCTATCTCGAGCGCCAGACCGCGGACGTCGAAGCATTTCGTCGGGACGAAAGTCTCCGGCTGACCGATGTCGACTACGCGGCCGTTCCCGGTCTCTCGAACGAGGCGCGTACCCGCCTCGAACGGCATCGGCCCCACACCGTGGGGCAGGCGGGTCGATTGGACGGTATCACGCCCGCGGCCCTCGGAATTCTCGCCGCCTATCTGCGGCGAGAGGAGCGGAAACGGAAGTCGGCAGGCTAGCGGAGCGGCCGGCGTTTCACGTGAAACAGTCACCTTCGGTTCCGAAAATGTTTCACGTGAAACCGATGCGCTCGATCGCAAAATCCATCGCCGGATTCGATGGCCGGAATCGGTTTGCAAGAATATAATCAATCATGGCCCCAGCCAGGGCCGTCACCGCCATGAAGTTCCATGCAGCGCGCTGCCAAACCTCTCGTTTCTTTCTCTGATCTCGACGCCGACAAAGCGGCGGCGCTGAGGCTCGTCTCGATCTCGCCGGCGCTCGAAGCCCGGCTCGATGCCTACGTCGCGCTGCTGCAGCAATGGCAGGCTAAGACCAATCTGGTCGCGCCCTCGACCTTGCCTCAGCTCTGGACCCGGCACGTCGCGGACTCGCTGCAGCTCGTCGGCCTGGTGCCGAATGCGCGGCGTTGGCTCGATTTCGGATCCG
The DNA here is from genome assembly GCF_007005445.1 of Rhodopseudomonas palustris. Lineage (NCBI taxonomy): Bacteria > Pseudomonadati > Pseudomonadota > Alphaproteobacteria > Hyphomicrobiales > Nitrobacteraceae > Rhodopseudomonas > Rhodopseudomonas palustris. The sequence goes on along the minus strand of NZ_CP041387.1, from coordinate 4,586,339 downwards.
GCGGCGGATTTCCCGGCGTCGTGCTGGCCTGCGCGATGGCGGATGTCGGCGGGCACGTTACGTTAGTTGAGAGGATCGCAAAGAAGGCGGCATTCCTGCGCGAGGCGCTTCGCGTTGCCGGCGCGCCGGGCACAGTGATGCTGGCGGACATCGGGGATAACGTGGATAGATTCCCACAGGCGCTCGATTGCATCACCGCCCGCGCGGTCGCTCCGCTACACCAGCTCATCGGTTTCGCGGAACCTCTGATGACCCTAGGAACAACCAAAGCGTTGTTCCTCAAGGGTCAAGATGTAGAAGCGGAATTGACGGAAGCTACTAAATATTGGAAATTCCAGCCCAAGCTGCATGCCAGCGTGACCGGTGGCCAAGGCTGGATCGTCGAGATCGACCACATCGAACGACGCACATAACGCCACCGCGAGCCAAAGAACCTGCCATGACCGTAATTGACGAGATTTATCAAGGTGATAGGGCGAATTCACAGCCCGGGCGTCCGCGCATCATCGCGCTCGCCAACCAGAAGGGTGGGGTCGGCAAGACCACCACCGCGATCAATCTCGGCACGGCGCTGGCCGCGATCGGCGAGCGGGTGCTGATCGTCGATCTCGATCCGCAGGGCAACGCCTCGACCGGGCTCGGCATCGACCGCCGCGATCGCAACACTTCGACCTACGACGTGCTCGCCGGCGAAGCGCCGCTGCGCGATGCGGTGGTCGCCACCGCGGTGCCGCGGCTGCATATCGCCGCTTCGACGATGGATCTGTCCGGCCTCGAGCTCGAGCTCGGCCATCGCGGCGACCGCGCGTACCGGCTGCGCGACGCGATCGGCGTACTCAACAAGGACATCGATCCGCCGCTCGACTACACCTACGTGTTGATCGATTGCCCGCCGTCGCTCAACCTGCTGACTGTCAATGCGATGGCGGCGGCGGATGCGATCCTGGTGCCGCTGCAGTGCGAATTCTTTGCGCTCGAAGGTCTGTCGCAACTGCTGCAGACCGTCGAACAGGTCCGCGCCAATCTCAACCCAAGCCTGACGATCCACGGCATCGTGCTGACGATGTTCGACAGCCGCAATAATCTGTCGAGCCAGGTCGTCGCCGATGTCCGCCAGTTCATGGGCAAGAAGGTCTACGACACCATGATCCCGCGCAACGTGCGGATCTCGGAAGCGCCGAGCTACGGCAAGCCGGTGCTGGTTTACGATCTGAAATGCGTCGGCAGTGAAGCCTATCTGAAGCTCGCCACCGAAGTGATTCAGCGCGAGCGCGAACTCCGCACCACGCATTGAGGTGCCGGGCCGGCGGCGCGGACCAGGCCTCGTCATTGCGCGCGCAGCAATGCGATCCAGGGCCGGGCAGGGCGCCGGCCTGCTCGCGATGCGGTTCCGCAATGACGACGCGAACTAACAACTTTCATTTCATCAGTGCGGAGTAGCGACGTGAATCCAAGGGAGCTGGCGATGGCCGATGAGCACCGTTCGCGACTGGGACGCGGCCTGGCGAGCCTGATCGGCGATGTCGGCGGCGAAGCGACGCAGGCCGAACGGCCGCGTGCGCAGCGCAAGGTGCCGATCGAATTCATCAAGGCCAATCCGCGCAACCCGCGCCGCACCTTCACCGATGCCGAACTCGGTGAACTGTCCGACTCGATCAAGCAGCACGGCGTGATCCAGCCGATCGTGGTCCGCCCGGTGAAGGGTGCCGCCGATCGCTACGAGATCATCGCCGGCGAGCGGCGCTGGCGCGCGGCGCAGCGCGCCGGTCTGCACGAGGTGCCGATCGTTCCGGTCGACGTGTCGGACGCGCTCGCGCTCGAAATCGCCATTGTCGAAAACGTTCAGCGCGAAGATCTCAATCCGCTCGAAGAAGCGTTGGGCTATCAGGCGCTGGCGGCCGAGTTCAATCGCAGCCAGGAAGAGATCGCCAAGATCGTCGGCAAGAGCCGCAGCCACGTCGCCAACATGATGCGGCTGATCAAGCTGCCCGACGACGTCAAGTCGCTGATCGCATCGGGCGAACTCACCGCCGGTCACGCCCGGGCGCTGATCGGCCTGCCCGATCCGTCGGCGATCGCCAAACGGATCGTTGCCGAAGGTCTCAATGTCCGGCAGACCGAAGCGCTCGCCCATGAAGAAGGCGTGCCGGAGCGCAAGCCGCAGAAGCCGCGCGCCACGGCCGCCGCCAAGTCGGTGAAGGACGCCGACACGCTAGCGCTCGAGAAACGTCTCAGCGACGCACTCGGCATGAAGGTGACGATCGACGACCACGAAGGCGCTGGCGCCCTCCAGATCCGCTACGCCGACCTCGACCAGCTCGATGATATCATCCGGCGGCTCGAGGCGGGCGGTTAGTTCGCGTTATTGGTTGACGCCTTAAGCGGCTATCTCTCGTTCGTCATTCCGGGGCGCGCGTAGCGCGAACCTGGAATGACGAACGAAGGGGTGGCCGTGCTGCGAGATCCGGTTGATCTTCGCTTCGCCCAACACCGCCCCACGGATGGTAACAACTTGACTGGAGCAGTTCTGTTTTTCATAGAACCAGAGCTAGTCCGCACCGCCTGCCATACGCACAACCTCATGGTGAGGAGGCGCGCAGCGCCGTCTCGAACCATGCGCCGCAAGCCATGCGGCTCCTCATCCTTCGAGACGCCCGGCTTTGCCGGGCTCCTCAGGACGAGGACGTTAGGACCCAAGGCCAAGCCCTCTTCAATCAATCGATGAAGCGCTCTAACTCCGCCGCCTTGCACTGACCGCGATCGACAGCAGTGTCCGCTGGGCGATCGCAGCGCCGAGTGTAGCCTGGCGGCGGGTTTCGAGGGCGGCGCTGGCGAGCTGCTCGATGATCTGCGCCAGCCGCGTCGCCGAGAGATTGCGCAGCGCTGTCTCGGCTGCGGCCTTGCGGGAGAAGTGCAGCCGCGGGAATCCGGAATCGAGCACCATCGCGGCCGGCGTGCCGCCTTCGACCGCGAGGCTGGTCTTGTGCAGAAACGCCGCGTGGCGCTGCGCCGCGAGGATGATCTGACCCGGATAGGTTCCGGCCACCATCGCCTTGGCGAATTCTGTCTCGACGATGACGGGCTTGCCGGAAAACGCAGCATCGACGATCGCGTCGAGTTTCAGATCGGACGCATCCGACACGCAAGTGATCACGTCGTCGAGCGTGACTTCGCCTTTGCCATGCGCGTACAGCGCCAGCTTGCGCAGTTCGTTGCGCGACGCCTGGCGATCGCCGCCGAGCAGGGTGGTCAACACAGCCTTCGCGTCCTTGCCGATCTGCAGGCTCGATCCACGCAGCTCGTCGTCGATCAGCCGGGCGATATCGGCTTCGGCGTCCGGGTAGCAGCCGATCGCGACCGCACCGGTGGTCGCTTTTTCGCACGCCTTGCGCAGCGCGTTGTCCGGTTTGATATCGCCGGCCTCGATCACGACGCGGCATTCCTTCGGCGGCGAGGCGATCAAGGCTTCGACGCCGGCGACGAAGCTGCGCGAGCCGGCACGAACCCGGATCGCACGGCGGCCGCCGAACATCGGAATGGCGAGGGCTTCGTCGACCAGCCGCGACGGCTCGGATGCGAGTTCGTCGCCATCGAGCCGCACCAGCGCAAACGGGTCTTTGGCATCGTCGAGCGAGGCGGCGATCAGCGCATCGGCGCGTTCGCGCACCAGGCCGGCATCCGGTCCGTACAGCAATACGATCGGCCGGCCCGGATCCGGGCGGGCCAAAAACGAAGTCGCGTCTTTGCCGCGGAGAGCAACCATTCCTCAGCGCTCACGCCGAATGTGAAACGACACCGCTCGCCCGGCGCGATCGCGGTTCACATGCCGGCGTAGAAGAACGAGGCCAGCCGGGTGTTGATATTCTCGGCGATCTCCTGCACGGCGCGGTCTTCCGCATCGCGGCCGGCACGGGTGCGGGCGAAGCGCTGCGACTGGCCGGGCACGTCGTATTCGACGCGCGAGAAGGTGTTGCCGGTCGTCACGATCTTGCCGGTGGCGATGTCCTTGAGCTGGTAGCTGGCGTCGATCGCATAGTTCTCGATCGTCGGCAGTTGCGTGCTGGGATCGACGATCAGCGACGACCGGGAAGTCGTGATCGAGATCTTCAGCGTGTACAGCGGCGGGACGCCGGTGGCGCTGCCGTACAGCTTGAACATCAGCTTGTTGCGCAGTTCGACGCCGAGGCGGGAGTTGCGCGAGCCGTTCGGGATGTCGAGCGGCGGCACCTCGATGGCGGCGAGCTTGTCGCGCAAGGTCGGCGAACCGTCGCCGCGATCGGCGTACATCGGCTGGAAGCAGCCGGCCACCGGGGCGGCGAGCGCCACGGCGAGTGCCAACCTGACGACGAACTTCCTGAGCTCCGCGGGCTTAGCCGACGACATTCACGATCCTCTGCGGAACCACGATCACCTTGCGAACGGGCTTGTCGCCCAGGGCTTGTTTTACCGTATCGAGCGCCAAAACGGCAGCCTCAATTTCGTCGGTCGGAGCGTCGCGCGGCACCGTCACCTCGCCGCGCTTCTTACCGTTGACCTGAACCGGCAGGGTGATGCTGTCCTCGACCAGCAAATCGCGCTCGATCTGCGGCCACAGCGCCTCGGAGACCAGCCCGGTCTGACCGAGCACCGACCAGCATTCTTCGGCGAGATGCGGCATCATCGGGTGGAACAGTTGCACTAGGATCATGGTCGATTCGCGGATCGCCCAGGCGAGATCGGGGGAGGGCGTCTGTGATCGCGCCAGAACGTCGCCGAGGGTATTCGAGAACTCTCGAATGTGCGCCAGGCTGACGTTGAAGGCGAGCCGCTCGATGCCGGACAGCACCTTGTCGAGCGCACCATGCGCGGCCTTGCGCAAGCCGAGCGCGTCGGCGCCGAAGCTGGCCGGCCGTTCGGCCGGCGCCGCAGCGGCGATCGGGGCGGCATCATTCACCATGCGCCACAGCCGCTGCACGAACCGCGAGGCGCCCTTGACGCCTTCCTCGCTCCAGATCACGTCGCGGTCCGGCGGCGAGTCCGACAGCATGAACCAGCGCGCGGTGTCGGCCCCGTAAGTCCCGATGATGTCGTCGGGATCGACGGTGTTGCGCTTGGACTTCGACATCTTCTCGATCGGGCCGATCTCGACCGGACCGCCGCCCTCGATCAGCGTGGCGCGGCGCTGATCGCCGTCGACGGTGATCGCCACTTCGGCGGGCGAAGCGAAGTGACCATCCGCCTTGCGATAGGTCTCGTGCACCACCATGCCCTGGGTGAACAGGCCTGCGAACGGCTCGTCATGCTGGATGTCGATGTGTCCCGCCGCCTTCATCGCCCGGGTGAAGAACCGGCTGTACAGCAGGTGCAGAATCGCGTGCTCGACGCCGCCGATATACTGATCGACCGGCATCATCCGGTTGACGACGTCCGGCGTGGTCGGCGCTTCGGTGTTCCACGGATCGGTGAAGCGCGCGAAGTACCAGGACGAGTCCACGAAGGTGTCCATGGTGTCGGTCTCGCGCACCGCCTTGCCGCCGCACTGCGGACAGGTGACGTGCTTCCAGGTCGGATGATGGTCGAGCGCATTGCCCGGCTTGTCGAACGACACGTCCTCCGGCAGCACAACCGGCAGGTCGGCGGCCGGCACCGGCACCACGTCGCAGGTCGGGCAGTGGATGATCGGGATCGGGCAGCCCCAATAGCGCTGGCGCGAGATGCCCCAGTCGCGCAGGCGGAAATTGATCTTGCGCTCGCCGACCGGAGCGCCGCCGAGCTGCGCCGTCTCCAGCCGCTTGGCGACCTCTTCCTTCGCCTCGGCGATCGTCATGCCGTCGAGGAAACGCGAATTGATCAGGCGGCCGTCGCCGTCATAGGCGGTGTCGGTGATGACGAAGCTCGCCGGGTCCTGGCCTTCGGGGCAGACCACCGGGGTGTTGCCGAGCTGGTACTTGTTGACGAAGTCGAGGTCGCGCTGGTCGTGCGCCGGGCAGCCGAAGATCGCGCCGGTGCCGTATTCCATCAGCACGAAGTTGGCCACATAGACCGGCAGTTGCCAGTTCGGATCGAACGGATGCACGGCGCGGATGCCGGTGTCGATGCCCTGCTTCTCGGCGGTGTCGATTTCGGCCTGCGCCGTGCCGCGCTTCTTGCAGTCGTCGATGAACGCCGCGACCTTCGGGTCTTTCGCGGCGGCCGCCTGCGCCAGCGGGTGGTCGGCCGCGATCGCCATGAACTTGGCGCCGAACAGCGTATCCGGGCGGGTGGTGAAGATCTTCAGCTCGGTCTCGCCGGCCGGCGTGGTCGCGCCATCGAGCGCGAACCGCACCATCAGGCCCTCGCTGCGGCCGATCCAGTTGCGCTGCATCAGCCGCACCTTGTCGGGCCAGCGGTCCAGCGTATCCAGCGCGTCGAGCAGCTCCTGGGCGTATCTGGTGATCTTGAACACCCACTGGTTCATCTCGCGCAGTTCGACCACCGCGCCCGAGCGCCAGCCGCGGCCGTCGATCACCTGCTCGTTGGCCAGCACGGTCATATCGACCGGGTCCCAGTTCAGCTTGCGCTTCTCGCGCTCGACCAGCCCGACTTTGAGGAAGTCGAGAAACATCTTCTGCTGGTGCTTGTAGTAGGACGGATCGCAGGTCGCGAATTCACGCGCCCAGTCCAGCGACAGCCCCATGGTCTGGAGCTGTTTCTTCATCGCCGCGATGTTGTCGTAGGTCCAAGCCTTCGGGGCGACCTTGCGCTCGATCGCGGCGTTTTCGGCCGGCAGACCGAATGCGTCCCACCCCATCGGGTGCAGCACATTGTAACCGCGCGCCCGCATCGTCCGCGCCACCACGTCGCCCATGGTGTAGTTGCGGACGTGGCCCATGTGGATCCGCCCAGACGGGTACGGGAACATCTCCAGCACGTAATACTTCTTGCGCAGGTCGTCGTTCCGGGTGGCGAAGATCTTGGCCTCGTCCCATTTGGACTGCCATTTCGGCTCGGATTCGCGGGCGTTGTATCGTTCGTTGCTCATGAGATCAGGATTCGAAAGGTCAGAAGACGGCCGGCCGGTTCGAGCGCGGATCGGGGCGAAAAACAGGGCGCGGCCGAGGTCGCCAACCGGTGCGGGGGCTCGGGTCAAATCGCGCGCGAAGCGCGCGGAATAGGCCATGAAACACGGTGTCGGGTCAATGGGATGGCGCAAGCCCGGCGGCCTGCCGAACAGCCCTTCGCCGCGTCAGCTCGCGATCGCGACCGGGCCGTCGGTGACCCGGATGAAGCCGTGCTCGACGACGTTGTTGCGGCCGCGGTGCTTGGCTGCGTAAAGCGCCGCGTCGGCAGCCTCGATCAGCTCGGCAGGCGATGCCTGTTCGCTCGGCAGCGTACAGGCGACGCCGATGCTGACCGTGACCCGCTCGAACGGGCTGGTCCGATGCGGCAGCGTGAGCTGCTCGACGGTGGTGCGGACCATTTCGCCGACCTGGATGGCGCGGCCAATCCCGGCTTCGGGCAGCAGCAGGCAGAATTCCTCGCCGCCGTAGCGCGCCGCGAAGCCGCCGGTCTCGGCGGCGACCGCCGCCAGGGTCTCGCCGATCCGGCTCAGGCAGGCGTCGCCTTCGGGATGGCCGTAGGAATCGTTGAACAGCTTGAAATGGTCGACGTCGATCATCATCAGCGCCAGGCGTTGGCCGGTCTGCTGGCTCTTCATCCATTCGAAATCGAGCCGGCTCTGGAAACCGCGGCGATTGGCGAGGCCGCTCAGAAGGTCCATCGATGCCATGACGCTGAGACGGCTGTTGCTGGCCACCAGCTCCCGCTCGCGCTGGCCGAGCTGCGCCGCCATCGCGTTGAACGCCCGCGCCAGCGGCACGAATTCGGACGGCAGCCGTTTGCGCGCCACCCGCGCCGACCAATCGCCCTCGGCGAACCTGTTGGCGACCGCCGTCAGCACCGAGATCGGCTGCACGATCAGCCGTTCGGCGGCGAACAGCGCGCCGAGCAACACGAACAGACAAACCAGCGCAAGCTGCAGATAGGCGGTGCGGATGTCGTAGTTGATGCCCGCCGACACCTTGTTCTCGTCGACGGTGACGACCAGCCTGGCGCTGGTCCCCGGAATCCGGGTGACGGTCAACAGCCGTCCATCCTCGTCGCGGATACTGGCGGTTTCGCGGCCCTGCGACTTCTGAGCCATCGCCGGCAGCAGCGCCAGACGGTCGAGCTTCTTGCCGACCAGGCCGCGCTCGTCCGGCGGGGTCGCCAGCACGGTGCCTTCGCCGTCGATCAGCGCCGCGCTGACACCCGCCCGACCGGCGAGATTGCTCATCATGTCGGACAGCCAGTCGAGGTTCATGCCGGCGACGATCACCGCGTCTTCGCCGGTGTCGATCGCCGACACGGGGTAGGCGGCCAGGATGGTGCCCTTTTGGGTCTGCCGCCCGACCAGGAAGTCGCTGACGACGAAATCGTGTGTTTCCAATGCCTTGCGGAAATAGGCGCGATCGCTGATGTCGCTTCCGACGAACATCGAGGCGGTCGAGCAACGGACGATGCCGTCCCGATCTGCGACCATCAGCATCCGTATCGACGGCAGGTCGACCCGCAGGCTGGCGCGCAGGATGCTGCAGCTTCGTCCGGCCTGAGCGGCGGCGGCATGCACATAGGCGGCGGATTTGAGCACCGCCTCGACCGAAGAGATCACTTCGCGCTCGGCGTCGGCGGTACGCTGCGCCAGCGTCGACAGCTCGCTGGCCATCGCGGCGAGCTGATCAGTCCGGGTCTGTTCGAGCAGACGCACCCGATCCAGCATCAGCGGACAGACCAGAATCAGCGCCAGCACCACCAGCCGCGCCCGGATGCCCAACATGGCTCTGAGCTTGGCTTTCTTGCGGACGATCGCGATGCGTGACATCGTTGCCCCCTCGGCCCCCCGCAATGATCCTAGGTAGAAGGCTTCAAGAAGCCTTTCCCCGATTCATTACAATTTGAGCGAACCCGGAACCGTGAGCGAACCCGCCCGACATTTCACGTCGTTGACGTCCTCAACACGCCGTTTCTCTCATCTCCGAGCCGTGCCGCGATGAGCTCTGCCGCCAATCTGGCCGCGGTCGAGGCCGAGATCGCGCGCGCCTGCGCGGACGCACGGCGCGACCGGAGCGAGGTGACGCTGATCGCGGTGTCGAAGACCTTCGAGGCGGACGCGATCCGCCCGGTTCTGTCGGCCGGCCAGCGGGTGTTCGGGGAAAATCGCGTCCAGGAAGCCAAGGGAAAATGGCCGGTGCTGGTCGAGGAGTATCCTGGCACCGAGTTGCATCTGATCGGGCCGTTGCAATCCAACAAGGCCAAGGATGCTGTGGCGCTGTTCGATGCGATCCATTCGGTGGATCGCGACAGCTTGTGCGAAGCCTTGAGCAAGGCGCTGCCGCAGGCCGGCCGCAAGCTCGACCTGTTCGTGCAGATCAACACCGGCGAGGAGCCGCAAAAGGCCGGCATCGCCCCGCAGGACGCCGACGCCTTTCTGGTCGCCTGCCGGGAGCGCTGGGGGCTGACGATCTGCGGGTTGATGTGCATCCCACCGGTCGATGAGGCGCCGGCGCCGCATTTTGCGCTGTGCGCCAAGATCGCCAGGCGCAACGGGCTGTCGAAACTGTCGATGGGCATGAGTGCCGACTTCGATATCGCGATTCAGTTCGGCGCCACCCATGTGCGGGTGGGGTCGGCGATCTTCGGTCATCGATAGAGCATTGCGGCTGTCAACCGATTGCGATCCTCGTCCGCGGACCGAGCCGCGCCAGCAGCCGCATGAGGTTCGGCCGGGTCATCGCCACGCAGCCGGCGGTCGGACCGAAATTGTCACGGGCCAGATGCAGGAAGACCGCGCTGCCGCGGCCGGCGATGCGCGGCCGGGTGTTGTGGTCGATCTCGATGATCAGGTCGTAGAGGTGATCGTCGCGCATCAGCCGGTCGCCTTCCCCCGCAGACGACCGCCGGATCGGCCGGTTGTAGTGCCGGCTCGCCGGGTCTTCGCACCAGGCATCATCGGCGGTGATCGCCCGGATCGGCAGAGCGGTGCGCGGCCTGGGTCCACGATCGGCGCGCCACCACAGCCGCAGCGGGCGAAACGTGCCGCGCGGCGTGCCGCCGTCGCCCTCGCGCTTGTTGGCCAGAATGCCGCCGCGGCCGAGCGCGACCGGAATTGCCCTCCCGCCGGCGATCAGCCAGCCGCGGCTGACAGCGCCGGCGGCGCGGCGGACACGGACCAGCGGCACCGCTGCGGGCTGCGTCCATTGCTTCGATGGGGTTGATCTGGCTTGCTTTTTCATGAGTCCCTGGCAACGCTGGTAAGCATCATGGCGGCAAAATTCAGCCGCTGCAGTTAAATTCGGCAGAATCGATCCCTATCTGCTGATCTGCGATACAATCGCGCGTGATTTGCGAGCGCGCCCCGGTCGGGAGCGGCGCATCGCCAGACGACGGAAGGACCGCGCCATGCCGAACGCCCGCAAGATCCTGATCGTGGACGACGACAACGATCTGCGCGATGCCCTGGTCGAGCAATTGTCGCTGCACGAGGAGTTCGAGGCATCCGCGGTCGATACCGGCGCCAAGGGGGTGCAGACCGCCAAGGCGCTGTCGCCCGATCTGGTGCTGATGGACGTCGGGCTGCCCGACACCGACGGCCGCGAAGTGGTGCGGTCGTTGCGCAAGGGCGGCTTCAAGGCGCCGATCATCATGCTGACTGGCCACGATACCGATTCGGACACCATTCTGGGCCTGGAAAGCGGGGCCAACGACTACGTCGCCAAGCCGTTCAGATTTGCGGTTCTGCTGGCGCGGATTCGTGCCCAGCTTCGCCAGCACGAGGCGAGCGAGGACGCGGTGTTCGCGGTCGGGCCCTATTCGTTCCGCCCCGGCTCCAAGATGCTGACCGGCGCCAACGCCAAGAAGGTGCGGCTCACCGAGAAGGAAACCGCGATCCTGCGATTCTTGTACCGGGCCGGACAGGCGCCGGTGTCGCGCGAGACGCTGCTGCAGGAAGTGTGGGGCTACAATTCCGGCGTCACCACCCATACGCTCGAGACCCACATTTACCGGCTACGCCAAAAGATCGAGCGTGACGCAGCGAATCCGGAGATTCTGGTCACCGAGGCCGGTGGCTACAAACTCGTGCCGTGATACCAATAAGGGGCCGATTCACCCGTTGCCCGGTCCCGCATGTCGATCGAAGATGATGTTGCCCTGCTCGCGCGCGTCCCGACGCTGCGGCTGCTCGGCGAGCAGGCGCTGCGGATGCTGGCGATCGGCTCCGAGCAGCGCGACTTCGCCCGCGGCGACGTGATGTTCAATGCCGGCGAGGCCGCCGATGCCGGCTACGTCGTGCAGCGCGGCGCGTTTCAGATCACGATGGAAGACGGCGGGCTCCACGAGATGGTGGCGCGGCCGGGCGATCTGATCGGCGAACTGGCGCTGATCATGCCGATGCCGCGGCCGACCACCGCGGTGGCGCTGGAATATTCCTCGGCGATCCGGATCGCCCGCAGTCTGTTTCAGCGGGTGCTCGAAAGCGATCCCGGCGCGGCGCTGCGGCTGCGCGACGAATTCGCCGCCCGCACCACGCAGGTTGCCAGCGACATCGTCACGGTGGGCAGCAAGCTGACGTCGTAGTTACAGCTCCATCGTCATCGTCACCGGGACGTGGTCGCTCGGCCGATCCCAGCTTCGCGCATCGCGCAGGATCTTGAAGTCGGTGACGCGGTCCTTCAGCGCTTCCGACACCCAGATGTGGTCGAGCCGCCGGCCGCGATCGCCCACCGTCCAATCGGCAGCCCGATAGCTCCACCACGTATAGACCTTCTGATCGAGCGGGATGCGGTCACGCGCGACGTCGACCCAGTTGCCGGCGCGCAGCACCGCGAGCAGCTTGTCGCATTCGACCGGCGTGTGCGACACGACTTTGAGGAGCTGCTTGTGCGACCAGACGTCGTGCTCGTGCGGCGCGACGTTGAGATCGCCGACCAGAATGTGGCGCTGGTCGCCCGCCGGATGCAGCGGCTCGCACGCCTTCATCTCGTCGAGGAACGACAGCTTGTGCTTGAACTTCGGATTGACCGCAGGATCGGGAATATCACCGCCGGCCGGGACGTAGAAATTGTGCAGCACCAGCGGCGGGGCGTCGTCGGCGGTCTTCACCGAGACCGAGATGTGACGGCTGTCGATGATGTCGCAGAAGGTGCGGATGTCGGTGGCGGCAAACGGCAGCTTCGAAATCACCGCGACGCCGTGGTAGCCCTTCTGCCCGTTCAGCGCGATGTGGTCGTAGCCGAGCCGCTTGAATCGCTTCAGCGGAAACGCGTCATCCGGACACTTCGTCTCCTGCAGGCACAGGATGTCCGGGCGCTGGGCTTTGAGGAATTTCGCCACCAGGTCGATGCGAAGCCGCACCGAGTTGATGTTCCAAGTCGTGAGCGTGAGACGCATCTGCGCGACCTAGCGGATCGCAGCCAGAGGAGCAAGCCTGGGTCCGGCGGCTTCAACCGGATTTCGCCAGCCACACGGTGTGGCCGCCGCAGTCTGGATCATCGGCGCGGTGGGCTACGACCGTGAAACCGTGCCGGGCGAGCAACTGCCGATATTCGGCCGGAGCAAGGCTAGCATGATACAGCGGCTCGCCCTGATACGTGCCGATCGCCACGCCTTCGGCCGGACCTGAGGTGAACATCAGCGCCGCGCCGGGAGCCGCATGCGCGCGAAACACCGCGAACATCGCGCGCTGATCGTCGGGGGGCAGATGAAAGAAACTGTCCCAAGCCAGGATGCCGCCGAACCGGCGCTTCAGATCGGCGCGCCGCATATCACCCACGACCCAATGCTGATCTGGAAAGCGCTGCTGGGCCAGCTCGATCAAGCCGGGTGAGGCATCGAGCCCGGTGAGACCATGCCCCGCTGCGATCAAGAATCGGGCGATCGGTTCGCCCGAGCCGCAACCGAGGTCCAAGATGGCGGCGCCATCGCCGGCGCACCGGCGAAACTGTTCGAGCCAGGCGCGTTCGAAAAGTGTCCGGCCGCGCTCACGATCCCATTGCTGTGCGTGTCGTGTGTAAAGACCGATGATCGCATCCGCGGTCATGGTTTGGACGACTAGCCCGGCGGGGTCTGGTAGTTGGTGTAGTCGATCTTGAACATCGACGGGTCCGGCCGCCGGGAGGTGTCGAGATTGTACACCGCCACCGTGGTGTCGTAGCCCTGCGGATCGGTGACGGTCCATTGCTTGAGCTGGCCGTCCTTGGTGCCGAACATCAACAGCAACCGGCTGGTGCCGATGATCGCATTCTTCTCCTCGATGATGATGTTCGAATACAGATCGTCGGAGGTGATGCTGACCACGTTGGTGTCGCGCAACAGGTCGATACGGTCGCTCAGCAGATAGCGCAGCGGTGTCTGCGACAGCGGATAGACGTCCTGCGTCGCCAGCTTGCGATCACGCACCACCACCGATTGTCCATCGGCGATCATCGAGACCGGACTGGGCTCGTCGTACTCGAACCGGATCTTGCCGGGCTTCACGATGTAGAAATCGCCGGTGAGCTTGCTGCCGTCGGGCCCGACCTGGACGAATTGCCCGACCAGCGTTTGCAGCGACGACAGATAGGCGCTGACCTTGGCGGCCTCGGCCTTCTGTGCGGAATCGAAGGTGGTGAAGATCGACGCCGGCACGTTGCGCCGCGGATCGGGGATCACCGGTTCGGGCGGCGCGGTCAGCTTCGCGACCGGAGGCTGCGCCGGAACCTGCGGGTTGCGCTGCTTCGGCTCCGCGGCGCTGAGCTGGGTGGCGCGTGCCGACGGTTTCGGGGACGGGACCGGTTCGGCGCTGGCGGGCTGGACCGCGGCCCCGGCGATCGCGATCGCGGCCGCCGCGCAGAGCTGTCGCAGCCCGGTTCCGGTCATCTCGTTCTGCATCAAGTCGTTGAGTTGTTTGATCAAGCTCATGTCCTGCAAAGCCGGGACAGCTCCGCCGTGTTGCCCGTCTGCCGCTACAGGGACGCTGTGGCGATTTCGCGACCCCGCATCGGACCCCTGCATGACCCTGATCCCGCTCAAAAGTTGGAATCCTCTTCGGCCACCAGGATCTCGCGTTTGCCGGCGTGGTTGGCCTGGCCGACGATGCCTTCGAGCTCCATCCGCTCCATCAGCGACGCAGCGCGGTTGTAGCCGATCTGCAGCCGACGCTGAATATAGCTGGTGGAGGCCTTGCGGTCGCGCTTGACGATCGCGACCGCCTGCTGGAACAGATCGCCGCCGCCGTCGCCGCCCATGCCGGTGGCGTCGAACACTGCGCCATCCTCGCCCTCGGCCGGCTCCTCGGCGGTGACCGCCTCGAGATATTCGGGCGCGCCCTGCGCCTTCAGATGCTTGACGACTTTCTCGACTTCCTCGTCCGATACGAACGGGCCGTGGACGCGGCTGATGCGGCCGCCGCCCGCCATGTACAGCATGTCGCCCTGGCCGAGCAGTTGCTCGGCGCCCATTTCTCCCAGGATGGTCCGGCTGTCGATCTTCGACGTCACCTGGAAGGAGATGCGGGTCGGGAAGTTGGCCTTGATGGTGCCGGTGATGACGTCGACCGAGGGACGCTGGGTGGCCAGGATGACGTGCAGGCCGGCGGCGCGCGCCATCTGGGCAAGGCGCTGCACCGCGCCTTCGATGTCCTTGCCGGCGACCATCATCAGGTCGGCCATTTCGTCGACGATGATGACGATGTAGGGCAGCGGCTCGAGGTCGAGCTTTTCTTCCTCGTAGATCGCCTTGCCGGTCTCCTTGTCGAAGCCGGTGTGCACCGTACGGGTCAGCTCCTCGCCGCGCGCCTTCGCCTCGCCGAGCCTTGTATTGTAGCCGTCGATGTTGCGGACGCCGAGCTTGGCCATGCGCTTGTAGCGCTCTTCCATCTCGCGCACCGCCCATTTCAGGGCGACGACCGCTTTCTTCGGATCGGTGACGACGGGCGTCAAGAGATGCGGAATTCCGTCGTAGACCGACAGCTCGAGCATCTTCGGGTCGACCATGATCAGCCGGCACTGATCCGGCCGCAGCCGGTACACCAGACTGAGGATCATGGTGTTGATCGCGACCGACTTACCCGAGCCGGTGGTACCGGCGATCAGCAGATGCGGCATGCGGGCAAGGTCGACGATGATCGATTCGCCGCCGATGTTCTTGCCGAGGCACAGCGGCAGTTTGTGCACCGTCTCGTTGGAATCTTTGACGCTCAGCAATTCGCGCAGATAAACCTTCTCGCGATGCGCGTTCGGCAGCTCGATGCCGATCGCATTGCGACCCGGCACTACCGCGACGCGTGCCGACAGCGCGCTCATCGAACGGGCGATGTCGTCGGAGAGCCCGATCACGCGCGACGACTTGATGCCCGGCGCCGGCTCCAGCTCGTAAAGCGTCACCACCGGGCCCGGGCTCGCCTTGATGATCTCGCCGCGGACGCCGAAATCCTGCAGCACGCCTTCCAGCGCGCGCGAATTGGCTTCGAGCTCGGACTTGCTGAGCGGCTGCCGGTCCGAGGCCTTCGGGGCAGATAGAACGTTAACCGAGGGCAGGTCGAACCGCGCCTTTTTGGCGGCCGGTTTCGGCGCCGCTTTCTTGCGCGGCGCGCGGGCCACCGGAGGAGCTTCCTCCTCTTCGTCGTCCTCGTCTTCGATCTCGTCGACCGGCTCGGGTTCGTAGTCGTCGCGGTGATCGACCTCGGGAGCGATCGGCGGCGCGGCGCGGCCGCCGAGCCGCGGCTCCTGCCGCTCGAACGTCTGCTTGCCGGCGGCGGGCGCGCTGCTGACCAAGCCGCGATAGGACAGCTTCAGCAGCCGCCACAGCCGCGCCTTGGCGCTCAGCACCGCATGCACCAGCCAGCCGAGCGACACCGAGCCGCGGTCGGTTTCCTCTTCGTCCTCGAGTGGCAGATCGTCGTCGGCGGACGTCTCGTCGGGTTCGCGTTCGCGGGAGCCGAATCCGCTGGCGATCAGAAACGTCGCCAGCGTTGCAACGCCGAGGATGAAGCTGAGGATGACCCGGAAGATCAGGCCCGGGCCGAACACCAGCGACGGCGCCCGCACCAGCGCGTCGCCCACCACGCCGCCGAGCCCGGTCGGCAGCGGCCAGGCGGTGTCGTGCGGAAACGATGAGGCGAAGCCGGCGGCGCAGATCGTGCACAGGAACCAGGTGCCCATCCGCAGCGCGGTGCGATCGAACGGCCGGTGGTTGAGCATCCGCCAACCCCACACCGCGACCGGCATCAACAGTCCGATCGCGCCTAGACCGAGGATCTGCATCGCCAGGTCGGCGCCGATCGCGCCGGGATAGCCCAGCAGATTATGGATGCGCCGCGACGTCGCATGGCTGAGGCTCGGGTCCTGCACCGACCAGGTGGCGAGCGCAGCCGCCGCCACCGCGGCCACTGCGATCAGGCCGAAACCGGCGAGCTCGCGCAGCCGCCTCGCCAGGACCTCGCGTATCGAGGGCGGCAGGTGACCGACCAGGGGGAATGCTCGTTCGATCGCCGGCATGCTCATGGGGCCCTGCGCATCATCCGAGGATCCGCACCAAGCGATGCAGCGCCTCTGCCGTCGTTTCGCTGTCCTGCACCATCGCGATCCGGATATAACCCGCGCCCGGATTGCTGCCGTCGCTCTGCGTCCGCGCCAGATAGCTGCCCGGCACCACGCGGACGCCGCCGTCCTTGAACAGCTTCACCGCTGCGGCTTCGTCGCCGCCATGTGCGGACACGTCGAGCCACAGACAGAAGCCGCCGGCGGGACGCCGATAACCGTAACGTGCGCCGAGGATCTGATCGGCCAGATCGAATTTGAGCCGGTACAGACGCCGGTTCTCCTCGACATGGGCTTCATCGGAGTAAGCGGCGACCGCGACGTGCTGCAGCGGGATCGGCACCTGCGGCGCCGCGACGTTGCGCAGCTCGTGATAGGCTTTGAGAAAGCCCGCATCGCCGGCGACGAAGCCGACCCGCATCCCGGGCAGGTTCGATCGCTTCGACAGCGATTGGAAGACGACGACGTTGGAGAAGTCCGAACCCGCAGCCTGCAGCGCGCTGCAGGGCGCGATCTGGGTGTAGATCTCCGAGTAGCACTCGTCGCTGAGGATCATGAAGCCATAGCGATCGGCGAGCTGCTTCAGCCGCACGAAGTAATCGCGCGAGGCGACCGAGCCTTGCGGGTTCGCCGGTGATGCCAGATAGATCGCCACCGTGCGTTTCAGCGTCGCTTCGTCGAGCCCATCGAGATCCGGCAAGAAGCCGTTACCAAGCGTCGTCGGCAGGAACACCGCTTCGCAGCCGGCGGCGCGGGCGCCCGCCGCATAGGCCGGATAGAACGGATTGGGCATCAGGATCGCCGGCGTGCCGTCGCGCTTGGGCACGTAGCGCGCAGCCGCAATCGCGGCGAGAAACAACCCTTCGCGGCTGCCGTTCAGCACCAGCACTTCGCTCTCGGGATCGGGCGCGCGATCGAGCGCGAAGCGACTCGTCAGCCACGACGACGCAGCTTGTCGGAACGGCTCGATGCCTTTGGCGAGCGGATAGCGGCCGAATTCGGCGGTGTGACGCGCCAGCACCGCGCCGACGAAGTCGGGTACCGGATGTTGCGGTTCCCCGACCGACAGATTGATCAGGCTTTGGCCCGGCTGATACGGCGCCAGCAGTTCGGTCAGCCGCGCGAACGGCGAGCGCTCGCTCTGCCCGGTAGCGTCGACGCTGCCGGCCGCACGCGCCGGTGAGGTGGAAGCGGACAAAGCCATTCGAAATACGCCAGTTTTCACCGCGCCCGATCGGCAAGGCGGATCGAGCGGAAACAGATCAGCCACCATAGATACGGCGAGGTTAAGACGCGATTAACCATCGACGGGCGGCACGCGCTCTTCGATACGGACGCAGCTATACCGAGCGGGCAAGCTCTTCCGCCACCGCAGCTTTCAGCGCCGGCAGACCGCGGTGGATGGTGTCCCAGATCATCTGCGCCGCCACATCCTCGTAATCGTGCCGGTAGACGTTGCCCGATCCTGCAATTTGCTTCCAGGGAACCGAGGACGGTCGCTGCCTGACATCGTCGGATACGCGGCGGGACGCTTCCGAGATGATTTCGAGGCATCGCGTGACGGCATACACGGTCCGCAGATCAGCTTGAATTCAGCCTCCGTCAGACCGCCGGTGAATTCGATCGCGAGCTCGATGTGATGCCGGATGTCGCGAAGAGCAATCTCCGACGCATCAGAACGCATAGATCGCATCCGCCGTCGCGCTGGGCGCGACCCATGGCTTGAGCTGGTCACGATTCACGACGTCGACCGGATGGTCGAACAGGCCGGCGATGTAGTCCCTCAATTCCGTGTAGTCGAACACCGTGATGTGAGCAGCCGGATCGATTTCGACCAGAACATCGATATCGCTGTCGGGAAGGTTGGTACCACGCGCCATAGATCCGAACAGCGCCGCGCGCCGCACGCCGCGCGCACGTAACGGCGCCTCGGAGTTTCTCAGAATGGCGAGTGCGGTGCGGTGGTCCATAACCTCAGTATAGCAGACTTGCACTCGCGGTGCGTGCGTTCTGCTCCATAAAGAAAGGGGTCCCAGCTTGCGCTGGGACCCCTCGACGGTTCGGGCATTGCCGGGTATCTGCCCGAACCGTAGGTCCGGGCGCGGCGGTCAGGAGAACGCCGCGCCTTCGGGAGAACTTACATGTTGTAAGCGCGCTCGGTGTGCTCGACGAGGTCGAGGCCTTCGCGCTCGACTTCGACCGGGGCACGCAGTCCGACGATCACGTCGACGACCTTGAACAGGATCGCCGAACCGATGCCGGACAGCAGCAGCGTGGTGCCGACGCCCCAGCTCTGCGAGATCATCTGATTGGCGAAGTCGTATTCGCCGACCTTGCCGAGCGTGTAGTCGTACACGCCGGTGCCGCCGAGCGCCGGGTTCACCAGGATGCCGGTGCCGAGCGCGCCGATGATGCCGCCGACGCCGTGGACGCCGAACACGTCGAGCGAGTCGTCGTAGCCCAGCGCGTTCTTGATCACGGTGCAGAACAGCAGGCAGACCACGCCGGCGACGATGCCGAGCACGATCGCGCCCATCGGACCGGAGAAGCCGGCGGCCGGGGTGACCGCGACCAGACCGGCGATCGCACCGGACAGCGCGCCGAGAACCGAGGGATGACCCTTGAAGATCCACTCGGCGAACATCCAGGCCAGCGCCGCCGCCGCCGTGGCGACGAAGGTGTTGACCATGGCGAGCGCAGCACCGCCCGAGGCTTCGAGGTTCGAACCGGCGTTGAAGCCGAACCAGCCGACCCACAGCAGCGAGGCGCCGATCATCGTCATGGTCAGCGAGTGCGGAGCCATCAGCTCACGGCCGTAGCCGGTGCGCTTGCCGATCAGCAGGGCGCCGACCAGGCCGGTGATGCCGGCGTTGATGTGCACCACGGTGCCGCCGGCGAAGTCCAGCGCGCCCTTCTTGAACAGGAAGCCGCCGTCCGCCATGACTTCGTCGAGCTTGGCCTGCGCGGCCGCCTTGGCGGCTTCGTCGGTCGCGGCGGCGAGTGCCTTGACGGCGTCGTTGACCGCATCCGGACCGGCCCAGTACCAGACCATGTGCGCCATCGGCAGATAGATCAGGGTGATCCACAGCGGGATGAACAGCGCCACCGCGGCGAACCGGGTGCGTTCGGCGAAGGCGCCGACGATCAGCGCCGGGGTGATGGCGCAGAACGTCATCTGGAAGCAGACGAAGATCAGCTCGTTGATGTTGGCGTCGACGGTGAAGGTGCCGCCCATCGAATCGGTGGTGACGCCCGACAGGAAAGCCTTGGAGAAGCCGCCGATGAACTCCGAGCCGCCGGTGAAGGCCAGGCTGTAGCCGTACAGGGCCCAGATGATGCAGGCGACGCACACGGTGTAGAATACCTGCGCCAGCACCGAGAGCATGTTCTTGGAGCGGACCAGGCCGCCGTAGAACAGCGCCAGCCCGGGGATGGTCATCAGCAGCACCAGCACCGTCGAAGTCATCATCCAGGCGTTGTCGCCCTTGTTGATGGTCGGCGCCGCGAAGGCTGCGGTCGTCGCGAACGTGCCGGCGACGAGCACGGCCAATCCCGCGCCGTAGGGACGTTTGAACGTCATTTGTTGTCTCCTGAGTGAAGCAATGAAGGTGAGCGGGTCAGAGGGCGGCCGCGTCGGCTTCGCCGGTGCGGATGCGCACCGCGTGGTCGAGGCCGAGGACGAAGATCTTGCCGTCGCCGATCTGGCCGGTCTTGGCGGCGCTGGTGATCGCCTCGATGGTCTTCTCGACCTGCTCGTTGGCGATCGCGACCTCGATCTTGATCTTGGGCAGGAAGCTCACGGCATATTCGGCGCCGCGATAGATCTCCGTGTGACCCTTCTGCCGCCCGTATCCCTTCACTTCCGTCACCGTCAAACCGTGAACGCCAATGGCGGTCAGGGCGTCACGGACTTCTTCGAGTTTGAATGGCTTAATGATCGCCATAACAATTTTCATGGGTCCTATCCCCGCTAGGTCCCGACCGAAACGACCGGGAAATGATCTCGACTGAAATTCCCCACGCGGAGAGCATCACTACGCGGGCACAGCCGGCCAGCTAGAATCAAATGCCGTGCCAGTCGGTGCGGGCGTTGGAATCGTTTCGGAATCGACGCCTTTTTCGCCGCGCGGCACTGAGACACCGGCTGCGCTATTCCGTCGCGCCCAACGGATAGGCATATCTGATCAGGAATCGAGCACGCCAGCATCTCGACACAATGATTGCCCATCCCGAGGGCAGTGTGCGGTCCGAATGGCAGGTCGCGCGACGGCTCGCGTCGCGCGGCGCAATGGTTGCGTCAGAGCGCGTCGCTGTCGGTCTCGCCGGTGCGGATTCGCAGCGCGCGGTCGATCGGCGAGACGAAGATCTTGCCGTCGCCGATCTGGCCGGTGCGGGCGCCGCGGGTGATGACCTCGACCGCCTTGTCGGCGAGCGCGGAATCCACCGCGATCTCGATCCGCAGCTTCGGCAGGAAATTCACGATATATTCGGCGCCGCGATAGATCTCGGTGTGGCCGCGCTGGCGGCCGTACCCCTTCACCTCGGTCACGGTCATGCCGTGGACGCCGATCTCGGTGAGCGCCTGGCGCACCTCGTCCAGCTTGAAGGGTTTGATGATGGCGACGACGAGTTTCATGCGTTAGCCCCTGATTCGCGCATAGCTTTCCGACACCGCCGCAGCGGTGCTCTGCTCCCGTGTATATGCCGGGTTTCGCAGCAGCGCGCGCAGAAAATAGGCCGATTGACGGTGCGGAGGAGCGGCCGCGCCGCCACCTCAGCTCTTCGGCGGCTCGCGACGCTCGCGGATCGAGCCCTCCTGCACCACGGAGGCGACCAGGGTGCCGTCGGTCTTGAAGATCTGGCCGCGGGTCAGAGCGCGGCCGCCCTGGGCGGATGGGGAATCCTGCGCGTACAGCAGCCATTCGTCGGCGCGGAACGGGCGGTGAAACCACATCGCGTGGTCGAGGCTGGCCGGCATCATCCGCTTGTCGAACAGGGTGCGGCCGTAGCGCGCCATCGCGGCGTCGAGCAGCGAAAAGTCCGACGCATAGGCCAGCGCGCACATGTGCAGCGCCGGGTCGTCGGGCAGCTTGGCGGCGGTCTTGATCCAGACGTGGATCCGTCCGTCATCGATCTTCTGGCCGAAATAGCGCGACAGCTCCACCGGGCGCAGTTCGATCGGCCGATCCGATTCGTAATAGCGCTTGATGAAGTCCGGCATCTCCTTGAAGAACGGCTGCTTGATGATCTCCTCGGCCGACAGGGCGTCGGGCGGTGGCACGTCCGGCATCCTGTCCTGATGGTCGAAATTGGTCGGCTCGTCGTCATGGAACGACATCATCAGCGAGAAGATCGCATTGCCGTGCTGAATCGCGGTGACCCGCCGGGTGGTGTAGCTCTTGCCGTCGCGCAGCCGTTCGACCTGATAGATGATCGGCACCTGCGGGTCGCCGGGCAGAATGAAATAGCAATGCAGCGAGTGTGGCAGCCGGTTCTCGACGGTGCGGCACCCAGCCACCATCGCCTGGCCGATCACCTGGCCGCCGAAGACGCGCTGCCAGCTCGTCTTCGGGCTGGTGCCGCGAAACAGGTTCACCTCGATCGGTTCGAGATCGAGGATCGAAATCAGGTCGATCAGGCTTTTGGACACCGTGCGCTCCCATCAAGCGCCGGGCCGTGATTTCACACTGCCGGCGATGTCTGTTAGAACCCCCGACGTTCGACGGGGTTGTTCCTGAACCTGTTTCGCCCAGCTCCGACCATGGCGCAAGAGTGAGAAAAATGACGGCACCGCGAAGCATTGTCATCGGAGGCGGCGCGTTCGCCGGTCTGGCGCTGGCGCTGGCGCTTCGCCAGGGGCTCGGGCCGGAGGTGCCGGTGATCGTCGCCGATCCGGCGCTGGCGATGCGGCCGAGCAAGGATCCGCGCGCCACCGCGATCGTGGCTGCGTGCCGGCGGCTGTTCGAGGCGCTCGAGGTGTGGGACGAGGTGGCGCCGACCGCGCAGCCGATCGTCGACATGATCGTCACCGACAGCCATCTCGAAGATGCGACCCGGCCGGTGTTCCTGACGTTTGCGGGCGAAGTGCAGCCGGGCGAGCCGTTCGCCCACATGGTCGAGAACAAATATCTGGTCGAGGCGCTGGCCCGGCGCGCCGAGGCCGAAGGCGTCGAGCTGCGCGCCACGCCCGTCACCTCCTACGATGCGCGCCCCGAAGCGATCGGCGTCACCCTCGGCGACGGCAGCGTGATCGACGCCAGCCTGCTGGTTGCCGCCGACGGCGCCAGGTCGAAGCTGCGCCAGCGCGCCGGCATCGCCACCTATGGCTGGGACTACGACCAGTCGGGTATCGTCGTCACCGTCGAACACGAGCGCGACCACAATGGCTGCGCCGAAGAGCATTTCCTGCCCGCCGGTCCGTTCGCGATCCTGCCGCTCACCGGCCGGCGCTCGTCGCTGGTATGGAGCGAGAGCCGCCGCGATGCCGAGCGGATCGTCGCGCTGCCGGAGAAGGAATTCCAGCGTGAGCTGGAGAAGCGGTTCGGGCTGCGGCTCGGCGACGTCAAGCCGCTCGACAAGCCGAAGTCTTTTCCGCTCGGCTATTTCGTGGCGCAGTCGTTCATCGCGCCGCGGCTGGCGCTGATCGGCGACGCCGCGCATGTGATTCATCCGATCGCCGGGCAGGGCCTCAATATGGGTCTGCGCGACGTTGCGGCGCTGGCCGAAGTGGTGGTGGATGCGGCGCGTCTCGGGACCGATCCCGGGCAGGTCGACGTGCTGGAGCGCTATCAGCGCTGGCGGCGGTTCGACACCATGGCGATGGGCGTCGCCACCAACGGGCTGAATTTCCTGTTCTCCAACAATTCGCCGCTGTTGCGCGGAATTCGCGATATCGGCCTCGGCCTGGTCGACCGTCTGCCGCCGCTGAAGGGCGCGTTCATCCGCCAGGCTGCCGGCCTGACCGGCGAAATCCCGCGGCTGCTGAAGGGCGAAGCGCTGTAACCCGGCGCGGAAGCGGGGTCGACCCGCCACCTCCGCCGTCGTGGAAGGTCATCAGCCTCTCACCGAATCGCAAGCTCGGTCCCTCGCCCGCAGGCGAGCGAGGTGTGCTGTGCTCGGGCTGTCGCCCACCTCACCCGATCTTCCGCGCCTCTTCGGGGAGCATGATCGGGATACCGTCCCGGATCGGATAAGCGAGCTTGGCGCCGCGCGAGATCAGCTCCTGGCGGGCGGCATCGAATTCCAGCGGTCCCTTGGTGATGGGACAGACCAGAATGTCGAGCAGCTTGCGATCGACGGCATCGGGCCGCTCGGACGGCGAAAAGGTCATGGCTTCAGTCTCCAGAACAACGGGCTGGCTCGGGCTTGATCGGACAGCGGCACGGCGGCGTCAACGCGCGCGCGCAAATGCGGCGCCCTACTGCAACGGCGGGTCGCCGCTGGTGCGTTTCTTGGCAAGGTCCATTTCGGTGACGGCGATCAGGATCTCGGCCCGGGTCTTCAGGTCGGGCGCCTCCAGCAATGCCTGCTTCTCCGGCGGCCCGTAGGGCGACATCATCGCCAGCGCGTTGACCAGCGCCTCGTTCGGCGCGCTCTCGACGCCGTCCCAATCGACCTTCAGATTGTTGGCCTTGAGGAAGTCGGTCAGCACCGCGAGCAGCGTCTCACGATCGACCTCGTCTTCGCCCTTGCGCGCCACGAAGTCGTCGACGAACGGGAAATAGTCGACCTTGCACTGCCGGTACGGCGTCAGCACCTGGAGCTCCTCGACCACCTTGAAGCGCGACACCCCGGTCAGCTCCAGGATGTAGCGGCCGTCGCCGGACTCGGCGAGCTGGGTGATCCGCCCGACGCAGCCGACGCTGAACAGCGCCGGCTTCTCGGCGGCTTCCGAGGAATGCGCCGTGTCGGGCTGAATCATGCCGATCAGCCGATGGCCGTCGCGCAGCGCGTCGTCGATCATCGCCAGATAGCGGGGCTCGAAGATGTTCAGCGGCATCTGCCCGCGCGGCAACAGCAGTGCTCCCGGCAGCGGAAACACCGGTATCACCTCGGGGAGGTCGGCTGGACCGCGATAGGCGGCATTGATCGGCATCGCCGGCTCCGCGTTCGAGGATTGCGACTACGAGAACAGGATCGTCGACAGCCGCTTGCGGCCTTCGATGGTGGCGTCGTCGGTCGGACCCCAGGCTTCGAAGAACTGCACGAGCTGCTTGCGGGCGCCGTCGTCGTTCCATTTGCGGTCGCGCTTGACGATATCGAGCAGATGACCGGTCGCCTCCTCGCGCCGACCCGCCGCGTTGAGGGCGACGGCGAGGTCGAATCGCGCCTGATGATCGAGCGGATCGGCGGCGACCTTCTGTTCCAGCTCGGCGATCGGACCGAGCGATTCGGCCTGCTCGGCGAGGTCGATCATCGCTTGGACCGCCTTGACGGCGGCGTCCTCGCGACCGGCCTCCGCGACGAGGGCCAGCGTTTTCTTGGCCTGCTCGGTGGCGCCGGTCTGCATGTAGCAGCGCGCCAGCCCGGCGATCGCCGGAATGTTCGCGGCGTCGGAGCGCAGCACCTCGGCATAGATCGACGCCGCGGTCTGGACGTCGCCCTCAGCCAGGATCGCTTCCGCCTCCTGCAGCAATTCGGCCGCCGAAGGCGCCCCGCCCGGCATGCCGGCAGTCAGCTTTTCGATGAAGGCGTTGACCTGGCTTTCGGGCACTGCGCCCATGAAGCCGTCGGCCGGGCGGCCGTCGACGAAAGCGATCACTGCGGGAATCGACTGAATCCCCATCTGGCCGGGGATCGACGGATGCTCGTCGATGTTCATCTTGACCAGTTTGACCTTGCCGCTCGCGGCGCGGACGGCCTTTTCCAGCATCGGCGTGAGCTGCCGGCACGGACCGCACCACGGCGCCCAGAAGTCGATCAGAACCGGCTGCTGCTTGGATTCCTCGATGACGTCGCGGACGAAGCTCTGGGTCGTGGTGTCCTTGATCAGATCGGCGGCGGCCTGAGACGCCGCACCGCTGCCCTGCTCCATAATCGTCACGTGATCCCCTCGCTGCTGTCGGTCCGGTATTCGCCATTTTAGCACGGC
This sequence comes from Rhodopseudomonas palustris, assembly GCF_007005445.1. NCBI lineage: Bacteria > Pseudomonadati > Pseudomonadota > Alphaproteobacteria > Hyphomicrobiales > Nitrobacteraceae > Rhodopseudomonas > Rhodopseudomonas palustris. Next base: position 4,560,677 of record NZ_CP041387.1, on the reverse strand, counting down.
CCCAGCTCTAGATGGCGCAGGAAGTTGGTTTTGCAACGGGAACCGGCCCCGGCGCTGCCGTTGAGATCGGCGCCGGCGCGGCTTCGGCGGCTGTTTCGCTGCGGGCCGCTCGGAGTCGGTCGCATTTAAGCCGAACGTCCCCGGTCCGGTCCTCTGACGGCAAAAAAGCCGGCACATGAAATGTCGAACGGCTGTTGCAATCGCCCGCGGCATTTGGCATAGGACTGCCCACGGTCGTGCCTACGGCGCGCCGTTTCTCGGATGCGGGTGTAGCTCAGGGGTAGAGCACAACCTTGCCAAGGTTGGGGTCGAGGGTTCGAATCCCTTCGCCCGCTCCAGAGACAAGCTGTCCGGTCAGCGTTCCTTTAGCCGACTATACTACCAGCGCAGTGCGGATGCTTGTGTCCGGGGCGACGGATTGTCGTCCGGGAACTTGAACCATTCGCGATTCCGGGGTCCGAAGGACAGCGCGTGTCTCTACAGAGTCGGATCGGCCAGACCTGGCTGGGCGAACGATGCGGAATCTGAAATAGGTCGGCCCCCGATCGCCAAGCAGAGCATCAGGAGCCAGCCGGTCCGCCTATGCTGTTCTACGACCCCCTGTTTCTGACCTGCTTTCCGCTGCTCTACGTGCTGTATTTCGCAGCCGACGCGGCGCGGACCAAGCGCTGGATCCTGCTGATCGGCAGCGGGCTGTTCTATCTCTGGGGCGAGCCGCTGTTCGTGCCGGTGGTGGTCGTCTCGGCGCTGATCGACCATCTGCTGGCGCGGCAGATCGTTCGCACCGAAAGCGCCGCGACCCGGCGCACGCTGCTGGCGCTCGGCGTGGTACAGAACCTCGCGATCCTGATCGTCTACAAATACACCAGCTTCGCGCTGGAGAGCCTGAACGTGCTGCTCGCCGCCGGCAAGCTCGGTGCGCTGCCGGTGTGGCAGATCGCGCTGCCGATCGGGGTGTCGTTCGTCACCTTCGAGAAGATCACCTATCTGGTCGATACCTATCGGGGCGTGTCGCAGCCGGCGCGGCGGTTCTCCGACTACTGCCTGTTCGTGTTCTTCTTTCCCAAGCTGCTGGCCGGACCGATCCTCAAATATCACGAGATCGATCGCCAGATCGCCGTGCCGCGCGGATTCGACTGGAACGATTGCGGCGCAGGCTTGGCGCGGTTCGCCCAAGGCGCGTTCAAGAAGCCGCTGATCGCCGATCCGCTCGGCCACTATGCCGATCAGGTGTTCGGCGCCGATCCGGCGACGCTGTCGATGGGAGCCGCGTGGCTCGGTACGGTCTGTTTCACGCTGCAGATCTATTTCGACTTCTCCGGCTATTCCGACATGGCGATCGGGATCGCCCGAATGCTCGGCTTCTCGCTGCGCGAGAACTTCAACATGCCGTATATCTCCCGCTCGATCACCGAGTTCTGGCGGCGCTGGCACATCTCGCTCACCACCTGGATCCGCGACTATCTGTACATCCCGCTGGGCGGCAACCGCGGCGGCGCGTTTCTCACCTATCGCAATCTCTGGATCTGCTTCCTGCTGTCGGGGCTGTGGCACGGCGCGAGCTGGAACTTCGTGCTGTGGGGCGCCTATAACGGACTGTTCCTGACGCTCGACCGGATGTTCCTCGAACGCTGGCTGCAACGCAGCGGCGCGGTGATCGCCACGGCGGCGACGCTGCTGATCGTGATGCTCGGCTGGGTGATCTTCCGCTCCCCGGATGCGGCGCATCTCGGTGGCTTCTTCGCCGCGCTCGCCGGCTTCGGTCAGGCGACCGCGTGGCTGCCGCCGCCGGTCTCGGTGCTGTGGACGGCGACACTCGGAATAGCGCTGAGCCTGATCCCGGCCCTTCCGGTCTTTGGCTCGCTGTGCGCGGCCTGGCGCAGCGTTAGTGTACTTCGGCTCGCCGGCTATGTCGGACTCGGCGCGCTGGGAACGATCGCGATCGCGCGGGCGGTGGCGATTCCGTTTCAGCCTTTCATCTATTTCCGGTTCTGATCATGGCGGCGCTCACCACATCACGGGGACGATGGCTGCGGCGGCTGGCAGCGGGCGCCTTCCTCGCGATGCCGGCGTGGACGCTGTGGAATCTCGCGGTGCCGTCGCACGCGGTTCGGATCGGGCCGGCGCTGGTCGGCGTCACGCAACAGCGGCCGCTCGACGTCTCGCTGCACGGCTTCCTCGACGGCGCATTGCAGAAGGTGGCGGCGCTGCGGATCGCGGACGCGATGCCGCTGCGGCGTACGCTGATCCGGCTCAACAACCAGATCGCCTATTCGCTATTCGGTGAGATCGTCGCGCCCGGCGTCCTGGTCGGGCGCGATGGCCAGCTCGTGCAGCGCAGCTATTTGGAAGAGTATTGCTCGCGCACGATCGGACAGGCCGACGCGATGGCGGACGCCGCGATTCCGCTGCTACGCGACATCCAGGCGTTTTATCGCGGCCGGGGCGGCGGGTTTCTCTACATCGTGACGCCGTCCAAGGTCGCCGATATGCCGGACAAGTTCACGCATCTGATGACGTGCCCGAGCACGCCCCAGGCGCGCGCCGAGCTCGTCCCCGCTTATGTGGCACGGCTGCGCGCCGCCGGCATCGAGGTCGTCGATGCTGCGTCCTCGACTCATGCGCGCCGGCACGGCGATGCCGTCGAGCCGTTCCCGCGCGGCGGTATCCATTGGAACGAACTGGCAATGGCGCGGGCGAGCCGGCAGATCGTCGACGCCGTCAACGCCCAGGTGGGGCGGGAATTGCTGCCGCCGTTCAGCTTTACCGCGCGGATCGTGCGGCCGGCGGAGGGGCGTGACCGCGATCTGGCGGAGCTTGCCAATCTCTTGGTGGCGCCGATCGATTACCCGGCGCCGAAGCTGACCTACAGCCATCCGCCATGTGCCGGCCGCGAGGCGACGCGAATCGACGCGGCGATCGTCGGCACCAGCTTTGTCGATCCGGTCAGCGAAGTCCTGACCGAACAGGCCTGCCTGACCCGGCTCGGGCAGTACTTCTATCTCAAGCTCGGCCGCTCCCGCGGCGGCGTGCGCCAGGACCATCTGTCCGAGGCCGACCTGCGCGAAGTCCGCGACGTCGATCTGATGCTGCTCGAAGAGAACGAAAGCCTGATCGGACGGCAGCAGTACTTGTCGCTGCTGCACCAGATCGTCACGACGCCCTGAGTTTGATCTTGCCGAAATGAAAGCGGGCCCCGCACGGGATGACGCCGCGCGGAGCCCGCTGCATCGCCGGCGCAGGGACCCGGCGACAACTGGTGGCCGTGCGGGATGCCGCACGACCGTTCCCGATCACTCCTCTCGCGCCCAGCTCGCCCGCCGGACGGCGCGTTCGCACAGGAAGTCGAGGGTGAAGCCGATCAGGCCGATGATCACCACGGTGGCGGCGAGCCGGTCGTATTCGAGCGTGTCGCGGGCGTCGTTGATGGCGTAGCCGAGCCCGGAGGTGACGCCGAGGAATTCGGCCGGCACCAGCACGATCCAGGCGACGCCGACGGCGAGGCGGATGCCGGCCAGCGAATCCTGCATGATTGCCGGCACGATGATGGTGAACAGCATGTGCCAGGGCCGGGCGCCGAGATTGCGCGCGACCTTGAACCAGGCGGGATCGATCCGCCGGAAGCCGTGCGCGGTCGAGAACAGGATCGGCCAGATCGCCGCGACGCCGATCAGGAACACGATCGCGCCGTTCCAGCTCGAAAACGCCATCACGGCGATCGGCATCCAAGCCAGCGGCGAGATCATCCGCAGGAACTGGAACGGCACCGAACTGGCCTGGCGCATGCCCTTGAACCGGCCGACCAGGATTCCCAGCGGCACGCCGAGCACGATTGCCCAGGCGAGCCCGCCGCCGATCCGCGCCAGGCTCGGCAGCGCCATCTTGGCCGCCTCGCCGGAGACCAGCATCGACCACAGCCGTTCGAAGGTGGGCAGCGGCGCGAAATCGGCGAAGCTGGCGGTCCGTGGATTGGCCGCGACGATCGCGCCGCCGATCCACCACACCGCGAGCAGCGTGGCGATGCCGAGCAGCACATAGCCGAAGCTGCGTGCCGGACCGGCGAGGCGTCCGCTCGTCCGCCGCGAAGTCGCGACTGCCGGGGCGTCGTCGAGGGTGAGGTCGAGACTCACAGCGCCAGCACCTCGGTACGGGTGAACGGATCGGCCGGATCGACGCTCGGCGAGGACTTCCAGTCCGGATACTTCATCATCGCCTGTTTGACGAAGTCGTAGTTCACCAGATCCTTGGCGACGAAATCCGGATCGAGCTTCTTCAGGAACGTGGTGTCGCCGGAGACGACGGTGTCGTTCATTGCCTCCACGATCAGCTTGGTGGCGGACGGATACGGCCATGGCTGGAAGTCGATCCTGCCGATCTTCCAATCCGGATGGGTGATGGCGCCGGTCTCGGCATAGGCTTTGTCGTCGTAGTAGGTCATCGCCCGTTCGATCACCGCGGCCGGCAGCGGCAGATAGCCCTCGCCGTCCTTCGAAAGCAGCCTGGCGACCTCCTTCTTGTTGGCGCTGGCGTAGATCTCGGCGCGAACCAGCGCGTTCAACACCTTCTGGGTCCACTCCGGCTTCTTCGTCGTCACCTCCTCGTTCATGCACAGCACGCAGCAGGGATGGTTCTTCCAGATGTCGCCGGTGAAGCGGAGCATCCGGCCGCCGGCCTTGGTCTCGCCGAGCGCATTGAACGGTTCGGCGACGATGTAGGCGTCGATCTTCTTGGCGGCGAGCGCCGGCGGCATGTCGGGCGGCGCCATCACCTGCAGATTGCATTCGTCGGGAGCAAGCTGTTCGCCCTGGCCCTTGATCACCGGCTTGATGCCGGATTTGCGCAGCGCGTATTGCAGCACGATGTTGTGCATCGAGTACCAGAACGGCACCGCGACCTGCCTGCCTCCGAGATCCTTGAACGACTGGATTCCGGTTTCGCCGCCGACCACCAGGCCCGAACCGTTGGTGTGCGCCCAGGCCATGATCTTGACCGGGAAGTTGTTGTTGTAGCGCATCCACACCGGGATCGGTTTGAGCAGGTGCACCAGGTTGAACTTGCCGGCCGCAAAACTCTCGACCAGCGGCGACCAGCCGCGGATCAGGGTCGGGCGCTCGGCTTCCAGCCCTTCGTCCTTGAAGTAACCCATGCCGTGCGCGACCAAGAGCGCGGTGGCGTCGGTGATCGGCAGGTAGCCGATCCGCACCACCTCGTCGTCGGCCGCGCGCGCGGCCTGGCCGAAGCCGCCCAGCATGGTGCCGAGCGCGGCAAGGCCGCCGGCCGCGAGCATATCCAGCGTCTGCCGCCGGGTGATCCTGAAGCGATCGTCTTCCGGGTGGACGACGTCATCTCCGCAATTGATGCACATAAGAGCTCTCCTGTTAGCGGGCGCCGGCGGCGACGATCTTGAGCGGTTCGGGGCGAGACGGTTCGGAAGCGGTCGTGCTGACGCCGCCGTGCAGCGGACGCCCGGTGGCGCGTTCGAACGCGGCTTGCAGTCTGGCCTGCGCGGTATGCACGCCGGCGGCGCGGCGCTCCGGATCGCTGTCGCGGCGGTCGAATTCGATCGCGACGGTTTCGGCGATCCGGCCGGGATCGGACGCCATCACCACGGCGCGATCGGCCATCGCCACCGCTTCGGGGATGTCGTGGGTGACGATCACCAGCGTGATTTTCATGTCTTCGGCGATGCGGCGAACGTCGCGCTGCAACGCGCGGCGCGTGACGGCGTCGAGCGCGGAGAACGGCTCGTCGAGCAACAGTACGTCGGGGTTGACGGCGAGCGATCGCGCCAGCGCGACGCGCTGTTGCTGACCGCCCGACAGCTCCTGCGCGTTACGGCCCGCATAGCCGTCGAGTTCGACCAGGTGCAGCAATTCGTCGACCCGCGCGGCGATCTCTTTTTTCGGACGACCGGCGAATTTCATGCCGAGTCCGACGTTCTGCGCCACGCTCATCCATGGATACAGATTCGGCTGCTGGAACATCACGATCCAGTTCGGCGACGGGCCTTCGACCAGCGCGCCGTCGATCCGGATCTCGCCGGAGGTCGGTTTGGTCAGGCCGGAGATGATGTGCAGCAGGGTCGACTTGCCGCAGCCGGAGCGGCCGACCAGCGCGATCTGCTCGCACGGCCTGATCTCCAGATCGATGCTGCTGAGCACATTGCTGGTGGAGCGGCGGTAGCGGTGGCTTATTCCCTGAATCGCGATGTGCGCCCCGGGCCACGACTTCTTCGACTGATATGCCGGCATGCGGGCCGCTTCTCCTCATATCGTGCTGATGGGGAAGGGACGGCACCGGCCAGCCATGGCGGCCGGTGCCGGGGCTCGATTACTCCGCCGCCATCAGCGGCTGAGCCGCGTAGGGCAGGCCCTGTTCGATCGGCAGCGACGGATCGCGCGACCATTCGTTCCAGGAGCCGAAATACAGGCTGACGTCCTTGATGCCGGCTTCCTTCAGCGCCACCAGCGTGTTGGAGGCGCGGGCGCCCTTGAAGCAGTACAGAACCACGGGCGTATCCGGCGTGATGCCGACGGTGGCGCATTCGGCGAGGATCTCGCTCGGCGACTTGAACATCGGACCGGCCGGCGACGGCTTCATCATGCGGTACCACTCGATCCACACCGCGCCGGGGATGCGGCCTTTGCGCGGGCAGAAATCCTTGCCGTAGGGCGAGGAGCTTTCGCCGACCCATTCGTCGACGTCGCGGGTGTCGAGCTTGACCTTGCTGGAATCGCCGACCGCCGCCTTCATGCCTTCGAGGTCGACCAGGATCGATGCGGCCGCCGGATCGACCTTGAAGGTCTTCGGCATCGGCGCCGGCACCTCTGTGGTGGTCGGCAGCCCGGCGGCGACCCAGGCGCTGGTGCCGCCGTGCAGGATCTTCACCTTCGGATAGCCGAGATAGCTCAACAGCACGTAGCCGCGGCAGGACTGGCCGAAGCCGGTGTTCATCGACTGCTCCGCGATCACCGCGGTCTCTTCGCCGGACAGGCCTGCGGCGCCGAAGATCGCCGCGAACTTGTCGCGCATCTCGGCGACGCCTTCGGGTGTCGAGGTGGCCAGATAGGTGAAGATGTCGTGGATGTTGACGGCGCCGGGAATGTGCCCGGCCGCGTAGGTGGCCGGATCGCGGGTGTCGATCACCACGGTGCCGCCGGCGGTGATCATCTCAGAGAGTTCGGCAGGCGTGACGAGAACTTTGTCGGTCATGGGTCGCTCCAGTGCTCGTTGTTGTTGCAAGACGGTTGGTCCGGCGTATCGCCCAGGGCGGTTCCCTGGGGCCGAGCTTATGAAGGGCGACCGCGACGGATCGCGGCCGCGTTGTTCGTCGTTGCGGCTAATGCGCCATGTCCGCGAGCATCTTGCGGAGCTGCTTGGTGGCCGGGGTGACGATGGCGACGAAGTAAGCCTCGCGCAGCCGCCGCTGTGCGGTGGCGCCGGCCACATAGCCGCGGGCGCCACAATGCAGCATCGCCGCATGAGCCGCCGCGACCGAGGCGTCGCCGGCGGCGAGCCGTGCCTCGATCACCGCACGCCAATAGCCGAGGTCGTCCTCGAACGGCGTGGCGGCGAGGCGGGCGACCTCGACCTCCATCGCTTCGAGCTGTTCGGCGATCGGCTCGGGCTGCACGTCGAGATATTTGTTGACGTGGCCGAGCGGTCCCTTGGTCTGCTCGATCAGCCGCAGGCAGTCGCGGATCAGGCCGAACGCCATGCCGGCCTGCAGCAGGATGAAGCCGGCGCGAATCCGCTTGATGAACGGATCGACCGGATCGGCCAGCACCCAGGCGTCGGGCACGACCACGTCGCGCATCTGCACCGCGAAGGTGCGGGTGCCGTCGAGCGCAGTAAACTTCGCGTTGTCGGCGAGGTTCACGCCTTCGGCGTTGCAGGGAATCACCGCCATCACGTTGCGGGTGCTGCCGCCGTCCTCGACCTCGAAGATCGCGCCGAAGTAATGATCGGCGCCGAGATTGGAGACGTAGGGCAACAGGCCCTTGACGACGTAGCCGCCGTCGCCGCGGCGGCCTTTCAGCCGCATCGGCTCGATTCCGAACAGCGACTTCATCGGGTTCGACAGCGCGGTGCCGCCGAGCGCCGCACCGGTTGCGATCTGCGGGCCGACGCTGGTCCGCAGATGCTGATTGTCGGACGCATAGATGTACCAACCCAGCGCGTCCTGGCACCACATGCAGAACGACGTCGACAGGCAGTGCTCGCCGGCCGCCGCCATCGCGTTGATCGCGGTCATCAGATCGACGTTCGGGCTCATCCCCGGCAGATGGTGCGCGTAGGCGCCGAGGCGCCCGAAGGCCCGCATCTGAGCTTCCGGATAGTGGCCGTCGACATCGATCGTATTGACCAGCGAAGGCAGTTCACGCGCCGCCAGCGCACGGACCGCCTCGACGACTTCGGCGCCGGGAAGCACCGTGCCGTCGCCTTTGCTCACTGACTGGACATCCAACATCGTTGTTCTCGTCCGTTCTGAAGGGGCTGGTCGGTCAGGCCATCGCGACGTCGAGATTGACCGGGCGGGAGAAGGTGTTGGCCACCGGCGACCACAGCCGCGCATGCGCGACCAACGCTTCCAGCTCTTCACGCGGCCGGTCGGCTTCGAAGCTCACCTTGGCGCGCACGTCGGTGAAGCCGACCGGCTTCTCCGACAGGTCGCCGGTGCCCCAGACGCCGGTGATGTTGAGGTCGCCTTCGAGCTCGATCTCGAGCTTGTAGACGGTGATGCCGCGGGCCACCGCGTTGGCGTGGATGCCGACGGCGAGGCAGGAGCCGAGCGCGGCGAGCGAGGCCTCGGACGGGTTCGGGGCGGTGTCATCGCCGAGCAGGCCCGGCGGCTCGTCGACGATGTAGGGCGGCAGCGTGCGGATGAAGTTGAGGTGGCGGAAGCGGCCCTCGGCGACGGTCTTGCACTTCAGCGTCTTGATCACCGTCGGGTCAGCCTTGCCCTTGGCGATCAGATCGTCGAGGCCGGCCTTGTCGATCGGCGCGAGGCAGCCGGTCAGTGCGGTCGGGCTGTCGGGGGTCAGGCAGGCGGTCACGGCGGTGGCGGCTTTTGTCATGGGATCTCCTCTGGCTGCCATTCGGTCGGCAGCGCTTTTGGCTACAGACCGTTCTGTATCAGCACGAAGTGTGCCAGAGTTCTGCATTGCAAAAAGCCGAGCAGATTCAACATCGGCGCCTCGCGCGCCGAGTGCTAGTTTCTTAGGCGTGGCGCAGATGCGATCATGTCGCGCGGCATTTGCCTCCTTCGGCGGCAAACCCGAGGCTGTGAACAGACCATTCGGTTTCCTCGATTGCGGATTTCCGAACGCCGCGGTATGTGCCGAAGCATGGCAGACGCTGCGAACCTCGTGATCGAACATCCCGCCGAGGCGAAGCTGTCGCCGCGCGACCGGCTGATCGACAGCGCCCGCAACCTGTTCTGCCGCTACGGCATCAACTCGGTCGGCGTCGATGCCATCATCGAACAGGCCGGTACCGCCAAGACCACGCTGTACAAGCTGTTCGGCTCCAAGGACGGTCTGGTCGAAGCCGTGCTGGAGCGCGAAGGCCAGAGCTGGCGGAGCTGGTTTCTGGAATCGATCGACGGCCCGGGCGGCACCGCGCGCGAGCGGCTGGGACGGATCGGTCCGGCGCTGAAGGATTGGTTCACCCGCGGCGACTTCTACGGCTGCCCGTTCATCAACGCGGTCGGCGAGTCCGACAAGAACGACGACCGGATGCGCAATCTGGCGATCGCCCACAAGACCATCGTACTCGATCGTCTCACCGCGCTGTGCGCCGAAGCCGGCATCGAGCATCCGACCGAGGTCGCCCATACCCTCGGCCTGGTTATCGACGGCGCGATCGTGATGGCGCTGGTGACGCGCGATCCGTCCGCGGCCGATGTCGCCGGCCGCGCCTGTGCGGCGGTTCTGCCGGCCTGACCGATCAGCGGCCGAGGAGCTCCTTCGCCACTTTCCTCACGAAAAACTGCGACGACGCGATGGTGAGATGGCTACCATCGAACGTCACCGGCGTGCCGTCGCCGGGCACGGCGAGCAGACAGCCCCGATCGTTGCAATAGACCGGTGTCGGGGAAATGAACTCGACGCCTTGCTCGGTGAAGAACCCGCGCAACCGCTCGTTGGCGTCCGCTTCCGAGCGGTCCAATCGCGGCGCGCCGTCTCGTGTGGGAATCTCGGCCGCGGTGATCAGGCCGGCGGCCTCGGCGCGGTAGGCCTGAGCGAGAATGCGCTTCGGCGGCGTTCGCCAGCTCGGAAACTTGCCGACTACCACGATACGTCGGATGCCAATGCTGCGCAGTTCGGCGAGGGTTGCCTTGATCATGGTGTCGATCGCCGCGGGATCACGGTCGGGACCGTCGTAATCGTGCCACTGCCGGGCCACCAGGACGACGGTGTCCGGTTTCAGCGCCTTCAGGCGTTCGCGCGCATTGTCGTTGGCGGCCGTGCAGCCCGGCGTCTGCGTGCTGACGTAACCGAAGATCGGTGGGCAGCCCGCGGTGGTGTATTGCGAAAGGCTGAAGCCGCCATCGCTTTGCTGCACGGCGCGCAAGCCGGGATACAGATGCGCCCCGTGCGAATCGCCCCACAGCGCGACCCGCGGGACACCGGGCGATGGGGCGTCGTTGCACTCGCGCGCGAAGCTCGACCCGGAGCCAAGGAAGCAGCTCCCGAGCCGAAACGCCGGCATCGCCTCGGCCTGGTGATCGCGGGTGACGATCTGCACGCCGGCGCTGAACCGCGACGGCACGCCGCCGGCGACGAAAATGCCGGCGCCGATCAGGCCGACCACGGCGACGCCGGCAAAGGCAGCGGCGGTCTTGGCGCGGGTCGGCCGATAGCGAATCTTCGGTTCGACGAACCGATAGGTGAGATCGGCCAGTGCGAATGCCACCAGCACCGCGATCAGCTTCATCAGCGGCGGCGGTTCCTCGCCGAGCCGAGCGATCCGGATCGCGGCCAGCACCGGCCAGTGCCACAGATACAGCGGGTAGCTGATCAGCCCGACATAGACCATCGCCCGGTTGCCGAGCAGCCGACGCGCCGTCCAGGTGCCGGGTCCGGCGGCGATCAGCAGCGCGGCGCCGAGCACCGGCAGCACCGCCCACCAGCCCGGGAACGCACGGCTGCGATCGATCAGCGCCGCACCGGCTGCGATCAGCGCGATGCCGGCGACGGCGCCGACGTTGCGCAGCGTGGTGGCGTGCCGCGCGAACATCGTGCGCAGCGGAGCATTTCCGCGCCGCGCAGGATCGGCCGCAACGATCGCCAGCAGGCAGCCGGTCATCAGCTCCCAGAATCGTGTCACCGGCAGATAGAACGCGGCGGACGGTTGCGTCGGCGTCAGCAGCAGATTGGTCGCGAACGATGCCAGCAGGATCGCGACCGCAACCACCACCGCGCCGTTCTTCCAGCGCCATGCCAGGATGATCACCGGCGGCCATAGCAGGTAGAACTGCTCCTCGACGCCGAGCGACCACAGATGCAGCAGCGGGTTCAGCTCGGAGGAGGTGTCGAAGTAGCCGGAATCGTGCAGCAGCGCGATGTTGGCCAGGAACGCGGCGCCGAACCCGATCGCCTTGCCGGCATCGCGATAGTCGACCGGAAACAGCAGAAACCAGCCGCCGATCGCGCAGGCCGCCAGCACCAATGCCAGCGCCGGAAAGATCCGGTTGATGCGGCGGGCATAGAAAGTTGCGAAGCTGAAGTCGCCGCGGTCCAGTGCCTGGCAGACGATCGAGGTGATCAGGAAGCCCGAGATCACGAAGAACACGTCGACGCCGATGAAGCCGCCGGTGACCGCCGCCGGAAAGGCGTGGAACCCGACCACCAGCAGCACCGCGATCGCGCGCAGGCCATCGATATCGCTGCGATAGACAGGTCTCATGGGAAATCGTCGTCCTGGTAGGAACAAGGTCGATCTGGACGCTGCGGGCTCCGTCAACGCGCAAAGGACGCAAGCAGCGCGTCATCGCGAAGCCGCCCGGTGCTGTCAAGTTATGGAGGTGCGCCTCTGCAAGCCGATCGCAGATCGCGCCTCGGCCTCGCCTGTGCGTTGCTCCCCGCTGGGCCCCGGGCTAACACTCTCTGGTTCCAGTCAGGACAACGCCATGCAGATTCAACGTCACCGCATCGAACTCGCCACCACCGCTCCGATCCAGCTCATCGACATCACCGATCAGGTCCGTCGCTTCGTCGCCGGCAGCGGCGTCAAGGAAGGTCTGGTCACGGTGAGCTGTCTGCACACCACCGCGCGGATCAACGTCAACGAGCGCGAGGAAAAGCTCGAGCGCGACATGCTGACGTTTCTCAAGCGCTTCGCGCCGCGCGACGGCGACTATCTGCACAATCTCGATCCGGTCGATGGCCGCGACAACGCGCATTCGCATCTGATCGGTCTGTTCATGAATTCGTCGGAGACGATCCCGATCGCGCACGGCTCGATGGTGCTCGGGGAGTGGCAGTCGGTGTTCTTCATCGAACTCGACGGTCCGCGCCAGCGCCGCGGCGTCGAACTGCAGATCATCGGGCAGGGCTGACGCGATGACGCCGGACGATATCGCGGGCTTCTATGCCCGCCGCAGCGAGCTCAATCTCGACGATTACATCGAGCTGGATTTCGATTTCGAATGCGCCGGAGATCCGCGCGAGGCCGCGGCGCATCTGTGCAGTGAGCAGTCGACCGCGCAGTGGCGCCGGGTTGGTTTCGACGAGGACTTCCGCCCGCGCTTCGCCGCCAAGGTGCTGGAGCTGTCGGCCGAGCCGCGCTCCTCGGGCTTCAGCACGCCGGTCGAATGTGCGGCGCGCGGCGAGGTGCACGCCTGCCGCGTCACCATCGCGCATCCGCACGGAAATTTCGGCGCCAAGATTCCGACGCTGCTGTCGGCGGTGTGCGGCGAGGGCGTGTTCTTCTCGCCCGGCATTCCGCTGATCCGGCTGCAGGACATTCGGTTTCCCGACGCCTATCTGGCTGCGTTCGACGGTCCGCGCTTCGGCATCGCCGGCCTGCGCGAGCGGCTGCAGGCGTTCGATCGCCCGATCTTCTTCGGCGTGATCAAGCCGAACATCGGGCTGCCACCGCAGCCGTTCGCCGAGCTCGGCTATCAGAGCTGGAGCGGTGGTCTCGACATCGCCAAGGACGACGAGATGCTGGCGGATGTCGAGTGGTGCCCGCTCGCCGAGCGCGCCGCGCTGCTCGGCGACGCTTGCCGGCGCGCGTCGGCGGAAACCGGCGTGCCGAAAATCTATCTGGCCAATATCACGGACGAGGTCGATCGGCTGACCGAGCTGCACGACGTCGCGGTCGCCAACGGCGCCGGCGCGCTGCTGGTCAATGCAATGCCGGTGGGCCTGTCCGCGGTGCGGATGCTGCGCAAGCACGCCACCGTGCCGCTGATGGCGCATTTCCCGTTCATCGCGGCGTTCAGCCGTCTGGCGAACTACGGCATCCACTCGCGGGTGATGACGCGGCTGCAGCGGCTCGCCGGTTTCGACGTCGTGATAATGCCCGGCTTCGGTCCGCGGATGATGACGCCGGAGCATGAGGTGCTCGACTGCATCCGCGCCTGCCTGGAGCCGATGGGGCCGATCAAGCCATGCCTGCCGGTGCCGGGCGGTAGCGACTCGGCGGCGACGCTGGAGAATGTCTATCGCAAGGTCGGCAGCGCCGATTTCGGCTTTGTGCCCGGCCGCGGGGTGTTCGGCCACCCGATGGGCCCGGCCGCGGGGGCCGCGTCGATCCGGCAGGCCTGGGACGCAATTGCCGCCGGCATCCCGGTCGCCGATCACGCGGCCGGCCATCCGGAGCTGGCGGCGGCGCTGCAGGCGTTCGGCGGGCGCTGACCGGCACCTGCCGCGGTGTGTCGGCGCCTCAGCGCGGCAGTTCGGTGAAGGTGACGATCACGGCGCTGCGCCGTCCCTGGCTCGGCGCACCGTCGCGGTGGATCCCGGCGGGATCGTAGATCGCAGCGTTGCCTTCACGGCTGGTCACCGCGACCTGGCTCTCGGCGATCGCCGCGGTGAAATTGCTGTCGGCGACCAGATCGGCTCCGAACGTCGCCTTGCGCTGCAGTCCGGCCGGCAGGGCGTAGAAGGTCTCGCGCGCGGCCGGCAGTGTCGACGACAGCCCGCACAGATCGTTGGCGCGGCGGATCATCGCATCCCAGAACCGGCGACCGGCGCGGTTGCTGCCCGCCACATAGGTCAGCGGTCCGTTCGCGGCACCGGTCTCGCCGAGATACACCACCATCTTGAGCACGTTGTAGCCGCTGTCGACCTTGAAGCCGTCGCACGGCGAAGCGTCGACGCTGACATCGGCGAACGGGCTCGACAGCGCGCCTCCGGATGCCTCGGTCACTTCGGCGGCGATCCGGCCGATGCCGACAGGGCGTTTCAGATAGCCGCTGGCTGCCTCGGTGACGCCGGCGTCGGCGGCCACCTGATTGAACCATCTGTACAGGTCGGGGGCGGCAGCCGGGTCGATCACCACCCGGGTCGAGTCCGGATCGCCGGGAATCGCGACACGATGTTCCAGCGTCTTGAAGGCGGCATCGAGCTGATTGCGCAGCTCGACGATCTTGTCGGACCCGAGCTGGACGGCGGCGAAGCCGTCGCGGGAGAGCGGTGCGAACACCGCCGAGCCGCGCTCGGTCTTCGGGGCGTAGGCCGAGCCGGCGCTGAAGCGGCCGAGCCGCTGCAACATGATCAGCCGCAGATAGGTCGGCAGGCTGCGCAACACCGCGGCGAAGCGATTGCCGGTCTCGGCGGGCGGCGGCAGATGTTCGGCGTCGATCATTCGCTGCGCGGTGGTCAGGAAGAATCCGTAACCGAAAATCGTGATCGCTTTCAGTCGCGCGCCGAGCATCGGCATCGACATCACGCGCCCATAGGCCGGGTGGGCGTCGTAGTCGATCATCGGCAGGTGATCGAACGGATAGGATTTCGTTTCGGATTGCATGACCAGCCCCTCTGAAGGCATCACCGATATCACGGAAGCAAGATTTGAATATGGCGGCGGTGCGCGAGTCGGGCGAGTTGGCAATCCGGCCAACACGCACCGCAGGCGCGCTCAACGAAACGGCCGCCTCGGGATCCGAAGCGGCCGTGAGATCGCGAACGGTACGGCGAAGATCAGATCCAGGCGAAGTTCGCGGCCGGACGCGCGGTGCGATTGAGCAGCGCGCGCATCAGGCAGCGCTCGATCTGCACCGATGAGATCGTCGCGGCGTCCGCCCCGACGAGAGCGACCGCATCGCTGCGTTCGGCGAACACGCGGCCGCTGGCGACCACCGCCAGCGCCGGATTGCGCGACGCGGCGCGCAGTTTGCGGATCGTCTCAGCGACCCGCGGCAGCCAATGCTCGCGGCGCAGCGACGGCGACAGCGAGATATTGACGGCGTCGAACCAGCCGCTGGCGACCAGATCCGCCAGCGCGCGATCGCTGTCGGGGAACTCGCTCACGGTATTCCAGCCGGCCTGACGCAGCAGCTCGGCATGCAGCGCCGCGCAGAACGAGTGCGGCTCGCCGGGCTGCGACACCAGCAGCACGCTGCGCGGCTGCGAGCGCGCGAGCGGGGCCGACAGCAGATCGAAGCTGATCCGGCGCATCGCAGTTTGCAGGTGGCAGAGCCCGATGGTGACTTCGAATTCGCTGCAGGCGTCTTCGCTCCACAGATTGCCGAGGCTGCGGGCGGTCGGTTCGAACAGGCCGGTGAACAAAGCGGTGGGCGACGCCGCCCGCGCCAGCGATTTGTCGATCAGGTCGAACGCGTCGGCAAGGTTCGGCGCGATCAGCAGCCGGGCGAGTTCCGCAGCCCGGATCTCCGCCGGATCCTGCGCGATGCGCGTCCGGGCGGTGGTGTGCTTGACGACGAGATGCGGAATAACAGTCGAGACAATGCTTTCGGTTTGCACGGCACGCACTCGATCTGGTTGCCCTCGAACATAATGACAGCGTGTTGAACGAGTGCGACGGGACCATGGCCGCTGCCGAGGGGAAAGCAGGGAGTGGATCGCCTCGCGCGACCATTGGCTCACCGGAAACCGGCAGCGCCGTTGCCGCGGTGCGAAGGGAGCCCGGAAACGGGGACTCGTCTTTGCTCTGGATCAAAACGGTGCGTCCGCATCGTCGCCGCAGCGCGGCACTGGCGGCCGATCGCGGACCAATCGCGCCAGCGGCATACGGTCGCGGCAGCCGGCGCGCCGGCCTGCGTGGGCCGTCCCGGCATCACCGCCGTTCGCCCGCGGGACCGACGACGACATCCGAGCTCTCGCGATCGACAAACAGCGAAGCTGCGCGGTTCGGGGCTGTTAGTCCGAGGCCGCCCCCGACCGAACAGGCGGTATCGGCGGACGCCATGCTGGTCCCTGAATTAGTAAACGAACACCGCCGGTTGCGGCTCGTCATCAAAGGACTGAAGCGGGCTTACTCCATTGTCGTAGAGCAAGCGCCGGGCCTGACTTCTCTATATGTTTACAGCCGCGCGAATCGGAGCAAAACTGATTCCAAGGATCGTGATTTGCTGAGCAACTACCTGTTTAATCAAAGAGTTAGACGGCTAATTGGCTCGACGTGATTCGCGATTCTCTAGAACGAGTGTCTGGTTACCAGTCGCTCGTTCACTGTTCCAGCGTGAGGCGTTTTCTTAAGCGTGGCCGAGGCAGGTCCACGCCGGAGTTAGCAAATCGTTAACGTTAATAAGTAAAGCGTTGTTCACGCTGTTCACCTTAGGGGGCAAGCCGCCCCTAATTGAAGAAAGCTGGAGAACTACCATGCAATTCGATCTGTCCAACCGGAACCTAGCCCAGAAGATCTCGATCCTCGTCTTGGGAATTACGCTGTTCGCTTCGGTCGCCATCGGTGGCGTCGGCGAAATGGTCTTGCACAAGGTGACCGATAGCCACGCCAAGCAGTCGGCGCGCGTCGCGTCGCTGGACCGTCTGGTCGGCCAAGGAGGGGCGACGCTGTCGCCGGTCCGTGCCGCCGACGGCAGCATCGTCGGCATGCTGGTGATGCAGCAGGATTCCGGACCCGTGGTGATGCCCGCCTCGTTCGAAGGTCAGGGTCTGGTCGTGCAGGCTTCCGAGACCGTGGTGACGTCCACTCCCGATTACGGCGTCGGCGCCGCTCGCACCATGCTGCTGCTCGCCGGCATCGCCGTGTTCGCGGTGGTCGGTCTGGTCGGCACCCGGATTTCTCGCGGCCTGCTGGCGCCGCTCGGCGAACTGGAAAAGGACGTGGAACGTCTCGCCTCCGGCGACACCAGCGTTCGTATCCACGCGCTGAGCCGCTCGGATGAAATCGGCCGGATCGCACGGTCGATCGCCAAGATCCAGCAGTCGCTGATCGAACTGGCGAAGCTGAAGAGCCATCGCGTACTCGACGGCACCAACGGCATTCTGGCCAATCTCAAGGAAATGTGGATGGATCTGAAGGGGGCGGTCAGTAATGCCCGCGAGATGCTGTTCACGGATGGACGGACGGTCAGCGAGACGCTGTCGAGGTCTTGGAGCAACTGGCTCCACAACGGCCTGGGCGTTCCGAAGCGCGCCTGATCGGCGCCTCGTTCCGCGACCCTGAACGCGCCTCCCGGAGTCATTGAAGGCGCGACGATCGAGACCACGCGTTGAGATCACGACATCGAGGCTCACCCAGGCGGGTGAGCCGGTCACACCAAAAGCCCGCGCATCGTCGCGGGCTTTTCTATTCCGGGCGGGTGAGCCGCTGTCCCGTCGTCTTGGTGTTTCGCTGCCCTGCTCGTTCGCCGAGCGTTGCGGCGCAGGCCGGGCGACCTGGTGCGGCCGATCCCCAATCAGCGGCAACTGATCCCTCCTCATCCCGGCTCGTCCCGGAGACCTCCGTCTCTGAGCCTGAATGGCCTTGAATGTGGATGCCGGCGACGGGCGTGGCCCGACCAGGAGAAGGCCGCGGCCGCTGCGATCGACGCCGCCCCATCAGCCAGTGTGGAGTGCCACCGGAAGCCCGCGGCGTTCGCGGGTAAGCTCGGTTCAGCGCATCATCAATCGACAGCGCGATGACGCATCGGCAAGCCGCGCGAGGCCGGACTGACGGGTGGCGAATCAAGAAGAAAGTGTGGTGCCGCAAGAGGGATTCGAACCCCCGACCCCGTCATTACGAATGACGTGCTCTACCAGCTGAGCTATTGCGGCGACCGCGGGCGCGCTCACGAAGCGACCCGAAAACGTCGGCTTCTGATATCGGGCGGCGGCCCGATTGGCAAGAACCTGAGAGCCGAACCGGCGGCCGGAACGTCCGCCGATCCCGTGTTTGGTAATTCCGAAATCTTGCGTTCCGGTTCAGCGGGGCGGCCGGTAGCCGCGCCAGCCGCTGCCCTGCCCGGCCGGCGCCGGCGTGCGTTCGGTGAACTCTTCGGGCGCGGCGTCGTCGTCGACGCCGGGATCGTCCGGAGCCCGCACGATCGGGATCACCGGGGCGGCTTCCTTGCGGCGGTGGAACAGCGGCGACGACGACGAAGCAGGCGCAGCCATCGTTTCGGCCGGAGCTTCGGCCGCCTTGGCGGGCTTGTCGGGCTTGGCCGGCTCTTCCGCCGCTACGGTCGGTTCCTTCGGTGTCACGATCGGCGCTTCGGGAGCCGCCTCGACCGTCACCGTCACTGCCTCCGACGTCTCGCTGGCGGGCAACGCCTCGGTCGTGGCGGAAGCGATCAGCGCGTCGTGGAACTTATCGTCGATCACCACCGCCTTGCTCGACGGCAGCGCCGACACCGGCACCTGCCACTGGAAGGCGTCGAGCCGGCCGGTGACCGGCGACACCGGCCGCCAGTGATCGGATACGTAGCCGTCGGCGGTCCACACCGGATCGTGCAGCGCGCGCACCGCGCGCAGCGTCCAGGCCCGTGCCTTGGCGGTGTCGCCGCGATCGCCATGTTCGATCTCGGCCATCAGCATCGCCACCCGCTGGGTCGGCATTTCCAGATACGGCTCGAGCGCGGCGCGGGCACGGCCGAAAGAGCCGGCGTCGATCGCGGCGCGGGCGATCGCCACCGCACTTTCGAGCTGCTGCGGTCCCTTGCCGACCAGGTTCTCGACCCGGCCGAGCCGCGCGGTCGCGGTGTCGCCCGGCTTGAGGTTGGCGTAGGTCGACGCCAGCTCGGGATGCGGCTGCGCCTGCCAGGCGGCCTCGATCACCTTCATGGCGCGGCGGACCTGATGTGCTCCGGCCAGATGCTTCGCCGCCAGCACTGCGGCCGGCACCAGGGTCGGCGCCAGCTTGTTGGCTTCCAGCGCGCTGTCGCGGGCGAGGCTCTCGTCGCTTTCTTCCAGATCGATCGCCCGCGCAGTCAGCAATACCGCGCGCTGCCGGCGGAACGCCTTCTTGTCGATCAGGCCGGCCGACAGATTGCGTTCGAGAATCTCCAGCGCGCCGGTCCAGTCCGATCTGGCGCAGCGGAAGCCGAGCACGGCCTGCGAGGCCCAGGCACAGTTCGGCTGCAGCCGCAGCGCCTCTTCGGCGATCGCCAGCGCCGCATATGGATCGTCGGCGCGCTGCGCTTCGATATACAGCCCGCGCATGCCGAGCGACTTGGTGTCCTTGCGGGAGGCCATCGCCAGGAAGGCGCGGCGTGCGCCTTCGCGATCGCCTTCGAGCTGCGCCGACTGCGCCTGCAGCAGCAGCGCCAGCGGATCGTGCGGCGCGTGCCGTCGCGCCGCATTGGCGTGAGCGCGGGCGGCGGCGCTGTCGCCATGGCCGACCGCGAGCAGGCCCTGAGTAATGGCGTTGCGGGCGCGCTCGCTGCGCCGCGAGCTGCGGCCGCGCTTCATCCAGCCGGGTGCCCGCACCGCCCCGAGGACGATCGCCCAGGCCAGCATTACGGCAACCACGCCGGCGCCGAGCGCCGCCGCGAACACCGGCAGCGTCATCGACGCCCGCCAGTCGTTCCAGGACAGCACCACCTCGCCGGGCTGTTCGGCCACCCAGGCAGCGCCCGCCGCCGCGAGCGCGATGATCACGAGAAACAGGACGATGCGCAGCATGGGCAGACC
The DNA here is from genome assembly GCF_007005445.1 of Rhodopseudomonas palustris. NCBI lineage: Bacteria > Pseudomonadati > Pseudomonadota > Alphaproteobacteria > Hyphomicrobiales > Nitrobacteraceae > Rhodopseudomonas > Rhodopseudomonas palustris. Next base: position 4,540,632 of record NZ_CP041387.1, on the reverse strand, counting down.
TATGGCGACGGTTTTTGCAGCGCCCCGAGCGCTGCGGTGGCGAATTGATGCGACGCGGCGAGGGCTTGGTCGCGCGCCTCGGCCTTGTCGATCCAGGATTGAACAGGAGCCCGGTCACCCGGCGCAAGCGCTTTCAGCTCCTTCAGCGCCGCGGCGATATCGCCCTGCTTGCCGGCTGCGGTCAGACGGCCGACGATCGCGGTGCGATCGATGCCTTCGACCGCGTCGGAGCGCTGGATCTTGACCAGCCGCTCGGCATTGGCCTGGAACCGGTCGAGGAAATTGGCATTCGCGCTGGTCTTGTCGGGCAGCAGCTTCGGCAGCAGATCGACGAGCTCGTGGCCGAGCGCGTGGGCGCTCGGGACGCCGGTGGCGGCGAACCGATCGAGCGGTTTCAGCGCTGCGGCATCGGGCGCCAGCGGGGTGGCGGCCTTCAGCAACGGCTGGAACGGTTGGCCCTGGGTGACGGCGAGGTCGAGCAAGGTGGCGGCGACCGCGCGGCGCAACGCGCTGTCCTCGGCGGGTGCCGGCTTCGGCGCCGGTTTCTCAGCCTCGGCTTTGGCGGCGGTCTCCAGGGCGCCGAGCCGCCGATCGATCGCGGCGAGTGCCGCGGTGGTCTGCTCCAGCGCGGCCGCGTTGTCGGGACCGGCGGCCGTGCCGGGCTTGGTGTCGTCGCTGCCCGCGCCGTTGGCCGGCAGCGTCTTCAGGTCTTTCACCGTCGCGGCGAGCTGATCGGCCTGGCCGCGCAGCGCCGTCAGATCGTCCCGCAGCGAAGCCACGGTCTTTTCCAGCGCGTCGATCGGGCCGGCGTCGGCGGGATCCGCCGCGGTTGGTGTACCGGCTGCTGGCTTCGGTTGGGCTTCGAGATTGGTGATCCGGATCGCCAGCGCTTCCAGCGCTGCGCTGTCGCCCGGCGTCGTGGCCGTTGCGCCGCCAGCCGCGGGAGCGGCTTCGAGCTTGGCGATCCGGGCGTTCAGCGCATCGAGTGCCGCAGGATCGGTCTGCGGAGCGCTGACGCTGGTCGACGACAGGAACTGCGGCAGCAGGCCCAACTGGGCGGCGCCGACGACGAGGCCGGTGGCAATCGCGATCGTCAGAACCGGCGGCAGCATCAGCGACGCGATGCTGCTCCGCGGCGGCGTTGAGCTTTGAGAAGTTGCCGACGCATCGGCCGTGGCGGTGGTGGTGGCGAATTCCGGCTCCGGCAGCCCGGCGGCCTGTTCGGCCTGCTCGCGCTGGTCGGCAGCGATATCGAACGCCTGCTCCGGTCCGCGTGCCGGCTCGGCGTCGGGTGTCGTTTCCGCCGGCGCATCCGCCTCGGTCCCGGGAGCCGCAGCGCTCGTCTCCTCGCCCGCGGGTTTGGAATGCCCGGCCGGTTCCGCAGCCTGTTCGTGTTCGGGCCTGTTCTCGACCATCCTTGGATTTTCCTCGTCGTTACCTGTCGGCGCCGGCGGTCCGGCGCCGCATCAATTCACTTTGGCCGGGCCGAGTGCCCGATCCAGCGCTTCGAGCAGCGCCTTTTCGTCCGGCTTGCGCGCCACCATCACCTGGTTGGCGCCGGCCTCGCGCACCACCTCGGAGACCGCCTCCGACAGGCAGCATTGCGCAATCGCCAGCGCCGAGATCTCGATGCCGGAGGTCCGCGTCGCGTCGATGAACGCCCGCGCGCTGCGCCGCGAATAGTGCAGCACCGCTTCGATCCGGTTGGCCGCGAAGGCCTCGCACACCTCCGCCGGCAGGGTCGGCACCGGCGCCATCCTGTAGGCGGTCTGCATCACCACCTCGAAGCCATCTTCGCGCAATTCGCCGGCGAGATCCCGCGACAGATCGGCGCCCGCCAGATACAGCAACGCGCCGGCCCGCTTGTCTGTCCCGCGCAGGCTGTCGCCGATCTTGATCCTGAGTCGGGCGGCGTCGCCATCGGCCACGATGATGTCGTTGAAACCGGCGTCCTGCGCCTTGCGGGCGGTGTGCTTGCCGACCGCGAACAACGGCAGCCCCAGAAGACGCGCCAGCACCGGCTGGTCCTCCAGTGCACGCAGCGCGTTGGCGCTGGTGACGATCACCCCGGTGTAGCGTGCGTCGGGATCGTCGGGGAACGGCACCGGCTCGAACCGCAGCATCGGCGCCAGCAACACGTCGTAGCCCTTCGCGCGCAGCGCCTTTGCGGTCGCGTCGCCGTCGGGTTGCGGGCGGGTGACGAGCAAAGCCACGCGTTACGTCCTCGCCTGTCGATTGATCAAAATGAATCCGAAGTAGCCCGGCCGCATGACCCTGAGCCGGCTGATCCTGGGCTGCGTGATAACCGGCCGCGTCCCAGCTCCCCGCATCGGTGCTCCCACGCAATCTGCCGGGGCCGCAGGGCGCCAAGGGGATGATTGCATTCCAAGACCCCGCAATGCTACGCGAGGCAAGGAGAACGCCGGTTCGGGCGCAAACGCAAGGGCTCAATTTGACTAGTGAACAAGCCTTGCTGGTGCTGGGGATCGAGACCACCTGCGATGAAACCGCAGCCGCCGTGGTCGAGCGCCGTGCCGACGGCAGCGGCAGGCTTCTCTCCAATATTGTGCGCTCCCAGACCGACGAACATGCGCCGTTTGGGGGCGTCGTACCGGAGATCGCCGCGCGCGCCCATGTCGATGTGCTGGATGGCATCATTGCGGCGGCGATGAACGAAGCCGGCGTGGCGTTCGCCGGGCTGTCCGGCGTCGCCGCGGCCGCGGGGCCGGGACTGATCGGCGGCGTCATCGTCGGGCTGACCACCGCCAAGGCGATCGCGCTGGTGCACGGCACCCCGCTGATCGCAGTCAATCACCTCGAAGCCCATGCGCTGACGCCGCGGCTGACCGATGCGGTCGAGTTTCCATATTGCCTGTTCCTCGCCTCCGGCGGCCACACCCAGATCGTCGCGGTGCTCGGTGTCGGTAACTACGTCCGGCTGGGGACCACGGTCGACGACGCGGTCGGCGAGGCGTTCGACAAGATCGCCAAGATGCTCGGCCTGCCATACCCCGGCGGCCCGCAGGTCGAACGTGCGGCCGAAGCCGGCGATCCCAACCGGTTCGCGTTCCCCCGCCCGATGCTGGGGCGGCAGGACGCCAACTTCTCGCTGTCCGGTCTGAAGACCGCGGTGCGCAACGAGGCCGGCAAGCTGACGCCGCTCGATCCGCAGGACATCGCCGATCTGTGCGCCGGCTTTCAGGCCGCGGTGCTGGACTCGGTGGCCGACCGGCTAGGCGCCGGCTTGCGGCTGTTCAAGGAGCGGTTCGGCCCGCCGAAGGCGTTGGTCGCGGCCGGCGGCGTCGCCGCCAATCAGGCGATCCGGCGGATGCTGCGCGAGGTCGCCGCGAAAGCGCAGACCACGCTGATCGTGCCGCCGCCGGCGCTGTGCACCGACAACGGCGCGATGATCGCCTGGGCCGGCGCCGAACGGCTCGCGCTCGGCCTCACCGACCCGATGGATACCGCGCCGCGCGCGCGCTGGCTGCTCGACGCTGGCGCCACCGCGCCGGCCAAATTTGCCAACACGCGCGCCGGCTTCTAAGGCCGGGCTCAAGTCGGTCGCTTGGATGATGTTGCGATGAGTTCGTTGAAATCGATTGCGGTGCTCGGCGGCGGCGCCTGGGGCACCGCGCTGGCGCAGACAGCCGCCCGCGCGGGCCGAAACGTGATGCTGTGGGAGCATGATGCCGGCAATGCCGAGCATCTGATCGCGGCGCGCGAGAGCCGGTTTCTGCCCGGCGTGCGGCTGGAGCCGTCGATCCAGGTGACGCGCGACCTCGCCGAGGCGGCGCGCGCCGACGCGCTGTTGCTGGTGGTGCCGGCACAGGTGCTGCGTCAAGTCGTGACCTCGCTGCAGCCGCTGATCGCGCCGAAGACGCCGCTGGTCGCCTGCGCCAAGGGCATCGAGCACGGCACCCACCGGTTCATGACCGAGATCATCGCCGAAGCGGCCCCGGCCGCGATCCCGGCGATCCTGTCGGGGCCGAGCTTTGCGGCGGACGTTGCGCGCGGCCTGCCGACCGCGGTGACGATCGCCGCCACCGATGCGGCCTGCGCGCAGGCGCTGGCGCAGGCGATGAATTCCGGCAGCTTCCGTCCTTATCATTCGACCGACGTGCGCGGCGTCGAACTCGGCGGCGCTACCAAGAATGTGCTGGCGATCGCCGCCGGCATCGTCGAGGGCCGCCAGCTTGGCGCGTCCGCGCTGGCGGCGATGACGACGCGCGGCTTCGTCGAACTGGTGCGATTCGGCAAGGCCTATGGGGCGCGAATCGAAACCATGCATGGCCTGTCGGGACTCGGCGATCTGACGATGTGCTGCTCGACGCCGCAGTCGCGCAATTTCTCATTCGGCATGGCGCTCGGCCGCGGCGAGCAGATCGAGACCGCCGCGCATGGCAAGCTCGCCGAAGGCTACTACACCGCGCCGGTGCTGCTGGAGATGGCGCAGGCCAAGGACATCGACATGCCGATCTCGACCGCGGTGGCGGCGGTGCTCAGCGGCAAGCTCAGCGTCGATGCCGCGATCGAAGGGCTGCTGACGCGGCCTCTCAAGGCGGAGGAATAGACGTGGCGTACTGGCTGGTGAAATCCGAACCGTCGGTGTGGTCGTGGGATCAGCAGGTCGCCAAGGGCGCCGCCGGCGAAGCCTGGACCGGCGTGCGCAATCACTCCGCCAAGCTCCATATGGTGGCGATGCGGCGCGGCGACCGCGCGTTCTACTATCACTCCAACGAGGGCAAGGAGATCGTCGGCATCGCCGAGATCATCCGCGAGGCCTATCCGGATCCGACCGATGCCAGCGGCAAGTTCGTCTGCGTCGACATCAAGGCCGACAAGCCGCTGAAAACCCCGGTGACGCTCGCCGCCGTCAAGGCCGAACCCCGCCTTGCCGAGATGGCGCTGCTGAAGTACTCGCGGCTTTCGGTGCAGCCGGTGACGGCCGAGGAATGGAAACTGGTCTGCAAGATGGGCGGGCTTTAGGGGACGGACAGCAGGACAGATCATGGTTCGAGACGCCCGGCTCCGCCGGGGTCCTCACCATGAGGGCCTTGCCTGGAGCCTAGGCACCTCATCCTGAGGAGCGGCCATTTGGCTGTGTCTCGAAGGATGAGGATGGTGATCGCTTTACATCTGTCCACCGCTCGCCCATCACCGCGCGATGAGCACCTCCGCCATTACCGATCCCGTCGCCTTCATCCATGCCAACACGCGGCTCCGCGCCGTGCCGCTGGTGCCGGAGGTGATGCTGCATGTCGCCGACGAGGCGCTGCCGCTGTGGAGCAAGACCGAAGAAGAGCTCGGCGAAGCCGGGTTGCCGCCGCCGTTCTGGGCGTTCGCCTGGGCAGGCGGACAGGCGCTGGCGCGCTACGTGCTGGATCATCCGCAGGACGTCGCCGGCAAGGACGTGATTGATCTCGCCTCCGGCTCGGGGCTGGTGGCGATCGCGGCGATGAAGGCCGGCGCGCGCAAGGTCACCGCGTTCGATATCGATGGTTTTGCCCGCGAGGCGATCCTGGTCAATGCCGCGGCCAATGGCGTCGCGATCGAGGTCTGCGACCATGATCTGCTCGCCGGGCCGCATCCGCTGCCGGCGCAGGCCGTGCTCGCCGGCGATATCTTCTATCAGCAGGACATCGCCGGGCTTGCGTTTGCGTTTCTGAAAAGCCGGGTGGCGCTAGGCGCGCGGGTGCTGATCGGCGATCCCGGCCGTTACTATCTGCCGAAGGACCAGCTCGTGCAGCTCGCGACTTATGGCGTGCCGGTGACGCGCGAACTGGAAGATTCCGAAATCAAACACACCGGGGTTTGGACGCTGAAGTAATTGGCGTCGCTATACGGTCAGCCGCGTGCCGTCGTGTCCGGTGATCCGCAAGCTCTGCACGTCGCCCGGCGTCGCGCCTGAAATCGCGACCGGGAGGAAGTGTTCGGTGCGGCCCTGCGTCGGGCTCTCGATCAGCACCGCGCGGGAGGCGCCGGTCTCCGCATCCAGCCGCCGCTGCAGCGCTGCATCGCCGGCTGCGCGCAGCCGGGCGGCGCGGGCGCGGATCACGCGGCCATCGAGCTGCGGCATCCGCGCCGCCGGCGTGCCGGGCCGCGGCGAATACGGAAACACATGCAGAAACGTCAGGCCGCACTCCTCGACGAGGTCGAGCGAGCGCTGAAACATCTCGTCGGTCTCGGTCGGGAAGCCGGCGATCAGATCGGCGCCGAGCGCGATGTCCGGCCGCAGTCGCCGTGTCTCGGCGCAGAACGCAATCGCATCGGCGCGGGCGTGCCGGCGCTTCATCCGTTTGAGGATCAGATCGTCGCCGGCCTGCAGTGACAGGTGCAGATGCGGCATCAGCCGCGGCTCGGTGGCGATCGCATCGATCAGGTCGCGATCGGCCTCGACCTGATCGATCGACGAGATCCGCAGCCGCTGCAGCTCCGGCACATGCCGTAACACTTTCTTAACCAGGGTGCCGAGCTTCGGCGTGCCCGGCAGGTCGGCGCCGTAGCTGGTGAGGTCGACCCCGGTCAGCACGATCTCGGCGTGGCCGCGCTCGGCCAATCGCCGCACCTGCTCGACCACTGCGCCGACCGGTACCGAGCGGGAATTCCCGCGGCCGTACGGGATGATGCAGAACGTGCAGCGATGGTCGCAGCCGTTCTGCACCTGCACGAACACCCGCGGCAGGCCGCTCTGGTAGCCGTCCAGCAGATGCGGCGCCATTTCGCGCACCGCCATGATGTCGGCGACCGCGATCTTCTGTTCGCTGTCGAGCCCGAAGCTCGGGCCTGCGTCGAGCGCGCCCTTGGCGGCGTGCCAGGCGTGGCTGCGGGTCTTGTCGTCGTTACCGATGACGCGGTCGACCTCTTGCATCGCCGCGAACGTCGCCGGCTCGGTCTGGGCCGCGCAGCCGGTGACGATGATCAGGGCCTCGGGGCGCGCGCGTTTCAGCTTGCGGATCTGCTGCCGCGCCTGGGCCACCGCCTCGTTGGTTACCGCGCAACTGTTGACCACGATGGTGTCAGCGAGGCCGGCGCCTTCCGCCTCGCGCCGGATCAGCTCGGACTCGAACGCGTTGAGGCGGCAGCCGAAGGTGACGACCTCGACGGCCATCAGGCGCCAGTCGGGTCGAGCGCGCCGGTGAACAGCGCCGGATCGAACCGGCCTTCGAACTCGAATTCGGCGCCGCCGGTCATCAGCACGTGGTTGTCGCTCTCGCGCCACTCGATGGTGAGCCGGCCGCCCGGCAACGTCATGTCGACCGTCCGTTCGGTGCGCTTCAGCCGCGCCGCCGCGACCGCGGTCGCGCAGGCGGCCGAGCCGCACGCCTTGGTCAGCCCTGCTCCGCGCTCCCAGGTCCGCATCGTGATGTGCTGACGATCGACGATATGGGCGAGCGTGATGTTGGCGCGCTCCGGGAAGATCGGATGGTTCTCGAGCAATGGTCCGAACCGGCCGAGATCGTAGGCGTTCACATCGTCGACCCAGAAGATCGCGTGCGGGTTGCCCATGCTGACGACCGACGGCGTGTGCAGCACCGGCGCGTCGATCGGACCGATCTGCAATTCGATCATCCGGGTGTCGCGGAATTCCTCGGCGAGCGGAATATCCTGCCAGCCGAACTTCGGCTCGCCCATATCGACGGTGTAGAAGCCATCGGCCGGGCCGCGCCAGCAATTGAGCAGGCCGGCGCGGGTCTCGAACGTCAGGCCGTTCTGGTCGCTGCCGGCGAACATCTGGCGCGCGACGCAGCGCATGCCGTTGCCGCAGGCGCCGGATTCGGAACCGTCATTGTTGTAGATCCGGACGAAGGCTTCGGTGCCGGGCAGCCGGGCCGGCTGCAGCAGCATCAGTTGGTCGTAGGGCACGTGCGCCGCCACCGCCCGCGCATCGGCCGGCGTCACCGGCGCCGGCTGGTCGCGCAAATCGACCACCACGATCTCGTTGCCGATGCCGTTCATCTTGGCGAACAGGCGGTTGTCCAGCGCGCTCATGCTCTCGTCCTCGCCGCGCCTATATGGCGAACCCCGCTCGGTTTGGCCAGTCTGCCGCCCACGCCGGCGCACGGCCACAGGGAAGCCACACCGCCATCGCATGGCTCGCCGGGACGGGACGAAATCCCGGATCGGATGTTATGAGAGGCCGCTCGACTCGGTGACTCGCGCGAAGTCCGATGCTGCGCCACGCGGGAAGGTCGGGCGAGGTTCGCGCTGGCCTTGGGAGAGATGGAATGGAACGCCCCTGCCTGTTTGGTCTTATGCGTGTCGGGCTGGTGCCGGCGCTGGTGCTGACGCTCGGCATCGCCGGTGCATCCGCCCAGACCGCCCCAGACGCCAGCAAGGACGCCAAGGACAAGCCGCTGGCCGCAGCACCGGCGCAGGCTCAGACACCACCGGCACAGCCGGCCCCGGCCCCGGCTCAGGCCGCGCCGACGCCTGCCACCGCTGCCCCAGCCACGCCCCCGGCCGCAAGCGAAACGCCGGCTGCGTCGCCTGCTCCCGCCACGCCCCCGGCTCCGTCAGCGACCCAGACCCCGGCGGCGCCGGTCGCTCCGGCGCCGGTGCAGACCGCCGATCCGTTCGGAGAAGAGAGCACGCTGGAGCCGAAGACGGTGGTGATCCTGAAGGGCAAGGCGAACTGGGACAACGCCTTCGACAGCCTGATGGATGCGTTCAAGGCGCTGACCGCGCTGCTCGACAAGCAGGGCATCGCGCCGAACGGCAACCCGATGATCGTCTACACCTCGACGGATGATTCCGGCTTCACCTTCCAGGCCCAAATTCCGGTGCCGCAGGAGCCGAAGAACCTCGCCAAGTCGATGAGCATCGGCAAATCGCCCGACGGCAAGGCGCTGAAATTCGTCCACCGCGGCTCCTACGACAACATGGACAACACCTACGAGGCGATCACCAACTTCCTCGACGACAAGAAGCTGGAAGCCAAGGACACCTTCATCGAGGAGTACGTCACCGACCCGCTGAAGACAGCCGAAGACAAGCTGGTGATCAACGTTTACGTGCCGATGAAATGAACATGCTCCGCTCGCTCTCCATCGCTGCTGCCTGCTGCCTGATCGTCGCGCTTCCGGCCCGCGCTCAGGACGCCCCGCCTCCGGGCATCGTCGTGCGCGGCGAAGCCCACAAATCGGTCGCGCCCGACACCGCCCTGATCGAAGCCGGAGTGTCGAACTTCGCCAAGTCGGCCCGCGCCGCGGCGGAAGCCACCAATCTGGCGATCGGCAAGGTGCTGCTGGAGTTAAAGAACGCCGGCATCGACGGCAAGGACATCCAGACCTCGCAATTGTCGCTGCAGCCGCAATATGCCGACCGTCCCGGCCCGAGCGAGGTCACCGGCTATGTGGCCAAGAATATCGTATCGGTGCGGGTCCGCGACATCGCGGCGGTGGCGGGCATTCTCGATCGGCTGGTGACGGCCGGCGCCAACGAGGTCCGCGGCATCAGCTTCACGGTCAGCAACGCATCGAAACTGCTCGATGAAGCGCGGACCGAAGCGGTCGCCGATGCGCGCCGCAAGGCCGAGATCTACGCCCGCGCCGCCGGTCTCGCGCTCGGCGCGCCGCAGTCCATCGCGGAAGATTCCGGCCCCGGCGTGATGCCGATGCGCAAGATGGCGGCCGACTTTGCCGCCGGTGCTCAGGTCGCGCCGGGCGAGCAAACCCTGAACGTGTCGGTCACGGTGAACTGGGGCATCAAGGCGCAGTAAGCGCGGCGCTCAAAGCTGGAACACCTGCCCCGGCTTCAGCACCGGAAACCGATCGCGCGGGATGCCGCCGGCGTCGAGCACCGCATACAGCGCCTGCTCGGGGGCATCGATCGCCTCGTCGGTGAGCTGGAAGGTGCCATGGTGATTGGCGAGCGCGCGTTCGGCGCCGCAATCGGTCAGTGCCTTCACCGCATCGGCCGGGTTCATGTGCTGATCCTGCATGAACCAGCGCGGCTCGTAGGCGCCGATCGGCAGGATCGCCAGCTTCAGCGGCGCATGAGCGTCGCGAACGCGGCGGAAATGCCGGCCGTCGCCATAACCGGAATCGCACACCACGTAGATCTTGCCGGCGGGCGTTTCGAGCACGAAGCTCGCCCACAGTGCGCGGTTGCGGTCGAACAGCCCGCGCGCGGTCCAGTGCCGGGTCGGCACCAGCGTCACGGCGACGCGATCATTCAGTTCGACGCGGTCGCTCCAGTCGTAGGCTTCGGCGCGGATCGTGGCATCGTGCGCCGTCATCGTCAGATCGTTGCCGAGCGGCGTGATCACCCGCGGCCCATGCGCAGCGGCAAGCCGCGACAGCGTAGCCAGGTCGAGATGGTCGTAGTGGCCGTGCGACACCAGCACCACGTCGATCTTCGGCAGGCGGTCGAACGCGACGCCTGGATCGTTGTGCCGTTTGGGCCCGGCGAAACTGACCGGCGACACCCGCTCCGACCACACCGGATCGATCAGGATGTTCAGGCCGGCGGTCTGGATCAGCCAGCTCGCATGGCCGACATAGACCAGTCTGACGCCGGCGCCGTCGACACGCGGCGGCGGAGTGTCGGCGAACGGGCTCGGAGCCCATTCGGGCCATTGCGCCGGCTTGTGGCTGAATCGCCAGCGCATCACCTCCCAGAAGCTCTTCGGCGGCGCCCCATCGGGATCGAAGAAGCGCGTGCCATCGAAATGGTCGGTGACCGGGCCTTGGTAGTAGCTCATGCGGAAGGTCCAGAAGGAGGAAAGCCCGGCCGTGGCGGCGAGGCCGGCGGCTGTCGCCAGCAGACGGCGGCGCGTGATCAGACTCATCCGCTCATGCGCCGACCAGGGCAACGCCTTCGGCGCTCGCCGCCCGGACCAATGCCGCGTCGAGCGTCGCAAGCCCGATCCGCTCGCGCTGCGCCAGCTCAAGATAGGCGGCGTCGTAGAAGCTGAGTTGATGGCGCCGCGCAAGCTGCATGACTGCGTCGCCGACAGGCAACGGCGCAACGCGGAGCGGGAGACTATCGAGGAATGCCAGGAATTGAGCCGACTGTTCCGGACTCGTTCGGCCGCGGCGCTCACCCTTCAAGAGCACCTGGCGGACCTCGAACCACCAGATTAGCGGGACAACCGCGCCCTCGTGCTCGAGCCTCGCAAGCGCCGCATCGGCGGTCGAGTTTCGCTCGTCCGGGAAATGCCAAACGGCCATGAGCGAGACATCGATCACGAATGGCATCGCTATTCGCGACCTTCATTCTTCCAAGCAATGATCTCGTCGATCGTCGCCCCAGCCGCGCCGCTCCGCAATGCGCGGATGCCTTCAATCGCTTGGCGAGCTGCCTCTCTTCGCTTCTCGTCGAACGGTGGCGCCAGTTCGGCCTCGCTGACACCCTCGCGGCTGATCGTGACGGTTTCGCCACGCTCGACCTCATCGAGCAGTTTCGCGATATTGGCCCGCGCATCTGCCAAGCTGACGTGCTTCATGACCTTGGACCTCGTTAAGCTCTCGAAATATAGCGTCTTTCCGCGTAGTCGGGAGTCCCACCAAGGCACCGGAGCGCCGGATTTCTTGACTTCGGGGGCCTCCGGCGTCTAGATGCGCGCGAAATCTCGAAAAGTGCTCTTTTCGATCCGCCGCCCGGTCCTGTGAGGCCGGAGGTCAACGTCCGACAGCGCGATGCGCCCTCGGGCGCCATAAGTGTTTGGTTTTGTAGGCCTTTCGCCGGAAGGCCGTCGCTGGAATTGGGCCGATGTTCGACAATCTGTCGGAAAAGCTGGGTGGCATTCTCGATCGGCTGACCGGGCGCGGTGCGCTCAGCGAGGCCGATGTCGACGCGGCGATGCGCGAAATCCGCCGCGCGCTGCTGGAAGCCGACGTCGCGCTCGAAGTGGTGCGCTCGTTCACCGAGCGGGTCCGCGAGCAGGCGGTCGGCGCCACCGTCGTCAAATCGGTCAAGCCCGGCCAGATGGTGGTCAAGATCGTCAATGACGAACTGATCGCCACGCTCGGTGCCGAGGTCCAGTCGATCGATCTGAACGCCGTGCCGCCGGTTCCGATCATGATGGTCGGTCTGCAGGGCTCGGGTAAGACCACCACCACTGCCAAGCTGGCGCGCCGCATGACCGAGCGCGACAAGCGCAAGGTGCTGATGGCCTCGCTCGACGTCTATCGCCCGGCCGCGATGGAGCAGCTCGCGGTGCTCGGCCGCGATCTGTCGATCGACACGCTGCCGATCGTCGCCGGTCAGCAGCCGCCGGATATCGCCCGGCGGGCGATGGAAGCCGGCAAGCTCGGCGGCTACGACGTCGTGCTGCTCGACACCGCCGGCCGTACCACGCTCGACGAAGAGATGATGACCGAGGCGGCCGAGATCAAAGCCGCCGCCAATCCGCACGAAGTGCTGCTGGTTGCCGACTCGCTGACCGGTCAGGACGCCGTCAACCTGGCCCGCGCGTTCGATCAGCGTGTCGGCCTCACCGGCATCGTGCTGACCCGAATCGACGGCGACGGCCGCGGCGGTGCCGCGCTGTCGATGCGCGCCGTCACCGGTAAGCCGATCAAGCTGATGGGCACCGGTGAAAAGACCGATGCGCTCGAAGACTTCCATCCGAGCCGGATCGCCAGCCGCATCCTCGGCATGGGCGATATCGTCTCGCTGGTCGAGAAGGCTGCGGCGACGCTGGATGCCGAAAAGGCCGCCGCCGTCGCCGAGAAGATGCGCAAGGGCAAGTTCGACCTGACCGACTTGCGCGATCAGTTGCTGCAGATGACCAAGATGGGCGGCATCGGCGGGCTGATGGGCCTGATGCCCGGCATCTCCAAGATGAAGAACCAGATCGCCGCCTCCGGGATCGACGACAAGGTGCTCAAGCGCCAGGTCGCGATCATCGATTCGATGACCCGCGAGGAGCGCAAGAACCCCGACATCCTCAAGGCCAGCCGCAAGAAGCGGATTGCCGCCGGCGCCGGCATCAAGGTCGAGGACGTCAACAAGCTGCTGAAGATGCATCGCAACATGGCCGACATGATGAAGGCCGTGGGTCGCGGCAAGGGTGGCCCGATGGCCGGCTTCGCCAAGGCGATGGGCTTCGGCGGCGGCCTGCCCTCGCCGGACGAGATCAAGGCGATGCAGGAAAAGATGAAGAGCGGCGACATGCCCGAGGGCCTGCCGGAGCTGCCGAAGGACCTGCCGGCCTCGCTGCGCGGCGGCATGCCCAATCTGCCCGGCCTCACCGGCCTGTCCGGCAAGCCGACGCTGCCCGGCCTCGGCGGCTTCCTCGGGAAGAAGAAATGAGCCCGAGCACTCCCTCGCTTTTGTCGTTCCGGGGCGCCGCGCAGCGGCGAACCCGGAATCTCTCTCGCAGAACAGCTCGGGATTCCGGGTTCGCGCTTCGCGCGCCCCGGAATGACGAACTAATCATTTAGTCACAATCACACACGAACCCCACCTAGGAGATCCGCAATGTCCGTCGTCATCCGCCTCGCGCGCGCTGGTACCAAGAAGCGCCCGTTCTATCACGTCGTCGTCGCCGACTCGCGCTTTCCGCGCGACGGCCGCTTCATCGAGCGTCTCGGCTACTTCAACCCGCTGATGGCGAAGGACAACGAAGCCCGCCTCAAGCTCGACCTCGACAAGGTCAAGGACTGGCTCGCCAAGGGCGCGCAGCCGTCGGACCGCGTGGCCCGCTTCCTCGACACCGCCGGTGTCCGCAAGCGTGAAGCCCGCAACAACCCCGAGAAGGCGGTGCCGCGCAAGGAGCGCAAGGCCGCCGACGGCAAGTAAGCGGGGCGGCTGATGCCGTCCGGGCTCACCTGCGTCGCCCGGCAAGTCTGCGTCGCCCGGATCGGCGCGCCGCATGGCGTGCGCGGTGCGGTGCGGCTGTGGAGCTTCACCGCCGATCCGTTCGCCGTCAGCGACTACGGTCCGCTTCTGACCAAGGACGGCGCGCGCCAGTTCGAGATCGCGAGCGCGCGCGAGGCCAAGAGCCATCTGGTGGTGACGCTGAAAGGCGTCACCACGCGTGACGAGGCCGAACGGCTCAACGGCGTCGAGCTCTATGTGGCGCGTGACAAGCTGCCGCCGACCGAGGCCGACGAGTATTACCACGCCGACCTGATCGGGCTCGCCGCGGTCACCACGACGGGCGATCCGCTCGGCAAGGTGGTGGCGATCCATAATTTCGGCGCCGGCGACATCATCGAAATCGCGCCGCCGTCAGGTCCGACGCTGCTGCTGCCGTTCACCAACGCCGTGGTGCCGACCGTCGACCTCGCCGCCGGCCAGGTGGTGATCGAGCCGCCGAACGAGATCGAAGGCGACACGCCGAACCATCCGGAGGCGTGAGCCTCCAGTCACAGCCGTCATGCCCGGCTTGTCCCGGGCATCCACGTCTGTGTTCGTCGCTATGCTGCAGAGTCGTGGATGGCCGGGACGAGCCCGGCCACGACGACGCATTGCCGAGATCATGACCTGGCGCACCACCGTCCTCACCCTGTTTCCGGAGATGTTTCCCGGCCCGCTCGGCGTCAGCCTGGCGGGGCGGGCGCTGGCGTCCGGGCTGTGGGGCCTGGAGGCGCGCGATATCCGGGACTCGGCCACCGACCGGCACCGCAGCGTCGACGACACTCCGGCGGGCGGTGGCCCCGGCATGGTGCTGCGCGCCGACGTGCTGGCGGCCGCGATCGATGCTGTGGAGGCTGCGGCGGACCGCCCGCGCCTCGTCATGAGCCCCCGCGGCCGGCCGTTGACGCAAAGTCGGGTTGCCGAGCTCGCCGCCGGCCCCGGGCCGCTGATCGTCTGCGGCCGGTTCGAAGGCATCGACCAGCGGGTGATCGACGCGCGGAGGCTCGAGGAGGTCTCGATCGGCGATTACGTGCTGTCGGGCGGCGAGATCGCCGCGATGGCCCTGATCGACGCCTGCGTCCGGCTGCTGCCGGGCGTGATGGGCAAGCTGGAATCCTCGACCGACGAGAGCTTTTCGGCCGGACTGTTGGAATATCCGCAATACACCCGGCCGCAGAGTTTCGAAGGGCGCCCGATCCCCGAGGTGCTGCTGTCGGGCGACCACGCCAAGGTGGCGGCGTGGCGGCTCGGCGAAGCCGAGGCCCTGACCAGGGCCCGGCGGCCGGATTTGTGGGCCGCCAGGCCGGCGCAAACCATTCGGGCAAAGGGCGAATCGCAAAAAACGCCAAAAAACAAGACGGACGGGTGACAAACCCCCAGGATTGCCGTATAGCACCGCCAAATCCGTGCAATGGCAGGACAATGGATCTTTGCGCAGCCCGCGCCGGGATGGTCGGGCGCGCCGCCGATGGAGAATTATCGATGAACCTGATTCAGACGCTCGAAAAAGAGCAGTTCGACAAGCTGTCGGCCGGCAAGACGATTCCGGAGTTCGGTCCCGGTGATACCGTGATCGTCAACGTGAAGGTCGTCGAAGGCGAGCGTTCGCGCGTGCAGGCCTACGAAGGCGTCTGCATCGGCCGCTCGGGCGGCGGCATCAACGAGAGCTTCACGGTGCGCAAGATCTCGTACGGTGAGGGCGTGGAGCGCGTGTTCCCGCTGCTGTCGCCGATGATCGACTCGATCAAGGTTGTGCGCCGCGGCAAGGTGCGTCGCGCCAAGCTGTATTACCTGCGCAACCTGCGCGGCAAGTCGGCCCGCATCGTCGAGAAGAAGCAGGACCGCACCGCTGCGGTTGCTGCCGCCGAGTAATCGGCTTCGACATTTCGGATTTCGAAAGCGCGGCCTTCGGGTCGCGCTTTTTTGTTGCGCCTGCGCTGTGCGCCTGTCTGCTCGGCGAAGCGTTGTGGCCCTGCCGTGACGTGCTATATGGATGGAATGTTTCCAAACCGCCGCCGCGCCTCGAAGATTGTGCTCGACGACCGCAGCCGCCTGCCGTGGCGGTTCTTCGGCCGGTTGACCACGGCCGCGCTGATTAGCTGATCGGCCGACGGCGCATTCGCGCCGCGCGATCCTGCTCACTTCGACAATTCAAAGATCCTTCCGAAGGACCGACACCATGTCCGCCAAGCCCACTACGCTGTACGACAAGATCTGGAACGACCATCTGGTGCACGAGGCCGAAGACGGCACCTGCCTGCTGTATATCGACCGCCATCTGGTGCACGAAGTCACTTCGCCGCAGGCGTTCGAAGGTCTGCGCACCGCGGGCCGCAAGGTGCATGCGCCGGAGAAGACGCTGGCGGTGGTCGACCACAACGTGCCGACCACGGATCGCTCCAAGCCCAATCCGGATCCGGAAAGCGCCGAGCAGATCGCCGCGCTGGCCGAGAACGCCCGCGACTTCGGCATCACCTACTACAACGAGTTCGACAAGCGTCAGGGCGTGGTGCACGTCATCGGCCCAGAGCAGGGCTTCACGCTGCCCGGCACCACCATCGTCTGCGGTGACAGCCACACTTCGACCCATGGGGCGTTCGGCGCGCTGGCGCACGGCATCGGCACCTCCGAGGTCGAGCATGTGCTTGCGACCCAGACGCTGATCCAGAAGAAGGCCAAGAACATGCGCGTGACGGTCGACGGCAAGCTGCCGGACGGCGTCACCGCCAAGGACGTGATCCTGGCGATCATCGGTGAGATCGGCACCGCGGGCGGTACCGGCTACGTGCTGGAATATGCCGGCGACGCGATCCGGTCGCTGTCGATGGAAGGCCGCATGACGGTCTGCAACATGTCGATCGAAGGCGGCGCCCGCGCCGGCCTGATCGCGCCGGACGAGCGCGCCTATGAGTTCCTGAAGGGCCGTCCGCTGGCGCCGAAGGGCGAGGCCTGGGACGCGGCGATGCGCTATTGGGACACGCTGCGCTCCGACGACGGCGCGCATTTCGATCACGAGCTGAAGCTCGACGCCGCTGCGCTGCCGCCGATCGTTACCTGGGGCACCAGCCCTGAGGACGTGATTTCGGTCACCGGCCGCGTGCCGAACCCGGCCGACATCGCCGATGAAGCCAAGCGGCTCTCCAAGGAGCGCGCGCTGGCCTATATGGGCCTGACTCCGGGCACCAAGATCACCGATATCAAGATCGACCGGATGTTCATCGGCTCCTGCACCAACGGCCGCATCGAAGATCTGCGCGCCGCCGCCAAGGTCGCCGAGGGCAAGACCGTCAACGCCAACGTCAACGCCATCATCGTGCCGGGCTCCGGCCTGGTGAAGGAGCAGGCCGAGGCCGAGGGGCTGGACAAGATCTTCATCAATGCCGGCTTCGAATGGCGCGAGCCGGGCTGCTCGATGTGTCTCGCCATGAATCCCGACAAGCTGGCGCCGGAAGAGCGCTGCGCTTCGACCTCGAACCGCAACTTCGAGGGTCGTCAGGGCTTCAAGGGCCGCACCCATCTGGTGTCGCCGGCGATGGCCGCCGCCGCCGCGATCGCCGGCCACTTCGTCGACATCCGCGACTGGCGCTGACACGATCCTCTCGCCGGCTGCGGGCGAAGGCCCGCGAGCTGGTTGGTGAGCAGCGACGCGCCGCCGGATGACGTCCGGCGGTGCTCAGCACCGTGCCGCGCTTACCACGACGGCCCGAGGCCCCAGCCGTAGCTGAACGGGAAGAACGGCGACACCGGGTCGGGCCGGTACCAATGCGGGTGGGCATTGTAGTCGTAGGCGCCGCGCGGCGCGTAAACATGGGTCCGGCGCGGTGCCGGAGACCGCCGGGCGTGGCGCCGCTGTTCGACCCGATGCCGCCGCTGCCGCGCGCCGACGTCGGTCGGTTGCGAGGCCGTCACCACCGGCACCTGGTCCGAAACCGATGGGCTTGCGTCGGCCGGGCTTGCCGCCCCGAGCGCCGCCGCCATAATGGCCGCTCCGATCCATGCTCGCATCGTCACCTCCATCGGTCGCAGGTGCGGATGATGCCGGCCTCCGCGGCGGAATTGCAACCTCCCCGACGACAACGGGCCCGTCCTGCGGGCCCGTTGGTAACTGTTCGGTGTCAGCGCCAGTGCCGGTGATGACGGTAGTGGTGGCGGTGATGCCGGTAGTGCCGCGGCGGAGCGTAGTAGCGCCGAACGTGATGGTGACGGTACGCGCGAGGGTGGTGCCGGTGGTAGTGACGATGGCGGCGGTACTGTACCTCGGTCACCTCCGGCATCGCGCCGCGTTGGACTGCGGTGGCAATGCCCGGGGTCGCCAGCGGCGCCGCCTGCGCGCGGTCGCCGGACGCCGCGATCAGCAACAGGCCGGCGATTGCAGCCAGGCCGGCGAATTTCCAGATTTTCATACGTGACTCCTTGGTTGGCGACGTGCGTCCTCCCGCCGGGCGGTCGGCGTGCGTGCCGCGAGGCATGACCCCCTGACGATCAGGCTGAAGGGCGCGACGTGAATGCGGAGTGAATGCGTCCCCGCGCGACGGCAATGCGCGATGTGCAGCCGGAGTTCCGAGCCGCGAGCGGCTTTGCTTGGTGCCTGGCGTACCGAATGACGGCTGGGATTGTGCCGCCGTCAGGAACCTGCGGCGCTCAGCCGCGCCGCCAGAAACAATTCATCCGCGGCACGATGACGGTGCCGCTCGGCCGATATTCCTGCACATAGGTGGCGCTGCAGTCGCGCACCGCGTTGCGGCCGGGATCGTAGCGCGGAATCACCCCGTCGCCGTCGTCGCGCGGATAGATCGGCAGGCGCCGCGGTGGCCGGGCACGCTCCTGCGCCGAAAAGTCGGTCGAGCGCTCGGCACGTGCCGGAGCGGCCTGTTGGGCCTGCGCCGAGGCGACCGTCGGCAGGCCCAAAGCCAGCGCCAGCCCGAGCGTTGCCGCCGCGATCGTGACCCGCTCCATCTCCACCCGATACATGCTGCCATCCGCCCCTTCGAAGCCCCGCGGCAACGTCCCCGATCGCGGCGCCGTCGTCAACCGCAAGCCGCTTGCCGCCCCCGGCCGATCGCGTACAACGGCGGTCATGTGGATCGCCGCCAAAGCCCCGTCGCTGGCCGAACTGGAACAGATGGCGCACGAGATGTTCGCCAAGCTGCCGGCCGAGTTCCGCTCGCTGTGTGAGGACGTCGTCATCAGAGTCGACGATTTCGCCACCGAAGAGGTGCTCGACGAGCTGGGGGCGGAAAGCGAATTCGATGTGCTCGGCCTGTTCCAGGGCATCGGCCTGCCGCAGCGTTCCAGCCAGGACGTCGCGCCGATGCCCAACATGATCTGGCTGTACCGCCGGCCGATCCTGGATTATTGGGCCGACCACGACGACAGCCTCGGGGAGATCGTCCGCCACGTTCTGGTGCACGAGATCGGCCACCATTTCGGCCTGTCGGACGACGATATGGAAGCGATCGAGGCCAATGCCGAAGGCTGATGGCGCCGGGCAGCATACCGTATCCGACGCTTGACCGCCCGTGACGGGGCGCTATGACCTTCCTCCAAATCCCGGAGACCTCACGATGGACAAGTTCACCACGCTGGAAGGCGTCGCGGCGCCGCTGAAGATCATCAATGTCGACACCGACATGATCATTCCCAAGCAGTATCTGAAGACCATCAAGCGCACCGGTCTCGGCAAGGGCCTGTTCTCGGAGCAGCGCTACAAGGACGACGGCAGCGAGAACCCGGATTTCATTCTCAACAAGCCGGCCTATCGCGGCGCCAAGATCCTGGTCGCCGGCGACAATTTCGGTTGCGGCTCGAGCCGCGAGCACGCCCCCTGGGCACTGCTCGATTTCGGCATCCGCTGCGTGATCTCGACCTCGTTCGGCGACATCTTCTACAACAATTGCTTCAAGAACGGCGTGCTGCCGATCCGTGTGTCGCAGGCCGATCTGGACAAGCTGTTCGACGACGCCGAGCGCGGCGCCAACGCCACGATGACGATCGATCTGCCGGCTCAGGAAATCCGCGGCCCGGACGGCGGTGCGATCAAATTCGAGATCGACCCGTTCCGCAAGCACTGCCTGATCAACGGCCTCGACGACATCGGCCTGACGCTGGAAAAGAAGCCGTCGATCGACGCCTACGAGACCAAGCTGAAGACCGAGCGCGCCTGGGCGTAACGCCTCGGTTCTCCCCGCCCGGTGTGGGAGACGTCCGCGGCGAGCCGCTGCGGCCGCTTTTGCTCGGTAGGACTGGTCGCGGATCAAGCTTTGTGATGGCCGGGCTCGACCCGGCCATTTTCGTCTTTGTCCGAACGTCGGACTCGAGGCGTGGAGTCTCGGGTTCAGGCAGCACCATCGAGTTGGTCTGTGCTCGACATCGTTGGTTGAGTTTCAACCAGGCCCTTAGGCTCCCTGGAGCGGCACGGCGCCGGCTAACCTGCGCGCTACGCGACCACGCAATTGCGTCTGCGCTTACTTCAAGGTTCTTCCGCGACGCCGACGACTGCATCGGACTGAGGCGCTGCCTCGATTCTGATCGTTTGCAATGACGATGCCATGTGTGACGCGGATTCGATTCGCGATCGTGCCACGATGGTCGTATGGACTCCCGCGCCGCATCGTCGCAATCCATGCCGTGCTACGCGGCTCGAAGGCCGCAAGCGGCGGCGCGCGCGTGACCCGATCTCGCCGGGAACTAATCGCTCGGAAGTATGCCGCAACTCTTGCGAACTAGAAGTAATCGAACGGCGACGCCGCATCTTCGATGCGGCCCTGTTCGTGCGCCTGTGACATGAGGAAATCTGTCGGTCGCACGTAGAATCTTCGCGTCTCGATTTGGCTTGGCGTAACGTCGTCTTAAGCCGGCGGAACTAATCCGATCGAAATCCGATCCTCCCGAGACGAACGTCATGAAAATCCGTCTGTCGATCACGACGATGATCGTCACTTTCGCCGTGGTTGTTCTGGTCAGCATCACGGCGATGCTGTCAGTCAATCTGCTGGCGCTGAATCAGTTACGTATCGGCGGGCCGCTGTATTCGCAGATCAAGCTCGGCAACGATCTGGTCGCCGACATCCTGCCGCCGCCGGCCTATGTGATCGAAGCCTATCTCGAAACGACGCTGGCGCTGCGCCGACCGGCCGAATGGAGCGCGCATGCGTCAAAGCTCGAACAGCTTCGCCGCAATTATCTGGACCGGCACAGATACTGGTCGGCCTCCGGGCTCGAACCTACGGCGAAGGCACGGCTGACCGTCGATTCCGACGCCGAGGTGCAGAAGTTCTGGACGGTGGCCGAGCAGGAGCTGATCCCGGCGCTGCGCGCCGGCGACCAGGCGGCCGCGGAAGCCGCCTATGCGAAGCTGGAAAAGGCCTACGCGGCTCACCGCGCCATCATCGACGACATCGTCGAGCGCGCTCACGCGGCAAATGCCGAACTGGAAACCGAAGCTGCTCGCCAGGTCGGGAGTTACTCGACCATCGTTTGGAGTCTGTCCGGCTTTGCAGTGCTGCTGATCGGGCTCGGGGTCGCCGGATTGGCGTTCGGCATGGTCCGGCCGCTGGTGCGGCTCACCGCCGCCATGCAGGCGATGGCTGCCGGCGTCCGCGATGTGGTGATCCCGGGTGCCGGGCGCAGCGACGAAATCGGCGGGATGGCAAAGGCGATCGCCGCGATCAAGACCAACGCCGAGCACAAGGCCGGCGAAGAGGCCGCCGAAAAGAGTCGGCAGGAGCACCTTGCCGCCGAGCGGCGCAGGGCCGATATGGCGCGGCTCGCCGACGGCTTTGAAGACGCGGTCGGCGAGATCATCAAGACGGTGTCGGCTGCCGCAAACGAGCTGGAGGCGGCTGCGCACTCCCTGTCCTCCACTGCGGCGCGCTCGCTCGATCTCGCGGCCGGCGTCGCGGAGTCGTCGCAGGAGGCGTCCGCCGGCGTGCAGTCGGTGGCGTCCGCCAGCGAGGAACTGACCGCGTCGGTACACGAGATCGGGCGGCAGGTGCAGACTTCTGCCACGGTAGCCAATGAAGCCGCCGATCAGGCGCGCCGGACCAATGAACGGGTCGGCGAATTGTCGGCGGCCGCGGCGCGGATCGGCGACGTCGTCGAGCTGATCAGCACGATCGCGGGCCAGACCAACCTGCTGGCGCTCAATGCCACCATCGAAGCGGCGCGGGCCGGCGACGCCGGCCGTGGCTTCGCGGTGGTCGCGGCGGAGGTCAAGGCTCTGGCCGAACAGACCGGCAAGGCGACCGGCGAGATCGGCCAGCAGATCACCGGCATTCAGGCGGCGACCGGCGAGTCGGTTGCGGCCATCAAGGAGATCTGCTCGATCATCGGCCAGATGTCCGAGATCTCCTCCTCGATCGCGTCCGCGGTCGAAGAGCAGGGCATGGCCACCAAGGATATCGCCGTCAACATCCAGCACGCGGCCCACGGCGCTTCGCAGGTCGACGCCGATATCGCCCGCGTTCAGGCCGGCGCCCGCGAGACCGGCGCGGCCTCGGTCCAGGTGCTCTCCGCGGCGCAATCGCTGTCGAGCGAAAGCAGCCGCCTGCGCGCCGAGGTCGGCAATTTCCTGGCCTCGGTGCGGGCGGCCTGATCTGAAGCCTTTGCCACGCACTCCGTCATTCCGGGGCGCCGCGCAGCGGCGAACCCGGAATCTCGAAATGCGGGGCACGAGCTGACCGCAACAATCTCGGGATCGTAAGTCTCGGGTGACCTCGGGATAGTCTAAGAGGTCATCGGGGCGGGCGTAACGAGTTCTCGGGAAGGTCGTTGGCGACCGTCGGAATCTCGTTCCCCGCCTCGTTTGGTCGAAAAGGCCGGACACCCGGACGGTAGTAAGTGCTGGCCGCACGATAGACGATCCAGGCGCCGGCCTTGCCTCGTGGAACAAGGCAGGGACATCATGACAGCCTCCTCTTCGTCGGACAACATCTTCATCGGCATCGACGTCGGCGGCGCGAGCCTCGACGTGGCATGGCATCGAGGCGGTCGCGCTCATTACGCGAACCGCCCGGACGCGATCTCAGAGCTGGTTCAGCGTCTTGGCGCCGGGCCGCAGTTGACGCGGATCGCGGTCGAACCGACCGGCGGCTATGAGAAGCCGCTGGTCAAGGCGCTGCGCCAAGCGGGTCTGCCGGTCGAGATCGTGCACACGTCGCGGTTCGCAGCCTATCGCACGCTGATCGGCCAGAACGCCAAATCGGATACGTCGGACGCGCGCCTGCTCGCGGCATATGCGGCGAGCCCCGACGAAATCCGAGGCCGCAAGCCCGATCACGTCGAACTCGAGGAAAATCCGGTCCGGGAGGCGCTTCATGAATGCGCCAGCCGCCGCGACCAGCTCAAACAGATGATCCACGCCGAGAGTTGCCGGCTGGCGACGACGCGGCTCGCCGAGATCCGGCAGGCGATCGAGCAGCACCTCGACATGCTTCGGGCCGAAGACAAATCACTCCAGCAGAGGATGCAGACCCTGCTCCGCCAGAGCGCCGACCTGGTCGCGGCCCAACGCCTGCTCACCACCATCAAAGGCATCGGCGTCACCTCGGCGATGACCCTGATCGCCATGGTGCCCGAGCTCGGCCGCGTCGACAACAAGGCCGCCGCAGCGCTGGTCGGCGTGGCGCCGTTCGTTCGCCAAAGCGGTACGATGACCGCTCCGGCCCGCATCCGCGGCGGCCGTGCGGCCGTCCGACACATCCTCTACATGGCGGCCGTCGCCGCCAGCCGGCACAATAAAATCCTGCGACCGTTCTACGAACGCCTGATCGCCGACGGCAAGCCAGTGAAGGTTGCACTCATCGCTGTGCTCCGCCGGCTCGTCGTGTTCGCCAATGCTGTTCTGAGGTCCGGACAGCCCTGGAAAGGCGCATCACTGACTTGACAGGAGACACGGTAGATTCCGGGTTCGCGAGCTATCGCTCGCGCCCCGGAATGACCATCAGCTATATGAGCCGCTCGCGGCCTTAATGGCCCGCCGTTTCGATCGCATCCGCGATCGCAATCGTCTTCCTGGCGATCTCGGCGTGCAGCCGTTCGACCATGCGGCCGTCGAGCTGGATCGCGCCGCGGCCCTGGTTCTCCGGGCGCTCGAACGCGGCGAGGATCTTGCGGGCCTGCGCGACGTCTTCCGCCGGCGGCGTAAAGGCGGCGTTGCAGGCGTCGATCTGGCCGGGATGGATCAGCGTCTTGCCGTCGAACCCGAGATCGCGGGCCTGCGCGCACTCTTCGGACAGGCCGTCGACATTGCCGATGTCGCTGTACGGACCATCCAGCGCGATCAGGCCGTGAACCCGGGCGGCGAGCACGCAACGCGTGATCATCGGCAGCATGGTGGAACGCCCGGGCAGCATCCGGATGCCGGTCTCGCGCGAGATGTCATTGGGGCCGAACACGAAGCCTTCCAGCCGGGACTTGGCATCGTGCTTCTGCGCCGCCAGTTCCTCGGCGTGCAGCACGCCGCGCGCGGTCTCGATCATGATCCAGACCCGGATCGACGGATCGGCGCCGAGTTCGGCGAGCCTGTTGCCGACGGTGGCGATGTCCTCGATGGTCGAGACCTTCGGCACCAGAATGCCGTCGGGCCCGGCCTTTGCGGCCATCGCGACGTCGTCCTGCCACCACGCGGTGTCGAGCGCGTTGATCCGCACCAGCACCTCGCGCTTGCCGTAGCCCTTGGCCGCCACCGCAGCGGCGATCTGGTCGCGCGCGACATCCTTGGCGTCCGGCGCCACCGCGTCTTCGAGGTCCAGGATCAGGCCGTCGGCGGGCAGCAGCCGGGCTTTTTCGAGCGCTCGCGCGTTCGATCCCGGCATGAACAACAGGCTGCGGCGCGGTCGGATCATGGTTCCCCCCTGGCGATACGAAAATCGCCCGAGGCGATAGCATCCCGGCCGCCGGGCCGGAAGGCTTGTTCGCGGTCGCATCCTGTGATTATCGGTGCGGGATCAGGCGCGCGCGTATCCTGGTCGCATCGCATCCCGCTCGCATACGCGCCATTGTCCACCATGGAGAGACCGCGCCGATGACCTCTTTTCCGACGTCCCTGATCTCGGGCTACGAAGCGTTCCGAAGCCAGCGGCTGCCGACCGAGCAGAGCCGCTATCGCGAACTCTCCGAGCGCGGTCAGTCGCCGGAGGTGATGGTGATCGGCTGCTGCGACAGCCGCGTCTCGCCGGAGGTGATTTTCGACGCCGGGCCGGGCGAGATCTTCGTGGTCCGCAACGTCGCCAATCTGGTGCCGGTGTACGAGCCCGACGGCGGCGCCCACGGCGTTTCGGCGGCGCTGGAATTCGCCGTGCAGGTGCTCAAGGTGAAGCACATCGTGGTGCTCGGCCACGCCCAATGCGGCGGCATCAAAGCCTTCACCGACAAAACCCCGCCGCTGACCGAGAGCGATTTCATCGGCCGCTGGATGCAGATGTTCACCAAGCCCGGCGAAGTCGTCGAAAAGCGCGACCACGAAACCGTGCAGGACTTCCGCACCCGGATCGAGAAGGCCGCGGTGTTCCGCAGCATCGAGAATCTGATGACCTTCCCCTGTATCCAAATATTGGTCGAGCGCGGCCGGCTGCAGCTCCACGGCGCCTATTTCGGCGTCGCCGACGGCGAGCTCTACGTGCTCGATCAGGACAGCAAGCAGTTCGTGCCGGTCGTGAAGGTGGTGTGAGACGGAACGCGACGTCATTGCCGGGCCTCGACCCGGCAATCCCTCACCCTTCGCAGAATGTCCGCCGCGCGCTGAGACGCGCAGGATGGATGCGCGGATCGCGCCCGCGCAAGAGGGTTCGAGCGCGAGCATGCTCGCGTCGGCGGCCTAGTGGCCGCCCTTGTCGTCGCTGTGACCCCAGCGGTCGGACAGCGCCATGATCAGGGTCGAGATCACGAACACCAGATGGATGCCGATCAGCCAGGCCAGCTTGGTCTGGTCGTAGCTGTCGATGTTCATGAACGCCTTCAGCACCTGGATCGCCGAGATCGCCACGATCGAGGCCAGCAGTTTTTGCTTCAGCCCGGCGAAGTCGACCTTGGTCATCCATTCGGGCCAATCGGGGTGATCGCCGGGGTCGATCCGCGACACGAAGTTTTCGTAGCCGGAGAACACCACGATTAGTACCAGATTGCCGGTCAGTGAGACGTCGATCAGGCTGAGCACGCCGAGGATGATGTCGGATTCCTTGGCGAGGGTGGCGTGCAGGATCAGTTCGGCGAGCAGCACCACGAATTTGTACAGCAGCACCAGCAGGCTGATCACCAGCCCGAAATAGAACGGAGCCATCAGCCAGCGGCTGTTGAACAGCACGGTCTCGAAGCCGCGCTCGACGCGCTTGGTGGCGGA
Source organism: Rhodopseudomonas palustris (assembly GCF_007005445.1). Classification (NCBI taxonomy): domain Bacteria; kingdom Pseudomonadati; phylum Pseudomonadota; class Alphaproteobacteria; order Hyphomicrobiales; family Nitrobacteraceae; genus Rhodopseudomonas; species Rhodopseudomonas palustris. The sequence continues at coordinate 4,514,489 of NZ_CP041387.1, read as the reverse complement.
GGACGAGGTCGGCGGATCGGGCTGGTCGGTCATGGCAGGTCCGTCGGCGATGGAGCTGCGTCAGCCTAGCGCGGCTGCGGCCTTTCGTCAGTACCATTGCGCACCATGAACGCAAATGGCCGGGGACGAGCCCCGGCCATCAGCAATCAGTACCGATCTGCGGCGGACTATGCCGCCTGCTTCTTGGCGGTGATCAGCTTGCGGTTGATCAGCGCCTCGGCGATCTGGATCGCGTTCAGCGCCGCGCCCTTGCGCAGGTTGTCGGACACGCACCACAGCACCAGGCCGTTCTCGACCGTCGCATCCTCGCGGATGCGGCTGATGTAGGTGGCGTCTTCGCCGGCGGCTTCGTACGGCGTGACGTAGCCGCCCGGCTCGTGCTTGTCGATCACCAGGCAGCCCGGCGCCTTGCGCAGGATTTCGCGCGCCTCGTCGGCGGTGATCGGGTTCTCGAACTCGATGTTGACCGATTCCGAATGGCTGACGAACACCGGCACCCGCACGCAGGTCGCGGTCAGCTTGATCTTGGGGTCGAGGATCTTCTTGGTCTCGACCATCATCTTCCACTCTTCCTTGGTAAAGCCATCTTCCATGAAGACGTCGATCTGCGGGATGAGGTTGAAAGCGATCCGCTTGGGGAACTTCTTATTCACCAGCTCGTCGTTGGTGTAGACGGCCTTGGTCTGCGAGAACAGTTCGTCCATCGCGTCCTTGCCGGCGCCCGACACCGACTGATAGGTCGACACCACCACGCGCTTGATCTTGGCGTGATCGTGCAGCGGCTTCAGCGCCACCACGAGCTGCGCGGTCGAGCAGTTCGGATTGGCGATGATGTTCTTCTTGGTGAAGCCGGCGGCGGCCGCGGCGTTCACTTCCGGCACGATCAGCGGCACGTCCGGATCCATCCGCCACGCCGACGAATTGTCGATCACGACCGCGCCCTGCTGGCCGATCTTCGGCGACCACTCCTTCGACACCTCGCCGCCCGCCGACATCAGGCAGATGTCGACGTCGCTGAAGTCGTAGTGCTCGAGCGCCTTGCATTTCAGGGTTTTGTCGCCGTAGCTCACCTCGACGCCGACCGAGCGGCGCGATGCCAGCGCCACCACCTCGTCGGCCGGGAACTTGCGTTCGTCCAGAATGGCGAGCATCTCACGCCCGACATTGCCGGTCGCACCCACTACCGCGACTTTGTAACCCATCGTTCACTCTCCGAAGGAATTTGCTCCGCTGCGGCAGGCCGCAGCAAGGAGAAGTCAGCGCTTCTATGCGAGAAACGCCGCTGACACAACGTATTACCCTTTCGAGCCCGCGCCAATGCGAAGCAACCCGGCCCTCCGCGCCGCTGCCCATCCGTCCCGGATTCACCCGGCGCTGCGCAGTTTCGCCGACGAATGCCGCGACACCGTGCTGCGGATGCTGGCCTATGTCGGCGCGCTGGCGCTGATCGGCCTGATCGTGTTCTACAGCGCCAATCCGTTGACCGACGCCGCGATCACCGCGGCGGTCACCGCCGAGCCTGAGCCGGGCTGGAGCGTGGCGCCGCGCTCCTCTCCGGCGTTCGCGGTCAGCCAGCTCGATTGGCCGGGAAAATCCGACAGCACCGAAATCCTTCGCCACCCCGACGGCGGCCGCAAGGACGTGGTGCGGATTGCAGCGCCCGGCGAGCCGGTGGCGGCCGAGATCGAGGTCTACCGGATCGGCAGCGAGGCATCCCGGCTGGCGCCTGAAGTGGAGCTGGCGGCGCGGATGGACCCGGGCGGCACCGCCGCGCTCGAGGCCGCCGGGGTGATCGAAACCAAATTCGGCCCGGTGCCGCTGTTCGGAACGGCCGGCGGCGATCGTCCGGCTGGCGCCTGTCTCGGCTTCGTCAAGCCGATCGAGACGGCCGGCCTGCGGATCTCGGGCTTTTCCTGCCGTGGTGACACCGGGCCGCAGCGCCGGGCCGCGGTTGCCTGCCTGCTCGACCGGCTGGTGCTGCTGAGCGGGGACGCCGCCACCGCGGCCGCGTTCGCGCAGGCCGAGCTGCGGCGGGAACGCTGCGCGCCGAATCAGCTTCCGGCCGCGTCGGCCTCCGCCGATTGGGTGACCGGCGTGCAAGACCCGGTGCTGCGGGGGCGGCTGTGATCGCCGGGGCCGCTCCGTGCCGGCTAACGCGCTGGAGTTGATGCAACATTTCGGCCTCGCGCGGATTGAATGATTGTCACGCGGTGTTGCCGGATTGACCTTGTGGCCGGCGTGCGGCGACGGCTACAAAGGACGAACCTGGAATGCGCCTGCCGATGGGGACCCCGATGCTCGTGAAATCCACTGCCGCCAGACTGTTGCCGGTGCTGCTCGCGGCAGCCGCCGTTGCCTTGATCGGCACCAGCACTGCCGATGCCGCGCCGAAGAAGAAGCGGGTTTACAGCACCTCCGACCAGATCCGCTACGGCGCCCGCGGCCCGAACGTGGTTTATCAGTCCGGTCCGCGTACCCGGGTTTACGTCACCAAGCGGTCCTGGCTCGATGCCGGCACCGAGGTGCTGCCGGGCGACCGCAAGTTCAGCGACTACGCTTTCCCGCCGGGTTATTCGTTCGCCCGCGAGAACGGTCAGCGTCCGCTCGACCGCTGGCCGCTCAACCCGGCGTCCGACCTCGGCGGCTATCCGACCGCTTTCCCGCTGTACTGATCGGCGCGTCCTGTCAGAAACACGAACGCCCGGCGTGAGCCGGGCGTTTTGTTTGAGCCTTAGCCGGCGATCAAAGCGCCCGCCGGCGCCCGATCCTGAGGCGCCGGGCGAGGCTCGAAGAGCCTGGCCGCGGCGTCTCGAAGGATGCGGCAACACCTCAGCCGTGCAGCGCCTGCATCTCGGCGACGATCGCTTCGCCCATCTGCGAGGTCGACACCACGGTGGTGCCTTCGCTCTTGATGTCGGCGGTGCGCAGGCCCTTGGCCAGCACCGCGGCGATCGCCTGATCGAGCTTGTCGGCGAGCGCGCCCATGTCGAGCGAATAGCGCAGCGCCATGCCGAACGAGGCCAGCATCGCCACCGGATTGGCCATGCCCTTGCCGGCGATGTCCGGGGCCGAGCCGTGCACCGGCTCGTACATCGACTTGCGCTTGCCGGTCTTGGTGTCGACCGCGCCGAGCGAGGCCGACGGCAGCATGCCGAGCGAGCCGGTCAGCATCGCGGCGATGTCGGACAGCATGTCGCCGAACAGGTTGTCGGTGACGATGACGTCGAACTGCTTCGGCCACTTGACGAGGTTCATGCCGCCGGAATCGGCGAGCTGGTGCTCGAGCTGCACCGACTTGTATTCGCGGTCGTGCACCTGGGTCACCACCTCGTTCCAGAGCACGCCCGTCTTCATGACGTTGCGCTTCTCCATCGAGGTCACCTTGTTGCGGCGTTTCTGCGCCAGGTCGAAGGCGACGCGAGCGATGCGCTCGATCTCGTAGGTGTCGTAGACCTGGGTGTCGATCGCGCGCTTCTGGCCACCTCCGAGGTCGGTGATGGTCTTCGGCTCGCCGAAATACACCCCGCCGGTCAGCTCGCGGACGATCATGATGTCGAGGCCCTCGACCACGTCGCGCTTCAGGCTGGAGGAATCCGCCAGCGCCGGGTAGCAAACCGCCGGGCGCAGATTGGCGAACAGGCCGAGATCCTTGCGCAGCCGCAGCAGGCCGGCCTCGGGGCGGGCGTCGTACGGCACGCCGTCCCACTTCGGACCGCCGACCGCGCCGAAGATCACCGCGTCGGAGGCGTGCGCCAGCGCCATCGTAGCGTCGGTGATCGCCACCTTGTCGGCATCATAGGCGGCGCCGCCGACCAGCCCGTGCTCGGTCTCGAAGCTGGCAATGCCGGCCTTGTTGAGCCAGTCGATCAGCCGGCTGACCTCGGCCATCACTTCGGTGCCGATGCCGTCCCCGGGAAGAAGAAGCAGTTTGTGCGTTGCCATATGAGCCTCGATATCAATGGAGGTCGTCATGCCCGGGCTTGACCCGGGCATCCATCCGTCTCGCAAGAAGCTGGATTGCCGGGTCGAGCCCGGCAACGACGCCGTGAGGAATTCGCGGGGCCGAGTGCTAGATCGCCGGTGCGGGCTTGGCAAGACAGTGTTGCGCAGCGGCTGCTTGCCGGTCGGGCGGGGCGGCTGCCAGAATGGCGGCGGGAGAAACGCTTGACACTGCTCGACCGCACCGAGGCGGCGCCTGCTCATCCGGCGCGCCTGATCCTGATCCTGTCGCTTGCGCCGACCGTGGGGCTGGGCATCGGCCGCTTTGCCTATTCGCTGCTGCTGCCGGACATGCGCGACAGCCTCGCCTGGTCGTATTCGGCGGCAGGATTCATGAATACCATCAATGCGGCCGGCTATCTCGTCGGCGCGCTGGTGACGTCCCGGCTGGTCGCGCGGTTCGGCATGGCGGCGATCGTCCGGGCCGGGACGCTGGCCTGCGTGCTTTCGCTGGCCTTGTGCGCGATCTCGGGGAATTTCGCGGTGCTGTCGGGAGCCCGGCTGATCGCCGGGGTCGGCGCGGCGCTGGCATTCGTGGCCGGGGGAGCGCTCGCCACCACGATCGCCCAGGCGCAGCCGGCGCGCTCGGCATTCCTGCTCAGCCTGTTCTACGCCGGCCCCGGCATCGGCATCCTGTCATCGGGGCTGATCGCGCCGTTTCTGCTGCAGGCGGCCGGACCGGGCTCGTGGTGGCTGGGATGGCTGGTGCTTGCCGCGCTGTCGGCCGCGATGACGCTGCCGGTGCTGCTGGCGCCGATCGGGGTCGATGCCGGGCTCGGCGGCGGCCGCGCCGCGCCGTTCCGGATCGCGCCGGTGCTGATCTATCTGGCCGGCTACTTCATGTTCGGTGCCGGCTACATCGCCTACATGACCTTCATGATCGCCTATGTGCGCGACGCCGGCGGCGGCGCAGCGGCCCAGAGCGCGTTCTGGTGCCTGATCGGGATCAGCGCCTTCGTCACGCCCTGGGTGTGGCGCCGGGTGATGGCGCTGCATCGCGGCGGGCTGTCGACCACCATCATCCTGGCGGTCAATGCGGTCGGCGCGGTGCTGCCGCTGTTCAGCCTGTCGCCATTGATGCTGGCGACCTCGGCGCTGGTGTTCGGGGTGTCGTTCTTCGCGGTGGTGGCCTCGACCACCGCCTTCGTCCGCTTCAACTATCCGCAGGCGGCCTGGCCCGGCGCGATCGCCGCGATGACGATCGCGTTCGGCATCGGTCAGACCCTCGGCCCGCTGGTGGTCGGCGCCATCACCGACGCGATCGACTCGCTGTCCTCGGCGCTCGCCGTCTCGGCCGCGACGCTGGCGCTGGGGGCGCTGCTGTCGGCGTTTCAACGACCGCTGCGGTGCGCGAGTTGATTCCACGAGGTGTCATTCCGGAGCGCGGGCGCAGCTCGCGAACCCGGAATCCCGACGTTCAGGGCACCCGGCGGGGCCGTTCGCAGGGCTGCTCTGGATTCCGGGTTCACGCGCTTTGCGCGTGCCCCGGAATCACCGGCGAGGGGAGAGTGCGCTACAATCCGCTGAACGAGTTGTAGCCCTGGTCTTCCCAATAGCCGCCCTTGTAGTCGTTGGTGACTTCCATCGACACGACGTATTTCGGATTCTTGAAGCCGAGCTTGGTCGGGATCCGGATCTTCATAGGGTAGCCGTAGGCGCGCGGCAGCATCTCGCCGCCGAACTTGAAGGTCATCTGGGTCTGCGGATGCAGCGCGGTCGGCATGTCGATCGGCGAGGTGTAATCGTCGGCGCAGCGGAACCAGACGTAGTTCGCCTTGGTGTCTGCGCCGATCAGCTCGAGGAAATCGCGCAGCCGCACGCCGCTCCACTGGCCGATCGCGCTCCAGCCTTCGACGCAGACGTGACGGGTGATCTGCGACACCTCGGGTAGCTGCGTCAGCTCCTGCAGCGTCCAGCTCTTGTTGTTCTGGACCAGGCCGGACACTTCCAGCTTCCAGTCGCCGCCGTCGATCGTGGGCGCCTGGTCGAGCGCGTAGTAGGCGTTGAACGGGAACGGCCGGGTGATGTCGCTTTCGCTGAAGGTCGGCGCCAGCGTGTTCGGATTGAAGATCGCTGCCTGCACGGCGTCGTTGAACTTCGACACCTTGGCGAGCAGCGTCTCGGCCGAGGCGCCATCGACGACGTCGCATCCGGTCAGCAGCGTCAGCGCGCCGAGGCTGGCGCCGCCGGCGAGGAAGCGTCGCCGCGACACGTCGGGCATCAGCCTGGCGGCGTCGCGAACCAGCAGCTTCTTGTCGACGCCCGGGATCAGCAGTCTGTTGATGCGCAGCATGGGAGAGATCCTGGTGTCGTCAGCGTCCGATAATCATCGCCCGCAGTGCCTTGGGCACGAGGGCGGCGAGCACGATGTGGATCGCCGAGAACGCGACAATCGCGCTCATCGCGAAAAAATGCACGTAGCGTGCGGCATCGTAGCCGCCGAGCAGCGACGTGAGGGTCTGGAACTGCACCGGCTTCCAGATCGCCAGCCCCGACGCCACCGATACCAGGCCGACCAGCAGCACGCCGACATACAGGAGTTTCTGCACCGAATTGTAGCGGCCGAGATCGTCGTGCGACAGCCGCAAGCGGACTGCCTGCGACAGGTCGGAGACTACACCCGACAGCGTGATCGGCCACAGCCTGCGCCGGAATCGGCCGGTGGCGAAACCGAGCATGACGTACAGCACGCCGTTGATCACCAGCACCCACATCGCCGCGAAGTGCCACAGCAGGCCGCCGCCGAGCCAGCCGCCGAGCGTGATCGTGCGTGAAAACTGGAAGTCGAACAGCGGTGCGGCGTTGTAGATCTGCCAGCCGGACATGATCATCGCCAGCAGCGCGGCGGCGTTGATCCAGTGCATCACCCTCACCCACAGCGGCTGCAGCACGGCGCCGGTTTCGGCGAGCGCTGGAGTGGCCGGGGCAGGATCGGTCAGGGTGGTCGCCATCGGCCCTCTTCCTGAAAGACAGCGGTTGCACCGGACATTACGGGCAATGCGCCGATTTCGTTACTGCCGATTATCGATCGTCTGTCGACCGACGCGCAACTGCGCGCGAGAGCGGGATCACGAAAGCGCGAGCCGGTCCCCGGCCCGCGCCTTCGTTCGCGGCAGCTTGCCGCAGCCTTCGCCGCGCCTGGGGGACATCAAGCGCCGCGGAGGCGAGTCGCCGTTACGACGGCATCAGCACGGTATCGATCACGTGGATCACGCCGTTGGACTGGTTGACGTTCGGAATCGTCACGGTCGAGCTGCCGCCCTTGGTGTCGATCAGCATCACCTGGTCGCCCATCCGCTTCACCGTCAGGGTCTCGCCTTCGACGGTCTTGAGCTTCTTGCCATCGGTGAGATCGGCGGCCTCGAGCTTGCCGGGCACCACGTGGTAGGTGAGGATCTTGGTGAGCTGCTTCTTGTTCTCCGGCTTCACCAGCGTGTCGACGGTGCCGGCCGGCAGCTTGTCGAACGCCATGTTGGTCGGCGCGAACACGGTGAACGGGCCCTTGCCCTCCAGCGTCTTGACCAGGCCGGCGGCCTTCACGGCGGCCACCAGCGTGGTGTGATCCTTGGACTTGGCGGCATTCTCGACGATGTTTTTCGACGGATACATCGGCGCGCCGCCGACCATCACGGTGTCGCCGGAACTCTTCATCATCTTGCCGGATTCGGCGGAGGCGGGGGCCGTCACGGTGCCGGCGAGCGCCAGAGCGCTGAAGGCGGCGGCGGTCAGCAGAGCAATTCGCTTCGTCATGGTTGGTCTCCCGAGAGTGATGGCTGCCCGCGATCGCCGCGGGCGAGGTTGAGTGACGCTGGCGTGCACCTTCGAGGGCTCGGCGCCTCGTCGCGGCGAGCTACGGGAGTTTTTCGGCGCCGTTTCAGAAATTCTTTTTTGTCGCAGGGTGAAACCGAAACCGGTTCTGTTCGTTCAGGCGCGCCGCGGTCCGGTTCTGGCGTTGCGCTGGCCTGAGCGTTCTTGCTAATCAACGGCGCTTTCCCGACAACCTGATGCGCCCGGAACACCGACATGAACGCCAATCTGTTCGCCCGCCTGTTCGACAGCCTCGACGACCCGCACAAGCTCGCGATCGAAACCGCGGCCGGCGACAAGATCAGCTACGCCGATCTGGTGGCGCGGGCAGGGCGCGTCGCCAACGTGCTGGTGGCGCGGGGGCTGAAGGTCGGCGACCGTGTTGCGGCGCAAACCGAGAAGTCGGTCGAGGCGCTGGTGCTGTATCTCGCCACGGTGCGGGCAGGCGGCGTGTATCTGCCGCTCAACACCGCCTACACGCTGCACGAGCTCGATTACTTCATCACCGACGCCGAGCCGAAGATCGTGGTGTGCGATCCGTCCAGGCGCGACGGCGTCGCGGCGATCGCCGCCAAGGTCGGCGCCACGGTGGAGACGCTCGGGCCGGACGGGCAGGGCTCGCTCACCGACGCGGCCGCCCAGGCCAGCGAGGCGTTCGCCACGGTCGAACGCGGCGACGACGATCTCGCGGCGATTCTGTACACCTCGGGCACCACCGGCCGCTCCAAGGGCGCGATGCTCAGCCACGACAATTTGGCGTCGAACTCGCTGACACTGGTGGAATTCTGGCGCTTCACGCCGGACGACGTGCTGATCCACGCGCTGCCGATCTATCACACCCACGGGCTGTTCGTGGCCAGCAACGTCACGCTGTTCGCGCGCGGATCGATGATCTTCCTGCCGAAGTTCGATCCCGACAGGATCCTCGACCTGATGGCGCGCGCTACCGTGCTGATGGGCGTGCCGACGTTCTACACCCGCCTGCTGCAAAGCCCGCGGCTCACCAAGGAGACCACCAGCCATATGCGGCTGTTCATCTCCGGCTCGGCGCCGCTGCTCGCCGACACCCACCGCGAATGGTCGGCGAAGACCGGCCACGCCGTGCTCGAACGCTACGGCATGACCGAAACCAACATGAATACCTCGAACCCGTATGACGGCGACCGCGTCCCCGGCGCGGTCGGCCCGGCGCTGCCCGGCGTGTCGGCGCGCGTGACCGATCCGGAAACCGGCCGCGAATTGCCGCGTGGCGAGATCGGCATGATCGAGGTGAAGGGCCCGAACGTGTTCAAGGGCTATTGGCGGATGCCGGAGAAGACCAAGTCGGAGTTCCGCGACGACGGCTTCTTCATCACCGGCGACCTCGGCAAGATCGACGAGCGCGGTTACGTCCACATCCTCGGCCGCGGCAAGGATCTGGTGATCACCGGCGGCTTCAACGTCTATCCGAAGGAAATCGAGAGCGAGATCGACGCCATGCCGGGCGTGGTCGAATCCGCGGTGATCGGCGTGCCGCACGCCGATTTCGGCGAAGGCGTCACCGCCGTCGTGGTGCGCGACAAGGGCGCCAGCATCGACGAAGCGCAGGTGATCAAGGGGCTCGACGGCCAGCTCGCCAAGTTCAAGATGCCGAAGAAGGTGATCTTCGTCGACGACCTGCCGCGCAACACCATGGGCAAGGTCCAGAAGAACGTCCTGCGCGAGACCTACAAGGACATTTACAAGTAATCGCGCGCCGCGCCGTCACTTTCCACTCGCGCCGTCATTCCGGGGCGCGCGCAGCGCGAACCCGGAATGACAGTCGATGGCGGCCGAACTAACTACGGCTTTGATGGTGCGAGGCGCTGATTGAGCCCCTCCCCCTTGCGGGGAGGGTCGGCCGAGCGCAGCGGAGGCCGGGGTGGGGGTGCCGCGAGCACAGTGCCCGTGGCCCCCCACCCCCGACCCCTCCCCGCAAGGGGGAGGGGAGCTACGGGCTCCTTGCCTCACAAATGGTCCCGATCAGCGACGACGTCGTTTGCAGGGATCTACACCACGTGATCCGGCGCCAGCGCACACACGGTGTCGGGGTCGGTCTCGATCTGCACCGTGGTGTGGGCGATGCCGAAATCGTGCTGCAGTTCGTGGGCGAGGTCGACCAGGAACGGATCGCCCGGCGCGCCGCCGGGCATCACCAGATGGCAGGTGAGCGCGACTTCGGTGGTCGACATCCCCCAGATATGCAGGTCGTGAACCTGCGTCACGCCGGGGAGCTTCGACAGGAAGGTGCGTACCGCCGCCGGATCGATGCCGCGCGGCACCGCGGCGAGCGACAGCGCGGTGGAGTCGCGGAGCAGCCCCCAGGTGCCCCACACGATCACCACGGCGACCAGCAGGCTCACAGCCGGATCAATCCAGTACCAGCCGGTAACCAGGATGATCACGCCGGCCACCACCACGGCGGCCGACACCGCGGCATCCGCCGCCATATGCAAGTAAGCGCCGCGGATGTTGAGATCGCTGTGGCGGCCGGACGCGAACAACCAGGCGGTGGCGGCATTGATGACGATGCCGATCCCGGCGACGATCATCACCGTAGTACCTGCGACCGGCTCGGGTGCGAACAGCCTTACGATCGCCTCCCAACCGATCGCGCCGACTGCGAGCAGCAGAAAGATCGCGTTGAACAGCGCCGCCAGGATCGAGGAGCCGCGCAGGCCGTAGGTATAGCGCGCCGACGGCGGACGCTTCGACAGCCCGGCGGCGATCCACGCCACCACCAGCCCGGCGACGTCGGACAGATTGTGGCCTGCGTCGGCGATCAGCGCCATCGAGTTGCTGAAGTAACCGAATGCCGCCTCGGCGATCACGAAGCCGACGTTGAGCGCGATGCCGATCGCGAAAGCGCGGCCGAAATCCTTCGGCACGTGGTCGTGACCGCCGACGTCGTGAGCCGCGCCCGGCCCGTGGTGGTGGTGGTGGTGGTCGTGACTCATTGCAACAGTGCGGTGGTGGACTGCGGAATCAAAAATACTGGCGAGGCCGGCCAAACTGTCGCACGCTGCCAAAAGTCGCGAAAGTCGCGCCGCGGGTTGTCGATCAGAATTCGTCCAGTTCGCACCAAGCCGGCACCGCCGGTCTTGGCGACAGCCGGCGGACAGGGTCCGCTGGTTGTGAATCGAACTTCAGCGCCGAACCCGCCCCGGTCGCCGGGGATGGCTCGCAAGGATTTGCATCGACGGGACTTCAAGAAATGAATTCAACTTCTGTCAATGTCATTTCATCGTTGCGCTGATTGAACGGGCTTCGTAAATAGAGGCACCTTCGCGAGCCTCTCCCCGGGGCCCTGTCCGCTCGCCGCCAACCGATTGAGCCGATGACCGCCAGGATCGAACGACCACTTTCGCCCCACATGCAGGCTTACCGCTGGAGCCTGACGATGACGATGTCCATCGTTCATCGCGCCACCGGCATTGCCCTGTATTCCGGAACCCTGTTGCTGGCTTGGTGGCTGATCGCCTGCGCCGCCGGCCCGGCGGCCTATGCCAACGTCCAAGCCTTTACCGGGAGCTGGATCGGCCGGCTCATCGTGTTCGGCTATACCTGGGCGCTGATGCACCATCTGCTCAGCGGCGTACGGCATTTCGTCTGGGACCTCGGCTACGGCTTCAAGACCGCCGACCGCGAATGGCTGACCTGGGCGGCACTGATCGGCGGCATCGTACTGACGGTGCTGCTCTGGGTGATCGCCTACTCGATGGGGGTGGCGCGATGAGCGGCGACGCGCACGGCGCGCGCAAGCCGACCTCGATGCGGACCCCGATCGGCAAGGTGCGCAAATTCGGCCCCGCCGGTTCCGGAACCTCGGATTTCTGGCGCCAGCGCATCACCGGCGTGGCGATGACGCTGCTGATCCTGCCGACCATCGTGGTGATCATGATGCTGCTCGGCCGTAATCAGGCCGCCGCCGCCCAGATCCTCGGCTCGCCGCTGATCGCGCTGGTCATGATCCTGTTCATCATCGCCTCTGCGATCCACATGAAGATCGGCATGCAGGTGGTGATCGAAGACTATATCCAGAACGAAAAGCTCAAGCTGGTCACGGTGATGGCCAACAACTTCTTCTCGATCGCCGTGGCGCTCGCCGCGATCTTTGCGATCTTCAAAATGGCATCCGGAGTTTAAGGCATGGCGGTGAGCGGCAACGGCGCTGCGGCGGCGGGCGGTACCGCCTATCCGATCGAGGACCACACCTACGACGTCGTGGTGGTTGGCGCCGGCGGCGCTGGCCTGCGCGCGGTGGTCGGCTGCAGCGAGGCGGGACTGCGCACCGCCTGCATCACCAAGGTGTTCCCGACCCGGTCGCACACCGTGGCGGCGCAAGGCGGCATCTCGGCCTCGCTCGGCAACATGCACAAGGACGACTGGCGCTGGCACATGTACGACACCGTCAAGGGGTCGGACTGGCTCGGCGACCAGGACTCCATCGAATACATGGTCCGCAACGCGCCGGAAGCCGTGTACGAGCTCGAGCATTGGGGCGTGCCGTTCTCGCGCACCGAGGACGGCAAGATCTATCAGCGGCCGTTCGGCGGCATGACGATGGAATTCGGCAAGGGCCAGGCGCAGCGCACCTGCGCGGCTGCCGACCGCACCGGCCACGCCATGCTGCACACGATGTACGGCCAGGCGCTGCGGCATTCGGCGGAGTTCTACATCGAGTTCTTCGCCATCGACCTGATCATGGACGATCAGGGCTGCTGCCGCGGCGTCGTGGCGCTGAAGCTCGACGACGGCACCATCCACCGCTTCAAGGCGCAGACCACGATTCTCGCCACCGGCGGCTACGGCCGCGCCTACGCCTCCTGCACCTCGGCGCACACCTGCACCGGCGACGGCGGTGCGATGGCGCTGCGCGCCGGCCTGCCGCTGCAGGACATGGAGTTCGTCCAGTTCCACCCGACCGGCATCTACGGCTCGGGCTGTCTGGTGACCGAAGGCGCCCGCGGTGAGGGCGGCTATCTGGTCAATTCCGAGGGCGAGCGCTTCATGGAGCGCTATGCGCCGTCCGCCAAGGATCTCGCCTCGCGCGATGTGGTTTCGCGGGCGATGACCATCGAAATGCGCGAAGGTCGCGGCGTCGGCAAGAAGAAGGACCACATCTTCCTGCACCTCGACCATCTGGCGCCGGAAGTGCTGCACGAACGACTGCCGGGCATCTCGGAATCGGCGCGGATCTTCGCCGGCGTCGACGTCACCCGCGAGCCGATCCCGATTCTGCCGACCGTGCACTACAACATGGGCGGCATCCCGACCAACTTCCACGGCGAGGTCGTCACCAAGAAGGATGGCGACGACAACGCGGTGGTGCCGGGCCTGATGGCGATCGGCGAAGCCGCTTGCGTGTCGGTGCACGGCGCCAACCGCCTCGGCTCCAACTCGCTGATCGACCTCGTGGTGTTCGGCCGCGCCGCGGCGCTGCGCTGCGCCGAGAAGCTGGTGCCGAACGGCAAGCAGCCGGAGCTGCCCGCGGACTCGGCCGAGATGTCGCTGGGTCGCCTCGACAAGTATCGCTACGCCAAGGGCGGCACTCCGACTGCCAAGCTGCGCGAGCGGATGCAGCACGTGATGCAGAACAACTGCGCGGTGTTCCGCACCGGCGAAGTGCTCGCCGAGGGCAAGGAGCTGATCGCCAACGTCTATGGCAGCGTCGGCGATGTCGGCGTGTCGGATCGTTCGCTGGTGTGGAATTCGGATCTGGTCGAGACCCTGGAATTCGACAATCTGATCGTCCAGGCGGTGGTGACGATGAACTCGGCCGCCAACCGCACCGAGAGCCGCGGCGCTCACGCCCGCGAGGACTTCCCGGACCGCGACGACGCCGCCTGGATGAAGCACACGCTGGCCTGGATCGGCGACAAGGGCGACGTGACGATCGATTACCGGCCGGTGCACGACTACACGATGACCAACGACGTCCAGTACATCCCGCCGAAGCCGCGGGTGTATTGAGACGACTACGCTAACATGCCCCGTCATTCCGGGGCGTGCGCGGCACGCGCACGAGCCCGGAATCCCGAGCGGCACCGACGGACCGAGATTCCGGGTTCGCGCTTGGCGCGCCCCGGAATGACGAGAGGGTGAGACGAGATGGTTGAATTCGCACTTCCGAAGAATTCGAAGATTGTCGGCGGCAAGACCTGGCCGAAGCCGGAAGGCGCGACCGAGGTTCGTGAGTTCCGCGTCTATCGCTGGAATCCGGACGACGGCAAGAACCCCAGCGTCGACACCTACTACGTCGACAAGCACGATTGCGGCCCGATGGTGCTCGACGGCCTGATCTGGATCAAGAACAACATCGATCCGACGCTGACCTTCCGCCGCTCCTGCCGCGAAGGCGTCTGCGGCTCGTGCGCGATGAACATCGACGGCGAGAACACCCTGGCCTGCACCAAGGCGATGGACGACGTGCGCGACGACGCGGTGAAGGTGTCGCCGCTGCCGCACCAGCCGGTGGTCAAGGATCTGGTTCCCGACCTCACCAATTTCTACGCGCAGTACGCTTCGATCCAGCCCTGGCTGCAGACCGTGACGCCGACCCCGCAGAAGGAATGGCGGCAGAGCCACTCCGATCGCGAGAAGCTCGATGGCCTGTACGAATGCATCCTGTGCGCCTGCTGCTCGACCTCGTGCCCGAGCTACTGGTGGAACTCGGACCGCTTCCTCGGCCCGGCCGCGCTGCTGCAGGCGACCCGCTGGGTCGAAGACAGCCGCGACGAAGCCACCGGCGAGCGGCTCGACAATCTCGAGGATCCGTTCCGGATTTATCGCTGCCACACCATCATGAACTGCGCCAAGGCCTGCCCGAAGGGTCTCAACCCGTCGGAAGCGATCGCCAACCTCAAGCTCAAGCTGGTCGAACGCCAGATCTGACGCGCGCAACTCGGCGCTGATACCAACGGCCGGGCTTTCGCCCGGCCGTTTTGTTTTGACTACCGATCTCACCCCGTCATTGCGAGCGAAGCGCAATCCAGCGACGCGTGCACCGAGCACGGATGGCTTCGTCGCTTGCGCTCCTCGCATGACGGTGCAGGCCTCATTGCCTCGCCGCCCGCGGAACATCGCCGCAAAGCGATCGTTATCGCCGCTGACGAACACGGGAGAGCGACATGGCGGTGACGAGGAACGAGGGCAATGCGCAGCACGCCTGGGATCTGATGAAGAAGATCACCTTCGCGATGCTGGCGACGCGCGACGGCGAAAAGATCCGCTCCCGGCCGATGGCCGCCTATGTGCGGCCCGAGGAAGAGGCGATCTATTTTCTGACAGACGCGCGCCGGCACAAGGACGAGGAGATCGCCAACGATCATCACGTCAATCTCGGCTTCGCCAACGCCAGCGCGCAAAAATACGTCTCGGTCACCGGCTATGCGGCGATCAGCAACGACCGCGCCAAGATCAGGGAGCTGTTCGGCACCGAAGCCAAGGCGTGGTGGGACAGCCCGGATGATCCGAATATCCGCGTTCTTAAAGTAACACCCGAGGAAGCCGAGTATTGGGACTCGCCCGGAACGCTGGTGAGCTACGCCAAAATGATGGTCGCTGCCGCGACCGGAGGCCGGCCCGACCTCGGCGACAACGCCAAGGTGGCGATCTAGATGTCGCCCGGCGAGCCCCAAGAGGTGCCGAACGATCCGGGTCCGTCGACGCCGCCGCCGGAGGTGCCGCCGAGCACGCCCGGCACGCCGACCGAGCCGCCGCTGGAGCAGCCTCCCGGCAATCCCAATCCCGACATCCCGCCGCCGATCGAGGAGCCGGGCGCGCCGCCGCAGCCGAACGAACTACCCGGGCAGACGCCGGATGAAGTGCCGGTGCGGTCGCCGCCCGGGCCAGGAGCTCCCAATCCCGGCGTGGCATGAACTCGGCGTTCGATGCGAGTCAGGTCGTCACGGCGCGCGTGTTAGTACGCGGCGTACCAACACGACGTCTGTCGCCGTATTGCTTGTCCCGGTCCTGAACCGGTGATGAATACCGCCGCGTTCGACGCTCGAACGCGGCGGAATTATTTCTCCTCGGCTGAAGCCGGTTGCCACAATTGAGCCTCACGCCTTGTCGTTGATCGGAACACGGCGGATCAACGTTCGACTGCGTCGCGCGACATCCGCCTGCTCCATTGAGGGTCTGTTTGATGACGAAGCTGAATGTTGCACTGCTCGCGACCACGGCGCTAACGCTCGGGTCGCTGATCGGTCATCCCGCGGCGGCCGAGAGCGCGTCCGCGCCGATGCTGCTCGCGCAGGCGGTGCAGGGCGGCCCAGCGCCGGCCCCGTCCGAGGAAAAGAAGAAGGAAGCGCCGCCGCCCGGCCCGCGCCCCGCGCCAGCGCCGCCCAAGGCCGCTCCGCCCCCGCCGCCACCTCCACCGGCTGCCGCTCCGCCCCACGCTGCTCCGCCGCCCCCGCCGCCGCCCGCCCCGCCGAAGGCTGCGCCGCCGCCGCCTCCTCCTCCGCCGGCTGCCGCCCCGGCGCCCGCGCCCAAGCGCGCCGAGCCGCCGCCGCCTCCGCCGGCTCCGAAGCCCCTGGCGCCGCCCGCGGCCGCGCCGGCAGAGCGTCCGGCTGCGCCGCCGCCCGCCGCTGCTCCAGGCCGTCCGCCGGCACCGCCCGCCGGGGAGGCTCCGCAGCGTCGTGGCCCGCCCCCCGGTGCGACACCGCCGAACGCGGCTGCGCCGGATGCCGCCAAACAGACTCCGGGCGAGGCCCCGCAGCGCCGTGGTCCGCCTCCCGGTGCGCAGGGCGCGACGCGACCGAATGCGGCTGCGCCGGGCATGACCCCGCCGCCGGGCGAAGCGCCCCGCCGTGGCCCGCCGCCACCGCCCGCTTCTGCCAATCCGCCGCCGCCCGCTGCGCCGGCGCAGGCTCCGTCGGCTCAGCCGCAAGCAGCGCCGACATCGCCGAATCCGTCGGGTCCAGCCGTTGCGCCGGGCGCTCGTCCGCCGGGAGAACGAGGCCCGCAACCGGGCGCCCCCGCAGGTGGTCCGCCGCCCCGGCCGCAAGCCGGTCCCGGTGCCGGCCCGGCTGTCGCACCGCCGCCAAGCCAACCGCAGCCAGGCCAACCGCAGCCGGCCCAGCCGCCAGCCGGGCCCGCGGTCGCTGCGCCCACACCGCCCCCGCCTCCGCCCCCGGCCGTGACTGCGCCGATCCCGCCGGCGCCTCCGCCGCCGCAGGCGTTGACCCCGCTTCCGCAGGGCGCAGCGCCACAAGGGCCGCGTAACATCTCGGACTTCCGCAACCAGCGGCGCGAGGTGCAGCAGAACGGACGGATCGTGATCACCGAGCCGGGTCGCATCATCGTCCGCGATCCGAGCGGGCAGGAGTTCATCCGCCACAACGAGGTGGATCGCTTCCGCTATGGCGCGCGCGACATCCGGGTCGACGATCGCGGCGACGAACGCCGCACCATCGTGATCCGGCCCGACGGCAGCGAGATCATCAATGTCACCGGGCGCGACGGTCAGTTGCTGCGGCGGATCCGCCGCGACCGCGACGGCCGCGAGATCATCATCATCGACAACAGCTACGGTCCGCGCGACCGGGCGAATTTCTACGTCGACCTGCCGCCGCCGGTGATCCGGATTCCGCGCGATCGCTACATCGTCGATTACGACGATGCCTCGCCGGAGCTGATCTACGAAACCCTGGAAGCTCCGCCGGTCGAACGGATCGAGCGTCGCTACACCATGGACGAGATCCGCTACAGCCCGGCAGTGCGGCAACGGATGCCGTCGATCGATCTCAACACCATCAACTTCGACACCGGCTCATGGGACATTCCCCCGGATCAGGCGGCGAAGCTGCAGGTGATTGCGGATGGTCTCAACCGGGCGATCCAGCGAAACCCGCGCGAGGTGTTCCTGATCGAGGGACACACCGACGCGGTCGGCAACGACACCGACAACCTGTCGCTGTCGGACCGGCGCGCCGAATCGGCCGCCGCTCTGCTCACCCAGCAATTCGGAGTCCCGGCTGAAAACCTGACTTCGCAGGGTTACGGCGAGCAGTATCTGAAGGTGAACACCCAGGCGGCGGAACGGCAGAACCGCCGTGTCACCATCCGCCGCATCACCCCGCTGCTCAATGGCGGTCAGGCGTCGCTGCCGCCGCCGCCCCCGGGCGTCGCGCCGCCCCGCTGAGCGGACTTCGCTTTACCACGACAACAAGAAGCCGCGGCCCCCTCCGCGGCTTTTCCTTTGCAGATGCGGCATCGATGTGGATGCGGCCCGATGCCGTCAGCGCATCACCACCACCTGAGTGCCGACCGGGACGCGCTCGTACAGATCGGTGATGTCGTCATTCAGCATCCGGATGCAGCCGTAGGACACGAAGCCGCCGATCGACTGCGGCCGGTTGGTGCCGTGAATCGCGTACTCGCCGCCCTCCAGCGTCATCGCCGCCACGCCCATCGGATTGGCGGGCGATCCGCCCGGAATCACGTCCGGAATCGCGGGGACATCGCGTTTGACGTCGGCCGGCGGCGCCCATGCTGGATTGCGGTATTTGCCGTCGATCTTGGTGATCCCGGCCCATTGCTTACCGGCCTTGCCGACGCCGACCGGATAACGCACCGCGTGCCCCGGCTCGACCACCAGATACAGCTGCCGCTCGGCGGTCCTCACCACGATCGTCCCCGGCGAGTAGTCGCCGCGGAAGACAACCAGGTCGGGCCGCGCCTCGGCCCGCGGCGCGGTCAACACGCCGGCGCCCGCCAAAGCCGCGACCGCCATCGCCCATTTCGCCGAACGAAGTCCAAAAGACATTCAGTCTCTCCAGTTTCCTCGCACCGGTCAGCTTCGCTCCGGCGCCCTCAGCGCCCGCGATGGTCGCAGCGTGAACTAACCAACCGGTGTGTGCTGGACGACCGAAGTGAACGCGGGCGTACCATTGAAGGAAAATCCGGGGAACAAAGTAAATGTCCGCCAAACAACACCAGCCGGCAAAACCGTCCGACAGCCCTGATCGTCCTCGGATGTGATCGAATCAGCACAGCTCACGGACGAAGGCGGCAAGCCGCAGGCAACCTCGTAGCAACGAACAGGCGACGGCGGGGCGTGGTGCGCGTCAAACGCGAAGGGCCCCGCCTCCGTTTCGGAGGCGGGGCCCTCAGACCGCTGACAAACCCCGTCGATTTTCGGCGGGGTTTTGTTTTTGGCGAGTGGCGCAGCGCCCGGTGTCTCAGCCTGGCGCGGGAATTGGCCCGGTGGCCAGTGCGAGGGCTATCTTCTTGATGTTCTGGGCGGCGGCTGCCAGCAGGCACTGGCATTTGACGGCCACCAGGCCTCTGAAGCGCGCGTAGCGGTGGCCATGGAGCTGTTTGGCGTCGGCAAAGGAACGTTCGACCGTCTCCTTGCGGCGTTTGTAGATGCGCTTGCCCCAGGGCGTTAGACGGTTGGCGTCGGTGCGCTCGCGGGCCTCGGCCCAGACGTGGCGGGTGATCAGACGAACCGCGTTGCGGCTCGACGTGCACGAGGCGAGCAGCGGACAGTCTTTGCAGATCGCAGGATCGCTCTTGTAGTGGCGGTAGCCGGTGCGATCGGTGGTGGAGTAGCTGAGTAACTGTCCCTGCGGGCAACGATAGCTGTCCAGCTCCGCTTCATAGGCGAAGGCCTTGTTCGGCATCATGCCGGGCCGCGGCGGGGTTGGCCGGCGATAGCCGATGACGCCCGGAATGTTGCGCTGTTCCAGGCCGTGGGCGATTCCTGAGGTGGCATAGCCGGCGTCGAGGCCGACGGCGGCGACATCAAAGCCGAAGCGTTGCCGTTGGCGATCGAGCCGGCCGAGATAGACGATCGAGTCGTGGACGTTGGCCGGCGTGGCGTGTGTATCGGTGATGATCCCGAGCCGGCCGTCGACGGTGCGGTGGTCGAGGTAGAAGAATCCCTTCGGCTTGCCTTCGCGCACCATGTAGCCGGCATCCGGATCGGTCCGCGACACCTTGGTCTCCTTCTCGACCGGCTGTCGCTCTTTCTCCGGGAGGGGTTTCTTGCCGTGGGCCGCGCGATCCGCCTCGATCGCGGCGTCCAGATCATCCCAGTAATCGGCCCGCGATTTGGCGACCACTGCGGTGTCGTAGCGGTTCTTGTTGGCGTTGGCCTTCAGATGCGTGGAATCGGTGTAGAGCACCGTGCCATCGACCAGCCCCTTGGCGATCGCCTGGGTCACGATCGCGTCGAAGATGTCCTGCGCGACCGCAGTGTCGTTGTAGCGGCGCCGCCGGTTCTGGCTGAGCGTCGAGGCGTCGAACACCGGATCGGTCAGCTTCAACCCCAGAAACCACCGATAGGCGACGTTGACCTCGATCTCGCGCACCAGCTGCCGCTCGGAGCGGATGCCGAACAGGTAGCCGATGAACAGCGCCTTGAACATCAGCGTCGGATCGAGCGGCGGCCGGCCGTTGTCTGGGCAATACAGCCCGGCGACCCGATCGTGGATGAACGAAAAATCGATCACCGCGTCGATCTTGCGAAGCAGGTGATCCTTCGGAACCAGACCGTCGAGACTGACCATCTCGATCGAAGTCTGTTGCGGTGAGGGTTTGCGAAGCATCACCCATGGAATCAAAACTCCCCGCCAATGGCGAGGAGTTTGTCAGCAGTCTGAGGGCCCCGCCTCCGTTTCGGAGGCGGGGCCCTGGAGGATGCTCACTGGCCGCGGCTGGACTGCGATGGCGCCCTCGGGCCGGCTCAGCCCGCCTTGTGGTGCTTGTTCTGGCGATGCTCGACCAGATCGTCGACCACCGCGGGATCGGCCAGCGTCGAGGTGTCGCCGAGCGAGGACGGCTCGTCCTCGGCGATCTTGCGCAGGATGCGGCGCATGATCTTGCCGGATCGGGTCTTGGGCAGGCCGGGCGCGAACTGGATCAGGTCGGGCGAGGCGATCGGACCGATGTCCTTGCGGACCCAGGCGACCAGCTCCTTGCGCAGCTCCTCGGTCGGCTCCTCGCCGGCCATCAGGGTCACATAGGCGTAGATGCCCTGGCCCTTGATGTCGTGCGGATAGCCGACCACGGCCGCCTCGGACACCTTCGGATGCGCCACCAGCGAGGATTCGACCTCGGCGGTCCCCATGCGGTGGCCCGAGACGTTGATGACGTCGTCGACCCGGCCGGTGATCCAGTAGAAGCCGTCGGCATCGCGCCGGCAGCCGTCGCCGGTGAAATATTTGCCCTTGTAGGCCGAGAAGTAGGTCTGCTCGAACCGGGCGTGGTCGCCGTACACGGTGCGCATCTGGCCCGGCCACGAGCGGGCGAGGCAAAGATTGCCGGTGCATTCGCCGTCCAGCACGTTGCCCTCCGGATCGAGGATCTCGGGCACCACGCCGAAGAACGGCCGGGTCGCCGAGCCGGGCTTCAGCTTGGTGGCGCCGGGCAGCGGCGTGATCAGGATGCCGCCGGTCTCGGTCTGCCACCAGGTGTCGACGATCGGGCAGCGGTCCTCGCCGACGACGCGGTGGTACCACTCCCAGGCTTCCGGATTGATCGGCTCGCCGACCGAGCCGAGCAGGCGCAGCGACTTGCGCGAGGTCTTCTTCACCGGCTCGTCGCCGGCCTGCATCAGCGCGCGGATCGCAGTCGGCGCGGTGTAGAAGATGTTGACCTTGTGCTTGTCGATCACTTCCCAGAATCGGGAGTTGGTCGGGTAGTTGGGCACGCCTTCGAACATCAGCGTGGTGGCGCCGTTGGCGAGCGGGCCGTACAGAATGTAGCTGTGGCCGGTGACCCAACCGACGTCGGCGGTGCACCAGTAGATGTCGCCGTCGTGATAGTCGAACACGTACTGGTGGGTCATCGACGCGAACACCAGGTAGCCGCCGGTCGTGTGCAGCACGCCCTTGGGCTGGCCGGTCGAACCCGAGGTGTAGAGGATGAACAGCGGGTCTTCGGCGTTCATGTGCTCGACCGGGCACTCGGTCGTCACCATCTCGGCCGCTTCGTGGTACCAGAAGTCGCGGACGTCATCCATCTCGACGGCGGCGCCGGTGCGCTTCACCACCATCACCCAATCGACACCGTCGCACTTCTTCAGCGCCGCATCGACATTGGCCTTCAGCGGCACCTTGCGGCCGCCGCGCAGACCTTCGTCGGCGGTGATCACGATCTTGGACTGGCAGTCGTTGATGCGGCCGGCGAGGCTATCTGGCGAGAACCCGGCGAACACCACCGAATGGATCGCGCCGATCCGGGCGCAGGCCAGCATCGCAAACGCAGCCTCCGGAATCATCGGCAGATAGATGGTGACGCGGTCGCCCTTGCCGACATTGCGGTTGCGCAGGATGTTGGCGAACTTGCAGACCTCGTCGTGCAGCTCCCGATAGGTGATGCTGCGCGACTGCGAGGGATCGTCGCCTTCCCAGATGATCGCGACCTGGTCGCCGCGCTTGTCGAGGTGGCGGTCGATGCAGTTGTAGGCGGCGTTGAGGACGCCGTCCTCGAACCATTTGATCGAGACGTTGCCCGGGGCATACGACCAATTGTCGATCTTGGTCGGTGCCTTGATCCAGTCGACGCGCTTGGCGTGCTCCGCCCAGAACCCTGTCGGGTCCGTCACCGAGCGATCGTACATCTGCCGATATTTGGCATCGTCGACGAAGGCGCGGCTCGCCCATTCTGCGGGCACGTCGTAGATCTTGTCGGACATTCGTTCCTCCACAAAAACGCGGCCGATGCCGCACCCGCCGTCGGTGCTCGACCGCAACCCCGCTGCAACCGGCGACTCACCCGCCAACGAGTTTGTCTCCGCCCGATCGTTGATCCTGCGATCCGGGCGAAGTCATGGAAACGCTGCGGGGGAGCATCGCCGGTGAAGAGACGTGCGAGCGTCCCAGCCTCCGGCTGTTGTTGTTGGCGCAATTATGCGTCGGCCCGGCCGGCCACGACAAGCGGTGCGGTCATCCGACTTTCGGCGCTGATCGCGCGCATGTGCAGGGCTGTGATCGCGGTGCGTGCGCTGCGGCGAACCGGCGAAGAACGCGTTCGGCGCCGGCTCCGCCGTCAGGCGGCGCCGGTCCAGCCGCAGGCCGAAAGCCGCGGGTGCATATGCGCCGGCGGCGGTGCGGTCACCACCACCGGCGGCTTGTTGCGCGATAGCGGGATGACGATCTCGCGGGCATGCAGATGCAGCCGCGGCTCGCCGAACCGCGGACCGTTGCCGTAGATGTTGTCGCCGAAGATCGGCCACCCCATCGCGGCGCAATGCACGCGGAGCTGATGGGTCCGGCCGGTGATCGGCTCGAGCGCCAGCCAGGTGAGCTGCGCCGGCGGCGGCGCGCCGGATTTGGCGCCCGGCTTTCGAGCCAGATCGTCACACTCTCCCCCAGCACTGAGAACCCCCTCTTCCGCTTGCGGGAGAGGGGTGGGGTGAGGGCGCCCCAAGGATGGCGTCCCGTTATGGACCCCCACCCCCGACCCCTCCCCGCAAGCGGGAGGGGAGGACCGCCCCATCACCCGCCATTTCGTCAGCGACGGCAGCCCGTCCGGATCGACCTTTTGCCACCAGCCACGTTCGGCATTGAGGCGGGCGATCGGCAGGTCGATCTCACCTGAGTCTTCGATTGGGCCGCCCTCGACGATCGCCCAATAGGTCTTGGAAATCCGTGAGTGCTTGAACAGCAACCCGAGCGTGGCGGTGGCCTTGCGATGGCGGCCGAGCACCAGGCAGCCGGAGGTGTCCCGATCGAGCCGATGCGCCAGCACCGGGGGGCGCGGCAATCCGTAGCGGAGCGCGTCGAACGAGGCTTCCAGGTTCGGGCCGCCCTTGGGGCCGCGATGCACCGGCAAACCGGGCGGTTTGTCGATCACCAGCATCAGCCCGTCGCGATACAGCACGCGCGCCTGGATCTCGTCCGCGGTCAGTTCCGGCACGTCGAATTGATCGGGGTGGCTTTCGTTCATGGCACGAAACGGCTAACACAGCGCCCTGATGAGCGACACTCCGGAAAATTCGAAACAGAGCTGGTGGCGGCGGCTGTCCAGCGGCTTGAAGCGCACCTCGAGTTCGATCGGGACGGCGCTGTCGGAATTCGTTTCCAAGCGCAAGCTCGATCGGGCGATGCTCGAGGAGATCGAGGACGTCCTGCTGCGAGCCGATCTCGGCGCCGAGGTAGCGTCGCGGATCGCCAGCGCGGTCGGCGAGGGCCGCTACGACAAGATGATCTCGGCCAGCGACGTCAAAGAGATCGTCGCCGCGGAGGTCGAGAAGGTGCTGGCGCCGGTGGCGCAGCCGCTCGTCGTCGATGCCGGGAAGAAACCGTTCGTGGTGCTGATGGTCGGGGTCAACGGCTCCGGCAAGACCACCACCATAGGCAAGCTGTCGGCGCGGTTCGCGTCCGAGGGCCACAAGGTGATGCTGGCCGCCGGCGATACCTTCCGGGCTGCGGCGATCGATCAGCTCAAGGTCTGGGGCGAGCGCACCGGCACGCCGGTTGTGGCGGGCGCGCAGGGCTCCGACGCGGCCGGTCTGGCCTTCAACGCGCTGACGGCGGCGAAGGAGCAGGGCCGCGACGTGCTGCTGATCGACACCGCCGGGCGGTTGCAGAACCGCACCGAGCTGATGAGCGAGCTCGAAAAAGTGGTGCGGGTGATCAAGAAGGTCGATGCGACCGCGCCGCACGCGGTGCTGCTGGTGCTCGACGCCACCGTCGGCCAGAACGCGCTGTCGCAGGTCGAAGCATTCACCAAGACCGCCGGCGTCACCGGGCTGGTGATGACCAAGCTCGACGGCACCGCCCGCGGCGGCATCCTGGTGGCGATCGCCGAGAAGCACAAACTGCCGGTGCATTTCATCGGCGTCGGCGAAGGGGTCGACGACCTGTCGCCGTTCACCGCGCGCGATTTCGCCAAGGCGATCGCCGGCACGGAGGCCGCATGAGCGACGAGCTCCTCGAGAAGAACCGGCCGCATCCGCTGTTCAAACTGGCGACCGAGCTCGGCCCGCTGCTGGTGTTCTTCGTCGTCAACGCCAAGTTCAATCTGTTCGCCGCCACCGGCGCCTTCATGGTCGCGGTGGTGGCCGCGATGATCGCGTCCTATGCGGTCACCCGGCACGTTCCGGTCATGGCGCTGGTGACCGCGGTGGTGGTGCTGGTGTTCGGCACCCTGACGCTGGTGCTGCACGACGAGACCTTCATCAAGATGAAGCCGACCATCGTGTACGCGCTGTTCGCTGCGGTGCTCGGCGGCGGCCTGCTGTTCGGCCGCTCGTTCATCGCCATCATGTTCGATCAGGTGTTCAACCTGACGGCGCAGGGCTGGCGCAAGCTGACGCTGCGTTGGGCGTTGTTCTTCTTCGCCATGGCCCTGCTCAACGAAGCGGTCTGGCGGACGCAGTCGACCGACTTCTGGGTCAATTTCAAGGTATTCGGCATGGTGCCGCTGACCATGCTGTTCGCGATGACGCAAATGCCGCTGATCAAGCGCTACGCGGCCGAACCGGCGACGCTCGAACAGAGCGCCGCCGGCGAAGGCGACGTGTCGGGGCGCTGACCGCGATCCCCTCTTCCCGGCTTCGCCTCGCTTACTTCTGCTTGGCGATGATCTTGTCCTTGATGCCGTCGTAGGTCTTCTGCGGCACGATCTTCTTGTGCACCAGTTCGTCCTTGCCCTTGTAGGGCCGGCCCTTGATGATTGCGGCCGAGTACGCCTTGCCGACGCCGGGCAGTGCATCGAGCTGTTCGGCGGTCGCTGAATTGATGTCGAGGGGCTCGGTCTTCTCGGACTTCGCCGGGGCTGCCGCCTTGCTGTCGGCTTTCGGCGGAGGGGTCATCTTGTCGGATTTGGCGGTCGGCGGCGTGGCCGGCTGAGGCGCCTGCGCCATCGCGGGCGCGGCGGCGAACAGGCCGAGCGCGACGGCGGCGGCGAGCGGGGCGAGCGTGAGACGACGCAAAGTCGAAATACTCATCGGATGTCCCTCCAGAGGACGTTGTTAGTAACGTCCGAAAGCTCATCCGGATTCGTGGCGCCGCAATGGCGCTGCGATGAACGGCCGATAAACGGTCCGATTTATTTCTCGGAGGGTATTCGGCCGTGCTAACAGGCCGATCAGCTCTGCGGCGCCGCGAGCGCCTTGGCGATCTCGGGCTTCAAGACCTTCTCGAGGTTGTCCGGAGTGATCGGGCCGACCAGCTTGTAGGCGATCCTGCCGTCGCGGCCGACCACGAAGGTTTCCGGCACGCCGTACACCCCCCATTCGATCGCGGCGCGGCCGGAGACGTCGACCCCCACCGCGGCGAACGGGTTGCCGTAGCGGCCGAGGAAGCGGCGGGCGTTGTCCGGCTTGTCCTTGTAGTCGATCCCGACGAGCTGAATCCGGCTGTCTTCCGCCAGCGTCATCAGCAGCGGCGCCTCGTCGTGGCAGGGCACGCACCAGGACGCCCAGACGTTGACGACGCTGACCCTGCCCTTGAACATCGCCGGATCGAGACCGGCGACCTGGGTGCCGTCGCGGCTCAGGCCTTCCAGCGGCGGCAGCGGGGTCTGCGGCGCCGGCCGGCCGATCAGCGCCGACGGGATCCGCGATACGTCGCTGTCGCCGAGCCGAAACCAGAACAACACCGCCAGCCCGGCGAACAGCAGCGCCGGCAGCACCACCAGCCAGGAACGGCGCTTCGACGAGGCGGGGTCGAGGGTGTCGGTCATGATGATCCGTCGGGTTCAGTGGTCGGTGGCGCTGCGGCCGGAACGGCGCACGGCGCCGCGCGCTTCGAGGTCGCGCAGCCGCGCCTTCTGCTTGCGATAGTCGAGCACCACCCAGCCGATCAGCAGCAGCACCACGATCGCGGTCGCGGCGTAGGACGAGACGATGAAGTCCGCGTATTTGCCGAACATCACGCCGCCTCGGCCCGGCTGGCCTGCAGCATCTGCAGCGAGCGGACTCGCCGTCGCAGGATTTCGTTGCGCATCGCCGCCAGATGCAAGGTCAGAAACAGCAGCGAAAATCCGATCGCGGTGACCAGCAGCGGGATCAGGAACGCCTTGTCGAGCGTCGATCCGCCCATCCGCACCACCGAGGCCGGCTGGTGCAGCGTATTCCACCAGTCGACGGAGAACTTGATGATCGGCAGGTTGATGGCGCCGACCAGGGTCAGCACCGCCGCGGCGCGCGCCGCGCGCGACGGATCCTCGACCGCGCGCCACAGCGCGATCAGGCCGAGATACATCAGAAACAGCACCAGCATCGAGGTCAGCCGGGCATCCCATTCCCAATAGGTGCCCCACATCGGCCGGCCCCACAGCGAGCCGGTGACCAGCGCCAGAAACGTGAAGGCCGCGCCGATCGGCGCCGCAGTCTTGGCGGCGACGTCGGCGAGCGGATGCCGCCACACCAGGGTGCCGAGCGCGGCGATGCTCATCACCCCCCAGACGGCCATCGCCAGCCAGGCGTTCGGCACGTGCACGAACATGATCTTGACGGTGGCGCCCTGCTGGTAGTCGTCCGGCGCCAGCATCGCCTGGGTGAGGCCGGCCGCCAACGCCAATGCGGTCGCGGCCGCCAGCCACGGCAGCAGGCGCCCTGCCAGCGTCAGGAACCGGGTCGGATTGGCGAGTTCGGTCAGCTTCATGACGTCCCTGATAATGTCCGGGACCGGCGCAGGCAATGACGTGGGTCAGATCAGGGGCGACTTCCGAAGGAGTTGATCGGCGGTGAAGCGCCTGCGCGCGGGTGCGAATCCGGCGTGTCGCGGGTCCGAACCGACGGCATCGGCACCGAACCAACGACGCTGCGCCTGTTCTAGTCCAGGCCCTGCCTCAGGCTGGCGGCAGCGGCGAACGGGCCGATCACCAGGCTGAGCAGCGAGATCGCGCACAGGATCGAAAACGGCGTGCCGAACGACACCGGGCCGACGATCGCCGCCTGGGAGGCCGAAACGCCGAAGATCAGCACTGGGATCGACAGCGGCAGCACCAGAACGGCCAGCAGCAGGCCGCCGCGGCGAAGCGTCACCGCCAGCGCGGCGCCGATCATGCCGGTGAAGGTCAGCGCCGGGGTGCCGGCCAGCAGCGTCGCCATCACGGCCAGCGATGCGCTGCCGTCGAGGTTGAGCAGCAGGCCGAGTACCGGGGTCGCGACGATCAGCGGCAGCCCTGCCGCCAGCCAATGCGCCAGCGCCTTGGCGGCGCAGGTCAGCTCCAGCGGCGTGCGGCTCATCACGATCAGGTCGAGAGAGCCGTCCTCGGCGTCGGCGGTGAACAGCCGGTCGAGCGTCAGCAGGCTGGCGAGCAGCGCGCCGAGCCACAGGATCGCCGGCCCGAGCCGCTTCAAGAGCGCAAGGTCCGGGCCGACCGCGAACGGCATCAGCACCACCACGGTGAGGAAGAACAGCACCCCGATCAGCGCGCCGCCGCCGACCCGGAGCGCGATCCTGATATCGCGGCGAATGATGGCGCCGAGCGCGGTCATGCAGAGGCTCCGATCCGCTGCTCGCGCACCGGAATGCCGAGAGGCGTGTGGGTGGCGGCGACGATGATGCCGCCGCCGGCGAGGTGATCCTGCATCAAGCCGACAAACAGCTCCTGGCCTTTGACGTCGAGCGCGGAGGTCGGCTCATCCAGCAGCCAGATCGGCCGCCGGACCACCAGCAGCCGGGCGATCGACAATCGCCGCCGCTGCCCTGCGGACAGATACGCCGCCGGCAGCTCGGCCGCGTGGCCGAGCCCGACCGCCTTGATGGCGGAGCTGAGGTCGGTGCGGTCGCCGCCGAGAAAGTCGCGCCAGAACCCGAGATTTTCGGCGACGCTGAGCGACGGCTTGAGCGCGTCGCGGTGGCCGAGATAGTGCGCCTGTTCGGCGACCGGCGTATCCGGTTCCCCGCCGTCGAGCGTGATGGTTCCGGCCTCCGGTGTCAGCAGCCCGGCGATCAGCCGCAACAACGATGTCTTGCCGGCGCCGTTGTGGCCGACCAGCGCCAGTGCCTCGCCGCCGCTTGCATCGAAGGCGAGCCCGGCGAATACCTCGCGGCCACCTCGTACACATCGTAAGTCGCGCCCCGACAGCCGCATGCATCCCAACCTGTTCCGCCCCGGGATCGGAACGGCCTGCTCACAAATCGATGCGCTCGCCTGTCATTGTCGAACTGGCGGCGCAATTGGAAAGGTTCTATAAGCCGGAACTTGATGCAGCACACGATCGGCGCCTGCAAGCCGGACGGCCTGCCCCTCCGGAGCCAGCATACAAGCTCGCCCCATCGACAACGATAATCTGGGACCCGCCTTACATGACCTCGCTCGACAGCTTCAAATGCCGGAAGATCCTCAAGGTCGGCAGCAAGTCTTACGTCTATTACAGCCTGCCCACCGCCGAGAAGAATGGTCTGAAGGGGATTTCCCGTCTGCCCTATTCGATGAAGGTGCTGCTGGAAAACCTGCTGCGCAACGAGGACGACCGCACCGTCAAGAAGGCCGACATCATGGCGGTCGCCAAGTGGATGCGGAAGAAGGCGCTGGAGCACGAGATCGCCTTCCGCCCGGCGCGCGTGCTGATGCAGGACTTCACCGGCGTGCCGGCGGTGGTCGATCTGGCGGCGATGCGCAACGCGATGCAGAAGCTCGGTGGCTCGGCCGAGAAGATCAACCCGCTGGTACCGGTCGATCTCGTCATCGACCATTCGGTGATCGTCAACTTCTTCGGTAACAACCAGGCTTTCAAGAAGAACGTTGCCGAGGAGTACAAGCAGAACCAGGAGCGCTACGAGTTCCTGAAGTGGGGTCAGAAGGCGTTCTCGAACTTCTCGGTGGTGCCGCCCGGCACCGGCATCTGCCACCAGGTCAATCTCGAGTACCTGGCGCAGACGGTCTGGACCAAGAAGGAGAAGATGACCATCGGCCGCAAGACCGGCACCTTCGAGGTCGCCTATCCGGATACGCTGGTCGGTACCGACTCGCACACCACCATGGTCAACGGTCTCGCCGTGCTCGGCTGGGGCGTCGGCGGCATCGAGGCGGAAGCTGCGATGCTCGGCCAGCCGCTGTCGATGCTGTTGCCCGAAGTGGTCGGCTTCAAGCTCAAGGGTGCGCTCAAGGAAGGCGTCACCGCCACCGATCTGGTGCTGACCGTCACCCAGATGCTGCGCAAGCAGGGCGTGGTCGGCAAGTTCGTCGAGTTCTTCGGCCCGGGCCTCGATCATCTCTCGGTCGCCGACAAATCGACCATCGCCAACATGGCGCCGGAATACGGCGCGACCTGCGGCTTCTTCCCGGTCGACAGCGAAACCCTCGACTATTTGAAGACCTCCGGCCGCGCCTCGGCGCGCGTCGCGCTGGTCGAGAAATACGCCAAGGCGCAGGGCCTGTTCCGCACCGCCAAGTCGCCGGACCCGGTGTTCACCGTGACGCTGACGCTCGACCTCGCTGACGTGGTGCCGTCGCTGGCCGGACCGAAGCGTCCCGAGGGCCGCGTCGCGCTGCCGGCGGTAGCGGAAGGCTTCACCACGGCGATGGACGCCGAATACAAGAAGGCGCTGGACGGCGCCCGCTACAAGGTCGAAGGCCGTAATTTCGACCTCGGCCACGGTGATGTGGTGATCGCAGCGATCACGTCCTGCACCAACACCTCGAATCCGAGCGTGCTGATCGGTGCCGGCCTGCTGGCGCGCAACGCCGCCGCCAAGGGCCTCAAGGCGGCGCCGTGGGTGAAGACTTCGCTGGCGCCCGGTTCGCAGGTCGTCGCCGAGTACCTCGCGAATTCCGGTCTGCAGAAGGATCTCGACAAGGTCGGCTTCAACCTCGTCGGCTTCGGCTGCACCACCTGCATCGGCAATTCCGGCCCGCTGCCGGAGGAGATCTCGAAGTCGATCAACGACAACGGCATCGTCGCTGCGGCCGTGCTGTCGGGCAACCGCAACTTCGAAGGCCGCGTCTCGCCCGACGTGCAGGCGAACTACCTCGCTTCGCCGCCGCTGGTGGTGGCCTACGCGCTGGCCGGTTCGGTCACCAAGAACCTCGCGGTCGATCCGATCGGCACCGGTCGCGACGGCAAGCCGGTGTACTTGAAGGACATCTGGCCGACCACCAAGGAGATCAACGCCTTCGTCAAGAAGTACGTCACCTCCAAGGTGTTCAAGGCGCGCTACGCCGACGTGTTCAAGGGCGATACCAACTGGCGCAAGATCAAGACGGTCGAGAGCGAGACCTACAAGTGGAACATGGGCTCGACCTACGTGCAGAACCCGCCGTATTTCGAGGGCATGACCAAGCAGCCCGAGCCGATCACCGATATGGTCGACGCCCGCATCCTTGCGCTGTTCGGCGACAAGATCACCACCGATCACATCTCGCCGGCCGGTTCGATCAAGCTGACCTCGCCTGCCGGCAAGTACCTGACCGAGCATCAGGTGCGTCCGGCCGACTTCAATCAGTACGGTACCCGCCGCGGCAACCATGAAGTGATGATGCGCGGCACCTTCGCCAACATCCGCATCAAGAACCACATGCTGAAGGGCGCCGACGGCAACATTCCGGAAGGCGGCCTGACCAAGCACTGGCCGGACGGCGAACAGATGTCGATCTACGACGCCGCCATGAAGTACCAGGAAGAGAAGGTGCCGCTGGTGGTGTTCGCCGGCGCCGAATACGGCAACGGTTCGTCGCGCGACTGGGCCGCGAAGGGCACCCGGCTGCTCGGCGTCCGTGCCGTGATCTGCCAGAGCTTCGAGCGCATCCATCGCTCCAACCTCGTTGGTATGGGCGTGCTGCCGCTGACCTTCGAAGAGGGCACCTCCTGGGCCTCGCTCGGCCTCAAGGGCAACGAGAAGGTCACGATCCGGGGGCTCGAGGGCGACCTCAAGCCGCGGCAGATGCTCGAAGCCGAGATCACCTCGGCCGAAGGCAAGCGCAAGCGCGTGCCGCTGCTGTGCCGCATCGATACGCTCGACGAGCTCGATTACTATCGCAACGGCGGTATTCTGCACTACGTGCTGCGCAAGCTCGCGGCCTGAGCCAGGATCGCGGCCGGCGCGATCTCAGCCAATAGGCGCAGAAGCCTCACTGCGAAGTGAGTGGTAGGTGAACGGAAGGCGGCCTATGCAAAGGGCCGCCTTTTCGTTTTAAGGCTCCTCGATGGACGGCGGCGTGCTGCCGTCCCGAAGCACTCGGCAAAGGCGGTTCGGCAAACGACGATGGATGGTGTTGGTGGATTTTCGCGGTGGTCCGGCGCACTCGGCTTGTGCGTGACGATCGCGACGGCGAACCTTGCTGCCGCCGAGCCGCGCGCCGTGGTCGAACTGTTTACTTCGCAAGGCTGCTCGTCCTGTCCGCCCGCCGACAAGATCATCGGCGAACTCGCCCGCGATCCGTCGGTGATCGCCCTCAGCCTGCCGATCGACTATTGGGACTATCTCGGCTGGAAGGATACCCTGGCCGACCCTCGCTTCAGCGCCCGCCAACGTGCTTACTCGCAAGTGCGGGGCGATCGCGACGTGTTCACCCCGCAGGTCGTCGTCAACGGTTCGGCGCATCTGGTCGGCAGCAATCGCGCCGGCATCGACGCGGCGATCAGGACCACCGACAAGTTGGCGGGCGTGATGGCGGTGCCGGTGTCGCTTGCGGTCGAGGGCAACGAGATCAAGGTCTCGGTTGCGGCCGCGCCTCGAGGTCAGACCGCCAAAAGCGGTGAGGTCTGGATTTGTGCGGTGTCAAAAGCGGTCCCGATCGAGATCGGGCGCGGCGAGAACCGCGGCCGGCAAATCACCTACCACAACGTGGTGCGCAATCTGCTGAAGGTCGGCGACTGGAGCGGCGCGGCGGAGCATTGGGCGGTGCCGCTCGAGAACGTCGTCGGCGACGGCGTCGACGCGGCTGCCGTATACATCCAGAACGGTACGCGGGAGAAGCCGGGCGCGATGCTCGGCGCCGCGTTCACCTCCCTGAACTGACCCCTCCCCAACTCGATCAAGTTCGGTGGCGGGCGAAGTTCCAGCGCCGGGCGGCGAGAACCCGCCACGATGGCCGTGCGACGCGGACCCCAATCGAGGCGGCGGCACAAACAAAAAAGGACCAACTTGCGTCGGCCCAGGAGGGGGATTGAGGTTCTGCGTACAGGCCCGATCCCAACTGCTTCGGGGGGCTGGGGGCTGAGGAATCCGAAACCGAGGGGACCGGGCCAACGCAGTGATGGTGTTATCGCAACCGGGCTTGGCGCGCGGTTGGCGAAAATCGGGCGGCAATAAGAATTCGGCTAACGAAGCCGTGAGATCGGTTCGGCGATCGGCTGGTTTGCGAGCGTGCTGCTTTCGATCCCCTTGCGGCCGTGCGCGGCCGGCGCAATCATGTCAGCGTCGTGACAGGAGGCGCCGATGGATCTGATTTCCGGGGAGGCTGATCCCAGCGAGAGCCGCGCAGCGGAGCGCTCAGGCGCAGCTCCGCTGCAGGGACGGGTGACCTTCAACCGCCTGGAGCTCAATCGCATCCTCAATCTCTACGGCCGGATGGTGGCTGCGGGCGAGTGGCGCGATTACGCCATCGACTTCCTGAAAGATCATGCGGTGTTCTCGATCTTTCGGCGCGCGTCGGAAGTTCCGATCTACCGCATCGTCAAGGATCCGCGGCTGGCACGCAAGCAGGGGGCCTATTGCGTGATCGGCGCCTCCGGCCAGATCCTGCGCCGCGGCCACGAACTCGATCGCGTGCTGCTGGTGATCGATCGCAAGCTGGCGCTGGTGTGACCTCCCTCCGTCATTCCGGGGCGGAGCGTAGCGGCGAACCCGGAATCTCGATCGTTGCTGACAACCTCTGGATTCCGGGTTCGCTCACTTTCGTGAGCGCCCCGGAATGACTCCCTTGGATCAGGCTTCCGGCACCGTCCTGCCGCCGTCCCCCAGCGTCCGCTGCATCAGCACCGAATCCAGCCAGCGACCGAACTTGAACCCAACGTCGGTGTGGGTGCCGATCGGCACGAACCCGGCCTTGCGGTGTAGCGCGATCGAGGCCGCATTGGCGGAATCGCCGATCACCGCGATCATCTGCCGGAAGCCGCGGCTGGTACAGATCGCGACCAGATCGTCCAGCAGCGCGCTGCCGATGCCGCGGCGGTGCGCCGCCGGCTCGAGGTAGATCGAATTCTCCACCGTGAACCGATACGCCGGCCGCGGCCGGTATGGCCCCGCATAGGCGTAGCCGGCGATCGCGCCGTCGGCTGCCGCAACCAGATAGGGAAAGCCGGCGCCGGTCAGGGCTTCGAACCGCCGGGTCATCTCGGCGAGGTCGGGCGGCGTCAGTTCGAAGGTCGCGGTGCCGAACCGGACGGCCTGCTCGTAGATCGCAGTGACGGCGGGCAGGTCGGCGGACGTCGCCGGGCGGATCAGGACATTGGACATCGGCTGTCTCGGGCGGTCGCGACAGGGTGAGGCGGCGCCGTCATACGCTCCGTGCGGGCGCGTGGCCACCGTCTCTCGCGCAATGCTTATCGTCCAAAACAAAAGCCCCGGCGCAGGGCCGGGGCTTCGATCCGTCGGGGTCTCCGTCGGAGACCGTTATTCCTTCTGTCCGAGCAACTGCAACAGCAGCGTGAACAGGTTGATGAAGTTCAGGTACAGCGACAGCGCGCCGGTGATGGCGGCCCGCTCGGCGACTTCTCCGCCCATCGAGCCCGCGCCGTAGATGTAGTCGTTCTTCAGCCGCTGGGTGTCCCAGGCGGTCAGGCCGGCGAACACCAGCACGCCCACCACCGACACGATGAACTGCAGCATCGACGAGGCGACGAACAGGTTCACCAGGCTGGCGATCACGACGCCGATCAGGCCCATGATCAGGAACGAGCCCATCCCGGTCATGTCACGCTTGGTGGTGTAGCCGTAGAGGCTCAGCGCACCGAACGCCGCCGCGGTGATGAAGAACACCCGGACGATCGAGGTGTGGGTGTAGACCAGGAAGATCGACGACAGCGAGATGCCCATCAGCGCCGAGAACGCCCAGAACAGAAGCTGTGCGGTCGCCGGCTTGAGCCGGTTGATGCCGAAAGAAATGACGAACACCATCGCAAGCGGGGCGAGGATGAACACCCACTTCAGCGGGCTGACGAACATCGCCACGCCGAACGAGGTCAGCATGGTGTTGCCGACACGGGCGGCGGCTGCGCCGGCGTCCGTGGTCACTGCGCCCATATAGACGCCGAGCGCGGCCAGACCGGTGATGGCCAGGCCGATCGTCATGTAGTTGTAGATGCGCAGCATGTAGGCGCGCAGGCCGGCGTCGACGGTCGCGGTTTCGACGCGTCCGGCGGCCCGGCCGAAGGGAGAAGCGTAGTTGCGGTCCAAGTCCGACATGGTCGAGATCCCGAGTTTTGTCTGGCCGGTCGCGAAGGGTGGCGAGCGCCAGTACTAATTTATCCCGGACGGCGATCGAGCAAACTGCGCGGACTTCGAGGTCGACCCAAAATCGAGGTTGAACCCAAAATTAACGCCTGTTCATCGGGCCGTCCGACCCATGCTGATATGTGGGAAACTAACACGGACCGGGCAAGCTTTAATGCGCGGCTGAATGTCGCTCCGCTCCGGAGGGTAAAGAAAACGGCGTCCGACCTTGGTCGAAAGTGGCCGTTTCAAGCCTGTTACAGGCCGCCCGGAGCGGTGCGCCAGCGCGCCGCGCAGCCCGATGCCGCGCCGCTGCATACTCACAAATTTCGCAAAACGGAAGCTGGTTTCTGGTTGAGGGCCAGCAGCGTCCCGATCAGTCCCAGACCGACGGTGACGACCAGCGCCGCCGCCACCACCCCGGCGGCCGATCCGGCCTGCCAGACGAAGCTGAGCGTCATCAATCGTGTGACAATCAGCCACGCAGCCGCCGACCCGGCGATCACCGCAAAGCCCGCGGTGGCCAGCCCGATCAACGCATATTCGAGCGCGAAGGCCCCGATCAGACGTGCCCGGGTGGCTCCGAGCGTCTTCAGGATCACCGCGTCGTAGACCCGATGGCGATGCCCGGCGGCCAGCGCCCCGCCGAGCACCAGGATCGCCGAGATCAGGGTCACGGCGCTGGCGCCCCGCACCGCCAGCGCCAGATTGGACACCACCCCGCCCACCGTCTCCAGCGCCTCGCGGACCCGGACGCTGGTCACCATCGGGAATTTGTCGGCGACCTGCTTGATCAGCGCAGCGTCGCTCTGCGGCGTGCTCCCGGTCTCGGTCAGCGTGGCGACGTGGGTGTGCGGCGCGCCGCGGAAGGTGTCGGGCGAGAACACCAGGACGAAGTTGATCCCGAGGCTCTGCCAGTCGATGCTGCGCAGGTTGGAGATCGTGGCGGTGATGTCACGCCCGAGCACGTTGACGGTGACCTTGTCGCCGATCGTCAGGCCGAGGCCCTGCGCCAGCTTCCTGTCGAACGACACCAGCGGCGGGCCGCCGTAGTCCTTCGGCCACCAGCGCCCTTCGACCACCTTCGAGCCGGCCGGGATCTCGGTCGCATAGGTCAGGCCGCGGTCGCTTTGCAGCACCCATTCGGCGTCGGCCGCCGGCTTCAGCTCCTCGGCGCGGACGCCGCGCGCCGCGACGATCCTGCCACGGAGCATCGGCACGTCCTCCAGCGTCGCGCTCGGGGCGATCTGGCGCAGGAAGGCGCTGAACGCCTCGGTCTCGCCGGAAGGGATATCGATGAAGAAAAAGGTCGGTGCCTTTTCCGGCAGCGCGGCGCTGAACTGCCGCCGCAGGTTGCCGTCGATCTGCGACACCGTGACCAGCACCGCCAGCCCCAGGCCGAGCGACAACACCACCGACGGCGTCAAGGCGCCGGGGCGATGGATGTTGGCGACCGCCAGCCGCAGCATGGTGATGCGCGACCTCGGCAGCCGCCGGGCGATCGCCATCAGGGCGGCGGCGACGCCGCGCAGCAGTACGAATACCGCGAGCGTCGCACCGACCACCGCAACGGCGACCCGCTTGTCGTAGGCCAGGCCGATCACCAGCGCCAGCAGCGCAGCGATCACCACCCCCATCCAGGCCATGTGGGTCCAGCGCGGCCAGTGGCCGGCTGCGGTCGACGCCTCCCGGAACAGCGTCGCCACCGGAACGTCGCGGACCTGGGCCAGC
This sequence comes from Rhodopseudomonas palustris, assembly GCF_007005445.1. Taxonomy (NCBI): domain Bacteria; kingdom Pseudomonadati; phylum Pseudomonadota; class Alphaproteobacteria; order Hyphomicrobiales; family Nitrobacteraceae; genus Rhodopseudomonas; species Rhodopseudomonas palustris. Next base: position 4,477,647 of record NZ_CP041387.1, on the reverse strand, counting down.
GGCCACAGCCCGAACGCCAGCGCGGTCAGCAATCCGTACATCAGCGACAGCGCCAGTTCGCCGGGATGCAGTGCCGCGACCACCGGCAGCGGCAGCATCTGGCCGAACAGGCCGACGATCGCGAACGGGATCGCAGCGCCCAGCGCCAGTCCGATCACCGCGCCGATCGCGGCCAGCACGATGACCTGGGTGAGATAGATCGCGAACACGTCCCCGCCGGTCCCGCCGACCGCCTTCAGCGTCGCGATCACGTCGCGGCGGCGGTCGATATGGCTCTTCACCGCGTTGGCGACGCCGACGCCCCCGACCACCAGGGCGGCGAGCCCGACCAGGGTCAGGAACTGGGTGAACCGCGTGATGCTGCGTTCGAGTTGCGGCGAGGCGTTGCTGCGGGTCCGGATTTCCCATCCGGCTTGCGGCAGCGCCGCGCGGGTGTCGTCGGCCAGGCGCTGCGCTGCGCGGTCGTCGGTGCCGTTGTCCGGAAGCCGGACCCGATAGGTCCAGCGCACCAGGCTGCCGGGCTGCAGCAATTGCGTGGCGCGCAAGCCGTCCTCGCTGATCAGCAGCCGCGGACCGAAGCCGATATTGCCGGACAGCTTGTCCGGCTCGGCGGCGACTGCGCTGCGGATCTGCAGGTTGACGCTTCCGACCTGGATCGTGTCGCCGATCTTCAGATCGAGCCGCGCCAGCAGCGCGGCGTCGGCGGCGGCGCCATAGGTGTCGCCGCGCCGGGCCAGGACGTCGGCGAGCGGCAGCGACGGCTCGAGCTTCAACTCGCCGAGCAGCGGATAGGCGCTGTCGACGGCCTTGAGCTCGACCAGCGCCGAGCGACCGTCGTCGGTGCGGGCCATCCCGCGCATCGTGGCGGCGACCGAGACCTCGCCGCGGCTGCGCAGGAATTCCACTTCGTTCGGGGCGGCTTCGCGTTGGATCAGCGCGAACGCCGCATCACCCCCCAGCAGGGTCCGGCCCTCGCGGGCGAGACCGTCGCCGAGACTGGCGGCGACCGAGCCGACGCCGGCGATCGCCATCACCCCGAGCGCGATGCAGGCGATGAACACGTAGAATCCGTTCAGCCCGCCGCGCATCTCGCGCAGCGCGTAGCGCAGCGGAAGCATCCGGGAGCGTGCACGGGCAGGGCGCCCGGTGGCGAGGGCGGTCATCGATCAGGCCGATCGCGCGCGGGCGGCGGCGCCCGGCTGCATCGTGTCGATCCGCCCGGAACGCAGCCGCACCACCCGGTCGCAGCGTTGCGCCAGCGCCGCGTCATGGGTCACCAGCACCAGCGTCATGCCGCGCTCGACGTGCTTGGCGAACAGCAGGTCGACGATCTGCTTGCCGGTGGCCTCGTCGAGATTGCCGGTCGGTTCGTCCGCGACCAGGATGGCCGGGTCGGGCGCCAGCGCCCGGGCCAGTGCCACCCGCTGTTGCTCGCCGCCGGAGAGCTGCGCGGGATAATGATGCAGCCGTTCCCCGAGCCCGACCGACGCCAGTTCGCGGGCGGCGCGATCCGCGGCATCGGCCTGGCCGGCCAGCTCCAGCGGCACCGCCACGTTTTCCAGCGCCGTCATGGTCGGAATCAGATGGAAGGACTGAAACACGATTCCGATCTGCCGGCCGCGGAAGCGGGCCAGCGCGTCCTCGTCCAAACCATTGAAAGCGGTGCCGTCGACCACCACCTCACCGCTGTCGGGCCGCTCCAGCCCGGCCATCACCATCAGCAGGGTGGATTTGCCGGAGCCGGACGGGCCGATCAGCCCGATCGCTTCGCCGCCGGCGACGCTCAGGCTGATGTCCTTGAGAATGTGCACCCGCGCGGCGCCGCTGCCCAGCGACAGGTTGACGTTGGAGATCGCAATGGTGTCCGGCGCGCCGCCGGCCGATGACGAGGGTTCAATGAGACTGTCCATGGCTGCCTCATATGGCTATTCATTCGCGGCGGTCGAGGGGTGGGCGCGCAGGATCGCGCTGGTACTGGGCGTCTGTATGATAACGGCGCTGATCCCGGGCCAGGGCGCGCAAGCGGAAGCGACCATCAAGCCGCTGAAGGTGGTGGTGCTCGGCGATTCCCTGACCGCAGGCTACGGTCTGCCGGCCGCCGACGCGTTTCCGGCCAAGCTGCAAAAAGCGTTGAAGGCCAAAGGCATCGAGACCGAGATGGTGAATGCCGGGGTGTCCGGCGATACCGCCAGTGGCGGGCTCGCGCGGCTCGATTGGTCGGTGCCGCCCGATGCCGATGCGGTGATCGTCGAGCTCGGCGCCAACGATGCGCTGCGCGGCACCGATCCCAAAGTCCCGCGCAAGGCGCTCGACGAGATTTTGAAGCGACTGCAACAGCGCAAGATGCCGGTGCTGCTCGCCGGCATGCTGGCGCCGCCGAATTACGGCAAGGACTATGCTGCGCAGTTCAACGCGATTTATCCGGAGCTCGCCGCGACATACGACGTGCCGCTGTATCCGTTTTTCCTCGACGGGGTCGCGGCAGTTTCGAACCTCAACCAGCCCGACGGTATTCACCCCACCGCCGCAGGGGTCGACGTCATCGTCGAACGCATTCTGCCCATGGTGGAGGCGTTGCTCCGCCCGCTCCTCGGGCAGCGAAGCTGAGAAAACGGCAATTCGAACCTAAGGGCCGGATTGCCCTCAGCTTTTTGGATCCTGCGCGGGCTCCGCTGTAGCGCTGTTACACAAACGCGCTACACAATCGTATCGTTGATTCGCCGGACGTTTTGCGGACTGCCGTGTCCCGCGCGGGACGGTCCCACGATCGGGGCAGGCAGCCGCAATCGGGCCTCAGGTTCGAGGGTGTGCCGATGCCGCGTTTGTTTACGGGACTGGAGATTCCGGCCGAGATCAGCCAGACCCTGTCGAGTTTACGTGGTGGACTACCAGGGGCGCGCTGGGTCGATCCGGACGACTATCATCTCACCTTGCGGTTCATCGGCGACATCGACGGCGTCACCGCCAACGAGATCGCCTCGACGCTTTTCCGGGTCAATCGCAAGCCGTTCGAAGTGACATTGCAGGGCCTGTCCAGCTTCGGCGGCAAGAAACCCCGCGCGGTGGTCGCTTCGGTGGTACCGTCGAAGCCGCTGATCGAGCTGCAGGCCGAGCTGGAGCGGCTGATGCAGCGTGTCGGGCTCGATCCCGAGGGGCGGAAATTCACCCCGCACGTCACCCTGGCGCGGCTGCGCGGCGACGTCTCAAGCCGGGACGTGGCGGACTATCTGTCGATCCGCGGCTACTTCCCGTCCAAGGTGTTCAGGGCGGAGCGGTTCGTCCTCTACTCCGCGCGCGCCTCGACCGGTGGCGGTCCCTATATCGTCGAGGCGCCCTACGAGCTGACCCCCTGACCGGGTAGCTCCTCCGCCGCCACGCATGGCCCTCCGTCTGATTCTCGGCTTGCATTTTGCCGCCCGATCAGGCGGTAAAAGGTCGCATGTCCTCGCCGCTCTCGCTCCGCCAGCAATATCAATCCCTGATCGCCTCCGGCAGCATCGAAGCCGACCCGGCGCAGGCCCGCGCGGTGCAGGCCTTCACCCTGCTCAACGAGACGCTGGAAGGCTACAAGCCACCGAAAAAGCAAGGCTTTTTTGGCCGTCTGTTCGGCGGTGGGGATGCCGTCCAACAGCCTCCGCAGGGGCTGTACATCCACGGCGAGGTCGGCCGCGGCAAGACCATGCTGATGGACCTGTTCTTCGACGCGAGTCCGATCGCGCTGAAGCGGCGGTCGCATTTCCACGAGTTCATGGCCGAGACTCACGATCGCATCAACGGCTTTCGCCAGGCGATCAAGCGCGGCGACATTCCGGATTCGGACGTGATGGAGCTGACCGCGGCGTCGATCCTCGACGACGCCTGGCTGCTGTGCTTCGACGAGTTTCACGTCACCGACATCGCCGACGCGATGATCCTCGGCCGGCTGTTCACCAGGCTGTTCGAACTCGGCACCGTGGTGGTGGCCACCTCCAACGTCGCTCCCGACGATCTTTATAAAGGCGGCCTCAACCGCTCACTGTTCATGCCGTTCATCGGCCAGGTGAAGCGGCATATGCGAGTGCTGCGGCTCGACGCGCGAACCGATTACCGCCTGGAGAAATTCGCCGGCATGAAAGTCTGGCTGACGCCCGATGATGCCGAAGCGACCGCGACGATTGATCGGGCCTGGCAGCGGATCACCGGCACCAGCCGAGGCGAGCCGCGCGATATTTCGATCAAGGGGCGTATCCTGCATATTCCGCAGGCCGATCATCACGTCGCCAGGTTCTCATTCGCCGATCTGTGCCAGAAGCCGCTCGGCGCCGGCGATTACCTGCGGCTCGCACATGAATACCACACGCTGATGATCGACCATGTGCCGGTGATGGAATATGCCGATCGCAACGCCGCCAAGCGTTTCATCGCGCTGATCGATACGCTGTACGACAACTCGGTGAAGCTGATGGCTTCCGCCGCGGCCGAGCCTGCACGGCTCTACCGCGCCACCGACGGCTTCGAGGCGATGGAATTCAATCGCACCGTGTCGCGGCTCACCGAAATGGGCTCTGAATCCTATCTGGCGCTGCCGCACGGCCGGCGCGACTCCACCGCGACCGGCGAAACCACCGGACTGGTCGAAACCTAGGTCTGTTCCCGGCCCCCTGCGTTCGCAGGATAGCCGGCCCAACAAATGGGCGTTCGCCGACTTGAACGCATGGGGCGAAAGCGATAACCACCCAAGCGGATTTCCCACCCTCCCCACCCACGGGCTCAAAGGACTGCTTTCCCATGGCGCGCGATAAGATTGCTTTGATTGGCTCCGGCCAGATCGGCGGTACGCTGGCACACATGATCGGGCTGAAAGAGCTCGGCGACGTGGTGCTGTTCGACATCGCCGAGGGCGTGCCGCAGGGCAAGGCGCTGGACATCGCGGAGTCCTCGCCGGTCGACGGTTTCGACTCCAAGCTGACCGGTGCCAACTCCTACGAGGCGATCGAAGGCGCCCGCGTGGTGATCGTCACCGCCGGCGTGCCGCGCAAGCCGGGCATGAGCCGTGACGATCTGCTCAGCATCAACCTCAAGGTGATGGAGCAGGTCGGCGCCGGCATCAAGAAGTACGCGCCCGATGCGTTCGTGATCTGCATCACCAACCCGCTCGACGCGATGGTGTGGGCGCTGCAGAAGGCCTCCGGCCTGCCGGCCAAGAAGGTCGTCGGCATGGCCGGCGTGCTCGACTCGGCGCGGTTCCGTTACTTCCTGGCCGACGAATTCAACGTCTCGGTCGAAGACGTCACCGCCTTCGTGCTCGGTGGCCACGGCGACACCATGGTGCCGCTTGTGAAGTACTCGACCGTCGCCGGCATTCCGCTCCCCGACCTGATCAAGATGGGCTGGACCTCGCAGGCCCGCCTCGACGAGATCGTCGACCGCACCCGCAACGGCGGCGCCGAGATCGTCAACCTGCTGAAGACCGGCTCGGCGTTCTACGCCCCGGCGGCGTCGGCGATCGCGATGGCCGAGAGCTATCTGAAGGACAAGAAGCGGGTGGTGCCGGTCGCGGCTCACCTCAACGGCGAATACGGCGTCAAGGACATGTATGTCGGCGTGCCGGTGGTGATCGGCGACAAGGGCGTCGAGCGCATCGTCGAGATCGAACTGGCCGGCAAGGACAAGGAAGCGTTCGACAAGTCGGTCGCTGCCGTTCAGGGCCTGGTCGACGCCTGCAAGAAGATTGCACCCGATCTGCTCGGGCGCTGAGGAACGTCTAACCCAACTGGCTGCGCCGGCCCGGCGAGGGTCGGCGCAGCGTCGCGGTTCAACCGGCCGGAAGCGATCTGGCGAGGGGCAATTCCATGAATATTCACGAATACCAGGCCAAGGCGGTGCTGCGCGAGTTCGGCGTCCCGGTGGGGCACGGCTTCCCGATCTTCAAGGCGTCCGAGGCGGAAGCTGCCGCCAAGCAGCTCGGCGGTCCGGTCTGGGTGGTGAAAAGCCAGATCCACGCCGGTGGCCGCGGCAAGGGCAAGTTCAAGGAAGCCTCCGCGGGCGACAAGGGCGGCGTCCGCCTCGCCAAGTCGATCGACGAGGTCAAGGACTATGCCAAGCAGATGCTCGGCGCCACGCTGGTGACGGTGCAGACCGGAGCCGACGGCAAGCAGGTCAATCGCCTGTACATCGAGGAAGGCTCCGACATCGACAAGGAATTCTACCTGTCGCTGCTGGTCGATCGCGCCACCTCGCGGATTTCGTTCGTGGTCTCGACCGAGGGCGGCATGTCGATCGAGGACGTCGCCCACGAGACGCCTGAAAAGATCGTGTCGTTCACTGTCGATCCGGCGACCGGCATCATGGGTCATCACGGCCGCACCGTCGCCAAGGCGCTGAATCTGAAGGGCGATCAGGCCAAGCAGGCCGAGGCGATGGTGGCCAAGCTGTACGCCGCGTTCGTCGCCAAAGACATGGACATGCTCGAGATCAACCCGCTGGTGCTGACCAAGCAGGGCGATCTGAAGTGCCTCGACGCCAAGATTTCGTTCGACGGCAACGCGCTTTACCGCCACATCGACATCCAGGCGCTGCGTGACGAGACCGAGGAAGACGCCAAGGAGATCGAGGCGTCGAAATACGACCTCAACTACGTCACCCTCGACGGCACCATCGGCTGCATGGTCAACGGCGCCGGCCTCGCCATGGCGACGATGGACATCATCAAGCTGTACGGCATGGCCCCGGCCAACTTCCTCGACGTCGGCGGCGGCGCCAGCAAGGAGAAGGTGACGGCGGCGTTCAAGATCATCACCGCCGATCCCAACGTGAAGGGCATCCTGATCAACATTTTCGGCGGCATCATGAAGTGCGACGTGATCGCCGAGGGCGTGGTCGCGGCGGTCAAGGAAGTCGGCCTCGACGTGCCGCTGGTGGTCCGTCTCGAAGGCACCAACGTCGAAGCCGGCAAGAAGATCATCAAGCATTCCGGCCTCAACGTGCTGCCCGCCGACAATCTCGACGACGCCGCCCAGAAGATCGTCGCCGCCGTGAAGGGAGCCTGAGGCCGCTTCTCGGCCTCTCCGCCGCCTCCGACCATTCCGTTCGACCGCGAAAGCATCACCGACCATGTCCATTCTGATCGACAGCAACACCCGCGTTATCTGCCAGGGCTTCACCGGCAAGAACGGCACCTTCCATTCCGAGGCGGCGATCGCCTATGGCACCAAGATGGTCGGCGGCACCTCGCCGGGCAAAGGCGGCTCGACCCATCTCGGCCTGCCGGTGTTCGACACCGTCCGTGAGGCGCGCGAGAAGACCGGTGCCGACGCCTCGGTGATCTATGTGCCGCCGCCGGGCGCTGCGGACGCGATCTGCGAAGCGATCGACGCCGAGATCCCGCTGATCGTCTGCATCACCGAGGGCATCCCGGTGCTCGACATGGTGCGGGTGAAGCGCTCGCTGAACGGCTCGAAGTCCCGGCTGATCGGGCCGAACTGTCCGGGCGTGATGACCGCCGGCGAGTGCAAGATCGGCATCATGCCGGCCAACATCTTCAAGCCGGGCTCGGTCGGCATCGTGTCGCGCTCCGGCACCCTGACCTATGAGGCGGTGTTCCAGACCTCTGCCGAAGGCCTCGGCCAGACCACCGCGGTCGGCATCGGCGGCGACCCGGTCAAGGGCACCGAGTTCATCGACGTGCTGGAGATGTTCCTGGCCGACGACAAGACCGAATCGATCATCATGATCGGCGAAATCGGTGGCTCGGCCGAAGAAGACGCCGCCCAGTTCCTGATCGACGAGGCCAAGCGCGGCCGCAAGAAACCGACGGTGGGATTCATCGCCGGCGTCACCGCTCCTCCCGGCCGCCGCATGGGCCACGCCGGCGCGATCATTTCGGGCGGCAAGGGCGATGCAGCCTCGAAGACCGCCGCGATGGAAGCGGCCGGCATCACCGTGTCGCCGTCTCCGGCGCGGCTCGGCAAGACGCTTGCCGAAAAATTGAAGTCATAATTCAGACCTTGTGTCGTTCCGAGCTTACATTTCCCTAGAATAGGATAAAAGGTGCACTATGTTGCTGATCCGGTAACCGGATCAGCTTATCGCGACTAAGTCGCGATCTCATAATCAGGAAGCAATCATGTCTCGCCAGGACGCGAATGCCGCTTTCGCCCTGTCTTCCTTTCTACAGGGCGCCAACGCCACCTATATCGACGATCTGTACTCTCGGTACGAAGCTGATCCGTCCTCGGTCGATGCCGACTGGCAGGCATTCTTCCAGAGCCTGAAAGACACTCCCGGCGACATCCAGAAGAACGCCGAGGGGCCGTCCTGGGAACAGGCGAACTGGCCCCTGACCCCGCAGGACGAGCTGACCTCGGCGCTCGACGGCAACTGGAACCAGGTCGAGAAGGCGGTCGGCCAGAAGCTGCAGGCGAAGGCGCAGAGCCGCGGCGTCGCGCTGTCCTCGGCGGATGTCCATCAGGCCACCCGCGACTCGGTCCGCGCCCTGATGCTGATCCGCGCCTACCGCATGCGCGGCCATTTCCACGCCAAGCTCGACCCGCTCGGCCTGTCGCCGGCGAAGGACCACGAGGAACTCGACATCCGGTCCTACGGCTTCACCGAGGCCGATCTCGACCGCAAGATCTTCCTCGATCACGTTCTCGGCCTCGAATACGGCTCGCTCCGCGAGATCGTCGCAATCTGCGAGCGCACCTACTGCCAGACCATGGGCATCGAATTTCTGCACATCTCCAATGGTGCGCAGAAGGCGTGGATCCAGGAGCGGATCGAAGGTCCGGACAAGGAGATCAGCTTCACCCGCGAGGGCCGTCGCGCGATCCTGATGAAGCTGATCGAAACCGAGGGATTCGAGAAGTTCTGCGACCTGAAGTTCACCGGCACCAAGCGGTTCGGTCTCGACGGCGGCGAAGCGCTGATTCCGGCGCTGGAGCAGATCATCAAGCGTGGCGGCAATCTCGGCGTCCGCGAGATCGTGCTCGGCATGCCGCATCGCGGCCGTCTGAACGTCTTGACCCAGGTGATGGCCAAGGCGCACCGGGCGCTGTTCCACGAGTTCAAGGGCGGCTCGGCCAACCCCGACGAAGTCGAGGGCTCGGGCGACGTCAAGTATCACCTCGGCGCCTCGTCGGACCGCGAATTCGACCACAACAAGGTCCACCTGTCGCTGACCGCCAACCCGTCGCATCTCGAGATCGTCGATCCGGTGGTGCTCGGCAAGGTGCGCGCCAAGCAGGACCAGCACGGCGATCTGCCCGAGGAGCGGGTTTCGGTGCTGCCGCTGCTGATGCATGGCGACGCCGCGTTCGCCGGCCAGGGCGTGGTCGCCGAGTGTTTCGCGCTGTCGGATCTGAAGGGCTACCGCACCGGCGGATCGATCCACTTCATCGTCAACAACCAGATCGGCTTCACCACCTATCCGCGCTATTCGCGCTCGTCGCCGTATCCGTCGGACGTGGCGAAGATGATCGACGCGCCGATCTTCCACGTCAACGGCGACGATCCGGAAGCGGTGGTGTTCGCCGCCAAGATCGCGGTCGAGTACCGGCAGAAGTTCCACAAGCCGGTGGTGATCGACATGTTCTGCTACCGGCGGCACGGCCACAACGAAGGCGATGAGCCGTCGTTCACCCAGCCGCTGATGTATCGCAAGATCGCCGGCCATCCGACGACGCTGGAGATCTACTCCAAACGCCTGATCGCCGATGGCGTCATCACCGAGGGCGAAGTCGAGAAGGCGCGGGCCGACTGGCGCGCCCGGCTCGATGCCGAGTTCGAGGCGGCGTCGAGCTATCGGCCGAACAAGGCCGACTGGCTCGACGGCAAGTGGGCCGGCTTCAAGTCGGCCGACCAGGAGGAGGAGCCGCGCCGCGGCATCACCGGCGTCGACCTGCCGTCCCTCAAGGAGATCGGCCGCAGGATCACCAAGGTTCCGGAAGGCTTCAGGCTGCACCGCACGGTGCAGCGCTTCCTCGAAAACCGCGCCAAGGCGATCGACAGCGGCAACGGGATCGACTGGGCGACCGGCGAGGCGCTGGCGTTCTGCACCATGCTGCTGGAAGGCCATCGCATCCGACTGTCGGGTCAGGACTCCGAGCGCGGCACCTTCTCGCAGCGCCATTCGGTGCTGATCGATCAGGAAGACGAGACCCGCTACACCCCGTTCAATCACCTCTCGCCGGATCAAGGCCACTACGAGGTGATCAACTCGCTGCTGTCCGAAGAAGCGGTGCTCGGATTCGAATACGGTTATTCGCTGGCCGAGCCGAACGCGCTGACGCTGTGGGAGGCCCAGTTCGGCGACTTCGCCAACGGCGCCCAGGTGCTGTTCGACCAGTTCATCTCGTCCGGCGAACGCAAGTGGCTGCGGATGTCCGGCCTGGTCTGCCTGCTGCCGCACGGTTACGAGGGGCAGGGGCCGGAGCACTCCTCGGCCCGGCTCGAGCGCTATCTGCAGATGTGCGCCGAAGACAATATGCAGGTGGTGTATCCGACCACCCCGGCCAACTACTTCCACGCGCTGCGCCGTCAGCTGAAGCGCGAGATCCGCAAGCCCTTGATCCTGATGACGCCGAAGTCGCTGCTGCGCCACAAGCGTGCGGTTTCGCGGCTCGACGAGCTCGGCCCCGATACCAGCTTCCACCGCGTGCTGCTCGACGACGCGCAGACGTTGCCGGAGGAGAAGATCAAGCTGGTGCCGGATGCCAAGATCCGGCGCGTCGTGGTGTGCTCCGGCAAGGTCTATTACGACCTCTACGAGGAGCGCGAGAAGCGCGGCATCGACGACGTCTACCTGCTGCGCATCGAACAGCTCTATCCGGTGCCGCTGAAGACGCTGGTGCACGAGCTGTCGCGCTTCAAGGATGCGGAGCTGGTGTGGTGCCAGGAAGAGCCGCGCAACATGGGCGGCTGGCACTTCATCGAGCCGTATCTGGAGTGGGTGCAGAACCAGATCGAAGCCAAGCATCGCCGGCCGCGTTACGTCGGCCGCGCCGCCTCGGCGGCGACCGCGACCGGCTTGATGTCGAAGCACCTGGCGCAGCTCAAGGCCTTCCTCGACGACGCGTTGCGTTGACGCATCGGCCGCCGCATGGCGGCGGCCTTCGTTTTTCCTGAGTTTGGATCACGGGCGGGCGCCGGCGCGACAGCCGCGACGCCGAAGAGGACGAAAACGATGACTGAAATTCGCGTTCCGACGCTCGGCGAATCGGTGACCGAGGCGACCATCGGCCGCTGGTTCAAGCAGCCGGGCGAGGCGGTGGCGGTCGACGAACCGCTCGTCGAGCTCGAGACCGACAAGGTGACCATCGAGGTGCCGGCTCCGTCGGCCGGCACGCTGGGCGAGATCGTCGCCAAGGACGGCGAGACCGTCGCTGTCGGCGCGCTGCTCGGCCAGATCACCGATGGCGCCGCCCCGGCCAAGCCGGCGGCTGCCGCTCCCGCCAAGGCCGCGCCGGCGCCCGCCGCGCAGGCTCCGGCGCCCGTTGCGCCCGCCGCCAAGACCCCGCCGTCAGATGCGCCGCTGGCGCCGTCGGTGCGCCGGCTGTCGACCGAAAGCGGCGTCGACGCATCGACCGTGCCGGGCTCGGGCAAGGACGGCCGCGTCACCAAGGGCGACATGCTGGCGGCGATCGAGAAGGCGGCGTCTGCGCCGACCCCGGTCAATCAGCCCGCGGCCGCCGTACAGGTCCGGGCGCCGTCGCCGGCCGACGACGCCGCGCGCGAAGAGCGGGTCAAGATGACCCGGCTGCGCCAGACCATCGCGCGCCGGCTGAAGGAAGTGCAGAACACCGCCGCGATGCTGACGACCTTCAACGAGGTCGACATGACCAACGTCATGGCGCTGCGCGCGCAGTACAAGGACGTGTTCGAAAAGAAGCACGGCGCCAAGCTCGGCTTCATGGGATTCTTCACCAAGGCTTGCGTCCAGGCCCTGAAGGACATCCCGGCCGTCAACGCCGAGATCGACGGCACCGACCTGATCTACAAGAACTACTACCACGTCGGCGTCGCGGTCGGCACCGACAAGGGTCTGGTGGTGCCGGTGGTGCGCGACTGCGACACCAAGTCGATCGCCGAAATCGAAACCTCGATCTCCGACTTCGGCCGGCGCGCCCGTGACGGTCAGCTCAAGATCGAAGAGATGCAGGGCGGCACCTTCACCATCACCAACGGCGGCATCTATGGCTCGCTGATGTCGACCCCGATCCTGAACGCGCCGCAGTCCGGCATCCTCGGCATGCACAAGATCCAGGAACGCCCGGTGGTGGTCGGCGGCAAGATCGAGGTGCGGCCGATGATGTATCTGGCGCTGAGCTACGACCACCGCGTCATCGACGGCAAGGAAGCGGTGACCTTCCTGGTCCGCGTCAAGGAAAGCCTGGAAGATCCGGCCCGGCTGGTGCTGGATCTCTGATACCAAGCAATCCGGCGGCGCGGCACGGGCGCGCCGCCGCCTAGTTCACGGGAGGCGATGCCGCGATGCCGGTCGAAATCACGGTGCTTGGCTGGGGTGTGGTGCTGCTGATCGTGCAGATGCTGCTGGCCTCGATTCCGACCACGATGGAGCTCGGCGGCGACTATCAGGCCGGTCCGCGCGACGAGCCGCGGGCGCCGAAAGGCCGCTTCGCCGGTCGCGCCGGCCGGGCCTACCGCAATCTTCTCGAGACCTTTCCGGCCTATGTGGCGATCGCCCTGGCGTTGGCCGTCACCGGCAAGACCGGCGGCTACGCGGCCACCGCCGCGATCGTCTGGCTGGTGGCGCGGGTATTGTACGTGCCGCTGTACATCGTCCACATCCCGTTTGCGCGCAGCATCGCCTGGCTGGTCGCCCTGCTGGCGCTGGTCGCGATGCTGGTCAGGCTGCTGAGCTGAGAGCCCCATGAGCGACCGCGTCGTCATCATCACCGGAGGCAGCCGCGGCATCGGCCGTGCCACCGCGCTCGCCTGCGCCAGGCGCGGCTTCAAGGTCGTGATCGGTTACGCCAGCAACGCCGCCGCGGCGAGCGAGGTGGTGGCGGAGATCGAAGCCGTCGGCGGCAAGGCGATCGCGGTGAAATGCGACGTCGGCCTCGAGGCCGAAATTCTGTCGCTGTTCGCCGCCGCGGACGCCTTCGGCCCGCTCGGCGCGCTGGTGAACAATGCCGGCATCGTCGGCCCGACCGCGCGCGTGGACGAGATGTCGGCCGAACGCATCCAGCGCATCATGGCGGTCAACGTCACCGGCAGCATCCTGTGCGCCCGCGAGGCGGTGAAGCGGATGTCGACCCGGCACGGCGGCCAGGGCGGCGTCATCGTCAATCTGTCGTCGGTCGCGGCCAAACTCGGCTCGCCGAACACCTATGTCGACTATGCGGCCTCCAAGGGCGCGGTCGATTCCTTCACAGTCGGGCTCGGACACGAGCTCGCCGGCGAAGGCATTCGGGTCGCGGCGATTCGGCCGGGGCTGATCGACACCGAGATCCATGCGTCCGGGGGTGATCCGGAACGCGCCCATCGGCTGAGCGTCAACGTGCCGATGAAGCGCGTCGGCCGCGCCGAAGAAATCGCCAACGCCGTCGTCTGGCTGCTGTCCGACGAGGCCTCCTATGTCACCAGCGCCATCCTCGACGTGTCGGGGGGACGGTAGTCGCGCCGGCGCCAACTCACAGGATTGATCTATGGCCACCTACGATCTCGTCGTCATCGGCACCGGCCCCGGCGGCTACGTCTGCGCGATTCGCGCGGCTCAGCTCGGACTCAAGGTCGCGGTGGTCGAGAAGAACGCCACGCTCGGCGGCACCTGCCTGAACGTCGGCTGCATGCCGTCCAAGGCGCTGCTGCACGCCTCCGAACTGTTCGAGGAAGCCGGGCACTCTTTCGCCAAGATGGGCATCGGCGTCCCGGCGCCGAAGCTCGATCTGCCGGCGATGATGAACTTCAAGCAGCAGGGCATCGACGGCAACGTCAAGGGCGTCGAATACCTGATGAAGAAGAACAAGATCGACGTGCTGGCCGGCAGGGGCAAGATCCTCGGCGCCGGCAAGGTCGAGGTCACCGGCGCCGACGGCAAGGCGCAAACCGTCGACACCAAATCGATCGTGATCGCCTCGGGTTCGGCGGTGGCGCAGCTCAAGGGCATCGAGATCGACGAGAAGCGCGTGGTGTCGTCGACCGGAGCGCTGTCGCTCGACAAGGTGCCGGGCAAGCTGATCGTGGTCGGCGCCGGGGTGATCGGGCTCGAGCTCGGCTCGGTGTGGCGCCGGCTCGGCGCCGAGGTCACCGTGGTCGAATTCCTCGACCGCATCCTGCCGGGCATGGACGCCGAGGTGGTCAAGCAGTTTCAGCGCATCCTCGAAAAGCAGGGCTTCGCGTTCAAGCTCGGCGCCAAGGTCACCGGCGTCGACAGCTCGGGCGCTAAGCTCGCCGTCAAGGTCGAAGCGGCGGCCGGCGGCAATCCGGAGACGCTGGAAGCCGACGTCGTGCTGGTCGCGATCGGCCGCGTCCCCTACACCGAGGGGCTGGGGCTGAAAGAGGCCGGCATCGCGCTCGACGAGCGTGGCCGGGTGGTGATCGACGATCACTTCGCCACCAGCCTCAAGGGCGTCTACGCGATCGGCGACGTGGTGCGCGGCCCGATGCTGGCCCACAAAGCCGAGGACGAAGGCGTTGCGGTCGCCGAGCTGATCGCCGGAAAGGCCGGCCACGTCAACTACGAGGTGATTCCGGGCGTGGTCTACACGACGCCGGAAGTGTCCTGCGTCGGCAAGACCGAGGAAGACCTCAAGCAGGCCGGCGTCGCCTACACGGTCGGCAAATTCCCGTTCACCGCCAACGGCCGCTCCAAGGTCAACCAGACCACCGACGGCTTCGTGAAGATCCTGGCCGATGCCAAGACCGACCGCGTGCTCGGCGTCCACATCATCGGCCGTGAGGCCGGCGAGATGATCCACGAAGCGGCGGTGCTGATGGAGTTCGGCGGTTCGGCCGAGGATCTGGCCCGCACCTGCCACGCCCACCCGACCCGCTCGGAAGCCATCAAGGAAGCCGCCCTTACGGTCGGCAAGCGCGCCATCCATATGTGACGGAAGGCCGGCGTGAGGTCGGCGTGATGGATGGTGGCGTGATGAAGCGTCGGCTGTTGCAGCCCCTGTGGGTGCTGCTGGCGGTTCTGTTCCTGATCGAGGCGTGGTTCTGGGACCACGTCGAGCCGCTGGTCGCGCGCATCGTCGCGCTGATTCCGCTGCGCGAGCTCAAAGAGCGGCTGGCGCGCTGGGTCGAGCATCTGTCGCCGGCGATGACGCTGCCGGTGTTTCTGGTGCCGGTCGCGCCGCTGTATCCGCTGAAGCTGTTCGCGCTGGCGCTGCTCGCGCAGGGCCACTGGATCGCCGGACTTTGCATCTTTGCGGCCGCCCAGGTGTTCGGCCTCGGCGTCGCGGCCTTCATCTTCGACGTCACCAAGCCCAAGCTGCTGCAGCTCCGCTGGTTCGCCGCGACCTATCGCTGGGTGATCGAGCTGCGCGCCAAGGCGCACGCGATCGTCGCGCCGATCATGGCCCGCATTCGAGCCAGGCTCGCCGAGCTGCTGAAGGGGGACGGCGACGGCTGGGGTGCGAAGATGCTGCGCCGGATCGGCGCATTGCGACGGCGAATCCGCGCGGCGCGCTGATCCGTCCGCGGCCCCGGCGGACGACCGAGCGAAGGCGCTTGATCGCCGTCATGGCGGCGCGCGGCTGCGCCTAGGACACCAGCACAGGCAGGCGGGGAACGGCGGATGCGGTGGGACGCGATCGACTGGCGGCGGCTCGGCGCCATTCTGTTCGGCTTCGCGCTGCTCGCACTGACATTGGTGATTCCGCCACCCGCCGGCATGAAGCTCGAGGCGTGGCGGGTCGCCGGCGCCGCCGCGCTGATGGCGACCTGGTGGATCAGCGAAGCGGTGCCGCTGCCGGTGACCGCGCTGCTGCCGCTGGTGGCGTTCCCGCTGCTCGGCGTCGTGCCGATCCGCGAGGCGGCGGCGCCCTATGCCGACCCGATCATCTTCCTGTTTCTCGGCGGCTTCGTCCTTGGAGTCGCGATGCAGCGCTGGTCGCTGCACAAGCGCATCGGATTGGGCGTCGTCGCACTCGCCGGGGTGTCGCCGGCACGCCTGTGCGCCGGTTTCCTGCTGTCGACCGCGCTGCTGTCGATGTGGATCAGCAATTCGGCCACCGCGATCATCATGCTGCCGGTGGCGACCTCGGTGCTGGCGCTGCTCGATCGCGACACAGGAATCGTCCCACACGCCCGGCGTCACCTCGGCCTCAGCCTGATGCTGTCGGTGGCGTATGGCGCCAGCGTCGGCGGCCTCGGAACGCTGATCGGCACCCCCGCCAATGCGATGCTGGCTGCCTATCTCCGGCGCGAACACCAGCTCGACATCGGCTTCGCAGAATGGATGGCGATCGGGGTGCCGATGGCCGCCGTGCTGCTGCTGGCGGCCTGGCTGCTGCTGACCCGGATGTTTCCGGTGCCGGTCGCGCTGACCGAGCGCGCAGCCGACACCGTCGCCGCAGAGCTGAATCGGTTGGGCCCGATCAGCGGTCCGGAAGCGCGGGTTGCGGTGGTGTTCGGGCTGACCGCGGCGGCGTGGATGCTGCGGCCGCTCTACGCCGCCTGGGTGCCCGGCATCGACGACACCTCGATCGCGGTCATCGGCGCACTGCTCCTGTTCCTGCTGCCGTCGGGCGACGCCGACAAAGGACGGCTGCTCGGCTGGGCCGACTTCAGGTCGTTGCCGTTCGATGTCCTGATCCTGTTCGGCAGCGGGCTCAGCCTGGCCGCCGCCATCAGCGTGTCGGGTCTGGCACAGTGGATCGGCGAGGCTCTGGGTGGGCTGGCCGCCTGGCCGCCGCTGCTGCTGGTCGTGACCGCGACCTTCGCGATGCTGTTTCTCACCGAACTGACCAGCAACACCGCCAGCGCCGCGACCTTCATCCCGATCGGAGGTGCGATCGCGGTCGGGATCGGACTCGATCCGGTGCTTCTGGCGTTGCCGCTGGCGCTGGCAGCATCCTGCGCCTTCATGCTGCCGGTGGCGACGCCGCCGAACGCGATCGTGTTCGCGTCCGGTCACATCACCGTCCGGGAAATGGCTCGGGTCGGATTATGGATGAACCTGATTTCGGGCGTCGTGATCGTGGCGCTGACCTATGCGCTCGCAGGCATGCTGCGCTGATCAGATCAGAACAGATGCACCGCATGCGGCGCGAACAGGCCGATCGCCATGAAGCCGAGCCCGCCGACTGCGAGCAGACCGGAGATCCAGGCCAGCACGATCATGCCGGTGATGATCGTCGCCGATGCCAGCACGATGCCGATCTGGAAGGCAGCCGAAGCGACTTCGTAGTGATGGTAACGAGCCATCGCCAGATCGCGGTCGTGTTCGGCGTGCTTGGCGCGGGCGGCGAGCTGTTCGGAGCCTTCGCCGGTTTCCGGCTCCGAGCGATAGCGGGCCGCGGTTTTCTGCCAGTCTTCGATCTGCTTCTGCAGCGCCGCCTTGGTGGCCTCGTCCGGCACGGTGCCGAGACTGAGCTTGGCGTGTTCGGAGACGGCCTGCACGGTGGTGCGGCGGATGCTCTTGGCCTGGAAGAACGCCCACAGATTCGAGGCCTCGACGTTCTTGGCGAGTGCTTCGGTCTGCGCACCTTTGCCGAGCGTTTCAGAGAACGCCAGGAACAGCGCGATCACTGAAATCAGCAGCGCGATGCCCTTGTTGGAGCCCGATGCATGCTCGGCATGCTCCGCGTGCTCCATGCTTTCGTGCGCCCCCATCGTCCGGAATCTCCTGTCACCGCAATCATCGCGCCTGCGTCGCGCAGACCTTGTAGCACCGCGATCTTGTCAGTTGGATAAATGGCGGGGTCAAGGCCGCCGGCACCGGACTAACAGCTTAGCCGGCGCGTTTCCGCTGCTCAGGCCCGGGGATGGGCGCTGTTGTAGACCTCGAGCAGCCGCTCGGTATCGATGCCGGTATAGACCTGCGTGGTCGACAGCGAGGCGTGACCGAGTAATTCCTGGATGGCGCGCAGGTCGCCGCCGCGACTCAGCAAATGCGTCGCAAACGAATGCCGCAGCGCGTGGGGCGTCGCGCTGTCGGGCAGGCCGAGCCCGCCGCGCAGCCGCTCCATCGCGAGCTGAATGATTCGCGGGCTGAGCGGCCCGCCGCGTGCGCCGACGAACATCGGTCCGTCCGGCGGCAGGTTGTAGGGGCAGGCTGCTGCATATTCGGCGATCTGCTCGAGCACGTTCTGCAGCACCGGCACCATCCGGGTCTTGTTGCCTTTGCCGTGTACGATCAGGGTGTCGCCCTTGCCGGGCGCCGGCACGTCACGGCGCTTCAGGCCGAGCGCTTCGGAGATGCGCAGGCCCGAGCCGTACAGCAACGCCATCACGGCGGCGTCGCGAATCAGCACCCAGGTCTCGCGCTCCTCGCCGGCGCGCTCGTCGGCATCGGCGAGGCGTTTGGCGGCCGCGATCGGCAGCGGCTTCGGCAGGCTCTTCCTGATCTTCGGCGCCCGCACCGAGGCCAGCGCCCCGACCCGGCCCTTGCCTTCGCGTTCGAGAAAGCGCCCGAACGAACGCAGCCCCGCAAGCGCGCGCATCAGCGAGCGCCCCGCGATGTCGTCCGCCCGCCGCGCCGCCATGAAGGCGCGGACATCGGTCGCCTCCAGCCGCGCGAACCGGCCGAGCGTGACTTCGCCGCCCCAATGCCCGGCCAGGAATTGCAGAAACTGCCGGACGTCGCGCGCATAGGCTTCCAGCGTCTTGCCGGACAGCCGCCGCTCCGCCCGCAGATGCGACAGCCATTTCGCCATCTCGGCGGTGAGATCGGCGGCCGCGCCGGCGAGTTCGAGAGGCGGAGGCGCGGGCTTGGAAGAGACCATTGGCAGTTCATCTTCAGTGGATGATGAGCCACCGCCGTCATTGCGAACGAAGCGAAGCAATCCAGGAGCTCAGCGCATCGGGCCGCTGGATTGCTTCGTCGCTTCGCTCCTCGCAATGACGCGATGAGGATCCGGCAATCATAGCCGATTTCCTTTCCCATTGATGAAAGCCGGCTTTGGCGGCACACCGGGGCGATGGATGAGTTTCCGACCAGCCGCCCGGCCGCCAACGGCCCCGCCAGCGTCGTCGACGTGCTGGTGCCGGTCGCGATCGATCAGGCCTATTCGTACCGGGTGCCGCGTGGGCTTGCGCTCAAGCCCGGCGACGTCGTCGCGGTGCCGCTGGGGGCCCGCGAAGTTCTCGGCGTGGTCTGGGCGGAGAATCCCAGTCCCGATCCGCGGCTGCACAACCGGCTCAAGGACGTCGCCGAAAAGCTCGACGTGCCGCCGCTGCGCGACGAGCTGCGGCGGATGGTCGACTGGGTCGCGACCTACACGCTGTCGGCGCGCGGCATGGTGCTGCGGATGTGCTTGCGGATGGGCGAGCATCTCGGCCCGGAACGGCAGCGCATGGGGGTGCGCCTCGTCGGCCCGCCGCCGCAGCGGATGACGCCGGCCCGCCGCCGCCTGCTCGAGATCCTGTCGGACGGCCTGCTGCACGGCAAATCCGATGTCGCCAAGGAAGCCGGCGTCAGCCCCGGCGTGATCGACGGCCTGGTCGACGAGGGTACCCTTTCGGTCGAGCCGATGCCGCGCGAAAGCCCGGCGCCGGAGCCCGACCCGGATTTCGCGCCGGCGGATTTTTCGCCGGAGCAGGCCCGCGCGGCCGAGACGATGCGCGGCCTGGTGACCGCCGGCGGCTTTCAGGCGGCGCTGATCGACGGCGTCACCGGCTCCGGCAAGACCGAAGTGTATTTCGAGGCGGTCGCCGAGGTGATCCGGCAGGGCCGGCAGAGCCTGATCCTGATGCCGGAAATCGCGCTGACCGGGCAGTTTCTCGATCGCTTCGCCCAGCGATTCGGGGTGCGGCCGCTGGAGTGGCACTCCGAACTGACGCCGCGGACCCGCGCCCGCAATTGGGCGGCGATCGCCGCGGGCGAGGCCCGCGTCGTGGTCGGCGCGCGCTCGGCGCTGTTTCTGCCCTATGCGGATCTCGGGCTGATCATCGTCGATGAGGAGCACGATCAGGCCTATAAGCAGGAAGACGGCGCGCATTATCACGCCCGCGACATGGCGGTGGTGCGGGCGTCGATCGCGAAAATTCCGATCGTGCTGGCGTCGGCGACACCGTCGGTCGAGACCGAGGTCAACGCCCGCAAGGGCCGCTATCAGCGCATCCCGCTGCCGTCGCGATTCGGCGGTCAGCACATGCCGCAGATCGAGGCGATCGATCTGCGGCGCGAGCCGCCGATGCGCGGCCGCTTCATTTCGCCGCGGCTCGCCGAGCAGATCGGTTTTGCGATCGAACGCCGCGAACAGGCGCTGCTGTTTCTCAATCGCCGCGGCTACGCGCCGCTGACGCTGTGCCGCGCCTGCGGCCACCGCTTCGCCTGCACGATCTGCGACGCCTGGCTGGTCGATCACCGCTTCCGGCAGCGCCTGGTGTGCCACCATTGCGGGTTCTCGATGCCGCGGCCGCCGGCCTGCCCGCATTGCGGCGCCGAGGGCTCGCTGGTCGCGGTCGGTCCCGGCGTCGAGCGGCTGCAGGAGGAGGCGGCGAGCCTGTTTCCGAACGCCCGCACCATGGTGCTGTCGAGCGACCTGATCACCTCGATCGAGACCATGCGCAGCGAGCTGAACGAGATCGCCGAGGGCCGGGTCGACATCATCATCGGCACGCAACTCGTGGCCAAAGGCCACAACTTCCCGCGGCTCAATCTGGTCGGCGTGGTCGACGCCGATCTCGGCCTGTCCAACGGCGACCCGCGCGCCGCCGAGCGGACCTTCCAGTTGCTCAATCAGGTGATCGGCCGCGCCGGTCGCGAGCAGGGCCGTGGCGTCGGCTTTCTGCAAACGCATCAGCCCGAGCATCCGGTGATGAAGGCGCTGGTCGCCTGTGACCGTGAGGCGTTCTATGCCAGCGAGATCGATATCCGCGAGCGCACGCTGTATCCGCCGTTCGGCCGGCTCGCGAGCCTGATCATCTCGGCCGGTGATCGGCCGACCGCCGAGAGCTTCGGCCGCCAGCTCGCCGGCGCCGCGCCGTTCGACGAGCGCGTGCAGGTGCTGGGCCCTGCCGAAGCGCCGCTCGCGGTGATCAAGGGACGCTATCGATTCCGGCTGCTGGTGAAATCGGTCCGCGGCTTCGATCTGTCGAATTACTTGCGCTCATGGCTGGCGCGCGGCCCGAAGACCAAGGGAAATCTCAAGCTCGAAGTCGACGTCGATCCGCAGAGCTTTCTGTGACTGTCGATCGTCGCCAGGCGCACAAAAGAAAAGCCCGCCGTCGCGCTCAACGGCAGGCTTTGTCAGGACGTGGGAGCGGCTCGCGTTTTTGTTGGCGAACCAAATCCCAGGTCAGGCGTTGATCGTCAGCAGCGGAAACGAGGACTGCTGAGGGTGGACCGCCGAGGCGGTCACATCACTTCCGCGACCACTCGTCCGACGCCGCGGCTGGTGAGGCCGATCGCCTGCGCGGCGCCGCGCGAAAGATCCAGTACTCGGCCCCGGATGAACGGGCCGCGATCGTTGATGGTGACGACGACGCTGCGGCTGCCATGGGTGACGCGCAGCTTGGTGCCGAACGGCAGAGACCGGTGTGCTGCGGTCATCGCGTGCTGGTTGAAGCGCTGGCCCGAGGCGGTGCGGCTGCCGGATTCGTTGCCGTAGAACGACGCCATGCCCGAGAAGCTGCGGCCACTGCTGCGATCGACCGACGCGTTGGCGGAGCGCCAGTCGCTCTGGTGGCTATGGTGATGGTGGTGGTGGCGTTGCTGCCGGCTCTTCGCGGAGGCTTCGCCGACCGATCCACCAAGGAAGACAGAGGCGACGATCATCGCCGCGGCCGTGGCCGGCCCGGTGGTGAGCAGCGCCGGTGTTTTCTTTCGAACCATATCCTATCCTTAAGTCGAGTATTGCCTCACATGCGGCAAGTGGAACCCCCGTCCCTGTGTCCGTGTCCGAACGAGTGGTCTTGTAATGAGGCTGAATATTGACGGTCAATCCGCCGAATTTCGCGCTGCAATATTAGGTGATCTATCCGGGTATAGGATGGTATCCCGATATTAACAGAAATTTTACTTCATTATTACTTTGTGAGACTAGCCATTACTGTATTGAGAAGGTTTCGTGATGGCCGCGCGCGAATCGGCCAAGTAATCATTTGTTAAGCTGGCGCGGCTGTGGCCGGCGGCGTTCTGCAACTAAAAGCCGAGGAGCTGCGACCTGTGCGACTGGCGCCATGCGCAGCGCGAAGGGGCGCGGGCGGCCGGTTCGCGGGGCTTGGCCGCGACGCGAGGGGTGCGGCGGGCGGTCGCGGCCCGTGAGCCCGGCGCCTGAATCCGGCAAGGGTGATGTCTGCAGAATCTGTCCGGCGATGCGTTTGCTACGATCTGCAACAAGGCGCCGCGGGCTCGTGCCATCGTGTTGCACCTGCGCGCGCGCTATGTTAGCAAAGCCGCGATTTTAAGGGCCGCCGGACCATCGTGCCGGTCAGAAATCGAAGTCCAGCTTGAATTCCAAGGGCTTAAATCGGGGGCGCCGCGTCGTGGCGACGGTTTTTTCCTTGGCCGTTCGACAGCAAGAAGAGCGCACTCGTGGCATCTGAAGATCCATCGGTTTCCGGAGTCTCCGGTCGTTACGCGACCGCTTTGTTTGAACTGGCCCGCGACGAAAAATCCATCGATGCGGTCACTGCCGATCTCGACAAGTTCAGTGCGATGCTGGCGGGCAGTCCGGACCTGGTTCGTCTGGTCCGCAGCCCGGTGTTCGCCTCCGAGGTGCAGGGCAAGGCGCTGGCCGCGGTGCTCGACAAGGCGGGCATCACCGGCATCAGCGCCAATTTTCTGAAGGTGCTTGCGGCGAACCGCCGTCTGTTCGTGGTCGCGGACGTGATCCGCGCCTACCGTGCGCTGGTCGCCAGGTTCAGGGGCGAGGCGACTGCCGACGTCACCGTGGCCGAGCAGCTCAGCGACAAGAATCTCGAAGCGCTGAAGGCGGCGCTGAAGTCGGTCACCGGCAAGGATGTCGCCCTCAATATCAACGTCGATCCGGCGATCATCGGCGGGCTTGTCGTCAAGCTCGGCAGCCGCATGGTCGACAGTTCGCTCCGCACCAAACTCAATTCGATCAAGCACGCGATGAAAGAGGCAGGCTGATGGACATCCGCGCCGCGGAAATTTCCGCGATCCTCAAGGACCAGATCAAGAATTTCGGCCAGGAAGCCGAAGTCTCCGAGGTCGGACAGGTGTTGTCCGTCGGCGACGGTATCGCCCGCGTCTATGGCCTGGACAATGTGCTCGCCGGTGAAATGGTCGAGTTCGAGAACGGCACCCGCGGCATGGCGCTGAACCTCGAAACCGACAACGTCGGTGTCGTGATCTTCGGCGCCGACCGCGAGATCAAGGAAGGCCAGACCGTCAAGCGCACCCGTTCGATCGTGGACGCGCCGGTCGGCAAGGGGCTGCTCGGCCGCGTCGTCGACGCGCTGGGCAATCCGATCGACGGCAAGGGGCCGATCCAGGCGGTCGAGCGCAAGCGCGTCGACGTCAAGGCGCCCGGCATCATTCCGCGCAAGTCGGTGCACGAGCCGATGGCCACCGGCCTGAAGTCGATCGACGCGCTGATCCCGATCGGCCGCGGCCAGCGCGAGCTGATCATCGGCGACCGTCAGACCGGCAAGACCGCGATCGCGCTCGACACCATCCTGAACCAGAAGCCGCTGAACGTCGAAGGCGCGCCGGAGAGCCAGAAGCTGTACTGCGTGTACGTCGCGGTCGGTCAGAAGCGCTCCACCGTCGCCCAGTTCGTGAAGGTTCTGGAAGAGCAGGGCGCGCTGGAATACTCGGTCGTCGTCGCCGCCACCGCGTCGGATCCGGCGCCGATGCAGTACATTGCGCCGTTCACCGGCTGCACCATCGGTGAGTACTTCCGCGACAACGGCATGCACGCCGTGATCATCTACGACGACTTGTCCAAGCAGGCCGTCGCCTACCGTCAGATGTCGCTGCTGCTGCGCCGCCCGCCGGGCCGCGAAGCCTATCCGGGCGACGTGTTCTACCTGCACTCCCGCCTGCTCGAGCGCGCCGCCAAGCTCAATGACGACCAGGGCAACGGCTCGCTCACCGCGCTGCCGGTGATCGAAACCCAGGCCAACGACGTGTCGGCCTACATTCCGACCAACGTGATCTCGATCACCGACGGTCAGATCTTCCTGGAAACCGACCTGTTCTTCCAGGGCATCCGCCCGGCCGTGAACGTCGGTCTGTCGGTGTCGCGCGTCGGTTCGTCGGCGCAGACCAAGGCGATGAAGAAGGTCGCCGGCAAGATCAAGGGCGAGCTCGCGCAGTACCGCGAAATGGCGGCGTTCGCGCAGTTCGGCTCCGACCTCGACGCCGCGACCCAGCGCCTGCTGAACCGCGGCTCGCGCCTGACCGAGCTCCTGAAGCAGCCGCAGTTCTCGCCGCTGAAGATGGAAGAGCAGGTCTGCGTGATCTGGGCCGGCACCAACGGCTATCTGGACGCGCTGCCGCTGAACAAGGTGCGCCTGTTCGAGGACGGCCTGCTGGCGCTGCTGCGCGGCAAGGAATCGGCCATCCTGGAGGCGATCCGCACCAGCCGCGATCTCTCCGACGACACCGCCGCCAAGCTCAAGGCGGTGGTCGAGAGCTACGCCAAGACGTTCGCTTGATGCTGTCATGGCCGGGGTCTTCCCCGGCCATCCACGTCCTCGACGTGGCTATTCGACATCGTGGACGCCCGGGACGAGCCCGGGCGTGACGAATGTGAGGTTTGCGGTCGGATCGTGGATCGGATCGCCGGGGTGGACTGAGAATGGCTTCACTTAAAGACATGCGCGTCCGCATCGCCTCGACCAAGGCGACGCAGAAGATCACCAAGGCGATGCAGATGGTGGCAGCCTCGAAGCTGCGCCGCGCCCAGATGGCGGCGGAAGCCGCGCGGCCCTACGCCGAGAAGATGGACGCGGTGATCTCCAATATCGCCGGTGCCGCGGCGGGCTCTCCCGGCGCGCCGGTGCTGCTCGCCGGCAACGGCAAGGATCAGGTTCATCTGCTGCTGGTGTGTACCGGCGAGCGCGGCCTGTCCGGTGCGTTCAACTCCTCGATCGTCCGTCTCGCCCGCGAGCGCGCATACGAGCTGATGGGGCAGGGCAAGACCGTCAAGTTCTTCTGCGTCGGCCGCAAGGGCTACGAGCAGCTCCGCCGCAACTTCGAGAAGCAGATCATCGACAATGTCGAGCTCCGCTCGGTGCGTCAGATCGGCTTCGTCAACGCCGAGGACATCGCCCAGAAAGTCATCGCCCGCTTCAACGCCGGCGAATTCGACGTCTGCACGCTGTTCTATTCGCGCTTCAAGTCGGTGATCTCGCAGATCCCGACCGCCCAGCAGCTCATCCCGCTGGAAGTGACGGCGCCTGCCGCCGGCACTGTGGCGACGTCCTACGAATACGAGCCGGAAGAGGACGAGATCCTTTCGGGCCTGCTGCCGCGCAATCTCGCGGTGCAGATCTTCCGCGCGCTGCTCGAGAACAACGCGTCGTTCTACGGCGCGCAGATGAGCGCGATGGACAACGCCACCCGCAACGCCGGCGAGATGATCCGCAAGCAGACGCTGGTCTACAATCGCACCCGCCAGGCGATGATCACCAAGGAACTGATCGAGATCATCTCGGGCGCCGAGGCGATCTGACGACGTTACACAAGTTTACATCCGGTCGACCGACCGTGGTTTGGATTTCGGACTTCAGGGAGACAGTTTAAATGGCTACACCCGCCAATCAGACCGGACGCATCACGCAGGTCATCGGCGCCGTCGTCGACGTTCAGTTCGAAGGGCACCTGCCGGCCATTCTGAACGCCATCGAAACCAAGAACGGCGACAACCGCCTGGTGCTCGAAGTCGCGCAGCATCTCGGCGAATCGACCGTCCGCACCATCGCGATGGACACCACCGAAGGTCTGGTCCGCGGCCAGGAAGTCACCGACACCGGCGCGCCGATCTCGGTGCCGGTCGGCGACGGCACGCTCGGCCGCATCATGAACGTGATCGGCGAGCCGGTCGACGAGCAGGGCCCGATCAAGTCGGAAGGCCTCCGCGCCATCCACCAGGAAGCCCCGGCCTACACCGACCAGTCGACCGAAGCGGAAATCCTCGTCACCGGCATCAAGGTCGTCGACCTGCTGGCGCCTTACGCCAAGGGCGGCAAGATCGGCCTGTTCGGCGGCGCCGGCGTCGGCAAGACCGTGCTGATCCAGGAGCTGATCAACAACGTCGCCCGCGCCCACGGCGGTTACTCGGTGTTCGCCGGCGTCGGCGAGCGGACCCGCGAAGGCAACGACCTCTATCACGAGTTCATCGAATCCGGCGTCAACAAGAAGGGCGGCGGCGAAGGCTCCAAGTGCGCCCTGGTGTACGGCCAGATGAACGAACCGCCGGGCGCCCGCGCCCGCGTCGGCCTGACCGGTCTGACCGTCGCCGAGCACTTCCGCGATCAGGGCCAGGACGTGCTGTTCTTCGTCGACAACATCTTCCGCTTCACCCAGGCCGGCTCGGAAGTGTCGGCGCTGCTCGGCCGTATTCCGTCGGCGGTGGGTTATCAGCCGACGCTCGCGACCGACATGGGCGCGCTGCAGGAGCGCATCACCACCACCACCAAGGGGTCGATCACCTCGGTGCAGGCGATCTACGTGCCGGCCGACGACTTGACCGACCCGGCGCCGGCGACCTCGTTCGCGCACTTGGACGCCACCACCGTGCTCAACCGTGCGATCTCGGAAAAGGGCATCTACCCGGCGGTGGACCCGCTCGACTCGACCTCGCGCATGCTGTCCGCCTCGATCGTCGGCGAAGAGCACTACACCACCGCGCGCATGGTCCAGCAGATCCTGCAGAAGTACAAGTCGCTGCAGGACATCATCGCCATCCTGGGCATGGACGAACTGTCCGAAGAGGACAAGCTGACCGTGGCCCGCGCCCGTAAGATCGAGCGCTTCCTGTCGCAGCCGTTCTTCGTCGCCGAAGTGTTCACCGGCTCGCCGGGCAAGTTCGTCGACCTCGCCGACACCATCAAGGGTTTCCGCGCAATCTGCGAAGGCAAGTACGACCACCTGCCGGAAGCGGCGTTCTACATGGTCGGCACCATCGAAGAAGCGGTCGAGAAGGGCAAGAAGCTCGCCGCCGAGGCGGCCTAACCAAACGAACCTCACCCTGAGGAGCCGGCCGCAGGCCGGCGTCTCGAAGGGTGTCGACCATCATCTCATCCTTCGAGACGCGCGTAATCGCGCGCTCCTCAGGATGAGGGCAGCGGATGAGACGAGATATGTCCACCTTCCACTTCGATCTGGTTTCGCCCGAAATGGTCGCCTTCTCCGGTGAAGTCGATCAGGTCGACATTCCGGGCGCCGAGGGTGACTTCGGTGTGCTCGCCGGCCACGCGCCGGTGGTGGCGGTGATCCGTCCCGGCATCCTCACCGTGACGGCGGGTGCCGCCACGCAGAAGATCGTGGTGCTCGGCGGCATCGCCGAAGTGTCCGAGAAGGGCCTGACGGTGCTCGCCGACGTCGCCACCCCGGCGCCGGACGTGGACCTGCAGGACTTCGCCGCCACCATCCAGACCATGGAGCAACAGCTCCCCGGCAAGGTCGGTGACGAACTCGACAGCGCCATCGAGCGCCTGGATCACTTCAAGAGCATCCAGCAGCAACTCAACACCACGGCGATGCACTGACGCCGCAGTCAGGTGTTCTGAGGTTTCGATTGGCCGGGCATTGTCCCGGCCATTTGTTTTTTGAGTCTCCGCAGTCATTCCGGGGCGCGGGCGAAGCCCGCGAACCCGGAATCTCGTCGTTGCTGGCCTTCATCCAATCACCTCTAGATTCCGGATTCGCGAGCCGATCGCTCGCGCTCCGGAATGACGCGTGGAGGCGACTACACGAACCGAGCAAACCGCCGGGCAACCTCGCGATACACCTCGCGCCGGAACGGTACGACGAAGTCCGCGACCCGGTCGAGGCGCTCCCAGCGCCAGGCGTCGAATTCCGGCGGCATGCCGTTGCGGACGGCGAGCGGGTCGATCTCGGCGTCGCTGCCGGTGAACCGCAGCGCAAACCACTTCTGGCGCTGGCCGCGAAACACCGCGAGGCGATGGGCAGGGCCGTCGTATGGCGGGAAGTCGTAGCTGACCCAGTCGGTCTCGCCGAGGATCTCGGCGCTCGTGACGCCGGTCTCCTCCCACAGCTCCCGCATCACCGCGATCCGCGGCTCCTCGCCTTCGTCGATGCCCCCTTGCGGCATCTGCCATTCGAGGCCCGGCAGAATGATCTCGGGGCCGTCGTCGCGAAACCGCCGCCCGATCAGGATGCGGCCATCGCCGCCGAACAGCGCGATGCCGACGTTGCGGCGATAGGGCAGCGTTTCGAGGGGCGGGCGGGCGGTCACGACGCCATCAGGGTGCGGAAGTAACCGATGGTCTCCTTAAGACCGTCGGCGAGCGGCACCTTCGGCTCCCAGCCCAGCTCGCGCCGCGCCAGCGAGATGTCGGGCTGGCGCTGCCGTGGATCGTCCGACGGCAGCGGCATCAGCACCAGCTTCGACTTCGAATCGGTCATTTCGATCACCATCTCGGCGAGCTGGCGGATAGTGAACTCGACCGGATTGCCGAGATTGACCGGACCGATGAACTCGTCCCCGGTCGCCATCAGTTTCGCGAAGCCGTCGAGCAGGTCGGTGACGTAGCAGAACGAGCGCGTCTGGCTGCCGTCGCCGTAGATGGTGATGTCGTTGCCGGACAGGGCCTGGACAATGAAATTCGAGACCACCCGGCCGTCATTGGGATGCATCCGCGGCCCGTAAGTGTTGAAGATCCGCGCGACCTTGATCTTCACCTTGTGCTGGCGGTGATAGTCGAAGAACAGCGTCTCCGCGGCGCGCTTGCCCTCGTCGTAGCAGGCGCGAATCCCCAGCGGATTGACGTGGCCCCAATAGCTCTCCGGCTGCGGGTGCACGTTCGGGTCGCCGTACACCTCGCTGGTCGAAGCCTGGAAGATCTTGGCGCGGGTACGCTTGGCGAGACCGAGCATGTTGATCGCGCCGTGCACGCTGGTCTTCAGCGTCTGCACCGGATCGTGCTGATAGTGCACCGGCGAGGCCGGGCAGGCGAGATTGTAGATGTCGTCGACTTCGACATAGAGCGGGAAGGTGACGTCGTGGCGCATCACCTCGAAGCGCGGGGTGCCGACCAGATGTTCGATGTTGCGCCGCCAGCCGGTGAAATAATTGTCGACGCACAGCACTTCGTGGCCTTCGGCGAGCAGCTTGTCGCAAAGGTGCGAGCCGATGAAGCCGGCGCCGCCGCTCACGAGAATTCGTCGGGACAATCGCATTGCTGGGTCCTGGACAGGGGCGGGTTCGGACGCGCCTCAGTCGCGGGAACGGGTGCCCATTTGGGTCGAACAGACGGCCGCGCGCCATCGCGGCGGCCGCTCTCCGCCGCATTGAATGGCAAGAAACCCCATGCTAGGCAAGCGCCGAAACCGGCCCTGCGCCGACGTCCGGGGCGCCTCGCGCCTGCCCGCGATCCCACGCCAGGCGATTTCGCCCCATGACCGCGCCCGTCGATACCTCCAAGCTCCGCATTCTCGAAATCGGCGGCGGCTATTTCAAACTGCAATATCCCGAGCGAACCACCTGTCTGTGGACCTGGACCAAGCTGACCGGCGATTTCGGCAAGCTCGACGGCTTCTCGACGCCCGACCGCGTGCTGCGCGAATTGCGCGCCGCCGACCGCGGCGAATACGATGTCGTGGTGGTCAACAGCCTGCGCTACTCGCCGTGGCATCCGCGCTATTGGGCGCGCGGCATCTTCTACACCCCGGCCAATCCCTGGGCGGCGCTGACCCGGCAGTTCGGCCCCAGCATGTTCCGCTGGGTGAAGTCGCCGGTGCCGCTTGTCGCGGTCGAGATGGACGATCACTTCGCGATCTCGAAGAGCAGCGTCTTCCTGCTCGACAAGGCCCAGGCGTATTTCAAGCGCGAGCTGCCGTGCGACAAATGGCAGGCGCTGGCTGGCACGGTGCATCCGCATCTGCCGACGCTGCGCTATCGCCGCAGCGAGAAATGGCAGCGACGGATCGACAGGCTGCAGCCGATCTCGTTGCCGCAGTTCCGGTTCGACGCACGCTGGCGCGACGCGCCGTTTCCCGAGAAGACCCACGACATCTTCTTCATCGGCTCGGTCGACGGCAATTCGACGGTGCGGCGGGACGGCCTGCCGGAGCTGGAGCGGCTGCGGGCGGCGGGGGTGCGGATCGATCAGCCGACCGAGCGGCTGCCCTACGACGCCTTCATGGAGCGGATGTCGCATTCCTGGCTGGCGTGGTCGCCGGAAGGCATGGGCTGGGACTGCTACCGGCACTACGAAGCGCCGATCGTGCAGTCGGTGCCGCTGATGAACAACCCGACCATCCTGCGCTACGCACCGCTGCTCTCCGGTGAGCACGGCGTGTACTACGACATCGAACCGGGCGGGCTGGAGCGTGCCGTCACCTCAGCGCTGGCGGACAAGGGCAAGCTGCGCCGCATGGCATTGGCTGCCCGCGACCACGTCTTCGCCCATCACACCGTGAAGGCGCACTGCGACCACATCCTGCAGGCCGCGATCGCGGCGAGGTGACGGCCCCGCTGCCGCCGAGCCCTGGATTGCTGCGCTCGCAATGACGAACGAAGGTCGTCGGTCGCCTCACACCGCCGCGGCGAGCTGGGAGAATTCCTTGACGACGCGCTCATAGACCGGGCGCTTGAACGGCACGATCAGCTCCGGGAGATTGTGCATCGGCTCCCAGCGCCAGCTCGTGAACTCCGGCTTGTGCCCGCCGCCGGGGTGGGCGACGTTGATTTCGGAATCCGTCCCGATGAAGCGAGCCGCGAACCATTTCTGGCGCTGACCGCGGTAGCGCCCCTTCCAGGCGCGGCCGGCCACGGTGCGGGGGATATCGTAGATCAGCCAATCCGGCACCTCGGCGAGTTTCTCGACCGAATGGACGCTGGTCTCTTCGTACAGCTCGCGCTTGGCGGC
This sequence comes from Rhodopseudomonas palustris, assembly GCF_007005445.1. Classification (NCBI taxonomy): domain Bacteria; kingdom Pseudomonadati; phylum Pseudomonadota; class Alphaproteobacteria; order Hyphomicrobiales; family Nitrobacteraceae; genus Rhodopseudomonas; species Rhodopseudomonas palustris. The sequence continues at coordinate 4,446,507 of NZ_CP041387.1, read as the reverse complement.
TTCCCAGGTGTCTTCGCCCGGATCGACGCCGCCTTGCGGCATCTGCCAGACATGGGTGTCGTCGACGTGTTCGATGCCGCCGGCGCGGCGCCCGATGAAAACGAGACCCTCCCGGTTGATCAGCATCACGCCGACGCAGGTTCGATAGGGCTGGTCTTCGTAGCGGGCCATTCCGTCAGTGCCTTCCGCATCCCCAAGAGCAGGGTGGTCTCAACTTGATTTTGATTTCAGCATCGCTGTTGTCAATGGCACCAGGACGATGCCCCGACTCTCCAAGCTCTTGCTCCAGTTGACAATTCGTTCAATCGTCACGGGAAGCGCAGAAGCCATGCCGATGGCGCTGCCGCGCTCCTTGGCGATGCTCTCAAGCCGTGTCAGCGCCTTGTCGATGTCGGCGCCGGCGGGTACCTGATCGATCGTGAGGTCGGCCCTCGCGAACGGGATCGCCAGCGAGTTCGCCAAGGTTCCGGCGACGCTGCGCGGAGCGGTGCCGTCGTCCAGATAGCCGAGGCCGCGTTTGGCGGCGTCGCGAATGATCGCCTGCATCGCCGGCTCGGTGGCGACGAACCGCGCGCCCATGAAATTCGACAGGCCGACATAGCCCTGGATCCGGCTGAGATGCCAATTCAGCCGGTCGAGATTCTGCTCCGGCGCGCTGGAGGTCAGCAGCGTCTGCGGTCCGGGGTCGTTGTCCGGATAATCGAACGGCTCCATCGGGATCTGCAGAATGATCTCGTGACGCTTGGCCCGCGCCTCGGTCGCCAGCTTCCCGGGATCGGAGCCGTAGGGCGTGAAAGCGAGCGTCACCGGCGCCGGCAGCTTCATCACCGCGTCGTTGGTGCGCGCCGCGCCGATCCCCAGGCCGCCGACCACGATCGTCACCGTCGGCATCCGCTCGGCCTTGGCGCGCTCGGCGTCCGTCGCCATGGCGTAGGCATTGAACGGCTTCAGGCCCCCGGCCATCACCGGGATCATGCCGTAGCGCGACTGTTCCAGCAGTTTCGGGTTGATGCCGTCGGCCGCAACCGCGCTCGCGCCGCCCGGCGGCTCCGATTTGTCCGCCGTGTCGGCTCCGACCACGACGTCCTGCCGGGTGCCCTTGGAGCCGTCGATGATGGTGATGGTCTTCTGCCCCGGTGCGGCTTGCTTGCCGCCGTGCTGGTCCGGGCCGGCGGCGGGGGCGTTCTCCGCCTTGCCGTCCGGGGCCTTTGCCGGCGCGGCGGCCGCCTGCTTCGGGGCATCGGCCGCAGGCGGGATCTCGAGGCGGACCACCGGCTCGCCACCGAGCGGATCGTGGCTGAAGATCGCGAAGCCGAGGAAGGCGAGGACAAAGACGCCGAGCAGCGTCGCGATCGCCTGCGTCGCGTTGAACGGCAGCCGATAGTGGCGCAGTCGCTGCCAGCGGCTGCGCTTCTGACCCAGCGGGGTGCTCAGTTCGTCCGCCGCCACTACCAACGATCTCCCGAATCAGTCGCTGCGACGATAGCACGACACGGCGGCGCTCGACGTCGCCCGCCGCCGGCACGCGAGCCGGGCAGCAAAAAGGGGGACCGAGGGGGACGATTCCTCACCCGGGGCCGCCAAAAGGTCAGCAACGAAGCCGCCCTCAGCGTCCTCGCCTACAATATCCTGCGCGCCATCAATCTCGTCGGCGCCGCCACTTTGCGAACCAGCCTCGCCTGAGCCAACAACCATCTCGCCAAAGAAAAAGGCCCCGGAAAACCGGAGCCTTCGACTTTTCACACGGCCTGCCAGGGGCCGGCCTTTCAGCAAACGAATGAAGCCGGAAACGCCGACCGATCAGTTCGCCGCCTTGTTGCCGGCCGGCTTGTCGACCGCGGCCTTGTCGCCGTTGGTCTGCTTGTCCGCCACCGGCGCGGTCGCGTTGACCTTGATGCCGTGGAGCATGTCGGCCGCGGCCTTCAGCGCCTTGTCGTCCTTGGCTTCCGGCGGCACGTAGGATTGCGAGCCGGTCTTCTCGTCGCCATCGGCGCCCTTCAGGTGGCCGCGCAGCGAGGCTTCGCCCTTGGTGTCGGTCCGCGCCTTGATGTCGGCGGGCACGTCCTGCATCACCTCGATGTCCGGGGTGATGCCCTTGGCCTGGATCGACTTGCCCGACGGCGTGTAGTAGCGCGCCGTGGTCAGCCGCAGCGCGCCGTTGCCGGAGCCGAGCGGAATGATGGTCTGCACCGAGCCCTTGCCGAACGACCGGGTGCCGACCACGGTGGCCCGCTTGTGATCCTGCAGCGCGCCGGCGACGATTTCGGAAGCCGAAGCCGAGCCGCCGTTGATCAGCACGATCACCGGCTTGCCCTTGGTCAGGTCGCCCGCATGGGCGGAGCGGCGCTGGGTTTCTTCGGCATTGCGGCCGCGGGTCGAGACGATCTCGCCGCGATCGAGGAACGCGTCGGAGACGGTCACCGCCTCCTCGAGCAGGCCGCCCGGATTGTTGCGCAGATCGAGGATGAAGCCCTTCAGCTTGTCGGCACCGATCTGATTGGTGAGGTTGGTGATCTCCTTCTTGAGCCCCTCGGTGGTCTGCTCGTTGAAGGTGGTGATGCGGATGTAGCCGATGTCGCTGTCCTCGACCCGGGCCCGCACCGAGCGGACGCGGATGTTGTCACGCACCAGCGTCACTTCGATCGGAGCGTCCTGGCCCTTGCGGACGATCTTCAGCCGGATCTTGGTGTTGACGGGGCCGCGCATCTTCTCGACCGCCTGGTTCAGCGTCAGGCCCTGCACCGCTTCGTCGTCGAGATTGGTGATGATGTCGTTGGCCAGGATGCCGGCCTTGGATGCCGGGGTATCGTCGATCGGTGATACCACCTTGATCAGGCCGTCTTCCATCGTGACTTCGATGCCCAGACCGCCGAACTCGCCGCGGGTCTGCACCTGCATGTCACGGAAGCTCTTGGCGTCCATGTAGCTCGAATGCGGGTCGAGTCCGGTCAGCATGCCGCTGATCGCGGATTCGATCAGTTTGGAGTCGTCGGGCTTTTCGACGTAGTCGCTGCGCACGCGCTCGAACACGTCGCCGAACAGGTTGAGCTGGCGATAGGTGTCGGAGGTGGCGGCACGGGCGCTGGCGCCCATCAGCATCGTGCGCGGCTGGGTCACGAAGAGCGTCAGTGCGGCACCGGTGACGGCACTGAGGAGGATTACCGAAGTCTTGCGCATCATCCGCGAACCTTCTCGCCTTCATTTGCGGCCCACCATGGACCTGGATCGATGGGAGTGCCGTCTTTACGGAACTCGACGTAGAGCACGGGCTGACTGGCGTTGGCTGCGAGGATCGAGGCGACCCGCGAGGTCGACCCCATGGTCGCGACCGGCTCTCCCGTGAGCACGAACTGGCCGATATTGACTGAAATGCGCTCCATCCCGGCGATGAGGACATGATACCCGCCACCGGCATTGAGGATCAAGAGTTGTCCATAGGAGCGAAATGGGCCGGCATAGACCACCCAGCCGTCGCAGGGTGTGGTGATCTGCGCGCCCGGCCGCGTCGACAACGAGATCCCGCGCTCGACGCCGCCGACCCCGTCCGGGCGTCCGAAATCACGGATCTTGGCGCCGTTCACAGGAAACGGCAGCATGCCCTTGGCCGAAGCGAAGGCGATTGCCGGGCTGAGCCGGCCCGGATCCTTCAGCGCGGCGAGATCCGGCTTGCCGCCCGGCGAGGTGGGGGCGCCCTTCTGTCCGGCGACCGCTGCGGCCTTGGCGGCGCTCTTCAGGTCCTGTTCCATTTTGGCGATCAGGCCCTGCAGGCTGTCGACCTGGCGCGACAATGTCAGCGCCCGGCCGCGCTCGGCGTCGATGTCCCTTTCGACCGCGCTCTGCTGCCGCTGTCGTTCCTCGACCAGCGCGGCGAGGCGGGTCTGGTCCGAGCCCAGCCGGCTGCGGTCGGCGGCGAGCTGATCGCGTTCGGCGGCGATCTTCTGGCGCACGGCGATCAATTCGCCGAGGTCGGTGGCGAGCCGTTCGGCACGGGTTCGCAATTCCGGTACTACGGCACCTAACAGGATCGCGGTGCGCAGCGACTCCAATGCATCCTCCGGCCGCACCAGCAGCGCCGGCGGGGCGCGTCGGCCGGCGCGTTGCAGCGCCGCCAGCACTTCCCCGATCTCGTCGCGGCGCTGATCCAGGGAGCTGCGGATCTCGTTTTCGCGGGCGTCCAGCGGCCGCAACCGGGCTTCGGCGTCGCTGATCCGGGTTTCGATCGTGCGTACCTTGGCGGCGACGTCGATCAGTTCCTGATTGAGCTTGGTGCGGTCGGCCCCGATCGCGGCGAGATCGGCCTTGAGCCGGTCCTGCTGCTCGGCTGCGCTCTTCTGCTGCGCCCGCGCCGCCTCGAGTTCCTGTTCGTGCTGCTTGATCAGGTCGGCCATCGAGGGCGAGGCCGTGGTCGCGGCCGGTGCCGTCTGTGCCTGGGCTGCGGCGATCAACGCGGCCTGCCGGGGCGCAAGGCCGTGCGCGAGCAGGCCGCCCGCCGCAAGGCCAGCAGACAACAGCGCCGCTCGTCCCCAGGGGCCGGCAGCCGATCTGTCCCTCGCAGCCCTGTGGCGCGGTGCATGCATCGGTTCACTACGGCGTCGATTACGCACGATGATAAGGATGTCCCGCCAAGATCGTCGCGGCCCGATAGATCTGCTCCAACAGCAGCACGCGGACCAACTGGTGCGGCCAGGTCGCAGCGCCGAACGACAGGCTCAACTTTGCCTTGCGCCGCAATTCGGGCGAAAGTCCGTCCGCACCGCCGATCACGAAAATAGTACCGGGCACCTGCTCGTCCCGCCACCGCCCGAGCTGGGTGGCGAAGGCCGTGCTGCCGAGGCTCTGGCCACGCTCGTCGAGCGTCACCAGCACGGCGCCGTCGGGGACATGGCCGGTGATTGCCGAGGCTTCCTCCGCCATCCTGGCCGGCGCCTCGCGGGCGCGGCTTTCAGCGATTTCATGAACATCGAGGCCACGGAAGCCGAGCTTGCGGCCGAGATCATCGAACCGCGCGCGATAGCGTTCCGCCAGCTCCCGCTCCGGCCCCTGTTTCAGTTTTCCGACCGCAAGGATCATCAGTCGCATCGGCTCACGCGCCCCTTGCGCGAGAGCCGCGCTCCTCATCCGTCAGACACCCGTCGTCAGCCGCGCCGCCCCCCAAAAGAGGGGGTGCGATGGCTACAGCGTCTTGGCCGGCGCCGGTCCCTGAGTCCACAACCGCTCGAGGTTGTAGAATTCGCGGACCTCGGGACGGAAGACGTGCAGTACGACGTCGCCGCTGTCGATCAGCACCCAATCGCAATTCGGCAAGCCTTCGACGTGCGGGGCGGCGATGCCGGCCTGCTTGAGCGCCTTGACGACGTTCTCGGCGATCGCGCCGACGTGACGATTAGCTCGCCCGCTGCTGACGACCACGTAGTCGAACATCGCGGATTTGCCGCGGAGGTCGATCGTTACCGTTTCTTCCGCCTTCATGTCGTCGAGGCGGGAGAGGATCAGTTTCAGCGTCGCTTCCGCATCCGGCGCAGCCTTGACTGGCGCCGCATCCGAAAGGATCGCCTCGGGGATCGGTCCTGGCGCAGTCCTGGTTGACGCGGACCGCGATGCCTTTGCCGCGACCGATTTCGGCAAAGCCGACGTGGACAATACAGACGTGGTCAGGGACCTTTCCTTTCACTGTATCGTGGGTGCCGACTCCCGGTGCCCACAGGTCATTCTAGAGCAATTTCCAGCAAAGTGGAATCGGCGCAACCGTAAGCACCCGCAGCGCCGCCGCGCAGTCGCGCAAATGTCACACGTCCGATGTGGGGAGCGCCGCGCCTGGAGTCCAGCGGGCGCGGTCATCATGCTTTCCAGCTTCCATCGGGGTTCCGCAACGCCGTCGATGACACCGGCGATTTCAGCCCGGTGAGAAACACCCAGGCTGGAGGCGGATGATCGGCCAGCGTCGTTGCCGCGTCGGCAGGAAGTCGCATGCGCATCAGACGCTGCGCAGCGGGAGCCGCCAGGGCGCGCAGGCTGGTCGGCGGACGGTCGATCACCGCAATCGGAATCTCGGCGGCGATCTGCTGCCACTGCTGCCAGCGATGGAACTGAGCCAGATTGTCGGCGCCCATGATCCAGACAAAGCGAGCGCCGGGACAATGCCGGCGCAGATAGCGAAGAGTGTCGGCAGTGTAGCGGGTGCCGATGACGGCTTCGAGACGGCTGACCTGGATCCGCGGATCGTCCGCGATCGCCTGCGCGGCGGCCACGCGGGCGTCGATCTCGCGTAGCCCGGAGACGTCCTTCAGCGGATTGCCGGGCGACACCAGCCACCACACCCGGTCGAGCCCCAGCCGCTTGATCGCGAACTGGCTGATCGCGCGATGCGCCAGATGCGGCGGATTGAACGAGCCGCCGAGCAGCCCGATCCGCATCCCGGGCGTGAACGGCGGAATCGCGCGGCGCGCCGCGGCGAGATCCGGCGTCACCTCAGCCTCGGCGGCGCGGCGGCATCACGGCCGGGTCTGCCCGCTGCCGTGGATGCGATACTTGAAGGTGGTGAGCTGCTCGGCGCCGACCGGCCCGCGGGCGTGGAATTTGCCGGTGGCGATTCCGATCTCGGCGCCGAAGCCGAACTCACCGCCGTCGGCGAACTGCGTCGAGGCGTTGTGCAGCACGATCGCAGAATCGACCTCGCTGAGAAACTTCGCGGCGGCCTGCGTATCCTCGGCGACGATCGCGTCGGTGTGGTGCGAGCCGTGATCGTGGATATGGGCGATCGCCGCATCGACGCCGTCGACCAGCTTGGCGGCGATCACTGCATCGAGATACTCGGTGTCCCAGTCCTCGTCGCTCGCCGGCTTCACCCGGGGATCGACCTGTTGCACCGCCTGATCGCCGCGCACTTCGCACCCTGAGTCGATCAGCATCGTCACCAGCGGCGCCAGATGCGTCGCAGCGCCGGCGCGATCGATCAGCAGCGTTTCGGCCGCGCCGCAGACGCCGGTGCGGCGCATCTTGGCGTTGAGCACGATCGCCTTGGCCATCGCCGGATCGGCACTGCGATCGACATAGACGTGATTGACGCCTTCGAGATGCGCGAACACCGGCACCCGCGCCTCGCTTTCGACGCGCGCCACCAGACTCTTGCCGCCGCGCGGCACGATGACGTCGACCGCGCCATCGAGGCCGGCGAGCAGCAGCCCCACCGCGGCGCGGTCGCGGGTCGGCACCAAACTAATCGCCGCGTCCGGCAGCCCGGCTTCGCGCAGGCCCTGCACCAGGCAGTCGTGAATCGCACGGCCGGAGCGGAAGCTCTCGGAGCCGCCGCGCAGGATCACGGCATTGCCGGACTTCAGGCACAGCACGCCGGCGTCGGCGGTGACATTGGGGCGGCTCTCATAAATCACCGCGACGACGCCGAGCGGCACCCGGACGCGTTCGATGGTCATGCCGTTCGGCCGCTGCCAGCTCTCGGTGACGGCGCCGATCGGGTCGGGGATGCCGCGCACCACCGCGATGCCTTCGGCCATCGCCTCCACCCGCGCGGGCGTCAGCGTCAGACGGTCCAGAAATGCCGAGGTGGTACCGGCCGCTTTGGCGTCGGCGACATCCTCGGCATTCGCCGCCAGGATCTTGTCGGCATGGGTGCGGATCGCCCGCTCCATCGCTTCCAGCGCGCGGTTCTTCTGCTCCGGCGGCGCCAGCGCCAGGATCCGGGCCGCGGCGCGGGCCCGGCGGCCCAGGTCGGTCATCAGCGTCGTCAGTTCGGCGCTGCCGTCGATGGCTTTGAGCGAGGCGGTCATGGGCTGGAGCCTGAAAAATCCGAGTTACGTCATGTAAATAGGAGGAAAATGCCGGTACGCCAAGCCGGTTGCAGGGAAACCGGGTGATCCCTATCCTTCTGAAATCTGCTCAAGGAGGCTCCCATGGCCGGCAGCTACACCCTCGACGAGCACTCCGCGGCGTTCGTCGACAGCCTGGTCGAAAGCGGTCGCTACGAGACCGCGGGCGACGTCGTGCGGGAAAGCCTGCGCCAGATGCAGGCGCGCGAAGCCAAGCTCAAGGCGCTCCGGGCGGAGATCCAGAAGGGGCTGGACAGCGGGCCGGGCGAGGAGTTCGACGCCAAGACCTTGGCTGAGGATGTGAAGCGACGTGGACGGGAGAGGCTCGCTGCTGCGCGCGCAGCAGCCTCCAAAGGTGTTTCTTAATCGTCGCCTAAGTCCACGCGCGCGCACCGACCTCGACCAGATCTGGTCATTTATTGCAACTGATAACGAACACGCTGCTGATGCAGTGATCGAATTGATCACCCAAACGTTCGACCTGCTCACGCCGAATCCTGGTGCAGGTCGGCGGCGCCCGGAACTGTCACCAACGGTCCGGAGTTTTCCTGTCGGTAGTTACCTGGTCTTCTACGGCCGAGGCGGGAGCCATTCGGATTGCGCGTGTGCTGCACGGGCGCCAGGACATTACGCCCAAGGATATCGCGCCCTGATCACGCCGGCGCCGTCCCGACCACCAGGTCGTCGCGATGGATCATCTCGGCGCGGCCGGTGATTCCGAGAATCATCATCACGTCGGGGGACGACCGGCCTTTGATCTTCTCGGCATCCTCGGCGTCGTACGCGACCAGGCCGCGGCCGATCTCGTGAGTATCCGGCCCGCGCACGATCACCGCATCGCCGCGCGAGAACTGGCCGTCGACCCGGATCACGCCGGCCGGCAGCAGGCTCTTGCCGGCACGTAGCGCGCTGACCGCGCCGGCGTCGATCGTCAGCGTTCCTTTCGGCTCCAGCGATCCGGCGATCCAGCGCTTGCGCGCCGTGACCGGATTGGCGGGGGTCAGGAACCAGGTGCACTTGCCGCCCTCGGCGATCGCCTTGAGCGGGTGATCGATCTTGCCGGAGGCGATCAGCATATGCGTCCCGGCGGAGGTCGCGATCTTGGCCGCCTCGATCTTGGTGCGCATGCCGCCGCGCGAAAGCTCCGAACCGGCCGCCCCGGCCATCCCTTCGATCTCGGCGGTGATCGCTTCGACCACCGGGATCAGCGTGGCGTCGGGATCACTGCCGGGCGGTGCGGTGTACAGCCCGTCGATGTCGGACAGCAGGATCAGCAGATCGGCGCTGGCCATCGTGGCGACCCGGGCCGCGAGCCGGTCGTTGTCGCCGTAGCGGATTTCGGTCGTCGCGACGGTGTCGTTCTCGTTGATCACCGGCACCGCGTGCCATTCCAGCAGCTTGCCGATGGTCGAGCGGGCGTTGAGGTAGCGCCGTCGCTCTTCTGTGTCCTGGAACGTCACCAGGATCTGGCCGGCGCCGATGCCGTGGGCGCCGAGCACTTCGGACCAGGTTCGTGCCAGTTCGATCTGGCCGACCGCGGCGGCGGCCTGGCTTTCCTCGAGTTTCAGCGGGCCGCGCGGCAGCTTCAGGCGGCTGCGGCCCAACGCGATCGAGCCGGACGATACCACCATCACGTCGCGGCCGCCGCGATGCAGCTCGGCGATGTCGGCGGCCAGCGCCGCCAGCCATCCGGCCCGCACCTCACCGGCGGCAGAATCGATCAGCAGCGACGAGCCGACCTTGACGACGATACGGCGGAAATCGCGAAGTTTGGGGCTGGCCATGGGAGTATATCGATCACAGCGTCGCGGGGCGCTAAAGCGCGGCGACTGGCGGGAAGAGGCTCGTTTTGCAGCACGGCGCCGGCTCGCGCAAGCCGTGCGAACGGACCGGCAGAGCTGTCGTCACCGGGGCTTGCGGTGGTCCGGATGGCGGGGCCGCTCAGGCGTCCTGGGGCGCCCACGGTTTGGCTTCGGCCGGATTGTCGGCGGTGCCGATCGCCTTGTCGGAGACCGGCGCTTCGCCGATCACCGCGACCAGCGCCCGCAGCGCCTCCGGCACGCCCCGGCCGGTGACGCCGGACAGCAGCAGCGGCGTCTTCTTGGCGGCCCGCTTCAGCCGGTCCTTCTGCTTCTTCAATTCGTCCGGATCGACCGCGTCGATCTTGTTCAGCGCGACGATCTCGATCTTGTCCGTCAGCGCGTCGGCATAGGCTTCCAGTTCGCCGCGCACCGTCTTGTAGGCCTTGCCGGCGTGTTCGCAGGTGGCGTCGATCAGGTGCAGCAGCACCCGGCAGCGCTCGATATGGCCGAGAAAACGGTCGCCGAGGCCGGCGCCCTCATGGGCGCCTTCGATCAGGCCGGGAATATCGGCAAGAACGAATTCGCGGCCGTCGCTGTTCACCACCCCAAGCTGCGGATGCAGCGTCGTGAACGGATAGTCGGCGATCTTCGGCTTGGCGGCGCTGACCTTGGACAGGAAGGTCGATTTGCCGGCATTCGGCAGGCCGACCAGGCCGGCATCGGCGATCAGCTTCAGCCGCAGCCAGATCCAGCGCTCCTCGCCGGGCAGGCCGGGGTTGGCGTGGCGCGGCGCGCGGTTGGTCGAGGATTTGAAATGGGCGTTGCCGAAGCCGCCATTGCCGCCCTTCGCCAGCACGAACCGCTCGCCGACCTTGGTGAAGTCGTAAATCAGCGTTTCCTTGTCCTCGTCGAAGATCTGGGTGCCGACCGGCACCTTCATCACGACGTCCTTGCCGCCGGCTCCGTGGCGGTCGCTACCCATGCCGTTGCCGCCTTTCGGCGCCTTGAAATGCTGCTGGTAGCGGTAGTCGATCAGCGTGTTGAGGCCGTCGGCCGCCTCGACGATGATGTCGCCGCCGCGGCCGCCATTGCCGCCATTGGGGCCGCCGAACTCGATGAACTTCTCGCGGCGGAACGCCACGCAGCCGTTCCCGCCGTCGCCGGAGCGAATGTAAACCTTGGCTTCATCGAGGAATTTCATGGGCCATCCGTATCGTAAGGTCGGGGGGCGCGGCAATACTTCGATCATCGCCGGCCGCTGCCGCAGTCTGAAAGTCGAAGCGACGCTGCGACGCCTTGCGTCGGTTCGCGCAGCGGCGCGATAAGCGCCGGTCATGACCGACAGGGCAGATATGGGGCTGTTCGCCAAAATCACCACCGCATCCGATCCGCGCACCGCGCGGATCGCCGGCATCCTGCTGATGCTGCTGGCGATGCTGGCGTTCTCGTTCTCCGACGCGGCCGGCAAGACCGTGGTGGCGACCTATTCGGTCGGACAATTGCTGCTGCTGCGGGCGCTGGCCGGGCTGCTGGTGCTGTCGCCGCTGATCTGGCGTCAGCGCAAGGCGTTCGCGCGGCTGGAGCGGCCGGGCCTGCAACTGGCGCGGACGTTGATCGCCGCCTGCGAAGTCGCGGTGTTCTATCTGGCCACCGTCTATCTGCCGCTCGCCGACGTCATCACCTTCTATCTCGCCTCCTCGCTGTTCGTCTCCGTCGGCGCTGCGCTGTTTCTCGGCGAGCCGATCGACAAGCCGCGGGCGATCGCGATCGTGATCGGCTTCGTCGGCGTGCTGATCGCGCTGCAGCCCTCGGCCCAGACCGTGAGCTGGCCGGCGCTGATCGCGATCCTCGCCAGCGTGCTGTTCGCAGGGCTGCTGCTGCTGACGCGGTTCTTGCGCCAGACCCCGGACATGGTGCTGGCCTCGCAGCAATTCGCCGGAACGCTGCTGCTCGGCCTCGTTCTGGCTCCGTCGGGCTGGATGACGCCGCCCCCCGGCGATCTGGTCTGGTTCGCGATTTCGGGTGCGGTGTCGGCGGTCGGTCTGCTGTGCGTCAACCGATCGCTGCGGCTGGCGCCGGCGAGCGTGGTGGTGCCGTATCAGTACACGATGATCATCTTCGCCGCCGCGTTCGGCTGGCTGCTGTTCGGCGATGTCCCGTCGCATGCGCTGATGGTGGGCGCGGCGATCATCGTCGGCTCCGGGCTTTATCTCGGCTGGCGCGAGCGTGCGGCCCGTCCGCCGGCCGTGTGACTACTCGCTGACGCGCAGCGTCAGGCCGTTGAACCTCTCGCTGAGCACGCGCGCACGTTCGCGGCGCTCCTCGATCAACAGCTTGCGCTCGGTCGCCTCGAACGCGTCGAGGTCGGCACGGAATTCGTCGCGCACGTCGCGGACGGCGACGGCCTGGTCGGGCGAAACGGGCATCTGGACCTCCCTGGTCGAACTGACGCCTGACTACACGTAGTTGATGAAGATCGCGTATGCGTGAAGTTGGAGGCGGCGCGATCAGCCGGCGATGGTTAAACGCCGATTGAACGCGCCCTGTCCGCCAGGATCAGATACCGAACCGGCGGTCTAGATCGACGAAGCGGAAGCTGAGCTGTTCGGTCCGCTCGCGATGCTGATCGGCCTCCGCGGCGCGGTCGGCGGCGCGTTCGATCTGATCGATCGTCGCGGGCGCGAGCGGCTTGATGTCTTCGGCGAGGTCGCGGGCGAGGACGGCTTGGATGTAGCGATGAGCGGACATTTGGAACTCCCTGTTTGGAAGTCCGTCCTACGCAGCTTGCCCGCCCCGCTGAACTCGGTTCCGACCGAGGTCGGTTGCTTCTCCTCCGGCGGTGGTTAAGCGGTGGGTAACAGCAAAGGTGAGGCTTGATACGACTGTCTCGGAAACAGCATCGGCCGGGGCGCGGCCCGGCCGATGCGTACACTCTCCCGACGACGTCTGCGTCAGCACCGCCGCTTGGTCGTGCCCCACTTCTTCAGCGACGACCACACCCCGCGGGTCAGGCGGAAGCAGTCGACGGGGCTCGATGACGCGATCGCGTCGAAGCGGTGCAGCTCGACACCGGTCCATTGAAAGCCGCACTTCTCCAGCACGTTGCGCGACGCCGGATTGATGACGCGGGCACCGGAGATCATCTGCCTGGCGCCGTGCACTTCGAACGTGAAGTCGATCACCGCTCGTGCAGCTTCAGTGGCGTAGCCGTTGCCCCAATGCTGCACGCCGAGCCAATAGCCGAGCTCCGGCGCATCGCGGTCGCTCCAGTCGACGCCGACCAGGCCGATCGGCTCCAGGTCTTCGGCCTCGATCAGGAACACGCTGTCGTTGCCCTTGGGCAGCGCGGTGACGAAGCGCGCGGCGTCGTCGCGGGTGTACGGGAACGGCATCCGCCGGGTCATCTCGACGACACGGCGATCATTGGCGAGCGAAGCGATGGCCTGAACGTCCGCGAGCACCGGTTTGCGCAGCGTCAGCCGCTCGGTCTCGAGGACGCAAGGTCTCGCCTCGCGCAACGAGGGCGTGGTGGTCGGGATCTCCTGCAACATGGCGGGCTCCTGAAGATGCGCCGTAGAACTACGCAAAGAAAAAGGGGAGGCCGGTTATCCCGCCTCCCCTGGAGCCCTTAGGTGTGCTCCGCCGGTTTGACAGGACCCGGCGGACACATATTTTCGGTCCACCGTCTATTCGGCCGCCTGCATCGCAATCGGGAGTACCGATACGTAGGTGCGGCCGTTGGCTTTGGCGCGGAATTCGACGTGGCCTTCCACCTTGGCGAACAAGGTATGATCAGTGCCCATGCCGACGTTGAGGCCGGGATGCCACTGGGTGCCGCGCTGACGCGCAATGATGTTGCCGGGAATCACGCGCTCGCCGCCGAACGCCTTGATGCCAAGACGCTTGCCTGCGGAATCACGTCCGTTGCGCGAGGAACCGCCCGCTTTTTTATGAGCCATGGCTCGTCTCCAAAATCCGAAATGCCTTTTAGATGAATCCCGTTACGGAATCATCCCGCTTTTTTGTCACGCCTGCTGCGCGCCGACTTACTCGGCAGCTTCCGCAGCCGGGGCCGCCTTGGCGCGCTTGGGGCGGGGACCGACCGAAGGCTGCTTGCCGTCGGCGAGGATCTCGGTGATCCGCAGCACGGTGATTTCATCGCGATAGCCGCGCTTGCGCTTGGAGTGCTTGCGGCGGCGCTTCTTGAACGCGATCACCTTCGGACCGCGCTTGTGGTCCAGCACTTCGGCCGCCACGGTGGCGCCGGCCACGGTGGGCGCGCCGAGAACCGGGGTGTCGCCGCCCAGCACCAGCACTTCGCCGAGCTGGATGATGGTGCCGACGTCGCCGTCGAGCTTGCCTACTTCGAGCACATCTTCCGGAACGACACGGTACTGCCGGCCGCCGGTTTTGATGACTGCGAACATCTTTTTGTTCCTTCGTGTTCGAACCCGGCCTCGGGTGAACCCGGGCCGGCTTTTTGGTCAGTCGATGACGGGGTGCGACGACGAAAGCGCCGCGGCTTCGGTGCGGACGGACTTGAGCCGGGCGAAAACACGCCTCTGGCCGCACAAAAACAATCCGGCGCGAGACCTGCCCGCGCCGGTGCGTGACTTATACCCGCCGGGTCACTGCCGTCAAGGCGGCGCGGCCGCGAATCTGCCGGCGGCGGACGGCCCGGCAGGCGGAGCCGGAGCGGGCATGCAACCAACCGGTTCCGGGATCGTTGTCGATCGGTTCGAACGGGGGGCTCCAGATGGCTGAGGATACCGCCACCAATGCCGGCATCGCCGGGCATGGCGCGACGCGCCTGCCTTCGGTCGAGATCGACAGCTACAATATCGAGATCAAGGACGACGACGGGTTTCTCGGCGACCGCGCGTGCCGGGGCGCATTCCAGCGCCTGCTCGACGATTGGCGCAAGCCGCTGCGCGAGGCGGGCGACGATCCTTTTGGTCGGCGGGACACCAAGAAGATCGCCAAAGGCGCGCTCGACGAGGCTCTGACCAGCGACGACGTCGCCGCCGCGGCGGTGGTGCACAGCGCGATCGAGGATTTCGCCCAGGAGCTTGCCTATGTCACCAAGCGCTTCCTGCGCACCAAGGCCTGGGCCGACACCGAGTGTATCGTGGTCGGTGGCGGCTTCCGCCAGAGCCGGGTCGGCGAATTGGCGATCGCCCGCACCGACATTCTGCTGAAGGCGGAGGGCCACGCGGTCGATCTGGTGCCGATCCGGTTTCATCCCGACGAGGCCGGGCTGATCGGCTGCCTGCATCTGGCGCCGTCGTGGATCTTCGAGGCGCACGACAGCATCCTGGCGGTCGATATCGGCGGCTCCAACATCCGCTGCGGCGTGGTCGAGACCGCCTGGAAGAAGGCGCCGGACCTGTCGAAAGCCTCGGTCTGGAAGTCCGACCTGTGGCGCCACGCCGAGGACGAGCCGACCCGTGAGGGCGCGGTGAAGCGGCTGACGCGGATGCTGAAGGATCTGATCGCGCAGGCCGAAGACGAAGGCTTCAAGCTGGCGCCGTTCATCGGCATTTCCTGTCCGGGCGTGATCAACGCCGACGGCAGCATCGAAAAGGGCGCCCAGAACCTGCCCGGCAATTGGGAGAGCAGCAAGTTCCACCTGCCGCGCAGCCTGCTCGAAGGCATCCCGATGATCGGCAAGCACGACACCGCGATCCTGATGCACAATGACGGCGTTGCCCAGGGCCTCAGCGAAGTGCCGTTCATGCAGGAATTCGAGCGCTGGGGCGTGCTCACGATCGGCACCGGCCTCGGCAACGCCCGCTTCACCAACCGCCGCGACAAGGACAAGGCGAAGAAGGAACGCGAGAAGGACAAGGAGAAAGACAAGGACAAGGGCAAAAAAGACAAGGATAGCAAGGAGAAGGCCTGATCTCCCGCGGCTCCCGGCGCCGCGCGGGGGCGGCGATCTGGCGTTCTCCGGTCGATTCCGGAGAGAAATCCGCCGCACCCCGCCTTGTCTATCCGCCGCTCCTCGCCTAGAACACGCCCCAACCACCGGGCGTGAATCGCCCGCTTTGGCACCAAGGAGAGGTGGCAGAGTGGTTGAATGCACCGCACTCGAAATGCGGCATAGGTGCAAGCCTATCGGGGGTTCGAATCCCTCCCTCTCCGCCATCGCCCTTATAAGCTATTGAAACTGCTCAAATCATTGAGCTGTAAGGACTTTTAAATCGCCGATTGGTACACAACGGCGGTACATATGGTCCTTCGCATGTCGCGTCCAATTCGTCATTCCTCTGGCATCTACTGGTATCGAAAGCGCGTTCCGAAAGCGCTCCGATCACTCGTCGGCAAACTGGAAGAGAAGATCTCGCTGAGAACCCGCGATCCCGCGGAGGCCAAGATCGCCCATGCGCGAGTGTCGGCAGAGGTCGAGGAACGATGGCATCGGCTCCGTCAGGGAACGCAATCTCTGTCTCATCGGCAGGCCGAAGCTATCGCAGGTGAAATCTATCGATCGCTGATGGATGAGCACCACGATGATCCGCAGAATGCGAGCATCGGCCCGCTTCTCATCGACCAAGCTTTCCACGGGAAGGCAAAGATGGCTTTCGCAGGCAAAGACCAGAAGGCGACCGCGGCTCTCATCGAGAAGTTGCGGACCTCGCGCAATGCCAAGCGCATCGAGGGATGGTTATCCGCCCACGGCTATATCCTGACACTCGAAAGTCGGGAGCTGGTTGGAAAGGCCGTGGATAAGGCCGTCCTGCAGGCCCGCGAGCAGCTCCATCGCATGCGTGATGGCGACTATCGCCCCGATCCGAACGAAGGTCGATTTCCTCCTTTGGAAATCCAAACGGCGTCAGTAGCGCCAGCCGGCGACTTTCATCTGCTCAAGGTTTTCGACAGATATGCGAGCGAAGCTAACCTAGGCGCGGGTACAATCAAGAAGTGGCGGCCCATCATGGCGAAGATCGCTGATGAGGTGCCAGATATCCGGAATTTGACGCGTACATGGTGCATCGCTTGGAAGGATCGCCAGGTCGCCCGTGGCATAGCGATGAAATCGGTCAGGGAGACGTATATCGCCTCTATTAAAGCCGTGTGCGAGTGGGCTATCAGCAATGGCATACTGGATGAGAATCCAGCATTGCGGATCAAGGTCAAAGTCCCGAAAGAAACAGGTAAGAGAGGGTACACGGAAGGCGAAGCCACGCTGATCTTGCGTGCATCGTTGATCCCCATGTCTGATCGAGCAGGAGCTGAGCACCGCGCCGCGCGGCGATGGATTCCGTCGCTGTGTGCGTATACCGGTGCCAGAGTCGGTGAAATGGCTCAGCTTCGCAAGCAGGACGTCCGCAAAGTTGACGGCGTTTGGATGCTGCGAATAACGCCAGACGCTGGCACTGTTAAGGGAGGCGGCGAGCGCGAAATCGCAATCCATCCTGAGCTAGTCCGCCAAGGCTTCGTTGATTTTGTACTGAAATCCTCGGGGCCCTTGTTCTGTGCGAAGAAATCCCCGCGTAAGGGATCAGATCAGAACCCAACTTTTCGGAAGGTGGGCGAGCGGATCGCGGCATGGGTCCGTCAGGAAGTTGGGATCAAGGACAAAAACATCAGCCCGAATCACGCATGGCGGCATCGTTTCCGCACCATCGCGGAGGAAGTCGATATGAGAGAATCGATCCTCGACTATGTTCTAGGTCATGCGCCGGCCACCGTTGGAAGGAAGTACGGAGAAAGAAAACCTCAGTCGCAGTATCGCGAGATATCGAAAATTCCAGTGATAGATATCGGGGCAGGGAAGAATCCAGGGCACTGGTTGACCAAAAAGCCGAAGGCTCCAGCGATCGTCACCCCCGCAGGGGAACGTAAACCTGCTCGAAGGAATATGGTGGCGTCGTCGATGTGAAATGTCGGAAACGCTCCCTCCATTGCAGCTACGTTGGCCTACGCGGCGATTGCCTCAATATCCAAATCGGCCGCGCGCCGTTTTGCCTGCCGCTCCTTGGCATACGATTGCCACTCTCGATACAGATGCAGTGCTTTCCTCAGATCAGATCTCGTTCCTGTCGGAAGACATAAGAACCCTTCAGTTGCTTCCAACATTGCAATTTCTATTGAAGCATTCGCAAAAGTTCTTCCGTCGAGCAAGCGACGGGCACGATTGAGTCTCGTCTTCGCGTTCCGGACGACGGCCTTTGAGAAACCATGCTGCTGGCGGAGCCATTGCCCGAACTGCCCCTGTATTTCAGGAATCGTGTCTCCCGCCTCGCGCGCGAGGATAACCCGGCCAATGGCCTCCGCGAGCGGAGCAGGCACTGCGTTCGCGATCATCTGATCGGTGTCTCGTGACCCTGCCGAAGACCAGTCCCACTCGATGGGAAATCCCTGGATTCTCGACACCTGCTTTTGCGTCAGAACTGCAGCCGTCGCAGCGGGCACAGGATCGGCAGGATGAGGATTTGCGAGATAATGCGGACGCGGACGTTCGCGCGTTGTCCGGATTACGGCCGGCGCAGGCTCGTCGAGTGTCCGCACCCCTCGACCCTCGTAGTAGGGTCGCGTGTAGAATGCCCCCGCTTCGATCAGTACGGAATCGGTTGGATGCGGTCGATAATTCGGCGGGATCGACCGTCTCGAATCACGGCAGATCGTCGGTGCGGGGCCATCCGTAGTCCAGATTCCACGGGTTCCCGATACGCAGGGTTGGAAATGGCAGGCATCGCCGAGCGCGTCTCCAATCATATCCCTGATCGTCATCGACCTTGGCGATCGCGCAGCCGCCAATGCGGATTCGAGAAAGCCATCCTGTTCGCCAAGCCGACCAATCACGAAAAGACGCCGTCGGCGCTGCGGGACACCATAATAGCTGGCGTCGAGTTTTGCCTCGGTCAGACCGTACCCCGCTTTCACTAGCATCGCGCGGGCGTCTATCCACGCCTGCGAACGGGCGGCAAGTGGGACATTCTCCATGACAAACCATCGAGGTCGGACGATCGCGACGAGCATTGCAAATGCCCTCGTCAACGCTGCCCGCTCCCCTTCGACACGCTCACCGGCTGCAGAGAAATCCTGGCACGGCGGGCCTCCTATCAGGATGTCGGGCGCGAGCGTCGCCAGCATCGGGCCGATCCGGAAGATATCCTTCAGGTCCGCCTGCCAGACACTGCCGCCGAGGTTTCGACGATAGATCTCCACCGCCTTGTCCCAGGAATCGTATGCCTGAACCAGCTCAAAACCGGCACGTTTGAAACCGAGGGACATGCCGCCAGCACCGCAAAAAAGTTCAACAGTCCGCACTTCAACCATTCCAAAACGTAACTGACTTCTCAGTTACGTTTTGAGGGGTTGAAAATTGGTTATGGTGGGTCGTTTCGAGACCGCATGACGCTCGAGGGGCTCCTGTCTCGGCAGCGGGGATGTAGCACGCGTCTTGTCACCCGCAAGTTCTCGACCGAGCATTTTCCATGCGGCCGTTAGCACGGGTGCCATGGAGAGATGCAGTTGAACGCGATGTCTGGAGGTCTGAGCGCGCCGAAACCGTCGCCGACAAAGGCGGCGAAGGCCATTGCTGGCCGGCTGCAGAGGCTTGGCTTCGAGCCCTTTCAGTCGGATCGTGAGCGATATCTCGTCCGGCTCGACGACCATTCTGGCGAGATCGTCGAGCTTGGTCGTCCGCTGCGCACATCTCGGCTGTTCAAGAAGTCAGTGCTTCCTCGCGATATCGAGACCGTCCGCAATATCGAAGCGTTCGTGAAAGAATCTGGATACGACGATTTGCTGTACTGGGGAGTCGGGCTGACAGGGGCGAAAGCCGACGTCGGTGGTCTGGTCGAAGCGAATGTCGAGTTCAATCGCCTCATCAACATTCATTTCAGCGAGATGCGGCGCCGCAATCGGTTCGAATTGATCCTTTTGGTCATCCATCCGAGGTTCGATCCAGTTAGCCGTCGTTTTGATCTCCACGCCCATTTCATCTGCCGTGTCCCGCGCGAACACAGGGAAGCCGCCAGCCGGCGGCTTCTCACCGCCTTCTCGAAAGCCCACGTTCCGCAGGAGCCTGTTCGCAAAGTAGCAGCGTGCGCCACTTACATGTTGTGGGGCATCTGCCCTCCCGAAGAAACCGTCCTACTTCCCGACGAGGCTCTGTCGGACCTCTGGCGCCTGTCTCAATCGAAAGCGCGTCTCGTCCGAAAAGGTCGCCTGTTTGGGAAATGGACCCGCCAAGACGTCGTAACCATCGACGAACACGAACGCGAGCGGCGTGAACGCATCAAAAAGAACAGGTTGGAGACCGCAGACCCGCGTCCGCAGCCTGCGTGGCGGGACCGTCTGCTTGCAAGGGTGAAGGCCACCATCAACGGAAGCAAGATTTCCGCTCTGTTGTTTGAAGAACGACGGGGGATGTCGGAGGACGGTGCTAAGGAGGAATCCAGAAGTCGAGTAGACTCGTCTTCAGCGACTGTCGCCACAATTCAGGACTCGGCAGACGGCACCATCTTCGATGCCGCCGAGACGATCGATGTGCCGGAAACGGACGCCCCCGCCAAAGCGCCAGAACGGGCCAAGGACGGGGGACAATGGGATGGCGCGAGAAAGTTGGTCAGAGCGGCAACCGCGATCGTAGCACGTGCGCTCCGTGTTTCTACGATGCGGCTTGGCGAATTCGCACGTCGCCTGTCGTGTCGGTGCCGCGGATCGCCTGGATGATCCTCTGGCCGTCAGGGCGAACCGATCCATCTGGACCAACATGGCGATACAGCGTCTGACGGGAAACACCGAGCTCACGGCACAAATCGGCGACGTTGGTCTCAGGCTTGCCCATCGCGGCCTGTGCGAGGCGGACCTTCGCGCATGTCATCGCCGCTTTCCGTCCGCCAACACGTCCACGGGCACGCGCCGACGCCAATCCGGCAATAGTCCTTTCCCGGATCAGCTCGCGTTCGAACTCGGCCAGCGTGGCAAAAATGCCGAACATCAATTTGCCCTGCGCCGTCGTCGTGTCGATGGCGCCGTGGCCTGTCAGCACGCGAAGACCCACACCACGTCGAGCCAGATCATCGACGGTGGTCACCAGATGTCGGAGATCGCGGCCGAGACGGTCGAGTTTCCAGATCACGAGCGTGTCTCCGGAACGCAATGCCTTCAGGCAATGCTCCAGGCCGGGACGGTCATCACGGCTTCCAGACACGTGATCCTGATAGATCATTTCAGGACTGATGCCCGCAGCCATCAACGCATCGCGCTGCAGATCGACGACTTGCGATCCGTCTGCTTTGGAAACACGGACATATCCGATCAACTCACCCATGGTCTTCTCCCCTGTCACGCAAACGACCGTTTGCGTGACAAATGGTGAGTCGAGGATTCACCGGCGGCAAGGCGTCACTTAATCCGTCACGAATTCTTTGTGTCGCAAACCATCGCCGACCGAGATTCGAGACACGAGGGTGGAAGTGCCGATCCCCGAATTGGGCAGCATCACTCCCCGTTGATCAGACTTGTCGTATTTCCGCCGGCGCCAGAACAATTGAGAGCCAGCAATAGTTTGTGGCTCCGCACAAACAACTGGCCAAGGGCTTTGCCCCGTGGAACCCATGGAGACATCGAATGTCTAGCTCGAACGTTCGGCAGAAAACCACGACCACGACATTCCGGATGACGCCTGTCGAGCGCGCAGCCGTCGTTGCGGCTGCGGATGCCGTCGGCATGGGACCATCAACCTTTGCCCGCACTACCGTTCTTCGTGCCGTTGGCCGTGACGCCCCCGTCCGTAAACGCCGCGACGCCATTGCCGTCGTGATCGCACCGGCCCTGGGTCAACTCGGCAAGATCGGCAACAACCTGAACCAATTGACGCGGCATGCCCATGTCGGAGGCCGCGTGGACTCGGAATCCCTGGTCGATCTTCGCGACGAGACCGAGCGCCTAACACTTGCGGTACTCGCTCTCCGGAACGAGCCGCCCGCATGATCGTCACCACCAGGCGACACGGCAGGACACGCCGAGATATCCGGAAGCTACTCCAGCACCTCGATAAGCAAGCCGGGCAAACGTCCCGCGTCGTCACCATCGGCAATGTGCCGCTCGGCAGCGTCGATGACGTCATGCACTACATGGAGACTTTGCGCGATGCGTCTCGGGCAACAGTTTCCTGCCACCATATCTCCCTCTCGCCGAGGAATCGATTGTCGGATGCGCAGCGCGACGAAGCCGTCCGCCGGATCCTCGTTGCGATGGGAGCCGAAGATCATGCCTTCACTGTCTGGGAGCATTCCGGGAAACCCCGCGCCGACGCCGACGTCGCCGATGATCATTACCACGTCGTTGTGGCGCATGTCGGTCCCAATGGCCGAGCCCTGTCGGATCGGAACTCCTATGTCCGCCTTGAAGCTGCTGCGCGAACCCTGGAAGCCGACTTCGGGGAGCAGATCACGCATTCCCGGAAAACGAAATCGGTCGCGGACGAACTTTGCAGAATTGGACGCGGTGATGTCGCCGCGATGATGACCGTGCCGGCGATACCGCCCATGAGTGCGATGTCATCGGAAACGCGCGCCCGAGCCGAACGCGCGGGACTAGATCTTCCAAAGATACACGCTGTCGTCCGTACGGCGTGGACCAACTCTGGCGGGGGAGCGGCGTTCAGGAGCGCGCTCCAGGATGAAGGGTTCGAACTCGTTCGCGGAAAAAAGCCCGGCGTCTTCATGGTGACGACATCGGGCATCGAGATCGGCGCACTCGACAGGATCGTTCGCGAAAAACGCGCAGACGTCGCAGCGCGCATGACACAGGAGGAAGACAATGACCGACAATCACAAGAAGGCCCGCTCTCCGGGAGAAGCGATCTATCTGGAAGCGCGAGGAGCCAGAACAACCTCAGAACAACTCCTGCCTCTGTTGGCCCTGCTAAAAGAGAACGAGACCGAGGACCGTCGGCCGTTGGACGAATTGATGGACGTTCTCCATGCGATCATCGAGGGATTGCGATACCAAAACGGAATCCTCGAACGGCTCGACGCCGCGTGCGTGAGCGCGTCGTCGTCGCCGACCTCGGGCGTCTCGACCTCAACCGACTGATGGCGGCGGCCCATGCGGTGGCCGCCGGCGGCGGTTCGATTCATAGTGATCGAGGTTCACTACGGGGACGACGCGGCATGACCAAGAAATCGGACGATCAGAGCAAGATCGATTTCAAGAGTAAATTAGTCTGCGCAGCGGCACCGCAAGGCTTCAACATCACGCCGTTTGCGGCCGATCTTCGGATGATAGAGGTGCCGACCCCCACGAATCCCGTGACCAAAATTCTCTTGCGCGACGGCGGTTGGGTCGAGATCGACCCACGGACGCGATCCGTTCGCTTTTGGGGCACGCCTGGTCGCGCAATTATGCTTGCCTCAGCTATTTCGGATGCAGGAGGTTGGCAAATAAGCGAACTGAAACACACAGCAACCTTTGTTCGGAAGGCCACCGCCTCGCCTGCCGGCCGTCACGTCGATAGTCATAAACCCGATCTCGTCACGTGGTGGCAGGAACGGGGATACACCGCGACGGCTGCCCCTGATGGAACGTGGGTTCACGTCGGTGGCGCTCGAATCCGAGACATGGGCGATCTGATGGAGGTCCACGGTCCAGTGTCGGGCGATATCGCCATTGCGATCATCACCAAGGCTAAGCTTGCTTGGGATGGTGGTGTCCGTCTTCATGGGGAATGGACCCAGATTGAAAAGGACATGGTCTGGCTCGAAGCAAAGCGGCAGGGCGTGGCGGTCGAGAACTGCGAACCGTCCTCCGTTGCCATCGATCTTTGGAAGAAGGAAAAGGAAAAGTCCGTCCGTCGTGTCGAAACCGTCGGAAAGATCCGGTCGGCCGTTCAGGATGCCGCCGATCTGCTTGGTGCTGCGCGAGGTAATCAGGAAGCGCTTATCCGTCTTCCGGAAGATCTCCGGATGTTCGTGATGTCGTATCTGGACGATAATCAACGGGCCGAATTCTCGACATACGACGTCGTTAACGTAATCCCGGAATTGGCTCGCTTCCGGAAACTGGGAGCGGCCGAAATTGCCAGGATCAAGGGAATGGGTGGGCCGCTGCCAACGCCCCCTGTTCCAGAAACTTCGCTTACGCCCAGCGATCCCCAGAATCCGAAACCCACCTGAAGATGACACTGTCTCCAGCAGTCGTCTTGCTACGGCGATACGTTCTCGAACGCGCCTCTGAACGCTTCCCGTGCAAGGAATTTGCGCGGTATGACTTCAATATCGGGGCGTGGGTTCGTTGTGACGAGGCTACGGCCCGCGCCTCGGAGCATTGGCGCCGCCTTCGTCGGTCGTCGGCAGCGTGGTGCCCCGTTCTCGGTTCTCGAACCGACGTCTTAACCGACGATGCTTTACAAGCCTTCTTCCTCACGATTTCGGAGGACGAATGGCAGCGTCTTGCCACCCGAGTGGGAAAACGGCCAAAGGCGTGCCTGCGGGACTGGAGGGAAGCTGGCCGGCGCATCCTCAGTGCAGTCTCGAACGATCATCCTGAAAGTGGGGCGTCTCCCGGAAAACTCGCAGGATGGCCCACAGCGCGCGGAACGGGGCGTCGCGGCCTTCAGGCGTGCTGATGTAGGGGGGCTTTCTTGGCGCGGACAAGCTTCCGAGCCACATCAATCAAGGGTTTAAAACCACCGCGCGAACGCGAAATCCTATTTCAAGCTTTGCGAGGCGCCCCCGCATCGACCGATATCGGGCAGGTTTCCACTTCACCAATATGCCGATTCCCTAATCCTCAGGGCATTGGCTTCGTCTGAAAAACACCTCCTTTCGCGGGGCTTGCTGTCCCATTGCCGCGGGTATAGTCAGGGTTATTAAGACTTTGGATTGAATACTGCCGATGGACAATTGGGCGTGGTCGTTAGGAGACATCGAACGGCGTGGATCGTTGCCGTCCCGACGGCGAAGGTCATGACATTATCGGCTGATGCCGACTGCGACGTTCGGAGCGTTTGAAGATGCCTGGTGCCCGGAGGTCCCAAGCTCGTGGCGGTCGTCCGGTCGCGTTGAGCGGGGTCCCGTTTCAAACGCGCGCGCGCACAATCGATCACTTGGGAAGGGGCCAGATTGCAGATGCGCCAACTGCGGTCAGCGAGCTCTGGAAGAACTCTTACGACGCATACGCGCGCGACGTGGCGCTCCACATTTTCGACGGTCATCCGGAGATAGGTCTCGTCACGGATGATGGCGGCGGAATGTCAATCGCCAACTTTCGGGAGCGATGGCTGGTCATCGGTACGGAGTCGAAGATTGAGTTCGGCGAGGATGAGAAGCCAGAGACGTTCGGGCTGAGCGAGCGCGTCCGACAAGGCGAGAAGGGTATCGGCCGATTGTCCGCGGCGTTTCTCGCGCCGATCTCCTTCGTCGTTTCGAAGACGACCAAGGACAAGTTCGCTGGCGTACTTGTCGATTGGCGCCTATTCGAGAATCCTTTTCTGCTGATTGAAGACATTCGAATTCCTACCGTTGAATTCGATCGGGCGGACGACATCCTCGAATTGACCGACGGGATGATCGAAATCATCTGTTCGAACTTCGGCGTGTCGAAGGCGGAGGCCCGGCGCGATCCCGACTCGCGCGTTGCCCGGCTCTATGAAGGTTGGCGCCGCTTTTCCGAGTACGAAGAGGCACAGAAACTCACCACGACCACGCACGACGAGATCCAAGCGTCTTGGACCGGCGGACTGGCGATTGAAGAGCGCCACCTCGCAGAGTGGCCAGTCTATTCCGGTCTCGGGAAGCACGGCACCGCTCTCTTCATGGTCGGACTTCATCACGACCTTGCGCACTGGGTTCGCCCAGGGCCGAAGGAGGACAGCGCAAAGGAAGATCCGGCGGAATTGCTGCGGCGGACGTTGACCGGATTTATCGATCCGTACAGCAAGAGACCCATCGACTTCAACTATGAGGTGCTACTCCACAACGAAGGCCGAACGTCGAGAATCATCTCCTCGCAGGACGTTTTCGGCTATGACGAGCTTCTCGGACTGGAGCATGTAATCGATGGCGCCTTCGATGCTCGCGGAAGGTTTAAGGGCAGGGTTATCGCCTTCGGGAAGGATCTCGGCATCCAAGAATACGCCCCGCGGCGCCCGCCGCCAGCTTCTGGACGCGACCACGTCGGTCCTTTCCGGTTTTGCATAGGCACATTCGAACAGTTGGAAAAGAACACTACCCACTCCGATCGTCAGCTCGACGGTCTTTTCGAGCGGGCGAAGATGTACGGGGGGCTAGCGGTTTATCGGGACGGTCTGCGCGTCATGCCGTATGGAAGGCCCGACAGCGATTTCTTCCGATTGGAGGAGCGGCGGAGCCAACATGCAGGGCGGTATTTCTTTTCGTTCCGGCGCGTATTCGGACGCGTCGCAATATCCAGAAACACAAATCCTTATCTAAAGGATAAGGCAGGCCGCGAAGGGCTCGTCGAGAACCGGGCGAGGGCAGAACTTCGTACGTTGGTCATAGATCTATTGATCGAGTTCGCGGCTCGATACTTCGGATCGGATGCTCCTTTACGCCAAGATCATCTTGCGGAGATCGAGAAGCGCGCCGCAAACGCCCGTGAAACGACCGAAAAGATTCGCGTCGATCAAAGGAGTGCCGTGCGCTCCTTCGTAAAGAACAACACGAAGGCAGTCGCTGCTGCAAAGAAGCGTGTAGAGCAGTTACGCTCACGCGTCGCGGAGATCGTGAAGAAGAGGGATCGCGCCGAGGTATCGGTCGTGACTTCAATCGTTCGTAACATGCACCGCGAGCTGGAGGAACTTCGACCGCCGCCACCTCCGCGAAAGCTCGGAAATTTCGAAGACGATTACCGACAGTATCGCGATGCTTTCTCGGAGGTGTCGGAGTCGGTCGAGAAGCTTCGTGCTGACTTGGCCGATGCCGAAGCCAAATTCGGCGCGGAGTCGCCGCAAGTGCTCGTCAAAAAACGCGCCGAAGCCAATTCCGCCGCGATCGCCGAATTTCTGAAGGAGATGCGCGTCAAGCTATCAAGCCGCTTCGGTGCCCTTCAATCCGAGTGGACGAATGCGGTCCATGCCGATTTCGGACGATACGATGAAGCGGCTGCGCCCCTCATCAAGGGGAAGACGAGCGAGATTGCGCTCGCCTCGACCTTGAATCTGCTCGACATGAAGCGGTCCGACATTGAAGGCGACCTCCGCAATCGATACGGGGCGCTGATTCGGGCGCTCGACCGCCTGAAGGAAGGCCTCGATCTCGAAGAAGCGCTGTCGGTGATCGACGACGATCGCGCTGAACTGGAAGACCGTCTGAAGGACATCTATCAGGTCGCTCAGCTCGGTATCGCCGTCGAGATTATCGGTCACGAACTGGAAACGCTCGATGCGGAGGTCCGGCGCAATCTAAGCAAGCTGCCGGAGGAGGTGAAGGCACTGCGGGCGTTCAAACTCGCATTTGACGCCCATGCCGCGCTGACCGACAAGCTGAGGTTCCTCTCGCCGTTGAAAGTTGCGGGCTACAGGAACCGAGAGGTCATCACGGGAGCCGAGATCGCCGACTACGTCGAAGAGTTCTTTCGCCGCCGTTTCCGTCAAGAAAAAATTTCGTTCACTGCCACGAAGCAATTCAGAGCGATTTCGTTCAACGACCTCAGATCGCGTATCTATCCAGTTTTCATTAATTTGATGAACAACTCGCTGTACTGGCTTTCGTTCGTGAACGACCGCCGTGTCATTTTCGATTTCGTTGATGGCAAAGTGGTCATCGCGGATTCTGGGAAGGGCGTCGATCCGGACGATGTCGGCCGGCTGTTCCAACTGTTCTTCACCAAGCGATCGAAAGGTCGAGGCCTCGGCCTGTTTCTCAGCCGCGCCAATCTCGCCGTTGCCAGACATCAGATCAGGTACGCGTCAGGTGCCGACCCCCGCGTGCTCGACGGAGCCAATTTCATTATCGAGTTTCAGGGCTTGAGCAAATGAGTGCAGTTTACGACAAGGCGGTAGGGAAGACGTTTGTGGATGGCCTGCGCAGCGTCTTTCTGGTGGATGATGCCTTTCCGAACTTCGGGGACATGTTCAAAAGCGAGCGGACTCTCAGGCGGTTCAAGGAGAAGGAGCGAGCTGCCGCGCTTTACGGCGAGTTCAGGAAGCGGCAGCTTCCGTGCGACATCGAGAACACTTTCCGCAAGGGCGACATCAAGATGGTCGAGCGTATGCGAAAATGTGATCTCATCGTTCTCGATTTCCATCTTGATGCCGATGATTTGGACAATACGAAGTCGATCGAGATACTTCAGCGTCTGGCCGAAAGCCGTCATTTTAACACCGTGGTCGTCTACACGAAGGCCGACGACCTCGTAGATGTTTGGTTGGACATCGCCGCCAATCTGCGGTCCGATCTCGCCTTTGACGGGTTCCTGGACGGGCATGAGGCGGAGCTCGATTGGTGGAAGGCTGCTGACTCAAAGGATTGGGATCGACCGACCGCCGAGGTCATGGCTCAGTTCATGACGGGCGGGCTGGCGGGAGTTTCCAAAGATGCCAGGACCGAAATCATCAAGGGGCTCTCGATCAAGGGCGGCGGGATAGATCGCGACCTTCTGGCGGAAGCTTGGCTCAGGCAAAACGTCGCGAAGAGACAGAATCCTCCGACCGAAGAGCTTGAGACTGATCAGGGTGGCAATCACGGATTACAAGGGAAGTTCACCAGGAATGGTCCTCACTGGATCCAATGCCGCGGATGCTTCATCGCGATCATCAAGAAGCAGGATGCCAACGAAGTTCGGCACTTAATGTCCGGACTACACGCGGCGCTGCTCGACTGGAAGCCGAACTTTCTTCAGCTGCTTGTGTCCGAAATTCAGAATAACCTCGAATTAGAGTCGTTCGCCGCCGATCCCAGATTGTTTTCGGATTTGGAGAGACAAATCGGCCTCAGTCACTACCTCCTCTCCGAGCTCGAAGAAGACGGCGATCAGACGGCCGCGGTCGAGTCCGTCATCGACCGCATGGTAGAGACGCTCCGGCATCGAATTTCCAGCGACACGCAGCTTCGAGGATTCGCAGGAAAGGTGCTTACTGACATCAGGGCCGATCTCGGCGATGGGATCAAGTCTGCGGACACGCTGGAAAACGCTCGTGTGCTTGCCCATACGGACCTCAAGTTTGATCCCACGCGCGTGATGTTCCTGCTGAACTCCTTTCTTTCGACGGAGCATTTTTCCAAATCTAGAATCACGACCGGCACCGTGTTTCGTGACGGAGCGGATTATTGGATGGTTACGTCTCCTGCATGCGATCTCACCGCCAGGAAGGCAGGCTCCGCCTCTACGTGGGCGAGCAGTTTGCATCCTGTTAAGGCGATGATGGCTATCAAGCTCGATCTTGTTGACGAAGCGAAGTCACTCAAGAACGCGACACAGGGTAGGCACGCCTTTATCGTGAAGGATAAAGAGTTCTTTCCACTCCGGATTTTCGACGAGCAGACCTCCCAACCCGCTCCGGAAATGTTCTTCACGCTCGATGCCGGCAAGACGCGATTCGTGCCGGGGAAAATGGCAACCTTCAAGGCGGTTCGCATCGCGCGTACCGATTTGACGAAATTTCCGAAGCTCGTCGGCCAGCAGGAATTCGCTGTCGTTGGCCAGCTACGCGCGAATTATGCCAGCCGTGTCCTTCAATTGACCGGGGCGCATTTCGCACGTATCGGCATCGATTTCTTTAAGGGAGCTTGACATGGCGCGAGCAATTTCCACACGCGTCAACGGCCCAACGAGAAAGTCGATTGCCTCGAAGTCCGCGATCAGGATGCCCGCATTCCTCGCGATCGACATGTTCTGCGGTGCAGGCGGAACCACGCGCGGACTGCTGGACGCTGGCGGATACGTCATCGCCGGGATCGATAAGGACCCGAAATGCGAGCGGACGTACACGGAGAACAATGGCAACTTCACGTTGGACCGGAAACCGCCGTACTTCTTCTGCCGAGACATCTTCCCTAAATCGGAGCAGCACCCGGAGGGGCAGCAACTGAAGCTCAGAAAGGAACTGGGTGCGCTCATAGAACGCTATCGCCGCCTTGCGCCAGGCGTCCCGTTGATGTTCGCGATCTGCGCTCCATGCCAGCCGTTCACGACGCTTGCCCGCAAGGAACTTTCGCAATCGCGTATTGCGCGTCGGCGCAACGACAGGAATCTTCTCTCAGAAGCGCTCAAGTTCGTGCGCGAATTCTCGCCGGACATCGTCTTGTCTGAGAACGTGGCTGGGATCTCCGATCCCAAGTTCGGAGGCATCTGGGCCGACTTTTCCTCGGGGCTACGAAGGGCGAACTATGCGGTCGGTAGCGAAGTCGTTTGCGCGTCTCGGTTCGGAGTCCCACAGTACCGAAAACGGTCCATCCTTGTGGCGGTACGGAAGGACAAGGCCAAGTGCGGATTGGCGAAGGAGCTCACATTGAGGCTTCCGACATCCGATCCTCTTCGGACTGAGGTCGCGGTCAAGGCCGCCATTGGCCATTTTCCAAGTCTTGAGGCTGGGGAGCTTCACGATCGAATTCCGAATCATCGCGCGCGCGCTCTCAGTCCAGTGAACCTCCAGCGGATCGCTTCGGCCCCGCCGGGCGCGAGCAATAGCTACCTAGCGACGACCAAATTCGGAGACCTTTCGCTCCCCTGCCATCGCAGGGCTGCGAAGAAACTAAAGGTCTCGTGCTTCACGGACGTCTACACACGGATGAGCCCCGACAGGCCGTCGCCGACCATTACGACGAAATGCCATTCCATTTCCAATGGCCGCTTCGGTCACTACGACGTATCGCAGAATCGCGGGATCTCGCTCCGGGAGGCCGCAGTGCTTCAGTCGTTCCCGGAAGACTACGTCTTCCATCCTATGCATGAAGTCGAAGGAGTGGCCAGGATGATAGGAAACGCGGTCCCGCCGCTGCTGGCGCGTTCGTTCGCGGAGTTTAGCCTGAAGCTGCTGGACCGACGATCATTCCGGGCTAGACTAAGAAGCCCCGCCTGAACGCCTCGACGCGAAACGCCGAAGCGATGGAATCCGCGATACGGCCTCTGTAGCCGCGCGCAGGTCGGGGATTTGACATTGCCACACCACCGCGACGTGCCACCCCCCTCGCTCCAACGCTTCTTGGTTCCGCCGATCCCGTTCGACATTTCCCTTGAGCTTCTGGGACCAGAATTCGAAGTTGGACGACGGCAGCTTCGCTCGAGAGCAGCCCGCGTGGCCATGCCAGAAACAACCATGAACAAAAACCGCGGTGCGATACCTTGCAAACGTGAGATCTGGTCGTCCTGGAAGATCCTGCTTGTGAAGCCGAAACCGGAGCCCCATCGCATGGGCGGCGCGCCGAACCAGCATTTCCGGACCCGTATCCTGGCTTTTTACCGCTCTCATGTTTGCCGAGCGTTGAGCCCTTGAAATTCTGTCCATTTGGGATTTCGCGATCGTTTTGAAGTTCGAAAACTCAAGCTTCTATTGACAGCGCTACGGAGGCATTTTTAGGTACACGAGATTGGTACACACAACCGATGGGTGATTGCTAGAAGTCCTTGTTTATCAAGCGCTTATATAGCGAATGGGCGGAATCCCTCCCTCTCCGCCATTAGACCTGAATAGCGAAAAATTCTTCAAATTCCGTCGGTTTTCGGTCCGTCGATGATGCCCCTTGTCGAAGGGGCTGGCTGCGGGTCGCCGGCGATGGCCGGGGGGCGGTCCTGCCAACCGGCTCTTATTCGGCTGTCACGAAGCTCGGCACTTCGGCTATCACCTGCTCATAGCGAGGCCTTACTTGACCCCAGCGTCAAGAAGCAGGCGAACACGCGTCTGGACGGCCGATTGAACGGAAGCAGCGACTTGCTCTGGAAAGCCGGTGGGCAGCTTCGCTAGCAGGGCATCGGTTGTTGCCACCGCACGAGCCGCGATCTGCTCGAACAGACCGCGCATCAGCCGGGCGCCGACACCGGCAAGGGCCGCAGTCTGCATGAAATGACGCGGCACGATCTCCTTGACGTGATAGCGGCGGTTCTTTCCGACCGACATTGCGAGCTTGAAGGCCTTCTGCTGGACCTGACCCGCGTCGAGGCTGGGTTGGGCGCTCAGCACGTCATAGAGTGGCGTGAGACGGAAGCGCCCACCGGGGCTGATGGCAATACTGAAGTTCTTGGCGTGGCCGTCGGTGGCGCCGAACATCCAGAACAGGATGCAGGCGCGCATGAAGGTGGCGATATCCTCGTCCGGTTTGTCGCTGCCCTTCAGCAGTTCGATGATATCACGCATACTGGGACCGCCGTCGGATTGATACTTGCGCGTGGGCGGCACCGAGAGGGCCTGGCACATATCCTCCTGCGGCAGCCGCAGCAGGCGCCCGTCCTTGGTCCAGCGCCGGTCGAACCGTTCGACGACCAGCGTCCGCCGTCCCCCGAAATCAGCGATCTCGGCGTGGGCGGTCGGCACGTCGAGGGCGGCGAGCAGCTTGAGGCAGAGGTATTCATTCTCGACGCTGTTCGACAGATCGACGCCGTTCGGCAGTCGCCCGATTTGGGGCTTGAGGATGTGGGTGGTGGCCGCGGCGCGGTGCGGTTTGAGCCACTGGCCCTCGACGCGTAGCAGTGCGGTCTTCTCCTGAGCGCCAGCGATGGAGATGCGGAAGTCCTCATCCTCCCCCATGCCGAGCGGCGAGCTGGCCAGATTGTTGATGATGGTGGCCACTTCGTCATCGCTGACGGGAGTGCCGTTGGTGGCGCCGGGCGAACCCGGATCGACGCCGTCGGGCAGGAATTGCAGCGCGCCCACACAATCATGGCCCAGCGCGGCCAGCAGGCTGTAGGCGTCGATTCCGTCGACGCCGACGCGCTCGGCGACGCGCCTGCGGATCGCGTCGCTGTCGGGGAGCAAATTGTCGAACACATTGATCGCCGGCGCGCCGATATAGCGGTCTTCCCGCAGCGGAAGCGACAGCGACACCGGAAACGTGTTGTCCCAATCCAGCCATTCGCGCCCGTATTGGAAGTCGATGGCGCCCGTCGAATCGCGACGCAGGATGCCGACGAGACGGCCGTTCAGGAAAACGTTGAGCGGCACATGCGTGCGGCTTCGCGCCATCTCAGAACAGATCCTCGATGTCCGCGGCCGCGGCCTTGCTCCGGGGCCGGACGACGAGTTCGAGATCAAGGGCAGACAGCGCGGCCATCAGGGTGCGTAGCTGGATCGCGGGTTCTCCGGCCTCGAGGCGGGACACCGTGGCTTGGCGCAAATGGATATGCTCGCCGAGCGAGCCCTGGGTCAGGCCGGCCTGTTTTCTGGCGCGGCGCAGGATGGCGCCAAGTTGCTTCTCGTTGCGAGCGATCTGGTCGGGCATCAGGATCTCTCCAGAGAGTCAGAGAGATACGCGATAGCGTGTATTCTGTCAATATACTCACTTGCGTATATGTCAGTCTTATACCGCATTGCGTATAATACAAAATTATACGGCTTCGCGTATGCCGAAAGGGCAAAAAGTTCGTGCTTGCGGCCGGTCCGCGACCGTCCCTAGATTCCGGGGCAACGACAACTGAAATGCAAAAGGGGGGCATCGGCATTGGGCACCTTCGACGTGCTGTGGCTGCAGGCGGCGAGTTGCGGCGGCTGTACCATGGCCGCCCTGGAGGCCGGACATGCCGGCTGGTTCGCCGAGCTTGCCCGGTTCGGCATCGATCTGATCTGGCATCCCTCGGCGAGCGAAGAGACCGGCGGTCAGGCCGTCGCGATCCTGGATCGCCTCGTCGCCGGCGAGCAGCGGCTCGATGCGCTGGTCATCGAAGGCGCGTTGCTGTGCGGGCCGAACGGCACCGGCCGCTTCAATATGCTCGGCGGCACGGGCCGCCCGGTGCTGCACTGGGTCGAGGCCCTCGCGCGGCGCGCCGGCTACGTCGTCGCGGCGGGAAGCTGCGCCGCTTTCGGCGGCGTGCCGATGGCCGGCGACAATCCGACCGATGCGACCGGCCTGCAATTCGCGGGGCCGGCCCGCGGTGGAGCGCTCGGCGCCGAGTTCCGCTCCGCCGCCGGATTGCCGGTGATCAACATCGCCGGCTGCGCGCCGCATCCCGGCTGGATCGTCGAAACGCTGGCGTCGCTGGCGCTCGGCGGACTGGGACCGGACGGGCTCGATCGCTACGGCCGGCCGCGGTTCTTTGCCGATCACCTCGCCCATCACGGCTGCGCCCGCAACGAGTTCTACGAGTACAAGGCCAGCGCCGAGGAGCTGTCGCAACAGGGCTGTCTGATGGAACATCTCGGCTGCAAGGCGACCCAGGCGGTCGGCGATTGCAACCAGCGCGGCTGGAACGGCGGCGGCTCCTGCACCAGCGGCGGCTACGCCTGCATCGCCTGCACCTCGCCGGGCTTCGAGACCTCGCAGGGCTTCATGGAGACAGCCAAGCTCGCCGGCATCCCGGTCGGCCTGCCGCTCGACATGCCGAAAGCCTGGTTCGTCGCGCTCGCGGCGCTGTCGAAATCGGCGATGCCGAACCGGGTTCGCGCCAACGCGGCGGCCGATCACATCGTGGTGCCCCCGCGCAGCTATCCCGGCCGCCGGCCATGACGAGGCGGATTACGGTCGGCCCGTTCAATCGCGTCGAGGGTGATCTGGAAGTGCGGCTCGACATCGACGGCGGCGTCGTAGTGTCGGCTGAAGTCACCGCACCGCTGTATCGCGGCTTCGAGCAGATCCTGCGCGGGCGATCGGCGATGGATGCGCTGACGCTGGTGCCGCGGATCTGCGGCATCTGCTCGGTGTCGCAGTCGATGGCCGCAGCGGCCGCGCTACGCGCGGCTGGAGGCGTGCGGCCGGCGCGTAACGGCGTGCTCGCCGCCAATCTGGCGCATGCGGCCGAAAACGCCGCCGATCATCTGACGCACTTCTATCTGTTCTTCATGCCGGACTTCGCGCGCGATGCCTATGCGGAGCGGCCGTGGCATCCGGAGCTCGCGGCCCGCTTCAAGGCGGTGCAGGGCAGTGCGGCGCAGGCGATGCTGCCGGCGCGGGCGCGATTGCTGCAGATCATGGGCCTGCTCGCCGGCAAATGGCCGCACAGTCTGGCGTTTCAGCCGGGCGGCACGACCTGCGCGATCGATCTCGGCGAGCGGGTGCAACTGCTGTCGATCATCGGCGACTTCCGCGACTTTCTCGAACGCACCGTGTTCGGCGACAGCCTCGACAACGTGCTGGCGGTCGACAGCGCTCGAGCACTCGAAACCTGGCGCGATGGCCGCGGCGGCGATTTCGCCCGCTTTCTCGCGGTGGCCGACGATCTGGCGCTGCATCGGCTCGGGCGGATCGCGCTGCCGCTGATGAGCGTCGGCGCCTATCACGGCGACGACGCGCCGCTGTTCGCTGCCGGCGTGTTCGATCCATCCAGCGCGGAGCGCGCTGCATTCGATCCGGCCGCGATCACCGAGGACGTGGCTCACGCCTGGATGCGCGACACTGCATTGTCGCCGATGGAAGCCGACACCGTCCCCGATGCGGACAAGCCGGCCGGCTATAGCTGGTGCAAGGCGCCGCGGCTCGGCGGCGGCCCGGCCGAAGTCGGCGCCCTGGCACGACAGGCGGTCGACGGCGATCCGCTGATCCGCGATTGTCTCGGCCGCTTCGGCCCCTGCGTCACCACGCGGGTGATCGCGCGGTTGCGCGAGACCGCGCGGCTGGTGCTGGCGATGCAGCAATGGGCGCGGCAGCTCGATCTTGCCGAGCCGTTTTTGGAGCGGGGCGAGCGCGGCCGCGACGGAAGCGGCATCGGCCTTGTCGAAGCCGCCCGCGGCAGCCTCGGTCACTGGATCGAACTGCGCGGCGACAGCATCCGCCGCTACCAGATCATCGCGCCGACCAGTTGGAATTTCTCGCCGCGTGATCAGGGCGGCGTTCCCGGCCCGCTCGAACAAGCGCTGGTCGGCACGCCGGTCGGCGATTCCGGCGCGCGAGCGGTCACCATCCAGCACGTCGTGCGCTCGTTCGATCCCTGCATGGTGTGCACTGCACACTAACTGCTTCGCTGATCGCACCTGCGGTCACTCGGTTGTCAGCGCCGCAACCGGCTTATCACCTCGTCGTTTCCCGAAGCTCACGGGCCTCACCCGAGCGCGTCGCGCTTTACCGTTCGTATCAAGCACTTGGTGCACCGCATCATTCCTTCGCGTTGCTGGCATGGTTCTTGCGAACTCTCGTGAAGTTGCGAAGTCCGTCCAGAGACTTCGAGAGGGCGGGACACCGGGAGCCATCATGGGTGCAGTGACGGAAACCTTTTACGAGGTGATCAGGCGGCAGGGCATCACGCGGCGCAGCTTCGTGAAATTCTGCAGCCTCACCGCCACCAGTCTCGGCCTCGGGCCGATTGGCGCCACCCAGATCGCGCAGGCGCTGGAAACCAAGCCGCGCGTGCCTGTGATCTGGATGCACGGGCTGGAATGCACCTGCTGCTCGGAGAGCTTCATCCGTTCGGCGCATCCCCTGGTGAAGGATGCGGTGCTGTCGATGATCTCGCTCGACTACGACGACACCATCATGGCGGCGGCCGGCCATCAGGCCGATGCGATCCTCGAAGAGACCCGCAAGAAGTACAAAGGCCAGTACGTGCTGGCGGTCGAAGGCAATCCGCCGCTGAACGAAGACGGCATGTTCTGCATCGACGGCGGCCGTCCCTTCGTCGAGAAGCTGAAGGAAATGGCCGAGGACTCGATGGCGGTGATCGCCTGGGGGAGCTGCGCCTCGTGGGGCTGCGTGCAGGCCGCCAAACCGAACCCGACCAACGCCACCCCGATCGACAAGGTGATCCGCAACAAGCCGGTGATCAAGGTGCCGGGCTGCCCGCCGATCGCCGAAGTGATGACCGGCGTCGTCACCTACATCATCACCTTCGGACGACTGCCCGAGCTCGACCGCCAGGGCCGGCCGAAGATGTTCTATTCCCAGCGCATCCACGACAAATGCTATCGCCGGTCGCATTTCGACGCCGGTCAGTTCGTCGAGGAATGGGACGACGACGGCGCCCGCAAGGGGTATTGCCTGTACAAAATGGGCTGCAAGGGGCCGACCACCTACAACGCCTGCTCGACGGTGCGCTGGAACGGCGGCGTGTCGTTCCCGATCCAGTCGGGCCACGGCTGCATCGGCTGCTCGGAAGACGCGTTCTGGGACAAGGGGTCGTTCTACGACCGGCTCACCACCATCAATCAGTTCGGTATCGAGGCCAACGCCGACCAGATCGGCGCCACGGTCGCGGGCGTGGTCGGCACCGCGATCGCCGCGCACGCCGCGGTGACCACCGTGCGCAATCTGTCCCGCCGCAAGGAAGTCCCGAACGGCAACGGCACCTCCAACGGCAAGTCGGCTTAAAGCCCAGGACGCAGCATCATGACCAACGTCACGACTCCCAACGGCTTCAAGCTCGACAATGCCGGCCGCCGCGTCGTCGTCGATCCGGTGACCCGGATCGAAGGGCACCTGCGGGTCGAGGTCAATGTCGATTCGAGCAACGTGATCCGCAACGCGGTGTCGACCGGCACGATGTGGCGTGGCATCGAGGTGATCCTCAAGGGCCGCGATCCGCGCGACGCCTGGGCGTTCACCCAGCGGATCTGCGGCGTCTGCACCGGCACGCACGCGCTGACCTCGGTGCGCGCGGTCGAGAACGCGCTGAACATCAGCGTGCCGGAAAACGCCAACACCATCCGCAACATCATGCAGCTCGCGCTGTATGTGCACGACCATCTGGTCCACTTCTATCATCTGCACGCGCTCGACTGGGTCGACGTGGTGTCGGCCCTGAAGGCCGATCCGAAAGCCACCTCGGCGCTGGCGCAGTCGATCTCGTCGTGGCCGATGTCGTCGCCCGGCTATTTCAAGGATCTGCAGATCCGCCTGACCAAATTCGTCGAGAGCGGCCAGCTCGGTCCGTTCAAGAACGGCTATTGGGGTCATCCGGCCTACAAGCTGCCGCCCGAAGCCAATCTGATGGCGGTGGCGCATTATCTCGAGGCGCTCGATTTCCAGAAGGAAATCGTCAAGATCCACACCATCTACGGCGGCAAGAACCCGCATCCGAACTGGCTGGTCGGCGGCGTGCCGTGCTCGATCAATGTCGACGGCACCGGCGCGGTCGGCGCGATCAACATCGAGCGGCTAAATCTGGTGTCGTCGATCATCGACCAGACCGTCGCCTTCGTCGAGCAGGTCTATGTGCCGGATCTGGTGGCGATCGCCGGGTTCTATAAGGACTGGCTGTACGGCGGCGGCCTGTCGTCGAAGTCGGTGATGTCCTATGGCGACCTGCCGGAATACGCCAACGACTATTCCGACAAGAGCCTGATGCTGCCGCGCGGCGTGATCATCAACGGCAATCTGAACGAGGTGCTGCCGGTCGATCTGAGCGCGCCGGACCAGATCCAGGAATTCGTCACCCACTCCTGGTACAAATACGCCGACGAGGGCAAGGGCCTGCATCCCTATGACGGCGTCACCGAGCCGAACTTCGTGCTCGGCCCCAACACCAAGGGCACCCGCACCAACATCGAGGCGCTGGACGAGTCCGCCAAATACTCGTTCCTCAAGGCGCCGCGCTGGAAGGGCCACGCCGTCGAGGTCGGTCCGTTGGCGCGCTACATCATCGGCTATGCCCAGGGCAAGCCGGAGTTCAAGGAGCCGACCGAAAAGCTCCTGAAGACGCTCGACGTGCCGGTCACCGCGCTGTTTTCGACGCTGGGCCGCACCGCGGCGCGCGGCCTGGAATGCCAGTGGGCGGCGCGCAAGCTGCGCGCGGCGCAGGACAAGCTGATGGCCAGCATCAAGGGCGGCGATCTGTCCACCGCCAACACCGACAAGTGGCACCCGTCGAGCTGGCCGAAAGACGTCAAGGGCGTCGGCTTCACCGAGGCGCCGCGCGGCGCGTTGGCGCACTGGGTCAGGATCAAGGACACCCGGATCGACAATTATCAGTGCGTGGTGCCGACCACCTGGAACGGCAGCCCGCGCGATCCGCAAGGCAATATCGGTGCATTCGAGGCGGCGCTGCTCGACACCCCGATGGCCGATCCGAACCAGCCGCTGGAGATCATCCGCACGCTGCATTCGTTCGATCCGTGCCTCGCCTGCTCGACCCACGTGATGAGCGAGGACGGTCAGGAAATGGCGCGGGTCAAGGTGAGCTGACGCAACGGAGGCGACGATGACCACGGAAATCGCGCGAGTCCAGGGCGCCATCGACTCGGCCGGAGAACGCGCCCGGTCGTTGCAGACGGTCTATGTCTATCAGGCGCCGGTGCGGCTGTGGCACTGGGTCAACGCGCTGCTGATCGTGGCGCTGTGCGTCACCGGCTATCTGATCGGCTCGCCGCCGCCCTCGGTGCCGGGCGAGGCGATCGCCAGCTTCCAGATGGGCTACATCCGCTTCATCCATTTCGCGGCGGGGCAGACGCTGCTCGTGTTCTTTCTGCTGCGGGCCTATTGGGCGATCGTCGGAAACAAATATTCCAAGCAGCTCTTCTACATGCCGGTCACCAACCGGACCTGGTGGTGGGGCATGTTGTACGAGTTCAAATGGTACGCCTTCCTGGTCAAGGATCCGAAAAAATACATCGGCCACAATCCGCTGGCGCATGTGGCGATGTTCACCTTCATGCTGTTCATGATCTTCATGATCTGCAGCGGCATGGCGCTGTACGCCGAGGGTCAGGGCATCGATAGCTGGCAGTACAAGCTGTTCGGCTTCATGTTCTGGATCTTCCCGAACAGCCAGGATCTGCACACCGTGCATCATCTCGGAATGTGGGCGATCGTGGTGTTCGTGATCGTGCACATCTATGCCGCGGTGCGCGAGGACATTCTCAGCCGTCAGAGCATGATCTCGTCGATCGTCTCCGGCGAGCGCCTGTTCCGCGACGATCTGCCGGATTGAGGTTGGTTGAAGTGGGTTTCTCCCCGTCATTGCGAGCGCAGCGAAGCAATCCAGAGGTGCGGTGCATGGAGCTGGATTGCTTCGTCGCTTCGCTCCTCGCAATGACGCATTGAAACGTGAGAACTCCATGACAGATGCGCCCCGCGTCCTGATCCTCGGTATCGGCAACATTCTGTGGGCCGACGAAGGCTTCGGCGTCCGCGCCGTCGAGGCGTTTCATCGCGCCTACGACGTGCCGGCCAACGTCACCGTGCTGGATGGCGGCACCCAGGGGCTGTATCTGGTCAACTTCCTGCAGGACCACGACCACCTGCTGGTGTTCGACGCGATCGACTACGGCCTCGAGCCCGGCACCCTGAAGCTGGTGCGCGGCGACGAGGTGCCGAAATTCACCGGCGCCAAGAAGATGAGCCTGCATCAGACCGGGTTTCAGGAGGTGCTGAGCGCCGCCGATCTGCTCGGCGCGGCGCCGCGCGAGCTGGCGCTGATCGGCTGTCAGCCGCTCGATCTGGAAAACTGGGGCGGGGCACTGACCGAGCCGGTGCGCGCCCGTATCGCTCCGTCGCTGGCGATGGCCTGTGCTATTCTGGCGGAGTGGGGCATCGCGGTGGCGCGTCGCGCCGAACCGCTGCCGGAGGGCGCCGCGCTGCTGGCCAACGATCTCGACCACGACCATTACGAACGGCGCGACGCCGCCGCATCTCCCACGATCTGAGCGAGGAAACCGCATGACCCATCTGCTCCGCGCCGGTGCCGCCCTGATTGCGCTGCTCGGCCTGTCCGGCTTCGCCGAGGCTCACACCGGCGTCCACCCGATGGCGGCGGACGGCTTTGCCGCCGGCTTCGTGCATCCGTTCAGCGGCCTCGATCATCTGCTGGCGATGGTCGCGGTCGGCCTGTGGGCGTGGTCGCTCGGCGGCGCGGCGCGCTGGAGCGTACCGGCGAGCTTCGTGGCGCTGCTGGCCATTGGCGCGACGCTTGGCGCGTCCGGCGTCTCGCTGCCGGCGGTCGAGCCGATGATCGCGCTGTCGGTGATCGCGCTCGGCGTGCTGGTGGCGCTGTCGGTGCGGGTGCCGACGGCGGCCGCGGCCGCGATGGTGGCGCTGTTCGGCCTGTTCCACGGCTATGCCCACGGCGCCGAAATGCCGGCGCTGGCGCAGCCGCTCGCTTATGGGGCCGGCTTCGTCGCCGCCACCGCGCTGCTGCACGGGCTCGGCCTCGCGCTCGGCGCCACTCTGCCGCGGTTCGCGCCGGCGCGGTCGCTGCGTTTTGCCGGCGGCGCGATCGCGGCCGCCGGTGTCGCGCTCGCTCTGCCGTTGTGATCGCTCGGCGAGCTTGCTGCGATGTGCGTCGGTCTTCCCATGACGGTGATTTCGACCGAGGAGGGCAGCGCGCTGTGCGTGCGCCGCGGCGAGCATCGCAGCGTCTCGACCATGCTGATCGGCGAGGTCGCGCCGGGTGATCAGCTTCTGGTGTTCATCGACAGCGCGATCCGCCGGCTCGACCCCGAAGAGGCGCGGCTGATCGACGACGCGCTGGACGGCGTCGCCGCCGCGCTGGAGGGCAGACCGTTCGAGCATCTGTTCGCCGACCTGATCGATCGCGAGCCCGAACTGCCCGCACATCTGCGCCGCGACCCGCAGTAGTTGCGATCCGTTCGCGCAGCAATGCGCGTCATCTGCAAGTCTACTTCCCGTCTGCCGGTTACTATGTTTCCATAGGCCCACCTCGGCAGCGGGCGATTGGTCAGAACCGATCGCAAAATGGTTAGTTTGCTGCCAATTCGAGGCAATCTCCGGCTGGCACGTCGCTTGCTCAATCAGCGACGGCGATAACAACAAGCGCCGGAACGGGAGTGGAGGAAACATGAGCGGCTCGCTCGCGCACGCGGCTGCGCGGCCAAATCCACCGGCATTGGTGGACGAAGCCGGCGTCGACGACTTCATCGCCCGCTCCGGCAGGATCGTCGTGCTGTTCTTCCGCGGCGATGCCGCGCGCTTTCCGGAGGCCGCGGATCTCGCCGTGGTGCTGCCGGAACTGATCAATGCGTTTCCGGGCCGGCTGGTCGCGGCCGAAATCGCCGCCGAGGCCGAACGCGGCCTGATGGCGCGGTTCGGCGTCGCGGTGTGCCCGAGCCTGGCGGTGGTGCAGCCGGGGCGCACCCTCGGGGTGATCGCCAAGATCCAGGATTGGTCCAGCTATCTGGCGCAGATCGGCGCGATGCTGGCCGAGGTCGATCGGCACGGCGAAGCGGAGCTGCGGTCATGAGAGTGGGCTACTCGGCCAAGCCGGACAGCGACGACATCGAAATGACGCTGCTGCCGATCGGCGCGGGCGACGCCGGGCGGTTCGGCGTCACCGGCGCCGGCGCGATCGCCGCATTGGCGACCCGCGGCGGCGAGGAATTGACGCGGCAATGCCCGCTGCTCGCCGGCACGCTGACGCAGCTCGCCGAGGCGCTCGCGGCGCAGCGCGTCGAAGGCCCGACCACGCTGCTATCGATCGATCATCTGTCGCAGGCCGAGCGCAGCCTGCTCGACGACATCCTCGGCGAAGGTGAGGTCTCCGGCATCGTCGCGCTGCCCGATCGCCGGGTCGCGCAGGTGCAGGAATCGGTGCTCGCCGGGCTGTGGCGGGTGCGGATCGAGGGCGACGCCGACGGACCGGCGCGCGATTACCTGGAAATTGGCTCGATCCCGGCGATCGTCAGCCGTGCCGCGCAGGATTTCCCGGCGACCGACATCGCCATCACCGCGCCGCCGGCCGGCGCGATGAACGTGCAGCCGGTGCTGGCGGAAATCCGCGAGCGGATGGCGGCGCACCAGATCGGCCAGCCGTCGCACGTCATCAACTTCACGCTGCTGCCGATGAACGAAGCCGACATGGATCACCTCGCCACCACACTCGGCAATGGCGCGATCCAGCTATGGTCGCGCGGCTATGGCAGCTGCCGGGTGCTGGCGACCGGCGCGCGCCATGTCTGGTCGGTGCAGTTCCTCAACGCGATGGACACGCCGATCCTCGACACCATCGAGATCGGCGACGTGCCGGCCGCGGTGCGGGCCGCCGACGAAGACTTCCACGACTCCGCCGAACGCCTCGGCGAGATCATCGAGGCGTATTTCCGATGACCGAGTTCGCCACGTCGCACGACAGCGAAACAGACCCGCGCACCCGGATGGAATGCGGGGTGTGCTGGACGGTGTACGACCCGGCCGAAGGCGATCCGCTCGGCCGCGCCGCGCCGGGCACGCCGTTCGCGGCGCTGCCCGACGACTGGTGCTGCCCGACCTGCGATGCGCCCCCGGCCAAATTCCTGAGGCTGGACGATGACCACTGAGCCGACCGAGCCGCGCGATGCCGAAGCCCGCGCCGCCGGCGAGGCGGTGGCGGCGATCTACCGCGCGGCGGTGCCGGCGATGCGCGACCTGCCGGTGTTCAATCCCGCGCTCGACGTCGCCGCGATCGGTTTTCGCGCCCGCCGAGACGTCGCGTTCGGGGTGATCGTCACGCCGTGGTTCATGAATCTGGTGCGGATGCCGCTCGATCCCGGGGCTGCTGCCACACAAGGCCAGGGCGAGGCGGTGACGCACGTGCTGCCGGTCGGCGCGCTGGAGTTCACCATCGGACGCCTCGACGGCTTCGGCGGAATCGAAAGCTGCTCGCTGTTCTCGCCGATGTTCGGCTTCGCCGATCAGGCGGCGGCGGAAGCGGCTGCGGCGGCCGCGCTCGCCGCGGTGCTCGAGCCCGAACAGGCCGCTGATGAGACGCCGCCGCCGCAAGCTCCGGGCAAGATGGCGACGACGCTCGATCGCCGCGGCCTGCTGCGCGGGGCCTGGATGGAGCGGCGGCCATGACCGCGGCGCCGGGCGAGGATCGCATCGAGGTCGGAATCGTCCGCCGCGGCGATCGCGTCGTTCGGCTCGACATCACCGCGCGGCGACCGATCGGCATCGGCCGGCTGGCGCAGGGCAAATCCGGCGAGACGGTCGTCGCGCTGGTGCCGCGGCTGTTTGCGCTGTGCGCATCGGCGCAGGGCGTCGCCGCGGCCCAGGCTCTCGCGGCGGCACGCGGCATTTCGCCGTCGCCGGCGATCGTTGCGGCGCAGGCCAGCGCGGTGCTGGCGGAACGCATGATCGAGCTGTTGCGCGGCACCGTGCTGCTGCTCGGCGGCGGCGGATCGCTGTCGCTGACCCATCACCTGCGCGATCTGACGATCGCGGCGCGGCCGCGCGATCCGGCCGCTCCGCTCGACGACGACGCGATTAGCCGCATCGCGCAGGGACTCGAAGCACTCGGGCTGGCG
The DNA here is from genome assembly GCF_007005445.1 of Rhodopseudomonas palustris. NCBI lineage: Bacteria > Pseudomonadati > Pseudomonadota > Alphaproteobacteria > Hyphomicrobiales > Nitrobacteraceae > Rhodopseudomonas > Rhodopseudomonas palustris. Next base: position 4,402,654 of record NZ_CP041387.1, on the reverse strand, counting down.
CCGCGTTCGTTCGCCGATGCTGGCGCCTGCCGGCGCTGGCTCGGATCGGACGCATTGCTGGCCAGGCTGCACCGGCCGTTGCTCGCCGCGGCCGAATTCGGCATGGCGGTGATCGATCCGCTCACCGCAGCGGACGATGCGGCGATCGGCGAGCGGCTGATCGCGTTGGGACCGTCCTTCGCGGTGCGTCCTGATCTGGCGGGCCGTGTACCGGAGACCGGCGCCGTCGCGCGCAACGCGGATCACCCGGTGATCGCTTCGTTCGGCGGTGGCCTCGGCGGCCGGCTGCTGGCCCGGCTGATCGAGATCGCCGCGACGCCCGAGCTGCTGCGCGCGGTGCGGCGCGGGAACGTGGACACCGCCACCGTCGTGCAGAGCGCGCCACTCGGCGCAGGCATCGGCCTTGCCGCCGTCGAATCTGCCCGCGGCCGCCTGCATCACCTGATTGCGCTCGATGCCGGCGGGGCGATCCGGCAGTTCGACATCCTGGCCCCCACCGAGTGGAATTTCCATCCGGAAGGTCCGCTCGCTCGCGGGCTCGTCGGCACGAATCTGCGAGCCACCGAGCCCGACCGGCAGCGCGTCGCGGCGCTGGTCGCGGCATTCGATCCTTGCGTCGGCTACGACGTGCGCTTCCGCGAGGCCGCCGATGCATGAAATGGCGCTGTGCGAAGGGCTGATCGAGATCATCGAGCGCGAGGCGCGCGCGCAGAATTTTGCGCGGGTGCGGACGGTCTGGGTCGAGATCGGGGCGCTCAGCCATGTCGAGCCGGAGGCGATGCGGTTCTGCTTTTCTGCGGTCGCCGATGCGGGGATCGCGGCCGGTGCGCGCTTCGAGGTCGTCACCGTGCCGGGCGAAGCCTGGTGCATGAGCTGCGCCAAGACGGTGCCGCTGGCGCAGCGCGCCGAGCCGTGTCCGGACTGCGGCGGTTATCAATTGCAGGTCACGGCGGGTGACGAGTTGCGGATCAAGGAATTGGAGGTCGATTGATGTGCACGGTTTGCGGATGCGGAGACGGCAGCGTGGCTCCCGGCCAGGCGCACGGCCATGCCCACCATCACGGTCATGACCACAGCCACGATCAAAGTCATGATCACAGTCACGACCATGATCATGCGCACGATCACGATCATCATCACGATGATCACGGTCATGGCCACCACCACGCGCATCACCACCATGATCATCATCATGATCATGGTCATCACGACCACGATCAGGCCCCTGCGGCCGCGGATGGCAGCATCGATTTCGGCGGCGGCATCGCCGGCGTCCATGTGCCCGGCCTGACGCAGGCGCGCGTGGTGCAGATCGAGCGCGATATTCTGTCCAAGAACGACGGCTATGCGGCCGAGAACCGAGCCCGCGTCGCCGCCGCCGGCTGTTTCGTGCTCAATTTCGTCTCCAGTCCCGGCTCCGGCAAGACCACGCTGCTGGTGAAGGCCATCACCGATCTGAAGGATCAGCATCCGATCGCGGTGATCGAAGGCGATCAGCAGACCGCCAACGACGCCGAGCGGATCCGCGCCACCGGCGCACCGGCGATCCAGATCAACACCGGCAAGGGTTGCCACCTCGACGCCCATATGGTCGGCCATGCGCTCGATCAGTTGCCGCCGGCGCAGGGCGGCCTGTTGTTCATCGAGAACGTCGGCAATCTGGTCTGCCCTGCGGCGTTCGATCTCGGCGAAGCTCACAAGGTGGTGGTGCTGTCGATCACCGAGGGCGAGGACAAGCCGCTGAAATATCCGCATATGTTCGCGGCGTCCGATCTGTTGCTGTTGAACAAGATCGACCTGCTGCCGCATCTCGATTTCGATCTTGCGGCGACGATCGAATACGCCCGCCGCGTCAATCCGAGGATCGAGGTGCTGACGGTGTCGGCCAGGACGGGCGAGGGGATGCCGGCGTTCTATGCCTGGATCGCCAAGCGCGCCGCGGCCGCCCGCGCTGCCGCGACCGCGGCCGAGTAGTTGCAATGCAGCCGGCCATGCCTGTTTCCGCTTCGGCCGCGCGCGCCCGGGTGCGCGTGCGCGGCGCGGTGCAGGGCGTCGGCTTCCGTCCGTTCGTGTACCATCTGGCGCAGCGCTACCGGCTCGGCGGCTTCGTCGCCAACGACGCCGAGGGCGTGCTGATCGAGGTCGAAGGCGCGGCGCTGCCGGAGTTCATCGCGGCGCTGCGCAGCGAGGCGCCGCCGCTGGCGCGGGTCGACGCGATCGAGACCGAAGCGCTGCACGCCCGCGGCGACCGCGATTTCGACATCGCCGAAACCCGCGGCGGTGCGGTGACGACGCGGATCGGCGCGGATGCGGCGACCTGCGAGGCGTGTCTCGACGAGCTGTTCGATCCGGCGAGCCGCTTCCACCTCTATCCGTTCGTCAACTGCACCCATTGCGGGCCGCGCTACACGCTGACGCAGCGCCTGCCTTACGACCGTGCCAACACCTCGATGGCGAAATTCGCGCTGTGCGCCGATTGCGCGCGCGATTATCGCGATCCGGCCAACCGCCGCTTCCACGCCGAGCCGGTCGCCTGCCCGGCCTGCGGGCCGCGGCTCGATCATTCGATCGCCGGGATCGTCGCGCGGCTGCGGGCCGGCGGCATCGTCGCGCTGAAGAGTCTCGGCGGCTATCATCTGCTGTGCGACGCGGCCAACGAGATGGCGGTCGCCGAGCTGCGCCGCCGCAAGGGGCGCGACGCCAAGCCGTTCGCCGTGATGGTGGCCTCCGAGGCGTCGCTGGATCGTCTCGTCGAGGCGAGCGCCGCCGAGCGGGCCTTGCTGAGTTCGGTCGAACGGTCGGTCGTGCTGATGAAAAGCCGCGGCGTCCTGGCGCCGTCGGTGGCGCCGGGGCTCGGCGCGCTCGGCGTGATGCTGCCATATACGCCGCTGCATCATCTGATCTTCCACGCTGCCGCCGGCTCGCCTGCCGGGCGTGACTGGCAGCGCGCGCCGGTCGATCTGGTGCTGGTCGCGACCAGCGCCAATGGCGGCGGGGATCCGATCGTGATCGACGATGCCGAACGCAAGCTCGCCGGCGTCGCCGATCTGATCGTCGGGCATGACCGCGCCATCGTGGTGCGCGCCGACGACAGCGTTGCGGCGATCATTGACGGCGCGCCGTCCTTCGTGCGCCGGGCGCGCGGCTTCGCGCCGCAGCCGGTCGCGCTGCCGCACGCGGTGCCGCCGGTGCTGGCGGTCGGCGCTTACTTGAAAAATACGGTTTCGCTGACGCGCGGCCGCGAGGCGTTCGTATCGCAGCACATCGGCGATCTGGCGACCGCCGACACCGTGCGGTTCTTCGAACACACTGTCGAGCACCTGACGGATCTCGTCGGCGTGACCCCTGCGGCGATCGCCCATGATCTGCATGCCGATTTCGCCTCGACCCGCTTCGCCGAGAGTCTCGGATTGCCATTGATCGCCGTGCAGCATCACCACGCCCATGTCGCATCGATCGCGGCCGAGCATGGCGTTGCCGCGCCGCTGCTCGGGATCGTGCTCGACGGCCACGGCGCCGGCAGCGACGGCGGCAATTGGGGCGGCGAGCTGCTGCGCGTCGACGGCGCGCGCTTCGCCCGGCTCGGCCATCTCCGGCCTTTGGCACTGCCGGGCGGCGACGCCGCGGCGCGCGAGCCGTGGCGGATGGCGGCGGCGGCGCTGCATGCGCTGGGGCAGGGCCGGGAGATCGCCGCACGCTTCGCCGATCAGCCGCGCGCGGCGGCGCTGGCCGCGATGCTCGCCAATCACGGTTGCGCGACCACCACCAGTGCCGGACGGCTGTTCGATGCCGCCGCCGGCCTGCTCGGGGTCTGCGCGACGCAAAGCTACGAAGGCCAGGCGGCCATGCAGCTCGAAGCGCTGGTGAAATGCCCGCGCGTGCTGGGCGGCGGCTGGGAGATCGGCGCCGGCACGCTCGATCTCTCGCCGCTGCTCGCGCACCTCGCCGGGCGGCCGGCCGCGCAGGACGGCGCCGAGCTGTTCCACGGCACGCTCGCCGCCGCGCTCGCCGACTGGGCCGTGCAGGCCGCGGAGCAGACCGGACTCACCACGATCGCGCTCGGCGGCGGCTGTTTCCTCAATCGGGTGCTGAGCGAGGATCTGGCCGCGCGGCTGCGTGCAAACGGGCTGGTGCCGCTGCTGGCACGGCAGGTGCCGCCGAACGACGGCGGCCTCAGCCTCGGCCAGGTCTGGATCGCCGGCCAATTGATGGCCGAAAGGGAGCTGCGCTGATGTGCCTTGCCATCCCCGCCGAAGTGATCGAGCTGCTGCCGGACCAGATGGCACGGGTGTCGCTGGGTGGTGTCGGCAAGGTGATCTCCGTCGCGCTGGTCGAGGGCGTGGCGGTCGGCGACTACGTCGTGGTCCATGTCGGCTTCGCGCTGACGCGGATCGATCCGGAGGAGGCTAGGCAGACGCTGGCGCTGCTCGCCGAGATGGGGCAGCTCGCGGAGGCGGCGCGATGAAATATGTCGACGAATATCGCGACGGCGCGGTCGCGCGAAGGATCGCCGCCGCGATCGCCAAGGCGGCCGATCCGGCGCGCAGCTATCACTTCATGGAGTTCTGCGGCGGCCATACGCACGCGATCTCGCGCTACGGCCTCGAAGATCTGCTGCCGGCCAATGTCCGAATGGTGCACGGCCCGGGCTGTCCGGTCTGCGTGCTGCCGGTCGGCCGCATCGACATGGCGATCCAGCTCGCGCTGCGGCCGGAGGTGACGCTGTGTACTTACGGCGATCTGATGCGGGTGCCCGGCTCGCACGGCGCCTCGCTGCTGCGCGCCAAGGCGGCCGGCGCCGATATCCGCATGGTGTATTCGACGCTGGATGCGCTGGCGATCGCTGCAGCCGAGCCGGAGCGCGAGGTGGTGTTCTTCGCCATCGGGTTCGAAACCACCACGCCGCCGACCGCGCTGGCGATCAAGCTGGCCAGGGCGCGGGGGCTCGCCAATTTCACCGTGTTTTGCAACCACGTGCTGACGCCGCCGGCGATCCGCGGCATCCTCGAACATCCCGATCTCGACGGTGTGCCCGGCCCGCGGCTCGACGGCTTCGTCGGCCCGGCGCATGTCAGCGCGGTGATCGGCTCGGAAGCGTTCGCGCCGTTCGCCCGCGAGTTCGAACAGCCGGTGGTGGTGGCCGGCTTCGAACCACTCGACGTGATGCAGGCGATCCTGATGCTGATCCGCCAGGTCAATGACGGTCGCCAAGAGGTCGAGAACCAGTACATCCGCGCGGTGACGCCGGAGGGCAATGTGATCGCCAAGGCCGAGGTCGCCGAGGTGTTCGAACTGCGCGACAGTTTCGAATGGCGCGGCTTCGGCGCAGTGCCGCTCAGCGGACTGCGGCTGCGCGACGCCTATCGCGATTTCGACGCCGAGCAGCGCTTCGCGATGGCGGAGATCTCCGCCGCCGACAATCCGGCCTGCGAATGCGGCACCATCCTGCGCGGCATCAAGCGGCCGACCGACTGCAAATTGTTCGGCACGCTGTGCACGCCGGAGACCCCGATGGGCTCCTGCATGGTGTCGTCGGAAGGCGCCTGTGCGGCGCACTGGACCTATGGCCGGTTCCGCGACCATGCGCGGAGGAACGTGGCATGAGCAGCGAAATCCGGCGGCGCAAGCTCGACCTCAAGAACGGCCGGGTGGATCTGTCGCACGGCGCCGGCGGCCGGGCGATGGCGCATCTGATCGGCGAGATCTTCCACGCCGCGTTCGACAATCCGATGCTGCGCGCCGGCAACGATCAGGCGGCATTCGACGTCGATGCCGGCCGGATGGTGATGACCACCGACGGCTACGTGGTGTCGCCTCTGTTCTTTCCCGGCGGCGACATCGGCTCGCTGGCGGTGCACGGCACCATCAACGATGTCGCGATGGCCGGCGCGCGGCCGCTGTATCTGTCCGCCGGCTTCATCGTCGAGGAGGGCTTTGCGCTGGCCGATCTGAAGCGGATCGCCGACAGCATGGCGGCGGCGTCCCGCGCCGCCGGCGTGCCGATCGTCACCGGCGACACCAAGGTGGTGGAGCGCGGCAAGGCCGACGGCGTGTTCATCACCACCACCGGCATCGGCGTCGCGCCGCGCGATCTGGTGCTGTCGTCCGATCAGGCGCGCCCCGGCGACAAGGTGCTGCTGTCCGGCTTCATCGGCGACCACGGCGTTGCGGTGATGTCGCAGCGGCAGAACCTCGCGTTCGAAACCACGGTTCAATCGGACAGCGCCGCGCTGCACGAACTGGTCGCCGCGATGGTGGCGGCGGCGCCGCAGGGCTTGCGGGTGATGCGCGATCCGACCCGCGGCGGGGTGGCGGCGACGCTCAACGAACTGGCCCAACAATCCGGCGTCGGGTTCCGGCTCGACGAGGATGCCGTACCCGTCCGGCCGCAAGTGGCGGCGGCGTGCGAACTGCTCGGGCTCGATCCGCTCTATGTCGCCAACGAAGGCAAGCTGATCGCCATCGTCGCGCCCGAAGCGGCCGGGACCGTGCTGGCCGCGATGCGTGGGCATCCGCTCGGGCGCGACGCGGCGCTGATCGGCGAGGTGATCCTCGACGATCATCACTTCGTGCAGATGATTACCTCGTTCGGCGGCGGGCGGATCGTCGACTGGCTGGCCGGCGAGCAATTGCCGCGTATTTGTTGAAGGCGCTAGATTGATCGTGGGTGTGATGGGACGAGGTCGATGAGCGGTCAGGCGACGGTTTTGGTAGTCGATGACGAGATCCGGTCGCTGGAGTCGCTGAAGCGCGTGCTGAGCGACGAGTTCGAGGTGATCTGTGCGCGCGACCCCGGCGAGGCGCGGCGCGTGCTGGAAAGCGAGATCGTCCACGCCATCCTGTGCGATCAGCGGATGCAGTACGAGACCGGCGTCGACTTCCTCAAGCATGTCCGCGAGACCTGGCCCGATCCGGTGCGGATGATCATCTCCGGCTATTCGGACTCCGAGGACATCATCGCCGGCATCAACGAGGCGGGGGTGTATCAGTACATCGCCAAGCCGTGGCATCCCGACAAGCTGCTCGACACCGTGCGCGGCGCCGTCGAGCTGTTCCGGCTGCAGAAGGAAACCGAGACCGCCAATATCGACGTCAAGCTGACGCCGGAGCGGGTGCAGCGCGTCGTCACCGAAAAGCGCGGCGCGGCCCGCAAGCTGTACGATTTCGACCGCATCGTGCACGCGCCCGACAGCCCGCTCGCCGAGGTGATCGAACTCGGCAAGCGTGCCGCCGAATTCGACATCTCGGTGCTGATCACCGGCGAGAGCGGCACCGGCAAGGAGCTGCTGGCGCGTGCGATCCACTACGGTTCGGCGCGCAACGGCAAGGCGTTCGTGGTCGAGAATTGCGGCGCGCTGCCGGACGAGCTGCTCGAAAGCGAATTGTTCGGCTGCAAGAAGGGCGCCTTCACCGGCGCTTATCAGGACCGCGTCGGATTGTTCGAAGTCGCCGATGGCGGCACGATCTTTCTCGACGAGATCGGCGAGACCTCGCCGGCGTTTCAGGTCAAGCTGCTGCGCGTGTTGCAGGAGAGCGAGATCCGTCCGCTCGGCGCGCAGCGCGTCCGCAAGGTCGACGTCCGCATCGTCGCCGCCACCAATCGCGACCTCGAAGCCGAGGTCCGCGCCGGCCGCTTCCGCCGCGATCTGTTCTATCGGCTGGCGGCGTTCCCGCTGCACATGCCGTCGCTGCGCGAGCGTCCGATGGACGTGCCGCTGATTGCCGCCAAGGTGCTGGCCGACGTCGCCAAATCCTACGGCCGCGCCGTCAACGGCTTCACCCCCGGCGTGCTGGCCCGGATGCGGCATTATGACTGGCCCGGCAATGTTCGCGAACTCCAGAACGAAATCCAGCGTATGGTGGTGCTGACCCAGGACGGCTGGTTGCAGGAGGCCGATCTGTCGGCGCGGATCCGGCAGGGCAACGAGCCGATCCGGCTGCAATCCTCGCATCACGGCAGCGCCACCCTGAAGACCAATATCGAGGCGCTGGAGCGGCACATGATCATCGAGGCGCTCGATCGCCACGGCGGCAATATCAGCCGCGTCGCCGGCGAACTCGGCCTGTCGCGCGTCGGCCTGCGCAACAAGCTGGGCCGCTACGATCTGCGCAAGGGCCTCGACGACGATGCCTGATCGCATCGCCCCCGGCGAGCGCCTGATCGACCGCGTCGGTTCGCATCTGCTGTCGCCGCTCGAAGGCGATCAGGAGGCCGCGTGGATCGAAGTGATCCGCAAGATGGACGAGGTCTATGCCGACCTGCTCCGCTACGAGACCGACCTCGAAGAGAAGAACACCGCGCTGGAGGAAGCGCAGGCCTTCATCTCCAGCGTCATCGAGTCGGTTTCCGATATCCTGATCGTTTGCGACCGCAACGGCATCGTACTTCAGATCAATCCGGCCGCGGTGCGGCTGCTGGCGACGCCGGCCGCCGCGGTGGTCGAGCGCCCGCTCGGCGAACTGGTCGATGCCGCCGACCGGGCCCGGATCGAGGAGCTGCTGCGGGCGCCGTCGTCCTCGGAGATCGCGCTGGAAATCCGCTTCGTCACCGCGCACGGTCTATCCGATCTCTACGCCATCAACGGCGCGACGCGCTGCGATCAGGCCGGCCATCGCGTCGGCACGGTGCTGACCGGCAGGCCGATCGGCGAGCTGCGCCGCGCCTACGAGGCGCTGCACACCGCGCACAGCGAATTGCAGCGCGCCCAGCGCCAGCTCGTCGAGCAGGAGAAGATGGCGAGTCTCGGCCGCCTGGTCGCCGGCGTGGCGCACGAACTCAACAATCCGATCAGCTTCATCTACGGCAACATCCACATGCTGGACCGCTACCGCGAGCGGATGGCGGCGTATCTGGCGGCGATCCACGGCGGCGCCGATCCGGCCGAGATCGATGCGCTGCGCCGGCGATTGAAGATCGACGCGCTGCTCGCCGACTACGCGTCGCTGATCGAGGGCACGCTGGAAGGCGCGATGCGGGTCTCGGACGTGGTGAAGAACCTGCGTCGCCTGAGCTTTCCGCGAACCGGCGAGACCCAGCCGATCGACGTCGACCGCATCGTGCGGACGGCGGCGCGCTGGGCGGTGCGCGCCAAGCCCGGCCATGTCGATCTCGCCTTCGACATCGTGCCCGACCTCACGGTGGTCGGCAATGAAGGCCAGTTTCATCAGATCATGGTCAATCTGGTCGACAACGCGATCGATGCGGTGCGCGGCCGGCCCGAGCCGCGGATCGAGATTTCGGCCAGGCGGCAGGACGGCGAGGTGACCATTACGGTCGCCGACAACGGTCCGGGTTTGCCCGACGGCATGATCGACAAGATCTTCGAGCCGTTCTTCACCACCAAGCCGGTCGGCGAAGGCACCGGACTCGGCCTGTGGATCAGCTACGGCATCGTTCGCGAGCACGGCGGCACGCTCGCGGCGGCGAACCGCGACGAAGGTGGCGCAGCGTTCACCGTGACGCTGCCGGCGTCGTAGGCCCCGCTCGTAAGCCGCAAGCCGAGACCTGCGGCATCATCGAGACCGCGGCCTGCCGTCCCGCTGCGATGATCCAGCTCCCGCTCCGCCATCCTGCTCGTCCGCGATCGGGATGAGGAAACGCACGGCGCGTGCCGCGTGGCTCAAGACATCAGGTTGCGGCTGTCGTGGCATCGGGCGGCGCGGTCCTGATCCATCACGGTCCTGATCCATCAAGACCGGCGCTGCTTCAAAACAGCTCGAAGTCGCAATCGCTTGCAACGGGCGCCTGCTGTTTGGCGGCGAGCCCGAACTGCTGCAGGAAGCGGCGATGGACGTCGCGCTCGCGCTCCATCGTGTAGCGCGCGTAGAGTTCGTCGAGGACGGCTTCGTCGTGGGGGCCGACAGCCGTGCGTCCGAGGTCTCCGCCGGCTTGTTCCAGATCCTTCGCCACGGCCGGGAGCGCCGAGGCGCTGGATTCGAGCGAGGTCATCTGCTCGCGGGCGCCGTTCATCACGGCGTCGAACTTGGCGCCTTCGTCGATAAGGCGACCGATCAGTCCGCCGAGCCGGTCGTTGCCGGCCTCGACGTGCTGCAGGGTTTGCAGGATCGACGCCTCCATGCCGGACAGCGTCGCCGGATCGCTGCTCTCCCGTGTCTTGCGCAGATCGTCGCCGACCTTGCCGATCTCGGACAGCAGCGGCCTGAGCCGGGACGCGGCTCCGGTCATCTGATCGGCCGTGACCTTCATTTCATGAGCGATCACCACGAAGGCGCGGCCCTTGGCGCCGAGATGGCCGGCGCGGAGGCCGGCGTTCATCCCGATCAGCGAGATGTCGACCACCGAGTCGGACAGGTTGGCGATGGCGTCTCGGAATCGTTCCAGCGTGTTCTCGACCACGCTCAGGGCTTCGTCGATCGAGCGGCCGCCGTCTTCGCACATCCCGATCAGGCTGGACGCCTGCGCCAGGGTCTGTCTCACCTGGAACAGAAACGACGACGAGCCGCCCTCGCGGCCGCCGTGCAGCGAACGGCCCTTTTCGACCAGCGTTGCCACCTCGGCCAGAATCGTCGACAGCGCGCGGACGACGTCACCGATGTCGCTGTTGAACTCCTGCTGCGCGTCGCGCAGTTGCACCGCTTCGAGATGGACCAGAAGCTGCGGCAGCGCGCCGGCCTCGCCGATTTCCGGCACCAGGCTCGGCTCCGGAACGGCGGCGCGCCGCAGTCCTTCGCAGACGTGCTCGAGCCGCTGCCGGGTGCTGTCGCCGGCCTGCAGCGACACGATCGATCGCCCGACCACTTCGCTGATCGTCCGGGCGCTGCTGCCGGCCAGTTCGGCGACGCCGACGCTGTCGTTGCGCTGCCGGCCGAGATCGGCGAACGCCGTCATCAGGGCGGTCCCGGAGGCGCCGAGCTGCGGCCGGTTGCGGCGTTCGAATTCGCTCTGGCGGCCCCAGGTGGTTTCCACCGCGGCCGCCAGCAATTGCTGATCCCGGACGCAGGCTTCGATCGAGGCCTGGACCGCCTTGCCGAGTTCATAGGCCTCCCGCGTGAACGCGATGAAGCCCTCGCGGTCGCCCTCCAGCGAGGCGGATTCGATCCGCGCGCTGCGGGCGATGGTGGTGATCATCTCGACGTGCTTGAGGAGCTGCTTCAGCAGCGAGCCGGCCTCGGCGACGTTGCGGCGGAGCTGGTCGAGCAGCGCGCTTTCGGCCGGCAGCGCGTCGGCGAGGCTGTTCAGCCGGCCGGCGATGTCGCGCAGCGCGCCGGACGCGCCTTCGATCTGCGCGGAGGACAATTCGCGGGCGAGATCGGCGAGGGCTTCGTTGAGCCCCTGGAAGATGCCGTGGCCTTCGCCGAGCTGACCGCCGACCTGGGCGAAGCTGGCCTCGATCCGCGACGCGACCAGTTCGATCGACGCGACGGCGTCGGCAATCGGATGTTTCAATGACGACACGACGCGATCAATCCGCTGCGACCGGTTGCTTGGCCTGCTGCCAGGCCATGATCTCGCGCGGGATCTGGGTCAGCGACACCACCTTCTCGACCGCCCCGCAGGCGATCGCTTCCTTCGGCATGCCGAACACCACGCAGCTCTCCTCGTCCTGCGCGCAGGTGGCGGCGCCGAGCTTGCGCATTTCAAGGAGGCCGCGCGCGCCGTCGTCGCCCATGCCGGTCATGATGATGCCGAGCGCGTTGGCGCCGGCATATTGCGCGGCCGATCGAAACAGCACGTCCGCCGACGGGCGATGCCGCGACACCGGCGGGCCGTCCTTGATGGCGATCTGATAGCGCAGGCCGCTGCGCACCAGCAGCATGTGCCGGGCGCCGGGCGCGATATAGGCCCAGCCCGGCAGCACCGGATCGCCGTCCTCGGCTTCCTTGACGTTGATCCGGCAGCCGGCGTTGAGCCGTTTGGCGAAGGCGGCGGTGAAGCCCTGCGGCATGTGCTGGACGATCAGAATGCCGGGGCAGGTCGGCGGCAGCACTTCGAGCACGTCGTACAGCGCCTCGGTGCCGCCGGTCGACACGCCGATACACACGATCCGCTCGGTGGTCGGGCGCGAGCGTCCGGCGACCGGCGGCGGGATGATGGCGTCGGCGGTCAGCTTCTGCTCGATCACCTTGCGGGCCGCGCGCGGGCGGACCCGGGCGCGCGCCGCGGACTTGATCGCTTCGCGCAGCCGGCCGGAGCTCTCCATCAGCGCCTGCCGGGTATCGACCCGCGGCTTCGGCACGATGTCGACGGCGCCGGCCTCGAACGCCTCGAACATCAGGTCCGAGCCCTCCGGCGTCAGCGACGAGCAGATCACCACCGGGATCGGATGCTGCGCCATGATCTTGCGCAGGAAGGTGATGCCGTCCATCCGCGGCATCTCGATGTCGAGCAGGATGACGTCGGGCAGTTCGTTCTGCAGCCGCTTGGCCGCCACGAACGGATCGGACGCGGTGGCGATCACCTCGATCTCGGGGTCTTCGCCCAGGATGGTGCCGAGCACCTGTCGCACCGAGGCGGAGTCGTCGACGATCAGGACCCGGACCTTCTGCTTCGCCATCTGATGCGCTCCGATCATCCCTACAGCTTAAAGACGGTTGGTTGAACCTGCCTTAACTTCGGCAGGGCGCTGTGGATCATCGATTCGGAGTGGCCGACCAGCAGGTAGCCGCCCGGCCGCAGATGCGAGCACAACTGCTCCACCACTTTGCGCTGGGTGTCGCGATCGAAATAGATCAGCACGTTGCGGCAGAAGATCACGTCGACGTCGCGGTCCACCGGATAGGACGCGTCCATCAGGTTCATGCGGGTGAAGTTGGTCAGCCGCCGCAGCTCCGGCACCACCCGCACCTCGCCGCGGCTGCGGTCGCGCGAGGTCAGGAAGTAACGGCCGACGAACGGCGCCGGCACCGGCGCGATCGCCTCGCGATTGTAGATCGCCGACTTGGCGAGCCGCAGCACGGCGGTCGAGATGTCGGTGCCGAGAATCCGGAACTGGAACCGCGACCCGGACTGCACCATGTCGTCCAGCACCATCGCGGTGGTGTAGGCTTCCATGCCGGTCGAGCAGGCGGCGCTCCAGATCTTCAGATCGTTGGACTTGCGGTCGGGCAGCTTCAGCAGCTCCGGCACCGCCACCGTTCTGAGAAATTCGAAATGCTGCGGCTCGCGAAAGAAGTCGGTCTTGTTGGTGGTGACGACGTCGATCAGATGGGTGAGCTCGTCGTCGAGGATCTGCCTGTCGAACAGGTGATCGACGTATTCGGTCACTCCGGAGAAATTCAGCGCCCGGACGCGCTTGTGCAGCCGTCCTTCCAGCATCACGCGCTTGGCGCTCGGCATCTTGATGCCGACCTGGCCTTCGATCAGCTCGGCGATCGAACGGAATTGCCTGTCCGATAGCTGGCGGCTGGACGGCTGGCGATTGGCATGGACCATGAGGATACTCGTCGTTCGGGCCCGTCGGACCGCGTCGCGCAGTCTACGCCGGCCCCGCCGCGGTGTTTCGCGACGGACCGGCGTCCGTGAAGGCGAACGCCGGTCGCCGGCGTTCCCTGGTTTTGCAGGGGGCGCGGATTCGTCCCGCGCGCTCAGCGCTGGAAGTCGGCGTCGCGATCGTCCTCGCCGTCGCCGAGCGCGAAGGCGAAGCCGCCGCCGCCGCCCGCCGCCTTGAGCTGGCGCTGCGGCTTGGCAGGTGCCGGCCGCTTGGCGCCGCGATCGATCGAGGCCATCTGGGAGGCCTTGGCGCGGAGCTGGCCGACCGCCTTGTCGAGCGGCGCGGCATGCGGGTTCGACGCCCCTTCCTCGATGCGGAAGAACGCGATGGTCGACTGCAACTGCTCGGCCTGCGAGGCGAGTTCTTCGGAGGTCGAGGAGACCTGCTCGGAGGCGCTGGCGTTCTGCTGACCGACCTTGTCGAGCTGCTGGATCGCCTGGTTGACCTGCGACGATCCGACGTCCTGCTCACGGCAGGCCGACGAAATCTCCTGCACCAGCTCGGCGGTGCGCTTGATGTCGGGCACCAGCTTGGCGAGCATCTCGCCGGCTTCCTGCGCGACCTTCACGGTCTCGCCGGACAACTCGCCGATTTCCGTCGCCGACGCCTGGCTGCGTTCGGCGAGCTTGCGGACCTCGGAGGCGACCACCGCAAAGCCCTTGCCGTGTTCGCCGGCGCGGGCCGCCTCGACCGCGGCGTTGAGCGCCAGAAGGTCGGTCTGCCGTGCGATTTCCTGCACGATGGTGATCTTCTCGGCGATCGTCTGCATCGCCTGCACGGCGCGGCCGACGGCGGTCCCGCTGGCTTCGGCGTCCTTGGCCGACTGCGCGGCGATCTTCTCGGTCTGGCCGGCGTTCTCGGCGTTCTGCTTGATGTTGGCCGCCATCTCTTCCATCGACGAGGAGGCTTCCTCGGCCGACGACGCCTGCTCGGTGGCGCCCTGCGAGAGCTGTTCGGCGCTGGCCGACAGTTCCTGGCTGCCGGCGGAGACGTTCTGCGCGGCGGTGAGCGCTTCCGACACGATCTGCCGCAGCTTGTGGATCATCTGCTCCAGCGCGATGCCGAGAGTGTCCTTGTCGGACAGGCGCTTGGCGTCGGCGGTGAGATTGCCCTTGGCGATCTCGTTGGCGACCGCCGCCGTGGCGTTGAGGTTGGCGGTCATCGCATTCAGCGACTTCACCAGGTCGCCGACCTCGTCGTCACTGGAGACGTCGATGGTCTGGCTGAGATCGCCGATCGCCACCGCGTCCGCGAGGCCGACCGCGCGGGCCAGTCCGCGGCTGATGTTGAGCGCGATCCAGATCGCAGCGATCAGCGCGATCACCAGCGACGCGACGACCAGACTGATCATCATGAGCTGAGCGCGCGCACCGTCCTCCTTGGCCTGCTCCGACCGGTCGTACATCACCTTTCGGACATAGGTGACGTACTCGTCGAGAGCGGCCGTCGCCTCGCCGACCTCCTTGCGAACCTCGGTGGCCGACAACTCGGTCGCCTTGGCCTTGTCGGACTTCGCCAGACGGAGAGCCTGGTCTTCGCTGGCGTTGACGCGCAGATACACGCCCTGGAACTTGTCCAGGATCCTCTTGCCGTTCTCGGTGGCGACGGCGTGGATCTCGTCCCGCGATCGCATCAGATTGGCGCGTATGCCGGCGATTTCCGCAACATAGCGGTCCACCTCAGTCTCGGAGACCGACAGAATGGCGTTCTTTTCGGCGCGAACCTGCTGCAGCAGAAACTCTTTGAGATGACTGGCCTTGTCCATCCGCTCCGCCGCTTGCGACAGAACCGACGTCGTCGCGGCCATTTCGTTCAGCTTGAAGTATCCGAGCGCACCAGCGACAGCGGACAGCAGGATCACGACGCCGAAGGCGCCGGCCAGCTTTGCTTTGACAGTCAGTCTCATTTCGAGATTCCTTAGGATCGAAGGTTTGGGCTTAACTCACGCAACAACAGGTTCGGATCGGGCGGTTCAGGCCGCCAACTCGTTGGATGGGGCCGCGCCGGCCGAAACCTCGGTGCCGGCCATCAGGCGCGCCAGATCGAAGATGATGACGAAGCGATCGCCCTTGCGGCCGATTCCGGCGATGTAGTCCGACTTCCATTTGCCGCCGACATCGGGCACCTGCTCCAGCGAGCTCTCCTCGATATCGGTGACCTCGTAGACGCAGTCGGCGACGAAGCCGACGCCGACGACGCGGTCTGCGACCGGCACGTCGAGAATGATGATGCGGGTCGCCTCGGTGGCGGGCACCGCCGGCAGATCGAGCTTCAGCCGCAGATCGAGAATCGGATAGCCGGTGCCGCGCACGTCGATCATGCCGAGCATGAACTCCGGGGCGTGCGGCAGCCGGGAGATCGGCCGCATGTCGAGGATTTCCCGCACGTTGCGGATCGACATGCCGAACGTCTCGCCGGCGAGCCCGAGCGTCAGATATTGCGCCGTTTCGGCCATGTCTTCCTCACTTCAGCGTAGGTTGGCGGCAGGCACTGCCGGATGTCGGACCGGGGACGCTCAATTCAGAATCCGTTCCATGTTGGGGACGACGACGAACTCGTCGCGCCATTTGGTGATGAAGCGGATGTATTCCGGCTTCCAATGCATGCCGACGCGCGGCGTCTGCTGGACATCGGTGCGGGAGATCTCGGTGACCTCGTAGACCTTGTCGGCGCTGACCCCGACCAGCACCGGATCGCCGTCGATCCGGACCTCGACCACGACGATCCGCGTATCGACGGTTTCGCACGCCGCCGGCATCCCGAAGCGGATCCGCAGATCGGCGTAGGGAATGACGTTGCCGCGGACGTTGATCACGCTCGGGACGAACGCCTTGGCGCCCGCCACCTTGGTGGCCGGAATCGGATCGATGATCTCGCGCACCAGACCGGCGTCGAGCGCGAATTTCTCCTCGCCCAGCCCGATCATCACCACCTGCATCGCGCTGCCGCCGTCAGTCGTGTCTTGAACCCGATCGCTGCTCATCAGGCCGCCTCGCTCATCTGTTTTTCCGCTTGCGCCTGGGCGAGGCCGACGAGCTGCACCACGTCGAGGATCAATGCGGCGGTCCCGTCGCCGAGGATGGTGGCGCCCGAGAACGTCGTGACGTTGGAGTGCAGCTTCGACAGCGACTTGATCACGGTCTGGTGGTTGCCGATGATCTGATCGGCCACCAGGCCGACGCGGGTCTCGCCGGTCGAGATGATGATCGTCTTCTGGTGCTGGTCCGGCTCGCCGTCGGCATCGAAGATGTCGCGCAGCCGCAGGAACGGCACGAGGTTGCCGCGGACGTTGAGGAAGTTGCGGCTGCGCGAGCGCTCGTCCTCAGCGGTGAGTTCGACGCATTCTTCCACCGCCGACAGCGGAATGATGTAGCGGCCACTGCCGACCCGGATCAGCAGGCCCTCGATGATCGCCAGCGTCAGCGGCAGACGCAGCGTGACGGTCGCGCCCTCGCCGGGCACGGTGGACAGCTCGATCGAGCCGCGCATGTTCTCGATGGTGCGCTTGACCACGTCCATGCCGACGCCGCGGCCGGACAGCGCCGAGATCGTCTGCGCGGTCGAGAAGCCGGGGTGGAACAGAAACTGATGGATCTCCTGGTCGGACGCCGAAGCGCCCGGTGCGATCAGCCCCTGTTCTTCGGCCTTGGCGCGGATCCGGGCGGTGTTGAGCCCGCCGCCATTGTCCTTCACGGTGACCAGAACCTGGGCGCCGCAATGCTGTGCCGCCAGCTCGATGCGGCCCTGTTCGGGCTTGCCGGCGGCGATGCGCGCGGACGGCGGCTCGATGCCGTGGTCGATGGCGTTGCGGATCAGGTGAACCAAAGGATCGGCGAGGCACTCGATCATCGTCTTGTCGAGTTCGGTGTCCTCGCCGACGGTGATGAATTCCACCGGCTTGCCGAGGTCGCGGGACAGATCGTGCACCAGGCGCCGGAAGCGGCCGAACAGCGAGCCGATCGGCACCATCCGGGCGCCCATGGTAGTGTCGCGCAGGCTGGAGGCGAGGCGTTCGATCTCTTCGGCGATCAGCTTGATCGAGATGTCGGTGCCGGAAGCGGCGAGCTGGGAGAGGCGGGCCTGGGCGATCACCAGTTCGCCGACTCGATCCATCAGTTCGTCGAGTCGCTCGGCCTGAACCCGGACCGTGGCGATGCCACGGTCTTCGGCGCGGCGCGGCTCGCCGCTGCGGCGCTCGGCGGAAGCCGCGGCCACCGCCGGTGGCGCGGAGCTCGTCTCCTCCACACTCTGCGGCGGCTCGGGCGGCAGGATCGAAACGTCGGGCAGCTCCAGCATCGGCACCGGCTGCGGAGCCTCGCCCTCGAACAGCGGCTCCAGGGAGAGCTGCATCTCGTCCTGGACGAACATGAAGACGTCGTCGATCGCGTCCTTGTCGCAATCCGAATGCAGCGAGACGTCCCATTTCAGGTAGCAATCCTCGGGCACCAGTTCGTCGAGGAACGGGATGCCGTCGGTCAGCGGCGTCGCGAAGCAGGAGCCGAGCTTGGCGAGGTCGTCGAGCAGGTCGAGCGGGTTGGATCCGTTGCGCAGGATCTGGGAGTCGAATTCGAAGCGGAGGTGCCAGCCGACCCGGCGGCGTTCCTGGGACGGTGCGTCCATGGTCTCGGTGGTCGACACGAACCGGCTGAGGTCGGCCAGGATCGCCTCGCCGATGATCGCGTCGGTGTCGTCCGGAGTCTCGATCAGCGCGCGGATGAAGTCCTTGGCGGCGAGCGCCACCGAGACCAGATCCAGCGTCGGCCTGATCTCGCCCTTGCGGACCCGTTCGAACGCGGTCTCGAATTCGTGGGTGAAGCTGGCGACCTTGTCGAACCCGAACATCGCGCCCGATCCCTTGATCGTGTGCAGGGCGCGAAACGCGGAGTCGACCAGTTCGCGGTCGTCGGGGTTTTGGCCGAGGTCGAGCAGCGCCGCTTCCAGCACCTCGAACAGTTCGGCCGCTTCCTGGCGGAAGACTGCTGCCGGATCGATCGTGGTCATGACCGCACCAGCTTGCTCACCACTGCGAGCAGTTGCTCAGGCTTGAACGGCTTGGTGATCCAGCCGGTGGCGCCGCAGCTCTTGGCTTCCTGCTTGACCGCGTCGTTGGACTCGGTGGTCAGGAACACGATCGGCAGGCCGACCAGGTTGGGCTGCTTGCGCAGCGCCTTGATCAGTTCGAGCCCGTTCATCACCGGCATGTTGAGGTCGGTGATGACGAGATCGACCTTGGTGGCCTGGGCCTTCGACAGGCCCTGGGCGCCGTCGCCGGCCTCGAGCACGCTGTGGCCGGCCGGCTCGAGCGTCACCTTGATCATCTGGCGAATGCTCGGGGAATCGTCGACGGTGAGGATCGTGGCCATTACGAGCCACCTTTCTTCTGCGGGAAATGCTTGTCGATCATCGCGTCGCCGGCGAAGCCGGCGCGCTGCAGGGTGTCGCGGAGGACGTCGGAGAGCTCGGTGAGCACCACCGGGCGGCCCTGGGCCTCGCCGGTCTTGGCGGTCGACAGCAGGAGCTGAATCGAGGTGAGATCGGCCCTGTTCACGTTTGAACAGTCGATCTCCAGTGGGCCTTGGCGGCCGAGCGCGTCCTGAATGGTTTCGTGGATGCTGCGGATGGAAGAGATACTACAGTCGGAGGGAAGCCGAAGCGCGGCTCCCGCTTCGGTGGGATCAAACGTCATTGCAGTCCCCAGTCGCGAGGCGATCGATCGTCGCGGCGCGAATAACTTGGCGATACGGGAAAGCGTGACGTTCAAACATTAAGATAGTGTACTACGCGTCGCTAAACTGCTTATCGGCAAAGCCCCGAGCCGGAATCGCATAGCTCGGTCGTGCTGATAGGGTGAACTACCCGGCAATTCCTCATTTTAGCATTAGATCAAATGATATGACGGCCCACAGGCCTTAGTTCAGATTTAATAGGTAGCTGTTAGCGTCGGCTTTTGGCGGACTCACTAAGAGTTGTGCAGAATGTTGATTCAAGCATTGGTTGTGGACGACAGCCGGTCGGCTCTGGATTACTTGACGCGGACGATCGAGGCAGACGGTCAGGTGCACGTAATCGCGTTCACCGAGCCGGTGCTGGCGCTGGCTTCGGCCCGCAACCTCGATATCGACATCGTCTTCGCCGACTACGAGATGCCGAACATGGACGGCATCAGTCTGATCCGGCGGCTGCGGTCGCTGCCGAAGTTCTCCGACATCCCGATCGTGATGATCACCTCGGTCGAGAGCGACGAGGTTCGCCTGCGTGCCCTCGACGCCGGCGCCACCGACTTCCTGCCGAAACAGCCGAAGAGCCTGGAGACCCAGGTCCGGCTGCGCAACATGATCCGGCTCGGCCTCGCCGTGCGCAAACTGAACGACCGCGCCGCCCTGTTGGCGAGCGAAGTCGCGCGCGCCACCCACGAGCTGCAGGAGCGCGAGGAGGAGATCATTCTGCGGCTCGCGCTGTCGGTCGAGTATCGCGACAACGACACCGGCGATCATACGCTGCGGGTCGCCAAGTACAGCCGGATGATCGCCGAAGGTCTGGGACTGCCGGACCGGCTGTGCCGCGACATCTATCTGGCGGCGCCGCTGCACGATGTCGGCAAGGTGGCGACGCCCGACCATATCCTGCTCAAGCCCGGGCGGCTGACGCCGGACGAGATCGCGATGATGCAGACCCACACCACGGTCGGCGGCTCGATCCTGGCCGGCAGCCGCTGCGAACTCATTCAACTCGCCGCCGATATCGCCATCGCCCACCACGAGCGATGGGACGGCACCGGCTATCCGAACCGGCTGAAGGGCGAGGCGATTCCGGTCGCGGCACGGATCGTCGCGGTGGCCGACGTGTTCGACGCGCTCGCGACCAAGCGGCCGTACAAGGAGGCGATGCCGCTGCCGGTGGCGCGCAAGCACCTCGAGGACGGCCGCGGCCAGCACTTCGATCCGGCCTGTGTCGATGCCTTCCTGGCCCGATGGGACCAAGTCGTGGCGATCGCGACGGATCGAATTCTGGGCTCCCGGCAGGACGCCGCGCCGCTGCAGCCGCAACTCCAATCGGAAGCCGCGCGGTCCGCAGTCACGGCGCCGAGCGCCTGACGGATCGCCGCGGAGCCGTCCTCACAGGCACGGCGTCACGGCCGGGATCGCCACTCCGGTCCAGACGGTGGCGGCCAACGCAGCGACGGTCGATCCGATCGCCGCCCGCCGCAGAAAGCCGAAGGTCCGGTCGGCGGAGCGGTGCCTCAACTGCACGCAATAGATCAACAGCACGATCAGCGCTGCCAGATGCACCAGCCAGACCGCGAGAAGAACCAGCCGCACCAGCGTCATTCCGGCGATCACTTCGCTTTGCCACCCGGCGACGCAGCCGAGCGACAGCACCGCATACAGCAGGGTGAAGGCGGACGCCCAGATCACGAAGCCGGCGGGGATCAGGAGCAGCGGGAGCCGGGGCTTCATCGCACCGTTCCCATCACCAGCGGCAGCCCGAACACCAGCAGCAGCGCCGCAGCACCGAGCGCAGCGGTGTAGCTCGTCCAGATCGCCCCGAGCCTGAGATCGATCCGGCGGACCGGGGAGACGAAGCCGGCGCGGCTGCGCCAGATGCCGAAGCCGGCGAACACCAGCCCGATCGCCACATGCAGGCCGGCATACAGCAGCATCACCAGCACCACCGCCGCATAAGCGTGCCGCGTCGGAGCGGGCGTCACCAGGACGATCGCCCCGATACCGGTCAGCGCGACGATGTGGCCCGACGCTGCGATCGCCAGCAGCGCTTCCCGCCACGGCGCGCGGGCGACGACCCTCCGCATCGCCGCCACATTGGCGGCCAGCAGCGCGATGGCCAGACCGGCCGCGGTCAGCGCGGCGCCGAGCGGCGACCATTGCAGCCATTCGGGCGGCGGCCAGTTCGGCGCCACGACCCACAGGAACAGCAGCCCGAAGCCGAGCGACGCAAACGCGGTCGCATCGGCGGCGAGCGCCAGCCAGATCGCCCACAACGACGGCGGCGACGCGGCTTCGCTGTGCAGCACCGCCGACTCGCCGTTGCCGATCGGCAGCGCGCCGCGATCCTGGCGTTCGCCGGAGTCCGGGGTCCACATCAGCGCCGCCGCCACCACGGCGACCAATGCGATCAGCGCCAGAACGTAGAGTTTGAACAGCACCGCGACGAAGAACAGGCCGGTGATCACCGCCGTCACCAGCGGAATGAAAGTGCGGTTCGGCAGCCGGACGATCTGTTCGACCCGGCCGGTCACGGCCTCGACGCCGAGCGTTTCCAGCCATTGGTGACGGACGAAGCCGAGATAGCCGTCGCCTGCGGCGAGCCGGTTGCCGAGATCGGGGCGGTCGGCGAGCGGAGCGCGCGAGGCGATCTGCGGCAGCGACGCGAAATTGTAGCTCGGCGGCGGCGTCGCGGTGGCCCATTCCAGCGTGCTGGCGCCCCAGCGGTTGCGGTCGCAGCGCTTGCCGTGCCGCCAGTGCATCAGGACGTCGATGGCGAACAATGCGAAGCCGATCGCCATGGTGAAGCTGCCGATCGACGACAGCAGGTTCGGCCATTCCCATCCGGTCTCGGGCCCGTATCCGGTGATCCGGCGCGGCATGCCGAGCAGCCCGGTCCAGTGCATCACCAGGAAGGTGAGATTGAAGCCGATCATGATCAGCCAGAACGCGGCGGTGCCGAGGCTGTGGCGCGGCACGCGGCCGGTGAAATGCGGCAGCCAGTAATACGCCGCCGCCAGCATCGGAAACACGAAGCCGCCGACCAGCACGTAGTGCAGATGCGCGACCACGAAATGGGTGTCGTGCGCCTGCCAGTTGAACGGCACGATCGCCAGCATCACGCCGGTCAGTCCGCCGATCACGAACACCGAGAAGAAGCCGAGCAGGTACAGCATCGGCAGTTTGAGCTGCGGCCGCCCAGCCGCCAGGGTGCCGATCCAGGCGAAGATCTGCACCGCGGTCGGCACCGCCACCGCCGTACTGGCCGACGAGAAGAACGCCAGAGCGAGGTGCGGAATTCCGACCGTGAACATGTGGTGCACCCACAGCCCGAAGCTGAGGAACGCCAGCGCCACCACGCTGACCACGATCCAGCCGTAGCCGATGATCTCGCGCCGGGCGAGCGTCGGCAGGATGGTCGAGACCATGCCGGCGGCCGGAAGGAAGATAATGTAGACTTCGGGATGGCCGAACAGCCAGAACAGGTGCTGCCACAGCAGCGAGTCGCCGCCGCGCGTCGGGTCGAAGAACGGCAGCGAGAACGCCCGCTCCAGTTCGAGCAGGACCGAGCCGAGGATCAGCGGCGGGAAGCCGAACAGCATCATGAAGGCGGTGACCAGCAGATACCAGGCGAGCAGCGGCATCTTGTCGATCGACATGCCGGGCGCGCGGGTCTTCAGCACCGTGGCGATGATCTCGATCGCCGCCGAGATTGCCGACACTTCGACGAAGGTGACGCCGATCAGCCAGATGTCGGCGTTGATGCCGGGGCTGTAGGTCTTCGAGGTCAGCGGCGTGTACATGAACCAGCCGCCGTCCGGCGCCAGCCCGAACGCCAGCGCGATCAGCAGGATCGACCCGCCGAACAGGTAGCACCAATAGCCGTAGGCGCCGAGCCGGGGAAACGCCATGTCGCGGGCGCCGAGCAGCTTCGGCAGAAGATAGATCGCAAAGCCCTCGAACATCGGGATCGCGAACAGGAACATCATCACCGTGCCGTGCATGGTGAAGATCTGGTTGTAGATCTCCGGCCCGAGGAAGGCGCTGCGCGGCGTCGCGAGCTGGGCCCGAATCAGCATCGCCAGTACGCCGCCGATGCCGAAGAACACGAATGCGGTCAGGATGAAGCGGCGGCCGACCACGTTGTGGTTCACCGCCGACAGCCGCGCCCAGCCGGGCGGCGTGCCCCATACGGCTTCCAGCCGCTTGTGCAGTCGGATCGCGCTGACCGGCGGATGGCGGGAATCCGGGGTGTCTGTCGTCATGGCCGGTCCCGCGGCAGCTCGCGCAGCCGGTCCTCGTAGCTGTCGTCGGAATGCGCCTCGACCCGGAAGTCCATCGCGGTATGGCCGCCGCCGCAGAATTCGGCGCAGACGCCGCGATACACGCCGGGCCGATCGGCGCTCAGCCGGATCACGTTGATGTGCCCTGGAATGGCGTCGATCTTGCCGCCGAGCCGCGGAATCCAGAAGCCGTGGATTACGTCGGCGCTGCCGACGTGAAGATCGACCGGCCGCCCCGCCGGCAGATGCAGTTCATTGACCGACATCCGGGGGCCGCCGGCTGCGGCCGGATAACGAAAATTCCATTGCCACTGCCGGGCCTCGACCTCGATCCGCGTCACCTCGGCGGCGCGCGGATGCGCCAGCAGCCGCTCGCCGGTCAGCAGCCCGTAAGCGAGCAGCGGCGTCAGGACCAGCGCCGGCAGAACCAGTCCGCCGCCGGCGAGCCACAGCTTCGGCCGCGGCGACGACGGGTGCGCGTTCGCCCGGAGGAACGTCCACAGCAGCAGCGTCATCACCAGACCGAACAGCGCAATCGATCCGGCGAGCATCGCCCACCACAGCTCCGCGATCGCGGCCGCCGATGGGCCGGCGGGATCGAGCGTCGACAGCGGCCCGCTGCACCCGGCCAGCGGCATCGTGACGACGGCCGCGATGCAACCGGCCCGGCCTCGCCGCATTACCGAGCGAAGAGGTGCGCAATGCCGAAGACTGTCATCGAGGAAATCAACGAATACGACACCAGTTCGGTGGTGGCGTTCGCCGGCCATCCGGTCCACGCGATGCTGGTGTCGTTTCCGATCGCGCTGGTGATCTCCACGCTGGGCTGCGACGTGTTCTATTGGTGGAGCGCCGATCCGTTCTGGGCGCGCGCCGGACTGTGGGCGAGCGGCTTCGCGTTCTGGTTCGGCGTCGCCGCCAGCATCGCCGGGACGGCGGAGCTGCTGCTGGTCGAGGGCATCCGCCAGCGCACGACGAGCTGGACCCACGCGGTCGCCGGGGTGACGCTGGTGTCGATCGCCGGCGCCAATTGGGGGTGGCGGCTGGTGCAGGACGATCCGGTGCTGCCGGTCGGGCTGATGATCTCCGCCCTCGGCACCGTGTTCGTCGGCCTGGCCGGATGGCACGGCGGCAAGCTGGTGTTCGATCACGGCGTCGGCTTGATGGTCTCGACCAAGGAGTGAAGCCCGCCCGGCCGGGTCATCCAGTCCGGCAGGTTCAGCGGCGCCAGCACCGGCTTGGCCAGCACCAGCGTCAGGATACCGGCGATGGTGCACAGGGTCGCGGCCGTCATGGTCCAGCGCCGCCAGGCGGCGTAGTGCCCCTCGGGTCCGAACAGGTTGAGGATCTGGTGACCGCCGCGGACATGGATCACCACCAGGACGCCGACCACCACCAGCTTCAGCATCATCCAGGTGGTGAAGACATCGCGCATGAACAGCAGCACGGTGCCCGCCACCACCGCCACGAACGCCGCCGGCGAGGTGATCTTGATGAACAGCGTCCGGGTCAGCCGGTGCAGTTCGGCCGCTTCGGCATCCGCCAGCCGGCTGCGGTGGACGAACAGGCCGGGCAGCGCCAGCAGCCCCGCGCACCACACCATCAGCGCCAGGATATGAACGAGTTTCAGCCACGCGATCATCGGACCGGTTCATTGGCGGCGATCGGCCGGTCGAGCCGGCGCCCGAGCAGCACCAGCGCCACCGCCAGGTAGGGCAGCGCGCCCGGAACCCACATCACCAGGCCGGCGAGCTGCTGGTCCTGAAGCGCAGACAGCCCCCAAGCCGTCGTCACCCCCAGATGGGCATCGTACAGCGGCGCACGGGCGAAAGTGATCACCGCGCCCAGCATGCCCATCTGCACCACCGACCCCAGCAAAAGCGCCAAACTCCGCCCAATCGCCCCGGCCGGGGCGAGAACGGCGAGCCATAGCGCGACCGCGCTGCCGAGCAGGCTCAGTTCCATCGCCCAGAACACAGCCGGATCGGCGAGCGCCGCCGCATAAGGTGCGGGCGCGTGCCATAGCCACAGCAGCACGGTGTGCACCATGAACATCGCCGAGCCGGCGCGCGTGAGTGCGGAGGCCGTCGCGGTGCGGCGCAGCGACAGCGCCAGCAGCGGCGCCGCGACGGCCACCATCACGACATGGTGGCCGACCCGCACCGAAAACAGCGCCGAGGTCAGCGCGCATAGCGGCGACACGAACAGCACTGCCAGAATCGCCCATCCCAGCGCAGCCGCCCAACACGCACCACGCCGCGCCACCCAAACCCCACCCCCCACCGCCAACCCGACCAGCAGCGCCGGATCGAAATTCCAGCGGACGAACAGGTCCGCCGGGAGCGGTGCCGATCCGCAATACGGCTCAATCATCGCGTCTCCCCAGGACTGCAGTCGAACGTTCCGGCCGGAACTGGTGATGGCCCGGGCGGAACGGGCCATCATGTCGCAAGGCAACCCCGCTGCCCTGCCGGCTTCGATCGAGGCAACGTGCTGGTTCGACCAGAGATGCTATCGGGCCGCGGCGGCAAATCGCCACGCGGGCGGTTCGGCAGTGGCGATGTAGTGCCGGGTCGTCCGATGCAGGCCTCGCTCCGGCGAAGCGAAACTGCTCAGGCGCGTGAGGAAGGTTGTCGTGATCACCGGAGCATTTCCGGCTCTGATTCGATCAAACAGGACTAATCTCGTGTCGATGTGTGCGTCACACGAACGGTGCCCGATTTGCCCGGCACGCTCCATGTTCAGGTTGTCCAGGCTCAATCCGGGATCAGGCTGAACTGCAGCAGCAGCGTTCGCTGCAGCATCGAGAAATTGTCGTCCGACAGCATCGTCAGCACGATCGCGCCCTCTTCATCGAGATGGACGTCGAGGGCCTCCATGTTGTCGATCTCATGGCCGAGATCGGCTTCAAAGATCGCGGGCCCGTCGACTGTTGCCCCTGGTACGATGGCGCGAAGCGCGATCCGCCGAATCCGAATATGGACGCCTTCGATCCAGGAGAATTTGCGCTCCAGGATCAGCAAGTCGCCGTCGGGCAGCAGCGCCGCGTCGGCGATGTCGTAGTTCGCGGTGCGATGGATCGCGAACTGGCCGGGCGTTCTGCCGCCGATCAGGAAGCCGATGGTGTTGCGCGCCGCATCCAGGCCCCGTTCCGAGACGGCGATCAGCGTCCCGCTGAGCGGATGTGGCCTCGGCACCATGACCAAGGCCTCGATACCCTTGTTGTTCGGGAGTTTGCGCAGCGCCGGCGGGATGGCGATCGGCTGCCCGCGGGATCGCACCCCGCCGTGGCCGAACTCGAATTTGACGATCTGGTTGACGCGCTCGAAGCCCACATAGGCGGTGCCGCCGTCGAACGCGAGCGACTCACTATCGTACCATTTTCGGGCGCGGAACGGTGCCCCATCGGCAGCCAGCAGCGGCGCGGCCTCGACGTCGGCAAGCCCGGTCATGACCGATCCGGCATAGACGATGCGGCCGGTGAACCAGGTTGCCTTATCGCTGATTGCGACGAAGCGTTCGCCGCGCGGATCGAGCCGTAGGCCGGATAGCCCGCCGAAGCCGCGGGAGGACGAGGTCAGGATCAGGCCGCTACGAAACTGCAGCACGCCGAACTGGCGGCGGGCACGGTCTCGCAGATCGAAATGCTCGATGGGGCGTGCTCGTACTTCGATCGAGCGAGGCGCCGGCGGCGTCAGTTCGTCGGCTCCTGGCTGTCTGCCCTGCGCCAGTGCGTTCGCCGGCGCGAACGACGCCAGCGCCGCGGCGGCGCCGAACGACAGGCCACCCGCGATCAGGCGGCGGCGCGTCGTGGCGCCGACGTCCGGTGGGGACGCGCACGCGTCGACCGTGTGGTCGCGCTGCTGTCCAGCATCGCCCCGCAGAGCGCTCATCGGCTCATCTCAGCCTGAAGCGCTCACGAATGCAGCCGGCGGCGATGCGGACCCGGCGCGGCGGCGGGCGCCGCGGTTTCGCTGAACAGCTCGGCGAGCTTTTCGGTGATCGCGCCGCCGAGTTCTTCCGCATCGACGATTGTAACAGCACGGCGATAGTAGCGCGTGACGTCGTGGCCGATGCCGATCGCGATCAGCTCGACCGGCGAGCGGGTCTCGATCTCCTCGATGATGTGGCGCAGATGCCGTTCGAGGTAGTTGCCGGGATTGACCGACAGCGTCGAATCGTCGACCGGAGCGCCGTCCGAGATCATCATCAGGATCTTGCGTTGCTCGGGGCGGCCGAGCAGCCGCTTGTGCGCCCAGTCCAGCGCTTCGCCGTCGATGTTTTCCTTGAGCAGGCCCTCGCGCATCATCAGCCCGAGGTTCTTGCGAGCCCGGCGCCACGGCGCGTCCGCCGACTTGTAGATGATATGGCGAAGGTCGTTGAGCCGGCCCGGGTTGGCCGGCTTGCCGGCAGCGAGCCAGGCCTCGCGCGATTGTCCGCCCTTCCAGGCACGCGTGGTGAAGCCGAGGATCTCGACCTTGACGCCGCAACGCTCCAGCGTGCGCGCCAGAATGTCGGCGCAGGTCGCCGCCACCGTGATCGGACGGCCGCGCATCGAGCCGGAATTGTCGAGCAGCAGCGTCACCACGGTGTCGCGGAAGGTTGCTTCCTTCTCGCTCATGAACGACAGCGGATGGAACGGGTCGATCACCACGCGCGACAGACGCGCCGGATCGAGAATGCCTTCTTCGAGGTCGAAGTCCCAGGCGCGGTTCTGCTGCGCCATCAGCCGGCGCTGCAGCCGGTTGGCGAGGCGGGCCACGATCCCCTGCAGATGCGCCAGCTGCTTGTCCAGATAGCTGCGCAGCCGCTCCAGCTCGTCGTGGTCGCACAAATCTTCGGCGGCGACGATCTCGTCGAACTTCGGCGCGAAGGCGTGATATTCCGGGCCGCGCGGCTCGTTGGCGCCGCGATTGTGCGGCCGAGTCGCTTCGCCCGGCGTCTCGTCCTCGCCCATTTCGGAATCGTCGAAAGCGTCGGAGGCGGAGGCCTGAGCGCTTTCCATCTGGCTGTCGCTGACGTCGTCGGTGGTTGCCTCGGCCTGCTCCGCGCTCATTTCTTGCGCGGATTCGCCTTCCGGCTGCCCCTCGGCGCCGCCCTGGTCGTTTTCGCCTTCCTGCTTGTCGTCCTGGTTGTCTTCCTCGTCGGTCTCGGTGTCGCGGTCGTCACCGAGCTCGAGCGCGTCGAGCATGTCGTGGATCACATCGCCGAACTTCGCCTGATTGTCCGCGAAGCGTTCGATCTGATCCAGCCGCGGCCCGAGCTTGTCTTCCAGCACCGGTCGCCACAAGTCGACCAGCTTCTTGGCGGCCGTGGGTGGCGCCAGCCCGGTCAGCCGTTCGCGCACCAGCATCGCCAGCGCGTCCGACAGCGGCGCGTCGGCACGGTCGGTGATTTCGTCGAACTTGCCGCGATGGAAATGATCGTCGAGCATCGCGGTGAGGTTCTTGGCGACGCCGGCCATCCGCCGCGCACCGAGCGCTTCGACCCGCGCCTGCTCGACCGCCTCGAACACGCCGCGCGCCTGCGGATTGCCCGGCATCAGTTTGCGATGCACTTTCGGATCGTGACAGGCGAGCTTCAGCGCGATCGAATCGGCGTGGCCGCGCACGATCGCAGCGTCGCGCTTGCTCATCTTCCGGGCCGGTTCGGGGAGCCGCGCCTTGCCCGGTGCAAGGCCTGGGCGCTCGGCCGCGAAGCTGACTTCCAGGTCCGGCGCCTTGGCGATCGCGCGCAAGCACGAGGTCACCGCGCGCTTGAACGGCTCGGTCGGTGCTTCCTTCGATCCGGTGCGGATTTTGGTGTTCTGGGTGGTCATGCTGATCAATGCCGGCGTGGTGATTGCAGTTCGTCGTGCTCGATCACGCGTTCTACGATGGCGCGCCAATCGTAGGGACAAGTCGCGGGAAAAGCCGTTTCGGTCAGTCCTGTTTCCTTCACGGCATCGTCCATAGCGTCCTCATAGGCCTCGGCGATCCCGTCGGATATGCGCGGCTGCAGGCTTGGGTTGTCCCGCAAGAGACGCCCAATCCGCCTGCGATGCTCCCGGACGGACAGCACCCAGCTCCGGGATCGCCGTTCCGGTTGATGGTCCCACTTCAGCAGATGCAACAGGACGACTCGGATGGCGCTTTGCAGCTTGTCGTACTCTGTCCTGCCCACGTCGCCCAACTCGTCCGCGATGTTGACTGCGTCGATTTCCGACAGCCGCCCCGCTTTGAGGAGAGCGACTTGATCCTGGACCCAGCCGTACAGATCTTCCCGGTGCCGCCGCGACGGCTTTGGCGTCGCCGGCTCGATCGGATCACTGCGCAGCTTCGACTTGGTCGTTGTCATCGCCTGCCTTCCGCCTCTCCTCGCGCGCAAGGAGAGGCTGTTGGGGTCAGCTCATCGCGATGTTGACCGAACTCTCCGGCAGCTCGGCGTTGAAGCAGCGCTGATAGAATTCCGCCACCAGCGGGCGCTCCAGCTCGTCGCATTTGTTGAGAAAGGTGACGCGGAACGCGAAACCGATGTCGCCGAAGATCTCGGCGTTCTCCGACCAGGTGATCACCGTGCGCGGGCTCATCACCGTCGACAGATCGCCGTTAGCGAAGGCGTTGCGGGTCAGATCGGCGAGCCGCACCATCTTGTTGACGGTGTCGCGGCCTTCGGCGTTCCGATAGTGCTTCGCCTTGGCGAGCACGATCTCGACTTCCTCGTCGTGCGGCAGATAGTTCAGCGTGGTGACGATCGACCAGCGGTCCATCTGGCCCTGATTGATCTGCTGCGTGCCGTGATACAGGCCGGAGGTGTCGCCGAGGCCGATGGTATTGGCGGTGGCGAACAGTCGGAACGCCGGATGCGGCTTGATGACCTTGTTCTGGTCGAGCAGCGTCAGTCGTCCGGAGATTTCCAGCACGCGCTGGATCACGAACATAACGTCGGGACGGCCGGCGTCGTATTCGTCGAACACCAGCGCGACATTGTGCTGCAGCGCCCAGGGCAGGATGCCGTCGCGGAATTCGGTGACCTGCTTGCCGTCGCGGACCACGATCGCGTCCTTGCCGACCAGGTCGATTCGGCTGATGTGGCTATCGAGGTTGACGCGGACGCACGGCCAGTTCAGCCGCGCCGCGACCTGCTCGATATGGGTGGATTTACCGGTGCCGTGGAAGCCGGTGACCATGACGCGGCGGTTCTTGGCGAAACCGGCCAGAATGGCGAGGGTGGTGGCGCGATCGAAGCGGTAATCCGGATCGACGTCCGGTACGTGGGGGTCGACCTCGGAATAGGCCGGAACTTCAAGATCGCTGTCGATGCCGAAGACCTGCCGGACCGACACGTTCATGTCGGGAAGGCCGGCGATCTCCGGAGCAGTGGTCGTAGCGGCGGTCATCAATCCTCCGTGGTCCCGGACGCGCCCGAAACCCGATCTTCGTGGTGGATGCGGTTGAGTGCGGAATTGAACCTAGCAGACAGCCGCGATCCGCAGAAGCCCGCCGCGCGATCAAAGTTCCGTCGATGTTTCATTGAGATAAGAGCGCGGCGCGGTTTTGGGAAGGCAGCGTTGCGAATCCGGCGGGCGAACCGGCAAGCCGCGCAACTTTTCAGCAGGTACAGGCGCCGTAAGCTTGCCGCCATCGTCGACCGATCAGCCGGAGCAAGACGCGCCTTGAGTTCATTCCTCGATTCGCTGGTCGCATTCGCTGCGGCCCATGCCGGCTGGGCCTATCTGGTGTTGTTCCTGGCTGCGCTGCTGGAAGCGGTACCGGTGCTTGGCTCGCTGGTGCCGGGCTCCACGGTGATTCTGGCGCTGAGCGCGCTGATTCCCGGTGGCGAGCTGAATCCGGTCGGCGTTCTTGCCTCGGCGATCGCCGGCGCGCTGATCGGCGACGGCGCCGCATACTGGACCGGCCACCGGGCGCAGCGCCGGATTCTCAGTGCCTGGCCGCTGTCGACCTATCCAGATCTGGTGGCGCGGGCCGAGAGCTTCTTCCGACGCTGGGGAGTCTGGGCGGTACTGTTCGGCCGCTTTGTTCCGCCGATCCGGGCGTTCGTGCCGGTCACCGCGGGTGCGCTGCAGATGACGCCGCAGCGCTTCTTCGCGGTCGACGTGCCGGCGATCCTGATCTGGGCGCCGGCTCACGTGCTGCCGGGCGTGCTGGCGGCCACCGTGCTCGAGCGCGACCATGCGACGCTGCATCACTGGCTGCCGGTGGTGGCCGGTGTCGCCGGAATGGCGGTGCTGGGCGTTTGGGCGTATCGGCGCCGGCGCTCCGGCACACAAGCCCGTTAGAGTAGAGAGCTTCATCGATTGGTTGAAGCGGACCTGACCGTTCGGGAGCCCGCAGCCCGGATCCTGAGGATCGGGTGTGATCCTGATCCCGTCAAAAACAAACGGCCGTAGCGCCGCATCAGCTCCGGACCACCGTCTTCAGATAGTTGTAGGCCTTGATGATTTCGATCAGGCGGTCTTCGGTCGAGCGGTCGCCACCATTGGCGTCGGGGTGATGCTGTTTGACCAGCGCCTTGTACTTGGCCTTGACCACTTCGAGCGTAGCGTCGCTGTCCAGGCCCATCACCTGCAGCGCCTTGCGTTCGGCGTTGAACACCTTGCGCGGCTCGGCGCGCACCTCCTCGGCGGGATCAGGTCCGCGGCGCCGGCGGCGGCTGCCGGTGAATTCGTTGAACACGTTGAACGGATCGGCGGCGCCTTCGAGATCCTCGGGGCTGCGCGCGCGGCTGCGGGCACCGTTCTGCCCCATCTTCCAGGTCGGGCGATGGCCGGTCAGCGCGTCCTTCTGGTAGCGGGCGACGTCATCAGGATTCATCCCTTGGAAGAAATTATAGCCCTGGTTGAATTCCCGGACATGATTGAGACAGAAATGCCAATAGTCCTTTTCGTGGCCGCGCCCCTTCGGCGCGCGGTGCGCGGCGCGGCTGGTGCAGCCCGGCGCATCGCACATCCGCACCTGTTCGCGCGCGGCTTCGCGCGCCACTTCCGCGGCCCGCGGCTTGACGCGGATCTTGTCGAAGAATTTGGACGAGTCGATTGGCATGGGCGGACTTTGACTACGCAACGCTTCGGGCTTCAAGTCTTGACATTCCGAGCGACCCCCGGGTTGATGCGTCGCAGACGTGTTTGACGAAATAACGGCCGACGGTGGGCATCGGGCATGGGCACTCAGGACACTATCACGCAGAAGTTGCGCGAAGCTTTCACGCCGGAAAGCCTCGACGTCGTCGACGAATCCAATCTGCACGAAGGGCACGCGGGGCACGCCGGCCGCAGCGAGACTCATTTCCGGGTCAATATCGTGTCCGCCGCGTTCGCCGGCAAGAGCCGGCTCGATCGCCATCGCATGATCAACGAACTCCTCGCCGCGGAACTGACGGGCGGCGTCCACGCGCTGGCGATCAAGGCCAAGGCACCCGGCGAAGCCTGAAGCTCACACCCGGTCGAGCTGTCTCCGTCGACGCGTCTTCTTCACGCGCACCGGCCTCCTCGTCGCTCGAAAATGCTCCGAGCGCAGCGCCGGCCTACGCCGATCCGGCCCGTGTCTTCCGGTTGCTCGTTTCGATCAGTTCGGCCTCGCCCTCGCGCGGCACCGGGGAGATGCGTAGTGCGGTGATGCGGTTGCGCTCGCGGCGCAGCACGCGAAACCGGAATCCGTGGAAGGTGAAATTCTGGCCGCGCTCCGGAATCGACCGTGCCTCGTGGATCACAAGGCCGGCGACGGTGGTGGCTTCCTCGTCCGGCAGGTTCCAGTCCATCGCGCGGTTGAGGTCGCGGATCGGCACCGAGCCGTCGACCACGACCGAGCCGTCCGGCTGGGTACGGACGCCTGCGACCACGACGTCGTGTTCGTCGGAAATATCACCGACGATTTCCTCGAGGATGTCCTCGAGTGTCACCATGCCTTCGACTTCGCCGTATTCGTCGACCACCAGCGCGAAGTGAGTCTTGCGGGTGCGGAACGCCTTGAGCTGTTCCGAGACCGGGCGCATTTCCGGTACGAACCACGGCGGAAGCGCGATCTTGCCGACCTCGATCTTGGATGCGTCGCCGTCGGCGGCGCGCAAAGCACGCAGCAGATCCTTGGCGTGCAGCACGCCCATGATGTTCTCCGGCTTGTCGCGCCAAAGCGGAATCCGGGTGTATTCGGTGGCCAGAACCTCGCGGACCAATTCGTCGGGCGGCAGGTCTGCGTTGACCATCACCATCTCGGTGCGGTGAACCATCACGTCGGAGACCTGCAACTCATTGAGGTCGAGCAAGCCGCCGAACATGTCGCGATCGTGCTTGGCGACGCCGCCCTCGTGGTGAATCAGCTCGACCGCGCCGCGCAGCCGTTCGGTTGCCGACAGCAGCGACTGGTTGGCGCCGAGCTTGATGCCGAGCAGCCGCATCAGCACACGCACCAGGGCCTCGATCACCACGAGCACGGGACCGAGCACCAGCACCATCAGCCGCATCGGCTTGGCGACCAACAGTGCGAAGCGATCCGGTGCCGAGATCGCGATGGTCTTCGGCATCACCTCGGCGAAGATCACCACCAGCGCGGTCATCACCGCGGTGGCGTAGAGCACGCCCAGCTCGCCGAACCATGCGGTGAACAGGCCGGTCGCCAGCGCGGACGCGCCGATATTGAAGACGTTGTTGCCGAGCAGCAGCGCGCCGATCATCCGCTCGCGCATCCCCAGGAGCCGGCCGACGATGCCGGCGTTGCTGCTACCCTGCTTGGCCAGCCGCATCATGTTGGCGCGCGAGGCTGCCGTCAGTGCGGTCTCGCTGGCCGAGAAGAACGCCGAGCCGAACAGGCAGGCGATCACGATGCCGAACGTGACCCACTCCATGAGGTCGCGCTCGCTCACGATCTGTGCGCGAGCTGGCTGGCGAGGAAGTCGCGCACCGGCGCAGGTTCGACCTTGTTGGCGATCACTGCGCGGCCGATGCCTTCCATCAGGATGAAGGTGAGTTCGCCGCGCTTGACCTTCTTGTCTTGCGCCATCAGCGCCATCAACTGGTCGGCGTCGGCAAGGCCTTCCTGGATGAAGCCGGCAATGTCCTGCAGCCGCGTCGGCAGGCCGACGTCGGCGAGATGCTTGGCCAGCCGCTGCGCGTCGGCCGCCGGCATCATGCCGCGCTCGACGGAGAATTCCGCTGCCAGCACCATGCCGATTGCCACGCCCTCGCCGTGGAATAGCCGGTCCGAGAATCCGGTCGCCGCTTCCAGCGCGTGGCCGAAGGTGTGGCCAAGATTGAGCAGCGCGCGGTCGCCGGTCTCGCGTTCGTCGCGGGCGACGATCGCGGCCTTGGCCCGGCACGAGGTGGCCACCGCGTGCTCGCGCGCGGCGCCGCCGCTGAACAGCTCGGCATGGTTGGCTTCGAGCCAGGCGAAAAACGCCTCGTCGCCGAGCGCGCCGTATTTCGCCACTTCGGCATAGCCGGCGCGGAATTGCCGCGGCGACAGCGTATCGAGGATTGCGGTGTCGGCCAGCACCAGCACCGGCTGATGGAACGTGCCGATCAGGTTCTTGCCCTGCGGCGAGTTGATGCCCGTCTTGCCGCCAACCGAGGAGTCGACCTGCGCCAGCAGTGAGGTCGGAACCTGCACGAAATCGACGCCGCGGCGCAGCAGCGAGGCCGAGAAGCCGGCAAGATCGCCGATCACGCCGCCGCCGAGCGCGATCACCAGATCATTGCGCTCGATCTTGGCGGCGATCAGCGCCTCGCACACCTGCTGGAGCCCCGCATAGCTCTTGGAGCTTTCGCCTTCGCCGACGATCACCGAGGCATGTGCGATGCCGGCCTGGTCGAGCACCTCTTCGGCGCGTTTCAGCCAGGTCTTCGCCACGGTGCGATCGGTGACGATCGCGGTGCGTGCGCCGGGGCGCAGCTTGGCGATCCGTTCGCCCAGCGAGGCGATCACGTCGCGGCCGATCACGATGTCATAGGCGCGGTCGCCGAGGGCGACTTCGACGGTGATCGGGGCGGAGTGTTTCTGCGGGGCGTTCATGAAGTCTCGCTCATGGTTGGGGCGGGCGCGCCGCATAGATAGTGGTGGAGCGCGGCGACGCATTCGTCGACGATCTTCTCGTGTGGCACGTCGCGCGATGCGATGGTGATGTCGGCTTCGCGATACAGCGGATAGCGCTCGGCAATCAGCCGGGCGATGGTGCCGGCCGGATCGGGGGTCTTCAGCAACGGGCGATCAGCACGGCGCTTGACCCGTCGCAGGATCACGTCGGCCTCTGCTTCCAGCCACAGCGAGATTGCCTTGTCGCGAATCCGGTCACGCGTCTCCTCGCGCATGAATGCACCGCCGCCGGTCGCCAGCACCTTGGTGCCGCCGTCCAGCAGCCGGGCGATCACCCGCGCCTCGCCGTCGCGGAAATGCGGCTCGCCGTGGGTCTGGAAGATCTCCGGAATGGTCATCGCCGCGGCTGTTTCAATCTCGGTGTCGGCATCGAGAAACGGCAGCCCGAGCCGTAGCGCCAGACGCCGTCCGACGGTGGATTTGCCAGCACCCATCATGCCGATGAGCACGACCGGGCGATCGCCCAGCGCCGCGACGATCGCGGCTTCCTCGGGCGACCTGCCGGCAGCAGCCGTCGGTACGGTTTCAGACATTCGCGGCATCCGTGGGACTGAAAGGGCCAGCTATACTACCCCGGTCGCCGCGCAGGCCAGTGTCTCTTGCAAGGACTCGGCGAACATGGTCGTAGTCCCCCGTCCGATTGCAACGCCGCCGCCGAGATCCGCGCATGCCCACCTTGTTTCGGTTCCTCACGGTGATCGCCGTGGTCGGCGGTATCATCTACGGGACGATCTTTGTGCTGGCGCATTTCGTCAGCCCGAACACCCGGGAAATGACCGTGACCATCCAGCCGGACAAGTTTCTCAAGAAATAGACGCTAGGCTGGTCGGATGCGACGACCGCGAACCATCTCCAGGACCACCGTGCAGCCCGAGTCAGAAGCTCAGGCCGCTCCGCTCCGCCCGACCTCGTATTCCGACGCCGGGCTGACCGAGCTGTTCCTCGACATGATCGCGGCCGAGCAGGGCGCCTCCGCCAACACGCTCGACGCCTATCGGCGCGATCTGGCCGACCTGTCGCACTTTCTCTCCCGCCGCCGGCTCAGCATCGGGGCTGCCGACACCTCGGCGCTGCGCGGCTATCTGGCGGACCTCGACAAGCGGGGCTTCGCCACTTCCAGCGTTGCCCGTCGGCTGTCGGCGCTGCGGCATTTGTTCCGGTTTCTGCTCAGCGAGCGGATTCGCGCCGACGATCCGGCCGCGATCCTGGCCGGGCCGAAGCGCGGTCGCAGCCTGCCCAAGGTGCTGTCGATTGCCGATGTCGACCGGCTGCTCGCTTGCGCCCGCCAGGAGGCCGACGCCGCACAGGGAGCCGCGCGGCTGCGTGCGGCCCGGCTGAATTGTCTGCTCGAAGTGCTGTACGCGACCGGCCTGCGTGTCTCCGAGCTGGTCGCGCTGCCGCTGTCGGCGGCCCGGCGCGACGCCCGGATGATCGTGGTACGCGGCAAGGGCGACAAGGAACGGCTTGTGCCGCTCAATGCCGGTGCCAAGCAGGCGATGGCGCGCTATCTCGAAGAAGTCGCGGCTGTCGCCAAAGACCCCAAGAACGCCTCCTCGAAATGGCTGTTTCCGTCCTTCGGCGACAGCGGACATCTCACCAGGCAGCATTTTGCAAGGGATCTGAAGGATTTGGCAGCGCGCGCCGGGCTGTCGCCGCGGCTGGTCAGTCCACACGTGCTGCGCCACGCCTTCGCCAGCCATTTGCTGCACAACGGCGCCGATCTGCGCATCGTGCAAACGCTGCTCGGCCACAGCGATATCTCGACCACCCAGATCTACACCCACGTGGTCGAGGAGCGTTTGAAGAGTCTGGTGCGCGACCTGCACCCTTTGTCCAACCGGTCCTGACTAGACGAACCGACGGGCCTGTCTTGTGGGTCCAAGATATATCATGGACGATCTTGATGCGGTCCATTGATGATATATCTTGAGTGTGTCTTAAGCGATGAGGCTGACACGAATGTTTGGGTTTCACAAAGAGATGCAGTTTTCTGGCCGGCACGGCCGTTCCGGCCGCGGTCACGGCCATCATGCGCAGGCGTTCCACGCTGGACCGCGCCGGGGCGGCGGATGGGAGGACGAGATCGGCGGGTTCGGTCATCCCGGACATGGTCGCCGGGGCGGCGGCCGGCGGATGTTCGATGGCAGCGAATTGCGGCTGCTGCTGCTCAAGCTGATCGCTGACAAGCCACGTCACGGTTACGATCTGATCCGGGCGATCGAAGAGCGCACCGGCGGTGCCTATGCGCCGAGTCCGGGTATCGTCTATCCGACGCTGACGATGCTCAGCGAAATGGGATTGATCGAAGAGCAACTCACCGAAGGCGCTCGCAAGCAGTTCGCCGCGACGGCGGAGGGCGCCGCGCATCTCGCCGCCCACGCCGCCGAACTCGCCGCGATCATCGCCCGGCTCGATGCGTTGGGCGCGATGCGCGAGCGGATCGATGCGGCTCCAGCCCGGCGTGCGATGCAAAATCTGCGCAGCGTGCTGCAGAACCGCCTTGGCGAAGGTCTCGACAAGGCCAAGCTGCACGAAGCGGTGGCCCTGATCGACGAGGTCGCCAGCCGGATCGAGCGGCTGTAATCATCAAGCCGTGAGGCGGTGCCGGCGGCGGATCGGCCCGCCATGCCGGCCGTCGGGCTCATGCTCGTGTCGCCGGCGACGCGACGCATTCGCATCCGCCGCGCCGGTGGATGCGAAGCGCGGCTTGTCCCATCCGCTTGACTTGGCTCCCGGATGGCTTGAAAAGCCGGGCGGCCCCTATCGGCCGCAGCTTTCCTCCCCATATCGCTCTAGTCATGTCCGGGCCCATGCGCAGCTATCTCGACTTCGAAAAGCCGGTGGCGGAACTCGATTCCAAGATCGACGAACTGCGGACGCTTGCGGCCTCAGGCAGCGACATCCACGAGGAAGTCGAGAAGATCGAGGAGAAGGCGCAGCAGGCGCTGCACGATCTCTACGCCGCGCTGACGCCCTGGCAGAAGACTCAAGTGGCTCGCCATCCGCAGCGGCCGCATTGCGTCGACTACATCGAAGCGCTGATCACCGAATTCACGCCGCTCGCCGGCGACCGCAAGTTCGGCGATGACGAGGCGCTGGTCGGCGGCTTCGGCCGCTTCCGCGGCGAAAGCGTCTGCGTGATCGGCCAGGAGAAGGGGTCGACCACGGAGACCCGGCTACGGCACAATTTCGGCATGGCGCGGCCGGAAGGCTATCGCAAGGCGGTGCGGCTGATGGAAATGGCCGACCGGTTCGATCTGCCGGTGCTGTCGCTGGTCGACACCGCGGGCGCCTATCCGGGCATCGGCGCCGAAGAGCGCGGTCAGGCC
This sequence comes from Rhodopseudomonas palustris, assembly GCF_007005445.1. Lineage (NCBI taxonomy): Bacteria > Pseudomonadati > Pseudomonadota > Alphaproteobacteria > Hyphomicrobiales > Nitrobacteraceae > Rhodopseudomonas > Rhodopseudomonas palustris. The sequence goes on along the minus strand of NZ_CP041387.1, from coordinate 4,363,785 downwards.
GAGGCGATCGCGCGTTCGACTGAGGCCTGCCTGCAGCTCGGCGTGCCCAATGTCGCCGTAGTGATCGGCGAAGGCGGCTCCGGCGGTGCGATCGCGATCGCCACCGCCAACAAGGTGCTGATGCTGGAGCACGCGGTGTACAGCGTGATCTCGCCGGAAGCGGCATCTTCGATCCTGTGGCGTGACGGCACCAAGGCTCAGGAGGCGGCGAACTCGATGAAGATCACCGCCCAGGACCTGCTGAAGTTCGGGGTGATCGACCAGATTCTCGCCGAGCCGAAGGGCGGCGCCCATCGCGATCCGGCGGCGATGATCGCCACGGCGGGCGACGCCATCGCGGCGGCTTTCGCCGAGCTGAAGGGGCAGGGCCGCGATGCGATCCGCGCTCATCGCCGGCAGAAATTCCTCGACATCGGCCGAAAACTGGCCTGATCGCGTCCTCGCTGCGAGGGTCGACGAATTGGTCAAATCTTAACCAAGTCAGCGGCGCTGGTGCGAATTTCGGCGGTCGGCCGCAGTTTCGCCGCGGCCCGGCGATTCAATGTTCCTTGACCATGATGTCTGGAGCGCCCCATCGCTGCCCTCATCGGCTTGCGACCCCAAGGGCTTAAGGATAATCTTGTAACAATTCCGCGGTGCCGAGGCCTTGGCGCCGATGGCTCGCAGAGTTTGGTAAATGCGAACGGTCGAATCCGCTGGAAGTCGCAAGATTTTCGGTCGTGGATGCGCTGTCGCGGAAGCTGGACGGCCGGGGTGACTCGAATGTGGGGTGCGGGTTGGCCTGTCGTCGGGGGAGCTTCGTGGTGACGAAAAGCCCGCTTGTACGCGCGTTGCTTGTGACGGCTGCGCTGGCGACGATGCCGCTGCTCGCCGGCTGCAACAGCGATCAGATGGCGCTGGCGACCAATGCAAAGGCCAGCCAGCCGGTGCCGCCCAAGTTGGTTGCGGCGATGCAGGAAAAGAACATGGACCTGCAGTCGCCGATCCTGGTGCGGCTGTTCAAGCAGGAAGCCGAACTCGAGGTCTGGAAGCAGGACCGAACCGGCATCTTTCAATTGCTGAAATCCTATCCGATCTGCCGCTGGTCCGGCGATCTGGGTCCGAAGATCCGCGAAGGCGACCGGCAGGCGCCCGAAGGGTTCTATTCGATCTCTCCGGGTCAGATGAACCCGCAGTCCTCGTACTATCTGTCGTTCAACACCGGCTATCCGAACGCATTCGACAAATCGCTCGGTCGGACCGGCTCGCAACTGATGGTGCACGGCGACTGCTCGTCGCGCGGCTGCTACGCGATGACCGACGAGCAGATCGCCGAGATCTACGCGCTCGGGCGCGAGTCGTTCTTCGGCGGCCAGCGCGCCTTCCAGCTCCAGGCCTATCCGTTCAAGATGACGCCGGCCAATTTCGCCAAGCACCGCAACAATCCGAACATGCCGTTCTGGAAGATGCTGAAGCAGGGCTACGATCATTTCGAAGTGACGCGGCAGGAGCCCAAGGTCGATTTCTGCGAGCAGAAGTACGTGTTCGACGCGGCGCCGCCGCCGGGCTCGACCAAGCCGTTGCAGTTCAACGCCTCGGCCAAATGTCCGGCCTACGAGGTGCGTCCCGACATCGCCCAGGCGGTGCGCGAGAAAGACAGGCAGGACAGCGTCAAGATCGCCGAGCTGATCGCCAAGGGGACGCCGGTGGCGCGCCTCAATACCGGCATCGACGGCGGCATGAACCACGTGTTCGCATCGAAGATTCCCGAGGCCTCGACCGGCCTGTCCGACACGCCCGAATCGACGACGCTGGCGTCGTTCGATCGTGCGCCCGGCACGATCCCGCCGACCGTCAACCCGCCGCGTCCGTCCGACAATCTGCTGATTGCAGCTCCGGCTGAATCGAGCGGAGGCGCTGCGAAGGCGCGTGTCGCCTCGGCGTCCAAGGACGATATCGGCAGTCTGCTCGCCGGCAGCCACAAGCCCGGCAACGAGTCGGCCACGTCCGCCCGGCCGGTGCCGTCGGCACCGGTCAGCACCGCGACGCGCCACGAGCCAGCGCCGCGTCCGCAAGGCGCCGCGCCGAAGGCTTCCGAGACCAAGCAGGCCGCTGCGTCGCGTCCGCCGTTGAAGCCGAGCGTCGATGCCGCCGAAACCACCTCGTCGGCCTCAGCCAGGCCGTCCGGCATGATCTCCGGCGGCGCCCCCGTGGTTTCGTCGAATTCGTTCGACAGCCGCTTCTCGGCGTTCCGCTGAGGCGGCGCGCTCTTTCTTCGGAGAGCTATCATTCAGTCATTCCGGGGCGCAGGCGCAGCCTGCGAACCCGGAAATCTCGCCGTTCGGGACCCCAGCAGGATTTCAACAATCCCGCGATTCCGGGTTCGTGCAGCATTGCTGCGCGCCCCGGGATGACCGCTGCGGGTTCGAATTCCAGACAGCAAAATGCCCGGCCTGAGGCCGGGCATTGCGAGTGTCTTGATCAGGCCTGCAGCTCTTTACGCGTAGCGGCCGTGGCAGTGCTTGTACTTCTTGCCGGAGCCGCAGGGGCAGTCCTCGTTGCGGCCGACCTTGCCCCAGGTCTCCGGCTTGTTCGGATCCCGAGCGGCCTTGTCGGCCGCCTGGGCCGGAGCAAGCGAGACGCTGGCAAGCGCCATTTCGTCTTCGCCCGTATCGGGGTCCATTTTATGGACCTCCATCGGCGGCAGCTCCTGCGGCTGATCCGGCGGAATGATCTCGACCCGCATCAGTTGTGCGGTCACCGCCTCGCGCAGGTGTGAGCTCATCTCCTGGAAGAGATTGAACGCTTCGGATTTGTACTCTTGCAGCGGATCGCGCTGGCCGTAGCCGCGCAGGCCGATCACCTGGCGCAGATGGTCGAGCATCACCAGATGCTCGCGCCACAGATGGTCGAGCGTCTGCAGCAGGATGCTCTTTTCGGCGTAGCGCATCACGTCGGTGCCCCACTGCCCGACCTTGGCGGCCATGTGCTCGTCGAACACCCGTTCCAGCCGGGTCATCAGCTCCTCGTCGGCGATGCCTTCTTCCTTCGCCCATTCGTCGACCGGAATGTCGAAGCCGACCACGCGCTGCAATTCCGCCTTCAGTCCGGCGACGTCCCACTGCTCGGCATAAGCGTGCTCGGGCACGTACTTGGAAACCAGATCCTCGATATAGGTGTGGCGCATGTCGGTGACCGTCTCGGCCACGCTGTCTTCTTTCATCAGCTCGACGCGCTGGTCGAAGATCACCTTGCGCTGGTCGTTCTGGACGTCGTCGAACTTCAAGAGGTTCTTGCGGATGTCGAAGTTGCGCGCCTCGACCTTCTGCTGCGCCTTTTCCAGCGCCTTGTTGATCCAGGGATGGATGATCGCCTCGCCTTCCTTCAGGCCGAGGCGGGTCAGCATGGTGTCGAGCTTGCCGGAGCCGAAGATCCGCATCAGGTCGTCTTCCAGCGACAGGAAGAACTTGGAGCGACCCGGGTCGCCCTGACGTCCGGAACGGCCGCGGAGCTGGTTGTCGATGCGGCGGCTTTCGTGGCGCTCCGAGCCGATAATATACAGACCGCCGGGGCGTTTGGCGGTCTTGGCCGGCTTGTTGCCCTTGGCGGGCTCGATCTCGATCTCGTCCTCGGCGTTCAGCACCATGGTGCGGAAGCGCTCGATGTCGGCCTTGATCTCGGCAATCTTCGCCGCCTTCTCGGCTTCGTCGGTGATGTGCGCGGCTTCCTGCTGAATCCGCATCTCCAGCGATCCACCGAGTTTGATGTCGGTGCCGCGACCCGCCATGTTGGTGGCGATGGTGATCGCGCCCGGCACGCCGGCTTCGGCGACGATATAGGCTTCCTGTTCATGGAAGCGCGCGTTCAGCACTGCGAACAGCTTTGCCGGCTTGCCCGCGCGCGCCGCCGCATACAGCTTGTCCATTCCCTTCGGGTCGGTGAAGTCGATCTGCTTGTACCCGTTCTTCTTCAGATACTCGGCCAGCACCTCGGACTTTTCGATCGAGCCTGTACCGACCAGCACCGGCTGCATCCGCTTGTTGGCGCGCTCGACCTCGGCCAGGATCGCGGCGTATTTTTCTCCCTGGGTACGATACACCTCGTCGTCTTCGTCGAGACGGGCGATCGGCAGGTTGGTCGGGATCTCGACCACTTCGAGCTTGTAGATGTCGAAGAACTCGTCGGCCTCGGTGGCCGCCGTACCGGTCATGCCGCCGAGCTTGTCGTACATCCGGAAATAGTTCTGGAAAGTGATCGAAGCGAGCGTCTGGTTTTCCGGCTGGACGGTGACGTGCTCCTTGGCTTCCAGCGCCTGGTGCAGGCCTTCGGAATAGCGCCGGCCCTGCATCATGCGGCCGGTAAACTCGTCGATGATCACCACCTCGTCGTTGCGAACGATGTAGTCCTTGTCGCGGTGGAACAGGGCGTGGGCGCGCAGCGCCTGGTTGACGTGGTGCACCACCGAGACGTTCTCGATATCGTAGAGCGACTCGCCCCGGAGCTGGCCGGCGTCACGCAGCAGCGTCTCGATCTTCTCCATGCCGCCTTCGGTCAGCGTCACGGTGCGCTGCTTCTCGTCGACGTCGTAATCCGACTTGTCGAGCCGCGGGATGAAGGTGTCGATGGTGTTGTAGAAGTCGGAGCGGTCGTCGAGCGGGCCGGAGATGATCAGCGGGGTGCGGGCTTCGTCGATCAGGATCGAGTCGACTTCGTCGACGATCGCGAAATGATGCCCGCGCTGGACCATGTCCTCCAGCCGGTACTTCATGTTGTCGCGCAGATAATCGAAGCCGTATTCGTTGTTGGTGCCGTAGGTGATGTCGCAGGCATAGGCGGCCTGGCGCTGGCTGTCGTCGAGACCGTGCACGATCACGCCGGTGGTCATGCCGAGGAAGCCGTAAATCTGGCCCATCCAGCCGGAGTCGCGGGTGGCGAGGTAGTCGTTGACTGTGACGACATGCACACCCTTGCCCGGCAGCGCGTTGAGATAGACCGCCAGGGTGGCGACCAGCGTCTTGCCTTCGCCGGTCTTCATCTCGGCGATGTCGCCCTCGTGCAGCACCATGCCGCCGATCAACTGCACGTCGAAATGGCGCTGGCCCAGCGTGCGCTTGGCCGCCTCGCGGACGGTGGCGAAGGCAGGGACCAGGAGGTCGTCGAGAGTCTTGCCGGCGGCCAGCTCGGCGCGGAATTCGGCCGTACGGGCGCGCAGCGCCTCGTCCGAAAGCTTGGACAATTCCGGCTCGAGCGCATTGATTGCGGCGACCCGCGACTGGTAACCCTTGACCCTGCGGTCGTTAGCGGAGCCGAAGAGTTTGCGGGCGAACGCGCCGATCATGCCAGCTTCCTGTTGTTGCGGTGTGACTTCGCAGCCGTAATGCCGTTCGCTCGAGCCACTATCAACTCATCGTGACGCTCGGGCACCTATCAGAATACAGGTGCTCGCGCGAAATGATTGGTAATCCAGCAATCCGAGGGCCGGCTGCTCGGGGCGCGGTCGCGCGACGACCGCCCGACCCGAGCCTGTGGCGGCACAGATATGGCTGGGCCTGGGGGTTGTCAACGCGCCGACCTTTCAGGGATTTCATCATTTTGACAGAGTTTTCGCGTTGCCAAGGTGCCGCGATTGGGTGACTCTCCGGGCGCCCCGACACCCCGGCTTTCAAGACAAGGATTTTCCATGACACCTGCGTCCAACGCAGTCTCATCCGGCCTGCGCGCCGGCCTCCTCAGCGCGGCTGTGACAGGTTGTCTCGCATTTGCGCTGCTGGCCGCCCCCGCGGTGCGCGCCGAAGATGCCAACCCGGTCCTCGCCAAGGTCAACGGTGCCGAAATCCGCCAGAGCGACGTCGATCTCGCCGAGCAGGAGCTCGGCCCGAGCCTCGCCCAGATGGATCCGGCGAGCAAGAAGGAAAACGTGCTCGCCTTCCTGATCGACATGAAGATCGTCGCCAAGGCTGCCGAGGACAAGAAGATCCAGGACAGCGCCGATTTCAAGAAACGGCTGGATTTCGCCCGCAATCGCCTGCTCATGGACGACGTGCTCGCCGCCGAGGGCAAGGCCGCGACCACCGACGAGGCGATGAAGAAGGTCTACGAGGAGGCCGCCAAGCAGATTTCCGGCGAGCAGGAAGTCCACGCGCGGCACATTCTGGTCGAGACCGAGGACGAGGCCAAGGCGGTCGCCGAGGAGCTGAAGAAGGGCGCCGATTTCGCCGAGCTGGCGAAGAAGAAGTCCAAGGATCCGGGCGCGTCGGATGGCGGCGATCTCGGCTTCTTCACCAAGGACCAGATGGTGCCGGAATTCTCCGCGGTGGCGTTTGCGCTGGAGCCGGGCAAGATCTCGGACCCGGTGAAGAGTCAGTTCGGCTGGCACATCATCAAGGTCGAAGAAAAGCGCAACCGTAAGCCGCCGAGCTTCGACCAGGTCAAGGCTCAGATCGAGCAGTACGTCGCCCGCAAGGCGCAGTCGGATTACGTCAGCAAGCTGCGCCAGGCCGCCAAGGTGGAGCGGATGGACCAGGCGCCGGCGAAGCCGGACGCGGCCAAGCCGGCGGATGCCGCCAAACCGGCCGCCCCGGCGCCGGCGAAGAAATAAATTTTTCAAAGAGTTATGTGTTGAAATGGCCGGGGCTCGCCCCGGCCATTTTGCTGTCCGTCCCGATTGAGCGCCTGACGCAGGCCGGACGTCAGTTCGCGCTCGGCAGCTTGGCCTTGAGCGCATACAGCGCGTCGAGCGCTTCGCGCGGTGTCATCTCGTCGGGGTGTAGCGCCTTGAGCGCCTCGATCAAAGGCTCCGCCTCGCTCGGCGGGGCGGCTTCGGCCGGCGCGAGGGCGGTAATGGCGAACAGCGGCAGGTCGTCGATCAGCGTCTTTGGCTGGCCGCGATCGTTGGCCTCCAGCTTGGCCAGTACCGTCTTGGCCCGCGCCACGACGCTCGCCGGCAGGCCGGCGAGCTTAGCGACCTGGATGCCGTAGGAGCGGTCGGCCGAGCCCGGCAGCACTTCGTGCAGGAATACGACCTCGCCGCGCCATTCCTTGACCCGCACCGTGGCGTTGAACAGCCGCGGCAGCTTGGCCGACAGCGCGGTCAGCTCGTGGTAGTGCGTCGCGAACAGCGTGCGGCAACGATTCTGTTCGTGCAGATGCTCGATCGCCGCCCAGGCGATCGATAGGCCGTCGAAGGTCGCGGTGCCGCGGCCGATCTCGTCGAGAATTACCAGCGCCCGCTCGGAGGCCTGGTTGAGGATGGCGGCGGTCTCGACCATCTCGACCATGAAGGTCGAGCGGCCGCGGGCGAGATCGTCGGCGGCGCCGACGCGCGAGAACAGCCGGTCGACCACGCCGATCCGGGCCCGGCTCGCCGGCACGAAGCTGCCGACCTGGGCGAGCAGCGCGATCAGCGCGTTCTGGCGCAGGAAGGTCGACTTACCGGCCATGTTCGGGCCGGTCAGCAGCCAGATCTGGCCGTTCTTCTGCGCCGGCCCGGGCGACAGATCGCACGCATTGGCGATGAACGGCTCGCCGGCGCGCTTCAGCGCCTGCTCGACCACCGGATGCCGGCCGCCTTCGATGGCGAAGCTCAGCGACTCGTCGACCTCCGGCCGCACGTAGTTGTCGTCAGACGCCAGCTTGGCCAGCGCGGTGGCGACGTCGAGCAGCGCGAAAGCGTGCGCTGCGGCGCGCAGATCGTCGCCGGCGGCATCGATCATTGCTGCCAGCCGGTCGAAGATTTCCAGCTCGAGCCCGAGCGCGCGGTCGCCCGCATTGGCGATCTTGGCCTCGATCTCGCCGAGCTCGGCGGTGGTGAAGCGGACCTGGCCGGCCAGCGTCTGGCGATGGATGAAGGTGGCGTTGAGCGGCGGCGCCATCAGTCTGTCGCCGTGCTGCGCCGAGACTTCGACGAAGTAACCGAGCACGTTGTTGTGCCGGATCTTCAGACCTTTGATGCCGGTGTCGTCGGCATAGCGCGCCTGCATCGAGGCCACGACAAGACGCGAGGCGTCGCGCAGCTTGCGGGTCTCGTCGAGCGCCGGCTCGTAGCCGTCGCGCACGAAGCCGCCGTCGCGCTTCAATAGCGGCAGATCGTCGGCGAGCGCGCGGCCGAGCTCGGCGCACAGCTCGCGCGAGGGGCGCTGCAGCGCCGCGATCGCGGCCGAGATTTCCTGCGGCGGCGTGGCGAGCTGGCCGAGCTGCGTCAGCACCTCGTCGGCAGCACGGATGCCGTCACGCAAGTTCGCCAGATCTCGCGGCCCGCCGCGGCCGAGCGACAGTCGCGCCAGTGCACGCGCCATGTCGGGCGCCGCGCGGAGCGAGCTGCGGATCTGTTCGCGAAGCCCGGAATCTGCCGCGAAAGCCTCGACCGCATCGAGCCGGCGCGCGATCGCAGCCGCATCGGTCAGCGGCGCGGCGAGCCGCTGCGCCAGCAGCCGCGACCCGGCGGCGGTGACGGTGCAATCGATCGCGTCGAGCAGCGAACCTCGGCGTTCGCCGGCAAGCGTGCGGGTCAGTTCGAGGTTGGCGCGGGTCGCCGGGTCGATCGCCATCGTGGTGCCGGAGGCTTCGCGCGCTGGCGGCGACAACGGCGGGCGCTTGCCGAGCTGGGTGCGGTCGACATAGGTGACGCAGGCCGCCGCCGCGGTCGCCTCCAGCCGTGACAACGCGGCGAGGCCGTCCATGGTGGCAACGGCGAAGTAATCGCACAGCCGTCGCTCGGCGGTGGCTGAATCGAACACGTCGCGGGTCAGCGGCGTGACGGCGGCGAGCTCGCGCAGGGTCGGGGCGAGTTCAGCGTCGCCATAGAGCGCGTCCGGCACGATCGCTTCGTTCGGATTGATCCGCGCCAGCGTCGCGGCGAGTTCGCCGGTCGAACACTCGGTGACGCAGAATTCGCCGGTCGAGATGTCGATCCAGGCGAGACCGATGCGGTCGGCACCGGACGAGCCGCGCGCGCGGGCGATCGCCAGCAGATAGTTGTTGGCGCGGGCGTCGAGCAGGGTGTCTTCGGTCAGCGTGCCGGGCGTGATCAGCCGCACCACGTCCCGCCGCACCACGCTTTTGCGGGCGCGGGCCGCGGCCGGATCCTCGGTCTGTTCGCACACCGCGACACGGTGGCCGAGTGCGATCAGCCGGTGCAGATAATCGTCGGAGCGCTCCACCGGCACGCCGCACATCGGAATGTCGGCGCCCAGATGCTTGCCGCGCTTGGTCAGCGTGATGCCGAGCGCCCGCGAGGCGATCTCGGCGTCCTCGAAGAACAGCTCGTAGAAATCCCCCATCCGGTAGAACAGGAGCAGGCCCGGATTGGCGGCCTTGATCTCGTGGTACTGCTCCATCATCGGCGACATTTTGGCCGGCGCCTCGGCGGGCAATGCGGGTTCGGGCGGCGGAGCGATGTCGGGTCGGATGGTCATGGCCGATGCATAGCAAAATTCGCCCCGGGCTTCCTACCGCGCGGCGCCGGCCATGCACGGGTTTCGCGTATGCCGCGCACATTGACCGCGCCCGGCCGGCTTCCTACAACTCGCCCCCAAGTCCGGCACTCAGCCCGGGTCATGCCAACAAGGGAGAATCTGATGGCCGACGTGTTCATCTGCGACGCTGTGCGCACCCCGATCGGCCGGTACGGTGGGTCGCTCGCCAAGGTTCGGACCGACGATCTCGCGGCGGTGCCGATCAAGGCGCTGATGGCCAGGCACCCCGACATGGACTGGAGCGCGGTCGACGAGGTGTTCTTCGGCTGCGCCAACCAGGCCGGCGAGGACAACCGCAACGTCGCCCGGATGGCGGCGCTGCTGGCCGGCCTGCCGGATTCGGTGCCCGGTCAGACCCTGAACCGGCTGTGCGCCTCCGGGCTCGATGCGGTCGGAGCCGCGGGCCGTGCGATCCGCGGCGGCGAAATCGATCTGGCGATCGCCGGCGGCGTCGAGTCGATGACCCGCGCGCCGTTCGTGCAGGGCAAGGCGACCGAAGCATTCGCCCGCACCGCCGACATCTTCGACACTACGATCGGCTGGCGCTTCATCAATCCGCTGATGAAGCAGCAATACGGCGTCGATTCGATGCCGGAGACCGGCGAGAACGTCGCCGAGGAGTTCCAGATCTCGCGCGCCGACCAGGACGCGTTCGCGATCCGCTCCCAGCAGCGCGCCGGCGCGGCGATCGCGGCCGGCTATTTCGCCGAGGAGATCGCGCCGGTGACCTATACGGGCGGCAAGGCCGGGCCGATCACCGTCGACAAGGACGAGCATCCGCGCCCCGAAACCACACTGGAAGGCCTCGCCAAGCTGAAGCCGATCGTGCGCAATCCCGGCACGGTGACGGCCGGCAATGCCTCGGGCGTCAATGACGGCGCTGCGGCGCTGCTGATCGCCTCCGAAGCCGCCGTCAAGAAATACGGCCTGACGCCGCGCGGAAAAATCCTCGGTCTCGCCTCCGCCGCTGTGCCGCCGCGGATCATGGGCATCGGCCCGGTGCCGGCCACCAGGAAGCTGATGGAACGGCTCGGGCTCAAGATCAGCGACTTCGATCTGATCGAGCTGAACGAAGCGTTTGCCTCCCAGGGCATCGCCTGCCTGCGCCAGCTCGGCGTCCAAGACGACGCCGACCTCGTCAATCCGCACGGCGGCGCGATCGCGCTCGGCCATCCGCTCGGCATGAGCGGCGCCCGCCTGGCGCTGACCGCGGTGCACGGCATGGAGAAGCGCGGCGGCAAGCTCGCGCTCGCCACGATGTGCGTCGGCGTCGGCCAGGGCGTCGCGATGGCGATCGAGAAGGTGAATTAAGGATCACCCGGTCATTCCGGGGCGCTCACGCCAGTGAGCGAACCCTGAATCTCGATCCGTGTACATCACCTCGGGATTCCGGATCGCCGCTGCGCGGCGTCCGGAATGACGGCCGGGTTCAATTGCTCGGCCATCCGGCCTCTTCCCGCGCGGGGAGAGCTGAATAAGCTACTCCATCACCGCCGCATGATCCGCTGCGGCTTCGCCCTGCTTGCGCAGCGCGGCCTTAGTCGAGCCGATGATGATTGCCATCGGCACCGCGGCGGCGGTCAGGAACATCACCATCGCGTAGTCGTGCGAGAACGCGATGATCTGCGCCTGCATGGTGACGATCGCGTCGATCGTCGCCTTGCCGGTGGTGGTCGACAGGTCGATCATGCCGGTGACGTTCGGCATCTGGAGCGCGTCGTTGAACGGGTTGATATGCTCGGACAGTATGGCGTGTGCCGTGGTGGTGCCCGACGACAGCTTGGCGATCACCACCGAGATCCCGACCGAGCTGGCGACGTTGCGCACCAGCGTCAGCATCGCGGTGCCGTCGGTGCGCAGATGTCCGGGCAGCGTCATGAACGCCACCGTCGACAGCGGCACGAATACCAGGCCGAAGCCGAAGCCCTGGATGATGCTGGTGACGACCACGGAGGGCACGCTGGTCTGGTCGGTCCAGCCGGTCATCACGTAGAGCGACGCGCAGGTCAGCGACAGGCCGGTGGCGATCAGGGTGCGCGCCTCGATGTGGCGCATGATCCGGCCGACGATCATCATCGCCACGAAGGTGCCGCAGCCGCGGGAGGCGAGCAGCAGGCCGGCGGTCATGATCGGATAGCCCTCGACATTCTGCAGGAACGGCGACGACAGCGCCATCGTCGAGAACAGCACCAGCCCCATCACCGTCATGAAGATCACGCCGCCGATGAAGTTGCGGTCTTTGAAGATCGCGAACTGGATGAACGGACGTTCGGTGGTGAAAGAGTGCGCGAAGAAGTAATAGAACCCGACCACGGAGACGATCGACTCGATGACGATCTCCGGCGAATTGAACCAGTCGAGCTGTTCGCCGCGGTCGAGCGCGAGCTGCATCGCGCCGATACCGACCGCGAGCGCTGCGAAGCCGAACCAGTCGAACTTGAGCTCCTGGTTCGTGTCGGTCTCTTCCATGAACATCGCCAAGCCGAGCACCGTGATGGCGCCGAACGGCAAATTGACGAAGAACACCCAGTGCCAGGAGTAGGTTTCGGTCAGCCAGGCGCCGAGCGACGGGCCCATGATCGGTCCCATCATCACGCCCATGCCCCAGATCGACATCGCCTTGGCGCGCTCGTGCAGCGCGTAGCTGTCGAGCATCACCGCCTGCGACAGCGGCACCAGCGCGGCGCCGAACACGCCCTGCAGCAGTCGGAACGCCACCATCTGGGTGATGTCCTGGGCGAGGCCGCACATCACCGAGGCGACGGTGAAGCCGGCCGCGCAGATGATGAAGATGCGCTTGCGTCCGAATCGGTTGGCGATCCAGCCGACCGGCGCCGTCATGATCGCGGCGGCCACGATATAGGACGTCAGCACCCAGTTGATCTGGTCCTGCGACGCCGACAGCGAGCCCTGCATATAGGGCAGCGCGACGTTGGCGATCGTGGTGTCGAGCGCCTGCATGATCGTCGCCGTCATGGCGCAGATCGTCACCATGTTCCGGCGGAAGCCGGGGACCGCGTGGGATTGTGCGGCGCCCGCCATCGGTCAGTGGTGCTCCGGCTGGGCCGCGGCGGCGCGGCCGAAGCCGAGCAGGCCTGCCAGCGAACGCCGGTGATTGGTGTCGATCGACACGTTCACGCTCATGCCCGCCTTCAACCGGCGCACCATCGCGTCGGTTTCGTCGAACGCGATCCGCAGCGGCACGCGCTGCACCACCTTGACGAAGTTGCCGGTGGCGTTCTGCGGCGGCAGCACCGCGAATTGCGCGCCGGTGCCCGGCGACAGCGACGTCACCCGGCCCTTGAACGGGTGATCCGGGAAGGCATCGACGTCCAGCGTCACGGTCTGACCCACCGCCACATAGGTGAAATCGCTTTCCTTCGGATTGGCGTCGACCCAGGGCTGCGAGGTGTCGATGACGCTGAACACCGGCGTGCCGGCGGCGACGAAGCGGCCGAGCTGAATGTTGTCCACCTGGGTGGCGGTGCCGCGCATCGGCGCCCGCACCGTGGCCAGTCGCAGGTTGCGTTCAGCGTCTTCGAGCGCCGCCTTGGCCTGGGCGTAGGCGGGAAACTTCTCCAGCGGCAGTTCGGGATCGCCGAGCAGTTGATTGAGCGCGGTGGACTGTTGCTGTTTGACGAGTTGCAACTGCGCCTGCGCCGTCACCAGCGCGGCGGTGGAGTTGTCGAGGTCGAGCTGTGAGCCGGCGCGGCTCTGCACCAGCGAGGTCTTGCGTTCGACGTCGCGCTGCTTCAGCGCGATGCCGGCGTTCACCAGCTCGATGGTGTGGCCGTACAGCTTGACGTTGGCCACCAGATTGGCGTGGCTGGTCTTGGCGTCGGCGAGCTTGGCCTGGGCCTGGGCCACCATGAGACGGAACGGCACCGGATCGATCTGGAAGAGCTCGTCGCCGGGCTCGACATGCTGGCCTTCCTTCACCGTCACCTCGACGATCTTGCCGGCGACGTCCGGCGTGATCAGCACCTTCTGAGCGCCCACATAGGCGTCGTCGGTGGTGACGTAGCGGCCGCCCTCTAGGTAGAAGGTGATGCCGCCGATCAGCGCCACCAGCGGCAGCACGATCAGCAGCAGCGGCCGGCGATAGCGGCGCAGTCTCGCTCCGAGGCCGCGCGGTCCGCCAGCGGCAGCGAGGGCCGGACCGGGCGATGCATCCTTCTGTTCGGTTGGGAATTTCAGGGCCGGTTCAGCCATAGCGTTCCTCCCGTTTGTTATTGTTCGCGGTGGCAATTGTGCTGGATGGCGCCGCGCAGATTTTCCTTGATGATTTGCATCTGCCCCACCAGGCGCTGCGCATCGTCCGGAGCGAGCCCGGCGAGCGCAGTGGCGGTGAGTTCGGCGCGCAGGCCGGCGAGTTCGGCGAGCAGCGGCCGCGCCGCTTCGCGCAAATGAAGGCGCTTGCAGCGGCGATCGGTGTCGTCGTTGCGGCGTTCGAGCCAGCCGCGGTCGCACAGCTTGTCGATGAGCCGGGTCAGGGTGATCGGCTGTAGCTCCATCATCTCGGCGAGTTCGGATTGCTTCAGCCCTTCGGCGCGCTCCACCTTGGCGAGCACGGCCCATTGGGCGCGGGTGATGCCGTGCCGCGCCGCCTGCCGATCGGCATAAGCTCGGATCAGCCGCTGCACCTCGGCGAACACGAAGATGAAGTCCTGGTCAGGCTGACCGGAGGTCATGGGCGTCTCCTAAGCATGGGATAAGATAAGCTTGCTTATTATTATGCAAGCTACGGGAACTGCATGCGACCGATCCAAATGCGCATGCCTCGCAAATCCAAGCCGCCCGCAAGACTTGACCGACCCGTCGTAGTAGAGTGGCGGCTCGCACAAGCAGGCCGGCCTCATAGGGTCTGCTCCTCACAGGTGACGATTGACCGGATGACCGCACTGAAGCCGACATTCCCTGCGCCGGGTCACGACCACGACCGCTGCACTGCCGAAGGAATTGCGCATGCCGAGCGGGTCTGCGCCGGCCGTTCGCAGAATCTGACTCCAATCCGGCGCAATGTGCTGCAGGCGTTGCTGTCCAGCCACCGGCCGCTCGGCGCCTACGAGGTGATCGAGGAACTGGCCCGGGTGATGCCGCGGCCGGCGCCGATCACGGTGTATCGAGCTCTGGATTTCCTGATGCAGAACGGGTTGGTGCACCGGATCGAGAGCCGCAACGCATTCCTCGCCTGCGGCCACGACCACAGCGACACCGCAACGGTGGCGTTCCTGATCTGCGAGTGCTGCGGATCGGTCGGGGAAGTGTCGGCGTCGGAAGTGACGGAAATCCTCAACGAGGCGGCGCGTCAAACCGGCTTCACGCCGAAGATGTCGGTGGTCGAGATCACCGGCGTGTGCGGGCATTGCCAACCCGCCTGACGCGGTTTACGCCTTGAAGGATGGGAGGAGCGAGGCGCGCCAGCGCCCGCCACAACACGGCGAAAAGCCGGAGGCAATAATGTCGAGTCTGCCGTTCCGCCCGCGTGCGCCGGGCAGTTCCAACCCGCCGAATCAGTCGTCGCGACGGCCGCGGTGAGCGGCACCATGGGGCGTTCGCTGAGCGCCGGCGCGATCGCGCTGATGCTGCTGTGCTGTCTGTCGTGGGGCTTCAACCAGATCGCGGTGAAGCTGGTGCTGCCGGACATCCCGCCGTTCCTGCAGGCGGCGATCCGCTCGGCCGGCGCGCTGATCGTCATCCTGATCATCGCCAGATCACGCCGGGTCAAGCTGTTCCAGCGCGACGGCACGCTATGGGCCGGGCTGTCGGCCGGTGTGCTGTTCGGGCTCGAATTCGTGCTGATCTATCGCGGCCTCACCCTGACCACTGCGTCCCGGGCGGTTGTGTTCCTGTACACCGCGCCATTCTTTGTCGCGCTCGGCTCGTACCGGTTGCTCGGCGAGCGGCTGCGCAGGCTGCAATGGGCCGGGCTGGGGCTGAGTTTCGCCGGGGTGGCGTTGGCGATCGGGGTGCCCCAGGCCGATGTCGACACCAGCGTCCTGGTCGGCGACCTGATGCTGGTCGGCGGGGGAGCGCTGTGGGCCGCCACTACCCTGATCGTCAAGTCGACCCGGCTGCAGCGTGCCCCGGCCGAGAAGGGGTTGGCCTATCAGGTGGCGGTTTCGGTCCCGATCCTGGCCGCCGCGGCCGCCCTGTCAGGCGAGACCATCACCAAAATGCCGTCTCCGTTGTCGCTCGGTCTGATGGCCTATCAGACCATCTGGGTGGTCGGCCTGACGTTCCTGCTGTGGTTTGGGCTGGTGAAAACCTACTCGGCCAGCAAATTGTCGGCTTTCACCTTCATTACCCCTTTATTCGGGGTGGCGGCCGGTTATCTGATCATGCACGACCCGCTGACCCCGGCATTCGGCGCCGCGGCGGTGCTGGTGATCGCCGGCCTTTATCTCGTCAACCGGCCGGCTCCGGTTCCTGCACCCAACGATCCATTGCTGAATGTCACAAAAACCTGATATTCGGACCGCCATGAACAAGCTCGAAAATCCGCTGCAGGACGACGTCGCCGGCCCCGCGCCGCGGCACCAAACCACCCAGGTCATGGTCGGCGATGTGGCCGTCGGCGGCGGCGCGCCGATCGTCGTGCAGTCGATGACCAATACCGACACCGCGGATGTCGAGGGCACCATCAAGCAGATCGCCGCGCTGGCCCGGGCCGGTTCGGAGATGGTCCGGATCACCGTCGACCGCGAGGAGGCGGCCGCCGCCGTCCCGCACATCCGCGACGGCATCCGCAAGCTCGGCCTGACCACGCCGATCATCGGCGACTTCCACTACATCGGCCACAAGCTGCTCGCCGAGTACCCGGCCTGCGCCGAGGCGCTCGACAAGTACCGGATCAATCCGGGCAATGTCGGCTTCAAGAACAAGCGTGACACGCAGTTCGCCGACATCGTCGAGATCGCGATTCGGAACAACAAGGCGGTCCGCATCGGCGCCAATTGGGGCTCGCTCGACCAGGAGCTGCTGACCAAGCTGATGGACGAGAACGCCGCCAGCGCCTATCCGCGCGACGTCCGCGCCGTCACCCGAGAGGCGATGGTGCAGTCGGCACTGCTGTCGGCGGCGCGCGCCGAAGAGATCGGCTTGCCCAAGAACAAGATGATCCTGTCCGCCAAGGTCTCGGCGGTGCAGGACCTGATCGCCGTGTACCAGGATCTGGCCTCGCGCTCCGACTACGCGATCCATCTCGGCCTCACCGAAGCCGGCATGGGCAGCAAGGGCATCGTGGCGTCGTCCGCGGCGCTCGGCATCCTGCTGCAGCAGGGCATCGGCGACACCATCCGGATTTCGCTGACCCCCGAGCCGGGCGGTGATCGCACCCGTGAGGTCCAGGTCGCGCAGGAACTGCTGCAGACCATGGGCTTCCGCACCTTCGTGCCGCTGGTCGCGGCCTGCCCCGGCTGCGGTCGCACCACCTCCACGACCTTCCAGGAGTTGGCGCGCTCGATCCAGGACTTCATCCGCGACGAGATGCCGGAGTGGCGCAGCCGCTATCCGGGTGTCGAGAACCTGAACGTCGCGGTGATGGGCTGCATCGTCAACGGCCCGGGCGAAAGCAAGCACGCCAATATCGGTATCTCGCTGCCCGGCACCGGCGAGTCGCCGGCCGCCCCGGTGTTCGTCGACGGCCAGAAATTCCGCACCCTGCGCGGCGACACCATCGCGTCCGACTTCAAGGCGCTGGTGATCGACTACATCGAGCAGCGTTACGGCGCGACGCCGAAGCCCGGCGCCGCCCAGATGGTGCCGGCGGCGGAGTAAGTCCCGGCCTGCGGCACGCGCTCTCATTCGGAGCGCGTGGGATCGCGTCCTGCTATGCGTCTGACGCTGAGGATGACGACTTCATCCTTGGCTTCATCCACCCTGTGAAAGATAGCGCTCGTAAGCTCGTCAGAGCGGTGGCGTGGCCGGCGGGAGGAAACTCGTCCAGCATCCGCGTTCGTTCCCAGAGCAGATTCGCAATCGCCTGAGCGGCGGATCAGACGCGAGATTAAAACGCTTCGCTGGCCCGCAGCATGCAGGGCAGCAGCATTGGCGCGGCGGGTCAGACGCGACGCGCATCTTTGCGGAAGTCCTGATCGGAAAGGCCTTAGCAGAATACGCATCAGGCGCCGTGCTTGGTGGAAATACGTTCGACTTTCGTCTCAAACGCCTGCCATTCAACTAACCAGCGATTTACCGTCGCTGCGGCGGTCTGGTGGTAATTATGCATTTGGCAATACTCCCGGCGTCTTGTTCACGGTTATGGGGGTAGTCTCAGTCATTCGGACGGTCGATCTGCTGGAGCCACAGGTGAGCGGGAGCGCTCCGGGGGGGGCGGTGGATCACGATCCGTCGCAGCGCACCGCGCAGTTGACGCTGTCGGCGTTCATGGCGATCGACATCGGGCTGGCGCTGATCTCGCCGGACGGTGAGATCGCGCTGACCAATCCGATGTTCGACCTGGCGTTCGGCGCGATTCCCCGCGAACAGCTCCTGTTGCGGTTCGGTTTCGATCCCAACCGCGAGGGCGGCAAGGCGTCGCGCCCGATCATTTTCCCGGACGAACGGATCTACTGGATCGACATCACGGCATTTCCGGGCGGCTGGCTGATCAGCGCCGCCGACATCAGCGAGCGTCTGCGCCAGGGTATCGTCGGCGCCGAGCTTGTGCGCACCGATCGTCTGACCCAACTCCCGAACCGACTGGTGTTCCGCGAACGTCTCGGCGATCTGCTGGCGCAGCCTCTCGATATCCGCCGCGATGCCGCGGTGCTGACGGTCGATCTCGATCGCTTCAAGGCGATCAACGACACGCTCGGGCGAACCATCGGTGATGCGCTGCTCTGCTTGGTCGCCAAACGCATCAGCTCGGCGCTGACGCCGAGCGACGTGCTCGCCCGGCTCGAGGCCGACGAATTCGGCGTGATCCAGACCGGGCGCGATCAGCCCGAAGCCGCGGTGATGCTGGCCAAACGCCTGGTCGATCTGCTCGGTCGGCCGTATCTGCTCGAAGGTCAGCTCATCAATGTCAGCGCGTTCGTCGGCATCGCGCTGCTGACCGACGACGACCTCGACGTCGACGCCGTGTCGAAGAACGCCGATCTGGCGCTGCACCGCGCCAAGCAGGAGCGCTACGCCGGCTATCGCGTGTTCGAATCCGCCATGGACGAGAGCATGCGGGCGCGACGCGCGCTCGAAACCGATCTGCGGCGGGCGTTGGCGCTGCGCGAGTTCTCGCTGGTGTATCAGCCGCAAGTGAATCTGCAGAGCCGGCGGGTGAGTGGCTTCGAGGCGTTGCTGCGCTGGCGCTGCCCGACGCGGGGCCCGGTGTCGCCGCTCGACTTCATTCCGATCGCCGAGGAGACCGGGATCATCGGTCCGATCGGCGAGTGGGTGCTGCGCACCGCCTGCCGCGACGCTGCCGCCTGGCCGGGCGACTACATGGTCGCAGTCAACATTTCGGCGATCCAGTTCGCCAACCGGTCGCTGGTGGCGACCGTCGTCTCCGCGCTCGCCGACAGCGGGCTCGACCCGCGGCGGTTGGAGCTGGAGATTACCGAAAGCGTGATGCTCGATTCGCGCGGCAATGCGCTCGCGGTGCTGCAACAACTCCGCGGCCTCGGCGTCCGGGTATCTCTGGACGATTTCGGCACCGGCTATTCGTCTCTCGGTTACTTGCGCAGCTTCCCGTTCGACAAGATCAAGATCGATCAGTCGTTCGTGCGCGCGGCATCGGAAGATCCCGGAAACCGCGCGATCGTGCGGGCAATCGCCTCGCTCGGTGCCAGCCTCGGCATGGCGACGGTGGCTGAAGGCGTCGAAACCGAGGACCAGCTCGCGCGGGTCGCGGCCGACGGCTGCACCGACGTGCAGGGCTATCTGATCAGCCGGCCGATCCCGCCCGGAGACATCGAGCACTTCCTCGCCGAAAGCCGCAACGTGATCGACGCTGCGACTGAAGTCAGCCTCTGACCTGGAATCGTCCGCCGATGTCGAGCCGGCTCTTCCGCTGCGTGTACTACAGCAAGAATCTGATCGCCGGCGGTCCGGTTCGGATCGCCGAGGAGGTCGATTCGATCCTGGCGGCCGCGCGCCGCAACAATCCGCCGCTTCAGATCACCGGCGCGCTGGTGTTCAACCGCGGCCTGTT
The DNA here is from genome assembly GCF_007005445.1 of Rhodopseudomonas palustris. Lineage (NCBI taxonomy): Bacteria > Pseudomonadati > Pseudomonadota > Alphaproteobacteria > Hyphomicrobiales > Nitrobacteraceae > Rhodopseudomonas > Rhodopseudomonas palustris. Next base: position 4,344,183 of record NZ_CP041387.1, on the reverse strand, counting down.
CGCCCAGGTGCTGGAAGGCCCATGCCCCTCGGTCGAACGGCTGTTCGAGAAGATTCTGCGCGACGAACGCCACGGCGATATTCAGGTGCTCGCCTTCGGCGCAGCCGAGGCGCGGCTGTTCAGCAACTGGTCGATGGCGTTCCTCGGGCGATCGCGCGAGGACGAGAATCTGTTCGGCCATATCGGCCGGCAGACCGGCTTCAGTGCCGAGCGGATCGAAGGTGATCGCCTGCTCGACATCGTCCGCAACCTCGCATTCGAGGAAGAAGCCCGCGCGGCATGAGCCGCCCGGATCAGTTCTTCCGCTCCGCCACGAAGCGGGCGGCGGCGCGAAGTACGTCGCCGCGTTCGCCGAACGGCGCCAGCGCCTGATCGGCCCGCGCAATCAAGTCGCGCAGCCGCTGCTTGGCGCCGTCGATGCCGAGCTGGGTGACGAAGGTGGTCTTGCCGAGCGCGGCATCGGCGCCGGCCGGCTTGCCGAGCGCTTCCGCGTCGCTCTCGACGTCGAGCAGGTCGTCGGCGATCTGGAATGCCTCGCCGAGCGCACGGCCGTAATCGTCGAGCGCGCGATACTGCTCGGCGTTGGCTTGGCCCAGGATCGCGCCGGCGACGCAACCGTAGCGGAGCAGGGCGCCGGTCTTCATCTGTTGCAGCTTCGCGACGTCGACCGGCTCGCGGTCACCGAACCGGCCTTCTCCGGCGAGATCGAGCATCTGGCCGCCGACCATGCCGCCGAGCCCGGCGCAGCGCGCCAGTACCCGCGTCAGCATCAGCCGCACGGTCGGATCCGTGTGCACCTCGTCGCGAGTGACGATATCGAACGCGAAGGTCAGCAGCGCGTCGCCGGCGAGGATTGCGGTGGCATCGTCGTAAGCCTTGTGCAGCGTCGGCCGGCCGCGACGCAGGTCGCTGTCGTCCATCGCCGGAAGGTCGTCGTGGATCAGCGAGTAGCAGTGGATGCACTCCAGCGCGGCGCCGACCAGAAGCGCGGCGTCGCGATCGATGCCGAACACCGCCGCGCTTTCGACTGCGAGAAATGGCCGCAGTCGCTTGCCGCCGCCGAGAGTAGAGTACCGGATCGCCTCCATCAGCCGGCGCGGCCGGGCGATCTCGTCCGTCATCAATTCGTCGGACAACAGTCGGCCGAGCAGCGCTTCGGTGTCTTCGGCGGTGCTATCGAGCCGCTTGGCAAAGTCGATCGTGGACGTGGCGGTGGCCATTCGGAAGTGCTCCAGATAAAATTCGGCCGGACCATTCATCATGGCACCGGCTTCGTCAATTCGGCGGAGGGCAAGGGGGCCGCCATCACCGGGAGCGATCGTGTCTGATCCCGTTGCGTCTCCGCTTCGCGCCAAGCGCGTGGTTCGCATGGTCGTTCTGGCGGTGCTCGCACTGCTGGCCCTGCCTTATCTGCTCACCGTTCTCTATGCGGCCGGAGGTCAGCCGGGCTCGACCCTGATGCTGGGGCGCTGGCTCACCGGCGCCCCGGTGAGCCGGAGCTGGATCGATATCGAGACGATCTCTCCGGCGCTGCCGCGCTCCGTGGTGGCCGCCGAAGACGCCAAGTTCTGTAGTCATCGCGGCATCGATTGGGATGCGGTGCGCGATGTCCTCGACGACGACAGCACCAGCCGCGGCGGCTCGACCATCACCCAGCAGGTGGCGAAGAACCTGTTCCTGTGGCCGGGCCGCAGCGTGATCCGCAAGGCGCTGGAGGCGCCGCTGGCGTTATGGATCGATCTGGTGATGTCGAAGCGTCGGATCCTCGAAATCTACCTCAACATCGCCGAGTGGGGGCCGGACGGCCAGTTCGGCGCGATGGCCGGCGCCGACTACGCCTTCGGCCGCTCCGCGGCTCAATTGTCGGCCAAAGAGGCAGCATTGCTGGCGGCGATTTTGCCGAACCCGCGGATTCGCAGCGCCAAGGCGCCTGGTCGCGGCGTGCGGCGGCTTGCCGCGACCTACGTCGCCCGCGCCCGCTCGGCCGAGCTGCGGCAGTGCTGGCAGCAAAATCGCGAATCCTGACCGCGGGTTGGGGCGAAATTTGCCGATCCGTTGCCCTAGCATTCCGGTCCGGCTTCCGTTATAAGCCCGGCCTTACGCATTTCGCCTGCGCGCAAGCGGGCCGTCCCAGTGTGGACGCCGACACCGATTTCGCCAGGGAACCTCCGTCAAGGATTATCGATATGGCCGTTCCGAGAAGAAAAACTTCGCCCTCGCGGCGTGGCATGCGTCGGTCTGCGGACGCGCTGAAGCGTCCGACCTATGCCGAGGACAAGGACTCTGGCGAACTGCGCCGTCCGCATCATCTCGATCTCAAGACCGGGATGTACAAGGGCCGTCAGGTGCTGAAGAAAAAGGATTCCTGAGCGCTCCGCTCGGGTCCTGTCGGCGCGGCACGCCCGCGTGTTCGGTGAACACGCCGCCGCCGCGCCAGATCTTACGGGATGGACGCGATCGTCGGCCGCACGGATGCGGCGCTCGGTGCGAACGCGTTCCGGCACGGCTGAAGTCGTGAGAAGTCCTGATTTCGTGCCAAGTGTTGCGTTAGCGAGTTGACGTCCGCGTCCGGACGATCGCAGGGACGCATCTGTTTGTCGTGAACCACAGGCTTCACCGATGTCGATTATCGGTTTCCCGCTGCTGCTGATCCCCGTCGCGATCTGCAACATCATCGTCTTCCTGATGCCGGGGCTGGGGTTCGACGCGGCGCTGGCTCGCGTGGCGCTGCCCTCCGGGGCGACCTGGACGATCGCGCTCGGCGACGTGCTGATGGCGCTCGGCGTTCTGCTGCTGTTGCCCGAGGTGATGAAGGCGGCGCGGCCCGGCGCCAAATATCTCACCGATCATCTGCTGTCGCTTCTGGTGCTCGGCGGAACCGTGGCGGAATTCGTGATGCTGCCGCAGTTCGCCAACCAGACGGTGTTCGTGCTGGCGATGTTGGCGCTGGTCGATTTCCTGAGCGGCGTTGCGCTGCGCAGCCGGCACCAGAGTGCGGCAAGGGCCGGTCAGCCGGCGAAGCGTCGCGGCAAGGCCGTTCAACCGATCGCTCTGCCGGAAGACACGACGGAAGCGCCTGCGCCCGCGCTGCCGGCTAGCGAACTGTCGCCCCAAACCGCAGAGCCGACCTCGGCCGCGACGACCGCGGCCTCGATCGCCGAAGCGGTTCTGCTCGATCGCCCCGAGCCGGTGAAGGCCGCCGGGTCGCAGGCCGTCGCCGAATTGGCGAAGGCAGAGGAAAAGTCGCCAGCGCGTTGAGAGACGTCGACCGGGGGCGATCAGGACATTCGCTGGGTGCGAAGGCCAGACGACGGTGCCGCGTAGGCGTGACCGCCGGTCGAGCGGTAGGCGGCGTTGGCTTGTCCGGGCTCGGCGCGATTGCAGTCCCGGGTCTGCGGATAGCCGCCGTCGATCGCCATCAATTGTGCCACGAAGTTCGAGGATGGCCGAACCTGACGGTCGGTGTAGCGGGTTCGCATCGGCGGCGGCGTCACCGGGACCGGCAGAGGCTCGATCAGCTCGGCCTCGGCGCAATCCGGCTCCGCTGAGGCGCCGTGGAGATCGCTTCCGTCCTCGATCCAGACCTTTGCCATAATCGCACCCACGTTCACTTGTCTCGTTTCGGGACGGGTTGCCCTGTCCTGACGGCGTCGTCGCAAGTCGTGTGCCGGAAGGCTTGCCTAGTAGTATGCCGAGGCCGGGGCTTCCGTTCCTGTCCCGAAATCGGAATTGGTTTCCAATTTCTTAATATTATCGACCTAGCGTGTGGAGGGTCGGCCGACCTATCCTGCACAGGAGAATCACCTGACAGCGTCCCGAAACGAGGCAGTCGTGTCGTCCGCCGCTCCTGCGCCCCGCCCGTCGACCGCGCAGACCGCGACCGCGTCTGATCCGTCGCTGCTGTCGCTGCTCGGCCAAGCCACCTTTGTCTGGGATCTCGCTTCGGATGCGCTGAACTGGACCGGCCGGATCGCCGAGCTGTTTCAGGATATTCCGGCCGAAACGCTGGCCACCGGCGCGAGCTATGCGGCGATGCTGGAGCCGTCCCGTGCCGTCCGGTCCGAAGCGCTGCTCAACGCCGCCGCCGCGGCCGGGCCCGGCTGCGTACCGTACCGGATTGAATACGGCATCCGCGCCTCGACCTCGGCGCCGGTATGCTGGATCGAGGAGACCGGGGTCTGGTTCGCAGGCCTGGATGGCCGGCCGGCGCGGGTCGAGGGCATCGTCCGCATCAACAACGAGCGTCACGCCCGCGACGAGCAGCTCCTCAAACTGTCGCAACATGATCCGCTCACCGGTGAACTCAACCGCACCCATCTGATCGCCGCGCTGGCAGAGGCGATCGAGGAGGCGTCACGGTTTCGCACCAGCCTGTCGTTCATGCTGGTCGGTCTCGACCATCTGTCGCGCGTCAACGATTCGTTCGGCTTCGACGTTGCCGACGAGGTGATTTCGACCATCTCCGGCCGGATCCGCAGCCGGCTGCGGTCCGGCGATCAGCTCGGCCGGTTCTCTGGCAACAAATTCGGTCTGGTGCTGAAGAACTGCACGGTCGACGACGCCCATATCGCGGCCGAGCGGTTTCTCGCCGGGGTTCGCGACGAAATCGTGCCGACCAAGTCGGGCCCGGTGTCGATCACCGCCTCGATCGGCGCGGTGAGTGCGCCGCGCCACGCCCGCACGGCGGATGAAGCCATCAACCGTGCCCAAGAGGCATTGGCCGCCGCCAAGCATCGGCGCAGCGGTTCGTTCTCGATGTGGCGCCCGAATGTCGAGCGCGACACCCAGCGCCGGGTCAACATCCGGGTCACCGACAAGATCGTCACCGCGCTGAACGAGCGTCGCATCGTGCTGGCCTACGAGCCGGTGGTCGCGGCGGCGTCGCGGGCGCCGGCATTCCACGAATGCCTGGTGCGGATGAAGACCGACGACGGCCAGGTGCTGCTTGCGCCCGACATCGTGCCGGTGGCCGAGCGGCTCGGGCTGATCCGTCTCGTCGATCATCGCGTGCTCGAACTGGTGGTGGCCGAACTCGCCGCAGCGCCGGGCGTGACCCTCAGTCTCAACATCTCGCCCGACACCACGATCGATGCCGATTGGTGGGCCGGAATCGAATCCTTGATGCTGGCGCATCCCGGCATCGCCGAACGGTTGATCGTCGAGATCACCGAGACGGTGGCGATCCCCGACCTCGATGAGGTGCGCGGCTTCGTCAACCGGCTGAAGACGCTCGGCGCCAAGATCGCGATCGACGATTTCGGCGCCGGCTACACCTCGTTCCGCAATCTGCGCGCGCTCGGCGTCGACATCGTCAAGATCGACGGCGCCTTCGTGCAGAACATCGTGCGCTCGGCCGACGACCGCGCTTTCGTGCAGACGCTGATCGATCTGGCGCGCCGGCTCGGTATCAAGACCGTGGCCGAATGGGTGCAGGACGAAGACTCCGCGCAGCTCCTGTGCGACTGGGGCTGCGATTACATTCAAGGCCGGCTGATCGGCCTGGCGTCGCAGCAGCGGCCGTGGCCGCTCGCCGCCGGGGCGGCGGCTGCGAGCGCCCTCGGTCAAGGCGCTCAGTAAGATGGCCGGGACGAGCCCGGCCGTCACGACAGCGGTGAACGAACCTCGCGACTAACGAAATGATCACTGCGCCTGAACCAATTATCGCTCAGGCTCCGAGAAGCTCGGTAAAGCCGGGCGGCCCGAAGGAGGAGCAGCCGTAGCGGCTGCGGCGCATGGCTGGAGACTGCGCTTCGCGCATCCTCACCACGAGGTTCTGCCTGTGGTGAGCGAGTGCGTCGAAGCGCGGCCGAGATTCCATCAACGCAGAACCGCTCTATTCGTCCTTCTTCGGCTGCTCGAGCGACATCCGCTCCAGCCGGTCCTGCATCTCTTTCATCTGCCGACGCAGATCGTCGATGCTGTCCGCGCTGCCGCTCGTTTCTGCCGGTGCATCGTCGGGCGATTCGTGGCCCGGGTTGCGCGGCACGAACATCGAGAAGGTCTGCTGAAACAGCTCCATGTTGCGGCGGACGGTTTCCTCCAGCGGGGCGAACGGCGTCATGCTGAAGGTCGACGCCATCTGCTTGCGGAATTTTTCCTGCTCGCGCGTCAGCGAATCGATCGATTGCTCCAGATACTTCGGCACCACCATCTGCATGCTGTCGCCGTAGAAGCGGATGAGTTGCCGAAGGAAGGTGGTCGGCAGAAGATTCTGCCCGGCCTTGTTCTCTTGCTCGAAGATGATCTGCGCGAGCACGCTGCGGGTGATGTCGTCGCCGGTCTTGGCGTCGTAGACGAGGAAATCCTCACCGTTCTTCACCATCGCGGCGAGATCTTCGAGGGTCACGTAAGTACTGGTGCCGGTGTTGTAGAGTCGCCGGTTCGCGTATTTTTTGATCGTGGTCGGTTGGTCTGATTTCGCCATGTCACCCACACACACGGAGGATAAGGAACCCGCCGCCTCCCGACAGCAGGCTGAGACGCAATGCAATAAAGTAAGCACTTTCAATGCACCTCGGCTACCGTTTTGTGCGTTGCCGCCGGCCAGGGTGAATTTAGCGCCATCGCAGCACCAAGATGCGTGTGCCGGATTGACACGCCGCCGCCGGCTTCACAGGATGTGCGCCGACACCGGCACGCCAACCCAGGCCCCGCCGTCCAAGAGCCCGTCAAAAACCCAAGCCCAGGAGATGTCCATGTCGGACGATGTCGTCATCGTCAGCGCTGCTCGCACCGCTGTCGGAAGTTTCAACGGCGCCTTCGCCACCACCCCGGCGCACGAGCTCGGCGCTGTCGCGATCAAAGCCGCGCTGGAGCGCGGCGGCATCGATCCGGCGCAGGTTTCTGAAGTGATCATGGGGCAGATCTTGACGGCCGGCCAGGGCCAGAACCCGGCGCGGCAGGCGTCGATCGCTGCCGGTATTCCGGTCGAAAGCCCGGCGTGGGGCATCAACCAGCTTTGCGGGTCGGGTCTTCGCTCGGTCGCGCTCGGCTACCAGGCGCTGATGAATGGTGACTCCGACATCGTCGTTGCGGGCGGTCAGGAATCGATGAGCATGGCGCCGCATGCGCAATATTTGCGCGGCGGCGTGAAAATGGGCGCGGTCGAACTGGTCGACACCATGCTCAAGGACGGCCTGTGGGATGCCTTCAACGGTTACCACATGGGCAACACCGCCGAGAACGTTGCGCGGCAGTGGCAGATCACGCGCGCTCAGCAGGACGAATTCGCCGTCGCTTCGCAGCAGAAGGCCGAAGCTGCGCAGAAGGCCGGCAAGTTCAAGGACGAGATCGCGCCGGTGACGATCAAGACCCGCAAGGGCGACATCGTGGTCGACACCGACGAGTATCCGCGCCACGGCGCCACGATCGAAGCCATGGCCAAGCTGAAGCCGGCGTTCGAGAAGGACGGCACCGTGACGGCCGGTTCTGCTTCGGGCATCAACGACGGCGCCGCTGCGGTGGTGCTGATGACCGCCAAGCAGGCCGAGAAGCTCGGCAAGAAGCCGCTGGCCCGAATCGTGTCGTGGGGCCAGGCCGGCGTCGATCCGAAGATCATGGGTAGCGGTCCGATTCCGGCGTCGCGTGCGGCGCTGAAGAAGGCCGGCTGGTCGGTCGGCGATCTCGATCTGATCGAAGCCAACGAAGCCTTCGCGGCGCAGGCCTGTGCGGTGAACAAGGATCTCGGCTGGGATACTTCTAAGGTTAACGTCAATGGTGGTGCGATCGCGATCGGTCATCCGATCGGTGCGTCGGGCGCGCGCGTCCTTGTGACGCTGTTGCACGAGATGCAGAAGCGCGATTCGAAGAAAGGTCTTGCCACGCTTTGCATCGGCGGTGGCATGGGCATTGCGATGTGCCTCGCGCGCGATTGATCGCGCGTGTCGCGACGATGTCGCGATACACGGACTGATCAGTTGCAGTGCAAGAACGATTGTTCAAACGCCCGGCAGATTGCCGGGCGTTTTTGCTTGATGTTCACGAGCGGCCATCCTTTTATTCGAAAAGACACAATCGCGTTCTAGACAAAAAAGGAATTGTGGGAGGAGTTTTGCAATGGCGCGGGTGGCGTTGGTGACGGGGGGAACGCGTGGAATCGGTGCAGCAATCAGCAAGGCGTTGAAGGCGGCGGGCAATGAGGTTGCTGCGTCTTATGCCGGCAACGATTCGGCCGCGGAGAAGTTCAAGAACGAGACGGGTATTCCGGTATTTAAATGGGACGTGAGTTCGTTCGATGCCTGCGCCGAGGGCGTCAAGAAGGTCGAGGCCGAACTCGGGCCGGTCGACATTCTGGTCAACAATGCCGGCATCACCCGCGACGGCGCCTTTCACAAGATGACGCTCGAGCAATGGAATGCGGTGATCAACACCAATCTCGGCTCGCTGTTCAACATGACTCGGCAGGTGATCGAAGGCATGCGTGCGCGCAAGTTCGGCCGCATCGTCAACATCTCGTCGATCAACGGTCAGAAGGGACAGTTCGGCCAGGTCAACTATTCGGCCGCGAAGGCCGGCGACATCGGTTTCACCAAAGCGCTGGCGCTGGAGAATGCCCGCGGCGGCATCACGGTGAATGCGATCTGTCCCGGCTACATCAACACCGAGATGGTGCAGGCGGTGCCGAAGGACGTGCTGGAAAAAGCGATCCTGCCGCTGATCCCGTGCAACCGGCTCGGCGAAGCCGAGGAAATCGCGCGCGCGGTGGTGTTCCTCGCCGGCGACGAGGCCGGCTACATCACCGGATCGACCCTGACCATCAACGGCGGTCAATACATGGTGTGAGGCGCGGTGCGTTGGCCGTGGTCGTGCGGGGCGATTGCGGCGGCGTCGCGATGTGCCGTAGCTGCGGAGCGCTGCAGTGACGCCGCGCGTCGCCACGCTGATCGGGCTGTCGGCGATCCTGATGTGGTCGCTGCTCGCGGTGATGACGGTCGCGACCGGCACCATTCCGCCATTCCAGCTCGCCGCGATGACGTTTGCGATCGGTGCGGCTGCCGCAGCGGTGGGATGGATCGCGCGGCCGCAGGCGGTGCGCGCGTTGCGCCAGCCGCCGCTGGTGTGGGCGGTCGGTGTCGGCGGTCTGTTCGGCTATCACGCGCTGTATTTCGTTGCGCTGCGGCTGGCGCCGCCGGCCGAGGCGGGGCTGCTGAACTATCTGTGGCCGCTGCTGATCGTGCTGTTCTCGTCGCTGCTGCCGGGCGAGCGGCTGATGCCGCATCACCTGGCCGGTGCGCTGCTGGGGCTCGCCGGTACCGTGCTGCTGTTCACCGGCAACGGCGCGGCGCTCGAGCGGGCCTATCTGCCGGGTCTCGCCGCCGCTTTCGTCGCGGCTTTCGTTTGGGCGAGCTATTCGGTGCTGTCGCGCCGGCTGAGTGCGGTGCCGACCGATGCGGTTGCCGGTTTCTGCTTCGTCACTGCGCTGCTCGCCGCGGCGGTCCATGTGCTGATCGAAGCGACGGCGTGGCCGGAAACTGCCCTGCAATGGGTCGCGATCGTGGCGCTCGGCATCGGTCCGGTGGGGGCTGCGTTCTATGCCTGGGATATCGGCATGAAGCGCGGCGACATTCGCGTGCTCGGGGCTGCGTCCTACGCCACGCCGCTGCTGTCGACCGCCTTTCTGATCGTCGCCGGCTATGCCCGGCCGACCGCGACGCTCGCGGTGGCGGCGCTGCTGATCGCCGGCGGCGGATTGCTGGCAGCCAAGGACATGCTGAAACGCGGCTGAGGGTGCTTGCGCCGGAACGGTAGAGTTTGCCGGGAGCCTATTGCTCGAGCACCATCCGGCCGTCCGCATAGGCGAACCGCTTCAGCCGCGACAGATACGACAGACCGAGCAGATTTTCCGACAGCGCCTCGTCGGGTAGCACCAGCGCATCGACGTCGCGCACGATCAGTCCGCCGATGTCGAGCATCGCGATCCGGGCGCGCGCGGCTTTGACCTGGCCGTTCGCCGTCGACACCTGCGTGGTGTAGTCGCCGCGCGACGGACGCAGGCCGAACCGTGCCGCCGAGCTCTCGTTCAACGCCACCGCAGATGCGCCGGTGTCGACCATGAAGGTCAGCCGCTGCCCGTCGATTCGTCCGTCGGTGCGGAAATGGCCGCGCGGATCGCGGGCGATGCTGAGGTTGCGGCGACCGCCGTCGGAGGCGGCCAACATGCCGATGGTGCCGGGGGGCGCGGCGTGCGCCTGCGCCGGGGCCGGAGCGATCCGGTCGGCGATTTGGGCCATCACGGTGCCGAGCACCACGAGAGCCGCGGCGAAAATCAAAATGCTACGCATGACGCCTACTCACACCGTCCGTCACCGCGCCGATTGGATCACGCGCGGATGCCGAGCGCGACCGAGGCGCCCGATGCATCAGGCTGTTTTTAGCCAAAACGGTGAGCGAAGGATTAATGCCGGCGCCGGCTCAGGTGCCTTTCGGCTTGGCTCGGCGGGTCGGCGGCGCCGAGGCCGGGTCTTCCGGCCATGGATGGCGCGGATAGCGGCCGCGCAGATCGGTCCGCACGCCGGCGTAAGAGCCGCGCCAGAAGCCGGGCAGGTCGCGCGTGACCTGCACCGGGCGATGCGCCGGCGAAAGCAGCTCCAGCACGAGCGGCACCGCGCCGCCGGCGACCGAGGGATGGATGGTCAGCCCGAACAATTCCTGCAGCCGCACCGCGATGGTTGGGCCCTGTTCGGCCTCGTAATCGATCGGCAGCTTCGAGCCGGTGGGCGCCTCGAAATGCGTCGGCGCCTCGCGCTCGAGCCGGACGCGCAGGTCCCACGGCAGCAGGTTCATCAGGGCGTCGGACAGGTCGGAAGCGGAAAAATCCTTCAGCCCGGTCTTGTCGAACAGCGCAGGCACCAGCCAGTCTTCCCGCGTGTCGGCGAGGGCGGCATCCGACAAATCAGGCCAGGGTTCGCCCTCGGCCTTGCGCAGGAACATCACCCGGCCGCGCCATTGCTGAAGCTGCTTCGACCATGGCAGCCGGTCGAGCCCGGCGGCAATCAAACCATCGGCCAGCACCCGGGCGGTGCCCTCAGACGGCGCCAGCGCCAGCGGCGCTTCGGACAGCGTGATGGCGTGCAGCGCCCGGCGGCGCCGCGCCCGCAGCGTCATCGCGGAGCGGTCGAAACTCACCTCGTCGGCATCGGTGATCTGATCGCCGAAATGCAGCTCGATCTCGGAAAGCGTGATCGGCGCAGCCAGCAGAATCCGTCCCTGCGCCGCAGTACCGGTGAGTTCGCCGACCGCCAGATACGGCGCACGCGCCAGCCCAGAGGTCTGCTCGATCGCGGCGCCGCGGCCGTTGGCGAGCGTGAAGCTGCCATTGCCGCGGTTCTTGGCGACGCGATCGGGGAAGGCGAAAGCGAGGAGGACGCCGGTACTTAGCTCCCCTCCCCCTTGCGGGGAGGGGTCGGGGGTGGGGGTGCTCCGAATCGCAGCCGTGCCCGTTGCCCCCCCACCCCGACCCTCCCCCGCAAGGGGGGAGGGAGAAGACGGGGCTGCGTTTTGCGGCGAAGCGGGTGAAGGCGTGCCGCGATTGTCCGCCTGCCGCGCCCATCGCTCCGTCATCTGCCGCGCGCTCATCGCGCGCTGCGAGCGGTCGCGGCGGAAATTGTCGCGGCGGGCGTCGAGGTCGGCGCTGTCGCCGCCGAGCCCGCGTTCGGTCAGGATCGCGGCGATTTCGGCAGCGTCGTCGGCGCAGCCGTGGCGGGCGGCATCGACGATCATTCGCGCCAGCCGCGGCGGTAGCGCCATCGCCCGCAGGCTGCGGCCCTCGTCGGTGATGCGCCCGTCCGGGTCGAGCGCGCCGAGCTCGCCGAGCAGCTCGCGGGCTTCCTTCAGCGCCGGCTGCGGCGGCGGATCGAGGAAGGCCAGTGACGACGGATCGGCGACGCCCCATTGGGCGAGATCGAGCAGCAGTGACGACAGATCGGCGGACAGGATCTCCGGCTGCGTATAGGGCGGCAGCGATGCGGTCTGCGGCTCGTCCCACAGCCGGTAGCAGACGCCGGGTTCGATGCGGCCGGCACGGCCGCGGCGCTGGTCGACGGCGGCGCGTGATGCCCGCACCGTCTCAAGCCGGGTCAGGCCGAGATCCGGCTCGTAGCGCGGCACCCGCGATAGCCCGCAATCGACCACGATGCGGACGCCTTCTATGGTCAGCGACGTTTCGGCGATCGACGTCGCCAGTACCACCTTGCGCTTGCCCTTGGCTGCCGGCTGGATGGCGCGATCCTGAACCGCGGCGTCGAGCGCGCCGAACAGCGGTACGATCTCGACCGAACGGTCCTGCACCCGCTCGGCCAGCATCGTCTCGGTGCGGCGGATCTCGGCTGCGCCGGGCAGAAACGCCAGCACCGAACCGGGCTCGCCACGCAGTGCCTGTGCGATCGCCTCGGCCATTTGCCGCTCCAGCGGCGCATCGGCCTTCCGGCCGAGATAGCGGGTTTCGACCGGAAATGCCCGGCCGAGACTTTCGACCACCGGCGCATCGCCGAGCAACCGGGCGACGCGGGCGCCGTCGATGGTTGCCGACATCACCAGAATGCGCAGGTCTTCGCGCAGGCCCTGCTGGGCGTCGCGGGCCAGTGCAAGGCCCAGATCGGCGTCGAGCGAACGTTCATGAAACTCGTCGAACAGCACCGCGCCGATGCCGGTCAGTTCCGGATCGTCGAGAATCTGGCGGGTGAAGATGCCTTCGGTGACGACCTCGATCCGGGTCGTACGCGACACCTTGGAGCCGAACCGGACCCGGTAGCCGACCGTCTCGCCGGCGTTCTCACCCAGCGTCCTGGCCATCCGCTCCGCGCTGGCGCGGGCGGCGATCCGCCGCGGCTCCAGCACGATGATCTTTTGGTCCTTCAGCCACGGGGCGTCGAGCAGCGCCAGCGGCACGCGGGTGGTCTTGCCGGCGCCGGGCGGCGCCACCAGCACCGCAGTATTACTCGCCTCGAGCGCGCCGGAGAGATCGTCCAGCGCGTCATCGATCGGAAGCGGAATGTCGAAAGTGCGGGTCAAAAGGCGGCTCGAACGGTGCAGGGCGCGGATGGTTAACAGAAACCATACCCAGCGGCAAAACGGCTCACCGGTGCTCACAATTCCGAAAATGCGGCACATTCGGTGCTGAGGGCAACACTAACGCAACCGATCTGGCGGAAGATGATGCCGTCCGCATCAGACGGGAACAACCATGACGGCGAACGGCACACACGTTCCGCGTATGCACGCCGGCCGGGTCGATTGGGTCGACTACGCCAAGGGCATCTGCATCATCATGGTGGTGATGATGCATTCGGTGCTCGGCGTCGAGGCCGCCGCCGGCCAGATCAGTTTCATGCACTACGTGGTCGAGTTCGCTCGGCCGTTCCGAATGCCCGACTTTTTTCTGATCTCCGGCCTGTTCCTGGCGGTGGTGATCGACCGTGATTGGCGCACCTATCTCGACCGCAAGGTGGTGCATTTCGCCTACTTCTATGTGCTGTGGGTGACGATCCAATTCGCCTTCAAGGCGCCTAGCTTCGCGGCCGAGATCGGCTGGGCGGGGGTCGCCAAACTGTACGCGCTGTCGTTCATCGATCCGTTCGGCACGCTGTGGTTCATCTATCTTTTGCCGATCTTCTTCGTCGTCACCAAGCTGACAAGGCGCGTCCCGTCGCTGCTGGTCTGGGGCATCGCGGCGGTTTTAGAGTCGCTGCACATCTCCACCGGCTGGATGGTGCCCGACGAGTTCTGCAGCAAGTTCTTCTATTTCTATACCGGCTATCTGTTCGCCCGGCAGGTGTTCGCGCTGTCGGACGCGGCGCGCGGGCGGCCGGTGCTGGCACTGGCCGGGCTGGCGTCGTGGGCGGTGATCAACGCCGCGGTCGTATTCCTCGGATGGGCGGACCTGCCGTTGGTGTCGCTGCTGCTCGGGCTCGCCGGTGCCTGCGCCATCATCACGGCGGGCACTCTGCTGGCGGAGAAGCGCTGGCTCGACGGCGTGCGGTTCTGCGGCGAGCATTCGATCGTGATCTATCTGGCGTTCTTTCTGCCGATGGCGATCAGCCGCACGCTGCTGCTGAAGTTCGCACCGTTCCTGGACCTCGGCGTGATCGCGATCCTGGTCAATGTCGCCGGGGTGATCGGCGCGCTGATCGTCTGGAAACTGGCGATGAAGAGCGGCGCGACGTTCCTGTTCGAACGCCCCGACGCGTTCTGGATCGCCCCGCGCAAGAAGGCCGCGCGGCTGCAGCCGGCGGAGTGATCGCCGCTTCGTAACGGGCACCTCCTCATTCTGAGGAGCCGCGCATCGCACGGCGTCTCGAAGGATGGGCCACGATCACCTGACAGCTCATCCTTCGAGACGCGGCCTCACGGCCGCTCCTCAGGATGAGGGGCCGGATTCGGTTATCTGCTCACCGCCAGGCGTCGGCCTGCACCACCGCATCGTCGCGCCAGGCTTCGCGCGCAGCCTTGTTGGCCATCCAGTTCGGCAGGAAGGTCAGCGCTTCGTCGAGAATATGCGGGGTGTGCAGGCCCGGCGAATATTCCAGCGCGCGCTTGAAGTATTCCTTCAGCGCCGGCCGGAAGGTCGGATGCGCGCAGTTCTCGATGATCACCTTGGCGCGCTGCTTCGGCGACAGGCCGCGCAGATCGGCGAGGCCCTGCTCGGTCACGATCACCTGGACGTCGTGCTCTGTATGGTCGACATGCGAGGCCATCGGCACGATGCAGGAGATCTTTCCGCCCTTCGCCGCCGACGGCGTCATGAAGAACGACAGATAGCTGTTGCGGGCGAAGTCGCCGGAGCCGCCGATGCCGTTCATGATGCTGGTGCCCATCACGTGGGTCGAGTTGACGTTGCCGTAGATGTCGGCCTCGATCATGCCGTTCATCGCGATCACGCCGAGCCGCCGGATCACTTCCGGGTGGTTGGAAATCTCCTGCTGTCGCAGCACGATGCGCTCGCGGTAGAAGTCGAGATTACGCAGGAATTCGTCGTAACCGTCCGGCGACAGCGACAGTGCGGTCGCCGACGCATGGGTCAGCTTGCCCTTGCGCAACAGGTGAAGCATGCCGTCCTGCAGCACTTCGGTGTAGGCGGTGAGGTTGTCGAACGGGCCGTCTTCGAGGCCGGCCATCACCGCATTGGCGACGTTGCCGACGCCCGATTGCAGCGGCAGCAGATTGTGCGGCAGCCGGCCCTTCTTTACCTCGTGGCCGAGAAAATCCAGGATGTGCCCGGCGATCGCCTGCGAGGTGTCGTCTGGCGGCGAGAACGCCGAGTTGCGGTCGGGCAGGTTGGTCTCGACGATGGCGACGATTTTGGCCGGATCGCAGCGCAGATACTGTTCGCCGATCCGGTCGCCGGACGCGAGGATCGGGATCGGCTTGCGGTTCGGCGGCAATTGAGTGCCGTAGTACACGTCGTGCATGCCTTCGAGGCGGATATCCTGCCAGGCGTTGACTTCGAGGATCACCTTGTCGGCGAGGTCGAGCCAGGTCTTGTTGTTTCCGATCGACGATGACGGGATCAGGCTGCCGTCCTCGCGGATGCCGGCGACCTCGACCACCGCGATGTCGAGCTTGCCGAGGAAGCCGAACCAGGCGTGCTGCGCGACGTGCGACAGATGGATGTCGATGTACTCCATCCGCCCGGCATTGATGCGCTTGCGGCAGGTCGGATCGGATTGATACGGCAGCCGCATCTCGATGCCGTCGACCTTGGCGAGCGCACCATCGAGCTCGGGCGCCGTCGAGGCACCGGTCCAGACGCTGACCTTGAACTTCTGTCCGCGCGCGTGATGCGCATTGATGCGCTCGGCAAGCGCCAGCGGCAGCAGCTTGGGATAGCCGGCGCCGGTGAAGCCGCTCATGCCGACATGCGCGCCGGACGGAATCAGCGCGGCAGCGTCGGTTGCGGTCATGACCTTGGAACGGAGGGAGGGAGCAAGGATGCGGTCGGCGTTGACCATCAACGGCTCTTTCTTGCTAGGAGCGGCGGGAAAATGATGCGATTCGTCTAGTCGCTGGGCGGTAGAGAGCCCATGCAACCAATGGCGAAGGAGGTATGCGGCCCGCGCCGCCAGCCTCGTCCCGGCCGCATCCGATTGCGTCACCGCGATCGGATCGTAGCGCCAGATGATTGATTTCTCAACGAATCCAAGGAGCAACCGGCAGGATCGCACATCTGCTTGCGGGCGATCGCCGGACGGGGGTGTCCGGCATGCTGGTTTTGCAGGGCAGGGTCGCGATTATTCCGTCTCACGGTACGGGCGGCGGGTCGGGTGGTTCATGCCTCGAGTGCTTCGCCGGCGTCCCCGAAAAACGAAAACCTCCGGCAGGGCATTGCCGGAGGTTTTCTGGAGGTTGTCCATGAAGGAAACCGAAATCTCTTTCCTCTCCTTCGGGCCACCGACGGTCACCCGCTGACCCTGAACGGAAGTATATGAGAATTTTTCCTGACTACAACAGGTAATTTACTCAGTGAATTGGGTGCGACGATCGCGAATCCGAGGCCGCGCAGCTCCGCTGCTGCCGCAGTTTCGGGCGATGCCGATTGTTACCATGTGAGGCATGCGATCTGCTGCATCGTTCGGTCGGAGCCGCGGATCCGTCAGTCCGTTGCGCCCTCAACCAGCACTCCGAAATGAAAACCCCGGCGGTTGCCCGCCGGGGTTGATCAGATACTCGCTTACGAAGCGAGGATCAGAAGTTGCGCTGAACGCGGAGGTTGCCGCTCCAGACGCCCTGGTCCTTGAACTCGTAGAACGCGGCCGGCTTGGTTCCGGCGGCGGTCAGCGGCAGGATGCCCGAGGACGCCTGATCGAGATAGGTGTACATCACTTCGCCCGACAGGGTCAGACCCTTGACCGGAGTCCATCGGGTGACGGTACCGACCTGCGCGATCGCGAAGTCCGGGTTGCAGGTGAAGCCGGCCACATTGGCGCCGAGACCTGTGCAGATCAGAGCGGTCGCAGTGCCGTTGTAGTCGAGCTTGGTGTAGGCGCCGAACAGCGAGGTCGACCAGTTCGGGTTCCAGTTGTGGTTGAACGCACCACGGACGCCCCACGCAGAGGTCTTCTCGATGCCGGTGCCGTTCAGGTTGTTGGTGCCGGCGAACACGCCGTCGGCCGCAACGCCGAACGCGACGCTCTGGTAGGTGCCCGGCACCGAGTTGTTGCCGTAGATTCCGAACGAGTTCGGGCTCACGCCGCCGAGCACGTAACGAGTCGCGCCGTTCGAGTAGGTCGCCGTGATGTTGATGCTGTCGCCGGGGCCGGTCGGCAGGTTCTTGAGCGACAGAGCGCCCTGGACCGCGTAGCCCCAAGTGTCGCTCGGATGACCCGAGGTCTCGAGAGCCTGGTTGTAGTAGCTGGCGCGAACCTGATGCGCGGCGGCCGAAACCTGGAACAGACCCCAGGCCTGATCGACGCGGATCTTGCCGACGATGTCGGGGATCGAGGTGCCGGCGTAGGAGTTGGTGCCGTAGGCCAGGAAGGTCGAGGCGCCGGAGGTGTTGTACAGCGCCGACTGCAGGTAGGACGACTGATCTTCCAGCGAGATCGAGGCCGACACGCCGTTGCCGAATTCCGCGGTGTACGAAACCTGGTTGATGCCGGTGACGTCGTCGTAGCCGCCGAGCAGGAACGAGGTGTTGTTGCCCGGATAGCCGGTCCACGGCGTATCGAACTGCGACACCGCCTTACCGAAGGTGAAGCCGGCGAACTGGATGAACGCGTAGTACACGCCGAGCGAACCGTTGGCGATCGTATCGCTGCCGGTGGTCCAGTTGAAGGTCGCATCGAAGAAGGTGCGGACCACGCCGTACTCGGTCGCGGTGCGGGTATCGATGTTGATGTCCTGGCGAGACCGGAAGATGTAGTCGTTGGTAAGCCGGTTCTTCTGGCCGGAATTGCCGTTCCACGCCGGCATGTTATAGCCGCCGCCGCCACCGATCGTCACGTCGGCGCGCAGATAGCCGCCGAGCTTGATGCAGGTGTCGGTGCCCGGGATGTAGTAGAAGCCGGCGCCGTAGATCGAGCAGACCTTCACGTATTCGACGGCTTTCGCCTTCAACGGCAGGTCAGCGGCCTGGGCGCCGCCGACGGCGATCACCGCCGCAGCCGTTCCCAGTGCCAGTTGCTTGATGATGTTCATTGCAACCCTCCAAGGTCAACAAAGTGGATGGAGCCGGTTCCTGCGGGGCGTTTGCCCGAGGTGGCCCTGTGACGCGAAGTTCGCCGGCGCCGCGGCGCGACAGACCTCTCGACGGGACGACTTGTGTTGCCCCACCCCGTCTGCCGCGGATCATGGTTGATTTCATCACGTTAGCAAATTCATTTATCTACTCAGCAATATGATTGCCGTCCTACGTTGCATTTGTGCAACAAGTTCATGGCAGCGCACAATTCGAGAGGAATTCCAGATCGTCGGGTGTTGCATGGGAAGCCCAGCGGTGTGCCGACGCGCCGCACGTGCGCACGCCGCGGCGATGCCCCGAGCCTGAGCTGGGGCACCGGGCCGGGCGGGGCTTCTGCCGTTTTGGCCCGACGGCCCGGGCGTTTCGCGGCTCATGGCCGAACTATGGGTTTTTTACGGCCGGCGCGCGGATTCGGGGCCGGCGCTTCGAGCGAAGCTGATGTCGGCTCGCATGAAGAAGGCAAGCCGAAACAGAGAATTACAGCGCGGCCTCCGGTTCTTTCGAAGCCCTGCTGGTCCAGGATGACGTGGCCGGCCCGGCGACAGCCGAACTCCGGAGCTGGTCCGTGTTTTGGACACGTTTCTTCATCAGACAATGTGTCCAAGAGGCTCGAAAACGCTCTATATGTCTGGATATGTCGGGTGTCGCCGGGCCGGAGACTGGCCGCTCCGGAGCGCGCGACACGCCGGGATGTATATGATCGATTGAGCAATCGGTGTACACTGGCGCACTGGTTGCACGAACAGCTATGCACGAGCAGCGGCGCTCGTGCGGGATGCGTACCGAACAATGCAGACGAAGAGCAAAGCCGAAAGCCGCACGTCGCGGAATTTGGCGATCGATCCCGATATCGCCAGGCGGTTCGCGGCGACTGTGGCCAGCGTTGCGGTCTTTCTGGACGACATCAGGCAGTTCAGGGCGAAGGCGATGGGCATCAGCGGACCGCAGTTCGCGCTGTTGATGGCGGTGATGGATCTCGAGCAGGGTGACGGCGTCTCGGTTCGGCACGTCGCCAAGGCGGTTCACGTCGATCCCTCGTTCATCACCACGCAGTCGAAGCTACTGGAGAAGAAGGGGCTGATCCGACGGCAGGTCGACGACCACGACGCACGGGTGGTGAAGCTCTCGCTGTCCGACAAGGCCTACAAGCAGATCGCAGGCCTGGCGCACGATGAGCGGGATCTGAACAGCTTCATCTACGAACAGATCGGCGGCGACGGTCTCGAGCGTTTGACTTCGCAGCTTGCCGATCTGAAGGCGCGGCTCGAAAAGGCGACCGTCAAGCTCGCCAGCGGCCTATAGCCGCGAGCCGAGGCGGCGAATGCCGGCTTCCGCGCAGTCGGCCGCGAGGCGCCCGGCGAGCCAGTCGAACACGAAGTCCGCCACCAGGATCGGGTCGTAGCCGCCGACGCTCCAGGGCGCGTTGCCGTTTTCGCCGAACACCTTCAGCAGAATGTCCCGGTTGCCCGGATGGTGCTCGGCCAACAGGTCGCGGGCGTGGGCCGGCTCGATGCCGTCGCCCGCCAGCAGCGGCACCAGCAGCGGACAGGCGACCGCCGGCGCGCGGGCACAACCGTGCATCATACCGAGCGCGGCGCCACGAGCGCCGGTCTGCCGCGCTTCCCAAAGATCCCACAGCCCGCCATCACAGACGGCGGCTGCGGCCCGGCCGTCGAGCGCAACGCCGCAGGCGACCACCGAGGACGGGCTGCCGTCACCAATGACGGCGATCCGCGCCGGATCGACGCCGCGGGTGTCGATCAAGTAGTCGAGGATCGCGGCGATTCCCGTCTCCGCCCGGATTCGGCCCAGCGACTGATCGTCGCCCGAGCCGGGCAAGCCGACGCACAGCAGGGCCATTCCGCGCTCGCGGGCGGAGCGCAGCACCAGCGAGAGAAGCTCCTCCTTGGTACGCCGGGTTTCGGCAATGCACACCACCACCGGCGCTGGGACGCCGCCGCGCGCCGCGATCGGCAGGTAGACCCCTTCGAGCGAACGATGCTCGAGCCACGGGATCGTGACCCTCTCGCCCCGCGGGTCCAGATTCTCCAGATAGTGGTGAAGGCAGGTGCGCGCCAGAAAACCCAGCGTCGGCTCTGCGCCGTCGGGACAGCTTTCGATCGCCGCGGCCATGAAGTAGTTCGCCGCGTGCAGCCAGCTCTTCTGAGCCTTGGCGTGATTGCCGGATCGGCGCGCCTGCTCGGCGCGGTGCAGGTGCGATCGTGCCAGGTCGTCCCAAGTGCGCCGCCAGCCAGGCCCGCCGCTGGAGCGGATCCGACCCGCCGCCGCTACACATTCGGAAAAGGTGACGCCGTCGCTCTGCGCGACGCACAGCAATCTGCTGAATTCGGCACTGTACTCGTGGTGGTCGAGCAGCCCTCGAACGTCGCGATGATCCTGAATGCCGTTGTCCAGCCGCAAGACCGCCAGCCCCCTTCCTGATTCTCCCGATCGACTTCGTTTAACTACTAAGCTGATTCAATAACGGAACCGCCGCCGAGTGTCACTCGCGAATAAGTCCGATCAGCGGAAGTTGCATGGTGCGTCGCACGCCGGATGCTGCAGCGCAGGTTGCGCCGCGCGCGGGCCGCGCCGCCAAATTGGTGCCCCTGGCCGGGATCGAACCAGCACTCCTTGCGGAACTCGATTTTGAGTCGAGCGCGTCTACCAGTTCCGCCACAGGGGCCCGCGCGGCTTTGGTGTTCCGGCCGCGAAGCGCGCGGACTATAGCGCCCCGGGAATCGGGGTCAACCCGACACCGGGCGCGATGCCGCCACACCACTGTTTGATCGGATGGCGTCTCGACAGCGCCTCGGCCGCGCGATACGACCCCGCCGCATCCTGGAGACCGACGTGACCGCCGATCCGATCAACCATCGAGGCATCGCTTCCGAGCCGGGCCGTCCGGCGCGGATCGCCGGAGGCGTGGCGTTGACGGTGGTCGTCGTCGCGCTCGTCGCGCTTGCCGCCGGCTGGTTCGCCCAGCTTGTGCTGGAAATGGCGCCGTGCAAACTCTGTCTGGAGCAGCGCTACGCCTATTATCTCGACATCCCGATCGGCCTTCTGGTGGCGTTCGCCGCTTGGCGCGGTGCGCCGGTCTGGCTGCTGGCGTCGGGGCTGGCGGTGCTGGGGTTGATGGCGTTCGGCAATGCCGGGCTGGCCGCCTATCACGCCGGCGTGGAATGGCAATTCTGGGCGGGGCCGTCGGATTGTTCGGGGCCGATCCTCGACCTCAGCAAAGCCGGCGGCCTGCTGGCCCAGCTCGACACGGTCAAGGTGGTGCGCTGTGACGAGGTGCAGTGGCGGTTCCTCGGCCTGTCCTTCGCCGGCTACAACGTGCTGATGTCCCTGGCGCTCGCCGGACTCTGCGGCTGGGGCCTCGCGCGGATCCGTCGCTGAGCAGGCCGCACGCGAGCGCCAAACCCCGCTAGCGCTCGGGGAACCAAACTCCATCCGGCGCGTTGTCAGGTGTCGTCACTCAGGCGGTTGGTACGAAAGCTCATCACAGCTTTCGTGTATGGCTGACAACTTGCGCCCCGTGACCGCTCCAGAATCGACAGCTACATGCCTACCGAACAGAGGCCGGTTTATCCGACAGCCTCCGATATCTCGCACGATTATCTCCAAGACGAACTTCCCTACCGTCGGCGTCAGCAAGCTCTCTTGCGCGAATTCGGAACGGCCGCGCTTCAGACGCGCGATTTTCAGCAGATTCTGCAGCAGGCGGCCAATCTCAGCGCGCGTGGCCTGGGATGCGCCTACGCAAAGGTTCTTGAATACGATCCGGGCGGAAAGCGTCTGGTGGTGCGTGCCGGGATCGGCTGGCCCGCCGGCACGATAGATCACGTGTCGCTCGGCGCCGACATCGAGTCGCCCGCCGGCTACGCGTTCCAGACAGGGCAGTCGGTTATTTCCAATCATCTGCAGAAAGAGACGCGTTTCCGGACGCCGAAACTTTTGGCCGACCACGGCATCCGGCGTGCCATCAACGTGCTGATCCGACGGGGCGGCGAGGGCAACACGCCGTTCGGGATTCTCGAGGCCGACAGTCCCGATCCGGGGCAGTTCGACGATGCCGATGCAGATTTTCTCGCCGGCTTCGCCGGTCTGCTCGGCATTGCCATCGAACGCCAGCATGCCGATGCCAAGCTTCAGGCCGCGCTCGACCACGAGGCTTTGCTGACGCGCGAGATGAGCCATCGGGTAAAGAACAGCCTGACGTCGGTGGTCGGCCTGCTCCGCGTCCAGGCCCGCAGCTCGGACTCGGCCGACGTCAAAAGCGCGCTGGAAAATGCAGCCATGCGCGTCGCCTCGATCGCGGAGGTGCACGATCATCTCTGGCGGGGCAGCAAGGTCGGCTTCGTCGATCTATCCGATTTCGTCGGCCATCTTTGCAAGAATCTGCAGAATTCAGCGCCGGAACATACGCTTCAATCCCGGTCCGACCCGATCATCCTGTCCGCCGACAAGGCGATTCCACTGGGTCTGCTGGTCAACGAGCTGGTCACGAACGCCGTCAAATATGCCTATGTCGACGGGCCGGGAGTGATCCGGATGGACGCCCGCGAGATCAACGGCCACCTGCTCGTCGAGATTTCCGATGAAGGCGCCGGTCTGCCCGACGGATTCGACATCAATCAGCCGCGCAAGAGCCTCGGCTTCCGGGTCATCATCGGCCTGGTGCGGCAATTGATGGGCGAACTCACGATCTCGAAGAACATCCCCCAGGGTGCGCTCTTCACAATCAAATTTCCACTCGACCCGCCGTGAGGAACACGTGATGCGCGAACGCACTTTACTTCCGAGGCCGAGCCATCCGCCAATTCTTGTGAGTCCCCATTTGATGCCTTTTAGCCCACCCAGAATCCGCATTCTCGTCGTCGAAGATGAAACGTTCATTCGTATGGACGTAGTCGAGATGTTGATCGAGGCGGGGTTCGACGTCGTGGAAGCGGTCAGCGCGGACGAAGGCATCCGCACGCTCGAGCGCGATCCCGATATCCGGCTGATGTTCACCGACATCGATATGCCAGGCGCCATGAACGGGCTGAAACTCGCCGCCGCGGTTCGGGAACGGTGGCCGCCGATCAGGATCATCGCGACGTCGGGACAGTTCAAGCTGCAGGATGGGGATCTCCCGCCGGACGCGCGGTTCTTCGTCAAACCCTGTCAACCGGCGCAGATCATCGACGCCATTCGCGAGCTGACCGGCGGTACTTGACGCCCCGCCGCCTCGCCGGATCTCGGCCGCGCGCTGCGCAGCCTCCGCTGCCATGCCCGAAGCTCGGGCTAGAAAGAACGGCTCTCCATGACGATCGGACGAATAATGATGGCGGCTGCGATGTTCAGCGCCGTCGGCATGACGCAAGCGCTGGCCGAGTGCGAACTCGCGGATGCCCGGCTGGAGGAAGCAATCCAGAACAATCCGCGACTTCGGGGGCCGGCGAATAGTCAGTCGGTCCGCGATCTGAGGAGTCTGCGCGACGCCGCCCTGACGCTTCGGTCCTATGGCCGCCACGAAGACTGCGAGCGTCTCCTCGCCAATATTCGCGAACTCATCGCCGGACCGCCGATGGGATCGCTGGGCGACAATGACGAGGAGCAGGCCGATATTCAAAATGCCGCACGCGAGCCGAAGGTCCGACACGGTGCGCCGTTGGGCAGCCGTGACAAGAAGGGCGCCAAACCGCTGGTCCGGATCGACCAGCTGACGCCCGGATTGCGAACTGATCAGATGATCGGGGCGGAAGTCCGCAGCGCCGACGACAAGATCGTCGGCGAGGTCCGCAACATCGTGTTCGGCACCAAGGACGGCCGGGACTACGCGATCGTCGCGTCGGGCGGTTTCTTCACCACCGGCAAGGACAGCATCGTCGTCCCGATCAAGTCACTCAAGGTGACGCAGGATCGATTGAGCTTCTTCCTGCCAATAGCCAAGGACGTCATGCAGAAGGTGCCGCTGATGCCCGATCAGGACTACAACTGGCTCTCCGATCAAGCTTGGCGCACCCGCAACGACGCATTCTTTGCTACGCCCTGAGCGGTCGTGTCGCTGTGCTGAACCCGGCGCCGGCGCTGATCGTCAGTCGTCGACGTCGTCCGGACTGCGCCCGAACCAGTGCACGATCCCGGGCGTCACGATCGAGACGTAAATGAAGCGCGACAGATGATGCGCGCCGACGAACACCGGGTCGATGTGCAGGGTCAGCGCCAGCGCCATCATCGCGTCCATCGCGCCTGGCGAGAACGCCACCACCAGGTCGTTCAACTTGACCGGCGTGGTCAGCATGATGGCGACCACGAACACCGCCGAAATTGCGATCGCGACCGCGAACGATCCGAGCGCCGCCCCGATATAGCTGACGATGGTGCGCGGCTTGATCGCGCCGAATCGCGCACCGATCAGCGTCCCGATCCCGACCAGGGCTGCCAGATAGGCCCATTCCGGCAGGGTGCCTTCGACCCAGCCGGTGCCGTGCAGCACCGACGAGCCGAGCATCGCGCCGAACATCCAACTCGCCGGGAAGTTCACCAGCCGCAACAGGAAGGCGACGCCGACCGCGACCGCGATCAGGATCGCCAGAACCAGCGGGGTCGCTTCGGGTCCGCGCGACGGCAGCGCGCCGTGGCCGGCCATGCCGATCAGCGCCAGCACCATCGGCACCGCGCTGGTCAGAATGATCACCCTCATGACCTGGACGACGGCGATCCCCGGCACGTCGGCTTTGCGCTCGGTGGCCAGCATGATGATCTGAGACAGCGCGCCGGGACTGCCGGCGAGCAGCGCCGAGGTCCGGTCCCAGCCGTGGACCCGCTGCAGGTAGATGCTGCTGCCGAAGGTGGCGCAGAGCGTCGCCACCGCGAGCAGCCCGATCGTCACCGGATAGGAGGAGAGATTGTGCACCATGGCGGGCGACACCACCGAACCGAGCGAGACGCCGAGCGCCATCAGCACGATGTGCGACAGCGGCGGCGGCAGCCCCATCTTGCGGCCAGCCAGACCGGCGGCGCCGACCGCGATCATCGCGCCGGTGATCAGGCCGCCCGGAAGCTGCGCCCAATAGAACAGCGCACCGCCGGCACAGCCGATCGCGATGGTCTCGACGACATGGAGGGTGGTGGGCAGCCAGCTCGTGGCGGCCGGCGCTGAATCTGTAGGCACGTGATCTTATTGCAAATCAATATACCGTCGGCAATTGCGCCCGGCGCGCGGCGCCATGCCGGCGACGCCTGCGCTGATCGCCCCGGAGTCACTGGTAATCGGATCGCAATTGTAAGTTGTAAGTCGCGAGATACAATGCCGCCGGTTGGCACACCAGGGAGACGGGACATGAGGGTTCTGAAGTACGAGACCGGTGCGGCGCTGCTGACGGCCGCGGCTCTATTGACATGGTCCGCCGCAACGCCCGCACAGGCGATGACCGCGCAGGAGTGCAGCGCCAAGTATCAGGCCGCCAAGGCCGACGGGACCTTGGACGGGCAGGGCTGGAACGACTTCCGCAAGGCACATTGCGGGGCGGCAGCGGCGAGCGGCGACAGCGCGGCGGCGGAGGCCAAGCCGTCAGACGCCAAGCCGGCAAACGCAAAGCCAGAAACAAAGCCGGATGCCAAATCTGATGCGAAATCCGGTGCAAAGCCCGAGAGCAAATCCAGAGCCAAGGCCGCCGCCGCGCCCGCGGTGCAGCAGGGCCCCGCCGTGTATCCCACCGCGATCGACGCCAAGTTTGCCCAGGAGAAGCCCACGCGCGCGAGGCTCCACACCTGCGCCCAGCAATGGAAGGCCAACAAGGCGGCCAACACCACCGGCGGTCTGCGCTGGATCCAGAAGGGCGGCGGTTACTGGAGCGAGTGCAACAAGCGTCTGAAGGGCTGATCAAGGATCGGCCGGCAACGTCGCGGCCCGACCGCTACCGCCTGATGGCGACGGTACTGGCCGCATGGCAGCCGCTCTGCTGTTGCGATTGACAGGTTCCGGCGGAGTCCGCATCGGTGCGCGCGATTTTTCCGCGTGAGGGAACCTATGATCGCCAGTATCGGCCTGATCCTGCTGTGCCAGCTCGCCGGAGAAGTGATCGCCCGCGGGCTCGGTCTGCCGCTGCCGAGCCCCGTGCTCGGATTGTTGCTGCTGTTCGTCCTGTTGGTCGCGCGCGACTACATCAAGCCGCTGGCGCGCGGACCGCTCGGTAACGGCGGGGTGGAGGAGGCGTCCAAGGGCATGCTGGCGCATCTGTCGCTGTTGTTCGTCCCGGCGGGGGTGGGGGTGATCCAGCAGCTCGACATGATCACCGCCCACGGCGTCGCGATCATGCTGGTGCTGGCCGGCTCGGTGCTGATCACCCTGGTGGTCACGGTGGTGACGTTCGTGGTCGTGGCGCGGCTGCTGTCGATGTGGGTGCCGCGATGAACGCCGATCCGTTCTCGCTGTGGGTGTATCTGTCGCAGACCCCGCTGCTGTGGCTGACCGTGACATTGCTGGTCTATGCGGCGACCGATGCGGTGTCGCAGGCGACCGGGCGCAATCCGCTGGTCAATCCGGTTCTGCACGCGATGTGGATCATCGGCGTGTTCCTGTGGGCGACCGGAACCTCCTACACCACCTATTTCGGCGGCGCGCAGTTCGTGCATTTCCTGCTCGGCCCCGCCACCGTGGCGCTGGCGGTGCCGCTGTACGAGAACCGCAAGCTGGTACTGGCCGCGATCCTTCCGATGGCGCTGGCGCTGGTCGTCGGCTGCGTCACCGCGATCGTCTCGGTGGTCTGGCTGGCGCAGCTCGCCGGGCTGCCCGAAACCGTGGTGCTGTCGCTGGCGCCGAAATCGGTCACTGCGGGCGTCGCGATGGGTATCAGCGAATCGCTGCGCGGCGATCCGTCGCTGACCGCGGTCGCCGTGATCCTGACCGGCATTCTCGGCGCCATCATCGTCTCGCCGCTGATGAACCGGCTCGGGATACGTGACTACCGGGCTCGTGGCTTCGCGGTCGGTTTGGCTTCGCACGGCATCGGCACCGCGCGAGCGTTCCAGGTCGATGCCATCGCGGGCGTGTTCGCCGGCATCGCGATGAGCCTGAACGCCCTGATCACCGCGCTGCTGGTCCCGGTCCTGGTCACTCTGCTGGTGCGCTGAGCTCGGCGCGCGCCGTCGCCGCAGTGTGATTTGCCGTCGTCACAACCGCCGCGTTACGCTTGTGCGCCAATCATCCGCCGAGGAGGTCGCCGATGTCCGATGTTTCAGTTGGGCCAGCCTCGTATGTCGTGGTCCCGCCGCTGCCCTGGTCGATGCCGCGCCCTGTCGTGGCGATTGCGGCCGCGCTGATCGCGGTTGCGGCGGCGGTCCTCACCGCGCCCGATTCGGCCACCGCCGCGCGGGCCCAGAGCGATGCCGAACTGGTGCTGCTGCTGCGCTTCATGGCCGGCGTGAAGGCTTTGATGGCGCTGGCCGCGCTTGCCGCGGTGCTGTGGCGGCTCGGCTATCCTGTTTCGCCGGTGTTGAGTGCCGCCTACGTGCTGGCGCCCGCACTGATGGTCGCGGCGCCGCTGCTGATCTGGCAGATCGCCCCGACCGCGCTCGGCGCCGGGCTGTTTCATGGCGGCTTGGCGCTGTTGCTGCTGGCTCTGTTCGCCGACCGCAGCCAGACTTCGAAGCTGATCCGGAGCAAACTGTCGGCTCGGCGTTCGGCCTGAGCGCTACGCCGCCGGCACCTTCAGCCAATCCAAGAGAGCGACATTTGCCTCGCGTGGGTAGCTGTGACTGAGGTCGGCGATCTCGCGGTAGCTGACGTCAGCGCCGGCCGAGACCAGCGCCTCGTGGGCCTGCCGGGCCACCTCCACCGGAAACATCCAGTCGTGGCGGCCGTGCACGATCTGGATCGGCAGCCCGCGCAGCCGCGCGGAATCCGCCGCGCCGGCGAGCAGCGGATGAAAGCTCGCGGCGATCGGCGCCAGATGGGTGAACGGCGAGTCGCTGGCCAGGCCCGAGACATAGCAGAAGGTGCCGCCGTCGCTGAGCCCGGTCAGCAGCAGCCGTGACGGATCGACCCGCCAATGCCCCCGCACCTCGTCGAGGATGCAGGCCAGATTGGGCGAATCGACATCCTCGCCCATCAGCGCCCAGGTTCGTCCGGTCGCGGTCGGCGCCACCACGATGGCGCCGCGGGCGCGGGCGTCACGCAGCCAGCTCCACAGGAACAGCCGGCCGTGGCCGCTGCCGCCGTGCAGCGCCATCACCAGCGGCCACTCCCGGTCGGGGTCGTAGTACTCCGGCACATAGAGCGAATAGCCGCCATGGCTCGCTGCCTCGTTCAGGCGGTGGAACACGCCGCTGTCCGGATGTTTCGGCTGCGCCAGCCGAGCCAGCAGCGCCTCGTCCTGCTGGGTTTCGGGGGCGAGGAAGAAGCTCGACACCGGCGGCAGTGTCGCGGCCAGCGGATACAGCGCTTCCAGCGCCTGCGGCAGATGTCGCAGTGCGCGAAACACGTCGGTCAGATCGCCCTGGCCGGCCTCCACCGCTCGCAGCGCCGCAAATGCAGCGAGCGCCTGATCGCTCGCGCCTCGCAACGGCTCGCGCAGATGCGCGAATGTCTCCGGCCAGCCCGCCAGTCGCGGCAGTTCGGCACGCAGCGCCTCGTCCGGCGTGCCTGTGAGCTGCATCAGCGCACCAAATTCCGGCGGATGCAGATAGCGCGCGACGAAGCCGACCGACTCCAAGGTCTGCAGCAGCGGCGGCAGCAATGCCACGATGTCGTCGACGACCGCTTCGCTCATCGTGTTCCTTTCCGGCTTCCCGCGCATCGTCGGACAGTGTCAGGGATCGGCACGGCCGCAAACCGCAAACAGCATCGACTCTGCTGCGGCGGGGCTCGAATTCGCCCGAAAACCCTTTACTGTGCCGAGGAGCCAAAGCCCGGCGGGATCGTTGCTGCTGGTGAGGCAGGGGGAACTGGATGCCGGCATCCGAGAACAAATTCTTCATTCTGCTGCTGGTGACGGTGACCGGCCTGTTCGGATGGATCCTGTGGCCGCTGTACAGCGCGGTGCTGTGGGGCATGGTGATCGCGATCCTGTTTGCGCCGCTGAACCGCTGGCTCAATCAGGCCTTCGGCTTCCGGCGCAATCTGGCGGCGTTGACGTCGGTGACGATCATCGTGCTGATGGTGCTGTTGCCGCTGTCGCTGCTCGGGGCCGCGTTGGCGCGGGAAGCAGCGGGGATGTACACGAAAATCGAGTCCGGCAACCTCGATCTGCTCAATACGCTGCGCGAACTGCTGGCGGCGCGGCCGGACTGGATCGGCGATCTGCTCGGCCGGTTCGGGGTCGGCAATCTGGCGGACCTGCAGCAGCGGCTGTCGGCGGTCCTGCTGCGCGGCAGCCAGTATCTGGCGGGGCAGGCGCTCGGCATCGGTCAGAGCACCTTCGACTTCACCGTCAATCTGTTCGTGATGGTGTATCTCTTGTTCTTCCTGCTGCGTGACGGCGATCTGGTCGCCGGGCGGATCCGGCGAGCGACGCCGCTCGGCGTCGATCATCAGACCCGGCTGCTCGACAAGTTCACCGTGGTGATCCGTGCGACGGTGAAGGGCAACATGTTGATCGCCCTGATCCAGGGCTCGCTCGGCGGCCTCGCCTTTTACGTGCTCGGCATCAGCGGCGCCCTGATGTGGGCGGTGGTGATGGCGTTTCTGTCGCTGCTTCCCGCAGTCGGTGCCGGTCTCGTCTGGCTGCCGATGGCGCTGTACCTGATCTTCACCGGCTCGATCTGGCACGGGATCGGACTGATCGTCTGGGGCGCGCTGGTGATCGGCATGGTCGACAATGTCCTGCGTCCGATTCTGGTCGGCAAGGACACCCGGATGCCGGACTACGTGGTGCTGATCTCGACCCTCGGTGGTCTCGAAGTGTTCGGGCTCAACGGCTTCGTGGTCGGGCCGGTGATTGCCGCGATGTTCATCGCCGCCTGGGACATCTATTCGACCTCCCGAGAGGAAGCCGGCGACACGCCGCCGATCGGCGCCAGTGCCGGCCCGGTGGAGGTCGAGCCGCCACCTGCGGCGGCGGCCCGTAACGACCGCGGTGTACCGCCCGCTGCCTAGATCCCGAACCAGGGCTGCAACAGCCGGGCGAGCCTGCTCTTGAATCGCAGCGGGGCGTCGGTGACGGCGAGGCAGATGCAGTCGCCGTCCGGGCCGGCCTGGGGTTGATGCTCGGTACGCTCGTCGGTTTCCGCGACGTCGCCGCGGCGCATCACCGCCGTGCCGTCGCACAGCGTTCCGTGCAGCACCAGCGTCAGCTCGCGCCCGGAATGGCCGTGCTCCAGCACCCGCGTGCCGGCCTCGAACCGCAGCATTCGGGCGCGAGGGCCGCAGCCCGGTATATCGATGCTGATCTGCTGGACCCACGGCGCCAGCCGAGTCCAGCGCAAGCCGGCCAGATCGGTACCGAGATAGCTGCGCAGCGGCTCGGGAATCACGATGTCGGAGCGAGGCCGCAGCGCAGATGCGGGCATGGCCGAGGCCAATTCCGGCTCGGTCTGGGTCCGTGCCACTACGTTTCGCCACAGGTCAGGCGTCACCTCCGCGGCCGGCAGCGCATCGAGCATCTGTCCGCCGAGCGCATCGGCGGCCGCGGCTCGGATGCGGCAATGCGGACACAGCGCCAGATGGGTAGCGACCAGCAGGCTCGAGGCTTCGTCCAGCGTGCCGGCGGCGTAGCTCAGCAGCAGATCGTCGCTGATGTGATGGCGGACCGTCATCGCAGGTCTCCCGCCGGCAGCTCCAGCGCCGCCCGCAGCTTGCCGAAGGCGAGCCGGATCCGCGACTTTACCGTGCCGACCGGCAGGCCGAGCTGTTTGGCGATCTGGCCGTGGGATTGGTTTTCGTAGAACGACAGCATCAGTACGCTCTTCTCGTTGGACGACAACGTCTCCATCACCTCGCGCACGCGTTGCTCGGTCTCGGTGCGCTCCAGCCTGCGGTCGGGCGGCTCCTCTTCATCGGGCACAAATGCCGGATCGTGCGGGTCGAAACCCGGCCGCTTCGCCTGCCGCAGCCGGTCGATCCCGAGATTGCGCGCGATGGTGAAGATCCAGGTCGAGGCCGACGCCTTTGCCGGATCGAACTGCGCAGCGTTGCGCCAGACCGAGACCAATGTCTCCTGGGTGATCTCTTCGGCCAGCACCGGATCGCCGCAGCGCCGGGCAAAGTACGATTTCAGCCGCGGCGCGAAGTGTCGGAACAGAGTCTCGAACGCGGCACGGTCCTGCGCGGCCGCGATGCGGACAATACAGTCCGACATCTCCGCCGACGGCGGAGGTGGACCGTCGCGCAGTTGATCCATGACGACCGCTCCGTGTCCGGGCGAGTATCGATCCGGCGCATCGCCGTGATGCACGCACTCCGAGCCGCGCAGCCTAGCGCGCGACCTCATGATCCGCAGCACGCCATCTGTCGCGCTCACATGCGCGCGAGTAGTAATCAGGTAGTCGCAGTTGGGGACTGAGTCGGGTGTGCGGAGGATCATGACGAGCCAAAGCGCGATCGGATCGATTGCATTTTGTCTGATACGAACCAGCCGACCATTTGGATCACATCGTCGCCGCAGAAATGCCTTGCGGCAATTTGCGCAGCAGGTCGATGGCGAATCACGCGGCTGTGATGATGCGGGTGTGATCCGACGCGTCCGGTGCGTCGTAAACAGCGTGCTAACAGCCAACGGGAGGTCTGGTGATGTCGATGTTTCGGAAGTTGAACGGGATGGAAGCTGCTGCGATCGGCGGTGCGCTGCTGATGACGCTCGCCCCGCTGGTGCCGTACGCGATGCTCGGCTGATCGTCGGGCAAGGAAAGCGACGGATCGCACGCGAGTCCAGCGATGGTCGTGGGGCCTGCCGGCTATGTCGGCGGGCCTCCGGCTATATTTCCATCGACTGGCAATCAGTTTCTGCGCCGAAACGTCGCGAACTGAAAACGCTGTTCGGCGCCCCACGGCGTTGCATGAATGTCGCGGCGGCTGTCGGTCATCTCGAACTCCGGCGCAAACTGACTTTGCAGACCGTCGGCGTCGTAGCGCGCCACGGGCAGGCCGCTGCAACGCTCGGGGCCGTCGAACGCGAAGGTGCCGACGACCGCATAGCCATCCGGCGCCACCGCGCGGAGCAGCCGGTCTCGGTAGGCCGCGCGATCGGCCTCAGCGGTGAGAAAGTGGAAGGCGGCGCGGTCGTGCCACACCGCGTAGCTGCGCTCCGGCGTCCATCGGGTGACGTCCGCAACGATCCATCTGATTGCTGCGGCACGCGGGCCGAGCCGGTCACGCGTGGTCGCGAGCGCGGCCTCGGACAGGTCGAGCACCGTCAGGTCGCGGCGGCCGAGATCGAGCAGATGATCGACCAGCCGCGACGCACCGCCGCCGACATCGAGGATCGCCGCTTCCGGCGGCAACGACAGCGCTGCGATCAGGTCGAGCGAGATCGTCGGCGTATCCTGGAACCACGATACGTCCTGCTCGCCCTTGGTGGCGTAAACGTTCTGCCAGTGGTCTGTCATCAGGTCTCCTTGCCGGACAGCGTCTGCACCAGGGTGATGAACTGATGCGCCAGCGGGTTGTTGGCGCCCGTCGACAGCGCATGAACATCGGCCGAAATCGGCTGCCCCGCAATCGGCCGATACACGACGTCGGGGTGCGCCAGCTTGCTGACGAATTCCGGGATGATGGCGATGCCGAGACCCGCGGCGACCAGGCTCGTCAGCGACGTCGACTCGATCGTCTGATGGGTGACGCGCGGCGCGTAGCCGGCCTCGAAACAGCACTGCCACAGGTACTTCGCAAACAGCGAGTCCTCGAGCCGCAGAAACACGAAGCTCTCGTTCCGGAGATCCGCCAGCGTCACTTTCCTGGCCGCCAGCGGATGACCTTTCGGCAGCACCAGCCGGACCGATTCCCGCCACGCCAGTTCGCTGGCGATCTCGGCATCCTGCGGCGGACAGCGCAGGAAGCTCACATCGGTCTGGCCGGATTTCAGCGCCGCGATCTGTCGGTCGGGCGACATTTCGTGGATGCGCAGATCGACGTTCGGATAGTTGAGCGCAAACTGCTGGATCGCCCGTCCGAGCGGGCCGGTCAGCACTGACCCGGTCAGCCCGACATTGAGAATGCCGGCGGTGCCGGCGCCGATCGAGCGGGCGCGCTGCACGGCGGTTTCGGCTCGCTCCAGAATCGCGAGCGCCTGTTTCAGAAAATCCTCACCGGCGCGGGTCAGCGCGACGCGGCGCGTCGTCCGCTCGAACAGCGGGGTGCCGATTTCGGCTTCCAGATCCCTGATCTGCTGGCTGAGCGGCGGCTGGGCAACGCCGAGGCTGTCGGCGGCCGCGGTGAAATTCAGGTGCCGCGCCACGGCGGCGAAGTAGCGGAGATGGCGGATTTCCATCCTCAAATCATATGCCAAACGTATCAATCGAGACATATGAAATATTTGACGTCTAGAAACTCAGCAGTGATTGTTTCTCAGGCTCCAGATCCGGGAACATTCCGATGAAGCGGTTTTTCGCATCGCTGTTTGGGCAGGTGGTCACCGCCCTCGTGCTTGGTGTGGCCCTCGGTGCGCTGTGGCCCGAGGTCGGGGTCGCGCTGAAGCCGCTCGGCGACCTGTTCATCAAACTGATCAAGTTCGCGATCGCCCCGCTGGTGTTCGGCGTGGTGGTCAACGGCATCGTCGGCGCCGGCGACCTGAAGAAGGTCGGGCGGGTCGGGCTGAAATCGCTGATCTACTTCGAGGCAGTGACGACGGTCGCGCTCGCGCTCGGCATCGTGCTGGCCTACGTGTTCCAGCCCGGCGCCGGCATGAATGTCGATACCGCGACGCTCGATGGCTCGGCACTCGCCGGCTACAGCAGCCACGTCAAGGAAGTCACCGGCTTCACCGACTTCATTATGCGGCTGGTGCCGACCACCTTCGTCGACGCCTTCGCCAAGGGCGACGTGCTGCAGGTGCTGATCATCGCGATCCTGTTCGGCGCCGGGCTGTCGCTGCTCGGTGAGCGCGGCAAGCCGCTGGCCGACAGCATCGAGCGCATCACCGAGGTGCTGTTCAAGATCATCGGCATCATCGTCAGGCTGGCGCCGCTCGGCGTGCTCGGCGCGGTGTCGTTCACGGTCGCCAAATACGGCATCGGATCGCTCAAGCAGCTCGGCCTGCTGGTCGGCCTGTTCTATGCCGGCGTTGCGCTGTTCGTGTTCGTGATCCTCGGCGGCATCATGCGGCTGGCGGGCTTCAGCCTGTTCAAGCTGCTGGCCTATTTGCGCGAAGAACTGACAGTGGTGGCCGGCACGGCGTCGTCGGACAGCGTACTGCCGCAGGTGATGCGCAAGCTGGAGCGGCTCGGCATCAAGGACTCCACGGTCGGTCTGGTGATTCCGACCGGCTACTCGTTCAACCTCGACGCGTTCTCGCTGTATCTGACGCTGGCGACGGTGTTCATCGCCCAGGCCACCAATACGCCGCTGTCGTTCGGCCATCTGCTGGTGATCCTCGGCATCGCGCTGCTCACGTCGAAGGGCGCCCACGGCGTTCCCGGATCGGCGATCGTGGTGCTGGCCGCGACGCTGTCGGCGGTGCCGGATATTCCGCTGATCGGCCTGGTGCTGGTGTTGTCGGTCGACTGGTTCGTCGGCATCGCCCGGGCGCTCGGCAATCTGGTCGGCAACTGCGTGGCGACCGTGGTGATTGCCGCATGGGAGGGCGATATCGACCGGGCCCAGGCGAAACGCGTGCTGAACGGCGAAGTGACCACCGACACCGCGGCGATCCTCGACGCGCCGATCGCCGAAGCCTCTGCCTGACCGCCTAGCCTGATACCAAGAAACGCAGGGAGACCGCGATGAACGCCCCGATCTACAACCCGGCTTGCGGCGGGCTGCCGCCGCAGAGCGCGCTCCACACCGGCCGCGCGGTGTTCACCGAGGCCTATGCGGTGATCCCGCATGGCGTGATGAGCGACATCGTCACCAGCCTGCTGCCGGGCTGGACCAAGACCCGTGTCTGGATTCTGGCGCGGCCGCTGTCCGGTTTCGCCGAGACCTTCGCGCAATATCTGGTGGAGGTCGCGCCCGGCGGCGGCAGCGATCATCCGGAGCCGGATCCGCAGGGCGAAGGCGTCGTCTTCGTGGTCGGTGGTACGCCGAGCCTCGAGCTCGACGGCAAGTCCCATGCGCTGCGCCCCGGCAGCTACGCCTATCTGCCGCCCGGCTGCGGCTGGCGGTTGCACAACGCCGGCAGCGAGCCGGCGCGCTTCCACTGGATTCGCAAGGCCTACGAACCCGTCCCCGGTCTTGCTGCGCCTGACGCCTTCGTCACCCATGAGTCCGAGATCGAGCCCGCCGGCATGACCGGCACCGGGGGCGCCTGGGCGACGACGCGGTTCGTTTCCCCAGAGGATCTGCGCCACGACATGCACGTCAACATCGTCACCCTGCAGGCCGGCGCCTCGATTCCATTCGAGGAAACCCATGTGATGGAGCACGGGCTGTTCGTGCTCGAAGGCAAGGCGGTGTATCGGCTCAACCGCGACTGGGTCGAAGTCGAGGCCGGCGATTTCGTGTGGCTGCGCGCGTTCTGCCCGCAGGCCTGCTACGCCGGCGGTCCCGGCCGCTTCCGCTATCTGCTGTACAAGGACGTCAACCGCCACCCGGCGCTCGGCCGCCGCGGGCTCGGACGATGACCGCGACCGCGCGAAAGATCGTGGCGCAGCCGCTGAGGACGGCGGCGTTCGCGCCGTTCGGCCAGGTGATCGATACGGCGCAGGCCTCTTCGCGTCCGATGAATGCCGGCATGGCAAGGCGCTTCCACGATCTCGCCGAGATCGAGGTGATCGGCGACGGCGCGCGCGTCGTGGTCGGCCTGGTCGAGGCACAGCCTTACGCGATGCCGCTGTGGCTCAATCTGGTCGAGCGCCATCCGCTCGGCGCCCAGGCGTTCGTGCCGCTGAACGCCGCGCCGTTTCTGGTGGTGGTCTGCCCGGACGAGGACGGCAGGCCCGGCGCGCCGCAAGCCTTTGTCACGGCCCCGCATCAGGGCATCTGCTACGCCCGCAACGTCTGGCACAGCGTGCTGACGCCGTTCGGCGCAGCGCAGGATTTCGTGGTGATAGATCGTGGCGGGCCGGGGGTGAATCTCGAAGAGCACGTGTTCGACGAACCTTGGACCGTGCACCTTCCTGCGGGCCGCTGACGACCTGCCGCTCGGCGATCGCCACGCAGTCTCCGCAACCGGACTAGGGCCGTTCAAACGTGATGCTGTAGCCGAAGACGTTGCCGACGCAGCGCAGCTCACGAAATCCCGCGGCCGAGACCTGCTGGCGCACGCGGCGGCGGGAGACGTAGTGCGGATCGAAGATGCTCTCGGCGACCAGCAGCCGGCCGCCGGGGCGCAGCATGCGATGCACCGACGGAAAGATCTCGGTGCCGCGCGGAAATTCGCCGAGTGCCATCACCATGACGGCGGCGTCCAGCGCGCCCGCGGGGATCGCCGCGTTCCGCACGTCGGCGCGAAGCGGCTGAATATTCGTCAGCGCTTCGGCCTCAGCCTTGGCGGCCACCTTCGCCAGCATGCCGTCCTGAATGTCGAGCGCGGTCACCCGGCCATGCGCTCCGACGGCGCGCGCCAGCGGGATCGTCACCCGTCCGGGACCGCAACCGATGTCGATCGCATGGTCGCCCGGCCGCAACTGCAATTGCGCCACGACCTGTTCGGAGCGCGTGGCGCGCGCCAGCGGGTTTTCCATTTCCACCAGCCAGGCGATCTCCGACGGGCACGGCAGCACCGTCCGCCTGGACGCCATACGCCAGCCGATCCAGACGGCCGGCGGCAATAGTAGAAGAAAATAACCCGACATCACCGATCCATTCGCGAGCGACTTCGAACGCAGCAGTGCAGCCTGTCGGAGGCGGTGTAAAGCGAGCAGGGAAGCTGTGGCGAGGCGACGAGACGGAGTGGTTTCGCCGCGGGTGGACTATGGATCCAGCTCGGTGTCCCAATACAAATAATCGAGCCAGCTCTCGTGCAGATAGTTCGGCGGGAACAGCCGGCCGTTGCGGTGGAGCTCATGGACCGTGGGGGCGAAGGCGGTCTGGCGCGGGAACATCCTGGCCTGTTCGGGCGTCAGGTTGCCCTTGCGCAAATTGCACGGCGAGCAGGCGGCGACGACGTTCTCCCAGGTGGTCTGGCCGCCCTTCGAGCGCGGAATGATGTGATCGAAGGTGAGATCGTCCGGCGCGCCGCAATATTGGCAGACGAACCGATCGCGCAGGAACACGTTGAACCGGGTGAAGGCCGGATGCGTGGTCGGCTTGACGAAAGACTTCAGCGACACCACGCTCGGAAGCTGGAAGTCGAGGTTCGGACTGTGGACCGCGCGGTCGTAATGGGCGACAATATTGACGCGATCGAGGAACACCGCTTTGACCGCGTCCTGCCACGACCAAAGCGATAGCGGATAGTAACTGAGCGGCCGGAAATCCGCGTTGAGCACCAATACCGGCCAACCGCCATGCGAGACATGCGCGTTCAAGAAACGCTCCTGACCCCCGTCGATCGACGCTGCGAAGCAGCATGCGAAGGCATACTACAGTCAGCGTGACGGCCTTGTGAAGGGCGATGCAGAAATGTCCGCTCCGCAAGGTGGGATTTTCGCCCAAGCCAGCACGTTGGCACAGCAAGCGTATTCCAGAAACCCGGCGCTTCGGAGGTGATTGTTCCATTTTTACCAGCCGCGTTGACGGGGTCGCGGCGGGCTAGCAGATTGACCCGGACAGTTCCCTGAAATCCGCCAATCCAAGTGAGGAGGCGTCATGTCCAGCACAGCAACCGCATCGATCAAAGCCGTCGCAGATGCGCCCGCCCATCGTCCCGGCCGCGGTCGGGTGTACGAGTCGATCGC
This sequence comes from Rhodopseudomonas palustris, assembly GCF_007005445.1. Classification (NCBI taxonomy): domain Bacteria; kingdom Pseudomonadati; phylum Pseudomonadota; class Alphaproteobacteria; order Hyphomicrobiales; family Nitrobacteraceae; genus Rhodopseudomonas; species Rhodopseudomonas palustris. Next base: position 4,306,091 of record NZ_CP041387.1, on the reverse strand, counting down.
CGACGCGTATGGCGATACGCCGCTGGTACGTCTGAACCGGCTGCCGCAGCAGCACGGTGTCAAAGCGACGATCTACGCCAAGCTCGAATACTTCAATCCGGCCAGCAGCGTGAAGGATCGTATCGGAGCGGCGATGATCGCGGCGCTGGAGCAGGAGGGGATCATCAAGCCGGATACCGTGCTGATCGAGCCGACCTCCGGGAACACCGGTATCGCGCTGGCGTTCGTGGCCGCTGCCAAGGGCTACCGGCTGAAGCTGGTGATGCCGGAATCGATGTCGGTCGAGCGCCGCAAGATGCTGGCCTTCCTCGGCGCCGAACTGGTGCTGACCGAAGCCGCCAAGGGCATGAAGGGCGCGGTCGCCAAGGCCGAAGAGCTGGTCGCGGCGACCCCCAATGCGGTGATGCCGCAACAGTTCAAGAATCTCGCCAACCCGGCGGTGCATCGCCGCACCACCGCGGAAGAGATCTGGAACGACACCGACGGCGCGGTCGATATCTTCGTCGCCGGCGTCGGCACCGGCGGCACCGTCACCGGCGTCGGCCAGGTGCTGAAGCCGCGCAAGGCGTCGCTGCAGGTAGTGGCGGTCGAGCCGGAGGAAAGCCCGGTGCTGTCGGGTGGTGCGCCCGGCCCGCACAAGATCCAGGGCATCGGCGCCGGCTTCGTGCCGGACATCCTGGATCGGTCGGTGATCGACGAAGTGGTCAAGATCCCGAGCGCCACCGCGATCGAAACCTCGCGGGCGCTGGCCCGGCACGAAGGCATCCCAGGCGGCATCTCGTCGGGCGCGGCGATCGCCGCGGCGATCGAACTTGGCAAACGGCCGGAAAACGCCGGCAAGACCATCGTGGCGATCGTGCCGTCGTTCTCGGAGCGCTACCTGTCGACGGTGCTGTTCGAAGGCGTCTGATCGGCCGGGCCGCGACGCTACAGCCGGATTGCGGGAGCGTGCCCGCGATCCGGCGCGGAGCGGCTTGAAATTATGTCACCACCAGCTCGGTGCCGGTGAGCAGGCGGTAGGCCTTGAGATAGCGCTTCGAGGTCGCCTCCACGATCTCGGCCGGCAGCTTCGGCGGCGGTGCTTCGCCGTTCCAGCGGCCGGCGCGGCGTTCGGCGTCGAGATAGTCGCGCAATGGCTGCTTGTCGAATGACGGCTGCGGACGGCCGGGGGTGTAGGTATCGGCTGCCCAGAACCGCGAACTGTCCGGCGTCATCACCTCGTCGATCAGGATGATGCGGCCGTCTTGGTCGCGGCCGAATTCGAATTTGGTGTCGGCGATGATGATGCCCTGCTCGCGGGCGATCTCTTCGCCCTGGGTGTAGACCGCGCGCGTCATGCTCTCAAGCGTGTAGGCGTCGTCGTCGCCGATGATCTCGCGCATCCGCGCGATCGTGATGTTCTCGTCGTGGCCGGTCTCGGCCTTGGTGGCCGGCGAGAAGATCGGCGGCACCAGCCGCTCGCTCTCCGTCAGCCCCTCGGCCAGCTTCTCGCCCGCCAGTGTGCCGGAGGCGGCGTATTCCTTCCAGGCCGAGCCGGTGATGTAGCCGCGGATCACGCATTCGATCGGGAACACGGTGGTGCGCCGGCACAGCATCGTCCGGCCTGCGATCACGGCGCGATGCTCGCTCAACGCCGGGACTGCGGCGATGATCTCGTCGGTGTCGGCGCTGATCATGTGATGCGGCACCACGCCGCCGAGCTGATCGAACCACCACGCGCTGATCTGGGTCAGCACCGCGCCCTTCATCGGAATGGTCTCGCCCATCACCACGTCGAAGGCGCTGATCCGGTCGGTGGTGACGAGCAGCAGCCGGTCGTCGTCGACGGCGTAGATGTCGCGCACCTTGCCGCGGCCGATCTTGGTCAGCGGGAGGTCGCTCGAGAGCATCGTGGTCATGGGCGGTGTTCCAGGCAGAGGTGGCCGTCGGCGCAGCCGGCAGCACAGGTCGATTTGAGCCCGCAGTCTATCATTCCGGCAGCGGAATGAACTCGCTCTCGTTCGGGACCGCGTCAAAACGGCCGGTTTTCCAGTCCTGTTTGGCCTGTTCGATGCGCTCTTTGCTGGACGAGACGAAATTCCACCAGATGTGACGCGGTCCCTCCAGCGCGTCGCCGCCGAGCAACATCATCCGCGTGTCCGTCTTCGCCCGGACAGTGATGCGGTCGCCGGGGCGGAAAATCAGCAGGGTCGGGCCGACATGGCGGTCGCCGGCGATCTCGACCTCGCCGTCGACCAGATAGATCGCCCGCTCCTCGTGGTCCGGATCGAGCGGCACCGCGGTGCCGGCCTTGGCGTTGACCTCGACATAGAACCACGGCGACACCATCGTCACCGGCGAAGTCTTGCCGAACGCCGAGCCGGCGATCACCCGGGCGGTGAAGCCGGTGTCCTGCACCATCGGCAGCGTCGCCGCGGCGAAATGCTGGAAGCTCGGCGCGATCTCTTCGGAAGCCTGCGGCAGCGCGATCCAGCTCTGCAGGCCGAGCATCGACTGGCCGTCTTGGCGCTCGACGTCGGGCGTGCGCTCGGAATGCGCGATGCCACGGCCGGCGGTCATCAGGTTCATCGCGCCCGGAGCGATCTCCTGAATATTGCCCTCGCTGTCGCGGTGCATGATCTTGCCGTCGAACAGATAGGTGACGGTGGCGAGCCCGGTATGCGGATGCGGCCGCACGTCCATGCCCTTGCCGGCGATGAACTGCATCGGCCCGAAATGATCGAAGAAGATGAACGGGCCGACCATCTGCCGTTTGCCGTGCGGCAGTGCCCGACGCACCGCGAAGCCGTCGCCGAGGTCGCGGGTCCGCGGCACGATGATCAGGTCCAGCGCGTCGCAGGTGGTCGGATCGCCGAGCACCGGATCGTTAGTTGGCATCCAGCTCATGAGACGAACTCCTCCACGTTTGAGACCGTCATTGCGAGCGAAGCGAAGCAATCCAGGAGCCTCGTGTACCAAGCTGGATGGCTTCGTCGCTTCGCTCCTCGCAATGACTGGGTGAGGCCAATGCAAGATGCGGCAGGCATGCCGTCGTTCCTCACGCCGTCGGCGCGGCCTGCGGGGCGCTGGCAGTTTTTCCGTTGCTCTTGCGCGGCTCGCTGGTCACCGGCTTGGTCGGAACCAGCTTGCGCACCGCGGAGGCGGCGGCGATCTGGCCGCGTTCGAACAGCGCCTCGTGGTTGGCCTCGATGTCGCCGAGTGCGTACAGGTAGTTGACCATCAGGCCGTGCGACTGGCGCATGCCGTTCGGCGAACGATCGCCGAGGAAGTTCAGCCGGTCGAGCCGCGCGCCGTTGCCGAGATGGAAGCGCGCCACCGGATCAAGCGGACGGCCATTCGGACCCTTGGCCTGCAGGAAGTAAGCGGCCGCGAGCTGCATGACGATCGGCTTCAGCCGATCGGCGGTGTCCGCATCGTCGAACCAGTTCTCGGTTTCGAGCACTTCGAGCGCGTCGCGGGCGGAGGCATCGAGCAGCGCCGAGTCCGGATTGTCGCGCTCGCGTTTCAGCCATTTGGCGAAGCCCGGCACCGGCGACAGCGTCACGAAGGTCTGCACGTTCGGCAGTTCGCGTTTGATCTCCTCGACTACCTGCTTGATCAGGAAATTGCCGAACGAGATCCCGGCGAGACCTCGTTGGGTGTTGGAGATCGAGTAGAACACCGCAGTGGTGGCGTCGCTGGCCGGCATCGGCTCGCGGTCGAGATCGAGCAGCGGTGCAATCGCGGCCGGACTGTCCTCGGTCAGCGCGACCTCGACGAAGATCAGAGGCTCGTCGATCAGTCGCGGATGGAAGAAGCCGTAGCAACGCCGGTCGGGAGGCGCCAGCCGTGCGCGCAGATCGTCCCAGTCGTGGATGGTGTGGACCTGCTCGTAGCGGATGATTTTTTCCAGAATATTGGCCGGCGTGGTCCAGTCGATCCGCTGCAGCACGAGGAAGCCCCGGTTGAACCACGAGGTGAACAGATGCACGAAATCGTCGTCGACGTGGCGAAGCTGAGGGTGGTCGCGCAGATGCGACAGCACCGCTTCGCGCATCTTCACCAGCGCGGCGGTGCCGCCCGGCGCATGGTTGAGGCGGCGGATCAGCTCCTGCCGGCGCGGTTCGGCGGCGTGCATCAGTTCGCCGGTGGCCTCCGACGTGGGGTCGGCGCGGAACGCCTCGATCGCGGCGTTGAGTTCGGCGAGGTCGGGCCCGAACTGTTCGGCGAGCGCATCGAGAAACGCCAGCCTGTCGTCCTCGGCGGCAGCCTCGTAGCCGTCCAGTAGCGACGCCGCCAGTGCGACTCCGGAGGCTTCACCGCGCCGGGACAGCAGCGTCTCGCCGAGCCCGATCAGTTCGTCTTTGGTCATCGGCTGAGTGCCGGCCCGGCCGAACAGGCTGCGGCCGCGCTCGGTCAAGCTGTTGAACAGGCCGCCGAGAAACTCCGAGGCGCGGTCTACGGTGGCTGTCGGCATCGCTCATCCCCAGGCTTTTGGAAACCGGCTGCTTTGCGTGCCCGCGCGGCGTGCGGTATTTTGGAACCATAGACGTTCCAGGCGACGCCTTCCAGACGCACGAGCGGGCGGATGGTTTCTCCACGGCTTCGTGACCGGGGCCGAGGGTCGCCGAAAGGTATTTGAATGGTGCGGTGCGCGCCTAAGGTGCACTGACGCGGGTGCGTCAATCCGCCAGCACTTCGGCGGTGACGTCTTCGATGGTGTGCAGCAGGCAGATCAGGCGGCCGTCTAGATCCTGCACCGGCGTGCTGATCGATTGCCAATAGCGTTCGACGAACACCCCGTCGGCGTTGCGAACGTCGTAGCGCTGCACCGCGAGGGCGTGCGGCTGGCCGGTCTCAACCACGGTCCGCAGCGATTCGTAGAGGTTGCTGACACCATCGGCCGTCACGATGGCCGGATTGTCCGGAAAGATCTCGAACAACGACATGCCGACGACGGTGTCGCGCGTCGTGAAGGTGGCGCGCGCATAGGCGTCGTTGATGTCGAAGATCTTCAGGCCGGGGCCGGGGTCGATCAGCAGGCAGGGATGATCGGATGCGTCGAAGCTGGCTCGAAGCCGCGCAAGCGCCGCTGCGATATCGCCGGCCGGCTTGCGATACCCCAGCGGCGACAGATCGGCGCCGGAAATCTGCGAATTCAGCAGCGCCAGCTCGCGCTTGGCGGACGACAACAGGCCGAGCAGCGTGCGGCGCAGCTTGTCGTCCTCTGCGGTCTCCAGCAGGCGCTGGAAATGAGCAATGTTCTGTTCGCAGACGAAGCGTTGCATCGGTCGCCCCGTTTCTGGAGAAGATCGGCTCATCTGCTACGTCAGATTGCAAGTATGTCAATACCGCAGATCGTCCCGGTCAGCGCCCGAGTGCGGTGACCTCGCTCACCTTGGCGAAACGCTCCAGCGTCAGCACCGCATCGGCAAAGCTCTGCGCCCGGCCGTCCAGCACCGGGCTGGCGAGTTGCAGGAATTTCTGCGCCATCGCCTGGTCGCTCGGGAACGAGGTTGGCTCGCCGGACGGATCGGCGTAAATCCGCTCGTGCACACCGTCCTCGGTGGTGATCGAAACGCGGGCGCCGAACGGGTGAGTTTTGCCTTCCAGCCGTTCGTCCCGCACCACGTCGAACTTGTCTGCGAGAGCATCGATCGCCGGATCTCCTAGCCGGGCGTAGTCGTCCCAGCCGAAGCTGCCCTGCTCCAGCGCCAGCCCGCCGGTGAAGAACATCGAAAACTGGCCGCCGACGATCGAGCGCGGATGCCGCTTGGTCGATGCATCGCCGGTCAGCGTAATGCCGTTCTGATGCAGCCCGACCTCGACCCGCTTGATCTGCGCCGGTGTCAGATTGTGCTCGCGGCGCATCGCGATCAGCGCGTCGATCGCAGCGTGGGTGTAGCGGCAGCTCGGATACGGCTTCACGCCGATCTTCATGGTCTCGTAGACCTTGCCGAGGTCGGCGACCGCTTTGTCGTGATGCGGGGTGTCGGTGTAGCCGACCAACAGGCCATGAATGCCTTCGACCGACTCGGTCGAACCGACGAAGCCGTTCTTGGCCAGCGTCGCGGCGATCACGCCGTTCATCGCGGCAGCGCCGACCTGATAGCGCTTATTCCACGCACCGTTGACCAGGAATTGCAGGGAGCCCGCGGCCTGGCTGCCGGAGACGCCGAACGCCGCGACGATCTGGTCCTGCGACAGGCCGAACAGTTTGGCAGCGGCCGCTGCGGCGCCGTAGGTGCCGGCAGTTGCGGTCGGGTGGAAGCCGCGCGCGTAGTGCGAGGTCGGATCGAGCGCGTTGCCGAGCCGGCAGCACACTTCATAACCGGCGACGATCGCAGTCAGCACGTCGCGGCCCGAGGCGCCGACCAGTTCGCCGACCGCGAATGCGGCCGGCACCACCGGCGCGGATGGATGCAGTGACGAATCCGCGTGAGTGTCGTCGAAATCGAGCGAGTGACCGAGCGCGCCGTTGAGCAGCGCCGCCACCGCCGGGGTCCAGCGCTTGTCGTCGCCGAACACCGTGGCTTCGCCGGCCGCATCGAGCGACAGCGCCTGCAGCGTCTGCAGGATCGCCGGTGTCGATTCGGCCTCGCGCCGGGCGCGGATCGCGCTGCCGAGGAAGTCGAGCGTCAAGAGCTTGGCGCGCGCCAGCACGTCCTGCGGAATGTCGGTGAATTGCAGCGCGGCGACGTAGCCGGCGAGCGTGGCGGTTTCGTTGGCCATTAGGGCTCCCTCTTTTGCGCCGCACGTTAGGCGGGGCACGCACACGGTTCAAGCCGCGCTGCCGCAGGCCCCACCCGCATCGATGCGGATTTGCGCGGTTCGCAGCGCCGTGCTCTCTGACGCCGACGATTCCGCGCCAGACGGTGCAACCTCAACGATTGCGGCCGCCGATGACATCCCTCAGGACACGCTTACTCTCGCAATGGAAACCGCGCCGGCCGCATTGGGGGCTGGCACTGCGGATCACGCTCGCGGCGCTGCTGGCGCTCGGCTTCGCCCAGAGTCTCCATTTGCATCTGCCGCTATGGGCCGTGCTCACCGCGATCATCGTGACGCAGACCAGCGTCGGAAGGTCGTTGAAAATGGCGGGAGACTATTTCGTCGGCACTATCGGCGGGGCGATCTACGGCGGCGCCATCACCATTTTCGTGCCGCATCACAGCGAACTGGCGCTGCTGGGTGCGCTGGCGCTGGCGGTTGCGCCGCTGGCGCTGCTCGCCGCGATCAAGCCCAGCCTCAACGTCGCCACCGTCACGGCGATCATCGTGCTGCTGGTTCCGACCATCACCAAGGTCGAACCGCTGGCGTCGGCGATCGATCGCGTGCTCGAAGTCGCGGTCGGGGCGGCGGTCGGGCTGGCGGTATCGTTCGTGGTGCTGCCGTCGCGGGCGCAGGGGCTGGCGCTGGCTGCGGCGGCGCGCTCGCTCGAATTGATGGCGGACGCGCTCGGTGCGCTGCTCGCCGGCTTGACGAAGGGACTCGACAACGACGCGCTGCACCGGCTTCAGGACGGCATCGGTGCCTCGCTGGTGACGCTGGCGGAGATCGGCGCCGAGGCGCAGCGCGAGCGCAACGCCGGGCTGTCGCGCGGCCCCGATGTTGCGCCGCTGGTGCGCACCCTGCTGCGGCTGCGCCATGATCTGGTGATGGTCGGTCGCGCCGTCACCGCGCCGTTGCCGCCGACGCTGCAGGACCGGCTCGGCGGCACCGTGGACGCACTGCGGGGCGCAGCAACGTCGCATCTGTCCGCTTGCGCTGCGGCGCTGCGTGGTCGCCACGCCCCGCCGCCGCTCGGGCCGATGGAACAGGCGCTCGCCGCTTATGCGGCCGAGGTCGCGGCGGTGCGACGCGACGGTCTGATCCGAGCGTTGCCGGGCGATCAGGCCGAGCGGTTCTTCGCGCTCGGCTTTGCGATGGAACAGTTGCACCAGAATTTCCGCGACCTCGAAATGCGGGTTACGGAATGGGGACTGCCCGGAAAGCCGACCGCACGGGTCGCGTAGTGCCCGATCAGATCTTGTAGACCATCACGAACACCGCCGCGACCAGCGGGACGGTGGCGATGATGCCCCAGATCAGCCAGGTCTTGGCGTCGCGCCAGTATTGTGCCGGGATCTCGCTGCTCTCGGCGAAGCTGCGGGCAAGACGTGCCTGCCGGATTTGTAGTGGTATCAAAATGCCGAGCCACATCAGCCCGGAGATCACGAACAGGATCTGCCCCGCCACCAGCCAGAACGAGCCGAACAGTGGAATGTCCTTGATCAGCGCGGCCCCGTAGCCGCCGATGATGATCAGCGCAATACCGGTCAGTGTGAAGATGAAGTCCGACACCGTGACGCCCCGCTGCGCGTGCGCTACGATCTTCGGATCGCGGGTCATGTCGGAGAACGCTTTCCAGAAGGCGGTGATGGTGACGTTGCCGACCAGCACGACTACGCCGACAACATGGAGGAATTTGAACACATCATACATCGGGTCTGTTCCGCGCCTGTGCCGTCGTGACCAGCACTCCGCCGCGCCACTGCTCGATTTTTCGCTTTGTGCTCGGGGTTTCGTCGGGGTTTGTCAAATCGACCTTGGTCGCTGTACCGCCATTGCGGGTCGGCGTTGACGACCGCATCTGCCAGACCCGCACGCTGCGCAGCGGTCCGGACCTACCATATTGCGATGCAGCAATTATATGCCGGGTGCGGGCAGGGGCCCAGACCAGGAGCGACCGTGTCACTGAAAGATCAAATCGATTTCCTCGGGCAGCTCCGAAAAATGCACGCTTTCAACGGCTTGGGCCACAACGAAGGCACCGCCGACAGTCGCCTGACCGAGACTGCCGGGTTCGGTCCCAACCCGGGCGCTCTGCGGATGTTCTCGTTCGTGCCGGATGGGATCCCGCAGAGAATGCCGCTGGTGGTCGTTCTGCACGGCTGCACGCAGAATGCCGCCGGCTACGAGATCGGTGCCGGCTGGTGCACGCTGGCGCAGCGCTATGGCTTCGCGCTGCTGCTGCCGGAGCAGACCCGCGCCAACAACCCCAACACCTGCTTCAACTGGTTCGCGCCCGATGACATCCATCGCGGCAGCGGCGAGGTCGCCTCGATCCGGCAGATGGTCGCGCACATGGTGGACCACCACTCCATCGACCGCGCTCGGATCTTCGCTACCGGCCTGTCGGCCGGCGGGGCGATGACGGCGGCACTGCTCGCCAGCTATCCTGAGGTGTTTGCAGGCGGCGCCGTGATCGCCGGACTGCCCTATGGCGTCGCGCTGAATGTGCGGCAGGCGCTCAAGGAAATGCGCCACGCGTCGCCACGCACCGGCCGTCAGCTCGGCGACCTCGTGCGCGGTGCGACCGCCCACAAGGGGCCATGGCCGAAGCTGGCGGTGTGGCACGGCGATGCGGACCGGACCGTCGATCCGGCGAACGCCGATGCGCTGGTGCGGCAATGGTTAGATCTGCACGGCCTGCCAGAGGCGCCAATGGCGCAAAACAGGGTCGACGGCTATCCACGCCAGGTGTGGCGGAATTCGAGCGGTGAAACCGTGGTGGAATCCTACACGATCACCGGGATGGCGCACGGCACGCCGCTCGGTGCCGGCGCCGGCGAGCAGCGCTACGGCGTCGCCGGTGCTTATCTGCTCGATGTCGGGATCTCGTCGTCCTATCACATCGCGCAGTTCTTCGGCCTGACTGGCCGGGTTTACCAGCCGCGGTCGGCCCACCACACTGCGGTGTCGAGACGCGCCGCGGACGCAACTCACGGCGCCGCTCCCAAGTCCGGCCAGGAGGGAGCCTCCGCCGAATCCCGCTCCGGCAAGCGCGGGCTGGACGTCGGCGCGGTGATCACACGCGCCCTCACGGCTGCTGGATTGATGAAGTAGGCATCCGGTTCCGCCGGCGTCCTGCAAGGATCATCAGCAAGCCTCGGTGCAGCGGAGTACGGAACAGATCGCCGAATTCGGCTTTGTCAGACCACCTTTCATCACACGGGAGTCTGACCATGATCAATCGCTTCGCTGGAACCGCCATCGTCGTCCTGGCGCTCGCCGCGCCCGCCGTTGCCAACGCCCAGGGCGTTCCCGGCGGGATCGAACGCGGGGCGCGGGATGGGGAGCGTGCGGCCGGACCGGTCGGAGCGGTCGTCGGCGGCACGATCGGCGGCGTTGTCGGCGGCGTAGCCGGCATCCTGGGTGTCGATGACCGACCGCAGTTCCGTCACTACGTCGTCGAGCAGCGCCATCCGTCGTACCGCTACCGCGACGAGGTTCGCGTCGGCGTGGTGCTGCCGTCCGACGGCGTGACCTATTACGAGGTGCCGGATCGCTTCGGCCGGGCCAGCGAGTATCGCTACACCGTGGTCAACGACCGGACCGTGCTGGTCGACCCGCGCACCCGCAAGGTCGTGGAAATCATCGAGTAACCGATCGGCCTCGGCCGTCCCGGTCTGAACGACGGGCCGTCCCGGCAACGGGGCGGCCCGTTCTCCGTCGGCTCAGGGCCGTGAGCGTTGCAGCGTCTCGGACGGCTTCTCGCCGAACATGTCGCGATAGTCCCGGGCGAAATGCCCCAGGTTGGAGAAGCCGCAGGACAGCGCCGCCGCCGTCACGGTGGTCGGGGCCGCACCATCAGCCAGCAGATTGTGGGCGTGCTGCAGCCGAACCCGCTTGGCGAAGGCCATCGGCGAGTAGCCGCGGCTGCGCTGGAACGCCTTGAAGATGCCCCGCGAGCTGATCCCGGTGAGCGCCGTCAGCTTCTCGATGGTGATCGGCCGCATCCAGTTGGCCTCGATGTATTCCTCGACCTGCCGGACGTGCTTGGGCGCGATGCCGTGCGATTCCCGCTCAAGCTGCCGGCTGTAATTGTGCCGGAAAGCGTTGAGAAACAACAGCGTGATCGCCTCCTGCAGCTCCGCCAGCACCACGTGCGGCAGCGGGCTGCAATTGAGCTGATTGGCCAGGAAACACAGCAGGCGCCGCAGATTGACCACCTGCGGCGCCTCGTTGTTCGCCGCCGGCTCGAACTCCAGCGCGGCTTTCGGCTTGCAGCCGAGCAGCGAGCCCAGCTTGCGCTCGAGCGCGCTGCTCTGCACGCGCAGCAGGCTGAACTTGTAGGTCTGCCCATACTCGGTGCGGGCGCTCCGCCCCGGCGAGATGATGCCCGACTGCCTGGCATTGATCGCGGTGGTCGATCCGCCACTGCGGGTGACGAACTGGCCGGCCAGCGCGATCTGCAGCCGCGCGCATTCGCCTTCAGGGAATTCCACGGTGATCGCGCCGATCCCGACCCCGAAGCCGAGCGCGACGTCTTCGAGCTGAACGAAGTTGCTGCGAACCTGAAAATCGGCCGCCGCCGGGGCGTCCACCAGCCGGGCTCCATAGACGGCCTGCAGGGCCTGTCTCAGTTCTTCGGGATCAGTGGTGTCGAATGCGGGGTAACGGGAGAGAGGTTCGTTGAGAAGCTCGACTGTCATCTCTGATCACGCCTCCGGTCCCACACATTACGCGGCCGATCCTGGTATCAGAACGAGGGAACCAGATGTCACTCGTAGGATTCCGAGGTATTGTCCGAAAATTGGACGCATCAGAGAGCAATTGGTTCAATGCAATGATCAGGACACCGCCCGCCCATGGGTGAGCGGCACATCGCCGAGCGGCGTGCGGTCCGGCAGGTGATCGAAGGCGGAGCAGGTGAGGCGGAGGCGCGGTCAGGCTTCGCCGGTCAGGAACGGGTTGGTGAGCCGCTCCTGACCGAAGCTGGAGCCGGGGCCGTGCCCGCAGATGAAGCCGATGTCATCGCCGAGCGGCAGCAGCTTCCGGGTGATCGAGTCGATCAGCGTGGCGTGGCTGCCGCCGGGCAGGTCGGTGCGGCCGACCGAGCCGGCGAACAGCACGTCGCCGACCAGCGCGAACCGCATCGCCTCGCTGAAGAACACCACGCTGCCCGGCGAGTGACCCGGGCAGTGCAAGATCTGGAAGGTCAGCTCGCCGACGCGGACGCTGTCGCCGTCGTCGAGCCAGCGGTCGGGGGTGACGTCGCGCACGCCGCCGATACCGAAGCTGCGGCCGGAGTTGACGACGTTGTCGAGCAGAAACTGATCGTCGCGGTGCGGCCCGATGATCTCGACCTTGAGGGCGTCGCGCAGGTCTGCGGCGCCACCGACATGATCGATATGGCCGTGGGTCAGCCAGATCGCCTCGACCGCGACTTTGGTGTTTTCGATCGCGGCCAGGATCTCCGGGACGTCGCCGCCGGGGTCGACCACCACCGCCTTGCGGGTGGTGTCGCACCACAGCAGCGTGCAGTTCTGCTGAAACGGCGTGACGGGAATGATCGCGGCGCCGGCTTTCGCCTTGCTCTCGGTCTGGGTATTCATGGCCTCGACAATGCCGCGTCCGCGAGGACGAGTCAAAGCGCTGTTCGCCCTCGCGGATGTTGTCGGCGCTACCGTTTCAACTGCGCCTTCAGGGTCGCTTCGACCTCGCGGTCGAACGAGGAGGCCGGCTTCGGCTGTTTGTCGCGCTGCGCGGTCAGATAGGTGTCGCGCTGCTTCACCAGCGCCGCGAGCCTGTCGTTGAGCGCCTTGCGCGCGATCATCTGCGCTTCCAGTCGGGCGGCGCGCTGCTCGGCCGGCAGCGCGCGCAGCTCCTGCGGCAGGTCCTCGTCCTTGACCCGGTCGAGCTTCTGCCGGCCGGCCAGCACGTCGCTGACCAGATCACCGCCGCCGGTCACCGCCTCGGACGAATTGCGGGCGCGCTTGTTGATGTAGCTCGCCATGTCCGATGCGGCCGCCGGTGCCGAGGCAGCCACCTTGGCGAGCTGCCCGGTCTTCTCCTCGGTGCGGCGCTGCAGCGGGGCCGGCCCGTAGGGGATCACCGTGCCGTTGATCTGCTTCTGCAGGATGATGATGTCGTCGTCGTAAGGCGTCTCGATCACCACCACCTGTCCGCCGTCCTGCGGAATCGGGATGTAACGGCCGCGGCCGCCCTCGGCGATCTCGTGCCACACTCGCGCAGTATCGCGGGCGCTGCCGGCCTGCACGGCGTTGACGATGATGTCCTTCTGCCGCGCCACCGCGAGGGTCTCGGGATACTTGGTATCCTGCGCGTAATCCATGTGCGGCGGCGCATCGCCGACGACGAACACGATGCGGCGGCTGTCGCCGCCCTGCCGCCACTGCAGCTTGTTGATCGCGGTATCGAGCGCCTCGTTGACGCTCTCCGGCCAGTCGCCGCCGCCGCGCGCCTGCAGTTGCAGGAGCTGACCGTAGAGATCCTGGATGTCGGTGGTGAGATCGACGCTGCGGACCACGTAGTCGTCGCCGATGTCCCGATAGGCGACCAGCCCCATCCGGATTTCGGCGTCGGGATTGTCGTCGAGGATCGCGGTGGCGATCGACCAGATCTTGCGCTTGGCGCCTTCGATCAGGCCGCTCATCGAGCCGGTGGTGTCGAGCACGAAGGCGACTTCGACGGTCGGCCGTGCATGCGCCGCCGGCGCGAGGGGGAGCGAAAGCGCCAGCGCGGCGACAGCCAGCGCGCTTGTGATGGTGATACGTTTCATCGTGATGATCTCCGGCGCCCCCGCCAAGCCCACGCTCAATGCTCCGCCTTGCGGCACCCGACCGAGGTGCCCCCGCAACGGTTCTGCGGCCGCGCTCGGAACCGCGTGACCGCTTGGGCACCTGCTCCGACTTCGGCTAGACTTGGACGCGATGGAAACGAATGCCGTTCAAATGATTCTGCCGCGCGATTTGCGGCAGTCGGAGACCGCGCTGAACATTGCGCGCGGCACGCAGCGGCTGCTGCGTTCGCTCGGCTTCGCCTGCGTCAGCGAACTGCCGCTGCCATCCGGCCGGCGCGCCGATCTGGTGGCGCTGAACGAGCGCGGCGAGATCTGGATCGTGGAGATCAAGTCGTCGGTGGAGGATCTGCGGGCCGATCACAAATGGCCCGACTACCGGGCGCATTGCGACCGGCTGTTCTTCGCCTTCACCCAGGATCTGCCGTGCGAAATTTTTCCGGCCGATACCGGGCTGATCGTGGCCGACGGTTATGGCGCCCACCTGCATTGCGAAGCGCCGGAACACAAGCTGCCGGCGGCCACCCGGAAGCTGATGCTGCTGCGCTTCGCGCTTGCCGCCGCCCAGCGCCTCGGCCGCCTCGGCGACCCGCAGGGATTTTCCGAAGGATAGTCGGTCCGGGGCGCCGCGTAGCGGCGACCCGGACTCGCGATGGATTGTTCGCGTGTCGGATTCCGAGTTCGCGAACTTCGTTCGCGCCCCGGAATGACCGCTGATAGTCAGAAGGGAGAGCTGTGCTTACCGCGGGGCGCGCTTGGCGAGGATCCGCTGCAGGGTGCGGCGGTGCATGTTGAGGCGGCGCGCAGTCTCCGAGACGTTGCGGTTGCACATCTCATAGATGCGCTGGATGTGCTCCCAGCGCACGCGGTCGGCCGACATCGGGTTCGGCGGCGGCTCGGATTTTTCGCTGTCGGTCGACAGCAGCGCGGCAACGACGTCGTCGGCGTCGGCCGGCTTCGACAGATAGTCGACCGCACCCATCTTTACTGCCGTCACCGCCGTGGCGATGTTGCCGTAGCCGGTCAGCACGATGGCGCGGCAATCCGGGCGCTCGCGCTTCAGCGCAGAGACCACGTCGAGGCCGTTGCCGTCGCCGAGCCGCAGGTCCACCACCGCGAAGGCCGGCGCCGCCTTGCCGATCTGGGCAAGTCCGCTGGAGACGCTGTCGCAGGCCGTGACGGCAAAACCGCGGGTTTCCATCGCCCGCGCCAAGCGGTCGAGAAACGGCTTGTCGTCCTCCACGATCAGCAGCGAGCGATCGGTATGGTCGGTCAGTTCGGGAATGACGTTCACGGCGGGGCTCCTCGTCGAGTGCATCAAGATATGGGGAGGCGGCGCCGTGCTGCCAAGGGAGGTGACCTGCGACCGGACCGCGCGCCCCGGCCTAACCCTCTGCCTTTTCGGTATTTTCGACCATCTCGAAGCGGTTCCTGGGCCAGCTCAGTTGCACGATGGCGCCATGGTCGGGGAAAGTCTTGTTGCGAAACTCGACCTTGGCGCCGGTTCGCTCCAGCAGCGTGCGGGCGATGAACACTCCGAGGCCGAGCCCGGAACGCTCACGGTTGGGGTCGTCCGGGCTGCGGCGGCGCGACAGATACGGCTCGCCGATCCGGCGCAAAACGTCGGGCTTGATGCCCGGCCCGTCGTCGGAAATCACGATCTGCACGGTGTCGGCGTTCCACCAGGCGTTCACCTCGACCGCGGTGCGGGCAAAATCGACCGCGTTCTCCAGGATGTTGCCGATGCCGTAAAGGATCGCGGGATTGCGCATCACCACCGGCTCGGGCTCCCCCGGCTGGGCCAGCCGGATCTTGATCGCGATGCCGAAATCGCGATGCGGCGCGACGGCCTCCTCGATCAGCGTCGACAGCGGCATGCGGTCGAACGGCGCCCCGGCCGACGAGAGCTGGGCGATCTTGCCGAGGATTTCGCGGCAGCGCTTGGCCTGCTCGCGCAGCGTCCGCAGGTCGGAGGCCATCTCCGGCGGGGCACTCTTTTCCAATTCGCGCGAGATCAGGAAGATGGTCGACAGCGGGGTGCCGAGCTCGTGGGCGGCGGCGGCGGCGAGGCCGTCGAGTTGGGTCAGATGCTGTTCGCGTTCCAGCACCAATTCGGCGGCGGACAGCGCGTCGGCGAGCTTGCGCGCCTCTTCGGTGACCTGGAACGTGTACAGGCTGGTGACGCCGATCGCGAGTAGGATCGAAAGCCAGACGCCGACCAGATAGATCTGCGGCAGCGCCACCGGCTCGTCGCCGGCCCAGGGCAGCGGCAGATGGCTGTAGCCGAGAAACGCCGCGCAGCCGGTCGCAAAAATCCCGAGCGAGATCGTCATGCGCGTCGGCAGCGCGGTCGCACTGATCAGCACCGGCCCGAGGAACAGGAAGGCGAACGGATTCTGCAGCCCGCCGGTGAAATACAGCAGTCCGGCCAGTTCCGAGATATTGAGCGCGAGCAGCAGGGCCGCGTAGATCGGCTCCATCCGCTGCATCGGGTTGAAGGCGATCTGCAGTGCCAGGTTGACCAGCCCGGACGCCGCGATGATGACGATGCACGGCATCACCGCGAAATCGAATCCGAGCCCTTCCGAAACCACGAAGATCGCGGCGAGCTGGCCGAGTGCCGCAAGCCAGCGCAGCCGCAGGATGGTATCGAGACGGACGTGACGGCGCGGATGGCGGAAGTCGGCGGAAATCAGATCGTCGGACATGCGCCGGACAGTAGCGTCGGCCGCCGAAGATCACAATTCGGCCGGCCGCGGCGGATTGCGCCGGCCACGCGCCCACGGTCACGCTGTGGCTCGCGTTCTGTTTCGCACTTTAGAGCATTTCCGATTCGGGGCGCAGAACAGCCGGATCTCGATCTGTCCGATGTTTGATGGGGATTCTTCAGGCCAACCGGTATCAGGTTCGCGTAGCCGCGCCCGCGCTCCCAGTCGGGCCCGCACTTGCACTTGCGCCCCGCAATCGTCAAACAGGCGCCCATGACGGTGATCGACAGCCTCGACCGGCCGGATGTCCCGGCGATGCAAGCGTCCGCGTCCGCGGCGATCGAGGTCTCGCATCTCGTCAAGGTCTACAAGACCGCCCGCGCCGTCGACGACATCTCGTTCGCGGTGCCGCGCGGCAGCGTCACCGGGCTGCTCGGCGGCAACGGCGCCGGCAAGACCACGACGATCGCGATGATCATGGGGCTGGTGCTGCCCACTGCGGGGCGGATCAGCGTTCTCGGCCATCCGATGCCGCAGCAGCGCGCCGACGTCCTCGGCCGGATCAATTTCGAGAGCCCCTATGTCGATATGCCGTCGCGGCTGACGGTGCGGCAGAACCTCACGGTGTTCGGCAGGCTGTATGCGGTGCCGGACCTGCAGGGCAGAATCGCCGAGCTCGCCGCCGATCTCGATCTGACCGACTTTCTCGATCGGGCGTCCGGCAAGCTGTCGGCCGGCCAGAAGACCCGCGTCGCGCTGGCCAAGGCGCTGATCAACCGCCCCGAATTGTTGTTGCTCGACGAGCCGACCGCCTCGCTCGATCCCGACACCGCGGATTGGATCAGGTCGCACCTGGAACGTTACCGCAAGCGACGCGGCGCCAGCATCCTGCTCGCCTCGCACAACATGCTCGAAGTCGAACGGATGTGCGACCGGGTCGTGATCATGAAGCGCGGCCGGATCGAGGACGACGACACTCCGGCCGCCATCATGGCGCGCTACAACCGCGAGTCTCTCGAGGAGGTGTTTCTCGATGTCGCCCGCGGCCGGGCACGGGATGCTGAATCATGAGGAGTTTGATCGTCGGCCTAGAACTCGGTCACGGCATCGCCTGGCACCGGATCAGCGCGATGGTGCTGCGCTATTGGTACCTGCTGCTGTCGTCCTGGCCGCGGCTGTTCGAGCTGGTGTACTGGCCGGTGCTGCAGGTGATCACCTGGGGCTTCCTGCAGAGCTACGTGGCGCAGAACGCCGGCTTCTTCGCCCGCGCCGGCGGCACGCTGATCGGCGCGGTGATTCTATGGGACATCCTGTTCCGCGGCCAGCTCGGATTTTCGATCTCGTTCCTGGAAGAGATGTGGGCGCGCAATCTCGGCAACCTGATGATGAGCCCGCTGAAGCCGATCGAGTTCCTGATCGCGCTGATGATCATGAGCCTGATCCGGCTCGCGATCGGTGTGGTGCCGATGGTGCTGCTGGCGATGATCTTGTTCGACTTCAATCTGTTCGGGTTCGGCCTGCCGCTCGGCGCGTTCTTCTGCAACCTGATCTTCACCGCATGGGCGCTCGGCATCTTCGTCTCCGGGCTGGTGCTGCGCCACGGCCTCGGCGCCGAGAGCATCGTCTGGAGCCTGATGTTCGGCGTGATGCCGCTCGCCTGCGTGTACTATCCGGTCTCGGTGCTTCCGCACTGGCTGCAACTCGTCGCCTGGACGCTGCCGCCGACCTACGTGTTCGAAGGCATGCGGGCGTTGCTGATCGAGCAGCAGTTCCGCGCCGATCTGATGCTGTGGGCGCTGGCGATCAACGTGGTGCTGTTCGCGGCCGCGTTCGTCAGCTTTCTGGCGATGCTCAATAGCGCCCGGCGGCACGGCTCGCTGATTCAGAGCGGCGAGTAGGTCGTTTCCCGGACGCGCCTGTGGGACGTCCGTGCTTACTTTTTACGCGGCGGAGCGCATATTTCGATCTTGTGATTGACGCGCCATGACCCAGCCGCCAGTATATTGCGCTGCACGGGGTACGAAGGACACAACGCGATGCCGGTCGTCATTGGTGAATTTGGTCGCCCGCCGGAGATGCCTGCGGAAGTCAGTCCGGCGCTGACCACGCCGATGTACTGGTTCTACGAGATGGCGCACGCCTCGCTCAATCCGGCGCGGGCGATGTCGGATGCGACCAAGCTCGCGTTCAAGAATCCGCTCAACCCGTGGAGCCACACCGAGTTCGGCAAGTCGGTGGCTGCTGCCTGCGAAGTGTTCGAACGCACCACCCGGCGCTACGGAAAGCCCGAATGGGGGCTGGACGACACTGAAGTCAACGGCATGCGGGTTCCGGTCGAAATCCACAGCGTGTGGGAGAAGCCGTTCTGCCGCCTGCTGTATTTCGAGCGCAAGCTGGAGCATCCGCTGCGCCATCCGCATCCGCGGCTGCTGATCGTGGCCCCGATGTCGGGTCACTACGCGACGCTGCTGCGCGGCACCGTCGAGGCGTTCCTGCCGACCCACGAGGTCTACATCACCGACTGGTCCGACGCACGGATGGTGCCGGTCGCCGCCGGCCGGTTCGATCTCGACGACTATGTCGATTACGTCATCGAGATGCTGCAGATGCTGGGCGGCAACGTCCACGTCATGGCGGTGTGCCAGCCATCGGTGCCGGTTCTGACCGCGGTGTCGGTGATGGAAGCCAATGGCGATCCCTTCGTGCCGCTGTCGATGACGCTGATGGGCGGCCCGATCGACACCCGCCGCAACCCGACCGCAGTCAACAATCTGGCCGCCGAGAAGGGGATCGACTGGTTCCGCAACCACGTCATCACCAAGGTGCCGTTCCCGCACCCCGGCTTCATGCGCGACGTCTATCCGGGATTCCTGCAGCTCAACGGCTTCATCAGCATGAATCTCGATCGGCACATGGACGCCCATCGCAACCTGTTCAACCATCTGGTTCAGGGCGACGGCGATCTCGCCGACAAACACCGCGAATTCTATGACGAGTATCTGGCGGTGATGGACCTGACGGCGGAATTCTATCTGCAGACGGTCGATCTGGTGTTCGTCAAACACGCGTTGCCGAAGGGCGAGATGACCCATCGCGGCAAGCTGGTCGAGCCTTCGAAAGTCACTCGCGTGGCACTGATGACGGTCGAGGGCGAGAACGACGACATCTCAGGTCTCGGACAGACCGAAGCGACGCACGGGCTGTGTAGCTCGATCCCCGACCACCGCCGCGTTCACTACGTCCAGAAGGGCGTCGGTCACTACGGCGTGTTCAACGGCTCGCGTTTCCGCTCCGAGATCGTGCCGCGGATCAGCGATTTTCACGCCTCGGCGGCGAGCGACGTGCCGGCGCGCGCGGCGGAGTAATTAGTACGCGTCGTCGGTCGGCGTCTGCTGTGGATGATGCGTCGGCTGATGATGAGTTTGTGCTGCGGAATCAAGCGCAAGCCGAGTCGTCAGAGGTGCAGGAGCGCTGGGGGAATCTGGATTCACGGGTTCCACAAGTAGTGAGGACTGAGTCACCTCTCAGGTCATGCTTTTGAATCAAAATTCGCGGAATTTTCGGGTTCCGGGGCCCATCACTTAGGGGTGCGACACGCGCTTTGCCCTGTATATTGGGCAAATGATTTGTTTTTGCGCCGAGCGCTTCCCATGGCGGCGGTTATGGCAGATTCCAGGGGACCTTCTGTTTCCTGGACCTGCAGACATGGCACGCGCACTTCTCTATCGGCGGCCCACCGAGCCGTCGACGATCCCTGTTCGGCACGGCTCACAGTTCTTTGCCGTTCGCATCCGGCGTCACCGCCGGGCCCGACGATACACCTTGCGGATTCATCCGAGCGATCGCGAGGCGATCCTGACGATGCCGCCGCGCGGGACGCTCGCCGACGCCAAGGAATTCGCCCAGCGTCATGGTGCGTGGATCGCGGCGCGTCTCGGCCGGCTGCCGAAGGCGGCGCCGTTCCTGCCCGGCACGGTGCTGCCGTTGCGCGGCCAGGACCACAAGATCGTGCACCGCGCCGGCCGCGGGACGGTATGGACCGAGGTGCGCGACTCCGGCGAGAAGATCCTGTGCGTCGCCGGCGAAACGCAGCACATCGAACGCCGGGTACTGGATTTTCTGAAGCGCGAGGCGCGCAAGGATCTGCAGAAGGCGTGCGATCGCTACGCCCCGGAACTGGGCGTCAAGGTCACCCGGCTGTCGCTGCGCGATCAATCGAGCCGCTGGGGATCGTGCACTTCGGCGGGCTCGCTGTCGTTCTCGTGGCGACTGATCCTGGCGCCGCCTTACGTGCTCGATTATCTCGCCGCTCATGAAGTCGCGCATCTGGTGGAGATGAACCATTCGGCGCGGTTCTGGCGGGTCGTAGGCCGGATCTGCCCGCAGATGGAGCGCGCCAAGACCTGGCTCGACACCTGTGGCAACGACCTGCACCGGTACGGCATTAGCGACTGAACGCTTTGATTGCGAGCGCGCCTGCACGCGTCGCCCTCTCCCCGACCCTTCCCGCAAAGCGGAGAGGGGATCGTCTCCCGCTGGTTGAGGTCGCACCCTCACAGATGTCGACGCTCACAGAGCCGTCGTCGGATGACGAGGCGCGCTGTGTGACCCGCAGCGGCGCGACGAGTGCGGCTCGCTCCCCTCTCCCCGCTTGCGGGAAGGGGTGAGGTGAGGGCTGCCGCGCATCCTGAGGCTTGCTACCAACCGCTCAGATCAGTGCGAGCCATTACCGTCCGAACAGCCGGTCCATCAGCCAGCCATCCAGTCCCGCGTCCGCTTCTGGCCGTACATTGGCGCGCGTCGGGGGCGGCATGCGACCCGCGCCTGGTGGTGGAGGCATGTCGGTGACCTGAGCTTCGCCGCGCGGGCCGGGTTGGGCGATAGTGCCGCCTGTCGGCGCCGCGCCGCTGAGGAAGCCGCCGATCGCACCGCCGATGCCGGAGCCCGATGCGGCGCCGGTGGCGCCGCTCGTCACCAGCGGGCCGCCGCTCCCGCCGCCGGGGAGCGGCTGCGGGGTGGTGCCTTTCAGCGCTTCGCGCATGAACCGCGTCCACACTTCGACCGGCAATCCGCCGCCGGTCGCCTTCCTGGTCGGCGAATTGTCGTCATTCCCGAGCCAGACCCCGGTGACCAGCGTCCCGGTGTAGCCGAGGAACCAGGCGTCGCGGAAATCCTGGCTGGTGCCGGTCTTGCCGGCGGCGATCCAGCCGGGCAGATCGGCCTTCTGCGCGGTGCCGGAGCGCAGCGTCTCCTGCATCATCGCATTCATCATCGCCGCCGCCCGCGGATCCATCACGCGGCTGGCGGTCTCGTTGCTGCGGGCGTACAGCAACTTGTTGCCTTGCGCGGTGCGGATCCGCTTCACCACATGGGGCGACGCCAGCAACCCGCCATTGGCGAATGCGGCGTAGGCGCCGACCAGCTCGGTGAGCGTCACCTCCGAAGTGCCGAGCGCGATCGACGGGTTCGCGTCGAGCTTGGAGGCGATGCCGAGCCGGTGCGCGGTCCGCACCACGTTCTTCGGCCCGACCTCGAGTCCGAGCCGCACCGCCACGGTGTTCAGCGACATCGCCAGCGCCTGTGTCAGCGTCACCGCGCCGAAATATTCGTGGGAGTAGTTCTCCGGCTTCCAGCCCTTGAGGTCGAGCGGGGCGTCCTGTCGAATCGTCTCCGGCGTCATCCCGGCCTCGACCGCTGTCAGATAGACGAACGGCTTGAACGCAGATCCCGGCTGCCGCTTGGCGGTCACCGCGCGGTTGAACTGGCTGTCCGCGTAGTTGCGCCCGCCGATCATCGCCCGCACCGTGCCGTCCGGCGTCATCGCCACCAGCGCGCCTTGCGTCACTTTGTACTTGACGCTCTTGGCCGCCAGCTCGTCGATGATGGCTGCCTCGGCGACCGACTGGAGCCTCGGATCGATCGAGGTTTCGACGATGATCGACTGGTCGATCTGCCCGACCAGATCGTCGAGCACTTCGCCGATCCAGTCGGCCACGTAGTTGATGGTGCCGGCGCCGGTCGGTTTGACGGTGTAAACGGGGTTGGCGATCGCGGCCTGGGCCTGCTTGGCGGTGACGAAGCCGGCTTCCGCCATCGCCGCCAGCACGATCTGAGCGCGCTTCTCGGCGCCTTCCGGATTGCGGTTCGGCGCCAGCCGCGACGGCGACTTGACCAGACCGGCCAGCATCGCGGCCTCGACCAGGGTGACCTCCTTGGCCGATTTGCCGAAATACTTCTGCGCTGCGGCCTCGACCCCGTAGGCACCGGAGCCGAAATACACCCGGTTGAGATACAGTTCGAGGATCTCGGCCTTGGAGTGCTTGCGCTCCAGCCACAGCGCCAGTTCGACCTCCTGCAGCTTGCGGGTCAGGGTGCGGTCCTGGGTCAGAAACAGGTTCTTGGCGAGCTGCTGCGTCAAGGTCGAGCCGCCCTGAGCCACGCCCCGGTGCAGCACGTTGGCGACCGCGGCGCGGCCGATGCCGAGCGGATCGACGCCGAAATGCGAATAGAATCTTCGGTCCTCGATCGCGATGAACGCTTTCGGCAGATATGGCGGCAGATCCTTCAGCGCCACATTGGTTCCGGCCTGCTCGCCGCGCACCGCCATGGTCGAGCCGTCGTCGGCCACGATGGTGATGGTCGGCGGCCGTTTCGGGATTTCCAGCGACTGGATCGGCGGCAGATGCGCACCGACCCAGACCATGACGCCGACCACCGCAAGCACCGCCCAGATGCCGGCGACCGCGCTCCAATACACCACGCGGCCGATCGCCCGGCGCACCGACGCGATCACGCCCTTGCGCGGCTTGCGCTTGCTCCGCGCCCCGCCGCCGGGCTTGCCGGCGGACTTCTTCTTCGGCTTGTCGTCGGCCAAATTCACCCGATCCTGCGGCGTCAGGCGCATGTCGGTGAGCGATTCACCGGCGCCGAATGTAGGCTCTCGCCTTTCGCCGGCTGTTTTCCTGCCCCACGCCATCGCATCGTCCACGCCGACCGTTGCGGCGGACGCTAGCGGAGCCGGTTTAAGGCCCGGTAAAGCGAAGGTTAAACCGCGGTTCCCAATTTGCCGAAAACGTCGCAGCTTGAGCCGCCGCGATCCATCGGGCTACACACTGTCGGCGCGGGATGCGGTTGCCGGCAGTTCGGAAAGGATCGGGCGATGACCAGGGTGTTGAGGACGGTGGCGGAGATCGAGGCGCTGCTGTTGCAGGACGTCCGCGGTCAGCGTCATTGTGACAAGGTCGAGGCGATCCGGATCCGGGCCTGCCAGCCCAGCGACGACAGCAACGGCGCCAACTGGAAGGTCGCCACGGTCGACCCGGGCCAAGCCAGCCGCGAATTCGCCGGCGCCGCGGTGATGACCGCGATGGATCGGCTGCAGCGCGAAGTCAGCGCCGTCTCCTGGGAGTGAGGGCGCAGCCCGTTCCGGCGCCCGGCGATCGGCGTCAATGATAGTCGCGTCGATGCGGCGCCGCGCCGATCTCGCCCATCAGCCAGCTCTTCATCTTGGCTCGGCTGGCAAACCGCTTGGCCTCTTCGAGCAGTTCGTCGCGCTCCTCGCCGGCCGGGGTCAGCGCCGCCTCGATGTATTTGGCGACCGCCAGCTCCTCGAGCTGTTCGACGGTGAAATAGCGATTGCTGTTGTGGTCTGCTCTCATGCTGATCCGCCGCCGCCGGCAGCGCCTCCACTCAACGGCCTTCACTCCCGTCTCCTGCCCGCATTCGATCCCGATTCGGGCATACTGTCTGTGCAGAATTGGTCGGTCCCCGGCGACGTATCAGGGTGTGCACGCGACCGCCGCGACGGCGGCGGCCGCTCCAGCTACCGACTGATCGGGGTCGTTACATCGCGGCGTCGTCCTCGATGATCGGGCCGAACAATTCCCAGCGCTCGCCGTTGAACTTCATCATCCGGAGCTGCTTGTTGACGCGGAAATCGGTCGGCGAGGTGTTGACCGACATGCCCGGCAGCGACAGGTCGCCGACGACGTTCTTCAGGCTGGCGGCCTGCTTCATGACGTTGTCGCGAGTGAGGTTGTCGCCGCACTGCTTCAGGATGGTGACCAGCAGCTCCGCCGTGGAGTAGCCGTAGCTGTTGACGGTGTTCATCTTGTCGCCTTCCGGATAATATTTGTCCATGAAGGCGAAGTACTTTTTCACGCCGGGATCGTCGGCCCATTGCGGATCGGCGGGATCCTTGCCGTAGTTGACGCTGATGATCCCCTTGGAGATGTCGAGGCCGGCCGGCTTCAGCGTCGCCGACACCGGGCTGGCGTTGATGTCGAGGATGTGCACCGGATTCCAGCCGAGATCGGCGACCTTCTTGATCGCCTGTGCGGCGAAGCGCGGCGTCGAGGCGTTGTACAGCAGCGTGGCGCCGGCGGACTTCAGCTTGACGATCTGCGAATCGACGGTCGGGTCGGTGAGTTCGTAGGACGCCTCCGCGACGATCATCTTGTCGGCCTTGTCGCCGAGGCCGGCCCTGAGCCCGGTGACGTAGTCGCGGCCGAGATCGTCGTTCTGGAACAGGATCCCGATCTTGGCGTCGGGATGGTTCTGCAGGATGTAACGCGCGTAGATCCGTCCCTCGGTCTGGTAATTCGGGTTGTAGCCCATCGTCCAGGGGAAGTTCTTCGGATCGGTGAAGCGCGTCGCGCCGGTGGCGGCGAGAAGCTGCGGGACTTTCTTGGCGTTGAGATATTTCTGCACCGCGGCGTTGGACGGCGTGCCGATGATCTGGAAGGTCAGCAGCACCTCGTCGCTTTCGACCAGCTTGCGCACCTGCTCGACCGCCTTCGGCGGCGAATAGGCGTCGTCGTATTGAATGAGGTTGACCTTGCGGCCGTTGATGCCGCCCTGGTCGTTGATCATCCGCATATAGGCGGCCTGGGTCTTGCCGATGCCCGCATAGGCCGACGCCGGACCGGAGAACGGCACGGTCTGGCCGATCTTGATCTCGGTGTCGGTGGCGCCGGTATCGTATTTCTTCTGTGCCGCGGCCGGGGCGGCAGTGAGCGCAATCGCAGTAACAGCCGCCGCGGCGGCCTGAACCAGGCTCTTCATCGGTCGTCGACTCCCTGTGGCTCGTGACCGGCGGTCTTCGCTGAGCCGCCGTTAGCAGGGAGTGTGGATCAGCACCGCGGCTCTGGCAATGGCGCTGCGGCGCCCGCCCTGTGTGCGGCGCAACCGGCCGGATATCAGGCCAGCCGGGCGACGATCAGCGCCAGCAGCGCCGGCACGGCCTGCACGAACAGGATGCGGCGGCTGACGCTCCAGGCGCCATACAGGCCGGCGACGATCACGCAGCCGAGGAAGAAGGTCGCGAGCTGGCGTGCCACCGCGGCGTCGGGATGCAGCAGGCTCCAGATCAGGCCGGCGGCGAGAAAGCCGTTGTAAAGCCCCTGGTTGGCGGCCAGCACTGCGGTAGAGGCGGCCTTTTCCGGCGTGTTGCGGAAGGTCTTCAGCCCGAGCGGTTTCGTCCAGAGAAACATCTCCAGCATCAGGAAATAGACGTGCAGCGCAGCGACCAGCGCGATCAGCGTGTTGGCGACAGCGTTCACGGGGCTCCTCCGGATGCAGACACCAGCGTCGGCCGTGTGATAGTAGCACGGGTAATCAAGATCAACGCAATGGGGGACGCATGACCGGGCATATCGATCCGACCAAGGAGGTGTTCGCGCAGTTCCGCGCCAACGATCGCGAGGGACCGATCCACATGCTCAATCTGGTGCGGCTGAGGCCGCGCGCCGCGTATCCGGACGGTCGCGAAGCGACCGGCGCCGAGGCCTATGCGGCGTACGGATGTGAATCCGGGCCGGTGTTCGAACGGCTCGGCGGGAAGGTGGTGTGGCAGGGCCGGTTCGAACTGATGCTGATCGGTCCGCAGGACGAGCATTGGGACCACGTGTTCATCGCCGAATACCCGAGCGTTGCGGCATTCGTGGAGATGATTCGCGATCCGGTGTATCGCGAGGCGGTGAAACATCGTCAGGCTGCGGTCGAGGATTCCAGGCTGATCCGGCTCGCGCCGCTGAAGCCCGGCAAGGGCTTCGGCGAGATCCCGACGTGATTGCGCTGCATCGGCCCTGGTGACCGCGGTGGCGCGGCTTCAACGCTTCCTATAGGTTGGAAATCCGTCCGCGTTCCTTCCCGGAGATTCGATCGATGCGCTTGTCGGTGCGCCTGACCCTGGCGATGACCGCACTGGTGGCGTGTACGGTGGCGGCGATCGGAGTGCTCGCTTACTACAATATCGGCCGGGCGGTGGTGCCGTCAGGTCTGACCCGGCTCGCTTATCAGGCCAAGGCGCGGCTCGGCGCCTACGAATCGGTGCTGCGCATCGTCCGCAACGAGGTGCTTTCGGCGCGGCTGCTGCCGGCCCACAGCGGTATCATTCGCGCGCAGCGCAACGGCGGCATCGACCCCGCGGGCGGGCTGTCCGAGGCGCAATGGCGGCAGCATCTGGCCGAGGCCTATGCCGGCAGCATGCAGGTCAAGCCCGGTATTCTCGCCTATCGCCTGGCCAGCCTCGCCGGCGACGGCCGCACGCTGATCGAGGTCGCCCGCAGCGGCGCGGGCGGCGCCATCCGCGTGATTCCGGATGCCGAACTGCCGCGCGCCGCCGACCGGGCGTTTCGCGGGGCAGTCGATCTGACCGGGGACGCCGTGTACTTCTCCCCGCTTCGTATCGTGCAGGGCGATGATCGCGACGGCGGCGTCTCGTATCCGCAGATCATGGCCGCGGCGCCGGTTCGCGACGCGGGCGGCACGGTGTTCGCAGTGCTGACCATCGAGCTTGACCTGCGGCCGGTGTTCGAACGCATTCGCGACGTTCTGGACAACGATACCGACGTGTATTTCGTCGATGCCGATGGCGGCTATCTGATGACCTACATGGCTGGACGGATCGTGCCGGCGGAACCCGAACGGCGCTGGCACGATGATTTTCCGGGGCTGGCGGCCGCGCTCGGCGACAAGCCCGGGACCGCCACCGTGATCTCCGGGCCGGACGGGCGTCGCTTGGCGGTGGCGATCGTCGTGGCGCCGCTGTCGAGCGGCGTGCGCACCGGGGTGATCGAAACCGAGCCGCTGGAACGGATCATGGCGCCGGCGACCGCGCTGCAAACGCCGGGCCTGATCGTCGGGCTCGCTGCGCTGCTCGGCGCGGTGCTGCTGTCGGCCCTGCTGTCGCGCTCGCTGGCCAAGCCGATCGCGCAGCTCACTCGCGCGGTGACGGCGTTCTCGCGCAGCGGGCGGCTGGTGGTGCCGGCCGGGCTGCACGGCGAAAGCCGGATTCTCGGCGACGCTTTCGTCGAAACCGTCGCCAGGATCGATGCGGCCAATGCGGCGCTGCGCAGTAAGTCCGAACTGCTCGACAAGACCATCGCCAGCATGGCGGACGCGGTCGCGGTGCTCGACGCCCATGGCAAGCGGGTGTTCGCCAATCCGACCTGCGTGGCGCTGTTCGGCGCCGCCGAGGAGATCGGCTCCGATCCCTGGAAGCTGAAATACAAGCGCTTCCTTGCCGACGGCGTGACGCCGATGCCGGACTACGACAGCCCGGCCGCGCGCGCCCGCCGCGGCGAGAGCTTCGACAACGTCGAACTCGGCATCCGTCGCGGCGACGATCCGGTGGTACAGCTCGCCGCCAGCGCGCGGCGGATCGAGAATCCCGACGGCTCGTTCGCCGGCGCGGTGATCGTGTATCGCAACGTCACCGCGTTCAAGGAGTCCGAACGCCAGCTTCGCCAGGCGCAGAAGATGCAGGCGATCGGCCAGCTCACCGGCGGCGTCGCGCACGACCTCAACAACATCCTCACCGTGATCACCGGCGGCATCGAGATCATCGCAGACGGCGTCGCCGACCGGCCGGCGCTGAAAGATGTCGCGGCGATGATCGACCAGGCGACGATCCGCGCCTCGGACCTCACCCACAGTCTGTTATCGTTTTCGCGCAAGCAGCCGTTGCAGCCGCGCAGCATCGACGTCAACGCGCTGATGCTCGACACCGTCAAACTGTTGCGGCCGACGCTCGGCGCCGGCATCGAGATCGATGTCGAGCCTGCGCCCGATCTGCGGCCGGCGCTGGCCGATCCGTCGCAGCTCGGCAGCGCGCTGATCAACCTTGCGATCAATGCCCGCGACGCGATGCGCGGCAACGGCAAGCTGCTGCTGGAGACCGGCAACGTCGATCTCGATCAGGCCTATGCGGCACAGCACGACGAAGTCAGCGCCGGACGCTACGTGATGTTGGCTGTGAGCGACACCGGCTGCGGCATTCCGGCGGCGATCCGCGACCGGGTGTTCGAGCCGTTCTTCACCACCAAGGCGGTCGGCGAGGGTACCGGGCTCGGACTCAGCATGGTGTACGGCTTCGTCAAACAATCGGGCGGTCACATCGAGCTGTACAGCGAGGAGGGCCATGGCACCACCATTCGGCTGTATCTGCCCTATGCTGCCGCGACAGTCGATGCCGGGCTCGACAGTGCCGCGCCGCCGCTGGCGCAGGGCGGTCGCGAATCGGTGCTGGTGGTCGAGGACGACACGCTGGTGCGCAGCTACGTGATGACGCATCTGAAGGCGCTCGGCTACACCGCGCATTCGGCGGCCTCCGCCGCGGAGGCGATGTCGATGGTGTACGACGATGTCGAGTTCGATCTGCTGTTCACCGATGTGATGCTGTCCGGCGGGATGAACGGGCCGCAGCTCGCCGACGAGCTGCGCAAGTACAAGCCGGATCTGAAGGTGCTGCTGACCTCCGGCTATACCGAAAACGCGATGCAGCATCACGGCCGGCTCGATCCGGCCATGCAGCTACTGCCGAAGCCGTATCGCCGCGCCGATCTGGCCCGGATGCTGCGCCGGGTGCTCGACGCCGAAGTCGCTGCTCCGGCGAAATAAACCGGCGTTTTCAACAGGGAACACGACGAATCGATTTGGTCCGGTGCCGTGCTCCGGGGGTTATGCACACGTGGTCCTCCGGCCGGTCATGCGTGCTGCATCTCGGCCGCAAGATCGCGTAGGTTGCCTTCGATTCGCCGCGCCGCCGTGGCCGAGTCCCCTCCTTCGAATCTGCCAAAGAGACTCCCAGTGCCGAACATCGCGTCCGTCATCGCATCCGAACTCGCCGTCCGTGAGCAGCAGGTCCAGGCCGCCATCGACCTGCTCGACGGTGGATCGACCGTGCCGTTCATCGCCCGCTACCGCAAAGAGGCGACCGGCATGCTCGACGACGCCCAGCTTCGCACGCTCGAAGAGCGGCTGCGTTACTTGCGTGAGATGGAAGCGCGCCGAACCGCGATCATCGACAGCATCAAGCAGCAGGGCAAGATGACGCCGGAGCTGGAAGCGGCGCTGCTGAAGGCCGACAGCAAGGCGCGGCTCGAGGACATCTATCTGCCGTTCAAGGAGAAGCGCCGGACCAAGGCGCAGATCGCGCGCGAGGCCGGGCTCGAACCGCTCGCCGACCTCCTGCTGCAGAACCCCGACAAGGATCCGCAGGCCGAGGCGGCGGCCTATGTGAAGACCGATGGCGAGCATCCGGTAGCCGACATCAAGGCCGCACTCGAAGGTGCCCGCGCCATCCTGGTCGAGCGCTTCTCCGAACACGCCGATCTCACCGGCTCGCTTCGTGAAGCGATGTGGAGTCGCGGCGCTCTGAAGGCGAGCGTGCGCGAGGGCAAGAATGCCGCGGGCGCCAAATTCGCCGATTACTTCGACTTCTCCGAGCCCTACGAGAAGTTGCCGTCGCACCGTATTCTGGCGCTGCTGCGCGGCGAGAAGGAAGAGGTGCTCAGCCTCGATTTCGGCGACGGCGAAGATCCGGAGTCGAAGGAGCCGACGCAGTACGAGAGCCGCATCGCCGCCACCTTCGGCATTTCCCGCAAGGGTCGGCCGGCCGACGGCTTCCTGTCAGACTGCGTGCGCTGGGCATGGCGGACGCGGATCAAGACGGCGCTGGCGCTCGATATGCGGATGCGGCTGTGGCAGCAGGCCGAGGTCGAGGCGGTGCGGGTGTTCGCGGCGAATCTGCGCGATCTGTTGCTCGCCGCGCCGGCCGGCGGCCGCGCCACGCTAGGGCTCGATCCGGGCTACCGCACCGGCGTCAAGGTCGCGGTGATCGACCGTACCGGCAAGCTGGTCGACCACGCCACGATCTATCCGCACGAGCCGGCGCGCAAATGGAACGAGAGCATGCTGACGCTGGCGCAGCTCTGCGTGAAGCACCGCATCGAGCTGGTGGCGATCGGCAACGGCACCGCCTCGCGCGAAACCGAAAAACTGGTCGCCGATCTGATGAAGGCCAAGCCCGATCTGAAGCTGACCAAGGCGATCGTGTCGGAGGCCGGCGCGTCGGTGTACTCGGCCTCGGAATTCGCCTCCAAGGAATTCCCCGATCTCGACGTCTCGATCCGCGGCGCGGTGTCGATCGCGCGGCGGCTGCAGGATCCGCTCGGCGAACTGGTGAAGGTGCCGCCGCAGTCGATCGGCGTCGGCCAGTATCAGCACGACCTCAATCAGCACGCGCTGGCGCGTGCGCTGGACGCCACGGTCGAAGACTGCGTGAACGCGGTCGGCGTCGATCTCAACACCGCGTCGGCGCCGCTGCTCGCCCGGGTGTCGGGTATCGGCGAGACGCTGGCGACCAACATCGTGGCGCATCGCGACGCCAACGGTCCGTTCCCGAGCCGCGACAAGCTGAAGGAAGTGCCGCGGCTGGGGCCGAAGGCGTTCGAGCAGTGTGCCGGCTTCCTTCGGATTCGCGATGGCGACAACCCGCTCGACGCCTCCGGCGTGCATCCGGAATCCTATCCGATCGTCAAGAAGATCCTGGCCGCCACCAAGAGCGACATCAAGGCGCTGATCGGCCAGACCAAGGTGCTGCAGGGGCTGAAGCCCCAGGCGTTTGCGGACGAGAAGTTCGGTATCCCGACCGTCAGCGACATCCTGAAGGAGCTGGAAAAGCCCGGCCGCGACCCACGCCCCGAGTTCAAGACCGCGACCTTCCAGGAAGGGGTCGAGAAGATCACCGATCTGAAGCCCGGCATGATCCTGGAAGCGACGATTACCAACGTCGCGGCGTTCGGCGCCTTCGCCGACATCGGCGTGCATCAGGACGGCCTGATCCACATCTCGGCGATGTCGGAGCGCCGCATCAACGATCCGCGCGAAGTGGTGAAGCCGGGCCAGGTGGTAAAGGTCAAGGTGCTCGAGGTCGACGTGCCGCGTAACCGCATCGGCCTGACGCTGCGGATGTCCGACCCGATCCCGGCCCCCGGCGAACGCCGCACCGGCGGTGGCGGCGGCGGTGCCAGCGCCAAGCTGGTCGACCGCTACAAGCCGAAGCAGGAAGCTCCGAGCGGCGGCGGCGCGTTCGCGGCGGCGCTGGCCAAGGCCGCGGAGAAGGGCCGCAGCAAGGGGCGGTGAGCGCGCTTTCGATCCAAGAGCAGCCCGGCCGAGCCGGGCGTCTCGAGGATGAGAACGCCCATGGTCCGGGTTGATGGTGGCTGCGCCGCTCCGGCGGCGTCGGTCGTTGCCTGGATATCGATTTCTCGTGCTGAACGAGGCTGTCCAAGGTTGATCGGCGGAAGGGACGGCCGTTCCTGTCCCTGCCCCATGCCGTGCTGGCGAAGGCTGCGGAAGCCAGGCACGGACCCGGCAGGTCGTTGCCGCCGCGGCGTGCGTCACGAAATCAGTCGTGCGCCGCGCTGGTAGGTCATGTACTCCCACATCCAGTTCGCCAGGACGGCAATCCGGTTGCGGCCCCCCATCATGAAGTAGACGTGAACGAGGCCCCAGAACATCCAGCCGGGAAAGCCCTTGAGCTTCAGTCCGCGAACCGACACCACGGCGGATTTCCGCCCGATGGTGGCGAGGTCGCCCTGGTGACGATACACGAACGGCTTTTCGACCGCTCTCCCGGCGGTCTCGGCGGCGATCAATGCGCCGACGAATCGGCCCATCTGCTTGGCGGCGGGAGCGAGGCCCGGAACCGGTTGTCCATCGCTCTGCGCCGCGGCGATATCGCCGATCGCGAACACGTTGCGGTGCGACGGCACCCGCAGGAATTCATCGACGATCAGCCGCCCGGAGCGGTCGGCATCCGCCGCCAGCCACTCTGCGGCCGGCGTCGCGCGCACGCCTGCCGCCCACAACATGCAGCCGGTCTCGATCCGGCGCCCGTCGGACAGCGTCACCGCGTCACGGGCGCAGTCGGCCACCGACACCCCGGTCAGCACTTCGACACCCATCCGCCGCAGCGATCTCGCCGCATAGTCGGAGAGCTGGGCATCGAACGTCGGCAACATTCGTTCACCGGCCTCGATCAGCACGATTCCGGCGGCGCGTGGATTGATCCGGCGAAAGTCGCGCGCCAGCACATTGTGAGCGATGTCGGCGATCGAGCCGGCGAGTTCGACCCCGGTCGGCCCGCCGCCGACGACCACGAAGGTCATCGCGCTGCGCCGCGCGGTGTCGTTATCGGCGCATTCGGCCTGCTCGAAACAGGTCAGGATCTGCGTCCGGATTCGCGTCGCGTCTTCGATCGTCTTCAGACCAGGGGCGACCGCAGCCCACTCGGGATGGCCGAAGTAGGAGCTGTTCACGCCTGCGGCGACGACAAGATAGTCGAACGGCACCGTCGGACCATTGCGGGTCAAGACCCGCTTGCTCTCGACGTCCACGCCCTCGACCTCGGCCATCAGCACGGTGACGTTGTCCTGATCGGACAGGAGCGACCGGATCGGCCAGGCGACGTCCGCCGGTGACAGGGCCGCGGTCGCGACCTGATACAACAGCGGCTGGA
Source organism: Rhodopseudomonas palustris (assembly GCF_007005445.1). Lineage (NCBI taxonomy): Bacteria > Pseudomonadati > Pseudomonadota > Alphaproteobacteria > Hyphomicrobiales > Nitrobacteraceae > Rhodopseudomonas > Rhodopseudomonas palustris. Next base: position 4,273,015 of record NZ_CP041387.1, on the reverse strand, counting down.
AACAATGATGATTCCTGCGGTCGATCAATGTGATATTGACCTCGGCGTGCGCCAGCGCGCGCACCGCTTCAAGGCCGCCGAAGCCGGCACCGATCGCCACGACCGAAGGGCGCCGCACCTCGGACGCCATCACTCAGAGCCCGCATAACAGCGTGCCGGCCAAGCGGTTGTACGCACGTCCTTGGCTGCTCCGCATTGCTTTTGCCTCCTTCGCCCGGCCGACCGGCTGAACGCCGCTCCGGTCAACGAAGGACTCGCAAATGCGGCGTCGCGTTCCCGAGGCAAATCCGCGCGCGCCACGATCTCGTTCTTAGCGCAGCAGTGCGCCGGTCACCCCCGCCGCCGCGCTGAACGCTACTACCAGCAGCGGCGGGGCGCGCCAGATCGTCAGCAGCGCAAAGCCGGTCAGCGCGATCGCGACGTCGGCGGTGCCGTGAATCGTGCTGGTCCACACCGGGTTGTACAGCGCGGCGCCGAGCAGTCCGACCACCGCGGCATTGACGCCGCGCATCATCGCCTGCGCGGCCGGATAGTGCCGCAGCCCGTGCCAGAACGGCAGAACGCCGAGCAGGATCAGGAACCCAGGCAGAAAGATGCCGATCAGGCCGATCGCGGCGCCTGTCAGCCCTGACGCAGGCGCGGCGATTGCGCCCAGATAGGCCGCGAAGCTGAACAGCGGTCCCGGCACCGCCTGGGCCGCGCCGTAGCCGGCCAGGAACGCGTCGTCGCTGACCCATCCCGGTCCGACGAAGCCATCGCGCAGCAGCGGCAGCACCACATGGCCGCCGCCGAACACCAACGCGCCCGCACGATAGAACGCATCGAACGCCGCAATGATCGAAGAGCCGGTGATTGATCCGAGCAGCGGTAGGCCGAGCAGCAGCACCACGAAGCCGAGCAGCGCGGCGATGCCGGCCGGCCGCGACACCCGCGCGCCGACGTCGCCGAAACGCTGCAGCGCATCGCTGCGGCACCATACGAGGCCGGCGAGCCCGCCCAGCGCGATCGCCCCGAGCTGGGCCATCGGTTCCGAGCTGAGCAGCACCACCAGCGCCGCCGCCACCGCGATCGTGGCGCGCTGGCGATCCGGACAGAGCTGCCGCGACATCCCCCACACCGCCTGGGCGACGATTGCCACCGCCGTCAGCTTCAATCCGTGCAGCAGGCCGGCGCCGATCGGACCGTCGAGCGCCGCGGCCCCATAGGCGAACAGCACCAGGGCGGTCGCCGACGGCAGCGTGAAGCCGGCCCATGCCGCCAGCGCACCGAGATAGCCGGCGCGCTGCAGCCCGAGCGCGAAGCCGACCTGGCTGCTGGCGGGACCGGGCAGAAACTGGCACAGCCCGACCAGGTCGGCATAGGCCTGCTCGTCGATCCAGCGGCGTCGCACCACGAACTCGTCGCGGAAATAGCCGAGATGCGCGATCGGGCCGCCGAAGCAGGTGAGCCCGAGCCTGGAGAAGACCTGCAGCACTTCAAGGGGCGTGCCGCCGCTCGGGCGCTCCACGGTCGATGGCTCGGTCTGTGTCGTCACGGTGCCTCGCCGCCAATGCTGGCTTGTGACTGCGCCAGCCCGGTCATCCGCTCGCTGATCGCCCATAGTCGCCGGTTCGCCTCCGGGTCGCGCGCCTGCGCCGGCGCGGGAATCGTCTTGCGGTCGGCGAAATACTTTCCGCTCACGCCCGCCAGCTCCGGGGCGTTCGCCAGATACAGCACGCGCCGGGCAGCGCTCTCGGCCGTCGGAATCGCCCAGCCGCCGAGCTTGATCAGCAGCTTCCAGAACAGGCCCTGGGCGCCGTCGGTGCCGCCGAGATTGGACTTGAAGACGCCCGGGAACACGCAATTGACGGTGACGCCGCTGCCTTCGAGGCGACGCGCCAGCTCGAAGGTGAAGTGCAGGTTGCCCAGCTTGGACTGGCCGTAGCCCTTCATCATGCCGTAGGGCCGCTTGTCCCAGGCGAGGTCGTCGAAATCGATCGCGGCCTCGATCCGGGTGCCGACATTGACGATCCGCGCCGGTGCACTGGCTTTGATCAGGTCGATCAGCAGATTGGTCAGCAGAAACGGGGCGAGGTGATTGACCGCGAGCGCGCATTCGATGCCCTGCGGGCTCAGCCGCCGCTCCGGGAAGGCGGTGCCGGCGTTGTTGAGGAGCAGATGCAGCCGGTCGAACCGATCGTGCACCGCCTGGGCCAGCGCCCGGACCGAGACCTGATCGGCGAGGTCGGCGACGAACAGATGCAGGTCGCCATTGCCGGTCGCTGCACGAATTTCGGCCAGCGCCGCTTCGCCGCGGCTGCGGTCGCGCGCCACCAGACCGACGCGCAGGCCGTCCGCCGCCAGCGCGCTGACGATCGCCTTGCCGAGGCCAGAATTGGCGCCGGTGACCAGCGCAGTACGTTTGCCATCGGCGGTCGTGCTCATCGGGGCGTCCTCCTGGCCACACGCCGAATGTGGCCGATCCTGTCCGCGCGTCAAAGGGCGGTCGAGGCGATTTCGATCGTTGGCCCGCTTTACCGTCCGCATCGTCTCGCCGTGATGACGGCGATACCGAAAGTTGAGGATGAGCTAGCGCCTGCCGAGGGGGCGGCGATTGTCGGGTTCTTTCGCGCCGGCCTCCGCCCGGGCCCGCATCGGGGCTGCGAGGCAAGCAAGTGTGGTTCGCACCAGTTCGTCGCGCAACGCGCCGAATCCCGCCGGCGGCATGCCACGGATCAAGGCGTGGGCGAACATGCCGTACAGCAGTGTGAAAACCGGCAGGGCGGCGTCGGCGGCGGAGCGGTCGGCCGGCCAGTCGGAGGCGTCTTCGAGCAGCGCCTCCCATTCCTTCAGGAACAGGTCATAGGCCTCGAGATAGTGGCTGCGCTCGCTCTTGTGCCGTTCCAGCATGAAATGCTGCATCCATTCGCGCGGCGCTTGCGCATAGATTTCGGCCTGCGCGGTTATCGCAGCCCTGACGCCGGTGGCGAGGTCGTAGCTGCCGAGCGCGGTGCGGCGGCGGCGCAGCGCCAGCAACAGATCCTTGGTCCGCAGATGCACGCAGGCGCGTGCCAGCTCGTCCTTGCTGGAGAAATATTCGTAAAAGGTGCCGAGCCCGACGCCGGCGACCAGCACGATCTCGCGGATCGTCACCTCACTGAACGGCTTTTCGTCGAGAAGCCGAACAAATGCGTCGCGGATCGCCCGCGAGGTTTCGTGCGAGCGCGGCTGCACCGGCCTTCGCCGTGATTTTGCTGGAGTTTCCGCGCGCTTCGCCATCCAGGCCCAATCCGAACACCTGCCCGATGCAGCTTGCCTATGATGCCTCCTGAACCATCGCAAGCGCCACAGGCGCCGCTCCGGGAGGACTGAAATTGCTCAACGCCGCCATCGCCGACAGCTACGGCGCCGTCACCCATGAGGTGATCAACCAGCCGGTCGAACTCGCCGACTACAATCTGTTCAGCGCCGACCGGCCATTGGTCGAGGCGGTGACGCGCGAGGGCGCCGGATGGGCCGCCAACGATATCGCCGATTTCGGCGCCCGGATCGGTACCGCCGACTATCTCGAACTCGGCGCGCTCGCCAACCGGCATCTGCCGGAATTCGACACCCATGATCGCTACGGCCGCCGCACCGATCTGGTTCGCTTCCACCCCGCCTATCACCGGCTGATGCAGACCTCGATCGAGCAGGGCTTGCATTCCTCGCCGTGGACCGATCCGCGCAAGGGTGCGCACGTCGCCCGCGCCGCGCGGTTCTATCTGCACAGCCAGATCGAGGCCGGCCACGGTTGCCCGATCAGCATGACGTTCGCGGCGGTGCCGTGCATAAGCCTGCAACCCGACGTCGCCAAACAGTGGCTGCCGAAGATTCTGGCGCGCAGCTACGATGCGCGCAACGTGCCGGCCGAGCAGAAGCAGGGCATCACCATCGGCATGGCGATGACCGAGAAGCAGGGCGGTTCGGACGTTCGCGCCAACACCACCCGGGCGATCCCGATCGGCGCCGGCGGCCCCGGCGGCGAGTACGAATTGGTCGGCCACAAATTCTTCGTCTCGGCGCCGATGTGCGATGCCTTTCTGGTGCTGGCGCAGGCGCCGGGCGGGTTGTCGTGCTTCCTGGTGCCGCGCTGGAAACCGGACGGCACCAAGAACCCGCTGCAGGTGCTGCGGCTCAAAAAGAAGATGGGCAACGCCTCCAACGCCTCCAGCGAGACCGAACTGCGCGGCGCGCTCGGCTGGATGATCGGGCCGGAAGGCCGCGGCGTCGCCACCATCATCGAGATGGTGGCGATGACCCGGTTCGATTGTATGATCGGCTCGTCGGCGATCATGCGGGCGGCACTGTCGCAGGCGATCGACCATTGCCGGCAGCGCAAGGCTTTCGGTCGGCTGCTGATCGATCAGCCGATCATGCAGAACGTGCTGGCGGATCTTGCTCTCGAAACCGAGGCGGCGCTGGCGCTGACGATGCGGATCGCCCGCGCGCTCGATCACCGCGGCGACGAGCACGAGGCGCACTTGATCCGGATCGGGTCGGCGATCGGGAAGTACTGGATCTGCAAGCGCACGCCCGGTCTCACTGCCGAGGCGATGGAATGCATCGGTGGTTCCGGCGTGATGGAGGATGGGCCGATGCCGCGTCACTTCCGCGAAAGTCCGGTCAATGCGATCTGGGAAGGCTCCGGCAACGTGCAGTGCCTCGACGTGCTGCGGGCGATGACCCGCACGCCGGAGACGCTCGAGGCGTATTTCGCCGAGGTCGAGCAGGCCAAGGGCGCCGACGTCGCGTTCGACCGCCACATCGCGGCGCTGAAGGACGACATGCGCGATGCATCGGACTTCGAGGAACGCGCCCGCGATCTGGTCGACCGTCTCGCGACCGGGCTGCAGGCCAGCGTGCTGATCCGGCACGCGCCGGACGAGGTCACCGAAGCGTATTGCGCATCACGTCTGGCGCAGCGCGGCGCGCATCATTACGGCGCGCTGCCCAAGGGGATGAATTTCGCCGCGATCATCGACCGCGCCCGGCCGCGGTGATCGTCGATGCCGGGTGAGAGCGGCGGACGTCCGCCGCTCTCACGATCGGTGGCAGCCTGGTGCGCTTACTGCACCTGGCCCTTACTTCGGCGACGCATCCTTCTTCAGGTAAGCGAACGCGGCGTTGAGCTGGGCGTCTTCAGGCTTGCCGATCAGGTCGGCCTTGATCGGCGCGGACGTGGCGGCCTTGGTCTTGTCGTCGGTAGGCTCGCCGGTCTTCGGCGTCGCCTTGGTGGCGCCGGCGTCCGTCTTGCCGAGCTGGCCCGGATTGGCGATCGCGCCGTGCAGCGCGCTTTCGCGGATCAGCGGGCCGCCGCTGATCTGCTGATCCTTCGGCGCCTCCTCGATCACGTCCGGCACGATGCCTTCGTCCTGGATCGAGCGGCCGGCCGGCGTGTAGTACAGCGCCGTGGTCAGCCGCACCGCGCCGTGGCCCTTGATCGGGATCACCGTCTGCACCGAGCCCTTGCCGAAGCTGGTGGTGCCCATCACGGTGGCGCGCTTGCGGTCCTGCAGCGCGCCGGCGACGATTTCCGAGGCCGACGCCGAGGCGCCGTTGATCAGCACCACGATCGGCACGCCGGGCAGCTTGTCGCCCCGCGACGGCGCCGAGAACACCCGCTGGTCATCAGCCTGGCGGCCGCGGATCGACACCACGGTGCCGCCGTCGAGCAGGTCGCCGGCGACCGAGACCGCGGCATTGAGCAGCCCGCCCGGGTCGTTGCGCAGGTCGATCACCAAGCCCTTGAGGCCGTCCTTGGCGTCGCCCTTGAGCTTCTTGAGCGCGGCGGTGAAACCGTCGGAGGTGTCCTGGCCGAACTGGCTGATGCGGATATAGCCCATACCGTCCGGCTTCATCTCCGATTTGACCGAGGCGACCTTGATGATTTCGCGGGTGAGGGTGACGTCGAATGGGTCGTCCTTGCCGCGCAGGATGGTGATGGTGACCTTGGTGCCGGGGGAGCCGCGCAGCATGTCGACGACATTGCGCAGGCTCATGCCCTGTGTGCTGGCGGTGCCGACCTTGATGATCAGGTCGCCGGGCTCCAGCTTGGCGCGCGCCGCCGGGGTGCCGTCGATCGGCGATACCACCCGCGGAATCCCGCCCTGGGCCGAAATCTGCATGCCGAGGCCGCCGAACTGGCCCGACATGTCGGTCTGCATGTCGTTGAATTCCTTCTCGTCCATGTAGTCCGAATGCGGATCGAGCCGGTTCAGCATGCCCTTCAGCGCATCCTTGGTCAGCGCGTCCGAGGCGATCGGATGGACGTAGGCGCGCTGCACCAGTTGGATCACGCCGCCGATCAGGCCGAGGTCGGCTGGCGCGGTCTGCTCGCGCTGCAATGCGAGCGCGGAGACTACAGGAACCGCGACGATGCCGAGAACGGCAAGGGAGCGAACGACGACTTTGCGCATGGGCGAACTCATATGAAGAGGCGGATGACGGCCGCCGTGGCGTTGCGGAACCAGAACCGACCGCGGTCGCGATCGGTTCCTGCGAGGGGGACACCGGCGCCCGGATAGGACGCCTGATCAGATACGCGCGAAGCTGGCGCGATCAAGGCGCCGAAGCCTTTCACGCGGCCGGCTTTTCGGCGGCGTCGCCGTTGGCGAGCAGGTGCACCAGCGCACGCTTGATCGCGGCCTGCCGGGTCGGGGCGGTGATCTGCGCACCTAACAGATCGGTCACGTAGAACACGTCGCGGGCACGTTCGCCGAAGGTCGCGACGTGCGCCGAGGCGATGTTGAGGTTGAGCTTCGAGATCGCCGTGGTGAGCTGGTACAGCAGACCCGGCCGGTCGAGTCCGCTGACCTCGATCACGGTGTAGCGGTCCGACCAGTTGTTGTTGATCTCGACCTCGGGCTCGACCACGAAGGCGCGCAGCTTGGCCTTGCTGCCGTTGGTCGCCCGGCGCGCCACCGCTTCGGGCAGCCGTAGCTTGCCTTCCAGCACTTCTTCGATGGTTTCGCCGATCCGGGTGGCCCGGCGGCCCTCGTCCTCGTCGCGATCGTATTCGCGGCTGATCGAGATGGTGTCGAGCGCGCGGCCGTCGGTGGTGGTGTAGATCTGGGCGTCGACGATGTTGGCGCCGGCGGCTGCGCAGGCGCCGGCAATCACCGACAGCAGCCACGGATGGTCGACTGCCAGGATCGTCAGCTCGGTGACGCCGCGGGCCTCATCGAAGCCGACATTGATTGCGAGCTTGTGGCCGGCCTGTTCGGACGCCCGCAGGAAGCGGGCTTGGCGGATCTTGCGCTGCAGATCGACCTTCAGCCAGTAGGCCGGATAGTGCCGCGCCACATAGGCGTTGAGTTCTGCCTCCGACCATTCGGTGAAAGCGGCGCGGAATTCGGCTTGGGCGGCACGGATCCGCTCCGCGCGGTTCACTTCCGAGAAGCCGCCGGTCAGCACCGGCTCGGTCTCGTAATACAAGGTGCGGATCAGCTGCGCCTTCCAGCCGTTCCACACGCCCGGACCGACGCCGCGAATGTCGGCGGTGGTGAGGATGGTGAGCAGCTTCATCTGCTCGACGGTCTCGACCACCGCGGCGAAGTTCTCGATGGTCTTGCGGTCGGACAGATCGCGCGACTGCGCCACCGTCGACATGACGAGATGCTGCTCGATCAGCCACGCCACCAGCTCGGTGTCGGCGGCGCTGAATCCGAACCGTGGGCACAGCCGCCGCGCCACCTTGGCGCCGGCGGTGGAGTGATCCTCGGGCTGGCCCTTGGCGATGTCGTGCAGCAGCACCGCGACGTACAGCACCACGCGATGATCGGGGCGGATCTTGCGCATCAGTTCGGACGACAGCATGAACTCGTCGTTGCCGCCGCGCTCGATCTCCTGAAGATTTCCGACGCAGCGCAGCAGGTGCTCGTCCACCGTGTAGCTGTGGTACATGTTGAACTGCATCATCGACACGATGCGGCCGAAGGCGCGGATGAAGCGGCCGAGCACGCCGGTCTCGTTCATCCGCCGCAGCACCGGCTCGGCGTTGTCGGAGGTCAGGATCTCGACGAACAGCCGGTTGGCTTCGGGATTGTCGCGGAGCTGCGGCGTGATCAGCGACAGCGAGCGCGTCACGATCCGCATCGCGTCCGGGTGGAACGCGAGGCTGTTCTTCTGCGCCAGCCGGAATATCCGGATCAGATTGACCGGATCGTGCTTGAACACGTCCGGCACCGCCAGATTGATGCGGTTGTTGTCGACGACGAAGTCGTCACTCTCCGGCACCCGGCGGCGCTTGGCGGCGGGGCGCAGCCGCGCCATCATCCGGCTCAGCGCCGGCGCCGCCTTGGCCTGCTGATCCTCCAGCTTGGCGCACAGGATCGCGGTGAGGTTGCCGACTTCCTTGGCGATCAGGAAGTAGTGCTTCATGAAGCGCTCGACGTCCTGCATCCCCGGATGCGACGTGTAGCCGAGCCGCACCCCGATCTCGCGCTGCAGGTCGAACGACAGCCGGTCCTCGGCGCGCTTGGTCACGAAGTGGATGTTGCAGCGGACCGACCAAAGGAAGTCTTCGCAGCGGCGGAAGGTGCGGAGCTCGGCCGGGTCGAACACGCCGCGCTCAGAAAGCTCGCTGGTCTCGCGCACCCGGTAGACGTATTTGGCGATCCAGAACAGGGTGTGCAGGTCGCGCAGACCACCCTTGCCGTCCTTGACGTTGGGCTCGACCAAATAGCGCGACTGGCCGGAGCGGCGATGGCGCTCCTCGCGCTCGGCGAGCTTGGCGGCGACGAATTCGGCCGCCGTGCCCTCGACCACGTCCTTGTCGAAGCGCTCGACAAGTTCGGCGTACAGCGCCTCGTCGCCGGCCAGAAACCGCGTCTCCAGGATCGCGGTGCGGATCGTCATATCGGCGCGGGCCTGGCGGATACACTCGTCGACCGACCGGGTGGCGTGGCCGACCTTCAGCCCGATGTCCCACAGGCAGTACAGGATGACTTCGGCGACCTGCTCGCCCCAGGCGGTCTGCTTGTAGGGCAGGATGAACAAGAGATCGATGTCGCTCTCCGGCGCCATCAGACCGCGTCCGTAGCCGCCGGTGGCCACCACCGTCATCCGCTCCGAGCTCGACGGCGTTGGGCTGTTGTATAGGTATTCAGTTGCGGCGTTGAACAGCAGCCGGATGATCGCGTCCTGCACGAAGCACAGCCGTTCGGCGCAGCGCCGGCCGTGGCGGTCGCGCAGCAACTGCGCCTCGGCCTCGGTGCGGGCCTTCGCCAGCTCCGCCTTCATCAGCATCGCCAGCGCGGTGCGGAACGCCGCGTCGTTGCCGGCGTGCTGCTCCGCCAGCGTTGCGATCTCGGCGGTGACCCGGGCGCTGTCGAAGCGCTCGTCGGCGGCGGGGCGGGAAGGTGACACGACTTTGTCCATGGCTGTTTCCGGATATCGGACGGCACCGCGACTGTCACGGAATTCTGCGCAAAGGGTGACCAAGGAGAGATGCCGGTCCGGCCAGCATAGGCCCCCGCAACGGTTTGTGACGATGGGATTTTCGTCAGTTGTCCGCGAATTCTCCTTCTCATCGTCGCGAGCTTGTGAGACAGGGGAACGCCGCTCCCGCGCCGGCGGGGGTACAACCTGCCGAAAGCGCACGATGTCCAGCAAAGTCTCCCCGCTCGCCCCCACCGACGTTCCCGCCATGCCGATGATCGCCGGCGTGCGCCTCGCCACCGCCGCGGCCGGCATCCGCTACAAGGGCCGCACCGACGTGTTGCTGGTGGAGATGGAGAAGGGCACCACGGTCGCCGGGGTGTTCACCACCTCGAAATGCGCCTCGGCGCCGGTGGAATGGTGCCGCGACAAGCTGAAGGGCGGCAGCGCCCGTGCGCTGGTGGTCAATTCCGGCAATGCCAACGCCTTCACCGGCAAGACCGGCAAGCAGGCCACCGCGCTGACCGCCCAGCTCGCCGCCAAGGCGATCGGCTGCAAGCCGGCTGAGGTGTTCCTGGCTTCGACCGGGGTGATCGGCGAACCGCTCGACGCCACCAAGTTCGACGGCGTGCTCGACGCGATGGCGCTCGACGCCGGACCGGACGGTTGGCTGGACGCCGCCAAGGCGATCATGACCACCGACACCTTCCCGAAGGTCGCGACCGCCACTGTCAAGCTCGGCAAGGCCAAGGTGACGATCAACGGCATGGCCAAGGGCGCCGGCATGATCGCGCCCGACATGGCGACGATGCTGTCGTTCATCTTTACCGACGCGCCGCTGTCGGCCTCCTGCCTGCAGGCGCTGCTCAAGGCCGGCGTCACCGACACCTTCAACGCGGTGACGATCGACGGCGATACGTCGACCTCGGACACGCTGCTTGCCTTCGCGACCGGTGCGGCGGCCGAGAACGGCGCGCCGAAAATTTCGCGCGCCTCGGACCCGCGGCTGAAGGCGTTCGTCAAAGCGTTCAACGCGGTGCTGGCCGACCTGTCCGAACAGGTCGCGCGCGATGGTGAGGGCGCCCGCAAGCTGGTCGAGATCATCGTCGAAGGCGCCAAGACCAAGGTGTCGGCTCGCAAGATCGCGCTGTCGATCGCCAATTCGCCGCTGGTCAAGACCGCGATCGCCGGCGAGGACGCCAATTGGGGCCGGGTGGTAATGGCGGTCGGCAAGGCCGGCGAGCCGGCCGATCGCGACAAGCTGTCGATCTCGTTCAACGGCATCCGCGTCGCCAAGGCCGGCGCGCGCGATCCGTCCTACAACGAAAAAGAAGTTTCGGCGCAGATGAAGAAGCCGGAAATCCAGATCAAGGTCGCGCTCGGCCTTGGTAAAGGCCGCGACCGCGTGCTGACCTGCGACCTCACCAAGGAATACGTCGCAATCAACGGCGACTACCGGTCGTGATCGGCGGGGCCTTCAGGCGGTCGAATGTGAAAGCGGCGTCGCCACACCTCCAGCCGTCATCGCCCGCGCAGGCGGGCGACCCAGTACGCCGTGCCGCCGGTTGTTTGGCCGAAGCGCTCTGGAATACTGGGTGCCCCGCCTTCGCGGGGCATGACGTTGTTAGTGGGAAAGTCGCCGTGCGTCCCATCGGGGGCGCGGCATGAACCTCCTGCTCGTCGTCGCCGTGGCGCTGATCGATGCCGATAATCGCGTGCTGATCGCGCAGCGGCCGAAGCACAAGCAGCTCGGCGGCTTGTGGGAGTTTCCCGGCGGCAAGCTCGATCCCGGTGAGCGCCCGGAGGCGGCGCTGATCCGCGAGCTCGACGAAGAGCTCGGCATCACCGTGAAAGAAGCGTGCCTCGCGCCGCTGACCTTCGCCAGCCATGCCTACGAGGACTTTCACCTGCTGATGCCGCTCTACGTCTGCCGGCGCTGGGAAGGCCTGGCGATGCCGCGCGAGGGCCAGGAGCTCGCCTGGGTCCGCGCCAACAAGCTGCGCGATTACCCGATGCCGCCGGCGGATCTGCCGCTGATCCCGCCGCTGATCGAATTGCTGATGTAGGGCGCCGGCCAAATTCGATGTGTCATGCGCGGGCTTGACCCGCGCATCCATCGTCCCGACGTCATTCCGGGATGCGCCGCGCCTGCGGCGCAGACCCGGAATCCAGAGGTTCAGGGCACCTCGAGATTCCGGGTTCGCGCGTTCCCGCGCGCCCCGGAATGACTGATCCGCGTCAAGGCCCGGGCAACGACGGATGAAGCTCGCGCAGTTCAGCGCTTCCCCTTGATCGCCTCTTCCAAACTCGCTTTCGCCGAGCCCGGCTTCAGCGGCTGCTGCTGGCTTTCGTGCGGGGACCAGCCGGACAGCCAGACGATCTCGAAGGTGGCGCGGATGCGGCCGTCGGGATCGCTGAAGCGGTCGGCGTAGATCTGGGCCATGCGGCTTAGCGTGGCGCGGCGCAGCGGCGTCTTGCGGCGTTCGATCAGCAGATTAGTGGCGCCCATTCGCCGCAGGTCTTGCATCAACGCGAACGCATGATCGTAGCGCACCACCACGCGGTCGACGTCGGTGACCGGCAGCGCGAAGCCGGCGCGTTGCAAGAGTGCGCCGAGGTCGCGCAGATCGGCGGCCGGTGCAACGCGAGGCGACACCCCGCCTTCGATCTCGGTCTCGGCTTCGGCGAACGCCTGGCGCAGCTCGGTCAGGGTGTCGCCGCCGGTCAGTGCGGCGAGCAACAGGCCGTCCGGTTTCAGTGCGCGGCGGACCTGCGCCAGCACGCCCGGCAGGTCGTTGGCGAATTGCAGCGCCAGCGCCGAGACCACCAGGTCGAGCGAGCCGGGCGCGAACGGCAGCGTTTCGTCGCCGGACGAAGCGACGGCGATATGTTGCAAGTTGGGGAACCGCGGCAGGTTCAGCCCGCCGGGCGTCCAGAGATCGGCGACGTCGCCGAACTCGCGCAGCACGGCGTGCAGCCGCTCGTCGATCTCGTCGGCGACGCGGTCGAGCAGGAAGCTGGCGGGGCCGAGCAGGGCGGCGCGCTGCAACCGCGCCGCCAGCAAGGTGCGATCGAACAGGATCGGCGTGGAACCGTTCATGGCCAATTCGAAGTCGTCTGCGTGATCAGTTCAGCTTGGAGGCCGCGGAGGACGGCCCCTGCTGCGAGGCTTCGAACATCTTCAGCACCGCATCCAGCGCGTTGCGCAAGTGTAGCGCGCCGGCCTGGCTGCAGCGCAGCCGCGCGGTGGTGACGAATTTGACCTCGACCGAACCATCAGCCAGCGGGTTCAGCGTGCGTGCCGCCAGTTCGACCTCGACGCCGTTGGCGATCACCCCGTGCGCCGGAGCGATGTCGAAATACAGATGCGGCGCGGTCGGAATATCCAAGTAGGTAATGTCGGTGGATTTGTCGGTGGGTTCGGACACGGCGATCTCCCGAGTAAGGACTGGCGGTGTTGTGCGCTTTTTCAGCGGCCGGCACTACCCGGCCGGTCTTGACGGTTGTGGATCCGGCGCTAGCCTCGCGCCATGCGTGCAGGGGCGATCGGACGGACCAGGGGGCAGGCGGTCGGCGGTGCGACCGCCGCGCTCGGCGGTCTGCGCCGGGTCTGGACCCGAGCTGCCCAGGCCGTGCTCGATCTGGCGCTGCCGACGCTGTGTGTCGCCTGCCGCGAGCCGGTCGCCGGCGACGGGTTGTGCGCGCGGTGCTGGTCGCAGCTCTCGTTCATCGCCCCGCCCTATTGCGAAAAGCTCGGGATTCCGTTCGTCTACGATCCGGGGCCAGGGATGCTGTCGATGCAGGCGATCGCCGATCCGCCGGCCTATTCCCGCGCCCGCGCCGCGGTGCGTTACGACGAGATCGCAAAAGCGCTGGTGCACGGCCTCAAGTTCCACGACCGCACCGATCTGGCGCCGACGATGGGGCGGTGGATGGCTCGTGCCGGAGCGCCGTTGCTGACGGACGCCGATCTGCTGGTGCCGGTGCCGCTGCATTGGCGGCGCGGTTTCTCGCGCCGCTACAATCAATCCGGCGTGCTCGCGCAGGTGATCGGCCGGCAGGCCAAGCTGCCGGTGGCGGTCGAGGCGCTGCAGCGGGTGCGGCCGACCGCGCATCAGATCGGGTTGTCGCGGTCCGAGCGAGCCGCCAATGTGCAGGGAGCGTTCAAGGTTCCGAAGCACCGTAAGGCCGAGATTCACGGGCGGCGGATCGTGCTGATCGACGACGTGCTGACCTCGGGCGCCACCGTCGATGCCTGCGCCCGCGCGCTGCTCCGGGCGAGGGCGGTCTCGGTCGAGGTGCTGGTCTTCGCGCGGGTTGTCGATACGCTGAAATCCCCCATATAATCCGCTCCTTGCGCCCATCCTCGGCAACCAACGGAGCCTGAATGCCCGCAGCGATCGAAATCTTCACCCGCCCCGGCTGCGGCTATTGCAGCGCTGCCAAGTCGTTGCTCGACCGCAAGAAGGCGGCCTTCACCGAGTACAATGTCGCGGCCGATCCGGGCTACAGGGTGAAGATGGACGAGCGCGCCGGCCCCGGCGCGACCTATCCGCAGATCTTCATCGGCGACACCCACGTCGGCGGCTGCGACGATCTCTACGCGCTCGATCGCGAGGGCAAGCTCGATGCGCTGCTCGCCGGCGAAAAGGCAGCGACATGACCGAAGCGGTGCCGTTCAATGCCGCCCTGGTGCAGATGCGCAGCGGCCTCACCCCCGAGCCCAATCTCGAGCAGGGCATCCGGCTGATCCGCGAGGCGGCCGCGGCCGGCGCCGACTACGTGCTCACCCCCGAGGTGAGCAACATGATGCAGCTCAACCGTGAAGCGCTATTTGCCCAGCTCGCTGACCAAGACAGCGACGCTTCGTTGAAGGCGTATCGCGAGCTGGCACGCGAGCTGAACATCCATCTGCACATCGGCTCGCTGGCGCTGCGCGCCTCGCCGGAACGCGCGGTCAACCGCTCGTTCCTGATCGGCCCGGACGGCACGATCCTGGCGAGCTACGACAAGATCCACATGTTCGACATCGATCTCGGCAATGGCGAGAGCTACCGGGAGTCGGCGAACTACCAGCCCGGCGAGACCGCGGTGATCTCCGATCTGCCGTGGGGCCGGATCGGCCTGACGATCTGCTACGACGTGCGGTTTCCAGCGCTATACCGGGCGCTGGCGGAAGCCGGCGCCTCGTTCCTCACGGTTCCGGCGGCGTTCACCAAGCCGACCGGCGAGGCGCATTGGCACGTGCTGCTGCGGGCCCGCGCGATCGAGAACGGCTGCTTCGTGTTCGCCGCGGCGCAGGGCGGCCTGCACGAGAACAAGCGCGAGACCTTCGGTCATTCGCTGATCATCGATCCGTGGGGCGTGGTGTTGGCCGAAGGCGGCATCGAGCCCGGCTTCATCATGGCGCGGATTGATCCGGCCGAGGTGACGAAAGCGCGCGGCAAGATCCCGTCGCTGCAGCACGGCCGCCGCTTCACCGTCGCCGATGGCAATGCGGGCACCGGCCATCTGCATCTGGTCCGGCAGTCATGATCCGCTACAGCCTGCGTTGCGACAAAGGGCATGTGTTCGAGAGCTGGTTTCAGAGCTCGTCGGCCTACGATTCCCAGGTTCGGCGCAAGCTGGTGAGCTGCCCGCAATGCGATTCGGTGAAAGTCGAAAAGGCGATCATGGCGCCGCAGATCGTCGGCAAGAAAGGCCGCGGCCGCGCGCCCGAGCCGGCTGCCGCCGACCCCGCCGCGACCAACCTTCCGGCCGAGGCCGCTTCTGCAAATTCGCCGACGCCGCTGCTGATGGCGCAGGAGCGTGAACTGCGCGCCAAGCTGAAGGAACTCCGCGACCACATCGTCAAGACCGCCGACAATGTCGGCGAACGCTTCCCCGAGCAGGCGCGCGCCATGCACTACGGCGATATCGAGCACCGCCCGATCTACGGCGAGGCCTCGCCGACCGAGGCCAAGGCGCTGATCGACGAAGGCATCGAGGTCGCGCCGCTGCCGGTGCTGCCGGACGATCGGAACTAACCGCAATGAGGTGCGCCTCTCGCCAGGAAGGCGCGCGACTTAACCTCTCCCCGCGTGCGGGGAGAGGTCGGTTCGCATCGTTAGATGCGGACCGGGTGAGGGGGCGTCTCCGCATAGTCGAGAGACAGCCATGCGTGTCGCCCCTCACCCCAGCCCTCTCCCCGCAAGGGCGGGGCGAGGGAGCGCGCTCCCGACGTGGCATGTGCACCGAACGATTTCGCCGATGAATCCCGACACCCTCCTCTCCTGGCAATTCTGGGCGGTGCTGTCGGCGGTGTTCGCGGCGCTGACGGCGATCTTTGCCAAGGTCGGCGTGGCGGACATCAATTCGGATCTCGCCACTTTCATCCGGACCGTGGTGGTGCTCGTGGCACTCGGCGGGTTGCTGGCGGCAACCGGAAAGCTGGTCACGGACGGGCCGATCAGTGGCAAGACCTGGCTGTTCCTGATCCTGTCCGGGCTGTGCACCGGGGCGTCGTGGCTGTGCTACTTCCGGGCGCTGAAGCTCGGGCCTGCCAGCCTGGTGGCGCCGATCGACAAGCTCAGCGTGGTGCTGGTGGTGGTGTTCGGCGTGCTGTTTCTCGGCGAGCGGCCGTCCGGCACCGAATGGATCGGGATCGTGCTGATCGCCGCCGGCGCGGTGATCATCGCGCTGAAGTAATCACACCGCGACCAGCAGCGCGACGCCGAGCACGATCAGGACGATGCCGATGATCTCGCGTGGCGCTGCCGGCTGCTTGAACGAGTAGTAGGCTACGGCCTGCGCGAACAGCACCTCGATCAGCGCCAATGTGCGGACATTGGCGGCGGCAGTGAGCGCAAACGCCAGGAACCAGAACTGCGACGCTGCCGCGCCAATGAAGCCGGCCAGCATCGACGGTCGCCACAATCTGAGGATGTCGCGCAGCACCTGCGGCGCGCGCGCCAGCAGGTAGATGGTCAGGACCAGCGTCTGGACCCCGAGCGCGAACACCAGCGTGAAGGTCGCGGCGGTGACGAAGGTGACATTCGGCACCACGATGATCGCGCCGCGAAACCCGACTGCCGACAGCGCAAAGGCCGCCGCAGCGCCCAGCCCGAGCAGCGTCGGCCGCAGGCTGACGAGGCCGCGGGCGGCGCCCGGGCGCAGCGCTGTGACGACGACGCCGACGGTCGCGATCAGGATCGCCACGACCTTCCACAGGTTCAGGTGATCGCCGAGAAACACGAAGCCGAAGATCGCGGTCTGGATCGCCTCGGTCTTCAGATACGCGGTGGTGACCACGAACGAGCGCTCGTTCATCGCCGCCAGCATCATCCCGGTGGCGGCAATCTGCGACAGTGCGCCGAGCAGCAGCCATGGCCAGAAATCGAGGCCCGGCCACGGCATCGCATCGCCGGTCGCCGCCAATACGCCGGCGAAGAACAGCAGCGAGAACGGGAAGCCGAACAGGAACCGGATATTGGTGGCGCCCCAGGTGCCGAGCGGTCCGGTCAGCGAACGCTGCATCGCGTTGCGCGCGACCTGGCCGAGCGCAGCGACGAGCGTGAAAGGAATCCAGAGCGAGACGACGGTGAACATGGCACGGGTGGCAGGAGGGACGCCGCACCCTCGGCGATCCGGTCCGCAGCGGTCAACCGGAACCCGCTCATGCCTGCATTGCGGGATGCCGGTTTGCCGCTACACTCCGCGAGCAGGTCGCAAGGACGATCGTCGCAACGGCTTCCGAGGGAGCATCGCATGACGCGGACCTTGAAGTGGATCGTGGTCGCGCTGGTTGCCGCCTTGGGATCGGCGGTGGCCGCTTCGGCGCAGGACGGCTTTCGCGGCAGCGAGTGTCTGGCGATGGCGCAGGCGCCGCTGCGGGCGACACCGGTCAGTCTACGGCGGGCCGCATCGGCCGAGCAGGTGCTGATCACCTATCGCGGCCATTCGACCTACACGATCGAGACCCCGGGCGGGGTGATGGTCGCGACCGACTACAGCGGCAGCTACGATACCGGGCGCACTCCCGACGTCGTCACCATGAACCGGGCGCATTCCACCCACTACACGCTGACCCCTGATCCGGCGATCACCCACGTGCTGCACGGCTGGGGCGAGAACGGTCAGGCTGCAAACGTCCGGCTGCGGGTCGGCGACATGCTGATCCGCAATGTGACCACCGACATCCGCCGCTTCCGCTTCGACGACGGTTCCGGCGGCATGATCAAGGACGGCAATTCGATCTTCATCTTCGAGGTCGCCGGGCTGTGCATCGGCCATCTCGGCCATCTGCACACCACGCTCGACGACAGCCACATCGCCGCGATCGGCCGGCTCGACATCGTGATGGTGCCGATCGACGGCAGCTACACGCTGTCGCTCGAAGGCATGTCGGAGATCACCCGGCGTCTGCGCGCCTCGGTGGTGCTGCCGATGCACCGCTTCATGACGCCGCTGGAGGACTTCGTGCAGCGGATCGGCGGCTCATTCGCGATCGATCAGCGCAGCGAACGTAGCTTTCGGATCTCGCGCGACACGCTGCCGGGCACGCCGACAGTGATCATCCTAAAGGGTGTGTGAGGATCGTAGGGTGGGGCAGGCGCGTAGCGCCGTAACCCACCCTCTTCGGATCGCGGTGTGGAATCGGTGGGTTACGCGCTGCGCGCTAACCCACCCTATGGTTTCTACGGCGCCGGCTCGGCGACCATCATGTAGTTCACGTCCATGTCGGGCGACAGCTTCCAGCGGTCGGCGAGCGGATTGAAGACCAGGCCGGACTGTTCGGTGACGGTGAGCTTGAGCCGGTTGAGGTGCTGCTCCAGTTCGGCGGGAGTGACGAACTTGTCCCATTGATGGGTGCCGCGCGGCAGCCAGCGCATCACATATTCGGCGCCGACGATGGCGAGCGCGAAGCTCTTCCAGTTGCGGTTCAGCGTCGCCACCACCATGATTCCGGTCGGCTTCACCAGCGCGGCGCAGCGCGACAGGAACGCGCCGACGTCGGTGACGTGCTCGATCACCTCCATCGCCAGCACGATGTCGAAGCGCTCACGCGGGTCGATGTCCTCGACCATGACGTTGCGGTAGTCGATCGCCAGATGCGACTTGTCGGCGTGCAGTCTGGCGGCCGCGATATTGGTGGCGGAGGGGTCGATCCCGATCACCTGGGCGCCGAGCCGGGTGAACGGTTCGCAGAGCAGGCCGGCGCCGCAGCCGATATCCAGCATCCGCAGCCCCTCGAGGCAGCTCAGGCTCTTGGCGTTGCGCTCGAATTTGCGGCAGGCGGCGTCGCGGATGAAGCTGATCCGCAGCGGGTTGATCCGGTGCAGCGGCGCCATCCGCCCCGTGGGGTCCCACCACTCGGCCGACAGTTTTGAGAATTTCGCGATCTCGGCCGGATCGACGGTCGAGGCCGGCTGGCCGGTGGACTCGGGTTGCAGTGCCATGGGGTGCGCGGTGCTCCTCAATGTCCGTGCCTGTATGTCCGTGCCTGTCCGCCCCCGGCAGACGCCCGGGGCGGGTTGCGCAGGTTCCGCGGCTGCAATGCCCTTGCTTGCCCGAAACCGCGCCGCTGTGTATACGCGCCACGCGGCTCCCGCCTGACGGATTCCGCGCCATCAATACTCGTTGTCTGCAAGGATTGCACTATTCGTCATGGGCCGGCTGGTGATGAAATTCGGCGGCACGTCCGTCGCCAATATCGAGCGCATCCAGAACGTCGCGCGCCATGTCAAACGCGAGGTCGACGCCGGCCATGAGGTGGCCGTGGTGGTGTCGGCGATGTCCGGCAAGACCAACGAGCTGGTGGCCTGGTGCACCGAAGCCTCGCCGTTGCACGACGCCCGCGAATACGACGCGGTCGTGGCGTCCGGCGAACAGGTGACGTCGGGGCTTCTTGCAATTGCGCTGCAATCGCTCGGTATTCAGGCCCGGTCCTGGCAGGGCTGGCAGATCCCGATCCGCACCAGCGACGCCCATGCGTCGGCCCGGATCGTCGAGATCGACGGCAGCGAAATCATCAAGCGCTTCACCGAGCGCAAGGAAGTGGCGGTGATCGCCGGTTTCCAGGGCATCCACGCCGAAACGTGCAGAATCACCACCCTCGGCCGCGGCGGCTCCGACACCTCGGCGGTGGCGATCGCGGCGGCGCTGAAGGCCGATCGCTGCGACATCTACACCGATGTCGACGGCGTCTATACGACCGATCCCCGCGTGGTGCCGAAGGCGCGCCGGCTCGACAAGGTGTCGTTCGAAGAGATGCTGGAGTTGGCCTCGCTCGGCGCCAAGGTGCTGCAGGTCCGCTCGGTCGAGCTCGGCATGGTGCACAACATGCCGATCTTTGTCCGCTCCAGTTTCGACAAGCCCGAAGATATCGATCCGCACGGCACGCCGCCGGGCACGCTGATCAGCAGCGAGGAGGACTCCATGGAGAACCACGTCGTCACCGGCATCGCCTTTTCCAAGGATGAGGCGCAGATCTCGGTGCGCCGGATCGAGGACAAGCCGGGCGTGGCGGCGTCGATCTTCGGACCGCTGGCGGATGCCAACATCAACGTCGACATGATCGTCCAGAACGTCTCCGAAGACGGCAAGACCACCGACCTGACTTTCACGGTGCCGGCCTCCGACTTTGCTCGCGCCAAGCAGACCATCACTTCGGCGCAGGACAAGATCGGCTACGCCCGATTCGACAGCGAGACCGACGTCGCCAAGGTGTCGGTGATCGGGTCGGGGATGCGCAGCCATGCCGGCGTTGCCGCCCAGGCGTTCGCGGCGCTCGCCGCCCGCAACATCAACATCCGCGCCATCACCACCTCGGAGATCAAATTCTCGGTGCTGATCGACGCCGCCTACACCGAACTGGCGGTGCGGACGTTGCATACGCTCTATGGGTTGGATCAAGCTTAGAATAATTTTTCGGTGATTTAGAAGCGCGTGCGGCGGTTTTGTCGGGCGCGGCTGGCAGGCGTTTTGCTTGGCAAATCAAGCCTCAATTCGCTATACGGCCTGAACGGCGCGTGCGCCGACGGGGCGGCTGGCAGAGCTGGTCTTGTTGCGTTTGCGAAGGCTCGGCGGCGGCTGTCCGAATGTCGGGTTCGGCCGTTCGTGCGGGTTCGGCCGGGGCCGGGGCGATCGGCGACCGGCCCGGCCCGACATCGGGCGGTGAATATCTTTAGAGCTTTTCCGCTGGCGCTGCGGCGCGCCCGAGGGCAAGGCTCGCAGAGGAGATTGCGACACATGCGGAGCACGTCGGGTGGTCCCCGCGTCTTGCTGAGACGGCTCCGCGAAACCATGGCGGAGCAGGTCTCCGCGCAGGAACGCCTCGACAAGATCGTGGTGCTGATCGCGGCCAACATGGTGGCCGAAGTGTGCTCGGTCTATGTGCTGCGCATCGACAACACTCTCGAGCTCTACGCCACCGAAGGTCTGAACCGCGAAGCGGTGCACCAGACCGTGCTGAACGCCCACGAAGGTCTGGTCGGCCTGGTCGCCTCGGAGGCGACGCCGCTCAACCTGTCGGATGCGCAGAGCCATCCGGCGTTCTCGTTCCGACCGGAGACCGGCGAAGAAATCTACCACTCGTTCCTCGGCGTGCCGATCCTGCGCGCCGGCAACACCCTCGGCGTGCTGGTGGTGCAGAACCGCGCCAAGCGCACCTATGTCGAGGAAGAGGTCGAGGCGCTGCAGACCACCGCGATGGTGCTGGCGGAGATGATCGCCTCGGGCGAACTCTCGGCGCTGGCCCAGCCCGGCGCCGAGCCGGCCGCGCGGCACTCGATCCACAAGACCGGGGCGGTGCTGTCCGACGGCATCGCGCTCGGCCATGTCGTGCTGCACGAGCCGCGCGTGGTCATCACCAATTACATCGCCGAAGACCTGCCGAAGGAGATCAAGCGGCTCGACACTGCGCTGGCGAAGCTGCGCGCCGACCTCGACCGGATGCTGGAGCGCGGCGACTTCGCCGAAGGCGGCGAACATCGCGACGTGCTCGAAGCCTATCGGATGTTCGCCAACGACCACGGCTGGTCGCACAAGCTGCACGAGGCGGTCGCCACCGGCCTCACGGCCGAAGCCGCAGTCGAGCGCGTGCAATCGGACACCCGCGCGCGGATGCTGCGCTCGACCGATCCGTATTTGCGCGACCGGCTGCACGACCTCGAAGACCTCGGCCACCGGCTGATGCGCCAGCTCGTCGGCCAGGATCATGCGCCATCGCGCGAGCAGCTTCCCGACAACGCCATCCTGATCGCGCGCTCGATGGGCCCGGCGGCGCTGCTCGACTACGACCGCAAGCGATTGCGCGGCCTGGTGCTGGAAGAGGGGACCGCCAACTCGCACGTCTCGATCGTGGCGCGTGCCCTCGGCATCGCCGCGGTCGGCGAGGTGCCGAACGCGCCGGGCATCGCCGACCCGGGCGACGCCATCATCGTCGACGCCACCTCCGGCTCGATCTATGTGCGCCCCTCGGCGGAGATCGAATCGGCCTATGCCGAGCGGGTGCGTTTCCGGGCTCGGCGTCAGGCGCAGTATTCGGCGCTGCGCGATCTGCCCTGCGCCACCAAGGACGGCCAGCCGATCGACCTGATGATCAATGCCGGCCTGACCATCGACCTTCCGCATATCGAAGACACCGGCTCGTCGGGCATCGGCCTGTTCCGAACCGAGCTGCAATTCATGGTCGGGCAGAGCCTGCCGCGCTCATCCGATCAGCTTGCGCTGTATCGCGCCGTGCTTGACGCGGCCGGCACCAGGCCGGTGACTTTCCGCACCCTCGACATCGGCGGCGACAAGGCGCTGCCCTACATGGAAACGGTGGTCGAGGAGAACCCGGCGCTGGGCTGGCGCGCGATCCGGCTCGGGCTCGACCGGCCCGGCCTGCTGCGCAGCCAGATTCGGGCGCTGCTGCGGGCCGCCGCCGGGCGTTACCTGCGGGTGATGTTCCCGATGATCTCGGAGGTCGCCGAGTTCGACGCCGCCAAGAGCATCGTCGAGCGCGAGCTGACCTATCTGCGCCAGCACGGCCATACGCTGCCGGAACGGGTGGACGTCGGCACCATGCTGGAAGTCCCGGCACTGCTGTATCAGCTCGACGAGCTGTTCAAGCGCGCCGACTTCGTCTCGGTCGGGTCCAACGACTTGTTCCAGTTCCTGTTCGCGGTCGATCGCGGCAATTCGAAAGTGTCGGAGCGGTTCGACACGCTGTCGGCGCCGATTTTGCGGGCGCTGCGCGATATCGTTCGCAAGGCGCGGGCCGCGAAGCGCTCGCTGTCGCTGTGCGGCGAGATGGCGTCGCAGCCGCTGGCGGCGCTGGCGCTGATCGCGATCGGCTACCGCTCGCTGTCGGTGTCGGCGCTGGCGCACGGCCCGGTCAAGGCGATGATCCTCGGCCTAGACCTCGCCAAGGCGGAGGCGATGATCGGGCCGCTGCTCGACGCGCCGGCCGGCAGCGTCTCGATCCGCGACAAGCTCGTCGAATTCGCCGAGGCGCATCAGCTCGCCTTGTAGCGAAGCGGCGTCCGCCGCCGCTTTGTCGTCTCACGCGTTGATCCGAGATCGTCCATGTCCTCACTGCCCGAAGCCAAGCTCGACGTCCTCCTCGCGCATCACGCCGCGCTCGAAGCGCAGTTGATGGCGCAGGTCGGCGCCGAGGATTACGTCCGCATCACCCGCGAATTGTCCGAGCTCAATCCACTGGTCGAGGCGGTGAAGAGCTATCGCCAGGTCCGCGACGAGCTCGGCGAGATCGACGAATTGCTGGAAGACCCGGCGACCGAACCGGAGATGCGGGCGATGGCCGAGGCCGAGCGCGACGCGCTCGACGCCCACCGCGACGAACTGATTCAGCAAATCCGCATCGCGCTGTTGCCGAAGGATGCGATGGACGAGCGCAACGTGATGCTGGAAATCCGCGCCGGCACCGGCGGCGACGAGGCCTCGCTGTTCGCCGGCGACCTGTTCCGGATGTACGAAAAGTTCGCCGCGCTTCAGGGCTGGAGCGTCGAAGTGATCTCGGCCAGCGAAGGCACTGTCGGCGGCTTCAAGGAAATCATCGCCGAGGTGAAGGGCCGCGGTGCGTTCGCCAAGCTCAAATTCGAATCGGGCGTGCACCGCGTGCAGCGCGTGCCCGATACCGAGACCCAGGGGCGCATTCACACCTCCGCCGCGACCGTCGCGGTGCTGCCGGAGGTCGAGGACGTCGACGTGGACATCAAGCAGGAAGACCTGCGGATCGAGACGATGCGGGCACAGGGCGCCGGTGGTCAGCACGTCAACAAGACCGAGTCGGCGATCCGCATCACCCATCTGCCGACCGGCATCGTGGTGATGATGCAGGACAGCCGATCCCAGCACAAGAACCGCGCCTCGGCGATGAACATCCTGCGGTCGCGGATCTACGACGCCGAGAGACAGCGCGTCGATGCGGCGCGCTCGGCCGAGCGCAAAGAAAAGGTTGGCTCCGGCGATCGCTCCGAACGGATCCGGACCTACAATTTCCCGCAGGGCCGCGTTACCGATCACCGCATCAATCTGACACTCTACAAGCTGCCGCAAGTGATCGCCGGCGAAGCCCTTGGCGAACTGATCGACGCGCTCACCACCGAGCACCAGGCGGCGCAGCTCGCCGAGCAGGGCGCCGCGGCGTGAGCGACGCACCGACGATCACATCCGCGCGTCGTCGTCTGGCCCGGCAGTTTCAGGATGCGGCGTTGGAATTCGCCGCGCTCGACGCCCGGCTGCTGGTCGGCGAGGTCACCGGTCTCGATCTCACAGGGCTCCTCGTCCAGGCCGAGCGACCGCTGACGAAGGACGAAAGCGAGCGGCTGCGGACGTTCGCGGCGCGGCGGCTCGCCGGCGAGCCGGTGGCGCGCATCCTCGGGGTGCGTGAGTTCTGGGGACTGCCGTTCGAGCTGTCCGCCGACACGCTGGTGCCGCGGCCGGATACCGAGACAGTGGTCGATGCGGCGCTCGCCGTCCTGGGCGAGCGCGATGCGCCGGCTCCGCGGATTCTCGACATCGGCACCGGCAGCGGTGCGATCCTGCTGGCGCTGTTGTCCGAGCTGCCCGGCGCGGGCGGCGTCGCCACCGATATCAGCCTCGGCGCACTACGCACCGCGCGCCGGAACGCGGAGCGTCTCGGGCTCGCCGGCCGTGCCCGCTTCGTCGCTTGCGACTACGCTTCGGCGCTGCGTGGCCCGTTCGACCTGATCGTCTCCAACCCGCCTTATATTCCAGTTACTGAGATTGCGGAGCTTGACCGCGAGGTTCGCGAGCACGATCCGCGCCGAGCGCTCGACGGCGGTGCCGATGGGCTGGACGCCTACCGGAAAATTATCCCCGAATCGGCCGGGTTGCTGCAACCAGACGGTGCGTTGGTGGTTGAAATCGGACAGGGCCAGGAGACCGATGTGAGTGCCCTGATGCAGGCTGCCGGGTTAACCGTATCCGACCCGTTCCGGGCTGATTTGTCAGGGATTTTCCGGGCGGTGACAGGGCGGCTCGCGCCCCGGTGACGTCGGAACAAATTGCAAAAAACCGCTTGGAATATCGACCGAGAGCGACTACGTTCCGCTCCAGATGTCGGTCGGGACGGTCGGCCCCGCGGAAGTGCGGGGAGTATATGTTCTCCACGAGAGCCCCTGACTGAAAAGGTTCCATACGGCGGTTTCGATCAAGCGCGACAGGCTGGGACAGCCGCGCAGCTTTCGACCGCGAAGCGAACGAAAGCCTGACGATTCACGCTTGAAGAATTCACGCGCGAGAAGCTGAGCCTCGTTGCACAGGCTCGTTGATTTGGTCCGGCCAGCGGCGCGACCGCCCGCCGGGGTTGGGGAACGCGTCTTTGCTGAGCGCGACACACGGCAATAGCGGCAAGAGACTAAGGGACTGGTCGGACGGGCACGGAGACGCCTGCGTCAGGCGCAGCCATGCCTTGCAAAATGAGGTTCGGTAAGAAGGTAGGACATGAGAAACGGGCAGAACAACAAGCGGCTGCGTAACCGGAACAACAACAGCGGCAATAACAACAATAATCGGCGCGGCCAGAACCCGATGACCCGGGTGTTCGAATCGAACGGCCCCGATATCAAGATCCGCGGTACCGCCTCTCACATCGCTGAGAAATACGTCCAGCTCGCTCGCGACGCCCGTTCCTCGGGCGATCCGGTGGCGGCCGAGAACTACTACCAGCACGCCGAGCACTATTTTCGTTTGATCGCGGCTGCCCAGGAGCAGTTCCGGCAGAATCAGCCGCAGCCGCGGATCGACAACGACACGTTGGACAACACCGACGACGGCGAGGACGGCGAGTTCTCCAATTTCGGCGCCGAGCCCGGCCTGGTGCCGGTGCAGCAGCCGCAGCCTTATCAGCAGCGCGAGCAACCGCAGCCCTATCAGCCGCGCGAACAGCCGCAGCCGCGTGAGCACCGGCCCCAGCCGCAATTCGTGCCGCGCGAGCAGCCGCAGCCGTCGTCCGAGGGAGTCGACCGGCTGCCGTCCTTCATCACCGGCCCGCAGCCGCAGCTCGGACCCGGCGCGTTCGAGGGCAATACCGGCGGCGGTGAACGTTTTCCGCCCCGCCGTCGGCGCCGCCCGCGTGGTGAGCCTGCGGCCGCTCAGGCCGCTGCCGCTCCGGCCCCGTCTGGCGAGGATGCCGGCGCTGGCGATTGAACCGGTGTCCAGACGCCGGTTCGAGATGCCCTACAAAAATACCTACTAGAACAAGGCCGCGCCCGGTGGGTGCGGCCTTGTCGATTCAGGGGCCTCTGACGATTCAGGGCGTCCGCCGTCTTACTGTGTGCTGGCTCGGTCGTGCCGGTTCAGCGCGCCAGCGGCGGCGCATCGGACTCGTCGGCCTGCAGCGGCGTCGGCGACGGGACCAGCGATGGCTCCAGAGCGGGGATCAGCCGGGTGCGCTCACGTTTGACCGTCTGCGGCCGCACCACCTGTTTGGTGGCCTCGACCATGTGCACGCCGGCGAGCGGCAGCGAGGCGGCGGCGCCGACCCGCTCCCAGGCCGGGGCCGAACGCAACAGCCAGCCCTGCGCCAGCGGCGGTACGAACAGCGCTTCGCCCCAACCCGTCGGCGTGAACCAGGTTCGCCGCAGCAGATCGGCGATCTGCGGCCGCGAATAGGGCCGGCCATGGCCGAACGGGGTGTTGTCCAGGCGCGCCCACACCCCGCGCCGGTTCGGCACGATCGCCAGCAGTCGGCCCGCCGGCGCCAGCACCCGCCACACTTCGCGCAGCAGCCGTTCGGGATCGTCGGACATCTCCAGCGCGTGGACCAGCAGGATGCGGTCGACAGCGGCGTCCGGTAGCGGCAGCGCGTGCTCGTCGACCAACGTCGACAGGGTCGGCCGCGCCGTCGGCCATTTCAGCACGCCCTGAGCCGCCGGCATGAACGCGATGCAGCGCTCGCTGCTGTCGCGGAACAGGCCGAGATAGGGTGTCGGATAGCCAAACCCGAGCACACGGTCGCCGCGCGCATCCGGCCATCGCCTCTGGATGCTGCGATTGATCAACCGGCGCGCCACGATGCCGAGCCGGCTACTGTAGAACCCCCGCAGATCCACGACGTCCATCATCATGATCGACATTTACCACGGCGCCGCACCGTCCGGCAAAGCCACAACCTGCCTGGTTTACGGGGACGTGACCGCTTCATTTCGTCCCGGTCGGCCACCATGTTAGAATTCAATCTGCGCGACGCCGTCGCCCGAAGCGGCGCGCGCTCTTGCCGCCTTCAAGTCCCGGAGATCTCATGCCCGCCGACATCCGCATCGTTCCGTGCCTCACCGACAATTTCGGCTATCTGGTCCATGATCCGTCGACCGGCGCGACCGCCTCGATCGACGCGCCGGAGGCCGCGCCGCTGATCGCCGCGCTGGAGAAGGAAGGCTGGAAGCTGACGGACATCCTCGTCACTCATCATCATGGCGACCACGTCGGCGGCATCGCCGAGCTGAAGAACAAGTATCATTGCCGCGTCCATGCACCGCACGACGCCAATGCCAAGATCGCCGACGCCGACGTCAGGGTGGAGGAGGGCGACGTGGTGCGGATCGGCAGCCTCACTGCGCGGGTACTGGAGACCCCCGGTCACACCCTCGACCACGTCTCCTATGTGTTCGACGACGA
This sequence comes from Rhodopseudomonas palustris, assembly GCF_007005445.1. NCBI lineage: Bacteria > Pseudomonadati > Pseudomonadota > Alphaproteobacteria > Hyphomicrobiales > Nitrobacteraceae > Rhodopseudomonas > Rhodopseudomonas palustris. The sequence goes on along the minus strand of NZ_CP041387.1, from coordinate 4,245,487 downwards.
TCGCGCACTGTTCGCAGCCGATACGCTGTTTTCGATCGGTTGCGGCCGCGTGTTCGAAGGCACCTATCCGATGATGTGGGAATCGCTGCTGAAGCTGCGGGCTCTGCCGGACGACTTCAGACTGTATTGCGGACATGAATACACCGCCTCCAACGTCAAGTTCGCGCTCGGGATCGAACCCGGCAACGCCGATCTGCAGGCCCGGGCCAAGCAGGTCGAAGCGCTGCGCGCCGACGGCAAGCCGACGATTCCGGTGACGCTCGGCGAAGAAAAGAAGGCCAACGTGTTCCTGCGTGCCGACGTGCCGTCGGTCGCAGATGCGGTCGGATTGTCGGGTGCGCCCGCGGCCGAGGTGTTCGGCGAGATCCGCGAGCGCAAGAACAACGGGTGAGCGCCGTGTCTCTCAACGCCGCCGAGGTGATCGCGCGGCTCGGCCTGCAGCCGCATCCTGAAGGCGGACACTATCGCGAGACGTTTCGCGATCCCCGCTGCGACGCCGGCGGCCGCAGCTATTCGACCGCGATCCACTTTCTGCTGCGTGCGGGCGAACGCTCGCATTGGCACCGGATCGACGCGGCCGAGGTTTGGCACTACTACGCGGGCGCCGCCTTGAGGCTGGAGATCGCCGGCGACGACGGTCGCCGCGCCGCTACGCTCGGTCCCGATCTCGGCGCCGGGCATATGCCGCAAGCGATCGTTCCGCCGCACGCCTGGCAGGCGGCAACGTCGACCGGCGAGTGGACGCTGGTCGGCTGCACCGTGGCGCCAGGCTTCGATTTCGTCGGCTTCGAACTCGCGCCGCCCGGCTGGGAGCCTTAGAAATGAAGCTGTCGCGGGGCTGGTTTCTGCCGATGCGGAGCTGATCGCCGGCGCGCCCAATTGGTTCGCAGGACGGTCGAGCCGAAGGCGAAACCCCGTCGATGGCGACGGCAGAGCGATGGGTTACGGCGCAAGAGTGCCTAACCCATCCTCCCCCCCCCCCACCCATCTCCAGACTCAGAGCGCGCCCACCGGGGATTTCGCCAGCAGGTCGTCGACTTCGGCGCGGGTCGGGCAGGCGAAGGCGCCGCCCGGGCGGGTGCATTTCAGGGCCGCCGCTGCGGAGGCGAAGCGTAGCGCGTGGGCGATGTCCTGGCCTTCGCCGAATGCCACCGTGAAGCCGCCGTGGAAGATGTCGCCGGCGCCCAGAGTGTCGACCGAATGCACCGGAAATGCCGGGGTCTCGCGGAACTGCTGCTTGTCGTCGAGCCACAGCGTACCTTTCGGGCCGCGCGTCACCGCCACGAACGCCTTGGTCAGCCGAGCAAGCTTTTTCAGCGCCTCTTCGTCGTCCTGGGTGCCCGCGGTGGCGTGCAGGGCCTCGGCCGAGCAGATCAGATGTGAGGCTGCTGTCAGCAGCCCCTCGTTCATCGCCATTGCGTTGTCGACGTCGACCACCACCGGAATTCCCCGTCGCGTCGCCTCGGCGCACAGCGGCGTGACGAAGCTGGAGCAGCGGCTTTCGGTGAGGATGGCGTCGCAGTGCTGCAGCAGCATGTCGGCGTCCGGCAGCGCGACCTTCCACAGACCATGATCGCGGAAGGTGACGATGGTACGCTCGCCGGTCGGATCGACCAGCACCGCAGAAATCGGCGTCACCAGCCCGGGCATGTGAACGAGGTGATCCGAGCCGATGTTCTCTTCGGCCAGCTTGTCGAAGATGAACCGCGCCGCGGCCTCTTCGGCGTCGCCCATCGGGCCGCACATCTGCGCCTGACCGCCGAGCCTGGCGATGCCGATCGCGGCGTTGAGCGCGTTGCCACCGCAGATCTCGCCGAAAGCGCTCGCGGGCACCTTGTTGCCGCGGCCCGGCACCGCCTCGACCCGGAAAGTAAGATCGCGCACCGGAATCCCGACGCACAGCACACGCGGCGCGTGCTTGGCAGTGTCGCTCATGATTGTTCCTCCAACCAGCGGCCGAGCAGATGGTGCGCGATCGCGAACGGATGCGGTCCGACCAGCCCGTCCGGATGCGCGCGCTTCAACATCTGCGCCGCCTCGTCACGGGAAAACCACCGCGCGTCTTCCAGTTCCGTGAGATCCACGGTGATGGCCTCGGTGGTGGCGATCGCGGTGCAGGCGATCATCAGCGACGACGGATACGGCCATGGCTGCGTCATGTAGTAGCGCACGTCGCTGCACAGAATGCCGGACTCCTCGACGATCTCGCGGCGCACCGCGTCTTCGATGGTTTCAGCCGCCTCGACAAAGCCGGCGAGGCACGAATACATCCCGGTCGGGAATTGCTTCTGCCGGCCGAGCAGGCAGCGATCGCCGTGCGTCACCAGCATGATCACCACAGGGTCGGTGCGCGGGAAGTGCTCGGCCTTGCAGGACGGGCAGTCGCGTTTCCAGCCGCCCTGCGCCATCGCGGTGCGGGCGCCGCAATTGGCGCAATAGCCGTGGCGCTGGTGCCAGTTGACCAGCGACTTCGCCATCGCGATCGCCGAGAGTTGCTCGACCGGCAGAACTCCCTGCATCGCAAGACCGCGCAGCTCGGCGAGACCGGCGTCCGGCCGCCCCGCGAGCCTGTCTGCGGCCGGGGCGCCGATCCCCATGCCGAACACGGCAGCGCCGTTGCGCAGGCCGAGGAAGATCGTGCCGGGGTTGGCGCCGAGTGCCAGCGCCTCTTTGATCGTCAGCTCGGCCCGCGGACCGGCGGGTTCGTGCTTGACCAGCAGCGAATCGCGATGAACCACAAAGGCGCGGGTGTCGCCACGCTCCTCCATCGCCATCAGCTTGGCGTCGTTGCCGCGCAGATGCGCGGCGCGGTCGAGCACGTGAGTGACGAAAGCGGGCTGGCCGAGCGGAAACGAGGTGCTCATCGGCTCAGCTCAGCCAGATCTTGCGGCGGAGCAGGTTGATGAACTGCTGCACCTCTTCGGGATCATGCGCCAGAGGCGGCATCACGCCCCACACCGGCCGTGGCCAGGCGGCGTCGCTGGAGCGGCGTGCGATGATGTGAATGTGGAGCTGCGGCACCAGATTGCCCAGCGCCGCGACATTGAGCTTGTCGCATTTGGAGACTTCCTTGAGCGCGCGGCTCACGCGGGAGATCTCGGTCATCAGTTGCGCCTGCGCCACCTCGTCCAGGTCGATGATCTCGCTCGCGCCTGCCCGCCGCGGTACCAGCAGGAGCCACGGATAATTTGCGTCCTTGATCACCAGCACGCGGCTGAGCGGCAGATCGCCGATATTGATGGTGTCTTGTTCGAGCCGGGAGCTCAGCGACCAGTCGGAGGGGGACATTGCGGTTCCATCGGCCCGTTAGCGGAGCGTGGGCTCTTGTCTGTGGCGGGGACGGCCGCGAGGCCGCCTCGCAGTCATACCAAGCCGTCCGGACCGGCGGAAGCGCCAGCTAGCCGAAGGTCCAAGGCGGCGACCTGCGACTTGCATTCGGTTCGGTTTGGCGCCAAATAGGCACCGGGAGATTGGCGGTGGACGAGCCTCTCGCCAACCGGGTCAGGTCCGGAAGGAAGCAGCCCTAACGAGGTCTGGATCGGGTCGCTCGTCAGTCTCCTACCTTATCTTTCGGCCGTGCTGCCCTCGGATATGGGGCGCTGCGGCCGGACCAGGGTGGATCAGGACCGGCGGATGCCGGTCCGGTGCGAGGGGTGTTCCGGGCCAGCCGCATGATCCTGCCCCGTCCCCAGCGCCCCGTTTGTTTCCGCAATCCGGCGCCACAGACACAGCATTGCGGACCGACCGATGAGTGACACTGGCCTTTCTGCGAGGCCGCCCGCCGCTCCCGAGCAGCCGGCCAGCGTGAGCACGCCGGGCGGTGCCTATCGGGTGCTGGCGCGGAAATATCGCCCCAACAGCTTCGAGGATCTGATCGGCCAGGAAGCGGTGGTCCGCACCGTCTCCAACGCGTTCGATACGGGCCGGATTCCGCAGGCCTGGATTCTCACCGGCGTCCGCGGGGTCGGCAAGACCACCACGGCGCGCATCCTGGCGCGGGCGCTGAACTACGAATTGCCGGACGGCTCGGTGAAGGGGCCGACCATCCACATGCCGGTGCACGGCGTGCACTGCAAGGCGATCATGGAAAGCCGGCACATGGACGTGCTGGAGATGGACGCCGCCTCGCACACCGGTGTCGACGACGTCCGCCAAATCAACGACAGCGTGCGCTATGCGCCGGCTTCTGCGCGCTACAAGGTCTACATCATCGACGAAGTTCACATGCTGTCGACGGCGGCGTTCAACGCCTTCCTGAAGACGCTGGAGGAGCCGCCGGAGCACGCCAAATTCGTGTTCGCCACCACCGAGATTCGGAAAGTCCCGGTGACGGTGCTGTCGCGTTGCCAGCGCTTCGACCTGCGCCGGGTCGAGGCCGATGTGCTGATGAACCACCTGTCGAACATCGCCCAGAAGGAAGGCGTCGAGGTCGAGCCGGAAGCGCTCGGCATCGTGGCCCGCGCCGCTGAAGGCTCGGTGCGCGATTCGCTATCGCTGTTCGATCAGGCGATTGCGCATGCCGCGGGCGTGGTGCGGGCGGATGCCGTGCGGCAGATGCTCGGGTTGGCCGACCGGACGCGAGTGATCGAATTGTTCGATGCGCTGGCGCGCGGCGACATCGCTGCCGCGTTTGCCGAATTCCGCGACCAATACGACACCGGCGCTGACCCGGTGGTGGTGCTTTCCGATCTCGCTGAGTTCGTCAATTTCGTCACCCGCGTGAAGATCGTGCCGGCGATCGCCGACAATGTCGCGTTCGGCGAAACCGAGAGGGTGCGCGGGCGCGAGTTCGCCGCCAAGCTGTCGATGCGGGTGCTGTCGCGGATGTGGCAGATGCTGCTGAAGGGTGTCGCCGAGGTGCAGGGCGCGACCCGCCCGGCCGCCGCCGCCGAGATGGTGCTGGTGCGGATCGCCTATGCGGCCGATCTGCCGACCCCGGAGGAAGCGCTGCGGATGTTGCAGCAGAGCGGCGGCGGCGATGCGCCGGCGATTCCAGGCGGTGGCGGCACGCGCGGCGGCTCGTCCGCGCCGGTGGCGTCGGCGGCCTCGCTCTCCGCCCCGAGCGCGGCGGCGTTGCCGCGCAGCGCCCCCACGATGAGTGTGGGTGGTGCGCCGACGATGCTGCGCGGCGGTCTCGACAATGCGGCGCGCTCCCCGGTCAGCGCGCCGGCGCCCGAGCCCGAACCACCGGCGCTGAAGATCACCACGTTTCCGCAGCTCGTCGCGCTGGCGTCGGAGAAGCGCGATGTGATGACCCGTCTGGCGCTCGAAGCCGACGTGCGGCTGGTGCGGATCGAGGACGGGCGGCTCGAACTGGCGCTGGAGCCCACCGCGTCGCGCAGCCTGATCAACGAACTCGGGCGCAAGCTCGAGCAATGGACCGGCCGGCGCTGGACGGTGATCGTCTCCAACGCGCCCGGCCAGCCGACGCTGCGCCGGCAGAGCGAGGCGCAGCAGAACGAGCGTGAGCGGGCGGCGGAGAACGATCCGCGGGTGCAGGAAGTCCTGGCGCGGTTTCCCGGCGCCAAACTGACGGTGCGGCGGCTCGCCTCCGAGCCGGTGGAGATCGAGTCTGATATGGACGATCCCTCCGAGCGAATCGACGAAGACGACTAGCGATCTGAAAGGAATCCGATCATGGCTGACTTTCTCGGCATGATGAAACAGGCGGCGCAGCTTCAATCGAAGATGAAGGCGATGCAGGCCGAACTCGACCAGATCGAGGTCGAAGGGCTGTCCGGCGGCGGCCTCGTCAAGGTGCGGATGAGCGCCAAGATGGAGGTGCGTGGCATCTCGATCGACCCGTCGCTGATCAACCCCGAGGAGCGCGAAGTCCTCGAAGATCTTCTGGTGGCGGCGCATGGCGACGCCCATCGCAAAGCGGAAGCGGCGATGCAGGAGAAAATGCAGGCGCTGACCGGGGGCCTCGGCCTGCCGCCTGGACTCGGCCTGGGTTAGTCTTTTCCGGCCTTTCGATTCGCCCCACCAAACGCCCGTCTCCGTGACGAGACCGGCGGAAGCCGTGCGTCGCGCGTCCGACCACCGAACGGAGACGAATTCCCGATGGCCAGTTCGGTCGCAGGCCCCGAGATCGAACGTCTGATCCAGTTGCTGGCGCGGCTTCCCGGATTGGGGCCGCGGTCGGCGCGCCGCGCCGCGCTGCATCTGATCAAGAAGCGCGACGCGCTGATGGCACCGCTCGCCGCGGCGCTCCAGGTCGCGATCGACAAGATCCAGGTGTGTACAACCTGCGGCAACATCGACACGCAGAATCCCTGCACGGTATGCACCGATCCGCGGCGCGATTCCTCGATCATCGTGGTGGTGGCCGACGTCGCCGATCTGTGGGCCCTCGAACGCGCGTCCGCCACAAACGGCCGATACCACGTTCTCGGCGCGACGCTGTCGCCGCTCGACGGCGTCGGCCCGGATGATCTGACGATCGACGCTTTGGTGAAGCGCGCGCACGATCCCGGCGTCGCCGAGATCATCCTGGCGCTGAACGCGACTGTCGACGGCCAGACCACCGCACATTACGTCACCGACCTTTTGCAGGACGCAGGCGTCAAGGTGACCCGGCTGGCTCATGGCGTACCGGTCGGCGGTGAACTCGACTATCTCGACGAAGGAACGCTGTCGGCGGCGATGCGACAGCGTACCTTGTTCTGACCTAACCGGATTGGACCTAATGACTCGATTCCGCTTCCCGTTCTTGACGATCGCCGCGCTCGCCGTCACGCTCGCCGCCCCCGCGGCATCGGCGAATGATGCGCCACAGGGCGGCCAGGCGCAGGCGGCGCTGCCGAAGCCCACCGCGCTGCGGATCGGCGACCTGCTCAGCGGCGAACTCAACGCGCTGAAGACGCGGGCGAGGGGCAAGGCCGGCCCGGTTTATCAGCTCGTCAGCGATCCGCGTCGGCTGCCGGCGCCGTCCGGGCTCTGCAACCTCGAAAACGGCCCCGAGACGTTCCAGATCGTTCCGGCGGACGAAGCCCAGGCATCGCAATTGAAGTCTCACCGCGGCAAACAGGTCGCGCTGAAGGTCGGGTCGGTGGCGTGCGCCAGCGAGCCCGGCCAGATCAGCGAAGCGGTCGTGACCAAATGGAGTCTGGTGAAGTAAGCCGCAGCCACTCGCGTTCGTGGGGAGCGAGCGTTTGCTACGCCTTCGCCGGCCGGAGCGTGGCGAAGTGGTCGCGGCGTTGCAGAAAGGCCAGCAGCACCAGGCTCGGGACGGCCACTGCGACGCTGATGATGAAGAATGCCGGCCAGCCGGTCGCCTGTGCCACGTAGCCGGCGCCGGCGGACAGATAGGTGCGACCGACCGCGGCCAGCGCGGTGAGAAGCGCGTACTGCGTTGCGGTATGTAGCGGGTTCTGGCACAGCGCCGACAGGTACGCGACGAAGATCACCGTGCCGATCGCGCCGGTGAAATTCTCCACCGAGATCGCCATCGCCAGCGCCCATTGATTGACGCCGACGGTCGACAGCCAGGCGAACGCCAGATTCGACACCGCCTGCAGCACCGCCCCGATCCACAGGCTGGTGACCAGCGAATAGCGCCGGGCCAAATAGCCGCCGGCGAAGCCGCCGATCAGCGTTGCCGCCAGCCCGACTCCCTTGACGATCGCCGCATAGTCGTTGCGCGAATAGCCGAGATCGATCACGAACGGCGCCGTCATGGTGCCGGAGAACGCGTCGGTGAACTTGAACAGCACCACGAAGGCGAGGACGGTGAGCGCATCCTTGCGGGTGAGAAATTCGGTGAAGGCGCCGAGCGCCGCGTGGAACACCCGCTTGAAGCTGCTTTCGCCGCTGGTCGCCGCTTCGGCGCGGCGTGACTGCTCCGGCTCGGTGGCGACCAGCGCCGTGACGGTGCCGATCAGCACCATTGCGGCCATCGTCACATAGCCCCACATCCACGCGGTGTTGCGCGTCAGTCCAGTGCTCTCATAAGCGCTGACCAGGAACAGCACGCCAGCGGTCGAGATTAACATGCCGATCCGGTAGGCGGCCACATAGGACGCCATACCGGCAGCCTGCTCGTCTTCCGGAAGGCTCTCCACGCGGAAGGCGTCGATGACGATGTCCTGGGTCGCCGAGGCGGCGGCGACCAGCAACGCGCCGATTGCCACATACAGCGGCGACTTCGCCGGATCGGTGAGCGCCAGCAGCAGGATTGCGGCGATCAGCAATAGCTGCGCGAACACCAGCCAGCCGCGACGGCGGCCGAAGGCGCGCGTCAGCAGCGGGACATGCAGCGCATCGACCAGCGGCGCCCAGATGAACTTCAGCGTGTAGGGCGTGCCGACCAGCGCGAACAGCCCGATGGTGCCGAGATCGACGCCGGACTCCCGCATCCAGACCAGCAGCGTCGAGCCAGACAGTGCCAGCGGGAGCCCCGACGCGAACCCGAGAAACAGCACCACCAGCACGCGGGGCTGCAAATACACCGCCATCGCGTCGCGCCAGCCCGGCTTGGCGGGACTCTGCGGAGCGGCGGGATCGGCCTGTGGCAGGCCGGAAGCGGGGCTAGTCATGGGGTGAATCTATCCGATTCGGCGGCGCCAAGCGGGCGGCCGCGGTGATGATGGCCGGAGCCCTGCTTCGTCAGCTCCGCGTCATTTCGTCGATGCGGAAGCTCGCTGCGGCGAACAGGTCAGCGCGGTCGGGCGCCAACGGCGCTTCGGGCGCGGAAGCCGCTGCAGGGGCGGCCGGGTCGCTGAAGTCCAGCTCCTCGATCCGAGCGGCGCGGCGCTCGATCTTGTCGGCCGAGATCAGGATCTGGCGGACGTCGTCGTTGACCTGGCCGAAATGGGTCTGCAGTTTGGTGACGCGCTCGCGCAAGCGAGCCAGATCGTCGGACAGGCTGAGCACTTCGGTGCGGATCTGGTCGGCGGCGTCGCGCATGCGCGCGTCCTTCAGGATCTGCTGCATCACCTGGATCGCCAGCATCAAGAGCGACGGCGACACCAGCACGACGCGGGCACGATAGGCCTTCTGAATCACGTCGTCGAAACCGTCGTGGATTTCCGCATAGACCGACTCCGACGGCACGAACATCAGCGCGGTGTCCTGGGTCTCGCCCGGGATCAGATATTTCGACGCAATGTCGTCGACGTGGCGCATCACGTCGATGCGCAGCCGCTGCGAAGCGGACTTTCTCTCCTCGTCGGTCCGCGCCTCGCGCAGCGCTGTGACGGCTTCGAGCGGGAACTTGGCATCGATGCACAGCGGCGGCTGATCCGGCATCAGCACCACGCAGTCCGGCCGCTTGCCGGTCGACAGCGTGTATTGGAACGCGAACGAGCCCTTCGGCAGCCCGTCCTGCACGATCGTTTCCATCCTGGCCTGGCCGAACGCGCCGCGCGCCTGCTTGTTGGCGAGCACGTCGCGCAGGGTCGTCACCTGATCGGTCAATTCGGTGAGGTTGTCATGGGCACGGTCAATGATGCCGAGCCGCTCGTGCAGCGCCTGCAGGCTCTGCATGGTGTAGCGGGTCGACTGGGTCAGCGACTGGCCGAACCGGTGGGTGACGCTGTCGAGCCGTTCGCTCATCGCCCGGGCCATCTCGGCCTGGCGGCCGGCGAGCGCCCGGCCCATCGCATCGACCCGGCCGTTGGCCTCGTGCTGGGCCCGCATCAACAGTGCCAGCCGCTGGTCGATCTCTGCGGTCCGCCGCGCGGCGCTGCCCCGGGCCACCAGCACGGCGATGATCGCGAGCAGCGCCAGTGCCACGACTGCAATAGCCCCGCCGGCCATTCCGACGCTGACCGGGAGGTCGCCGAACCTGAACAGGATCTGATCCATCGCCGCCGGTGTCGCAGATTGCACACTCATGGGGAACGAAGATAGAACAGGGCGCTGAACAGACCTTTAAGCCCGAACGCGCCGAAAGTGGCAGAGGCTCCGTTCGGTCCCGGATTGACCGCAACGTCGGCGCCGCTTAAATCGCCGCCATGGCCCTGCGCGAAATCATCATCCTGCCCGACAAGCGGCTACGTGAAATCTCCAAGCCCGTCGCCGAGGTGACGACCGAGATCCGCAAGCTCGCCGACGATATGTTCGAGAGCATGTACGAGGCCCCCGGAATCGGGCTGGCGGCGATCCAGATCGCCGAGCCGGTGCGGCTGATCACGATGGATATCGTCCGCAAGGAGGGCGACGGCAAAAGCGATCCGCGCGCCTTCATCAATCCTGAGATCGTCGGCGCGTCCGCTGAGATGAACGTCTATGAGGAAGGCTGCCTGTCGATCCCGGAATACTACGCCGAGGTCGAGCGCCCGAAGACGGTGCGGATCCGCTACACCGATCTCGACGGCAACGTCCGGGAAGAGGACGCCGACGGTCTGTTCGCGACCTGCATCCAGCACGAGATCGACCACCTCAACGGCGTGCTGTTCGTCGATCACCTGTCGAAGCTGAAGCGCGCGATGGTGATTCGCAAGTTCGAGAAGGCTGCCAAGCGCGGCATCAAATACGTCTGAGCGCTCGCGCAGGTGACCGGCGGGCGCGTTGCGGCCGCTCGGCCTCCATCGCCAGATCTGTCCAGGACTTATGTCATGCCGCTTCGCCTCGTCTTCATGGGCACGCCCGAATTCGCGGTGCCGACGCTGCTGGCGCTGTCGGCCTACGGGCACGACATTGCCGCGGTTTACACGCGCGAGCCGAAACCGGCCGGTCGCGGCATGAAGCTGCAGGAGACGCCGGTGGCGCTCGCGGCACATCGGCTGCAGGCGCCCGTGCTGACGCCGAAGACGTTGCGCACCGAGGAGGCGCTGGCGAATTTTCGCGCCCACGAGGCGGATGCGGCCGTCGTCGTCGCTTATGGCATGATTCTGCCGCAGCCGATTCTCGATGCGCCCGCACTTGGCTGCTTCAATCTGCACGGCTCGCTGCTGCCGCGCTGGCGCGGCGCCGCGCCGCTCAATCGCGCCATCATGGCGGGTGACGCCGAAACCGGCGTGATGGTGATGAAGATGGACGCTGGCCTCGACACCGGCGACGTCGCGATGGCCGAGCGGATCGCCATTACCGACGCCATGACGGTCACCGACGTGCACGATCAGCTCGCCCGGCTCGGCGCCGACCTGATGGTGCGGGCGATGGCGGCGCTGGAGCGCGGCGGGCTGCAGCTCACCAGGCAGCCCGAAGATGGCGTCACCTACGCGGCCAAGATCGACAAGGCCGAAGCCAGGATCGACTTTTCGCAGCCGGCGCGCGCGGTGCTGCGCCACATCCACGGCCTGTCGCCGTTCCCGGGCGCGTGGTGCGAATTGCCGATCGAAGGTCAGCCGGTGCGGATCAAGGTGCTGCGCTGCGCGCTCGCCGAGGGCCGCGGTACGCCGGGCGAAGTGATCGGCGATGATCTCACGATTGCTTGCGGCGACGGCGCGATCCGGATCGCGCAATTGCAGCGCGCCGGCAAGCAGCCGATGACCGTCGAGGAGTTTTTGCGCGGCACCCCGATCGCGAAGGGCGTGCGGGTGGCTTAGGGTTCTATCCGAGCCGCTACCCCAATCGTCGGCCGTCACCACCCGCGCATGCGGGTGGCCCAGTATCCCAGAGCGTTCGTGATCTGTTACTGACGCTCTGCAATACTGGGTCGCCCGGTCGAGCCGGGCGATGACGACAGAATTCGGGGCTACGCCGCGCCCTAAAGATGAGTCGCATGCCCCGCTACAAACTCACCATCGAATATGACGGCGCGCCGTTTTGTGGCTGGCAGTTGCAGCCGAAGCTTCCGTCGGTGCAGGGCGCGCTGGAGGCGGCGGCACTAGCGACGTGCGGCGAGGCGGTGCGGGTGCACGGCGCCGGCCGCACCGACGCGGGCGTCCACGCGCTCGGGCAGGTGGCGCATCTCGACATCGCCAAGCCGTTCCGCGCCGACAAACTCCGCGACGCGCTGAACGCCCATCTGCGGCCCAATCCGGTCGCGGTGCTGGCGGCCGAGATCGTGCCGGAGACGTTCGAGGCGCGGTTCTCGGCAGTGCGGCGGCACTATCGCTATCGCATCGCCAACCGCCGCTCCAACCTGGCGCTCGATCTCGGCAAGGTGTGGCGGGTGCCGAAGTCGCTCGATACCGACGCGATGCACCGCGCCGCGCAGGTGCTGATCGGCAAGCACGACTTCACCACATTCCGCGACACCGAGTGCCAGGCGGCCTCGCCGGAGAAGACCCTCGACCTGCTCGACGTGATCCGCGACGGCGACGCCGTCGATATCGTCACGAATGCGCGCTCCTACCTGCACAGCCAGGTCCGCTCGATGGTCGGCTCGCTGGTTTGGGTCGGCGAAGGCCGCTGGACCGCAGATGATCTCGCCGCCGCACTTGCCGCGCGTAAGCGCTCCGCCTGCGGCCCGGTCGCACCGCCGGAGGGGCTGTATCTGGTGCAGGTGGATTACTGAGCGCCCACACTCGTCATTCCGGGGCGCGCGTAGCGCGAACCCGGAATCTCGATGTTGTAGCGAACGCAGCGGTGAACTGAATCTCGAGATTCCGGGTTCGCTCGCTTTGCGAGCGCCCCGGAATGACGGGTCGTTGTGATTACTTGAAATACCGCTCCAGCACGCCACGATAGATCGCGGTCAGCTTGTCGAGGTCGCTCACCGGCGTGCGTTCGTCGATCTGGTGCATGGTCTGGCCGACCAGGCCGAATTCGACAACCGGGCAGAACTTGGCGATGAAGCGCGCGTCGGAGGTACCGCCGCCGGTGTTGAGATTGGGCGTCCGGCCGGTCACTTCCGCGATTGCGGCGCCGACCAGATCGGTGAAGGTGCCGGGCTTAGTGACAAACACATCGGCGTTCGACGGCAGCCACTCGATCCGGGCGCGGATGCGGTTGCCGCACGCGGCCGCGAGCCGCTGCTCGACCAGCGCCTTCAACGTGTCTTGCGTGTGGTGATCGTTGAAGCGGATGTTGAACTTGGCACGGGCCTGCGCCGGGATCACGTTGGTGGCCGGATTGCCGACGTCGACCGAGGTGAATTCGAGATTTGACGGCTGGAACTGCGCCGAGCCGGCGTCGAGCGGCTCGTCGTTCAGCGCGGTGATCAGTCTGGCAATGTCCGGCACCGGATTGGCGGCGCGGTGCGGGTAGGCGACGTGACCCTGCGTGCCGTCGACGATCAGCACGCCGGATTGCGAGCCACGCCGGCCGATCTTGATGGTATCGCCGATCGCCTCGACATTGCTCGGCTCGCCGACGATGCAGTGATCGAATTGCTCGCCGCGCTCGGCCGCCCATTGCAGCAGCTTGACGGTGCCGTTGACGGCGACGTCTTCCTCGTCACCGGTGATCAGGAACGAGATCGAGCCTTTGGGCTTGCCCTCGTTCGCCGCCAGATAGTCCAGCGTCGCCGCCACCGCGCAGGCGATTCCGCCCTTCATATCGACCGCGCCGCGGCCGTACAGCAGGCCGTCCGCGACGTCACCGGAAAACGCGTCGTGAGTCCATGCGCCCGTATCGCCCGCCGGCACCACGTCGGTGTGGCCGGCGAAGCAGAGATGCGGCGCGCTGGTGCCGATCCGTGCATACAGATTGTCGATGTCGGCGGTGCCCGGCTCGCTGAATGTGACGCGATGCACGTCGAAGCCGGCGCCCGTCAGCAGCGTTTCCAGCACGCCGAGCGCGCCGGCATCGGCCGGCGTCACCGACGGACAGCGCAGCAGCGCCTGCGCGATCTCGAGCGCGGTCGCGGTCACGGTGCGGTCAGTCCCGCAGCAGTTCGTTGATCGAGGTCTTGGAGCGGGTGCGCTCGTCGACGCGCTTGACGATCACCGCGCAGGCGGTCGCCGGGCCGGGAGCGCCGTTCTTGAGCGGCTTGCCGGGCAGCGTGCCGGGTACCAGCACGGCATATTCGGGCACTTCGCCGATGAAAGTTTCGCCGGTCTCGCGGTCGACGATCTTGGTCGAGGCGCCGAGGAACACGCCCATCGCCAGCACCGCGCCCTTGCGCACGATCACGCCTTCGGCGACCTCGGAGCGGGCGCCGATGAAGCAGTCGTCCTCGATGATCACCGGGCCGGCCTGCAGCGGCTCGAGCACGCCGCCGATGCCGGCGCCGCCGGAGATGTGGACGCGCTTGCCGATCTGGGCGCAGGAGCCGACGGTGGCCCAGGTGTCGACCATGGTGGATTCGTCCACATAGGCGCCGAGATTGACGAAGGACGGCATCAGCACCGCGTTCTTGGCGATGAAGGCGGAGCGGCGGACGATCGCACCCGGCACCGCGCGGAAGCCGGCCTCACGGAAGCGGTTCTCGCTCCAGCCTTCGAACTTCGACGGCACCTTGTCCCACCAGTTGGCGCCGCCGGGGCCACCGGCGATCACGCCCATGTCGTTGAGCCGGAACGACAGCAGCACCGCTTTCTTCAGCCACTGATTGACCGTCCAGGCGCCGGAGGCGTCGCGCTGCGCCACCCGCACCTTGCCCTGGTCGAGCAGATCGAGCGCATCGTTGACCGCCTCCCGAACCTCACCCTGGGTCGCAGGCGTGACGGTGTCGCGGGCGTCGAAAGCGGCGTTGATGGTAGATTCCAGGGCAGTGAGCGGCATCGACGGGTCCTTGGACGGATTTGTTCGGGGAATTTCGTGCAGTGTTTGTCCGGATTCGGCCCAGGAGAGTCAAGGCGGCGCCGGCCGCGTCGTCCGGGCGATCCCATATTCAATAGCATTGGATGGATCGCGGACGCCCCGGAATACTGGTTCGCCAGCCTGCGCGGGCGATGACGGCTGTGGATGTGGTGGCGCCGGTTTCCATTCTCTCGCGTCATCGCCCGGCTCGTCCGGGCGATCTAGTATCCCAGAGCGCTCGACTATTGGGGAGGCCGCCGATGCCGCGGCAGTTCTACGTCTATATCCTCGCCAGCCGGATAGGTGGCACGATCTACGTCGGCGTCACCAACGACCTCGTCCGCCGCATCGCCGAACACAAATCCAAGGAGGTCGAGGGTTTCACGCTGCGCTACGGCGTCGATCGGCTGGTGTATTTCGAGGTGTTCGACGATGCCGAGAATGCGATCCGCCGTGAGAAGCGGCTGAAGAAGTGGCCGCGGGAGTGGAAGGTCAGGCTGATCGAACAGCACAATCCGGATTGGAATGATCTGTACCCGGAGATCGCCGGTCCTGCCTAACTGGCGCACTGGAATACTGGTTCGCCCGCCTGCGCGGGCGATGACGGCTGGGGAGTGGCCGCGGCGTCGCTCCCACCCTCCCACGTCGTCGCCCGGCTTGTCCGGGCGATCCAGTATGCCAGAGCATAGGAGGGGAGGTCGCGGCCTCTCTGGAATACTGGATCGCTCGCATGCGCGGGCGATGACGTCGTTATTGGGGAGGCGCGGTGCCTTGCTTCGCGGCGCTCAGCGTCTTCAAAAATCCCGTCAGATCGTCCGTGACGTGATCGACATAGGCGGCGTCGCGGCCTTCCAGCTCCCAGTCTTCACGCACCACCTCCTGGCTTCCGTCGGGCACGACCAGCACGGTGGTCATGCCGAGCTGGTGCGGCACCGTGAGGTTGCGGGCGAGGTCTTCGAACATCGCGGCGCGCGCCGGGGCGACGCCGTGGCGGTCGAGGAAGCGGCGGTAGGTCTGAGGCGCCGGCTTCGGCTCGAGGTCGGCAGCGACGATGTCGAACACCGCCTCGAAATGATGCCCGATGCCGAGCCGCTCCAGCACCTTGCCGGCGTGCGCCACCGAGCCGTTGGTCAGGATCAGCTTGCGCCCCGGCAGCCGCTCGATTGCGTCGCCCATCGCCGGATTGGGCTCGAGCGGCGAATGGTCGATGGCATGAACGTAAGCGAGGTAGTCGTCGGCATGGACGCCGTGCTCTGTCATCATCCCGCGCATCGTGGTGCCGTAGCGCTTGTAGTAATCCTTCTGGATGCGGAAGGCCTCCTCCGGAGTCACTTTCAGCCAGGCGGCGACGAAGTCGCGAATCCGCGCATCGACCTGCTGCCACAGATTGAGGTGATGCGGATACAGCGTGTTGTCGAGGTCGAACACCCAGGTTTCGACGTGGTCGAAGTTGCGTTTACCGAGCTGCATCATGGTGTCGTGAACCTGAGTGGCTTGCCGTCGGAAAGATCGACCGCAGCAAAACCTGTGGCGGTGAGGCCGCGCCCGGCGCAGTCACCCTGTTCGCCGATCTCGAACTTGCTGTCGCGGGTGCACAGCAAGGTGCCGCCTCCCCAGTTCAGTGCGCGGCCCTTGATGCTGACCGGGCGGCCGCTGCCGTCGACCGCTTCGGCAAAGCTGAACACCCGTTTCGGCTGCGTACCGAGATCGGGACGCTGACATTGTCCGGGCGCGATGCCGTACCAGCCGCGGCTGGTGATCGTCTTGCCGTCGTCCTCGGCAACCGCCGCCATGATCTTGTACCTGGTGTCGTTGCACCAGGTCAGCCCGCCGCCGGACGGCTGCTGTACCGCCTTGATGATCACGTCGAAGAAATCCGGAGCGTCGACGATCTCCGGTTTCAGCCCCCGGCTTTTGAGGAAGGCGGACAGCGCCGCTCGCGTCTTCGGGCCGTCGACGCCGTCGATCGGCGAGGCATCGTAGCCGGCGATCAGCAGCAGCCGTTGGATCGCGGCCAGCTTGGCCTGCTCGTCGTCGTAGTCGGAATCCTCGGCCAGATACGCGATCTTGTTGCCGTCCTCGGTGTCGGTCGGCTTGATCTCGGTGAAGGCGGCGAGCGTCTGGCTGCCGCGGCACTGACGGGCGGCGGCGATGACGAAATTGTCCTCGGCGACGCACAGGCGGTCGGTACCGTTCTGCGGCAGCGGCGAGGCGCCGTACAGCGGCAGCACGCGTGCGTTCAGCATGATGCGGTCGGCATTGAGCGCGCCCGGCACCACGACGCGACATTGCGCCGGATCGATCCGCAGCCAGCCCCGCGTCGCCGTGGCGCCGCTCGAATCCACCCCGATCGCCGCCTCGACCACGTAGCTCATGCGGTTGCAGATCTTGAGGTCGGCGTGGGCGGCGGAGGTGAGGGCGAGGGTGGTGACAAAGGTGGCGAGGGCGCGCGATCTCCACCCCGTCATGCCCGGCCTTGTGCCGGGCATCCACGTCTTGCTGAGAAAACCGCCGGAAAGACGTGGATGGCCGGGACGAGCCCGGCCATGACGGATGTTATCGCCGCCGCCCCGCATCACTTGTGGATCAGCGTACCGGTGCCCTGGTTGGTGAACAGTTCGAGCAGCACCGCGTGCGGCACCTTGCCGTCGAGGATGACGACGCCTTCGACGCCCTGTTCGAGCGCGTAGATGCAAGTCTCGACCTTCGGAATCATGCCGCCCGAAATGGTGCCGTCGGCGATCAGCTTGCGGGCGTCCTTGATCGACAGTTCGGGGATCAGCTTCTTGTTCTGGTCGAGCACGCCGGGCACGTCGGTCAGCAGCAGCAGGCGCTTCGCCCGCAGAGCGCCGGCGACCGCGCCCGCGAAGGTGTCGGCATTGACGTTGAAAGTCTGGCCCGAGGCGGAGGTCGCCAGCGGCGCCAGCACCGGGATCAGCTCGTGCCCGATCAACTGGTTGAGCAAGGTCAGGTCGACTTTCTCGGGCTCGCCGACGAAGCCGAGATCGATCACTTCCTCGATCCGTGAATCCGGATCGACCATGGTGCGGGTCGCCTTGCTGGCGGACACCATGTTGCCGTCCTTGCCGCACAGGCCGACCGCCTTGCCGCCGGCTTCGTTGATGTAGCCGACGAGCTGCTTGTTGATCGAACCGGCCAGAACCATCTCGACGATCTCGATGGTGGCTGCGTCGGTGATGCGCAGCCCGGCGGCGAATTCCGACTTGATCCCGAGGCGCTTGAGCATCTGCGCGATCTGCGGCCCGCCGCCATGCACCACCACCGGGTTCACCGCGGTCTGCTCCAGGAGCACGATGTCGCGCGCGAACGCCTTGGCGGTGTCCTCGGCGCCCATGGCGTGGCCGCCGTACTTGATGACGATGGTTTCCTCGTCGTAGCGCTGCATGTGCGGCAGCGCTTCGGACAGTATCCGGGCCTGATCGAGCGGGCTGATGACGGGCGCGTCGGTCATGAAGCGGTCTTTCGAGCTGAAGGGACGGTCTGAACGAGCAATTCCGGGGCCGTTGCGGCGGGACAGATCGCTAGCACTTCGGCGCGGCCGATCCTAGAGGCCGCGGCCGCGGATCAGGGCCTGCGCCGCGGCCACAGCGCGGCGACCGCCAGCAGCAGCCAGCTCCCGATCAGGATCGAGCCGCCGGTCGGCGCGGCCATCGGAAACAGGCCTTGGCCGGTAAACTGTAGCATCGTCAGCGCGCCGGCAAACAGCGCGGTGCCGAACACGAAGCCGAACGTCGCCGCCAGCCCGGGAATCCGGTGAGCGATGCCTCGCTCGGTCAGCAGCACCGCCGCCGCGATTGCGCAGGCGTGAAACAGCAGCATCGACGATGCCGGGCCGAGCCGGCCGGCGTCCGGCACATGGGCGGCCGCGGCGGCGAGCGCCACGCCGGCGGCCCCGTACAGGCCGGCGATCGCAATCAGGAGGCGGAGGGCGGCGTGCATCAGCGGCGCTCGTCGAGCAGGCGGATCATCGCGGCGCGCAGCTCCGGCATTCCGGCGCCGGTGCGCGAAGAGGTGGTCAGCACCTCGGGGAATGCGGCCGGATGCTTGGTCAGTGCCGCGACGGTCGCGGTCACCCGCTCGGAGAGCTCGGCGGCTTTGACCTGGTCGGCCTTGGTCAGAACGATCTGGTAGCTGACCGCGGCCCTGTCGAGTGTCTTCAGGATGTCGAGGTCGACATCCTTCAGACCATGGCGGCCGTCGATCAGCACATAGACCCGCGCCAGCGTGGCGCGGCCCTGCAGGAAATGATGGATCAGCGAGGTCCAGGACGCCACCTTGGCCTTGGAGGCGGCGGCGTAGCCGTAGCCCGGCATATCGACCAGCCGCAGCCCGGCATTGGGCGGACCTTCGAAGAAGATCAGCTCCTGGGTACGGCCCGGCGTGTGCGAGGTCCGAGCCAGCGCATTGCGGCCGGTCAGCGCGTTGATCAGGCTCGACTTGCCGACATTGGAGCGGCCCGCGAACGCGATTTCTACGCTGCCCATCGGCGGCAATGTCTCGATCGACGGCGAGGCCCAGATGAAATGCCAGTCGCCTGCGAACATCTTGCGGCCGCGTTCGATCAGAGCTGGATCGATGGTGTCGGTCATTGAGCTTCCAAGTCCGGGGCACGGCCGCGCCCCAGGCACGGTCGTCATTCCGGGGCGCGCGCGCTTGCGCGCGAACCCGGAATCTCTGTGCGCGACAACCTCTGGATTCCGGGTTCGCCAGCTAGGCACGCGCCCCCGGAATGACGGCCCGTGTGAAAGGTCAGGCCGTCTTTTTCTTTTTACTGAACGACGATTTCAGGTTGTCGAACAGCTCCACCTTCACGCCGTTGCGACGCATGATGTAGGCCTGCTGGATCACCGACAGCAGGTTGTTCCAGGCCCAGTAGATCACCAGACCGGCCGGGAAGTGCGCCAGCATGAAGGTGAAGATCACCGGCATCCAGGCGAAGATCATCTGCTGGGTCGGATCCGGCGGCTGCGGGTTCAGCTTCATCTGGAACCACATCGTGAAGCCCATCACCAGCGGCCAGGCGCCGAGCACCAGATAGTGGCCGAGCACCGGGATCGCGGTCGGATCGTAAGGGATCAGGCCGAACAGGTTGAACAGGTTGGTCGGATCCGCCGCCGACAGGTCGTGAATCCATCCGAAGAACGGCGCATGCCGCATTTCGATGGTGACGAACAGCACCTTGTACAGCGAGAAGAACACCGGAATCTGCAGCAGGATCGGCAGACACCCGGCGACCGGATTGATCTTCTCCTTGCGGTAGATCTCCATCATCTCCTGCTGCTGCTTCACCTTGTCGTCGGGGTGACGCTCCTTGAGCGCGAGAAGCTGCGGCTGGATCGCCTTCATCTTCGCCATCGAGGCGTAGGATTTGTTGGCGAGCGGCAGGAAGATCAGCTTGATCAGCACCGTGACCAGCAGAATTGCGACGCCGAAATTTCCAACCAGATGGAAGAAGAAGTCGAGCGCCAGGAACATCGGTTTGGTGATGAAGTAGAACCATCCCCAGTCGATCAAGAGGTCGAAATGGTTGAGGCCGAGCTGGCGGTCGTATCCGCCGAGGCCGGCGAACGGGAAGTTGATGCCGACCACGCGGGCTTCCTTGGCGCCGGCGAACAGCCGGGCGTTGGCGCTCACCGTCCCGCCGATCGGAACCGTGCGGGCGTCTTCGAGATAGTCGGTCTGATAGGTGGTGACGTTGCCGGCCTTGTTGGCCGAGAACCGCGCCTGAAGCTGCGCGGTGTTGTCGGGCAACAGCGCCGAAGCCCAGTATTTGTCGGTTATGCCGAGCCAGCCGTTGGTCGCCTTGAAGCCGACTGACTTGGCTTCGTCGATCTTGCTGTAGCTGTATTCCTGCAGGCCGTGCTCGCCGAGATAACCGATCAGGCCTTCATGGAGGATGTAATAGCCCTCGACGTGGGGCGTGCCGTGGCGCGAGATCAGTGCGAACGGATACAGCGTCACCGGGGCGGCGCCGGTGTTGGTGACGTCGTCCTTGACGGTGAACAAATAGCGATCGTCGACGGCGATCTGGCGGCGGAAGGTCAGGCCCTCGCCATTGTCCCATTTCAGCGTGACCGGATTGGCCGGCGTCAGCGCGCCCGAGCCTTCCTGGGTCCAGACCGTGTTGTGGTCCGGCAGCTTGACGTTGGCGCCGGCTGCGCCGACCCAGCCGAACTCGGCATAATACGGCCGGGCGCTGCCCGACGGCGAGAACAGCTCGATCGGCGGCGACTTCGGGTCGACCGTTTCGCGATACTGCGTCAGCGCCAGATCGTCGATCCGTGCACCCTTCAGCGCGATCGAACCGGATAGCTGCGTGGTTTCGACCTTGATGCGCGGGGTGGCGGCAAGTGCGGCTTCGCGGCTGACGGTCGGGGTGGCAGCGGCCTGAGGATTGGCCGGAGAGGGCGCGCCCGGGGCCGACGGAGTGCCCGGCGCAGGCGTGGCAGACGGCGTTCCCGAGGGCGCAGTGCCGGGAGAGGTGGTCTGGGGCTGCTGCTGGGCCTGCTGGGCCTGTTGGGCGGCGCGCTGCTTTTCCATCTGCGGGATATTGATGAAATATTGCCAGCCGAGCAGCACGAGGCCCGACAGAACGACGGCGAGAATGGTGTTGCGATTGTCGGACATCGTCGGTTCTCGTCACTCACGCGGGTTTGGGCGATCGCCGCGCCGCCCGCTCGAGCGCGGTGCGCAGATCGCCGAGCATGACGGCAAAGTCGCGGCTCAGCGCCGCGCGGCGTCCGACCAGCACATAGTCGCTGTGCGGCAGCAGAAAACCGCGATCCGTCCGCTTCACCAATTCGCGCAGTCTGCGGCGAATTCGATTGCGTTCGGTCGCGGTGCCGATCTTCTTGGTCACGGTGAAGCCGACCCGGATCGGGCCCTGATCTTCGCGCCGCAGGCTCTGCAGCACGAAGGCAGGTCCGTTGATCCGCAGCCCGCCGGCAACGGCGATGAAATCCGCCCGCTGCCGCAACCGCTCCATCAACAGGTCCCGGGCGAGCCCGCTCAGGCGCTCAGACGCTTGCGTCCGCGAGCGCGGCGAGCCGCCAGCACCTTGCGGCCGCCGGTGGTGGCGAGACGGGCACGAAAGCCGTGACGGCGCTTGCGCACCAGTTTGCTGGGTTGATAAGTCCGCTTCACGGGCCGTTCTCCGTTGCCGGGTCAGTTATTCATTAAGTGGTGGGTAAGCCCGGAGATGTCGGCTCACAGATGAGCCGGATGCAGCCCAAAAATGAACCGCCCCGGGCAAAGCCGGGTCATCGCGGACAGTTGGCGCGGCTTATACGGGAGCGTCTTGGTCTCGTCAATTGCGCGCGGCGGCGGTTTTGCGCCGCGCCGGCCGTGTCGAATCCGCGCGCTCGTCTTCACGGATGAGAAAACGGTAATTTGACCTGCTTCTCGCAAAGGAGCATCTTGACATTAGATAATGTCGCGATTCCGGCCCGGGGGCCGGCGGTGAGGAGCGGACCGGAGCGAGGCGCGGTGCAGACAGCGGACAAACAGCCGGAAACGCACGCCTGGCGGCGCGGTCTGGAGCCCAAGATCGGGCTGTCCGGCAAGCTGTTGCTGCTGACGATTCCGCTGATCCTGATCGCCGAAATCCTGATCTACGTGCCGTCGATCGCCAATTACCGATTGAACCGGCTGAACGACCGCCTCGCGGCCGCGAACACCGCCGTGCTGGTGCTGGATGCGTCTCCGTCGGGCCGGGTGCCCGATTCTCTTGCGCAGCAGATCCTGGATTCGATCGAGGCCCGCGCGGTGGCGATCAAGATGGGGCAGCAGCGCCGGCTGCTCGCCAGCTCCAATCTGCCGACCACGATCGATCACGTCGTCGACATGCGCAAGGTCACGC
The DNA here is from genome assembly GCF_007005445.1 of Rhodopseudomonas palustris. Classification (NCBI taxonomy): domain Bacteria; kingdom Pseudomonadati; phylum Pseudomonadota; class Alphaproteobacteria; order Hyphomicrobiales; family Nitrobacteraceae; genus Rhodopseudomonas; species Rhodopseudomonas palustris. Next base: position 4,223,034 of record NZ_CP041387.1, on the reverse strand, counting down.
CATGGGGCGCGATTCTCGATTCCTTCGTGGTGATGCTGGAGAGCGGCAATTCGGCGATCCGGGTGGTCGGCCCGGGCGAGGGCAATGCCGAATTCATCGAGGTGGTGATCGACGCCGCGCCGCTGCGCATTGCGATGTACCGGTTCTCCAGCAATCTGTTGCTGGTGTCGCTGACCATCACCAGCCTGACCACGGCGCTGATCTATCTGGCGCTGCATTTCCTGTTCGTGCGGCCGATGCGGCGGCTGACCGCCAATATGGTGAATTTCCGTCGCGATCCGGAAAGCCCGGCCTCGATCGTGGTGCCGGGGCCGCGCGGCGACGAAATCGGCCTCGCCGAGCGCGAATTGTCGGACATGCAGCGCGATCTGGTGTCGATGCTGCATCAGAAGAGCCGGCTCGCCGCGCTCGGCCTCGCGGTGTCCAAGATCAACCACGATCTGCGCAACCTGCTGGCGTCGTCACAGCTTCTGTCGGACCAGCTCTCCAGCGTGCCGGACCCGCGGGTGCAGCGCTTCGCGCCCAAACTGGTGCGCTCGCTGGAGCGGGCGATCGCGTTCTGCCAGTCGACGCTTTCTTACGGCCGCGCCCAGGAGGCGGCGCCGGATCGCCGCAGCATCCTGATCGAGCCGCTGGTCAACGATGTCCGCGAAACCGCCGGGCTCGCCGATGATGCGTCGATCACCTGGGTGGCGGCGATCGAGCGCGGCCTGACCATCGATGCCGACCCCGACCAGTTGTTCCGCGTGCTGCTCAACCTGGTGCGCAACGCCGCGCAGGCGCTGGAAAGCCTGCCGCGCGGCGATGCCAATCTGCTGCAGATCCGCATCACCGGCCGCCGCGAGGGATCGGTGACGGTGCTCGAAGTCTCCGATACCGGCCCCGGCGTGCCGCAGAAGGCCCGCGACCACCTGTTCGAGGCGTTTCACGGCTCGGTCCGCGCCGGCGGTTCGGGACTCGGCCTCGCCATCGCGGCCGAGCTGGTGCGGGCCCATGGCGGCGACATCAAGCTGGTCGAGGGCACCATCGGCGCGACCTTCCGGATCTCGATCCCCGACCGCCCCGTCGATCTGCACAGCCTGCGCAGCGAACGCGCCCGCGCCTGACCCCGGCCTGCCTTTTCGAGCTGAATCGCCGTATCCGTGCGGAATCCAAGCTGTTCGCGCCGGCAAGCTGCGCCGTCGCGATCCGGAGCCGCCTCCGCACCGGCAGTTTAGCGCACGGTGCGGGCCACCTCCGGCGCCGAGGCCGGCGGGTTTTCCCCGCGGGAATCGCGGCGCGGCGGGCGTCGTCGTCGATCCGTCAGAAAAGAGCATCCGCGGCGCTTGCCAATCCGGATCGGAGCCGCTAGCTATGGCGGCCTTCGCAGCGCTTCGCCGCTGCGGACCGCCGGCGGCTCAGGGCTTGACCCGACGAGACCCGCGGCAGACGCGCCCGTAGCTCAGCTGGATAGAGCACCAGACTACGAATCTGGGGGTCAGAGGTTCGAATCCTTTCGGGCGCGCCATTAGCATATTAATTCTTCAGACGTTTTCGTTTATCATTCTCAATGAGAATGCGTCCGCCGCCCTCAATAACAGTCCCATACCAATCACATACCATCCCGCAGCTTCTGATTGGAGGAAGCGGTGGAGCGTTCGCCCCGGCCCCGATTGGAAGTCGGCTTCCTAGCTTTCGCAATCCGCAAGCCCACGTTTTTCGTTGGTTGATCCGCTTTGACGGAGTCCAGAATGTCGACGCGACCTTCCAACAAGTGAACGATCACTGGGAGCGCGCCCGCGACAAGTTCGACCTCTCAAGCTTGAACCGGTACCTGCAACTCGTGAAGCTGCGGCAGCCTACTGCGCTCTGAAGCAAATAGGCCGCATAGGCTGGGCCGAATTGTTAAGCCCAAACACGATCATCTGCATTGAACGCGCGGGCATATAGTAGCAACATTTCACTCTCGATGCCGTCGCGCACTCTTTGCTCACTCATGTCAGCCCCCAAATCAGCCAACGATCGGTGGGGCAACAATCAAGTCCATCGTAATAGCCAAACTGCACTTTGGTTTGAACGAACATGACTACACCTGCAGATAACGAGCCGTTTAGCAGAATACTCGACGAAATCGTGCGCGTCCGAGAAAAGGTAGCCATTCTTGCGGATGGCGCCGAAAAGGAGCAGGCGCGTCGTTCCACAAAAGCTTACAGTATCATCTGCAAGCTTCGGGACCATTGGGTCACACAGGCTGTTCTTTTATCTGGCGCAATTGGCGGGATTCTCTCTGTATGGAATTACTTAAGAGAAACCGATAATAGGCATATCGACAGAGTAGTGAGCGCTTGGCAGCTCTTAGCTCAGCCCGGCGGGGGCAATCTTGGAAAGAAGGATGCGCTCGAATATCTAAATACACATGACTGCTTGCTTGGTCGCGCCTTTGGATCGTCGTCCTGGCTGTCTAAGCTAAGTTACTGGGGTTCTGCACCACGGTGCATCTACAATCTAACTTCTACACCTGATCAAATCAGCAAGACGGATTTTTCGGGGCTTGATCTTGCGCCGAAGCAAAAAGGCGCCTTCGTAAGCTTAGCTGGCGCGACTCTTCACAGTCCGATGTTTGACCGGTCTGATCTGTCGGCGGTTGATTTCGGTGGCGCAACTCTGGTCGATGCTCGCTTTGAGAACACCATGCTCAGCGGCGCATCCCTCAGCTCATCCAATCTGAAGAATTTATTTTTCAGCGGAGACGCGAACTGCCTAGCCTTAAACGGGGCCACAGTTCTCGACTCTTCGTTCTTTGGAAGCCTGAGGCGCGCCGAGATACTTGGAACCAATTTCAAGAACTTCCAACTATCTCGCATGGACGCGCAACGTTCCTTAGTATCTGAATCCCGCTTCATTAAGGGAGAGCTATTCTTCGTAGACCTTACGTCAGCTGTGATTGACCGAACTAAATTTGAGAATGTGCGGATTATCAACTCCGCTTTTACCGCGGCAGACTTGTCAGGATCCTCGTTTTTACGTGCTCACTTCGGCGTTCTAGATCGAGAAAAATACGGCTGGAAGGCATCACACAGTCATCCCTTTCGTGATGCAAATTTGACCAATGCGCACTTCGAAGAGACGAGCTTTGATGATGTCGACCTTGAAGGCTCCTACTATTGCTTGAATGGCTCTCGCCCGGTCATTCCCGCTTCGTACTCTGGACCGATGCCGCAGCCAAGAGACTGCTCTGTCGTCACCCCTTCGATCTCCTACGAACGATGGCACGCCCCAGAGGGGGCGACATACTTAGATGGGACGAAAGCTGAAGATTGGCTAACTCGGAAGTGGCAAGATGAAGATTACAAAGACTGCAGGATTGAAACTATTGTGTCAGCCAAGACCAAATGGCGAGGATAAAGCGCTTCTCTCAAGGTAGATATCGCGGATGAAGCCGAGAGGACGGCGCTAGATCGCCTCCGACCATCATCAGTCAAGTCGGGACGATCCTGTCCTTTTCGCCGCCGCGCCGCGTGAGAAAGAGGAAGGATAGCGAGAAGGAGACCGAAGCGGACTACCGCTTCGGTTTTTTCGCGTTCAAATATGCGAGGGTGATTTCGCCCACGATTAACAGCGCGAGAGCCGCAAGGCTCCAGATGTCGTTCACAGCAATGATGATGGCGGCCCAGGTTGCGGACTTCATAGACGATCCCTGCCGGCCAGTGGCTGGCCGTTGCGAATTGCGGGGATCGCTTTGCGTCGCCTAGGCCCGCGGCGCGGTGCTTGTCACGGCACCAGAGATCATGTCGCCATTTAACGTCCGGCAGGACGGGGCATCACCCCAGTAGATTCTTTGATCCTAGACCCAAGTCCCGTAATCGGCGTCGTGGGCGCGCGCCGGGTGACTGGCTATATACATATGACTGTCGTGCCAGACCGCAAGGCGTTCTTTCAACCGAGAGATTTCAATGACCAATGTCCATATCGACCTGCTCGGCCCTACCGGAATGACCGAAGCCCGAACCGCCGCGATCAGCGCCTACGGCTGGTTCACCCATGCCCGGACCTCGGATCAGTTTGCGACGATCCAGACGGACGGCCTGAAGCCGACGTGGCCGCAGTCGCACATAACGCCGCAGGAGGTGATCGACGCCATCGGCGACGACGGCAAGAACATCATTTGCCTATCGTCATATCCCAAAAAGACGCCCCTCCTACTGAACAAGGGCGGCAAGTCTGCGTTCAAGCTCGCAGTGCACGCCAACAAGCTGCCCGCGCGCGTCGGCGTTGACTGGTCGTTCGGTGGTACCTGGGATTTGACCATCAGCAATCACCGACACATGAATGGCGCGCCGCTCGGACAGGTCTTCCTCTCGGTCCTTCGAAGCCGCGAGGTGATCATTTCCTACGACGCCATCCCGGCAGCGGATCTGAAGGTCTGTACCGAGGCGCTGCGTGACAAGCCGCCGTCCGACTGGCCCGATCTGGTCGACACAGATTTCACGCACGTGGCAATCTTCGGGCCAGACGACTTCGGCAACATCGCACTTTAGGCGGCGGCTAGGCGCGTCCGGGTATCGCCGCAGCAGGCCCTCGTGAACCGAGCCCGCGGCGTCTCGACCATCTGGCTTCGATTCCAAGCGCAACACAATGTCTCAAAAGGTCCTCTGGGCCGAGCGAGATGGACTCTCGCCGCTCAGAGTTCATGCAACATCGACCTGGCTCACCAATGGCGGGGCAACGCGTCCCGGATATTTATATTGCAATTTCAATTACATAAGAGTTCGCAGTTTTATTCTGAATGGCGCGCCATTTCAACGGACAGGCTTGGAGATTGGGCGGCCTCATCGCGCGACCTCGCGCTGAGCCGGTTTGCGGGTCCGACGCCGGCGCCTTGCCGATGTCTGGCCAGTACAGCGCATCGCTGGTCGGGCGCGGTCCGAAGATCGCCTGGCCGACCCGCACCACGTCGGCGCCTTCCTCGATCGCGATCTCGTAGTCGCCCGTCATGCCCATCGACAATTGCGTCACGCCGGGATGGACCGCCGGCCGCGCGGCCGCGCAGCTCGCGCAACAGCCGGAAGCAGTTCCGCACCCGCGGCGGATCGGGGCTCAGGATCGCCAGCGTCATCAGTCCGCGCGGCTTCAGCCGCGGGTAGTCCGTCAGGCGCTCGACGAACGGGATCAGCTCGTCGGGCTGCAGGCCGTATTTGCTGGCTTCGCCGGAGGTGTTGACCTGCACGAAGACGTCGAGATCGCGGCCCTGGGCGTCGAGGCGCCGGTTCAATTCCTCGGCCAGCCGGACGCTGTCGAGCGCATGAAACTTCGAGGCGAGCTGAACCAGATACTTCACCTTGTTGGTTTGCAGATGGCCGATGATGCTCCAACTGATCGCCAGATCAGCGAGGGCGGCGCGCTTGTCGCGCGCTTTTTCTCGCCGAAATCGGTGATGCCCGCGGCGAACGCCAGCCGCAGCACCTGCGCCGGGACTGTCTTGGTGACGGGAAGCAGCCGCACGTCTTCCGGCCGGCGGCCTGATCGACGGCAGGCGGCCGCAATGCGCTCCTGCACGGTCCGCAGGTTGGCGGCGAACATGCGCGCCGGATCGCTGCCGAACCGTGCGATGTCGTCGCCCGTCAGTCGATCTGCGACAGCCATTCCTCGAACATCCGCTGCGCGGCGAGATGCGCTTCACGTGGGATGCTCATCGCCTGCGCCCTCAATGCGCGCGGATCGATGCCGGCTGCCGACAGCTCCGCCGCGTGTCCGGTGAGCCAGCGCTCGATGCCGCGATCGACCTCGACTTCCGGGTGAAACTGCAAGCCCAGAACGGTGCGGCCGATCGCAAAGCCCTGAGTGGCGCACAGCGCCGTGGCGGCGAGGTTTTCGGCGCCGGCGGGAATCTGGAAGGCGTCGCCGTGCCAATGCAGCACCGGGACGCCGTCGAGATGCCGGAGCGGCCCGCGCCGCCCCGCATCGGTCAGCGTCAACGGCCCGAACCCGATTTCCTTGTGGCCCATCGGCGCGACGTCGGCGCCGAGCGTCGCGGCGATCAGTTGGGCGCCGAGGCAGATGCCGAAGGTCGGCCGATTCGCGGCGAGACGCGCCGCCAGAATCCGGCGCTCGTCGAGCAGATACGGATAGGCCTCCACTTCGTAGACGCCGATCGGTCCGCCGAGCACGATCAACAGATCCGGCTGTTCGGGACTCAGCGCCGATAGCGGTGCCTGATCGAGATCGACATAGCGGATGTCGTAGCCGGCCGCGGTGAGCACAGGTGCGAAGTAGCCGAGATCTTCGAAGACGACGTGCCGGATCACGACAGCGGTCTTCGAACGGGGCGGGTTGGTCATCGTGCACTCCGCACCACGTCTCGTACGAGTGACGCGTGCTGATCGAATGATTGTCCGAAACGGACATGTCGTCGCTCAGCATCACGCCATCGGCGGCCCCGATGTCAAGCCGCCGCGGCCATTGCGCTGCGCCGGCCGCGGTGAGAAATGCTGCCGGTTGAATGAGATCACTTCAGTTTCATGACGCGAAGCGCCGCGTATGATCGGAGTCAGGCGGGCACCATGGCACCAGTGATCATCCTTCCGGGTATCAGCGGCTCCGGAGAGTCGCACTGGCAAAGTCATTGGCAGTCCGCCACCCCCTCCTTCACGCGATTTCGCCCGGCGGATTGGGACGCGCCCGATCTCGCCGACTGGACACGGGCGCTGCGCGCCGCGCTGGCCAATGCGCCGCAGCCGGCGGTTCTGGTCGCCCACAGTCTGGCCTGCCTGCTGGTCGCGCATGCGGCCGAGCAGATCCGAGACCGTGTGCGGGGCGCATTTCTGGTCGCGGTGCCTGATCCAGACGCTGCGGCGTTTCCGGCCGAAGCCGCGAGCTTCGGCAATCCGCCGGCGCGGCCGTTGCCGTTTCCGGCGCTGATTGTCGCCAGCGCCGACGATCCCTACGGCTCGCTCGACGACGCACGGCGACGAGCCCGCGAATGGAACGCCGGCTTGGTGATCGCCGGCGCTCACGGCCACCTCAACGGCGCAAGTGGTCTCGGTGAGTGGCAGCAGGGGCGGCTGCTGTTCGATGCGTTCTGCGCCGGCTTGGGAGTTTGAGATGGATTGGGTGTCTGCGATCGCCGCGTTTTCCGTCGCCGCCGCACTGCTGACCATCACGCCGGGGCTGGATACCGCGCTGGTGCTGCGGACCGCCACGGTCGAAGGCGGTGCTCAGGCGATGAAGGCGGGCGCCGGCGTGGTGAGCGGGGTGCTGGCGTGGGGACTGCTGGCATCGGTCGGCCTCGGCGCCGTGCTCACCGTGTCGGAGATCGGCTACCGAATTCTTCAGTATGCCGGAGCCGCCTATCTGGTCTGGCTCGGCGCCCAGATGGTCCGCGCCGCCTTCCGACCGGCGGCGGTGCCGGAGCCGGCCGCGGATGCTGCGCTGCCGGAACCTTCAGCGAAACGTTCGTCCGGCTGGTTCGTGCGCGGCCTGATGACCAATCTGCTCAATCCGAAAGTCGGCGTGTTCTACGTCAGCTTGCTGCCGCAGTTCATTCCGCAGGGCGCTCCGGTGGTGGCCTTCAGCGTCGGCCTCGCCGGCATTCACGCCGCGATGGGCCTGATCTGGTTCGCGGCGATCACGGCGGCGACGCGGCCGCTCGCCAGGCTGGTCCGCAATCCCGCGTTCACGCGCGGGATCGACGGCCTGACCGGTTCGGTGCTGATCGCCTTCGGGGTGCGGCTGGCGTTCGATCAGCGCAACTGAACGACGTCGGCGCAGGATCAGCGCAGCGCCGACGAGGTGTCGCCGCTGCGGACAGCTATCCGGGCGATGATCGCGTTGATGGCGCTGAGTGCTTTCTCGAGATCCGCCCGTGGCGGCGCGCCGATACACAGACGAATGCCGGCGCTGATGCCGCCCACCGAGGTCGAGGACGGCGGCGTCACCAGAATGCCGATCGCCTTGGCGGCGGCATCGACTGCTTCTGCTTCCGCGGACGAAAGCGGAAGCCAGACGTGGTAGCCGATATGCGCGGGTTGATGCATCGCGGCGCCGAGCAACTCTGTCGCGATGATGCGGCGCCGGCCGGCCTCTTCCTGGATCGCGGCGCTCACCGCGTCGGCGGTGCCGTCGAGCAGCCATTGCTCCATCACCGAGCAGCTCAGCGGACTGATCATCAGCCCGCTGGCGTGCAATGCCGCCTCGGCGCGGGCGAACCAGGCGGCGGGCACCACCAGGCCGCCGATCCGTAGCGCCGGGTTCAGCGTCTTCGACAGGCTGTTGATGTAGAACACCCGATCGGGCGCCAGACTCGCGATCGGCGGATAGTCCGGGTCGGGACGCAGCGCATAGACGTCGTCTTCGATCACCACGATGTCGTGCCGGCGGCAGACCGTGGCGATCACCTCGCGCCGGCTCCTGCTCATCGAGCCGGTGGTCGGGTTCTGCATCGTCGGCGTCAGATAGACCGCGGCGGGGCGGAGCTGCTGCGTCGTCAGCTCGCGGTCGAGTGCCTCCGGCAGCATCCCTTCCTGATCCATTGCAACGGGGATGAGCGTCACGCCGAGATGACGGGCGAGGCCGATGATCCCCGGATAGGTCTGCTGCTCGACGAACAGCGTGCCGGCCGGGCCGCACAGCGTCGACAGGCTGACGGCGAGCGCGTGCTGGGCGCCGTTGGTCAGCAGCAGATGCGCCGGGTCGGCGTCCATCCCGAGCCGGCGAAACCATCGCGCCAGCTCGTTGCGGAATCGGATGTGGCCGATCACCGGCGGATAGGCGTTGAACACGTCGGCGTCGACGCGTTTGGCGATCGCGGTCAGCGACCGCGCGATCAGCCGTTCGCTCACAGCCGACGGCGGGGCGTTGCGCGACAGGTCGATCACGTCGCCGGTGCGGGACTCGGTGACGGCTACGAAGGTGCCGCGCCCGGTGACCGAGCGGACCAGCCCGCGCCGCTCGAGGATGCCGTAAGCCTTGGTGACCGTGCCGAGCCCGATACCGAGCTTCCAGGCGAGGTCGCGGTGTGCCGGCAGCCGGGCGCCGACCTCCAGCCGCCCAATCCCGATGTCTTCCGACAACGCCGAAACCAGCCGGTCGCACGGCGACTCGGCGCCTTCGGCCAGGCGAGGGTGCCACGGGGACTGCAGACGCATGCGTTCGCCTCGAAGTGTAATGTGACGCTTTATATTTTGCGTAAAGTGTCACGTCCACTAGGATCGGAGCCGGGAAGACACTCTGTTCCAATGGTAGGCATGGACGAGAATCGACCAGCTTTCGGGGGCGCCGACCGGAGCGCTGCCGCAGCAGCGCCGCCGCCGTCGGTCGCCGCTGCATTGTCGCCAGATCGCGTCGTGGCGCGATTGAACAAACGTCAGGCCAGATTGCGATCGGTTCGGCCGGGCTGCGACGAGCCGATCGCCAGCCCGAACCCTGCCGCCATCCCGGGCCGCGAGGCGAGCGGCGTGACCGAAGCGAGGCGGCTCGGCGTTCCGTTGAACGCGCTGCGGGCGTTCGAAGCGGCGGCGCGCCACATGTCGATCAAGGAGGCGGCGGTCGAAATCGGCGTGACGCCGTCGGCGGTCAGCCATCAGCTTCGCATCCTGGAAGAGCTGCTGGGCGTCGAGCTGATGCGCCGGATCGGGCCGCGGCTTGAGCTGACGGAAACCGGCAGGCTGCTGTCGCCGGAATTGACCGCCGGCTTTGCCCGGATCACCGGCGCAGTCGGGCGCCTCAAGAACGACCGCAAGCTCGGTCCGCTGCGGCTGTCGATGCTGCCGACCTTCGCGGTGCATTGGCTGTCGCCGCGCCTGACGTCCTATCCGTTCGCACGGGCGGGATTCGAACTCTTGATCTCGACCACCCAGTCGGTCGTCGATCTCGGCGCCGGTGTGGCCGACGCTGCCGTTCGCCACGGCCGCGGAATCTGGCCGGGCGTTCTGTCCGAGCTTCTGTTCGAGGAGAACGTCGCCCTGCTCGGGCGGGCAGCCGACTGGCAGTCGGGCGATGAAGCGGGTTCACGAAAGGCGATCTCTCGCACGAATCTGTTTCTGTCGCAGCACCGGTGGGAGAATTTCAAGCGGTGGAACGACAGCCTGCCCGGCGGTCCGATCAAGCCGGCGGCGATCACCATGGTGGATACGTCCGGGCTCGGGCTGAAGGCCGCGATCGACGGAGCGGGCATCACCTTCGCCGGCGTCGAGATCGCGGCTTGCGACATCACGTCGGATCGTCTGGTGCCGATCCTCGGCCATCACGTCCCGGCGAATGCCGGTTACTATCTCTGCTATCCTCCGGCGCTGGAACGCGACCGCCGGATCAGGAACGTTCGCGCCTGGATGCTGAGCGAAGCCGCACGACCGGCCGGACCGGCCTGACGACAGCGTCCTTGGCGACTGCCGAGCCGTCACGGCTCGCCGTCCCAATAGTCGACCGCGCCGGCTTTCTTCACCGTCAGTTCGAGCCGCCGTGCGGCCTTGTCGCCGCCGGGGGCGGCCCCGACGAACACCGCCACCTTGCCGCCGTCGGGATACTCCAGAACATCGGGCTCGTGCATGCTGCCGACAGCAAGATATCTCAGCGGCTCGTCGCCCTCGGCGATGAGCTGGTGTGCCGTCTCCTCGCCGCCTGCAGGGCAGACCACGACGTCTCCGGACTGCACCGGATGGCGTTGCTTCCCGTAACGCAGCACGCCGCGGCCGCCGAGAATTACGAACAGCTCATCGTTGGCATGGTGGCAATGGTGCGGCCATGCCTTCTTGCCGGGCGGGACTTCGACATAGCGGGCACCGATGCGGAGTGCCCCGAGCGGCGCGGCGACGGCCGCGATCCGCGCCTCGAAGGACTCGCCATGGGATTGGGTCTGGAGCGAAAGCTCCTGCAGGCGGATGATCGGTCGCATCGCGTCAGCCGAGCCCTTGGATCAGTACGACGTTGCCTGTCGTCGCGGCGCGCCGATCGACCGCGATGGTCTCGTAGTCGGGCGAGGTCTCCCAGGCCCGGAACGTCGCCTCGTCGGGAAACGCCAGCAGGATCACCTTCTGGCAGGTCGGCGATCCCTCCACCTGCCGGGCTTCTCGTCGGCGGCGAGCAGCCGCCCGCCATACGGCTGCAACGTCGGCAAGAACCGCGCGGCGTAGCGTTCGTAGCGAGCGCGGTCGTGAATCATGATCTGGGCGATGGCATAGACCGTCATCGTATCGCTCCTTTGCAAGCGGCGGCACCGGCGCTCGTAGTTTCGACCGCGCTCATGCGGGCACCTGCGACACGTCGGCACCATAGAACGCCTCGCCGTAGACCTGCCGGCCATTCTCGAACCGCATCAATTCGCAGGCGCGCAACGTCCGTCCGCCGGCGTGTGACACGTAGTGGACGAGTACAGTTTGGGCGGCTTCGTCGCAGACCGCGGATTCGAACTTGAAGACGAGATCCGGGACCGCATCGAGCGCCTTGATCCAATAGGCGTAGAGCGCGTCGCGGCCCTGCACGGTGGCGTCGCCGGTCACGGTCGCGGCGCGCGGGCTGACGAACACCGCGTCCGCCGCGAACGGCTCGATCACAGCGCCGACATCGTGACGATTCCATGCCTCGATCCAGGTCGTCGCGTGATGCTCGAGGTCGCTGCGAGACAGACGTGTCATAGCCAGAACAAATCCTCCTCAATGGCCGAAAGGGCCGTCATGGTTCGGTCGATGAAGCGAGCATCGCCGATCATCCCGGCGCGATGCACATCACGAAAGCGTAGAGCGCGAGCGCCGTCAGCGTCTTGGTCTCCCTCGCCCGCGATCCCTCATGGCTGCGCACGCCGCGTCAGAATTGCCACGGTGACGGCGGCGGCGCTGCTGAGATTTCATCAGGCGAGGATGAGTCCGGCTCCGGCGAGGACGAGAATTTCTCAACGTGGTGCAGCAGTTTTTCACTCCGGCCACGGAGCCTGCTCCCGCTAGACTCGGCGGCAGAGCGAACAGAAGCGACGAGTCAGGGAGAGACGATGAAGGGCAAAATCGGAACAGCGGTCGATCCGGCGCTGGAACGGCGGATCCGCGACAGCTTCGGCCGTCAGGGCTTGATGCAGCATCTCGGCGCAGCCATTCACGAGGTGCGGCTCGGACTGGTGACGATCCGGATGCCGTTCCGGGCGGAGCTGTCGCAGCAGCACGGTTACTTCCACGCCGGCGGCACCTCGGCGATCGCGGATTCGGCCGGCGGCTACGCCGCCTATACGATGTTCCCGGAAGACAGCTCGGTGCTCACCGTGGAGTTCAAGGTCAATCTGCTCAACCCGGCGCGCGGCGACGCGCTGGAAGCGATCGGCAAGGTGGTGAAATCGGGCAGGACGCTGACGATCTGTCAGCTCGAAGTATTCGCCGATGGTTCGGAAGGCCGCTCGCTGGTTGCGATCGGTCAGGCGACGCTGATCTGCTTGGCGGGCCGGCCCGATACGGCGGAGACCGCGCGCTGACTCGCCGTCGATGCGGCACGGCCCGGACGCCCGATTAGTTCGACGTGACGTTCCCATTAGACCTTTGTCGGAGGCTGCCCGCCGCAAAGCCGGGCGGCCGTCGCATGTCGGCCATGCGCGGGCCTCGCGTGCGCCCACAACCGGACATTTCTACGTGATCGGGCGTGCGGCGCCGGACCGGACATGACCGAAGTCAAATCAATTTGGCGCTCCTTGGCTATTTTGAGCCGCTTTCCCGTCATCTCTCGATGCCGCCCGCCGGCCTCGAACCAATCTGTGCTGACATCATGTATCGTATTGTGCGACGCGAGCAGTTCTCGGACGCGACTTTCCTGTGGGACGTCGAGGCACCGGATATCGCCGCTTCCGCCGAGCCCGGCCATTTCGTGATGCTCCGTCTCTACGACGGCGCCGAGCGCATTCCGCTCACCGTCGCCGATTTCGATCGCGACAAGGGGCTGGTGACCGTCGTGGTCCAGGCGCTCGGCAAGACCACGCGCGAGATGCGCGACAAGTTCAAGGAAGGCGAGGCGTTCGAGGACTTCGTCGGTCCGCTCGGTTTGCCGCAGCACATCGACAAGGTCGATCACGTGGTGTTCGTCGGCGGCGGCCTCGGCGTCGCGCCGATCTTCCCGCAGCTTCGGGCGTTCAAGCAGTCCGGCGCGCGCACCACCGCGATCATGGGTTTCCGCACCAAGGATCTGGTGTTCTGGGAAGACAAGTTTCGCGAATTCGCCGACGAACTGATCATCTGCACCGATGACGGCAGCTACGGCGAGCCCGGCCTCGTCACCGCGGCGCTGGAGCGGGTGATCACGCAGCAGAAGCCCGACAAGGTGGTGGCGATCGGCCCGATGCCGATGATGCACGCCTGCGTCGAGACCACCCGCCCGCACGGCGTCAAGACCATGGTGTCGCTCAACACCATCATGGTCGACGGCACCGGGATGTGCGGTTCGTGCCGGGTCACGGTCGGCAATGAAGTGAAGTTCGCCTGCGTCGACGGCCCGGATTTCGACGGCCACAAGGTCGACTTCCACGAGCTGCACGCCCGCCAGAAGCGTTTCAAGACCGAGGAAGACAAGGCGAACGAACACTTCGCCCATGTCTGCAATCTCGAAAAGCAGCTCATCGTCGAGGGCAAGCGCAACTACAAGAAGCTGGCGACGCTGCCGCCGCATCAGACGCCGATGCCGGAGCGCGACGCTCACGAGCGCGCCACCAATTTCAAGGAAGTCAATCTCGGCTATTCGGTCGAGGAGGCGCTACAGGAGGCCGAGCGCTGCATCCAGTGCATCACGCCGACCTGCGTCGCCGGCTGTCCGGTCGGGATCGACATTCCGGTGTTCATCCGCAACATCCTGTTCCGGGACTTCGATGCTGCGCTGGAGACGATCTATCAGTCGAGCATCTTCCCGTCGATCTGCGGCCGGGTCTGCCCGCAGGAGACGCAGTGCGAAGCGCAGTGCATCATCCGCAAGTACAAGAAGCACGAGCCGGTCGCGATCGGCCGCCTCGAGCGCTTCATCGGCGACAATGCCAGAGCGCCGAAGAGCAAGCCGATCGATCTGTCCAAGACGATCGGCAAGGTCGCGATCGTCGGCTCCGGCCCGGCGGGCCTTGCCGCCGCGGCCGATCTCACCCGCTACAATGTTGAGACCACGGTGTACGAGGCGCTGCACGTGCTCGGCGGCGTGCTCCAGTATGGCATTCCGTCATTCCGGCTGCCGCGCGACATCATCGACCGCGAAATCCAGCGGCTGAAGGACATCGGCGTCAAGTTCGAGACCAACAAGGTCGTCGGCAAGACTTTCACGATTGAGCAGTTGATGAACGGCCGCGGCTTCGATGCGGTGTTCGTCGCGGCCGGCGCCGGTGCGCCGACCTTCCTGGGTATTCCCGGCGAGTTCGCCGGCCGGGTCTATTCGGCCAACGAATTCCTCACCCGCATCAACCTGATGGGCGGCGATCGCTTCCCGTATCTCGACACGCCGGTCAGCGTCGGCAACAGCGTGATCGTGATCGGCGCCGGCAACACCGCGATGGACTGCCTGCGCGTCGCACGCCGTGTCGGCGCCGAGACGGTGCGCTGCGTCTATCGCCGGTCGGAGGCAGAAGCGCCGGCGCGCATCGAGGAAATCCGCCACGCCAAGGAGGAGGGCGTCGATTTCTTCTTCCTGCATTCGCCGGTGGAAATTCTCGTCACCGAGAGCGGCGACGTCCGCGCGGTGCGGCTGCAGAAGATGGAGCTCGGCGAGGCCGACGAGCGCGGCCGCCGCAAGCCGGTGCCGCTCGACGAGTTCATCGAGCTGGAATGCGATACGGTGATCTACGCGCTCGGCACCAAGCCGAATCCGATCATCGGCCAAGCGACGCCCGGCCTCGCGCTCAACAAGTGGGGCAACATCGCGGCCGACGACGACACCCAGTCGACCAACATGCCGGGCGTGTTCGCCGGCGGCGACATCGTCACCGGCGGTGCGACCGTCATCCTGGCGATGAGCGCGGGCCGTCGCGCCGCGAAATCGATCGCCGCCTGGCTGCGGCTCAACAAGGCCAAATGGCCCATCACGGCGCAGGATGCCGACGATTTTGTCGCCGGCAAGCTGGCGCCGCCGATCGAGGAGGATGGCGTGGCGCATTGCCCGAAGTGTCACCAGCCGCTGGAAGGCTCGGAGGAGTACATCTGCTGCGCCGGCTCGGAGCTGCAATGGCGCTGCGACGACTGCGCCAAGGTCAGCGAAGGCTTCGCGTTCCCCTACGGCATGTGCCCGCACTGCGGCGGCAAGCTGCAGCCGCTCGACCGCGCCGGCGTCAGCGACGAGGCCGGGCTGGCGGCGATCCGTACCGCATTCGAGATCGAGCTCGGCGGCCGCGCGTTCTATGCCCGCGCCGCCAAGGAGACCTCCGATTCCACGTTGCAGGAACTGTTCCTCAGCTTCGCCGAGATGGAAGAGGAGCACATGACGACGCTGGCCAATCGCTATCACGTGGCGATTCCGCAGGCGACCGAAGGCTTCCACCTCGGCACCGCGGCGATCATGGCCGGCGTCAAAGGCCGGATCGGCGATCCGACCACGCTGTTCGAAGCCGCGATCGAGTTCGAGCGGCGTGCCGCCTCGTTCTTCAAGACCCGGGTCGGCGAGACGCCGGACGGATCGGTCGAGCGCCAGCTCTATCGCGAACTCGCCGCCGAAGAGGACGAGCACGTCTCGGTGCTGCAGACCGAATTCGCGCGCTGGAAGGAAGGCAAGCGCGGGCTGCTGACGTAAGCTCGCGACTTGCTGCGGCGGCGGTTATTTGACCAGCCGCACGCCCTTGGTGGTGAAGCGCTGCGGCTTCGGTCCGTCGCCGCGAATGGGGCGGCGGGTGCCGGCGGCTTTGCCGGTGCCGGGCGGCTGATGCGCCGGCACGAGCTGATCGGGGCGCGAGCCGATCAGGTCGGCGCGGCCCATCGCTTTCAACGCCTCGCGCAGCACCGGCCAGTTGTCCGGATCGTGATAGCGCAGGAACGCCTTGTGCAGCCGGCGCTGGCGCAGGCCCTTGATCGCCTCGACCGGCTCGCTGGCGCCGTGGCGCACGCCGCGCAGCGGATTGACGCCGCTGTGATACATCGCAGTCGCGGTCGCCATCGGCGACGGCAGGAAGGTCTGCACCTGGTCGGCGCGGTAGCGATTGCGTTTCAGCCACAGCGCGAGGTTCATCATGTCCTCGTCGGACGTGCCCGGATGCGCCGCGATGAAGTACGGGATCAGATAGTACTGCTTGCCGGCCTGCTTGGCGGCCGCCTCGAACATCTGCTTGAAGCGGTGATAGGTGCCGATGCCCGGCTTCATCATCTTGTCGAGCGGGCCGCGCTCGGTGTGCTCCGGCGCGATCTTCAGGTAGCCGCCGACGTGGTGGCTCACCAGCTCCTTGATGTAGGCCGGGCTCTTCACCGCGAGATCGTAGCGTACGCCCGACGCCACCATCACCTTCTTGATGCCCTTGACCTCGCGCACCTTGCGATACAGCCGGATCAGGTCGTCGTGCGAAGTATTCAGGTTCGGGCAGATGTCGGGAAACACGCAGGACGGCTTGCGGCACGAGGACTCGATGTTCGGATCCTTGCATGCCATCCGGTACATGTTGGCGGTCGGCCCGCCGATGTCCGAGATCACGCCGGTGAAGCCCGGCGTCTTGTCGCGGATCTTCTCGATCTCCTGCAGGATCGAGGCTTCCGACCGGCTCTGGATGATGCGGCCTTCGTGCTCGGTGATCGAGCAGAAGGTGCAGCCGCCGAAGCAGCCGCGCATGATCGTCACCGAAGTCTTGATCATGTCCCACGCCGGGATCTTGGCGTCGCCATAGGACGGATGCGGCGCGCGGGCGTAAGGAAGATCGTAGACCGAATCCATCTCGTCGGTGGTGAGCGGGATCGGCGGCGGATTGAGCCACAGGTCGCGGTCGCCGTGGCGCTGCACCAAAGGCCGCGCGTTGCCGGGATTGCTCTCCCGGTGCAGCACGCGCGAAGCGCGGGCATAGGCTTCCTTGTCCTGCTCGACCTGCTCGCAGGAGGGCAGCCGAATCACGACGTCGCCCGCCACCTGCCGCGCGCCTTCGTCGGCGGCATCGAGGTCGTCGGCGTGTAGTTCCGTGTAGTTCTCCGGTACGCGGCGGAACAGCGCGACGCCGCGGATGTCGTCGAGTTCGCGCGGTGCCTCGCCGCCAGCCAATCGATGCGCGACTTCGACGACAGCGCGTTCGGCATTGCCGTAGAGCAACAGGTCGGCCTTGGCGTCGGCCAGCACCGAGCGGCGCACCTTGTCGGACCAGTAGTCGTAATGCGCGATCCGGCGCAGCGAGGCTTCGATGCCGCCGAGAATGATCGGCACGTCCTTGAAGGCTTCGCGGCAGCGCTGCGCATAGACCAGGGTGCAGCGGTCCGGCCTTTTGCCGCCTTCGCCGTTCGGCGTGTAGGCGTCGTCGTGGCGCAGCCGTCGGTCCGCGGTGTAGCGGTTGACCATCGAGTCCATGTTGCCGCCGGTCACGCCGAAGAACACCCGCGGCTTGCCGAGCGCACGGAACGGCTCGGCGGACTGCCAATCCGGCTGCGCGATGATGCCGACGCGGAAGCCCTGGGATTCGAGCAGGCGGCCGATGATCGCCATGCCGAAGCTCGGATGATCGACGTAAGCGTCGCCGGTCACCAGGACGATGTCGCAGGCATCCCAGCCGAGCTTGTCCATCTCGGCGCGGCTCATCGGCAGGAACGGCGCAGGCTTGCGCGGCGCCGCAGCGGGGCGGAACCGGGTCATCAGCGGCGGGATGGTATCGATGGTGGTCTGCATCGCCCAGCCATAAGACCGGGGGGCGGTAAGTTCAACGGCAAGGGCCGTGCCGTCTCGCCGCTGTGATCACTCCGGCAGCGGCGGCAGATCGCCGACCGCAAGGTTCCGTGCTTCCTCGCGCGACACCCCGAGGCCCACCAGCACCCATTCCACAGTCTCGGCAGCCGCGTCGACCCAAGTGCGGTGGCCGTCGAGACTTGTAAAGATGGCGCCCAGGATCGCGCCCGAGATGAAATTAGCAGCCGAGGCGATCTGAGCGGGATCAAGGCTGTGGCCGCGTTGCGACAGGCCGGAGGCGAGGTCGTCGAGCGGCCGTCCGTCCCAGACCACCCGCAGCGTCGTCGGGCTCATACCGAACCGGCAGACGAACCGCCCGAGCCGCGGTTCCTCATGAGCCTGACGGATCAATAGCCGCATCCAGGTGGCGAGCCGCCGCACCGGCTCGTGACTATCCGCCAGCGCCACGGTCAGCCGCGGATTCAGTTCGGTGGCCAAATTGGTAACCACCAGGTCGAACAGGCCGGTGAGGTCGCCGAGGTTATTGTAAACTGTGCCCCGCGCGACACCGGCCGCCTGGGCCAGATCGGTTACGCTGATCTGCGTCAGGCCGCGCTCAGCGAACAATTGCATCGCCGCCAGATAGATCTGCCGTTGCGCCGGGCTGGACACAATCTTGGACACACTTGATCTGATTTGAACAATTGTGTTCAATACCGCGAACGAGCTTCGCGGACAATCCGTTTCGACGCGGAATTGGCCTTTAACGAGCGGAGGGATAGCTGAGGCGGGGGCGCTCACTGTTCAGTCCGTGATTCCGGAGCCGTATGATGACCATCTTCCACCCGACCCGCCGTGGTGTCCGGCTGTTCAGCGCCCTGTGTCTCGGAGCCGGCATTTTGGTCGGCCCGCTTCCGGCACACGCCGACGATAAATTCGACAAGCTGATCCAGAAGCTGATGCCGAAGCGGTTGCCCGAGGGCTTCGCCTCGGCCAACGGCCGGCTTGAATCCGAACAGGTCGAGATCGCCACCAAGCTGGCGGGCCGGATCGCCGAAGTGCTGGTCAAGGAAGGCGACGAGGTCGAGAAGGGCCAGCTTCTGGTGAAGATGGATGTCTCGGACATTCAGGCCCAGCTCCGCGCCGCGGAAGCGCAGGAGCGCCGCGCCGTGCAGAGCAAGGCGGTGGCTGAGGCGCTGCTGCTGCAGCGGGAGAGCGAGCAGAAGCTCGCCGCGCAGCAGCTAGGCCGCGCCGAAGCGCTGTTCGAGAAGGGCTTCTCGACCGCGGAAATTCGCGACCAGCGTCAGGCTGCGCAGAACGTCGCCGATGCCGCGCTGATCGCGGCGAAGGCCAACCTCAACGACGCGGCGGCGGCGATCGACGCGGCGCGGGCCGAGGTGGCGCGGATCAAGACCGTGCTCGACGACATGGAGCTGAAGGCGCCGCGGCGCGGCCGCATCCAATACAAGCTGGCGCAGGCCGGCGAAGTGCTCGGTGCCGGCTCGCGCGTGCTGACTCTGGTCGACCTCACCGACGTCTACATGACCGTGTTCGTCCCCGCCAAGGTCGCCACCTATCTCGCCTATGGCGACGACGCCCGGCTGATTCTCGACGCCATTCCGCAATACGTCGTGCCCGCCAAGGTCACTTTCGTCGCCAGCGAAGCGCAGTTCACCCCGAAGGCCGTCGAAACCAAGGACGAGCGCGAGAAGCTGATGTTCCGGGTCAAGCTGACGCTGCCGCCGGACCTGCTGCGCAAATACGAGCGCGAGGTGAAGACCGGCGTGCGCGGCATGGCTTACTTGCGCACGCTGCGCGACAAGCCATGGCCGAACAATCTGCAGGTGAAGCTGCCGCAATGACCGGCTTCGCCGCGCGCCTGACGCATGTCACTCACGCCTATGGCAAGACACATGCGCTGGACGACGTCACGCTGGAATTGCCCGCCGGCAAGATGGTCGGACTGATCGGCCCCGATGGCGTCGGCAAGTCGACGCTGCTGGCGCTGATTGCCGGCGTCCGCCGGATCCAGAGCGGCGAGGTACTGGCGCTGGACGGCGACATGCGCGACGCCCGCCACCGCGCCGCCAGTGCGGCGCGGATCGCCTATATGCCGCAAGGGCTCGGGCGCAACCTCTACCCGACGCTGTCGGTGTTCGAGAATCTGGATTTCTTCGGCCGGCTGTTCGGTCAGGGGACGGCCGAGCGCAGGGCGCGGATTGGCGAACTGCTGCGCGCCACCGGGCTGTCGCCGTTCGGCGATCGGCCGGCCGGCAAACTGTCCGGCGGCATGAAGCAGAAGCTGTCGCTGTGCTGCGCGCTGATTCACGATCCGGACCTGTTGATCCTCGACGAACCGACCACCGGCGTCGATCCGCTGTCGCGGCGTCAGTTCTGGGAACTGATCGACCGCATTCGCGGGCGCCGGCCGCAGATGAGCGTGCTGGTCGCCACCGCCTATATGGAAGAGGCCGAGAGGTTCGACTGGCTCGCCGCCCTCAACGACGGCAAGATCATCGGCGCCGGGACGCCGGCCGAACTGCGGGCACAGACCAAGCAACCGACACTCGATGCCGCCTTCATCGCGCTGCTGCCGGCCGAGATGCGCGGCGACTACGCCGACGTTGTGTTGCCGCCGCTGCCGGACAGCGGCGACGGCTACGCGATCGAGGCCGAGAACCTGACCTGCCGGTTCGGCGATTTCACCGCGGTCGATCACGTCAATTTCCAGATCAAGCGCGGCGAGATATTCGGCTTTCTCGGCTCGAACGGCTGCGGCAAGTCGACCACGATGAAGATGCTGACCGGGCTGCTGACTCCGACCGAAGGCGAGGCGCGGCTGTTCGGCGAGGTACTCGACGCCTCCGACATGACGACCCGCAAGCGCGTCGGCTACATGTCGCAGAGCTTCTCGCTGTATTCCGAATTGACGGTACGGCAGAATCTGCTGCTGCACGCGCAATTGTTCGAGCTACCGAGCGCGCAGATCCCGGATCGGGTCGCCGAGATGCTGGCGCGGTTCGATCTCGCCGACGTCGCCGATTCCCGACCCGAAAGTCTGCCGCTCGGTCTGCGCCAGCGGCTGCAGCTCGCGGTCGCGGTGATCCATCGCCCCGAGGTTCTGATCCTCGACGAGCCGACCTCCGGCGTCGATCCGGTGGCGCGGGATTCGTTCTGGCGGATGTTGATCGCGCTGTCGCGCGAGGACGGCGTCACCATCTTCATCTCGACCCACTTCATGAACGAGGCCGAGCGCTGCGATCGAATTTCGCTGATGCACGCCGGCAAGGTGTTGGCGGTCGGCGCGCCGCACGAGCTGGTCGAGCGCCGCGGCGCCGCCGATCTCGAACAGACCTTCATCGCCTATCTGGAGGAAGCCACCGGCGCGCAGCGCGACGGTGACGAGACCAGCCTGGCGGCGCCGCGTGACGCCGCGACCAGGCAGCGCCGGTTCGATCCGGCGCGGCTGTGGGCCTATGCCCGCCGCGAGACCATGGAGATTCTGCGCGACCGGCTGCGGCTCGCGTTTGCGATTCTCGGACCGCTGGTGCTGATGATGACGTTCGGCTTCGGTATCTCGTTCGACGTCGAAAACCTGACCTATGCGGTGTACGATCAGGACAACACGCTGGAGAGCCGCGAACTGCTGGAGAGCTTTTCCGGCTCGCGCTACTTCAAGCAGGCCCCCGACATCGCCTCCGCAGCCGACATCGACCGGCGTCTGGCCAGCGGCGAACTCAAGCTGGTGATCGAAGTACCACACGGTTTCGGCCGCGACTTGCTGACCAGCAAGTCTCCGGAAGTCGCGGTGTGGATCGACGGCTCGATGCCGTTCCGCGCCGAGACCATCCGCTCCTACGTCACCGGACTGTCGCAGGCCTATCTCGCCGAGCAGTATCGGCGCCATGCGATGGCCTCGCCGACGTCGCCGATCAACATCGAAACCCGGTTCCGCTACAATCAGGCGTTCAAGAGCGTGTATTCGATCATCCCGGGTGTGATCACGCTGATCCTGATGCTGATTCCGGCGATGCTGACCGCGGTCGGCGTGGTGCGCGAGAAGGAAGTCGGCTCGATCACCAATTTCCGTTCGACGCCGGTGACCGCGACCGAATTCCTGCTCGGCAAGCAGGTTCCTTACGCGCTGCTGTCGTTCTTCAGCTTCGTACTGCTGCTGATCGGCGCGATGGTGATCTTCGGCGTGCCGGTGCGCGGATCGTGGACGGCTTTGATCGGCGGCGCGCTGCTCTACGTGTTCTCGACTACCGCGCTCGGCGTGCTGTTCTCCTCGTTCCTGCGCACCCAGATCTCCGCGATCTTTATCGTCGCGATCATCTCGATCATCCCCGCGGTGAATTTCTCCGGGCTGCTGGTGCCGGTATCGTCGCTGTCGCAGACCGGGCGGGTGTTCGGCGAGGCGTTTCCCGCCGCCTGGTTCCAGGAGGTCAGCATCGGCGCCTTCACCAAGGGCATGAGCTTCTGGATGCTGGCGCCGAACCTGTTGGTGCTGTTCGGTTTCGGTCTGATCTATCTGATCGGTGCGATCTTGGTGCTGCGCAAGCAGGAGGCGTGACGATGGGCTCGATGCTGCGACACATCTATCGTCTGACCGGCAAGGAACTGCGGAGCCTGTGGGCCGACCCGATCCTGCTCGGCTTCATCGTCTACGTGTTCAGCGTCGCGATCTACACGATCGCGACCGGCGCCAAGCTGGAAGTCGAAGCCGCGCGGGTCGCGGTGGTGGACGAGGATCACTCCGAGCTGTCGCGCCGGATCGCCGCCGCGATGCTGCCGCCGCTGTTCCGCGCCGCCGAGCAGATCACTCCGTCCGAGATCGATTCGGCGATGGACACCGGCCGCTACGTGTTCGTCGTCGAGATTCCGCCGAAATTCGAATCCGACGCGCTCTCCGGCAAGACCCCCACGATCCAGGTCAACGTCGACGCCACCGCGATGGCGATCGCCGGCAACGGTGCGGTCGACATCCAGAACATCGTGCTGCGCGAGACGGCCGCTTACCTGCGCAAGGATTCCGGCACCAGCGCCACGCCCGTCAACCTGGTGATGCACGCCAAGTTCAATCCGAACCTGAACTCGGCCTGGTTCACCTCGGTGATGCAGGTGATCAACAACATCGCGACGCTGTCGATCATCCTGACCGGCGCCGCGCTGATCCGCGAACGCGAGCGCGGGACTATCGAGCATCTGTTGGTGATGCCGGTGCGGCCGCTCGACATCATGCTGTCGAAGATCATCGCCAACGGCGCGGTGATCGTGGTGGCGGCGCTGTTGTCGCTGCAGTTCATGGTCAAAAGCGTGCTGGGGGTGCCGATCATCGGCTCGGTGCCGTTGTTCACCTTCGGGATGGTGCTTTTCATGTTCTCGGTGACGGCACTCGGCCTGCTGCTGGCGACCTATGCCCGCACCATGCCGCAGTTCGGCTTGCTGGCGATCCCGGTGATCGTGATCCTGTATCTGCTGTCCGGCGCCAGTACCCCGATCGAGACCATGCCGCAATGGCTGCAATTCGTGATGCAATTCACGCCGAACACGCAGTTCGTCGCGTTCGCCCAAGCCGTGCTCTACCGCGGCGCCGGTGTCGATCTGGTGTGGCCGCAACTGCTGGCGATGCTGGCGATCGGCGGCGTGACGCTCGGCATCTGCCGCGTCCGCTTCGCCAAGACCATCTCGGCGCAGGACTGAGCGTCGTTACTCCGCCGGAGCCAGTCGGGCGCCGGATGCGGCCTGCCGGCTGCGCTTGGTCGCGAGCCGCGCGCGGCGCTTGCGCGCCCAGATCACCACGCCGGTGACCGACAGCGCCGCCACCACCAGGCCCATCGCCGAGATCAGGATCCGGCCGGGCAGGCCGAGGATGCGGCCGGAATGCAGCGGAAGCTGCATCTGCACGAACACGTCCGCGGCGGTGCCGACCCAGGGCAGCCGATCGCCGAGATAGCGGCCGTCCTCGCTGTCGTAATAGAGCTGCGCCGGGCCGACCCCGGCAGCGCCGTGCTCTTCGCCCGGCTTGAAGAACGCCGCCGCGAACACGCCGTGCGCCGGGCCGTAGAACAGCGAGCCGAGCGGCTCGGTGAAGCCGCGCGCCTTGCCGTCCGCGGTGGCGCGCGCCGCGATCTCGGCAAAGCTCATCTTCGGCTCGATCGGGTGGTCGAGGTCACGATACGGGCGCTGCTCGTAGGGCGTCGGCGTGTAGTTCGACACCGTCTTCATCAGCGGCGAAAACACCTCGAAATACAGGTTCAGCGAAAACGCCGTGAATGCGACGATGAACAGCACCCCCCAGGTCCACAGGCTGAAGGCGCGGTGAATGTCGAAATTGATCCGGTAGGCGCTGCCCGAAGTCTTGATCTTCCAGGCCGGCGCCCACCGCGCCCAGAACCCCTTGCCGAGCTGGCGCTTCACCGCCGGCGCCTGTCCGCCCCGGAGCAACTTTCGCGCCGGCAGCGTCAGGTAGAAGCCGACGAAGCAATCGATCGTCCAGATGATTGCGACGATACCGAGCAGCCGCGCACCCCAGCGATCGCTGCCCCAGAACTCGGGCACGTGCATGGTGTAGTGCAGCTTGTACAGAAACGAGACGAAGTTCTCGCGCGTGATCGGCCACACCGCGCCCCAATAGCGCCGGCCGAGTTCCGCGCCGGTGTTGGGGTCGAGAAACACCTGATTGTAGTCGAGCGTGTAGCGCTTGCCTGTCGCCGGATCGATCCGCGGCAGCACGAAGAACGACAGCGAGTGGCCTTGTTCCGGCGTCATCGAGAAGAAGATGACGCGGGCTCGCGGATCGCGGTGCTCGATGCGCTGGGCAAGCTCGATCGAGGGAATCGCCGGTCCGGTGGTCGCGACGTCGAACAGCCGGGCGTTGATGGTCTCGTCGATTTCGTGATCCCACGAGATCACCGCGCCGGTGACGCCGGAGAAAAACAGAAATGCCGCGGTAATCAGCCCCGCCCAGCGGTGAAGGCGCCCAAACATCAGTCTCATGACTATCCGTGTACCGCGTGGAATGCGCGATGCCAGAGGGCGCTTTTTGGAATCGTTTCAAACTGACGCGGCGCGGGCTTTGATCCCGCCTAGCTCACGGTTTATCGCGATGCCCGCCACCCGCTGCGGCAATCTGCCTCGCGCGGTGCTCGGTTCCAAGAACCGTGGCGAAGTCGCGAGTTCACGCCGACCAGCAGTCCTGCTCTTCGCGGTACGCCTGTTCGTTGAGCCGCTGGGCGATCTCGTCGGCGAGCTTCCTGGTCTTTGCTTCGGCGATGGTTTCCCCATCCGTTGTCTTCAGCGATTTGCTCTCCGCCTCGATCGGGAAATCGGTCGGATGCAGATGCTCGTCTTTGCGGTCGGTCATGGCGGGGTTCCTCCAATTGAACGACAACGCGCGAACTGGGCTGGCGGTTGCCCGGGCCCGGAACACCGCGTCCACATATTGGACGATTATTTGCGGCGGCTGCAATTTGTTGGACAGGGTCGGAATTATTCCCGCATAATTCGATGATGACCGGCGCAACTCGGATCCGTCCGACCTTCATGCCCACCCCGTCTGCGGAGGCTGTACTGGCCGACAGTGCCGGCGACGCCGCGTTCGCCACGACTCTGGCCAAAGGGCTGGTGGTGCTCGAGGCGTTCGAAGGCGCGAAGCTGTTGGGCAATATGGAGCTCTCGGTCCGCACCGGACTTCCGCGACCGACCGTCGCGCGGCTGACCCACACGCTCGCCGAGCTCGGCTATCTGACCTACGACCCCCGCGTCGCCAAATACGCGGTCGGCGCCCGCGCGCTGCGGATGCTGCACCCGCTGCTCGCCGGCATGCCGTTCCGCCAGCTCGCCCGGCCGCTGATGCAGGATCTCGCCTATAGCGTCCGCGGCACGGTCTCGATCGGTCTGCTCGACGGATCGTCGATGGTGTATGTCGAGACCGCGCGCTCCGGCGACGTCGGCCCGCATACGCCAGACATCGGCATGCCGATTCCGGTGGTTCGTACCGCGATGGGGCGCGCTGCGGCGTCGATGCTGCCGGAAGCGGAAGCCGCACGGCTCGAACGGCAGCTCGAGGCTGCCGACGGCGCGATGTGGAGCGGCTATCGCGATCTGTATCGCGACGGCCTGCGGCAATGCGCCGAGCGCCAATTCTGCACCTGCTTCGGCGACTACATGCCGGCGATCCACGCCATCGCCGCGCCGCTGTTCCGGCTGCGCGAGCGCTGCTTCGCGATCAATTGCGGGATTCCGGCGTTTCGATTGCAGCAGGGGCAGCTCGAACACGGGATCGGCCCGCGCGTTCGTGCGCTGGCCGAGAGCATTCGTGTGCTGGTCGCGCGCCCCGATTCCGCCGAGCCAGGAAGCCGAGGGGCCAAGACACAAACGAGATGACAGGCTGCGATCGTGGGGCTGCATGCGCAGCACCAGCCGGGGCGGCGACGTCACTTTGCAGGGGAGAGACCAATGGCGCCGCCGAGCGATCGAAGCCGGCTGCGCCCGTTGTCGGGCCGACGCCGCGTTTGGCGGCACTGGAGCAACAGGAGGACGCCATGCCGATCACCCGCCGCATGCTGCTCGCGAGCGCCGCTGCCGCTTTCGCGGCGCCGTCGTCGAATCTGGCCGCAGCCGACGATTGGCCGGTCCGCGTCGTCAAGACGGTGTCGCCCTACGGCGCCGGCGGTGCCAACGACATCTCCTTGCGGATCCTCAACGAGTTCTTCGAACGCGAGCTCAAGCAGCAATTCATCGTCGAGAACAAGCCGGGTGCCGGCACCCGCATCGCCAACGAGATGGTCGCGCGAAGTCAGCCCGACGGTTACACCTTCCTGTACGCGGCGGCGCCTTACGCTACGGCGGAAGCGTTGTTCGGCAAGCTGAACTATCAGCGCAGCGAGCTGCGGCCGGTGGCGATGGCGGCGTTCGCGCCGATCTTCCTGATCGTGAACGCCAAGTCCGAATTCAAGACGCTGCCGGAGCTGATCGCCTATGGCAAAGCGAAGCCGGAGGGGCTGACATTCGGCTCGCCCGGGCCGGGCTCTCAGCCGCATCTGGCCGCCGAGCTGCTGTTCAAGATCGCGGGCGTCAAGGGACTGAACGTACCGCTACGCGGCGATGCGGCCGCCTACACCGAACTGCTCGCCGGCCGCGTCGACGCCACGTTCACGGCGATCAGCTCGGCGCTGCCGCACATCAAGGCGGGCAGTTTCCGCGTGCTCGGCTCCGGTTCGGCGCAGCGGAGTGCGATCTACCCCGAGGCGCCGACTCTGGCCGAACTCGGCTATCCGCAGATCGTCGCCGCCGGTTGGTACGGCTTTATGGCGCCGGCCGCGACGCCATCGCCGATTGTCGAGCGGCTGCAGGATCTCGTGCTGCGCGCACTCGGCGATTCCAACGTGAAGAACAAGCTGCTCGCCCAGGGCCTCGAAGCGCACGGGCTGAAGGGCTCCGAATTCGCGGCCTTCATCGACGCCGAAACCGCGAAGTGGAGCCGGGTGATCGAGGATGCCGGGCTGCGAGAGAAGTGATCCGAAGTGCCTCGCGCGGCGTCGGAGCGTCATGTTCGGGTGTTCGCGCGCCGATGACTGCGATCGTGGAGCCTACCACATCGACGCCTTGGCGCGTTCCGGCCAGGCGCGGTCGTAGTCTGCGCCGCCGACGCGGCCTTCGGTCATCGCAGCGAGGATTTCGCCGGGCGTCGGCAGCGTCTCCTGTGCGACCTGCTTGCTCGGATCCCACAGGCCGGAGCGGATCAGCGCGCGGCCGCATTGGAAATAGATTTCCTCGACCGTCATCACGATCACGGTGCGCGGCGCCTTGCCTTCGACGTCGAACGACATCCGCAAGGCCTCGTCGGCGGTGACGTAGCCGCGGCCATTGATGCGCAGCGCGTTGATCGAGCCGGGGATCAGCAGCATCAGCGCGACCCGCGGGTCGCGCACGACGTTGCGCAAGGAGTCGATCCGGTTGTTGCCGCGGCGGTCCGGGATTAGCAGCGTAGTGTCGTCGTGGACGCGGATAAAGCCCGGCACGTCGCCGCGCGGCGAGCAATCGAGTCCTTCAGGCCCGACGGTGGCGAGCGCGGCGAACGGCGATTTCTCGATCAGCGTGCGATACGGCGGCGTGATCCAGTGCGCCACCTTCTCGGTCGACGCATCGTTCGGCACGCCGTAGATCGCCTCCAGCGCCTCGACAGTGTCGAGCGCAGGGAAGGCGGTGCGGGGATCGTCAGGGCTGCGGGCGTCCATGGCGGATGATCTCCAACAAGTTTCGGGCGTGGGCGATTGGGTCGCCGACATTGCTCACGGTGAAGTTCGGAGTTGCGTCGACGCTGCGCCCGACGCGGTCGGTGATGCTGCCGTCGCTGGCGCGAGCCCGCGCCGCGATCCGGGCCGCCAGCACCTCGGCGGGCGCCGTGATCAGCACGACGACGACATTGGCATAAGCGCTGCGCGCGGGCTCGATCACCATCCGCGACACGTTCGCCACCACGGTGCGTCCGGCACGGATGTCGTCGTCGAGGCTGCGCGGCAGACCGTAGGCGTGGCCATGGGCACGCCAACACAGGGCGAAGTCGCCGGCTGTCTCCAGTCGTTCGAATTCCGCCGGCGTCACCGAAAGATTGTCTTCCGCCGCTGAGGCTTCGCGGGTGACGACGCGGCGCGCAAACACGATCGCCGGATCGCCGGCACAGAGCGAGCGGGCGGCATTGATCAGCGTGTCCTTGCCGGCGCCGGACGGGCCGACCACCAGCACCAGCCGACCCGGGCCGATCAGTTTCGTCGTCTGCTCCGCCACCGCGATATCGGTCATGCCACGCGCTGTCCTTCGCGCCAGACGCTGCGCACCGCCGGCACGTCGTGCGCGACGTGGACGCGGATCAGGTCGGCGCGCTTGCCCTTGGAAATTTCGCCGCGATCGTTGAGGCCGACCGCCTCGGCCGGTGCCTTGGTCACGGTGCGGATCGCCGCGGCGAGGTCGATCGCCGGCGCGCGCGTCGGCAATTGCAGCGCGGCGATCAGCAGGCTCGACGGGATGTAGTCCGACGACAGGATATCGAGCAGGCCCTCGTGCGCCAGATCGATCGCCGCGATGTTGCCGGAATGCGAGCCGCCGCGCACCACGTTGGGCGCACCCATCAGGATGTCGATGCCGGCCTGGTGCAGTTCGCGCGCCGCTTCCAGCGTGGTCGGAAACTCGGCGACCGCAACCCGGTCGCGGACCGCGTCGGCGACATTCTCCGGCGTAGTGTCGTCGTGGCTCGCGAGCGGAATCTCGTAGCGGTGCGCCAGTTCGACGATCGCCCGCATATTGGCGTCGGCGTAGGTTTCCTTGCAGTACAGCCGGCGAGCGAACATCACGTCGAGATCGGCATCGGTCATGCCGGCGCCCTTGCCGCGGTAGTAGTCGCGCAGCTTCTCCTCGTCGCGGAACTGGCGCTGGCCCGGCGTGTGATCCATCAGCGACATCAGCCGGATGTCGGGGCGGTCGATCAGCTCCTTGGCCTCCGCCACCACGTTCGGCATCGGGATTTCACAGCGCAGATGCAGAAAGTGATCGGCGCGCAGCAGTTGCGCGTCGCGCGCCGTCGAGATCGCGCCGGCCAGTACGATCGCCTGGCCGTCGACCTCCTCGGCGCCTTCCTCGCGCCACACCCGGAGCGAGTCGAGCACCGTGGTGATGCCGCAGGTCGCGAGCTGGCCGTCATACGACACCACGGCGGCGACCGGATTCCACTGCACCTTCGGTCGCGGCGTGTAGTGCGCTTCGAGGTGGTCGGTGTGCAGCTCGACGAGGCCCGGCATCACCAGATCGCCGTGCATGTCCTTGGCGCCGTTCGGCGCGTCGCCTTCGCCGATTTCCGCGATCACACCGTCGGCGATCGCGACCCAGCCGTGCTCGATCACCCGGTCGGCCAACACCAGCCGGGCATTGCCCAGCACCATCTCCTGTGAATCGTTCATGGTCTCGTTCATTCTGTTGGTCATGCGGCGGCGGCAAACGAGGTCACGTCGACGATGCGGTCCGCGATGATCTCACGGATCTCGTCGTCGTGCACGATGGCGATGATCGCGGCGCCCTGCGCCTTGGTCTCCGCGATCAGCTCGACCACCACGGCGCGATTCTTGGCGTCGAGCGACGCGGTCGGCTCGTCGAGCAGCAGGATCGGCGTGTGCGAGATGAAGCCGCGGGCGATGTTGACGCGCTGCTGCTCGCCGCCCGAGAAGGTCGCCGGAGGCAGCGTCCACAGCCGCTCCGGAATGTTGAGCCGGCGCAGCAGCACGCCGGCCTGTTCGCGCGCCGCCTCGCGAGCCGTGCCCTGCACGATCAGCGGCTCGGCCACGACGTCGAGCGCGGCGACGCGGGGGACGGCGCGCAAGAACTGGCTGACGTAGCCGATGCTGGCGCGGCGCGCGGCGAGGATCTGCCGCGGCTGCGCGGTGGCGATGTCGAGCGTCGTGCCCTCATGGGCGATACAGATCGCGCCGGAGTCGCAGCGATAATTGCCGAATATCATTTTCAGGATCGACGATTTGCCCGCGCCGGAGGGGCCGGACAGCACGACGCATTCGCCGGGCTGAACACGGAAACTGACGCCGCGCACCACCGGCAGCGTCACGCCGCCCTGCAGGTGCATGACGAAACTCTTTTGCGCATTGTCGACGACGAGAGCGGGAGCTTGGGTCATGGTCATCACGCCGGCAGGATCGAGGAGACGAGCAGTTGCGTATAGGGTTCGCGCGGATCGTCGAGCACTTGGTCGGTCAGCCCGGTCTCGATGACGCGGCCGGATTTCATCACCAGGATGCGATGCGACAGCAGCCGCGCCACCGCCAGATCGTGGGTGACGACGATCGCGGCGAGCCCAAGTTCGGCCACCAGGCTGCGGACCAGATCGAGCAGCCGCGCCTGCACCGAAACGTCGAGTCCCCCGGTCGGCTCGTCCATGAAGACGAGGCGCGGATCGGTGACCAGGTTGCGAGCGATCTGCAGCCGTTGCCGCATGCCGCCGGAATAAGTGCGCGGCGCATCGTCGATGCGGCCGGTGTCGATCTCGACGCGCTCCAGCCAGTCGCTGGCGACGCTGCGGATCTTGCCGTAGTGATTCCAGCCGATTGCCATCAGCCGTTCGCCGACATTGGCGCCGGCCGAGACCGCCATGCGCAGCCCCTGTGCGGGATCCTGATGCACGAAGCCCCAATCGGTGCGCAGCAGCAGCCGGCGTTCGGCTTCGCCGAGTTCGGCGAGATCGCGCAAGATGCCGTCGCGCATCCGGTAGGACACGCGACCGGCGCTCGGCGTCATCTGTCCCGACAGCATCTGCAGCAGGGTCGATTTGCCGGAGCCGGATTCGCCGACGATCGCCAGCACTTCGCCAGGGAAGAGCTCGAACGACACGCCGCGGCAGGCATCGATCCGGCCGTAGCGTTTCGACAGGCCATCGGCGATCAGCAGCGGCTGATCGGCCGCGGTGAAGGCGTCCGGTGCGGTGGACGAGACGCGATCAAGCATGGTCGCTCTCCATCGGTGCGGTTTCGCTGCCGGTGTGACCCTCGGCGCGGCGGCCTTCGCAGTAATCGGTGTCGGAGCACACGAACATCCGGGTGCCGGCGTTGTCGGTGACGATCTCGTCGAGATAGGAATCATCGGCGCCGCACAGCGCGCAGCAGCCGTCCTGGCGATAGCGCGTGAACGGATGGTCCTCGAAATCCAGCGACACCACCTGCGTATAAGGCGGGATCGCGTAGATCCGTTTCTCGCGGCCGGCGCCGAACAGTTGCAGCGCCGGGCAATTGTCCATCTTCGGATTGTCGAATTTCGGCGTCGGCGACGGGTCCATCACGTAGCGGCCGGCGACCTTCACCGGGTAGGCATAGGCGGTGGCGATGTGGCCGAACTTGGCGATGTCCTCGTACAGCTTGACGTGCATCAGGCCGTATTCGGCGAGCGCATGCATACGCCGCGTCTCGGTCTCGCGCGGCTCCAGAAAGCGCAGCGGCTCCGGGATCGGAACTTGATACACCAGCACCTGGCCTTCACGCAGCGGCGTCTCCGGAATCCGGTGCCGGGTCTGGATCACGCTCGCGTCCGGCGTTGCCGTCGTGGTCGCGACGCCGGCCGTCTTGGCGAAGAATTTCCGGATAGAGATCGCGTTGGTGGTGTCGTCGCTGCCCTGGTCGATCACCTTCAGCGTATCGTCCGGGCCGAGGATCGACGCCGTCACCTGCACGCCGCCGGTGCCCCAGCCATAAGGCATCGGCATCTCGCGGCTGGCGAACGGCACCTGATAGCCGGGGATCGCGATCGCTTTCAGGATCGCCCGGCGGATCATCCGCTTGGTCTGCTCGTCGAGATAAGCGAAATTGTAGGTCGCCTCGGTCATTCCGCAGCCTCGCGCAGTTCGGGTTGGTCCTGGTTGAATTCGGCGCGCAGCTTGCGCAGCAGGCCGAGCTCGGACTGAAAGTCGACGTAGTGCGGCAGCTTCAGGTGCTCGACGAAGCCGGTCGCCTGGACGTTGTCCGAATGCGACAGCACGAACTCCTCGTCCTGCGCCGGCGCCTTGACGTCCTCGCCCAGCTCTTGGGCGCGTAGCGCGCGATCGACGAGTGCCATCGACATCGCCTTGCGCTCGCTCTGGCCAAAGGCGAGGCCATAGCCTCGGGTGAAGCGCGGCGCTTCGGTCGCCGAGCCTTTGAACTGATTGACCATCTGGCACTCGGTCAGCGCCACGCTGCCGAGCGGCACCGCGAAGCCGGCATCTTCGGCCTCGAAGAACACCTCGACTTCGCCGAACCGGATTTCGCCGGCGAACGGATGGTTGCGGCCGTAGCCGCGCTGAGTGGAATAACCGAGCGCCAGCAGGAAGCCCTCGTCGGCGCGGGCGAGATTTTGCAGCCGCAGGTCGCGTCCGGCCGGAAAGTTCAGCGGCTCGCGGGTGAGGTCGCCGACCGCGCTGTCGTCCTCGGCAACCGGCGACTCTTCGATCAGCCCGTCCTGCCGCAGAATGTCGGTAACCCGCGGCGTCGGCGCGTCATTGGCTTCCGCCGTCGCCGGCTCGGCGGGATCGCCGCCTTCGGCAAGCTGCGGATCGAGCAGCCGGTGGGTGTAGTCGAAGGTCGGGCCGAGGATCTGGCCGCCCGGAATGTCCTTGAAGGTCGAGGAAATGCGCCGGCGGACCGCCATTGCGCCGGTGTCGACCGGCTCGGATGAGCCGTACCGCGGCAGCGTGGCGCGGAATGCCCGTACCAGGAAGATCGCTTCGATTAGATCGCCGCGTGCCTGCTTGATCGCCAGCGCCGCAAGCTCGCGATCGTACAGCGAGCCTTCGCTCATCACCCGATCGACGCCGAGCGCGAGCTGCTCGGAAATCTGGTCGAGCGTCAGCTCCGGCACGCTACGATCGCCGCGGCGGGCATCGGCGAGCAGCCGGTGGGCATTGTCGATGGCGCGTTCGCCGCCTTTGACTGCGACATACATCGGTCAGCTCCCTTGGCTGAGGCGCGTGGTGCGCGGGATCGCCACCATTTGATCGCCGCTTACCAGCACCACGTCGAGGCCGCGTGGAAACAGCGCTGCGTTGATACTCAGGCGATCGAACAGGTCGGCGGGCTGCAGCGATGCCTGCAGCAGCGTCTCGCCATCGATGCCGGGTCCGTGCAGCCGGAAGCCGTCGCCGGAGCCGAGCGCCTGCACTTGAATAATGAGTGTGGTCGACCGGTCCGGATATTCTGGCGTGCCGAGCGCGAACCGGTCGAGCGGCAGCAACGCCGAGCCGTCACCGATCAGCGCGAATGCCGCGGAGGAGGGATCCCCGGTCAGCGGCGCGCCTGTGTGAAATTTCAGCCACTGCGCCACGGTGCCGTCCGCCGCGATGGTCTCGTCGAGCCAGATCGGCGTGTCGTGATCGAACAGCGTCAGCGCCAGTGCGGCGCTGCCGTGCATCAGCGGCGCCGGTGTGCCGGCTTCGACGCTGATGCGTTGGATGCGGCCGGGCCGCGCCATCGCTTCCATCACGGCGCGGAAGGTCGATTGCGCCCCGAGCACCTTGTCGGCAAAGCCGGCGGCAAGTTCGGTGGTGGTCATGGTCAGCCCTCGCCTCGCACCAGCGTGTAGAAATCGACCTTGGTGGCAGCCGTCTGGGCGGCCTTTTCGGCGCGTGCCGTCTCGACCTCAGTGCGCAGCGGCGCGATCACCTCGGCCTCGACCGCAGCCGAATAGTCCGCCGATTGCAGCATCGCGTCGCACAGCGCGATCAGCTTTGCTTTGGTACGATCTCGGCCCAGCGTGTAGCCGAACCCGACCTCGCCGCTGGCGAGCCGCACCGCGGCGCGCGACACCGTCGCCTCGCCGACATTGAAGGCAGCGCCATCGCCGCCGATCCGGCCCCGCAGCATCACCAGTCCCTGTTCCGGCTCACGGAGCAACGTGAACGGCGGCGGCGCCAGGGCACCGACGCGCGCGTCGATCGCTGCGGTATCCGACGCAGCCAACACCGCCATCGCGGCGCGACGGCGCGCGATCGCGGCTTGTTCGGGGAGGTTCGTGGTTTCGGCGTGCATCGCCATTGCCCAGTTCAAGTTGTCTATGTTAATAGACAACTTGATAGAGGCACAATGTGAAAACTCGATGACGACGAATTCCGTGGCGATGATCACGAAAGCGTTCCTGTCATGACCGCCGAGGCACTCTCTTCAGGCGTCGCGCTGTGGCGTCAGGTTGCCGACGGCATCGAGCTGGCGATCGCCGACGGCCGCTATCTGCCCGGCGGCAAGCTGCCGGGGGAGACCGAGATCGCCGAGAACTACGGCGTCAACCGCCACACCGTGCGGCGCGCGCTCGCGGCGCTCGCCGAGCGCGGACTGGTGCGCGCCGAGCGCGGCAGCGGCACCTTCGTCCGCAGCCGCCGCATCGCCTATCCGCTGCGGACCCGGACGCGGTTTTCCGAGATCATCAATGCCGGTGGCCGCGAACCGCGCGGGCAATTGATCGTCGCCGAGCGTGAGGCTGCGACCGGCGCGCTGGCTGGTCAGCTCGATCTCGAAATCGGCGCACCATTGTTCAGGATCGAGGCGTTGCGATCGGCGGACGGCGTGCCGATCAGTCGCGGCACCACCTGGCTGTCGGCGGCGCGGTTTCCCGATGCGCCCAAGGTGTTCGCGGCGAAACGCTCGATGACCAAGGTGCTGGCGCACTACGGCATCAGCGATTATCGCCGGCTGTCGACCCGGATTACCGCCTCGGTGGTCGATGCCGCCGATGCGGCCCGGCTCGATCTGGCGGCCGGGCGGCCGGTGTTGGTGGTCGAGAGTATCGACGTCGCCGCCGACGGCACCCCGCTGCTGACCTCGCGGGCCCGCTTTGCGGCAGAGCGGGTCGAGTTCGTGATCGAGCCGGATTAGGGCCCGCCCTGCGCTCACGTCATCGCCCGCGCAGGCGGGCGAACCAGTATTGCAGAGAGTTCGCGGCAGAGCACGGACGCTCTGGAATACTGGATCCTCCGCTTGCGCGGAGGATGACGGTTGAGAGTGCGATGATCGCCGCGCCTTAAGCGACCGCCTTTCGCCCAATGATCGCAAACCGCAGCTTGCTGGAGATCCAGTCGATCGCCGCCACGGTGACCAGGATCATCAGGATCAGGAACGACACCTTCTGCCACTCCAGCACCCGGATCTGCTCGGCGAGCTGCAACCCGATGCCGCCGGCGCCGACGATGCCGATGATGGTGGCGGAGCGGGTGTTGGATTCGAAGAAGTACAGCACTTGGCTGGCGAGGATCGGCACCACTTGCGGCAACATGCCGAAGCGGACGCTGTGCAGATGCGAACCGCCGGTCGCCTTGACGCCTTCGCTCGGTTTGTCGTCAGCGGCCTCGAAGGCTTCGGAGAACAGCTTGCCGAAATTGCCGAAGTCCGAGCACATCACCGCCAGAATGCCGGCGAACGGGCCGAGACCGACGACGCCGACCCAGATCAGCGCCCAGATCAGGGTGTCGATGCCGCGCACCGCGTCGAGCAGGCGGCGTGTCAGCAATTGCAGCGGACGGATGCGTAGCACGTTGCGGGCCGCCAGGAACGATACCGGAAACGCCAGCAGCGCGCCGCCGAGCGTGCCGAGAAACGCGATTGCCAGGGTTTCGCCCATCGCATGCAGATAGATTTGGGCGAGCTGCCACGACCCCGGATCCGGCGGCAGCATCAGGCCGAGAAATTCGATCAGCCGTCCAGTGCCGCTGAACAGCCGGTCGAACGGGATCTCGAGCCGGATCAGGCCGAATAGGAAGATGGCTGCAGCCAAAGTCAGGCCGCCGATCAGCTTTCCGCGCCTGACCCAGTCGGCGCGGAACTGTTCGGGGAAGCGGGCGACGATGCCGGCCTCGTCGCCGAAGCTCAGGGTGCGGCGGGCGGTACTCATCGTCGCTCCTGACCGATCAGGCGGCGGCGCACGCCTTCGGTGAAATAGTCGATCGCCATCACGGTGACGATGATCAGCAGCAGGATGGCGCTGACGTCGCTGTAGTAGAACTTGCGCACCGCCTCGATCAAATCCTGGCCGATGCCGCCGGCGCCGACGAAGCCCATCACGGCGGCGCCGCGGACGTTAACCTCGAACCGCAGCAGCGCGTAGCTGACGAAGTTCGACAGCACCTGCGGCACGACCGCAAACCGTACCATCTCGAGCCAGTCGCCGCCGGACGACACCACGCCTTCCAGCGGCCTGTCGTCGATGTTCTCGACCACCTCGGCGAACAGCTTGCCGAGTGCGCCGGTGGTGTGGATCGCGATGGCCAGCACGCCCGGCAGCGGGCCGAGCCCGAACGCCAGCACGAACAGCAGCGCGAACACGATCTCCGGCACGGTGCGGCAGAATTCGAGGAAGCGGCGGGTGACGAACACCAGCGTCTGCGACTGCACCAGATTGGCCGAGGCGAGAAAGCACAGCGCGAAGCCGGCGATCGCGCCGAGCAGCGTGCCCACATAGGCGATCAGGATGGTGTCGAGCAACAGCCCGGTCCAGCGCTTGATGCCCCAGAACCAGTCGGAGAGGTCCGCCCACAGCGTGGCCAACGCCAATTTTGGCGTGATCGAGATGAAATACGACGGAAACCGCCAGAAATTCTCGGCGAACTTCTTCGGATCGACCTCGCCCATCCAGGCCGCTGCGGCGATCGCGGCGATCAGGATCGCGCCGCCCAGCGCCAGCCGCCGCCGCTTCGCCGCCACCGCCGCGTCGTAGTGATCGGCGAGGGCGCGGAGCTGGGGCTCGGGAAGTTCTGTGACGGCTGCCTGCATTCGATTGTCCGACATGACGACGTGGGCGGCCGTTAGGTCGCCCACGTCCGATGAGGTGCGGTGATGGATCAGGACTTCGACTTGCGCAGGCTGTCGACGAACTTGATCAGCTCGACGACCGGCTCGTAGTCCTTGTGGCTGGTCGCGGCGTAGGGCAGGGCCTTGCCTTCATAGATCTTGTTGAAGGCTTCCGGATCGTTGGTGGCGAGATCGAGCACTGCCTTGCGGATCGCCGCCTTGAGGTCGTCCGGCAGGTCCGACAGATAGGCCATCGGCGAGTTCACGATCAGGTCCGACTTCAGGATGATGCGGAAGTCGGCGGCCTTGGCCATGCCCTTGCGATCCATCCGGAGCAGGTTGCTCTCGTCCTCGGTGTTCCACCAGTTGAATGCCGCGTCGCAAGTGCCCTGCGCGACGCCGATCACCGCGTTCTCGTGGCTGCCGGCGTAGATCACCTTGGCGAAGAACTTGTCGGGATCGATCGACATCTTGTTCATCATGAAGCGCGGCACGTTGTTGCCGGAGGTCGAATTCGGATCGACCAGGCAGAGGTTCTTGCCCTTGAGATCTTCGATCTTCTGGTAGGGCGAGTCCTTCTTCACATACAGCACCGAGTGATAGCCCTTGGAGCCGTCGCCGTTGACCTCGATCGCGAACGGCTCGACCTTGGCGCCGACCAGATAGGCGCGGGCGTAGGACGCCGGCCCGTACATGCCGATGTGGATGTTGCCGGCGCGCTGACCTTCGATCACCGCGGCGTAGTCGTTGGCGATGCGGAGCTTCACCGGAACGCCGAGCTGCTTGGTGAGGTAGTCGGTCAGCGGGGTCCAGCGGGTGGTGGTGCCCGAGGCGTTCTCGTCCGGGATCTTGCCGAACACCAGCTCGGGATATTTCGCTTTCCAGTCCTGCGCCGGCGCGGCGTGCGCAGTGAACGCCAGCGCGGCAGCGGCGGCGACGAGGGTACGGAGCTTGATCATGACGGTTCCTGTCTCTTCAAGTCGATGAACGGTCGGAACACGGCAACCGCGCGCGGGCGAGCCGCGGGCGGTGCCGGATAGGGAAGACGGCGAACGATTGCCGTCGGGATCAGGCCACGGCGACGCTCGCCAACGCGGGCGCGGGAAGGCCGTGCGGCACGTGCGGCGCGGCCCCGAGCACTTCGTCGGCTTCGAGGTCGTAGAGTTCTCGGGCGATCTGGTCGGTGAGCGCGGCCGGCGCGCCGTCGAACACCACCCGCCCCGAGGCCATGCCGATCAGCCGATCGCAATAGCTGCGGGCGAGATCGAGCGAGTGCAGATTGCACAGTACGGTGATGCCGAAGTGCTTGTTGATGCGCAGCAGCGCGTCCATCACGATCTTGGTATTGCGCGGATCGAGCGAGGCGATCGGCTCGTCGGCGAGCACGATGTCGGGCTGCTGCACCAGCGCACGGGCGATCGCGACGCGCTGCTGCTGACCGCCGGAGAGCTGGTCGGCGCGCTGCGCCGCGTAGGACGCCATATCGAACTGATCGAGCGCCGAGATCGCGAGCGCGCGATCCTGCTCAGGCCACATCTGCACCAGCGAGCGCCACGACGGCACTTCGGACAGCCGGCCCATCAGCACATTGGTCAGCACGTCGAGACGGCCGATCAGGTTGAACTGCTGAAAGATCATCGCCGAGCGTGCGCGCCATTGCCGCAATTCGCGGCCCTGCAGCGCGGTCACATCGACGCCTTCGAACAGGATGCGGCCTTCGGAGGGCTCCGCCAGCCGGTTCAGCATTCGCAGCAAGGTCGATTTGCCGGCGCCGGAGCGGCCGATCACCCCGACGAAACTGCCGCGCTCGACCGAAAATGACGCGTCGTCGACCGCGGCTTTGCTGCCGAAACGGCAGGTCAGACCTTCAACTACCAGCATGCGCTGCTCCCGAAACAGGTTCGGGGGAATCGCTACCGCCGTTGTTTTGCAGCCGTGTGACAGAGCGTGTAGTTCTGCCGCCACATCAAGGTGTTCGCTCCGTCATCGATGCGTCACGATGACGTCATGAACGGCGTCGATGACAGGCCTCACACCCATCACCGCTCGTGAGAATCCCACCCATGGCCGCGAAATTGCTATCGGTCGCGCCGACCGTCGATCCGACCGCCAAGCTGCACGACGTCACGCTCGGCGCCTATTGCGAAGTCGGTGCCCGCACCATCCTGAACGAAGTGGCGATTGGCGACTACTCCTACGTCGTCAACGACTCGCAGATCACCTACACCGGCATCGGCAAGTTCTGCTCGATCGCGGCCATGACCCGGATCAACCCCGGCAATCACCCGATGCAGCGCGCCACGCAGGCGCACTTCACCTACCGGGCCAGCACCTATTTCGAGGGCGAGAGCGACGACGCCGAGTTCTTCGCCTGGCGGCGGTCGCATCACGTCGAGATCGGCCACGACGTCTGGATCGGTCACGGCGCCATCGTGCTGCCGGGCCGCAACATCGGTACCGGTGCGGTGGTTGCAGCAGGCGCGATCGTCACCCGGGACGTGCCGGCCTACACCATCGTGGCCGGCAATCCGGCGCGGCCGATCCGCCGCCGCTTCTCCGAGGCGGTGGCCGAGCGGCTGGTCGCGCTGGCGTGGTGGGACTGGAGCCACGACGCGCTGCGCAATGCACTGCCGGACTTCCGGAAACTGTCAGTGGAAGACTTCCTCGACAAATATGAAGCCACGGCCATGACGCAACGGGCGGCGGGCCGGGAGCCGGCAGCAGAACAGCAGGTGACGGGATGAGCGAGATCGCGATCGAAGGCGGCCGGACGCTTATTGGCGACGAGATTGCCGAGGCTTCGCTGCAGATCGCTGGCGGCGCCATCGCGGCGGTCGGCTCCACCAGCGGCAACGCCGCGATCCGGATCGATGCGCGCGGCCTGCTGGTGCTGCCCGGTATCGTCGATCTGCACGGCGATGCGTTCGAGCGGCAGATGATGCCGCGGCCCGGCGTCGATTTTCCGATCGACGTGGCGCTGATCGACAGCGACCGTCAGGCGATCGCCAACGGTCTGACCACGGTGTTTCACGCTGTCACCTGGTCTTGGGAGCCCGGCCTGCGCAGCGCCGAGAACGCCCGGCGAATGCTCGACGCGATCGATCTGACCAAGCCGCGACTGTCGGCCGACACCCGCATCCATCTGCGCCACGAGACCTTCAATCTCGATGCGGTCGACGAGATCGCGCAGTGGATCGGCGACCGCCGCATCGACCTGTTCGCTTTCAACGATCACATGGATTCGACGCTGGCCAATCTCGCCAAGCCGCAGAAGCGCAACCGGATGGTCGAGCGCACCGGCCTCAGCGACGAGGCATTCGACCGGTTGGTCGAGCGCATCGCGGCGCGCGGCGACGAAGTGCCGCAGGCCAATCGGCGTCTCGCCGCTATCGCGCGCGAGGTGTCGATGCCGATGCTGTCGCACGACGACGATACTCCGGCGATGCGGCAGGGCTATCGTGATCTCGGCGTCGGCATCGCCGAATTTCCCACCACCGAGGAGACCGCGCGCGACGCAGCGCTGCACGGCGACTTCATCGTGTTCGGCTCGCCGAACGTGGTGCGCGGCGGCAGTCACACCGGCTGGACCAAGGCGGCCGACATGATCGCCAAGGGGCTGTGCTCGGTCCTGGCCTCCGACTACTACTATCCGGCGCCGCTGCTCGCCGCGTTCCGCCTGGTGCATGACGGCATCCTGCCGCTGGAACAGGGCTGGAAGCTGATCTCGGAGAATCCAGCGCGCGCCGCCGGGCTCGCCGAGCGCGGCACGATCGCGAGCGGCCAGCGCGCCGACGTGCTGCTGGTCGACGATCGCGTCGCGCTGCGGCCGCGGATCGTCGCGGTGATCGCCGGCGGCCGGCTGGTGCATGTCGACGATCCGGAGCGGTTCGTGATCACGCGCAAACTGCCGCACCCGGCTGGCGTCGCCGCATGATCTGACGCTATCATCATTCCCGATGTCGAATTTTCCACGCTACGCGATTTATTATCTGCCCGCCGCGGGCAGCGCTCTGGCGCAGTTCGGGGCGGCGATGCTCGGTTACGATGTCGTCTCCGGCGAGGACGTGCCGTTCGCTGCGCCGACTGCGGCGATCACGGACTGGCGAGACGTCACCGCAGACCCGAGGGGCTACGGCTTTCACGCCACCCTGAAGGCGCCGTTCGGGTTGATCGGTGGCCGCAGCGAGAGCGAATTGCTGTGGGCCTGTGCGACCTTCGCCGAAACGCCGCGGGCGATTCCGCAGATTGCCCCGGTGATCAGGTCGATCGGTGGGTTCATCGCGCTGGTGCCGGAAGCGCCGTCCGAGTCGCTGCAGCAGCTCGCGGCCGATTGCGTGCGCGACTTCGATGAATTTCGGGCGCCGCTGTCGGCGGAGGATCGCGCCCGGCGCAAGCCGGAACGGCTGACGCCTGCGCAGGTCGGGTATCTCGACCGATGGGGCTATCCCTATGTGATGGACGAGTTCCGGTTTCACATGACGCTGACCGGTTCGCTCGATCCGGCCCGCCACGACGAATTGCTGGCGCTGCTGCGCGAGCAGTTCGCGGCGACCGGCATCGACCGCATCGCGATCAATCGGATCGCGGTGCTGCGCCAGGACGCGCGCGGGGCGCGGTTCAAGAGCATTGCGCAGTTCGAACTGCGCAGCGCCGACTATTAGCCGCTGACTATTAGCCGCCGAGGATTGAGCCGAGCCAGTCGCTGACCGCCTCGGGCATCGCGGTGACCCGGCCCGGCCACGGACCGGTGGCGAAGCCGACATGACCGCCTTGCTCGGGCTGCCATAGCGTCACCA
Source organism: Rhodopseudomonas palustris (assembly GCF_007005445.1). Taxonomy (NCBI): domain Bacteria; kingdom Pseudomonadati; phylum Pseudomonadota; class Alphaproteobacteria; order Hyphomicrobiales; family Nitrobacteraceae; genus Rhodopseudomonas; species Rhodopseudomonas palustris. The sequence continues at coordinate 4,181,183 of NZ_CP041387.1, read as the reverse complement.
TCGCGCCGGCTTCGTCCGGGGTCGGCAGCGAGGCGGCCGGCACGAACGGATCGTTGCGCGCGTTCACCACCAGCGCCGGGATCTTGATCGTGTGCAGATGCGGCTTGGAGGAGGCGCGGGTCCAGTAGTCGTCGACGCCGGCGAAGCCGTGCAGCGGCGCAGTGAAGGCGTCGTCGAATTCGCGCAAGGTCGTGGCACGCTGAACCCGTTCGCGATCGAACAGTCCGGGGTGCTGCTGCCATTTCGCCAGCGCATTCGGGATCATCGTGCGCAGGAAGTGCCGGGTGTAGAGCAGGCGGTTGATGCCGCTGTCGATCGCTGCACCGGCGGCCACGAGATCGAGCGGCGCTGAGACCGCCGCCACTGCGCGTGCGATCTCTGCAGCGCCGCTGCCGGCTTCTTCGGCCCAGCGCAGCAGCGCGTTGCCGCCGAGCGAGACCCCGGCGGCGAGTACCGGCGCGTCGGCGCGGTCGCGAATTCGCGCCAGCAGCCAGCCGACTTCCTGAAAGTCGCCGGAGTGGTACGAGCGTGGCGCCAAATTGAGTTCGCCCGAGCAGCCGCGGAAATGCGGGATCGACAGCCGCCAGCCGCGCGCCACAGCGCCCTGCGCGAACGCGATCGCGTAGCGGCTCGTCGACGATCCTTCGAGTCCGTGAAACAGCACCAGCCACGGCGCATGATCGGGCCCCGGCAGATGATCGATGTCGATGAAGTCGCCGTCGGGCGCCCGCCAGCGTTCGCGGATGAGCTTGATGGCTTGCGAGGCCCGCGGCTGCGCGAACAGCGTCGGCCAGATGGTTTGCAGATGGCCGCCGGGCAACCACCACGGCGCGCGATAGGATCGCAGGTCAGTCATGTCGAGCAGAATCGAAGGAGGGATGAATACACACAAAGCTAGGACGAGCGACACGCAGCTATCCACCGCGATGGTGTCCACTGCAACCGAGCGCGTCAACATCGCATTGGCGTTGCATTTGCAACTAGCGTTTTGCGATGGCCGCATATGTCGCAGTTGTTGTCGGGCCGGCATCGCCCTAAGCTGATCTCCATAACGACAAGCGATCGAAGCCGAAGCAGCCGGATCGCCCCTATGAGGAAATCGCCATGAAGGTCGCCGACCCAGCTCCCTTCCGCAACCTGTCGCCCGACGAGTTGGAATGGCTCGCCGCCGCCGAATGGGCACACGCCGAATCCCTCAGCGACACGCCGAAGGGATTGGTGATGCAGTCAGCTACCGAGATGCACGCCCGCGCCAAGCTGAAGCGCATGCTGCTCAGTCAGGTTCCGACCAAGCATTAGCGAAATCCATCACGTGCACACTTGACCTGCTCGAACTGGCGGGCGCAGATCGGAGGCGATGACCGTCGCCGCGCACACCGCCTGTCCGCCCGGCCCCGGCGCCTATGTGGTGGCGATCGCGGTCGCGGCGCCACTCGCGGTCCGGCTCGGCGGCGGGGTATCTGCCCGGCTCAGGCCGGGCCGCTATCTGTATTGCGGGTCGGCCTATGGGCCGGGCGGTCTGCCGGCGCGGCTCGGCCGGCATTTCCGCAAGGACAAATCGATCCGCTGGCACGTCGATCAATTGACCACGGCCGGCGAGGTCAGAGGCGCCTGGGCGATCCCGGGCGGCGACGAATGCGAGATGGTGGCACGGCTTGGGTTTCTCCCGCTGCCGATCGAGGGATTCGGCGCCAGTGACTGCGCGCACTGCCGCAGTCACCTGCTGCGCTGGCCGTCGCGCGTATCAGCGCGCGCCATTCGTGCCGCGCTCGCCGCGGACGGCGAACCGCCGGTGTGGCTACGGGGAAGCGCTACGCGCCGGTCTCCCGCCTGATCCAGCCGAGATATTTCTCGGCGCCCGCGGTCACCGGGAGCTGGATGATCTCCGGGGTATCGTAGGAGTGCAGCGAGGTGATCAGGTCGCGCAAGGCAGCGAATTTCGCCGGCAGGGTCTTGAACAACAGCAGTTGCTCGGTGTCGCTGGTGATCTTGCCGTCCCACCAATAGTGGCTGGTGATGGCCTGGATTTGGACGCAGGCGGCGAGCCGGGCCTCGAGTGTTGCGACTGCCAAGCGTTCCGCTTCCTCCTTGCTCGGCGCGGTGACCATAACCACGCAGGCCTCGCCCTGATCCATCGCGTCGCTCCTTGGCTTCGATTTGATCCGACGCGTTGCAGGCCGCGCCGGTTGTTTGCTAGGCGCAAGTGGTTCCCAGTCAGCTTCGGAAGGTCCGTCATGCCGATTTACGGCTTCGTCTGCAACAAATGCGGTCACCAGTTCGAGACCCTGCTGTTCTCCGGTGACACCGCGGTGTGTCCGGCCTGCGAAAGCACCAGCCTCGACCAGCAATTGTCGCTGATCGCCAAGCCGGCCAAGGGCGGGCCGGAAGCTCCGATGTGCGACGGCAAGGGTGGCTGCGGCGGCTGCTGCATGCCGGACGTCTGCGCATAGGACTGCGGCCTCACTGCCTGCCACCGCGACCGTTCCGCAAGGAACGATCGCGCGTCTCGCGTCGTTTGCCCGCCAACGAGCACTCTTTCGAGGCAGGCGAGACATGACGCAGATTTCCCGGACCTTCGACAGCGCCGCACAGGCCAAGGCCGCAGTCGCCGAACTGAAGCAGGAAGGCTTGCACCGGGTCGAACTGATCGAGGTGCCCGACCGCCGCGGCCCGAGCGGCGGCGGCGCGGTGGTGCGGGTCGAGCCGCCGTTCGGTTCGGCGCTGGCCGCCACGGCCATTCTGGATCGCCATCGCGGCAAGGAGGCCGCAGCCGGCGCAGCGAAACCGCAACCCGTTCCGGCAGCCTCGCCGCCGCAGCAGCCGGCGAAGGCGGACACTCCGTCGGCGCCCGGCCCCACCAGACAAGCCGCCCCGTCTGCTGCGGCGCCGTCGCGCGCCCCGTCGCCCCAGGAACCGCGTCAGGAATTGCGCACCGGCCCGCGGACCCTGTCGGAATGGCTCGGCATTCCGCTACTGATCGACTCCAACACGTTCTTCTCGGGCTTCCCGCTGCTGCTGCGGCCATCCCGCAAGACGCCGACAGCGAAGCCCGAGTGATCGGGCGGATTTGCCGCCAGAATCTGGCGGTGCCGCCGCTTCCGTCTGTCTGTCGGGCTTGCTAGCATCCGGCCGCCACGCCGATCGGCGAGGACCACGACATCAGCGACCCGATGACGTGCCCTGCGCGCCAGCCGGCGTGCGGCGCGCGCATGCGGCAGGAGTGCAGGCCATGAAGCTCACCAGTCCCGACATCGCCGAAGGCGCCACCATTGCGCACGAGCAATTGTTCAACAGCTTCGGCTGTACCGGCGCCAACGTGTCGCCGGCCCTGAGCTGGAGCGATGCGCCGGCCGGAACCAAGAGTTTCGCGGTGACGATGTACGATCCCGATGCACCGACCGGCAGCGGCTGGTGGCACTGGGTGGTTTTCAATATTCCGGCCACGACGACGTCGCTGCCGAAAGGCGCGGGCGATGTCGCGAAGGGGTTGATGCCCGAAGGCGCGATCCAGGGGCTGACGGATTTCGGCGTGCCCGGTTACGGTGGTCCATGCCCGCCGCCGGGCGACAAGCCGCATCGCTATCAGATCACCGTGTTTGCGGTCGACGTCGAAAAGCTGCCGAACGCCGGCGCGGCCGCGATGCCGGCGCTGGTCGGTTTCGATCTCAATTTCCACACCCTGGCAAAGGCGACGATCACCGGTCTGTTCGGACGCTGAGTCCCGGACGTTCAGCCCGGGATCTCGCCCCCGTCGCGAAGATGGCCGATTCGGTCTGCCATCTGTCGCGGCGGGCGTGGTCGGGGATCGTACCCGGCGGCGCTGGCGTTGTGATTAGTTGCTGGCTTCGGCGCTCTGCGGCGCACGCCGCGCCGGCATTGATGCAGCGCCCGCCGAGACGCAAGGGATCGGGCGCCACGAGCCATCGGGCGCGCGCTCATACGACGTGCATCCCGAGCTGGCTGCGGTTTCGCTGGCGTTACGCTGGTCCTGCTGGCCGCGAGCCAGTGCCGGTGCGGCAGCGAAGCTCGACGCGATCAACGCACCGGCAACCACAGCAGTCGTCAAAGAGTTGATCATTCGCATGTCCGGTCCTCCATTTTCGGAAACGCGGACGGAGTCCTGACGGGCGAATGTGACGATTTCTTGCAAATTGTGGCTGTTGCCGCGATCTTGCCTTAACGATCCGCAAACGGCGTCATCGTGAGTACGTTCACGCACATTGATGCAGGATTTCAGCGCGACAACACGATCCGGCCCGCTGCGGTGCGGTCCTGCCAATGATGCCGCACCAGTTCGGGATCGACGTGATGCTCGACCGGCCAGCCGACGCACAGATAGGCGATGAACTTCCAGTCCGATGGAACTTCGAGATCGGTGCAGATCGACTGCGGATCGAGGATCGACACCCAGCCCACCCCGAGCCCGAGCGTCCGCGCGGCGAGCCAGAAGGTCTCGATCATCGCCACAACGGAATAATCCAGCGCTTCGGGCATGGTCTGGCGGCCGACGCCGAGGCCCTGTGCGGTCGCGCGATCGCAGAACAGCGCGAACTGCCGCGGCGCGACGTCGATGCCTTCGAGTTTGAGTTTAGCGTACAGCGCCGCACGGTCGCCCTGATACGCGCTCGCTGCCACCTCGTTGCAGCGCAGGAAGTTGGCGCGGATCCGCGCCCGCGTCTCGGCCGAGTCGACGCTGATCCAGCGCCAAGGCTGGCTGTTGCCGACCGAGGGGGCAAGCTGGGCCAGATCGAGCAGTTGTTCGATCAGCTCCGGCGCCACGGAATCGGTCTTGAAGCGGCGGACGTCGCGGCGCCACGCGATCAGTTCGGCGAATTTGTCGCGAAACGCTTCATCGAACACCGGCGGATTGGCGTTGGCGGCGGCGATCTCGGCCGGATCGGTCATCGCCACCAGTCTGTTCAGCGTCGAGCTCATAGTTTGCCTGCGAGCACGTCGGAGAGATCGGCGACGTCGGTGAGCAGCCGCGAAGCGGCGCGCAGCAGCGGCACCGCAAGGATCGCCCCGGTGCCTTCGCCGAGCCGCAGCCGCAGATCGAGCAGCGGCGCGGCATCCATCGCCTGCAGCGCGAGATCGTGGCCGCGCTCGGCGGAGCGGTGGGCGAATACGCAATAGTCGCGGGCTTCCGGCGCCAGCCGCACCGCGACCAGCGCCGCGGCGGTGGCGATGAAGCCGTCGACGATCACCGGACGGCGCTGGGCGGCGGCGCCCAGCACCGCGCCGGCCATCATGGCGATCTCCAGCCCGCCGAATTCGGCCAGCACTTCGAGCGGTGCGGTGGCGGTGCTGCGCATCGCCGCCTTTTCGATCGCCGCCTTCTTCTTGACCATCCCGTCGGCGTCCTGGCCGGCGCCGATGCCGATGCTCTGGTCGAGCGGGGCCGGACCGAGCCGATGCAGCAGCAACGACGATGAAGCCGTATTGCCGATCCCCATTTCGCCGAGCGCGATCACGTCCGCGCCCGCAGCGATCTCGGCACGCGCCAGCTCGGCGCCGCGATCGAGCGCCTGGCAGGCCTCCGCGATGCTCATCGCCGGCTGACGCGCCGCGTTGGCTGTTCCCATCCGGATCTTGGCGTCGATCAGGTCGGGATGTTTCGGCAGTTGGGCGGCGACGCCGGCATCGATCACCCGGACATCGACATGGTTGGCCGCCGCGAACGCATTGGCGGTGGCCTTGCCGGCCAGATAGGTCATCACCATCGCCACCGTCACGGCGGACGGATATTGCGACACGCCTTCTTCGGTCAGGCCGTGGTCGCCGGCGAACACCATCAGCACCGCGTTGTCGGCGCGCGGCGGCTGCGGATGTCGCATCAAAGCCAGCTCGATCGCGAGGTCTTCGATCCGCCCGAGCGAGCCGAGCGGTTTGGCCTTGCCGTCCACCCGCGCCCGCAAGGTTGCTTTCAGCGTCGGGTCGACCGGGGTGATCGAGGGCGGCTGCCAAGTGACGAGGGTGTCGGTCGGCATCGGATGGTCCTTTGGTTCGGCAAGGCGCGCAACTGACGTAACCGCGCAAGCCCGGTCAACACCACCTTCGCGTTGTTGACCCGCAACAGCGTCGCAGCTAGCGTGCGCCGCGATGGTCCTTCCGTAAGGAAGGTGAAAAGGGAAGCCGGTGGGAGACGCGGTGCGTCTCGATCCCGGAGCTGCCCCCGCAACTGTAAGCGACGAGCCATCGCCGAGGCCACTGGGAAATCCTGGGAAGGCGGCGAATGGCGGCGACTCGCGAGCCAGGAGACCTGCCATCGCGTATTGTGCTTTGAAGGCGTCGTCGGGGCGGGGTGCACCGGACGGAAGCAGTGCGGACGGCAAAGGCCTCTCCCGCGCGTTCCGACAAAGCTCGATAGCTGACGCGATGATTCGAGCCCGATGGATTCCGAGCCCCATGCCGATGTGAGCGCCGATCCGCCGCGCGTGCTGCCTGGCGCGCCGGTGATGGTCAGCGTCTGCACCACCTGCAAGACGATCGACGGCGTCGCCGTCGGTGCGCCGATGCTGGAGGCGGTCCGCGCCGCGCTGGCGGACGCCGGTTCGGTGCAGGTGCGCGCCGTGCAGTGTCTGTCCGCGTGCAAGCGCGCTGCGACCGTCGCGGTGTCGAGTGCGGGCGGCTACACCTTCGTGTTCGGCGATCTCGACGGTACCAGCGGCGCCGACGCGGTGGCGGCGTTCGTCGCCTCCTATCAAGACAGTCACTACGGTCTGGTGCCGTGGCGGCAGCGACCTGAAGTCCTGCGCAAGGGCACCGTCGTCCGCCTGCCGCCGCCGCAATGGACTCCCGACGATGGGCGGGCGCCGGCATGAGCGCGCTGATCTCCACCCTGGTGCTTGGCGGCGCGCGCTCCGGCAAATCGGTGTTCGGCGAACGGCTGGTCGCCGAGAGCGGCTTGGCCAGGATCTATCTCGCGACCGCCACCGCCAGCGACGACGAAATGTCCGATCGCATCGCGCATCACCGCGCCCGCCGCGGCGAGGGCTGGACCACGATCGAGGAGCCGCTCGGCTTGGTCGATGCGCTGACCCAGCACGCTGGCCGCGGCCGCGCGGTGCTGGTCGATTGCCTGACGCTGTGGCTGTTCAACCTGATGGAAGCCGGTCGCGATCCCGAGGTCGAGGCGAGGCGGCTGGCGCGCTTTCTCGGCGTCGCCGCCGGCCCGATCGTGCTCGTCTCCAACGAAGTCGGCCTCGGCCTAGTGCCGGAGACGCCGCTCGGCCGCGCCTTCCGCGACGCGCAAGGCCGCCTCAATCAGACTATCGCTGCCGCCGTGCCCAACGTCGCCTTCATCGCCGCCGGCCTGCCGCTGTGGCTGAAACGCCAGACAGGAGAGTAGTTCATGACCGCTCGCGTTCCCGTCACGGTGCTCACCGGTTTTCTTGGCGCCGGCAAGACTACGCTGCTGCGCGCGCTGCTCAATCAGTCGAGCGGCCGCCGCATCGCGGTGATCGTCAATGAATTCGGCGATGCCGGTTTCGACGGCTCGCTGGTCGAGGATTGCGGCGCGTCGGTGTGCGCACCGGGCGACATCGTCGAGCTGACCAACGGCTGCATCTGCTGCACCGTGGCCGATGATTTCATCCCGACCATGGAGAAGCTGCTGAACCGAGACACGCCGCTCGACGCGATCGTGATCGAGACCTCCGGACTGGCGTTGCCGCAGCCTCTCCTCAAGGCGTTCGCCTGGCCGGCGGTGAAGACCCGCGCCACCGCCGACGGCGTCGTCACGGTGGTCGACGCGCTGGCGCTCAGCGAAGGCCGGGTGCCGCTCGACGACGATGCGGTGAAGGCGCAGCGCGACGCCACGCATGACGACCCGATCGAGGAAGTGTTCGAGGATCAGCTCGCCTGTGCCGATCTGGTGGTGCTGTCGAAGAGCGATCTGGTCGCTCCCGACGAGCTCGCCGCGCTCGAAGCCAAGCTGGCGAGCCGGGTGCGGCCGAACGTCCGCATCGTGCGCTCGCACGGCACGCTGGCGCCGTCGGTGCTGATCGGGCTCGATGCCGAAGCCGAGAATGATCTCGCGTCCCGCGCCGGCCATCACGCCGAAGGCGAGGAACACGATCACGATGATTTCGACTCGTTGGTGATTACCCCACAGCCGGCGGAGACGCTCGACGCCATGAAGGCCCGCGTCGGCGATGCGCTCGGGCTTGAGGGCGTGCTGCGCGTCAAGGGCCATGCCCGTGTCGCCGGCAAGCCGGCCCCGGTCGTGGTGCAGGCGGTCGGCTCGCGCATCGATCTCGCCTTCGCCCGCCCCGATGCTGAGCGTCCCGACCATCTGGTGGTAATCGGCCTCAAAGGCTTCGACGCCGCCGCCGCGCGGCGCGCACTGGCGGGTTAGCCCTATGCCCCTCCCCGTCATTGCGAGGAGCGAAGCGACGAAGCAATCCAGGAGCTCCGGACCGGGAGCTGGATTGCTGCGCTTCGCTCGCAGTGACGTTGAGAGGTCGGTCGTGCAGCAACGGTGCTGCAGATGCACCTGAAGCTCGACACCAGCGTCAGCATCGACGACGGCGACGTTGCACGCGATCTCGGGCAAGCGACGGCCGATATCGTGGTGCTGTCGGCGGCCGACAGCGATCTCGCCGCGTTCGGCGCGGCGCGCGCCGCGATGCCGGACGACTATCCGACCCTCCAGCTCACCAATTTCCTGGCGCTCGGCCATCCGGCTTCGGTTGATCTGTATGTCGAGCGCACGCTGGCGAAGGCCAAGCTGGTCATCCTGCGAATGCTCGGCGGCGAAGCCTATTGGCCGCACGGCGTCGACAGCCTGCGGCGCGACGCGCTGGCTCGCGGCGCGCAGTTCGTCTGCGTTCCGGGCGAGATGGAGTGGAACGCGGAGCTGGCGGCGCGCAGCACCGCCGATCTCGACGACGCCCACGCGCTGTGGCGCTATTGCAGCGAGGGCGGCACCGACAACATCCGCCTGGCGCTGCGCTACGCCGCATGGATGATCCTGCGCGACGACTGCCCGCCGCCGCCGCGGCCGATGCCGGCCGCCGGGTTCTGGCCGGCCGAGTCTCGGTCCTCGCAAGGCCGACGCGCGCTGGTGATCTTCTATCGGGCCCTGGCGGCGAGCGGCGACACCGCGGCGATTGCGGCGCTACGCGATGCGCTGGCCGCGCGTGGGCTCGATCCTGTTTGCATCTTCGTCACCAGCCTTAAGGACGCGCGCTCGATCGCGTTCCTGCGCAGCGTGCTGGCGGCGACGCCGCCGGAGGTCATCGTCAATGCCACGGCGTTCGCGACCGCCACCGCGACCGACGAATCCGGCGTGCTGGCGTCTGCCGATTGTCCGATTCTGCAGGTGGCGCAGGCCGGGGTGACGCGCGAGCATTGGGAGCAATCCGGCCGCGGTCTCAATCCGCGCGACCTCGCCATGCATGTCGTGCTGCCCGAGGTCGATGGCCGTGTCTTCGCCGGCGCGGTGGCGTTCAAGCAGCGCGGCGGCGACGCCGAATTCGCTCCCACCGTGTATCAGCCGCTGCAGGACCGGATCGACGCGGTGGCGGACCTGGCGCAGGCCTGGGTGCGGCTGCGGCACCTGACGCGCGACCGGCGCCGCGTCGCCATCGCGCTCGCCAACTATCCGAACCGCGACGGCCGGCTCGGCAACGGGGTCGGCCTCGATACGCCGCAATCGCTGCAGGATCTGCTGGTCACGTTGCGGGCCGAGGGCTACGCCACCGGGGAACTCCCGGCCGATACCGCAGCGCTGATGGAGCGGTTGCAGAGCGGCCCGACCAACGAGCTGGACGACCGTGCCACGCGGGTCGGAGGTGTGAGCTGGCCGGTGGCAGACTATGCGGCGGCGTTCGCCGAACTGCCGCAGGCGGTGCGCGAGGCGGTGACTACGCGGTGGGGCGCGCCGGAGCACGATCCGCATGTCGCGTACGGCGCTTTCCGTCTCGGCCTGCATCGCTTCGGCAACATCCTGGTCGGCGTGCAGCCGGCGCGCGGCTATGCGATCGATCCGAAATCCAGCTTCCATGATCCGGAGCTGCCGCCGCCGCACCACTACGTGGCGTTCTATCTGTGGCTGCGGCAGGCATTTGGCGCCGATGCGGTGATTCATCTCGGCAAGCACGGCAATCTCGAATGGCTGCCGGGCAAGAGCGCCGGGCTGTCCCGCGACTGTTTTCCCACCGCGCTGCTCGGGCCGCTGCCGCATCTCTATCCGTTCATCGTCAACGATCCCGGCGAGGGCATCCAGGCCAAGCGGCGCACCGCCGCGGTGATCGTCGATCATCTCACGCCGCCGATGACCCGCGCCGAACTGCACGACGAGATGGCGCGGCTGGAAGCGCTGGTCGACGAATATGCGATGGCGGCCGATCTCGATCCGACGCGCGCGGACGCGATTGCTGAGGACATCATCTCGCTGGCGCGGGCGACGCGGCTCGATGAAGATGTCGCGATCGACCGTGATACCGCGACGCTCGACGCACTGCGGGCGATCGACGCGCATCTGTGCGATCTGAAGGAAATGCAGATCCGCGACGGCCTGCACGTGTTCGGCCGTTCGCCGCTGGCCGCGCAGCGCGATGAGCTGCTGGTGTCGATCGCGCGGCTGCCGCGTTCCGAGCTGAAGCCACAGGACGCGTCGCTGCATCGCGCGCTAGCGCGCGACCTCGGACTAATCAACCCCGACGGTACCGAATTCGATCCGCTGACCCGCGATCTGGCTGCGCCCTATGCCGGCCCGCGCCCAGCCATCCTCGCCGCGCTGAGCGATCGGCCGTGGCGGACGAGTGGCGACACCGTCGAGCGCCTCGAAGCGCTCGCGTTGCGGCTGGTGGCGGGCGACTCTGCGTCCTCCGAATGGCCCCAAGCGGGCCCGGTGCTCGACTGGATCGCGACGTCACTCCGCCCGGCGATCGAGGCGTCCGGCGGTGCCGAGCGCGACGCGCTGCTGCGCGGGCTCGACGGGCGGTTCATTCGGCCGGGGCCGTCCGGCGCGCCGACCCGCGGTCGTCCCGATGTACTGCCGACCGGGCGCAATTTCTTCGCGGTCGATGTTCGCGCGGTGCCGACGCCGTCGGCGTGGCGGATCGGCCAGCTCGCCGCCGAGCGGCTGATCGAATCCTATTGGCAGGAAGCCGGCGAATGGCCGCGCTCGATCGCGCTTTCGGCGTGGGGCACCGCCAATATGCGCACCGGCGGCGACGACGTGGCGCAGGCGCTGGCGCTGATCGGCGCGCGGCCGACCTGGGAGGACGCCACCGGCCGCGTCACCGGTTTTGCGATCGTGCCGCTGTCGGAGCTGCGCCGGCCACGTGTCGACGTCACGTTCCGCGTCTCCGGGCTGTTCCGCGACGCCTTCCCGGTGCAGATGGATCTGATCGCCAGCGCGGTGGCGGCGGTGGCGGCGCTCGACGAACCTGCCGACGCCAATCCGATCGCCGCGCAGGTGCGGGCCCGCAGCGAACAATTAGTTCGCGCTGGCGTCGATCCCGAGCTGGCGACCAAACAGGCCGGCGCGCGGGTGTTCGGCGCGAGGCCCGGCGCTTACGGAGCCGGGCTGCAGGCGATGATCGACGACGGCGGCTGGAATAGCCGCGATGATCTCGCGGGCGCCTACCTCGCTTGGGGCGGCTATGCCTATGGGGCAGGGCAGGAGGGGGCCGAGGCGCGTGACGAATTCGCGGCGCGGCTGACGCAGATCGATCTGGTGGCGCAGGCGCAGGACAATCGCGAGCACGACATTCTCGATTCCGACGATTACTACCAGTTCATCGGCGGCCTGTCCGCGACGGTCGAAAACCTGCGTGGACAGGCGCCGCGGATCGCCCATGTCGACACGTCGCGGCCCGAAGCGCCGCTGCCGCGGACGCTGGCGCACGAGATCTCGCGCGTGGTCCGGGGCCGCGCCGCTAATCCCAAGTGGATTCAGGGCGTGATGCGCCACGGCTACAAGGGCGCCTCCGAGATTGCCGCCACGGTGGACTATCTGTTCGGCTTCGCGGCCTCGACCGACGCCGTCGGCAACCGCCATTTCGATTTGCTGTTCGCCGCCTATCTCGAGGACGATGCCGTGCGCCAGTTTCTGCAGGACGCCAATCCGGCGGCGCTGCGCGACATCGTGGCGCGGTTCGACGAGGCGATCCGGCGCGGGCTGTGGATGCCGCGCTCTAACCGCGCCGCCGATCTACTCGCCGAATTTCTCACTCCGAAGGAAGCTGCATGACCGATCCATTGTCCGACCGCGATGAAAACGCCCGCCACGCCGAGAAGGCGAAGAAGCGGAAGGCCGCGCACGACAAGAAGCTGTCAGGCATGACCGACAGCAAGGGCCTGATCATCGTTCACACCGGCACCGGCAAGGGTAAGACCTCGGCGGCGCTCGGCATGGTGTTCCGCCACATCGGCCACGGCATGCCGGTCGGCGTGGTGCACTTCACCAAGTCGGAGAAATGGAACACCGGCGAGGCCAAGCTGCTGGCGAAATTTCCCGAGCTGGCGACGCTGCACATCATGGGCGAGGGCTTCACCTGGGAAACCCAGGACCGCGAACGCGACATCGCCGCGGCGCGCGCCGGCTGGGACCGCGCCAGGGAGTTGATCCGCGACGATCGTCATCGCATGGTGCTGCTCGACGAATTGAACATCGTGCTGCGCTACGACTATCTGCCGATCGAGGAAATCGTCGCGGTGCTGCTCGACGAGAAACCGGCCGACAAGCACGTCGTGATCACCGGCCGCAACGCCCACCCGGCGTTGATCGAAATTGCCGACCTGGTGACCGAAATGACTCTGGTGAAGCACCCGTTCCGTTCCGGCGTGAAGGCGCAGAAGGGTGTGGAGTTTTGATGCCGACCTCAGCGTTTGTCATTCCGGGGCGCCGCGCAGCGGCGAACCCGGAATCTCGACATTTTAAAACACCTCGGGATTCCGGGTTCGCGCCTGTCGGCGCGCCCCGGAATGACGGCCAAGTGGTGAGCAAGGCGCGATGACTGTGACCCCCGCCCTGATGATCCAGGGCACCTGCTCCAATGCCGGCAAGTCGACGTTGGTGGCGGGGCTGTGCCGGGCGCTGGTGCGGCGGGGGCTGAAGGTCGCGCCGTTCAAGCCGCAGAACATGTCGAACAACGCCGCAGTGACAGTCGATGGCGGCGAGATCGGCCGGGCGCAGGCGGTGCAGGCGCGCGCCGCGAAGCTGCCGCCCACCGTGCACATGAACCCGGTGCTGCTGAAGCCGGAGACCGACACCGGCGCGCAGGTGATCGTGCAAGGCAAGCGTTTCGGCCGGCTCGGCGCGCAGCACTTCCTCGACAAGAAAGCGGCGCTGCTGCCGCACGTGCTCGACAGCTTCGCGCATCTGGCGCGCGAGGCCGACATCGTTCTGGTCGAAGGCGCCGGCTCGCCGGCCGAAATCAACCTCCGCGCTGGCGATATCGCCAATATGGGTTTCGCGCAGGCCGCGAACGTGCCGGTGGTGATCGCCGGCGATATCGAACGCGGCGGCGTGATCGCGAGCCTCGCCGGCACGCATCTGGTGCTCGACGAGGCCGAGCGGGCGCTGATGCAGGGCTATCTGATCAACAAATTCCGCGGCGACGTGCGGCTGTTCGACCATGGCCTGACGGCGATCACCGAGCTGACCGGCTGGCCGTCGCTCGGCGTGGTGCCGTGGCTGCCGTCCGCCGCCTTGCTACCTGCCGAGGACGCGGTCGATCTCGACCGGGCGCAGGCCTCGGCGGCAAAGCGCATCATCGCCGTGCCGATGCTGGCGCGGATCGCCAATTTCGACGATCTCGATCCGCTCGGGATGGAGCCCGGCGTCAAGCTGGTGTTCGTGCCGCCGGGCACGCCGATCCCGGCTGAGGCCGACGTGGTGATCATTCCCGGCAGCAAGTCGACGATCGGTGATCTTGCGTTTCTGCGTGCACAGGGCTGGGATATCGATATCGCCGCGCATGTCCGCCGCGGCGGGCATCTGCTCGGGCTGTGCGGCGGCTATCAGATGCTCGGGCGCAGCATCGCGGATCCGGACGGCGTCGATGGCGCGTCCGGCACGGTCGAAGGGCTCGGTCTGCTCGACACGGTCACCATCATGCGGGGCGACAAGTCGACCACGCTTGTCCGCGGCGCTCATGTTGCCACCGGCGCGCCGGTCGATGGCTACGAGATTCATCTCGGCCGCACCGAGGGACCGGACTGCGCGCGGCCGGTGGTGACGATCGGCGGCCGGCCGGATGGCGCGATCTCGCGCGACGGCCGGGTGCAGGGCACTTATTTGCACGGCCTGTTTACCAACGACGAGTTTCGTCGTGCCTGGCTCGCCGGTCTCGGCATCGCCTCGCAGCTCGCTTACGAATCCCAGATCGAAGCCGCTCTCGATGCGCTGGCCGATCATCTCGAAGCGCATCTCGACGTCGAGCGGATGATTGCAATCGCGCGCAGCCGTCAGAGCACCAATGCCAGCGCCGCGTAGATCGCCGCCTGCAGAGCACAGGCTGCGATCATCACCCGCAGTGCGCGGCCGATATCGGCCGGCGTCGCCTCGCTGCGCGCTTCGGCGTTGAGATAAGGATCGTCCGTGATCTTGCCGCCGTAGCTGCGCGGGCCGGCGAGCGCGACGCCGATCGCCGCAGCCATCGCCGATTCCGGCCAGCCGGCATTGGGCGAACGATGCTTGCCGGCGTCATGCCGCATCACCGTGATCGCTTGCCTGACCGAGCCGCGGACGATCGGTGCGACCAGCGCGATCAGCAGACCCGACAGCCGTGCCGGAATCAGATTCAGCACGTCGTCGAGTCGCGCTGCGGCCCAGCCGAACGAACGGTGCAGCGGCGTCAAATGGCCGATCATCGAATCGGCCGTATTGATCGTCTTGTAGATCAGCAGGCCCGGCAGCCCGAGAAGCGCCAGCCAGAACACCGGCGCGACCACGCCGTCGGAAAAATTCTCGGCACTGGATTCGATGGCGGCGCGGCAGACACCGGCTTCATCCAGCGTCTGCGGATCGCGGCCGACGATCAGTGACACTTTCTCGCGGGCTTCCTTCAGGCTGCCGGACGCGAAAGCGTCGCGGACGCGTGCGACGTGATCGTACAGGCTGCGCTGTGCGATCAGCGTCGCGGCCAGCACGGCCGCGATCACCCAGCCGCCGGGCAGTTGCTGCAGCGGCGCTTCGAGCAACATCCCGACCAGTCCTGCGACCGCGATCAGGAACAGCACCGCGACGATGCCGGCGATCTTCTTGGTCCGCTCCGACCAGTCGTCGCGATTGAGCGTGCGGTCGAGCCAGCCGATCATCGTGCCGAGCAGCACCACCGGATGCGCCAGCCGCTTCCAAAGCCAGTCAGGATCGCCGATCAGCGCGTCGAGCACGAGTGCGACCACGACGATCAGCAGCGCGTGGGAATCCAACAGCATGTCATCGCTCCACGCGGGTGAGTTCTTCGGTCAGCCGGTCGAGTGCGTCCGCGAGCATCGGCCCGCCGCACACGGTCAGCCGCTCCGGCACCGTAATGCGCTTCGACGGCGGATAGA
Organism: Rhodopseudomonas palustris; assembly: GCF_007005445.1. Lineage (NCBI taxonomy): Bacteria > Pseudomonadati > Pseudomonadota > Alphaproteobacteria > Hyphomicrobiales > Nitrobacteraceae > Rhodopseudomonas > Rhodopseudomonas palustris. Next base: position 4,165,673 of record NZ_CP041387.1, on the reverse strand, counting down.
AGCGCTGCAGCGCCGGATGCAGCACGAAGGCGCGGCCCTCGTCCTCGGCGAAATCGCTGTCGTCCGTGATCAGCAGAAAGTCCGGTCGTAGCGCCACCACCGCTTCGAGCGAGGTGAAACCGCCGTTTCTGAATCCGAGCCCGCCGGCGGCGTTGCGCAGACCGACGATGTCGAGCAGCGACGAGATCAGGCTGTCACGGCCCGACACCCAGCCGCGCCGCGCCAGCGGCAGAACGGTGAGTCGCGTCCGCGACGCGGCCTGTTTGGCGCGCGTCACCGCAGCGTCGATGCGGGTGATCGATGCCTCAGCCCGCTCAGGATGGCCCAGAAGATCGGCCATCTGCCGGATCTGCGCTTTGGACTCCTCGATCGTCTTCACCGAATCGAACTCGACGATGCGCTGGCCCATCTGCTTCAACAGCTCGCGCGTCGCGCGTTTGGTGTATCGGCCGCCGACCACGAAGTCAGGCTTCAGCATCAGCACCTCTTCGGCCTCGCCCGACAGTTGCGGAAAACGCGCCGCCGCGGCGGCGAGGAACGAGCGATCGGCATCGCGTGCATAGGGGCTCAGCCCGAGGATCTGATCGGGATCTGCGAGCGTCAGCAGCAATTGATCGGTGCAGGCGTTGATCGACACCACCTTGGGTGCCGCGGCTGCGCTCGCAGCATTTGCGACACTGGCAACTAACAGTATCATCAATCCGGCTAAAACACCGCCGAGCCTCTCGCGCTTTGGTCGCGATGGTGGCAAGACACGGTGATGAAGCACGGCGGCGATCTCACAGCGGCGATGGCACGGCACGGCGGCGATGCTGCCGACTGGCTCGATCTCTCCACTGGCATCAATCCGCGTCCCTGGCCTATCCCAGACGTTGCCGCGGATGCTTGGGAGCGTCTGCCGTCGCAGGCCGACGAGACCGCGCTGTACGACGCAGCCCGCCAAGCCTACGAGGTGCCCGATGAGTCCGGCATCGTCGCTGCCGCCGGCACCCAGGCACTGATCCAATGGCTGCCGCATCTCGCCGCACCGGGCGGCGTCGCGATCGTCGGGCCGACTTATGCGGAGCACGCCCTGGCCTGGCGTAACGCCGGGCGCGAGCTGGTCGGCGTCGCTTCGCTCGATGACATTCCGGAGCAAGCCCGCCACGCGGTGGTGGTGAATCCGAACAATCCCGACGGCCGCGTCGTCGAACCAGAGGCCTTGCGCCGCGCCGCGGCGGAACTGCGCCGGCGCGGCGGTTGGCTGGTGATCGACGAAGCCTTCGCCGATGTCGATCCGTCGTTGACTGCGGCAGCGCTCACGCCCGAGCTGCCGATCGTGGTGTTGCGCTCGTTCGGTAAATTCTACGGCCTTGCCGGCGTGCGGCTCGGATTTGCGATCGCGGGTGAGGCGACGGCGCGGCGGATCGCATTGGCGCTCGGGCCGTGGAGCTGTTCCGGGCCGGCGCTGCGGATCGGCGCCGCGGCGCTGCGCGATCGGGCCTGGGCGATCGAGACCCGCGACGAACTGCGCGAGCAGGCGGCGCGGCTCGACGAGGTGCTGCGCGGCGCCGGCCTCGACACCGTCGGCGGCACGCCGCTGTTCCGGCTGGCGCGTCACCCCGAGGCGCATCGGTTGCATGAGGTTTTGGCGGAGCAGCGGATCTGGTGTCGAAGGTTCGACTGGGCGGACGATCTGCTCAGGTTCGGCCTGCCCGCCGATACCGCCGGGCTCGATCGACTCGCCGCGGCGCTCGCCGCACCGCTGTAGTGGCGGCACCGTCAGGTTCCGGACCACGGCAGGATCACGCCAGTGTCCTGATACTGTGCCCGGTAGGCGCTGACGCGAAACACCTGCTGCATGATCTCGTCCGACAAGGCTTCGCTCGGCGCGCCATGGGCGGCGAGCCGGCCGCTCGCCATCACCAGCACGGTATCGGCAAAGCGCGCGGCGAGGCCGAGATCGTGGGTGACGACGATCACCAGCGTGCCGGCGTCGGCGGTGCTTCGCAAGGTCTGCATCACGTCGAGCTGATAGCGCGGGTCGAGCGAGGCGGTCGGTTCGTCGGCGAGCACCACCGGCGCCTCGACCGCCAGCACCCGGGCGAGCGCGACGCGGCTGCGCTCGCCGCCGGACAGCTCGGTAACGATGCGGTCCGCGAACTGGGCGACGTCGGTTTCCGCCATCGCCCGCGCCACCGCCTCGGCGTCATGCGGCGACAGCCAGGCCGGATCGGTGGCGCCGTGCGGAAACCGGCCGAGCGCGACGACGTCGCGCACCGGCAGCGGCCAATGCACCAGATGGCCCTGCGGCAGATAGCCGAACCGTTTGGCGCGCTCGCGCAGCGGCATCGTCGCCAGCGCCTCGCCGCCGATGGTGATCTCGCCCCGCGCCTCGACCAGGCCGGCGAGGGCGCGCAGCAGCGTGGTCTTGCCGGCACCGTTCGGGCCGACCAGCGCCACCAAATGCCCGCGGGTCAGCGACAGCGACACCCCACGCAGCACTTCGCGGCCGGAGAGCGAGACGGCGAGGTCGTGCGCGGTGAGGAAGGCGGCACTCATGCGACGCCTCCACCGAGCGCGCGACGTTCGCGCACGATCAGATACAGGAAGAACGGCACGCCGATGATCGAGGTCAGCACGCCGACCTTTATGTCGGTGCTGGCCGGGATCAGCCGCACCGCGATGTCGGCGGCGAGCAGCAGCGCCGCGCCGGCGAGCGCGCTCGGCAGCAAGACGCGGGCCGGATCGTGGCCGATCAGGGGGCGCACCAGATGCGGCGCGACCAGGCCGATGAAGCCGATCGTGCCGGACACCGAGACGGCGCCGCCGACGCCGAGCGCGGTGCCGGCGATCACGATCAGCCGCAGCCGGCCGACGTCGATGCCGAGGCTCTGCGCTGTCTCCTCGCCGAGGCTGAGGGCTCGGAACGCGGCACGCTGGCTGAACAGCAGCACGCCGCCGGCGACGATGAACGGCAGCGCCAGCATGACGTGACGGAAGCTGCGGTCTTCCAGCGAGCCGAGCAGCCAGAACGCGATCTCGAGGCTGGCGAACGGATTGGCCGACAGGTTCATCACCAGCGCGGTGGCGGCGCCGGCGAGGGCGGAGATCGCGAGGCCGGCGAGGATCAGCAGCAGCAGGCTGGCATTGCGGCCGGCCACCGCGAGCAGCACGAACACCGAGACGAACGCCATCGCGATCGCCGCCACCGGCAGCGCGAACGAGCGGACGTCGGCGAGCCCGAGCGCGATGATCAGCACCGCGCCGAACGCGGCCGATTGCGGCGCGCCGAACAGCGACGGCGACGCCAGCGGGTTGCGCAGCAGGCCCTGCAGCGCCGCGCCGGACAGTCCCAGAATGCCCCCGATCGCCAGCGCCAGGATGGTGCGCGGCAGCCGGATCTCCTGCACGATGATCTGCTGCACCTCGCCGCCGAGCCCGACCAGCGCCTGCACCACGGTGAGCGGCGACAGCTTGACCGGACCGACCGCCAGCGATCCGATCGCCAGCACGGCGACGAGCACCGCCAGCGCAGCGGTCACCGCGGCTGCGCGCGCATTCGGTCCGGAACGTTGGGTCATGCCAGGCTCATTTCTGCACGGCCGCGGCACCCTGGTCGAGCCGGTGATAGCCGTTGAGGCGATAGATGATGGTGGAGACGATCCAGCTCGCCACGAACAGCGCCACGATGCCGTAGCCGAGCGCGCCGAAATTCTCGTTGAGGTCGGCGATCCACTCCCAGAACGCGCCCTCGAGATGGAAGCGCCCGGCGAGCAGCCCGAGCGTCTCGATGCCGCCGATCAGCAGCGCCACCAGCACCGAGACCGTCGTGATGGTCATGTTGTAGTACAGCTTGCGCACCGGGTTGCGATACGCCCAGCCATAGGCGCCGAGCATCAGCACGCCGTCGAGGGTGTCGACCAGCGTCATGCCGGCGGCGAACAGCGCCGGGAACACCAGGATCGACCAGTGCGAAATGTTTCCAGACGCGTTCGCGGCCAGCCCGAACAGGCTGATCTCGCTGGCGGTCTCGAAGCCGAGCGCGAACAACAGCCCGATCGGAAATAGCTGCCAGCTCTTGGAGACGAAGCGGAACAGCGGCCGGAACAGCCGCGCCAGCCAGCCGCGCTGCTGCAGCAGCTCGTTGATGTCGTCGTCGTGCACGATCTCGCCGGCCTTGGCCTTCTTGAACGCGCGATACACGCCGCTCAGCACCGACAGATTGGCGATGGCGATCGCGAACAGAAACAGCGCCGACGCCGAGGTGCCGATCACGCCGCCGATCTCGCGATAGCCGGAGAACCGCTCGGTCAGCGAATTGGCCGCGATCGCGATCGCCAGCGACGCCACCAGCACCACGGTGGAATGGCCGAGGGCAAAGAACAGCCCGACCGTGACCGGCCGCTTGCCCTCCTGCATCAGCTTGCGGGTGACGTTGTCGATCGCCGCGATGTGGTCGGCGTCCAGCGCATGGCGCAGGCCGAGACTGTAGGCCAGCACCGCTGTGCCGATCAGCACCGGCTCGCCCGCGAACGCAGTCAGCGCCCAGGCCCAGGCGGCGATATTGGCGAGCACCAGGCCGCCGAGCACGGCGATCAGGCGGAAGCGGAATCCATCGGAAGAAGCGGGCAGAACGAGTTCGGTCATGGCGGTCTCCGGCCGGTGAGCAGCATCCTGTCACCTGTGCGGCGGACCGCTCCAGCCGCGCGCGCCGCACGGTGGAAGATGACGCGCTCAGGCCGGTCTCCTGGCTCACGGGTCGTCGCGATCCTTCGCCTTCCCGGGCAAGTGCCGCCCAGTGGCCGATTGAAGGATCGCTCGCCGCTCACAGTTGCGGGCGCAGCGCCGGATTTGGGTTTGCGGCCATAAGCTTGGGCCCGCACCGGCTTCCCTGTGCCGGACGATTCCCGGCACACCTGAACGGGCGCGATCAAATGGAAGCGGGTGGGCTTTGTCAATCGCCGCCTTGGTCGGGCGGTATGCTGTTCACGCCGGCGTGCTGAGCTTCAGCCCGATCATGCCGGCCACGATCATCGACAGGCACAGCACCCGGACGCCGCTCGCCGGCTCGCCGTACAGCGTCATCCCGACCACAATGCTGCCGGCAGCGCCTATTCCGGTCCACACCGCGTAGGCGGTGCCGAACGGCAGCGATTTCAGCGCGATGCTCATCAGCCAGAAGCTGGCCAGGATGGCCGCCAGGGTCACGACCGCGGGCCAGAACCGGGTGAAGCCCTCGGAATGCTTCAGCCCCAGCGCCCAGACGATCTCCATCAGGCCCGCGGCAAACAGCGCGAGCCAACCGGTCATGGCTTGTTGCGCGGCGGCAGCGTCAGCACGGCGGCTTGCGCATAGCCGCGATACGGCCGCTCGAACCGCAGGCCGGCGCCGGTGCGGGTCGCGACCTGCATCAACACGGCTTCCAGGCTGTCGCGCGGGGTGACGTCGAACAGCGTCAGCCAGCGCCGCAACAGGTTGCGCGCCACCGAAGGCAGGCCGCGCTGGTCGCCGAAATCGACGATGTGCAGCTTGCCGCCCGGCTTCAGATTGGCCACGGCGCGATCAATCACCGCGGTCCAGTCCGGGATCATCGACAGGCTGTAGGAGATCATGACGTGGTCGAAGGCGACCGCCTGGCCGAACACCGCCTGTGCGGTGAACGCGGTGGCGTCGCCATGCGCGACCTTCACCCGCGCCATCAGCCCGGCGCCTTCGATCGAACTGATCGCCGAGGTCAGCATCTCGGTCGAAACGTCGAGGCCGAAGAATTTCGCCTCGTGGTATCGCGTCGCCGCCTGGATCAGGTTGCGGCCGGTGCCGCAGCCGACCTCAAGCACGGTTTCGCCCGCCTTCGGTTGCAGCTCGGCGATCAGTTGGTCGCGGCCGAGAAGATAATACCGGCGGGTCAGATCGTAGATGTGGCGCTGATAGCGGTACATCCGATTCATGCGCGAGGTCGCGTCGACCGGCCACGCCGGATCGGCAATGAGTTCGGGGTGCGTCAGCTCGGTGCGCGGAAGATCGGTGCGAGTGAGCGTCGTCATGGCCTGCCACCCTGGTTCGGCATCATCCGCCTTCCATCGCGATTTCAGGCGACAGGGTGATGACAAAGGCGGCGGCACTGATCAGTTCCACGCTGTCGCAAAACTGCAGTGTTGCGCAGCTAATTTGGATCGATTGCCGAGTCGAGGATTTGATGAACACGCAGCAACTGATCGCGGACGCCGTCCGCAACAGCAAGGATCGCAGCGAGTCGACGCTGTGGGACGCTTTGTTTTCGATCTGGTTTCGCCGCCTGGTCTATACCCAGATCTGGGAAGATCCCGAGGCCGACCTCGCGGCTCTGCAATTGCCGATCGGCTCGACCATCGTGACAATCTCGTCGGGCGGCTGCAACGCGTTGTCCTACCTCACCGCCAAGCCGGCGCAGGTGTTCGCGGTCGATCTCAACGAGGCGCATCTGGCGCTGCTCGAGCTGAAGCTCGCAGGCCTGCGCGCGCTGCCGGACTACGCGTCGTTCTGGCAGTTCTTCGGCGAAGGGACCGCGGCCGACAATGCCGATGTGTATCGCCGGCGGCTGCGCCCGGCGCTCGACCGCGACGCGCGCGGCTACTGGGACGAGCGCGATTTTCGCGGCCGGCCGCGCTACCGCTATTTCACCGACGGGTTCTATCGCCACGGCGCGCTCGGCCATTTCATCGGCTTCGCGCATCTGCTGGCGCGTCTGGCCAAGATCGATCTCGACGTGCTGCTGAAGGGCGCGCCGGATTCGCCGGAGCGGCAGGCGGCGCTGCAGCGCGTCGACCGGCTGTTCCATTCGCGATTCGCCCGCATGCTCACAGGGACGCCGGCGTTGCTGTTCAGCCTCGGCATTCCGCCGCAGCAGCGCGAACTGCTCGGCGGCGACCAGCCGCTCAACGAAGTGCTGCATCAGCGGCTGCTGCGGCTGATCGACGTCTATCCGAACGAGACCAATTACTTCGCCTGGCAGGCGCTGAGCCGGAGCTATCCCGGCCCCGGCGACCGCTGCCTGCCGCTGTATCTGCAGGAGAGCCGCTATCAGCAGATGCGCGCCGGCGCCGGCCTGGTGATCCCGGTGCACGAAAATCTGCGGGTGTTCCTGGAGAGCCTGCCGGCCCGCCAGATCGACGCCGTGGTGCTGCTCGACTCGCAGGACTGGATGGCGCCGGACGAAATCCGCGCGCTGTGGGATGCGATCGATCGCGCCGGCAAGGAGCAGGTGCGGGTGATCTTCCGCACCGCCGGAGCCGAATCCCCGCTGGAGACCGAACCGCTCGCCCCGCTGCAACAGACCTGGCAGCGCGACGCCACCCGCAGCGCCATCGGCTTCGACCGCGACCGCTCGGGGATCTACGGCGGCTTCCACTGCTACATGCGGCGGAGCGGCAGCGTCGGCTGAACCGCCGCCGGTGTGTTCGCGCGCCGGTTCGCTCAGCTTGATCCATCTCAATCCGCATCCCCGCCAATCAGTTAGCGTGCTGATGACGAAGCGTGGTGCGGATGGTTCGTGCTTCCCGCGCCGGCAGCGTCTCTCCCCAGACTGGCCCCGCGCTCCCGATGCGCAACCGGGAGGCGGGGTTATTGTTGCCTGAGAGCCCGCAACGGCGTGGCCGCCAGGCCGCCTTGCCGATTGCGTCCTGATCGGGCAAGACTCTCGAAATTCACCAGAGTTTCCAAGAGGCCGGTTTGATCGACAAGTTCGAGCTGCTACTCGCGCTCGCCAAGGAGCGGCATTTCGGCCGAGCCGCGGAAGCCTGCGGCGTGACCCAGCCGACGATGTCGACCGGCATCAAGCAGCTCGAAGAGATTCTGGGCGTGATGCTGGTGCAGCGCGGCTCGCGGTTTCTCGGCTTCACGCCGGAGGGCGAGCGCACGCTGGAATGGGCCCGCCGCATTGTCGGCGACAGCCGCGCGATGCGCCAGGATATCGGCGCAATGAAGGGCGAATTGTCCGGGGAACTGCGGATCGCCGCGATCCCGACCGTGCTCGGCATGGTGGCGCAGCTCACCACACCGTTCCGCGCCAGGCATCCCAACGTCCGCTTCAGCATCCTGTCCTGCACCTCCTCGGAAGTGCTCGGCCTGCTCGAAAACCTCGAAGTCGACGCCGGGCTGACCTACACCGAGAACGAGCCGGTCGGCAAAGTCCGCAGCGTGCCACTGTATCAGGAAAGCTACCGGCTGATCACGTCGCCTGACGGGATGTTCGGCGATCGCGATCAGGTGACCTGGCGCGAGGTCGGCCAGGTGCCGCTGTGCTTGCTGACGCCCAACATGCAGAATCGCCGCATTATCGACCGGGCGCTTCGCGCCGCCGGCACCAGTGCGCAGCCGACGCTGACCTCGAATTCGATCATCGTGCTGTACACCCACGTCAAGACCGGGCGCTGGGCCAGCGTGATGCCGGCCAAGCTCGCCGAGACGCTCGGGCTCGGCGACGAAGTTCGCACCATTCCGATCGTCGAGCCGATGGTCGCCTACAGTATCGGCCTCGTCGTGCCGCCGCGTGAGCCCTACACGCCGCTGGTCGCGGCCCTGATGCAGGTGGCCCGCGAAGTCGCGCCGACGCTGCAGAGCTGATCGGCGTCCGGTTCGTTGTTGCGAGGCGCGAAGCGCCGAAGCAATCCAGAAGCTCAGTGCAAACCGACCGGTTTGGCGTGCAGTCGCCTCCACGCGTCATTCCGGGGCGCTCACGAAGTGAGCGAACCCGGAATCTCCTGGCGCAAACAACCTCCGAATTCCGGGTTCGCCGCTGCGCGGCGCCCCGGAATGACGGAGAGGGCGATGGCTGCACCTTGTGGTTATGACTGGCCCTTGTCGTTGCGAATTCCTTATCGCAGCATTGGACAGCTTTATTGATCTTTTGAACAATTCTTATTCTCATCCGGCGATCCACGACGACGAAGAGCGCCGATGCAATACGAACCATGGGAACCCGCCCGCGCGAGCGAGATCATCGCCGGGCTGACGCACAAGGAAGGCGCGACGCTGCTGATGCTGCAGGCGTTGCAGGAAGCGTTCGGCTATGTGCCGCAGGGCGCCGAGCCGATGATCGCGCAGGCGCTGAACCTGTCGCGCGCCGAAGTCCACGGCGTCCTGACCTTCTATCCGGATTTCCGCCGCGCCCCGCCGGGCCGCCATGTGCTGAAGCTGTGCCGCGCCGAAGCCTGCCAGGCCGCCGGCGGCGACGCGCTGGCGGCGCATGTCGAGACCCGGCTGGGCGTCACCTTCGGCGCCACCACCGCGGACGGCGCGGTGACGCTGGAGCCGGCCTATTGCCTCGGCCTGTGTGCCACGGCGCCCTCGGCGATGATCAACGAGCGCGTGGTCGGCCGGCTCGATGCCGGCAAGCTCGATGCTCTGTTGGCGGAGGCGCAGCGATGAGTTTGCGCGTCTTCATCCCGCGCGATTCCGGTGCGCTCGCGGTCGGCGCCGACGAAGTCGCGGCCGCGCTGCTCGAACACGCGCATGCGCGCGATCTGCCGGTCGATCTGGTCCGCCCCGGTTCGCGCGGGCTGTATTGGCTCGAACCCATGCTGGAGGTGGACACGCCCGAGGGCCGCGTCGCCTACGGGCCGGTGACGCCGGCCGATGTGCCGGCGCTGCTCGATGCGATTCTGAGCGATGGTACGCATCCGCTGAAGCAGGGGCTCACCGAACAGATCCCGTGGCTGAAGCGGCAGACCCGGCTGACCTTTGCGCGCTGCGGCATCGTCGATCCGCGCTCGATCGACGATTATCGCGCTCATGGCGGCTATCGCGGGCTCGAACGCGCGCTGAAGATGAGCTCGGACGCGATCATCGACGACGTCGTCAAGTCCGGCCTGCGCGGCCGCGGCGGCGCGGGCTTTCCGACCGGCACCAAATGGCGCACCGTGGCCCAGGCCGGGCGTGGCCAGAAATACATCTGCTGCAACGCCGACGAGGGCGACAGCGGCACCTTCGCAGACCGGATGCTGATGGAGGGCGATCCCTTCATGATCATCGAGGGCATGACGATCGCCGGCATCGCGGTCGGCGCCACGAAGGGCTACATCTACATCCGCTCGGAATATCCGCATGCGGTCGAGGCGATGAACGCCGCGATCGAGGCGGCGCGGCGCACCGGCTATCTCGGCGAGCACATCTGCCACTCGACCGATTCGTTCGACATCGAAGTCCGGGTCGGCGCCGGCGCCTATATCTGCGGCGAAGAAACCTCGATGCTGGAAAGCCTCGAAGGCAAGCGCGGCACGGTGCGCGCCAAGCCGCCGCTGCCGGCGCATAAAGGCCTGTTCGGCCGGCCGACGGTGATCAACAACGTGCTCACCTTCTCGGCGGTGCCCTACATTCTCGACGGCGGTGCGCAGGCCTATGCGGATTGCGGCATGGGCAAGTCGCGCGGCACCAAGCCGATCCAGCTCGGCGGCAACGTCAAGCACGGCGGGCTGTTCGAGGTGGCATTCGGTATCACGCTCGGCGAACTGGTCGACGAGATCGGCGGCGGCACGCTGAGCGGCCGGCCTGTGCGCGCGGTCCAGGTCGGCGGCCCGCTCGGGGCTTACTTCCCGCGCGCGCTGTTCGATACGCCGTTCGACTACGAGGCGTTCGCCGCGCGGAGCGGCATGGTCGGGCATGGCGGCGTCGTGGTGTTCGACGACACTGTCGACATGGCCAAGCAGGCGCGGTTTGCGATGGAATTCTGCGCCCACGAATCCTGCGGCAAGTGTACGCCGTGCCGGATCGGTTCGACCCGCGGCGCCGAGACCGTCGACAAGATCATCACCGGCGACCGGCCCGCGGCGAACATCGCCGTGCTGGAAGACCTCTGTAACACCATGAAGTTCGGCTCGCTGTGCGCGCTGGGCGGCTTGACGCCGATCCCGGTGCTGAGCGCGCTGACGCACTTCCCTGAAGATTTCGGCCTCGCGCCGCGCCGCCTGCAGGCCGCGGAATAAAGGACGATCGATATGGCTCTGGTCCAGGAAACCGACTACGGCACGCCGCGCTCGCTGTCCGAGAACACGGTGACGCTGACGATCGACGGCCGCAGCGTCTGCGTGCCCGAGGGCACCTCAATCATGCGCGCCGCGATGGAGATCGGCACCGCGATCCCGAAGCTCTGCGCCACCGACATGGTGGACGCGTTCGGCTCATGTCGGCTGTGCCTTGTCGAGATCGACGGCCGCAGCGGCACGCCGGCGTCGTGCACCACGCCGGTTGCCGACGGTCTTGTCGTCCATACTCAGACCGAGCGCCTGAAGCAGATCCGCAAAGGCGTGATGGAGCTGTACATCTCCGATCACCCGCTCGACTGCCTGACCTGCTCGGCCAATGGCGATTGCGAGCTGCAGGACATGGCCGGCGCGGTCGGCCTGCGCGACGTGCGCTACGGTTACTCCGGCGAGAAGCATCCCAATCCGGGCCTCGACGAGTCCAATCCGTACTTCACCTACGATGCGTCGAAGTGCATCGTCTGCTCGCGCTGCGTCCGCGCCTGCGAGGAAGTGCAAGGCACCTTCGCGCTGACCATTGCCGGCCGCGGCTTCGACTCTGTCGTGTCGCCTGGCATGCAGGAGAGTTTTCTCGGTTCGGAATGCGTGTCCTGCGGCGCCTGCGTGCAGGCGTGTCCGACCGCGACGCTGAACGAGAAGAGTGTGATCGAGATCGGCACGCCGGAGCGCTCGGTGGTCACCACCTGCGCGTATTGCGGCGTCGGCTGCACCTTCAAGGCCGAGATGCGCGGCGAAGAGCTGGTCCGCATGGTGCCGTACAAAGACGGCAAGGCCAATCGCGGCCACTCTTGCGTCAAGGGCCGCTTCGCCTGGGGCTACGCCAACCACAAGGAACGCATCCTCAACCCGATGATCCGCTCCAGCATCAGCGAGCCCTGGCGCGAAGTGAGTTGGGACGAAGCGTTCAGCTACGCGGCCTCAGAACTGAAGCGCATCCAGGCCAAATATGGCCGCGACTCGATCGGCGGCATCACCTCATCGCGCTGTACCAATGAGGAAACCTTCCTGGTGCAGAAGCTGATCCGCGCCGGCTTTGGCAACAACAACGTCGACACCTGCGCCCGCGTCTGCCACTCGCCGACCGGTTACGGCCTGTCGACCGCGTTCGGCACCTCCGCCGGCACGCAGGATTTCGACTCGGTCGAGCACGCCGACGTGGTGATGATCATCGGCGCCAACCCGACCGATGGTCACCCGGTGTTCGGTTCGCGCCTGAAGAAGCGGCTGCGACAGGGCGCCAAGCTGATCGTGGTCGATCCGCGCCGGATTGACCTCGTTCGCTCGGCCCATATCGAGGCTGCGCAGCATCTGCCGCTGAAGCCCGGCACCAACGTCGCGGTCCTGACCGCGCTGGCCCACGTCATCGTCACCGAAGGCCTTGCTAATGAGGCCTTCGTGCGCGAGCGCTGCGACTGGAGCGAGTACGAGCACTGGGCTGCGTTCGTGTCCGACGAGCGCCACAGTCCGGAAGCGACTGCCGCCTTCACCGGCGTCGATCCGCACAGCCTGCGCGAAGCGGCGCGGCTGTACGCCACCGGCGGCAACGGCGCGATCTATTACGGCCTCGGCGTCACCGAGCACAGCCAGGGCTCGACCACCGTGATGGCGATCGCCAATCTGGCGATGGCCACCGGCAATCTCGGCCGGCCGGGCGTCGGCGTGAACCCGCTGCGCGGCCAGAACAACGTGCAGGGCAGTTGCGACATGGGCTCGTTCCCGCACGAATTGCCGGGCTATCGGCATATCTCGACGGATTCAGTGCGCGAGAGCTTCGAGGCGTTGTGGAACGTCAAGCTCGACAACGAGCCGGGCCTGCGCATCCCCAACATGCTCGACGCCGCGGTCGACGGCTCGTTCAAGGCGCTGTACGTGCAGGGCGAGGACATCCTGCAGTCCGACCCCAACACCAAGCACGTTGCCGCCGGCCTCGAAGCGATGGAATGCGTCATCGTCCATGACCTGTTCCTCAACGAGACCGCCAACTACGCCCACATCTTCCTGCCGGGCTCGACCTTCCTGGAGAAGAACGGCACCTTCACCAATGCCGAGCGCCGCATCCAGCGGGTGCGCAAGGTGATGTCACCGAAGAACGGCCTTGAAGATTGGGAAGTCACGCTACGGCTCGCCGAGGCAGTCGGCTACACCATGAACTACACGCATCCGTCGCAGATCATGGACGAGATCGCCGCGCTGACGCCGACCTTCACGGGTGTGTCCTACGACCGGCTCGAACAACTCGGCTCGATCCAGTGGCCGTGCAACGAGCGCGCGCCCGAAGGCACGCCGGTGATGCATGTCGATCACTTCGTCCGCGGCAAGGGCAAGTTCGTCATCACCGAATATGTCGCGACCGACGAGCGCACCGGACCAAGATTCCCGCTGCTGCTGACGACGGGGCGTATTCTGTCGCAATACAATGTCGGGGCGCAGACGCGGCGCACCGCCAATACGGTATGGCACGACGAGGACCGGCTGGAGATCCATCCGCACGACGCCGAGCAGCGCGGCGTGCGCGACGGCGATTGGGTGCGGCTCGCCAGCCGTGCCGGCGAGACCACGCTGCGGGCGCTGATCACCGACCGCGTCGCGCCGGGCGTGGTCTACACCACGTTCCATCATCCGGATACGCAGGCCAATGTCGTCACCACGGAGTACTCGGACTGGGCCACCAACTGCCCGGAATACAAGGTGACGGCCGTGCAGGTGGCGCCATCGAACGGCCCGTCGGAGTGGCAGCGCTCCTACGAGCAGCAGGCCACCGCGGCGCGGCGGATCGCGGCGCCGGCCGAAGCGGCGGAGTGACGATGAAGCCGACGGTTCACACCGGCAACACCAAGGTCTGGCGCAACGGCCGGATGCAGGATGGCACGCGTGCGATCCCCGAAGAGACGCCGGTCGCGATCAGCTACAACGGCTCGACCCAGGCGGTGATGATGGCGACGCCGGCTGATCTGGAAGACTTCGCGATCGGCTTCAGCCTGAGCGAGGGCGTGATCGAACGGCCTGAGCAGATCGAGAGCGTCGAGATCGTGCCGCATGATGACGGCGTCGAGCTGCGGATGTGGCTCGGCGGCGATGTCGCCGCACGCTTGCAGCAGCGCCGCCGCCATATCGCCGGGCCGACCGGCTGCGGGCTGTGCGGCGTCGATTCGATCGCCGAGGCGGTGCGTCCTGTCGCCACCGTCGGCAAGGGCCGCAGCTTCTCGCCGCAACAGATCATTGCCGCGATCGAGGCGATGCCGCCGCTACAGACCCTCAACGTCGCGACCCGCGCGGTGCACGCCGCTGCTTATTTCACGCCGGAGCGCGGCATCGTGCATTTGCGCGAGGACGTCGGCCGCCACAATGCGCTCGACAAGCTCGCCGGCGCGCTGGCGCGCGATCGTATCGCTGCAGCAAACGGCATCGTGCTGCTCACCAGCCGGGTCTCGGTCGAGATGGTGCAGAAGACCGCGGCGATCGGCGCGGCGGTGCTGGTTGCAGTCTCGGCGCCGACCGCGCTGGCGGTGCGGATGGCGGAATCCGCCGGCATCACGCTGGCGGCGATCGCCCGCTCGGACGGCTTCGAAATCTTCACGCATCCGCAGCGCATCGTCGAGACCGATCGCAACGGAGCTGCCGATGTCGCCTGACCGGCTGGTGTACATGGCCAATCAGATCGGCGCGTTCTTTCGCAGCCAGGGGCCGGACAACGCGGTGCCGGGAATCACCGAGCATCTGAAGAAATTCTGGGAGCCACGGATGCGCCGGGCGATCATCGCGCATCTGGACGCCGGAGGGGACGGGCTCGCGCCGGAGGTGCGGGCCGCAGTGGAGGCATTGAAAACGGCAGCTTAGCAAGCGCAGGCGACGACGGTCAGTCCGAAAACGGACGACCGCAACAGGGGAAGGAAACCACATGACCACGTTGGATGGTGCCGGACGGCTGTCCGGCGCACGGCCGGGTATTTTCGATCGCGAACGGATTATCGCCACTGCGGGCTACAATCGATGGCTGGTGCCGCCCGCCGCACTGTGTATTCACCTCTGCATCGGCATGGCCTACGGCTTCAGTGTGTTCTGGCTGCCCCTGTCGCGCGCGGTCGGACTGTCGGCGCCGAAAGTCTGCACCGACATGACGATCGTGCAGGAGCTGTTCACCACCACCTGCGACTGGCGCGTCGCCTCGATGGGCTGGATGTACACGCTGTTCTTCGTGCTACTCGGCGCTTCGGCCGCGGTGTGGGGCGGCTGGCTGGAGCGGGTCGGCCCGCGCAAGGCCGGCTTCGTCTCGGCGGTGTGCTGGTCGGGCGGTCTCGTGCTCGGGGCTCTCGGCATCTATCTGCATCAGCTCTGGCTGCTGTGGCTCGGCTCCGGCGTGATCGGCGGCATCGGGCTCGGGCTCGGCTACATCTCGCCGGTGTCGACCCTGGTGAAGTGGTTTCCGGACCGCCGCGGCATGGCGACCGGCATGGCGATCATGGGCTTCGGCGGCGGCGCGATGATCGGCGCCCCGCTCGCCAACATGCTGATGAACTACTTCCGCACCCCGACCGATGTCGGCGTGTGGCAGACCTTCCTGGCGATGGGGCTGATCTACTTCGTGTTCATGACCATCGGGGCGTTCTCCTATCGGCTGGCGCCGCCGAACTGGCGGCCGGACGGCTGGACCCCGCCTGAGAAGAACAACGCTTACATCACAGCACATCAGGTGCACCTGAAGGACGCCCACAAGACCAGGCAGTTCTGGCTGATCTGGGCGGTGCTGTGCCTCAACGTCTCGGCCGGCATCGGCGTCATCGGCATGGCGTCGCCGATGTTGCAGGAGATCTTCGGCGGCAAGCTGATCGGCCTGCCGGACCTGTCGTTCAATCAGTTGTCAGCCGAGCAGAAGACCGTGATCGCCGGCATCGCCGCCGGCTTCGCCGGGTTACTGTCGCTGTTCAACATCGCCGGACGGTTCTTCTGGGCGTCGCTGTCGGATCACATCGGCCGCAAAAACACTTATTACGTGTTCTTTCTGCTCGGCATCGTGCTGTATGCGCTGGTTCCGACGCTCGCCGCGATGGGCAGCAAGGCGCTGTTCGTGCTCGCCTTCGGCGTCATCCTGTCGATGTACGGCGGCGGCTTCGCCACGGTGCCGGCGTATCTGGCCGACATCTTCGGCACCCAGTTCGTCGGCGCAATCCATGGTCGGCTGCTGACCGCCTGGGCGACCGCGGGCATCATCGGCCCGGTGGTGGTCAACTACATCCGCGAGGCGCAGATCGCGGCCGGCGTCGAGCGGGCGCAGGTCTACGACTTCACCATGTACATCCTCGCCGGGATGCTGGTGATCGGCCTGATTTGTAACGCGATGGTCAAGCCGCTCGCCGACAAATGGTTCATGAAGCCGGAGGAAGTGGCGGCGCTGCAGGCCAAGGGCGCCGCCGCCAATGCCGGCGGCGGCTCCTACGGCATCGGCAAGGGTGGCCTCGACGCCCGCGCCGCGGCGTTCTGGCTGTTTGTCGGCATTCCGCTCGCCTGGGGCGTTTGGATCACGCTGCAAAACGCTGTGAAGATCTTCTGAGCCGCGCCAACTGCGATACTAAGTTGGGGGACTCTCCACGTCATGCCCGGCCTCGTGCCGGGCATTGTCGTTTTCCGACCGAAGCCTCTCAACAGGCACGGACTCCTCGTCCTTAGGAGCCCGGCGAAGCCGGGCGTCTCGAAGGATGAGGAGCCACATCGCCTGCGGCGCATGGTTCGAGACGGCGCTTTGCGCCTCCTCACCATGAGGTTGGGTTTGTGACTGCCGTGATGGCTCTGAGTAAGCGGCTTGACTGCATTGCGCCGCATCGATTGCAGCGCAGCGAACTGATCGCGTCGCCTCTATTGCGATTCATCATCAATCATCTTCTCTCCTGCCGCGGTTGTGTTAGCCTTTGGCCGCTGGCGCACGAACGCCGCTGACGACGCATCAGACGTCGCATAACGAAATAGCGGCTGCGTTGACGGCCGCGGCGAGGGAGTGAACGCGATGAAGTCGGTCTTCATACGATCCGTTGGTGCCTGCGCCATTGCATTGGCGGCCGCCGCGATTTCGCAAGCCGGCGCGCAGGGGCTGAAGAAGTACGAATCCGGCACCAAGGAGTTCTGGACCAACCCGCCGTCCGACTGGTTCCTCGGCGACGAGACCGAAGCGCAGAAGGGCCTGGCGCCGCCGGCCGGTCCGCCGACCGGCTCGTCCGACGCCGAACTCGCGGCGATCATGAAGAAGATCAAGCTGCCGCCCGGCTTCAAGATCGAGGTCTATGCCTCCGGCGTGCTGTCCGCGCGGCAGATGGCCTGGGGTGACAACGGCACGCTGTTCGTCGGCTCGTTCGGCGTCGGAAGCGTTTACGCGATCACCGACAAAGACGGCAAGAAACAGGTCAGGACCATCCTGAAGGGCCTGAAGATGCCGACCGGCGTCGCGTTCCGCGATGGTGCGCTGTATGTGATCGATATCGACAAGCTGATCCGCTACGACAATGCCGAGGCCAATCTCGACAATCTCGGCTCGGGCAAGGTCGTGTACGACGACATGCCGCCCTACGTCGCGCATGGCTGGAAGTATCTGGCCGCCGACAAGGACGGCTGGTTCTACGTGCCGTTCGGCCCGCCCTTCAACATCGGCATCCCTCCGACCTCGTTGTCGCAGATCCGCCGCGTCGATCCCAAAACCGGCAATGCCGAACTGGTCGCCCTCGGCGTCCGCAACTCGGTCGGCGGCGACGTCGATCCGCGTACCGGCAAATACTGGTTCACCGAGAACGCCCGCGACTGGGTCAGCGACGACTTGCCGAGCGACAAGCTCAACATGATCACGAGGCTCGGCGAGCATTTCGGCTATCCGTATTGCCATCAGGGCGACATGCCGGATCCGAAATTCGCGATGGGCCACAAGTGCTCGGAATTCACCCCGCCGGTACTGAATCTCGGCGCCCACGTCGCGCCGCTCGGCATGAAGTTCTACACCGGCGACCAGTTTCCGGCAGAATACAAGAACAACATCTTCATTGCCGAACACGGCTCGTGGAACCGGCACAAATATCAGGGCGGACTGATCAAGCGGGTGATCGCCGATCCGGACGGCAAGAACGCCAAGCAGGAAGATTTCGCCACCGGTTGGATCGAAGGCGGCCAGGGCTATCTCGGCCGACCCGCCGACATCGTGCTGGCCAAGGACGGCTCGATGCTGGTGGCCGACGACTGGGCCGGTGCGATCTATCGCATCAGCTACAGCAAGTGAGCCTGTGCTGAGCTCACGCACTCCACGTTCGTCATTTCGGGACGCCGCGCAGCGGCGAGCCCGGAATCCATACTCCCGGGGCCCGTTGTCAGGCACGACCACCGTCTTGGCGATTCACCGCGAGCACAGTGGTTATGGATTCCGGGCCTTCGTTCCGGCCGGCTGCGCCGACCGCGACGAATCCCGGAATGACGAACTCCAATCATAACTCTGAGCCAACAGAGGCCCCTTGCATGACTCGCCTGCTTGCCGCGCTGTCGTTCTGCTTCAGTCTGTTTGCGTCTCCGCTTCTCGCCGGCGACATTCAGGCCGGTAAGGCCAGGGCCGGCGTCTGCTCGTTCTGCCATGGAGCCGACGGTGTCTCCAAAATGGAGTACACGCCGTCGCTCGCCGGCCAGCCCGACCTCTACATCCAATGGCAGCTTGTGTTCTTCCGCGCCGGAACCCGGGAGAACGCCAATATGAAAACCATCGTCGAAGAACTGACCAACGAGGACATCCGCAATCTCGGCGCCTATTACGCCTCGCTACCGCCGATGAAGAACCCGAAGCCGGACGAAAAACCGGAGCTGTCGCGCAAGGGCGCCGAGGCCGCCGTGGGGCGGCGCTGCGCTTCGTGCCACACCGACAATTTTGCCGGCACCAAGGCCACCGCGCGGCTCGCCGGTCAGCGCGAGGAATACCTGATCAAGGCGCTCAACGAATACAAATCCGGCCAACGCTCCGGCGGCGCGATGGCGGCGATGGCCGACGTTGCCTATCAGCTCAGCGAAGAAGAGATCTACGCGCTGGCGCATTATCTGGCGCATTTGAATTAGGACCGGATTGGGAGACGGCCAAGCAGGCCTTCTCACCGTCGTTGGGAGGCCGAGTACGCGCCAAAATGGTCATTCCGGGGCGCGCGTGAAACGCGCGAACCCGGAATCTCGATTTAGCGGATCCACCCCACGATAACCTCTGGATTCCGGGTTCGCTCACTGGCGTGAGCGCCCCGGAATGACGGGTGTGGGCGCTGACCTGCGACTTGATGACAGAACAGGATCACGACCTCTTCTGCCCGCTCGTTTCATCCCAGGAACCAATCCGCGTTCACGCCGTAGTCCAGCGGCGGACGGCTCTCTCGCATCAGTTGGAACGATACGGCAGCGATGGTTTCGATCGCCGCGAGGGCTGCGCCGCTCGTCACTCTGTCCTACTGCGCGCGAGGTTCCATGGCCGACAAGCATCCCGAACTGAAATCCGCCAAGCTGGCCGACGCATCGATCCATCGCGGGCCCGGCGGCGAAACCCATCAGGTTGCCAGCGGCGATATGCCGGCGCTCACCAGCCGCCAGGGCATTCCGATCAGCGACAACCAGAACAGCCTGAAGACCGGCCGGCGCGGGCCGACGCTGATGGAAGATTTTCTG
This sequence comes from Rhodopseudomonas palustris, assembly GCF_007005445.1. Taxonomy (NCBI): domain Bacteria; kingdom Pseudomonadati; phylum Pseudomonadota; class Alphaproteobacteria; order Hyphomicrobiales; family Nitrobacteraceae; genus Rhodopseudomonas; species Rhodopseudomonas palustris. Next base: position 4,146,015 of record NZ_CP041387.1, on the reverse strand, counting down.
TTCCGCGAGAAGATCTTCCACTTCGACCACGAACGTATTCCGGAGCGCGTCGTCCACGCCCGCGGTTTCGGCGCGCACGGCTTCTTCGAAACCTATGAGTCGCTGTCGGACATCACCGCCGCCGATATCTTTCAGCGCGCCGGCGAGCGCACGCCGGCTTTCGTGCGATTTTCCACCGTCGCCGGCAACAAGGGCTCGTCGGATCTGGCGCGGGACGTCCGCGGCTTCGCCGTCAAGCTCTATACCCGCGAGGGCAACTGGGACATCGTCGGCAACAACATTCCGGTGTTCTTCATCCAGGACGCGATCAAGTTTCCAGACCTGATCCATGCCGCCAAGCAGGAGCCGGATCGCGGCTTCCCGCAGGCCCAGACCGCGCACGACAATTTCTGGGACTTCATCTCGCTGATGCCGGAATCGATCAACATGGCGCTGTGGATCATGTCGGATCGGACCATCCCGCGCTCGTTCCGGTTCATGGAAGGCTTCGGCGTCCACACCTTCCGGCTGATCAATGCCGACGGCAAATCGACCTACGTCAAGTTTCACTGGAAGCCGAAGCTCGGCATGCAGTCGGTGGTGTGGAACGAGGCGGTGAAGATCAACGGCGCAGACCCGGACTTCCACCGCCGCGATCTGTGGGATGCGATCCAGGCCGGCGACTATCCGGAATGGGAGCTCGGCCTGCAACTGTTCGACGACGCCTTCGCCGACGAATTCGAGTTCGACATTCTCGACGCCACCAAGATCATTCCGGAAGAGCGCGTGCCGATCCGCCGCGTCGGCCGGCTGGTGCTCGATCGAACCGTGGATAATTTCTTTGCCGAGACCGAGCAGGTGGCATTTCACACCGCCAACATCGTGCCTGGCGTCGATTTCACCAACGACCCGCTGCTGCAGGGGCGCAACTTCTCGTATCTCGACACCCAGTTGAAGCGGCTCGGCACCACCAATTTCACCGACCTGCCGATCAACGCGCCGAAATGCCCGTTCCACAGCTTCACGCAGGACGGCCACATGGCGTTCAACAATCCGCGCGGCCGCGTCAACTACGAGCCGAACAGTTGGGGCACAGGTCCGCGCGAGACGCCGAAAGGCTTCCGCAGCTTCCCGGCCGAAGACGCCGGCGAGAGGCGCCGCGCCCGCGGCGAGCTTTTCGCCGATCACTACAGTCAGGCGCGGCAGTTCTACGTCAGTCAGAGCGAGATCGAGCAGACCCACATCAAGGACGCGTTTGTGTTCGAACTCAGCAAGGTGGAGACGCCGGAGATCCGCGCCCGGGTGGTGTCGCATCTGGTCAATGTCGAAAAGACGCTGGCCCAGATGGTCGCCGACGGCCTCGGCATCAAGCTGCCGACGGCCGCCGAGCCGGCCCGCAAGGTGATCACAGATTTGCCGCCGTCGCCGGCGCTCAGCATCGTCAAGAATGCGCCGGGCAGCTTCAAGGGGCGCAAGCTCGGCATTCTGGTCAGCGACGGTGCCGACGCCAAGTTGCTGGCGGCGCTGGAGGCTGCCGCCATACAGCAGGGCGCAATGGTCGAACTGATCGCCCCGAAGGTCGGCGGCTTCACCGCGTCCGATGGTAAGCAGCGGCCGGCGAAGCAGAAGGTCAATGGCGGTCCGTCGGTGCTGTACGATGCGGTCGCGGTGCTGCTCTCACAGGAGGGGGCACTTCAACTGCAGCAGGAGGCGACCGCGCGCGACTTCGTCGCCGACGCCTTCGCCCATGCCAAGTTCATTGCAGTTACTAAGGATGCGGCGCCGCTGCTGGAGAAGGCCGGCGTCGAACCCGACGGCGGTGTGATGAGTCTCGGCGGTCCGAAGGACGCCGAGCGCTTCCTGGAGCTGTGTACCCAATTGCGGTTCTGGGAGCGCGAGCCGAAGGTTCACGCAGTTTAACTACGCGGGATACGGTGATCGGCCGCTTCGGCGCAGATCTGGTCTCGATGATAGGTGGCGCGCGGCGAGGTTGGCTTCGCCGCGCGCCGCATTCCATTTGCCGGAATACAACAAACACTCGCCGCCGCCGCGGGCTTGTTCTACACACGGAGCCATGAGTGAGCTTCGAACACCGGGCGCGCCAGGCGCGACCCTCGGGACGACAGAGGCGGCGACAGCGGCGGTCGCCGAACGCATCGCGCGCTGGCGGGCGCTGACCGCGGATCGACCCGGCGACGATCCGTTTGCGCCGATGGCGCAGGCCGGCCTGTTCGAGATCGGCCTTCCCGGCTGCGATGGGCGGCTCGACAGCTATGGGGCGATCGCGCAAGCCGAGCAGGCGATCGCAGCGGCGACCGGCGAACTCGGCCTCGCCACGGCGTTCGCCGGCCGGCAACTGATCGCGCGTTTCTTCATCGCCGGCTTCGCGGATGCTGCGCAGCGCGGCGAGCTGTTGCCGCGGATCGCTTCGGGGCGCGGCTGGGCCGCGGTGGCGATCTCCGAGCCCGGCGCCGGCGCGCATCCGAAACATCTGCAAACGACTGCCGAACTGCAGGGCGACGGTTACGTCGTCAACGGCCGCAAGGCGTGGATCACCAACGGGCCGGTCGCCGATCTGTTTCTGGTGCTGGCGATCACCGATATCGATCAGGGGCGCAAGCGCTATGGCTTGTTCCAAGTGCCACGCGACACCGCGGGGCTGACGCTGACCCCGATGCCGTCGCTCGACGTGCTGAAGCCGGCGTCGCATTGCGAACTGAGCTTCGAGAACTGCGTCGTGCCGGCCTCGGCGCGGATCGGCACGATACCCGACGCCTATCCGGCGATGGCACTGCCGTTCCGCGACCTGGAGGACACGGTCGCGACCGCGACCACTGTCGGCTACCTCGATTGGCTGCTGCACACGGTCGCGGCGCGGGTCGAGCGCAGCGAGGATCACGCGCTCACGCTCGGTCGCCTCGCCGGGCTGTTGTCGCTGGCGCAGGCGGCAAGCGCCGCCGCGGTGCGGGCGCTGGACAGCGGCGAGCCGCCCAATGGCGCGCGCGTGATCGGCGTCCGCAGCCTGGCGCGTATGCTCGTCGAAGAGTTGCGCGCGCTGTTGCCGCTGGATCGGATCGACGATCAACTCACCCGATCGCTGGCGGCGTTCGATGTGCTGGCTAATGTGGCGCGCGAGCCGCGCAAGCAGCGGCAGATCGCCCTCGGCCAATCTCTCTGGAGCACTCAACAGCAATGACCGCGAATCTGCCGATGCAATCCATCGAGGCCGTCACCGCTGGGCTGGCGTCGGTCGGCTATATCGCCAGCCGCCAGATCGCCACAGCGGTGTATCTGGCCGAAAAGATCGAGAAGCCGATCCTGGTCGAAGGCCCCGCCGGCGTCGGCAAGACCGAACTGGCCAAAGCGCTGGCGAGCTGGCGCGGCCTGCAGATGATCCGGATGCAGTGCTACGAGGGGCTCGACGAAGCCAAGGCGCTGTATGAGTGGAAATACGCCAAGCAGCTTCTCTACACGCAGATCCTCAAGGACAAGCTCGGCGAAGTGCTCGGCGGCGCGCAGACGCTGACCGATGCGCTCGGCCGGCTGCACGATTTCGGCGACGTGTTCTTCTCCAAGGAATTCGTCGAGCCGCGACCTCTGCTCAAGGCGCTGGAGCAGCCGCAGGGCTGCGTGCTGCTGGTCGACGAGATCGACAAGTCGGACGCCGAATTCGAATCCCTGCTGCTCGAAATCCTGTCCGACTATCAGGTGACGATCCCCGAGCTCGGCACCATCAGCGCCACGGTGAAGCCGCTGGTGCTGCTGACCTCGAACGGCGAACGCGATCTGTCGGACGCGCTGAAGCGGCGCTGCCTGCACCTGCATATCGGCTTCCCCGAACAGAAGCTGGAGGAGCGCATCGTCGAGAGCCGCGTGCCCGGCGCCGGCGAGACGCTGCGCAAGCAGATGGTCGGCTTCATCAACCAGATCCGCGCGCTCGATCTGAAGAAGCTGCCATCGGTCAGCGAGACGATCGACTGGGCACGGGTGCTTGTGCTGCTGCAGGCGAGCGAGCTCGACCACCAGACCGTGAAGGACACGCTCAACGTGCTGCTGAAATACGAGGCCGACATCGAAACGGCGCTGCCCCAGGTCGCCGGCTTCGTCGCCAAGTCCGGGCGCGAGGGTGTGTTCGGCTGATGCGCGAGGAGCTGCACCGCTTCTTCCGGGCGGCGCGCGGCGCCGGCGTGCGGGTGTCGCCGGCCGAGAGCATCGACGCGATGCGGGCGGTGTCGGAGGTCGGCTTCGCCGATCGCGGCCTGCTCCGCGACACCCTTCTGGTGACGCTGGCCAAGACCCAGGACGAGAAGCAGGCGCTGGCGCAGTGTTTCGATCTGTTCTTCAGCCGGCCCGAACCGAAGAGCAATGCGGATGCCGCCGACGCCGCCGATCAGCAGGCGGACAGCGGATCTTCGCCGTCGCAGCCGAGCGGCAGCGGCGCGCCGGGGCAGGGTGGCGGCGAAGGCTCGGCGCCGCCGGAGCTCGGCGAGTTGGCGCAGATGCTGCTGGCGCAGGATCGCAGCGCGGTGGCCGCGGCGCTGGCCGGTGCGGCGAATGAAGCCTCGCTGTCCAACATCCGGTTCTTCACCCAGCGCGGGCTGTTTCAGAGCCGGATGATGGAGGCGCTCGGCATCGGCCGGTTGCGCGACGATCTCGACCGGCTCAAGGCCGATGATCCGGCGCAGGCCGAACGGCTCGCCGCGGCGCTCGACGGGCTGCGCGACAGCGTGCGCGAAATGGTGGCGCAGGCGCTGCTGCTGTACGGCCGCGAGGAGGCGGAGAACCTGCGCCACGAGGTGCTGCGCAACGCACCGATGATGCGGTTGGAGCGACGCCAGGTCGAGCAGATGAAGGAGCTGATCCGCGCCATCGCGCGGCGGCTGCGCGAGCGCTACAGCAAGCCGCGCAAGCGGCAGCGCCGCGGCCATCTCGACGTCCGCCGCACCATCCGCCGCAACGCCGCCTGGGGCAACATCCCGTTCCTCACCGCCTGGAAGCGCCGGCACCGCGACCGGCCGCAGATCGTGGCGCTGTGCGACGTCTCCGGCTCGGTGGCGCAGGTGTCGGATTTCTTCCTGCTGCTGATCCACAGCCTGCACGAGGTGGTCGACGACGTCCGCTCGTTCGCGTTCTCCGGCCACCTGATCGAGGTCAGTGATATCCTCGCCAAGCAGGAGCCGGAAGCTGCGATGCGCGAGATCATGTCCAAGGTCGGGTTCGGCTCGTCCGACTACGGCGCGTCATTCGCCGACTTCGAGAAGCGCTGGCTGCGCAGCGTGACGCCGAAGACCACGGTGATCGTGCTCGGCGATGCCCGCAGCAACAATCTCGATCCGCGCACCGACATCCTGCGCACCATCTCGGAGCGCGCCAAGCGCGTGGTCTGGCTCAATCCCGAAGGACGGATGGGTTGGGGCTGGGGCGATTCGGAAATGTTCCGCTACGCGCCGTTCTGTAATTTGGTCAGGCAATGTTCGAACGCCAAACAGCTCGAGCGCGCGGTCTCGGACATCGTCGCCGCCTATCAGTAGCGGCTCTGTCTTGCGCCGAGCGGCCGCGCGCAAGGCTCAATTTCGCGGCAATTAGTTGCGCCGCACAAGATGCGGCGATTGACTTCCCGCCGGGCCGCGCCTTCACTCCCCTGGTCGAGACGGCCGTCAAGAGCCGCCGACCTTCCGAGGGAGAAAACCGATGAGCTTCGCTTACTTCGACTGGATCGCCCATCACGCCGAGGTCCGCCCGGAGCGGATCGCGGTGGTTGATCTCGCCACCAGCCGCAACATCAGCTACCGGGCAATGGACGGGCGGGTTGACCGGCTGGCGGCGCATCTGTCGACCCTCGGCGTCGGCCGCGGCGACCGCGTCGCGGTGCTGGCGCTGAACACGGTGGAGACGCTGGAGGTGCAGTTCGCCTGCTTCCGGCTCGGCGCGGTGTTCGTGCCGCTCAACGTGCGGCTCACCGTACACGAACTGTCCTACATCGTCGGCGACGCCGCACCGCGCGTGCTGGCGCATGACGATGAGCTGGCGCCGATGGCGGCGGAGTTGAAGGCCGCCTGCGGCGTGCCGCATCTGCTGGCGTTCGGCCCGGCCTATGAGGCGGCGCTGGCCGCATCGCCGCGCCTCGGTGCCGCCGAGCCGGTGACGCTCGATGACGTCTCCACCATCATGTACACCTCCGGCACCACCGGAAAGCCGAAGGGCGCCATGATCACCCATGGCATGACCTTCATCAACGCGGTCAATCTCGGCATCCCGATCTTCGTGTCGCAGCGAACCGTGTTTCTCTGCGTCCTCCCGCTGTTCCACACCGGCGGGTTGAACTGCTACACCAACCCGGTGCTGCATGCCGGCGGCACCACGCTGCTGATGCGAACCTTCGATCCGGGTATCCAGTCTTGCAGTGAGGCTGCGGTGAATAACGGGCGCTCTGGAGTCCTGGGTCGCCCGCCTCCGTAGGCGATGACAATCTCGCGCGGTGGCGCAGCGTGGCCTGCGCGAACGGTGATTACCGCGTCGTCTTCGGAGCGGAGCGGCGGCGATCGCCGACCGGCTGATAGGCGATGCGCGAGTGATGCGCGCAGTACGGCAGACCCGGCAGCGACTTGCCGCCGCAGAAGAAGAATTCGGGGCTCGACGGATCGCCGACCGGCCAGTGGCAGGTGGCTTCGTTGAGTTCCAGCAGCGACAGCCGCTGGTTCATCGGCACCACGTTGTCGAACGCGATCGGATCTGGCTCGGCCTCGACCTCGAAGGCGTGCGCCAAAGCGGTGTTGCCGCGCGCGACCGGGCGCGTGACCCTCATCATCTGCTGCACAGGGCGGGCCTTGCGCTGCCGCGGCGCCGCCGAGGTCGGGCTCTTGGCCCGGCCCGACAGGCCGAGGCGGTGGACCTTGCCGATCACGGCATTGCGGGTGACGTTACCCAGCTCAGCGGCAATTTGACTCGCCGACAGCCCGCCCTCCCACAATTTCTTCAACTGCTCGACGCGCTCGTCGGTCCAGGTCAATGCCGTCATAGTTCTATCCCTTCCTGCCAGCGGGCGCCGAGACTGGGGCGCGGAACCGCGGCTGTGAGGTCGTCAAAATCTCTGCTGTCAGAATCCCTTAGCGCTCGCCGGACGACCCCTGCCGCCCCGGCGTTACGCCTCGTTCGAGAACACGAAATGGATTACAAACCGCGCACGAGATGTCGTACCCGACAGGCAAAAGGCTACAATATGCCGTGACTCGGGCGCAAGAGTCCGACCCGGTGCGTCCACACCTTCTCCTGTGAGTGAGTCCGCGAAGCCACAACAAACAGCAGCGCTGATGCTTTCCGGCAGCACTTCGTCGAAGCTCCGTGTTGACAGTGAGTTCGACGCTTCTAGAATAATCCCACGTGCCGCCTGGAAAGGCGGCACGTTTCGTTTCCGGGGTACGTTGTCCCAGACTGCGTTCGTGTCATGCGCGTGACGCGTCCGGCCGGCGGCCCGTTTTTTCCGATCGGATCGGCCATGTCTCAGAGCGCTGCAACGTCCCATCTCCTCCCGGTTTTCGCCAGAGCGGATGTCGCGTTCGAGCGCGGCGAAGGTGTCTGGCTGCACGGGACCGATGGTGAGCGCTACCTGGATTTCACCAGCGGCGTCGCGGTCAACGCGCTCGGTCATTGCCATCCGCATCTGGTCGAAGCCTTGCAGCAGCAGGCGACCAGGCTGTGGCACATGTCCAACCTGTTCAAGAGCCCGGACGGCGAACGGCTGGCGGCTCGACTGTGCGAGCACAGCTTCGCCGACATGGTGTTCTTCTGCAATTCGGGCGCCGAGGCGGTGGAGTGCGCGCTGAAGATGGCGCGGCACTATCACTTCTCCAAAGGCGCGCCGGAGCGCACCCGGGTGATTACTTTCGAAGGCGCGTTCCACGGCCGCACCCTCGGCACCCTCGCCGCCACCGGCGCGGCGAAATACCTGGAAGGTTACGGCCCCCCGCTCGAAGGCTTCGATCAGCTCCCGCTCGGTGATCTCGACGCGGTGAAGACTGCGATCGGTCCGCACACCGCGGCGATCCTGATCGAGCCGTTGCAGGGCGAGGGCGGCGTGCGGTCGCCGGAGCCGTCGTTCTTCCGCGCCTTGCGCGAGCTGTGCGACGCCCATGGCCTGCTGCTGATTTTCGACGAGGTGCAGACCGGGATGGGCCGCACCGGCGAGCTGTTCGCTCACAATCGGTTCGGTGTCGCGCCCGACATCATGGCGCTGGCGAAAGCGCTCGGCGGCGGCTTTCCGATCGGCGCCTGCCTGTCGACCGCGGAAGCCGCCAGGGGCATGGCGCCGGGCGCGCACGGCTCGACCTTCGGCGGCAATCCGCTGGCCGTCGCGGTCGCCAATGCGGTGCTCGACGTGATGCTGCAGCCGGGCTTCTTCGACGACGTCAAACGATCCTCGCTGCTGCTGAAGCAGAAGCTCGCCGGAGTGGTCGACCGCCATCCGCAAGTCCTCAGCGAGGTGCGCGGCGAGGGGCTGCTGCTCGGCCTCAAGGCGGTGGTGCCGTCGCCGGAGCTGATCGCGGCGCTGCGGGCGGAAAAACTGCTCACCGTCGGGGCCGGCGACAACGTGGTGCGGCTGCTGCCGCCGCTGATCGTCAGCGAGGCCGAGATCGACGAGGCTATCGGGCGGCTGGAGCGCGCCTGCGTCGTGCTTGCCGGTCAGGCGGCGCAGAAGGAGGCGGTGTGATGAGCAGCGCCATCAAGACGCCGCGGCACTTTCTCGACCTCACCGAGCTGCCGACCTCTGAGCTGCGCAGCATGCTGGCCGCCGCCGTCGCCATGAAGGCGAAGCGCAAGGCCAATGCCGAAGCCGACAAGCCGCTCGCCGGCAAGACCCTGGCGATGATCTTCGACAAGCCGTCGACCCGTACCCGGGTGTCGTTCGACGTCGGCATGCGCCAGCTCGGCGGCGAGTCGATCATGCTCACCGGTCAGGAGATGCAGCTCGGCCGCGGCGAGACCATCGCCGACACCGCGCGGGTGCTGTCGCGCTTCGTCGACATCATCATGATCCGCATCCTCAATCACGAGGCGCTGCTGGAGCTCGCCGCCAACGCCACCGTGCCGGTGATCAACGGCCTGACCCGCAAGTCGCATCCGTGCCAGGTGATGGCCGACGTGATGACGTTCGAGGAGCATCGCGGCCCGATCAAGGGCCGCACCATCGCCTGGACCGGCGACGACAACAACGTGCTGGCGTCGTTCGCGCATGCCGCGGCGTGCTTCGACTTCAAGCTCAACGTCGCCACCCCTCCGCAGCTCGCGCCCAACAAGGCGCTGCGCGACTGGATCAAGGCCAGCGGCGCCGCGATCACCATCGGCACCGATCCGGAGCAGGCCGTTCGCGGCGCCGACTGCGTCGTCACCGACACCTGGGTGTCGATGGGCGACAAGGACGGCGAGCATCGCCACAATCTGCTCAAGCCGTATCAGGTTAACGCCAAGCTGATGTCGCTCGCCCACAAGGACGCGATCTTCATGCACTGCCTGCCGGCGCATCGCGGCGAGGAGGTCACCGACGAGGTGATCGACGGCCCGCAATCGGTGGTGTTCGACGAAGCCGAAAACCGCCTGCATGCGCAGAAGGGCATCCTGGCCTGGTGCCTCGGCGCGGTGGCGTAGTTACTCCTCCATTTTGAGCGGAGCGCTCGCGATCCCCCTCCCCCTTGCGGGGAGGGTCGGCCGAGCGAAGCGGAGGCCGGGGTGGGGGTACCCCGAGCACTGAGCGTGTGGCTACCCCCACCCGACCGGCCTTACGGCAAAGCCGATGCAAAGCATCGGCGTGTCTTTCTTAAGACGGCGGCCGGAGGCCGCCTTTGCACCCTCCCCGCAAGGGGGAGGGGGATTAAAGCCTGCCCCTTGGCATCGCTGCCATTCGCCTTCCAGCCCGGCCCTTTCTATCTTCGCCCTTGGCCCCCAGATAAGCGCTCATGACCTCACACAGCCCTGATCTCCGCATCACCGACAATCCTCCCGAGCGCGCGCCGTCGGCGGTGCCGATCGACGACAGCGTGCTGCCGTTCGAGGTCGGCGCGCTCGATCTGCGCGGCCGGCTGACCAAGCTCGGCCCGGCGCTCGACGCGCTGCTCGCCAAGCACGCCTATCCGGCACCGGTCGCCAAGCTGCTCGGCGAGGCGATCGTGCTGGCGACGCTGCTCGGCTCGTCGCTGAAGTTCGACGGCCGCTTTATCCTGCAGACTCAGACCGACGGCCCGGTGTCGTTCCTGATCGTCGATTTCCAGGCGCCCGATCGCCTGCGCGCCTACGCGCGCTACGACGCAGCCCGGCTCGAACCCGGGCTCGGCTCCGGCGCGCTGCTCGGCAACGGCCATCTGGCGATGACGATCGATCAGGGGCCGGACATGCGCCGCTATCAGGGCCTGGTGGCGCTCACCGGTGCCGGTCTGGAGGAGGCTGCGCACGAATACTTCCTGCGCTCCGAACAGATCCCCACCCGGGTTCGTCTCGCGGTCGGCGAGGAATGGCGCGGCGGCGAGGGCGGCCGGCATCACTGGCGCGCCGGCGGCATGCTGCTGCAATTCCTGCCGAAGTCGCCGGAGCGCGCGCGCCAGGCCGATCTGCATCCCGGCGACTCGCCGGAAGGCACCCAGGCCCACACCGTCGATGAGGACGACGCCTGGGTCGAAGGCCAGTCGCTGATCGCCACCGTCGAGGACGTCGAGCTGATCGATCCGGATCTGTCCGGGGAGCGGCTGCTGTACCGGCTGTTCCACGAGCGCGGCGTCCGGGTGTTCTCGTCGCTGCCGATGCGCGCCGAATGCTCGTGCTCGCGCGAGGCCGTCGCCGGCATGCTGTCCCGCTTCGCTCCCGCCGACCGCGCCGACATGGTCAAGGACGGCAAGGTCGTGGTGACCTGCGAGTTCTGCTCATCGGTGTACGAGTTCACGCCGGAGGAGGCGGGGGTGGAGTGATCGTAGGGTGCGTCGAGCCGAAGGCGAAACGCACCTTCCTGCGCAGCCTTCCCGGTTTTCGCTGCGCTCATCCCAGGCTACGAACTGTCGATTAGTTCAACGTCCGTTTCCCCTCCGGGCTGTCCAGCGAGAAGGTCGGGACGTCGATCTCGAAGGTCTCGCCGGTTTCGCTTTCCATCTGGTAGCGGCCGGCCATGAATCCGGAGGCGGTGGGGAGGGGGACGCCGCTGGTGTATTCGAACCGCTCGCCGGGCGCGAGCACCGGCTGTTCGCCGACCACGCCTTCGCCGCGCACTTCCTGGGTCCGACCGGAGGCGTCGGTGATCACCCAATGCCGGGTGCGGAGTTGGACGGTTTCCTCGCCCGAATTGGTGATCACCACGGTGTAGGACCAGAAATACTGCCGGTTCTCCGCCGAGGAGCGCTCGGGCAGATAATTCGGCTCGACGGTCACTTCGATCCGGCGGGTGACGGCACGGTACATGGCTCGATTTCCAGCTCTTGGCCTAAATATAACGAAAATCAGCGTTGAAACCAGTCGTTCGGAACGAGTTTCAGGTTGTCGCGCCGGCGTCTCCGCGGTTTCAACATAGTTCGGGGCTAGCCATCCTCGGCTTCGAACAGCGCCTTTGGGGGCTGCGGCAGAATGCCGGCCGTGCCGCCAGCCGCTTCGCCGGTGGCGCGCCGGCTGCTATAGCAACGACGAGCGTGCAGTGCGCCATCGCAGAGCCACATGACTCCTCCCGTCACCACCATTGCCGAACCGGTCACCGGCGCGCCGCCCGCAGGCGGGCCGCCGACCGAGCCGGCTGCGCCGCCACCGCGGACGGCCCCCCCGCCGCCGCGCAAGCCGGCGCCGAAACGGGAATTGCGGCTGGATCTGTTCCGCGGCCTGGCGCTGTGGCTGATCTTCATCGATCATCTGCCGGCCAACGTGCTGACCTGGTTCACGCTGCGGAATTACGGCTTCTCCGACGCCACCGAGATCTTCATTTTCATTTCCGGCTACACGGCGGCGTTCGTCTACGGCAGGGCGATGACCGAGCTCGGCTTCGTGGTAGCGGCGGCGCGCATCCTGAAGCGGGTCTGGCAGATCTACGTCGCCCACGTGTTCCTGTTCACGATCTTCCTGGCCGAGATCTCCTACGTCGCCACCAGTTTCCAGAACCCGCTGTATTCCGAGGAAATGGGCATCCTCGACTTCCTCAAACAGCCCGACGTCACCATCGTCCAGGCGCTGCTGCTGCGGTTTCGTCCGGTCAATATGGACGTGCTGCCGCTGTACATCGTGCTGATGTTCTTCCTGCCGCCGATCCTGTGGCTGATGCGGCGCTGGCCGGACGTGACGCTCGGGCTGGCGACCCTGCTCTATGCCGCCACCTGGCAGTTCGACCTTCACCTCACCGCCTATCCGAGCGGCGCCTGGGTGTTCAATCCGTTCGCCTGGCAGCTTCTGTTCGTGTTCGGCGCCTGGTGCGCGATGGGCGGGGCGGAACGGCTGTCGCGGGTGCTGGCCTCGAAGCTGACGCTGTGGCTGGCGGCGATTTATCTGGTGGCCGCATTTTATGTCACACTGACTTGGTACACCCCGCAATTGTTCCACACCCTGCCGAAATGGCTCGAGCAGTGGATGTATCCGATCGACAAGCCCAACCTGGACGTGTTGCGGTTCGCGCATTTTCTGGCGCTGGCGGCGCTGACCGTCCGGTTCATCCCGCGGGACTGGCCGGCCTTGAATTCGCTCTGGCTGCGACCGCTGATCCTGTGCGGCCAGCATTCGTTGGAGATCTTCTGTATTGGTATTTTCCTTGCTTTCGCCGGATACTTCGTGCTGGCGGAGGTTTCCGGCGGCGCCTTGATGCATTTCTTCGTCAGCTTGACCGGTATCTTCATCATGTCGGCCGCCGCTTGGCTGTTCTCGTGGTACAAAAATGTGGCGAGCAAGTCCGGGTCGCGGCCACCGCCCGACGCCGACCTCGCGGGGGGCGATGCATGAAGGCCACGGCGATGGCCGGGTTGGGTCTGGCACTGGCCGTGGCGCTGCTCACGGCGATCGGCCTGTCGGCGCCGGCCGCGGCCGAGCAGAACGGCCAAAGCTGCGTCCCGCCGGCCTATCTGCTGGCGACCGAGGCCAGGCTGAAGGGCGTCGCCGCCGCGATCAAAACCAGCCGCAAGATCGACGTTCTGGTGGTCGGCAGCCGCTCCTCGACCATCCTGTCGGCGGAAAACAGCGCCTATCCCGGACGATTGCAGGCGCTTTTGCGCGACAAGCTGCCGGGCGTCGAGGTCAACGTCATGGTCGAGATGCGGTCGAAGCGGACCGCCGCCGATGTCGCCGCCGGGCTCTCGGCCCTGGTCGCCGAGCGCAAGCCGGGGCTCGTAATCTGGCAGACCGGAACCTTCGACGCGATCCGGTCGATCGATCCGGACGAGTTCCGCACCGCCCTCGGCCAGGGCATCGCCGCCGTGAAGCAGGCGGGTGCTGACATCGTGTTGATGAATTTGCAGTATAGTCCCCGCACGGAGACGATGATCAATCCGGCGCCGTATCTCGATGCGATGCGGGTCGTCGCGCAGGAATACGAAGTTCCGCTGTTCGACCGCTTTGCGCTGATGCGCCACTGGAACGAGACCGGCGAGTTCGATCTGTTCAGTCCCGCGCCAGGGATCGATATGGCGTTGCGGATGCACAACTGTCTGGCGCGGGCGCTGTTGGCGTTCGTGATGGAGGCGGCGCAGATCGACCCGGCGGAGGTGAGGAATAAGCGTTGATGAGAGTATCCGACCGCTCCAAATCCGCCGCCGCGGCGCTATTGGCGACGACATTCGTTCTGTCTGCTGCTCCGGACGAGAGGGCGCAGGCCCAGACCGTGCAGACCCAGACTGTGGAGGCTCAAACTGTGCAGGCTCAAACTGCGCAGACCCAGGCCGGGCCTGCAGCCGGGGAGGCCGCGCCCGGCGAAGCCGAGCCCCACATCGTTCCGGCCGATCGCAGCAAGACCGTTGCCGGCACCGCCCTCGACAAGATCAAAGGCGTCGCCAAACAGGCCGGCGACATCCTCGGCCGGGTGCCCTGCTTGCCGCCGAAGGGCGGCGCCAAGTCGATCGGTTCGCTGCCACGCGTCGCGCGCAAGCTCGCCGACCGCCGGCCGGTGGTGATCGTCGCGTTCGGCTCGTCCTCGACCCAGGGCTATGGGTCGAGTTCGCCGGCGTTCACCTATCCGAACCGGCTCGCCGCGATGCTGAGGCGCCATTATCCGCACTCCGACATCACCGTGGTCAACAGCGGCAAGGGCGGCGAGGACGCGCCCGAAATGATGCAGCGGCTGAAGACCACCGTGCTCGACGCCCAGCCCGATCTGGTGATCTGGCAGGTCGGCACCAATGCGATCCTGCGCGACCTCGATCCGGCCGACACCGGCAGGCTGGTCGACGACGGCATCAGGGCGATCCAGTCCGCCGGGGCCGATATCGTGCTGGTCGATCCGCAATACGCGCCGCGGGTCAACGAGCGGCCCGAGCATGCCGGCAAGATGATCAAGGCGCTCGGCCGGCTCGCTGAGCTGCGCCATGTCGGCATCTTTCCGCGGTTCGAAGTGATGAAGGAATGGCACGAGCAGCAGGCGATTCCGTTCGACAAGTTCGTCATCGCCGACGGGCTGCACATGAACGATTGGGGCTACGCCTGCTTCGCGCAACTGCTCGGCGACGGCATCATCCGCTCGGTCGATCAGGTTCGGCTCGGCACCGCCGGACCGGGCGACGTCACGGCATTTCGGCCGATGTAGTCATCGCACCACCACCTTGGCGCCTTTCGGCACGCGGGCGTAAAGGTCGATCACGTCCTGATTGAGCATCCGGATGCAGCCTGACGACACCGCCTTGCCGATCGTCTCCGGCTCGGTGGTGCCGTGAATCCGGAACAGCGTATCCTTGCCGTTCTTGTACAGATACAGCGCCCGGGGCCCGAGCGGATTGGTCTCGCCGCCCTCCATGCCCCTGGCCCATTTGCCGTAACGCTCCGGCTCGCGCGCGATCATGTTCCGCGTCGGCGTCCAGTGCGGCCACTCGGCCTTGCGGCCGACCTCCGCCGTGCCGGTGAATTCCAGCCCGGCCTTGCCGACCCCGACGCCGTAGCGCAGCGCCTTGCCGCCTTCGAGCACCAGATAGAGAAACCGGTTGCGCGGATCGACCACCACCGTCCCCGGCGGCTCGGCGGTCCGGTAGTCTACCAGTTGCCGGACGTAGGCGGGATCGAGCTGTTCGGCTTCGACGGCGGCGATCGGGTGTCTGTCGGTGTCGATCGCGGCGTAGCGCGCAGCAACTGCAGGAGCGACCGTCGCTGCCGGTCCCTTGATGTCGGTCGTCGAGTTGGTGACGCAGCCGCCGAGCGCGAGCGCGGCAGCCGCAAGAACGAGGATCGGGCGGATCGTCATCGGATGCAACGGACGCCGGCTCACTTCGCGCCCTGGGATCCGCGCACCTGCGCCACCACCTTCCTGAACGCGTCGGCGTCGAGCGCCGCGGCGACCTTGTAGGGCCCGACCAGATAGACCGGCGTACCCTGCAGGCCGATCGCTTCGGCCTGCGATTGCGTCCGCCGCATCAGCGCGGTGATCGCATCGCCATGGGTATCGAGGTCGCTTTGCAGCTTCGCCATGTCGACGCCGGAGGCCGCGACCGCATCGCGCATCTGGTCCTTCGAGATGCCGCGTCCGGGGATCGCCATCAGGGCGTCGTGGGCGATCTGATACTTGCCCTGATACTTGGCGCCGAGCGCCATCTGCGCGCCGTACACCGACGCTTCGGTCAGGATCGGCCAGTCCTTGTACACCAGCCGGATCTTGCCGTCGCTGCGGACCACCTTCTTCAGGTCCGGTTCGGACTTCTTGCAGAACGGACAATTGTAATCGAAATAGGTGACGATGGTGACGTCGCCCCTGGGATTGCCGGCCTCCGGAGCGTCCGGATCGCGCAGGATCGCATCGACATCGACGCCTTCGGCCCAGGCCTGCGGCGCGCCGAACGACCTCAGCAGCGGCACGGCGGCGATCGCGCCGAGGATCAGAAGGGATTGTCTGCGGTTCATCGTCATTCTCCAGTCTGGCGGTGATCAGGACCGCGCGTCCAGGCGCTTCAGGGTCAGGGTGCGCGGGCGTCGAGAAACACCATGGTCGGCGGGCCGACTACGTCGAAGCGCTGCATCAGCGCCGCGGTCTCGGCATTGGTGGCGGTGACGTCGGCGCGAATGACGGTGAGGCCGGCGAGACGGCGCTGCACTTCCGGCGCGGCGAACACATTGCGCTCCATGGTCTTACAGGCGGTGCACCAGTCGGCCGAGAAGTCGATCATGATCGGCTTGCCGCGATCGCGGCCGTCGGTGATCGCCGCATCCAGTGCGGCGACCGACGTCACCGTCCGCGCGTCGTGCAGAGGCTGCGCGGTGCGGCTGCTGCTACCGAACACCGCGAGCGGCCGCAGCGGATCGTCGGCTCCGCCGGCCGCGCCCACGATCAGGGCGCCGCCGTAGACGAACAGCGCCAGCCCGGCCGCCTTGCCGAGCCGCGGCACCGCTCCGCCGGGCCGGCCGATCCGGTCGAACGCGCCGAAGAACACCGCGGTCCCGATCGCCAGCGCGGCCCACAGCATCATGCTGACCGAAGCTGGTACGAGGCGCCCGAGCAGCGCCGTCGCGATCGCCAGAAAGACGACGCCGAACAGCTTGCGCACGCTCACCAGCCACGGGCCGGAGCGCGGCAGGACGCCGCCGCCGAAGGCGCCGACCAGCATCAGGGGAAACCCCATGCCGAGGCCGAGCGCGAACAGCGCCGCAGCGCCGCGCGCGGTGTCGCCGGTCTGCGCGGCATACAGCAGAGCTGCGGCGAGCGGCGGCGTCACGCACGGGCCGACGATCAGCGCCGAGGCGAAGCCGAGCGCCGCGGCTCCGAGCAGCGGCCCGGCACGGCTGCTGATCCGGCCGGTCAGCGCATCGCCGAACCGTGCGGCGGGAAGCTGAAGTTCGAACAGGCCGAAGCTCGACAGCGCCAGCGCGACATACACCGCCGCCATTGCTGCGAGCGCGGCCGGCATCTGCAGTACGGCTTGCAGGTTCTGTCCGGACCAGGCCGCGGCGATGCCGAGCGCCGCATAGGCCGTCGCCATGCCCAGCGTGTAGATCAGCGCCAGAGCGAAACCGCGGACCGGCGTGATGTCGCGGCCCGCGCGGGTGAGCATGCCGGCGACGATCGGCACCATCGGCAGCACGCACGGCGTGAACGCCAGCAGCAGACCGAATCCGGCAAAGGCGAGCAGCAGCGGCAGCCAGGCCTGGGTCATCGACGGCAACACCGACGCGGCGGACCCGCCGATGTCCGGCGACGCTGCGATGCTGCGCGGCTCGGCGCCCGGCAGTGCCGGCGGCAGATCGGGCCAGGCGATCTGCGGCGTGGCGCCGGCGGTGCCGGCGATCGTCACCGCGGCGCTGCCGAGGTCGACGGCCGCGGTCACCGGCGGATAGCAGATGCCGCGTTCGGCGCAGCCCTGGTAGCCGACGCTGAGCCGCGCGACGCCGTTCAACGCGCCCGCCGGGATCGTGACGGCGAGGCTGCGGTGATACACTTCGGTGATGCCGAAGTTGGGATCGTCCTTGGTGGTGCCTTGCGGCAGTTCCGGGCGCAGCCGGGTGCCGTCCAGTGCTCGCACCACGATCTTGTCGCGGTACAGGTAGTTGCCCGGTGCAATCGTCCAGTTGAGGATCACGCCGTCGGCGGCGGGATCGACCGTAAGCCGGAACGGCTGTTCTCTGGATGCGGCAGTTGCGGTGTTCCCCGCGGACATTCCCGCCCCCGCCACGACCAGCAGGGCGATGATACGTAACAGACGAATGGCCATGATTCCCCGGCGCTTGCGAACCGGGGGCAGTCTGGCCGCCCAGCTTAAGCCAGCCTTAAGCCTGAGGCAGCAAGCCGTGATGAGGAGGTGACGGGCCGATGCGAATTCTGGTGGTCGAGGACGATGCGATGATCGCGGACGGCATCCGTGCCGGGCTGTCGCTCGCCGGCGCCAGCATCGACTGCGTCAGCGGTTGCGAAGACGCCCGTGCGGCGCTGGCGGCGAACGAATTCTCGGCCGTCGTGCTCGACATCATGCTGCCGGACGGCAGCGGCGTCGATCTGCTGCGCGCCATCCGTGCCGCCGGCGACACGACCCCGGTGCTGCTGCTGACCGCGCTCGACGAAACGCCCGACCGCATCGCCGGTCTCGACGCCGGCGCCGACGATTATCTCGGCAAGCCGTTCGATCTCGATGAACTGTCGGCGCGGCTGCGCGCGATCATCCGCCGCCGCGACGGCCGCGCAGCCACCTGCCTCGAACACGGTCCGGTCCGGCTGTATCCGGCGGAAGGCAATGCCACGCTGGACGGCGTATCGGTGGCGCTGTCGCGCCGGGAATTTGCCGTGCTGCACGCGCTGATGGAGCGGCCCGGCGTGGTTCGCTCGCGCGCCGAACTCGAGGAGCGGCTGTACGGTTGGGGCGACGAAGTCGACAGCAACGCGATCGAGGTCCACATCCACAATCTCCGCGCCAAGCTCGGCCGCAGCGCGATCGAGACGATGCGCGGCCTCGGCTATCGGATGGCGCCGCGATGATCGGCTCGCTGCGGCTGAGGTTGTTCTTCGTGCTGCTCGGCGCCACCGGCGCGGTGTGGATCGCCGCGGTGGCGTGGATCTATGCGTCCAGCCAGCGCGAGCTGGAACACGTGCTCGACACCCGCCTGCAGGAAGCCGCGCGGATGGTGGTGTCGCTGGTCGGCAGCATGGAGGGCCGGCTGCCCGAAAAGCTGCCGAGCCTGCGGCCTGCGGCCACGGGCGGCAACTACGAGCGCCAGCTCTCCTGTCAGGTATGGTCGCTGCAAGGGACGATGATCGCACGGTCGAGCGGCGCGCCGGAGCAGCGGCTCAGCGACCAGCCGAGTGGGTTTTCCGAACGCCTGATCGACGGCGAGGTCTGGCGGATCTACGCGACGGAGGACGAAGCCAAAGGCTTCAGGGTGCTGGTCGGCGATCGACTCGGTCTGCGCGACCGCCTGGTCACCGACCTGATCAAGGGACTGCTGTGGCCGGCGCTGCTGATCGCGCCGCTGCTCGGGGTGCTGATCTGGGTCAGCGTCCGCCGCGGCCTGCGGCCGTTGCAGGCGATCGCGTCGGATCTGGTCGGCCGCGGCGCCGACGATATGCGGCCGGTCGACGCCAGCCGCGCGCCGTCGGAGGTGAAGCCGTTGACGCTGGCGCTCAACGCGCTGTTCGAAAAGGTCGCGCTGGCGCGCCGGCACGAGCGGGAAATCACCGCATTCGCCGCGCACGAGCTGCGCAGTCCGCTCACCGCGCTGAAGACCCAGGCGCAGGTCGCGCTCGCGGCGAACGACCCGGTGGTGTCGCGGGCGGCGCTCCAGCAGATTCTGCTGGCGGTCGATCGCGCCACGCGGCTGGTGCGGCAATTGCTGACGCTGGCCCGGCTCGACGCGCATGCCGAGATCGACGATCGCACCCGCGTTCCGATGCGCCCGCTGATCGAGGAGGTGGTTCGCGCCACGCCGCGGGCCGGCGGCATCGAGGTGACGATCGGCGACGATCTCCGCGACGTGGTGTGGAATGGGAATCGCGAGTGTCTCGAGCTCGCGATCCGTAATCTGCACGAGAACGCGGTGCAGTACATGCCGGGCGGTGGCGAAGTCCGCTGGCGGACCGGGGAGTCGCCGCGCGACATCGTGGTCGAGGATACAGGACCAGGAGTCGCGGCGGACGAGCTCGACAAGATCGGTCAGCGCTTCTTCCGCGGCCGCAACAAGTCGGTGGTCGGTAGCGGTCTCGGTCTCGCGATCGCTTCGCTCGCGGTCGAGCGCAGCGGCGCCGGCCTGCATCTCGGCAACCGCACCGACCGCTCAGGCTTCCGCGCCGAGATCAGGCTCCGGTCCGATCGATAGTTTCGCGCCGAGCTCCACGCAATGACGACACGGGGCCTTGATCGCTCATACCTTCTCCAGCGCCGCGACCAGATCCTCGATCAGATCGTCTTTGTGTTCGAGGCCGGCCGACAGCCGGATGAAGCCTTCGCTGATGCCGAGCTCGGCGCGGGCTTCCGGTTTCAGCCGCTGATGCGTGGTCGTCGCCGGGTGGGTGACGAGGCTCTTGGCGTCGCCGAGATTGTTGCTGATCTTCACCAGCCTCAGAGCGTTGAGGAAGCGGAACGCTTCGGCCTTACCGCCCTTCACTTCGAAGCCGACCAGCGTCGAGCCGGCCCCCATCTGCTTCTTCACCGTCTCGGCCTGCGGATGGTCGGCGCGGCCGGGATAGACCAGCCGCGGCACCTTCGGGTGGCCGGCCAACGCATCGGCGATCGCGGCGGCGTTGGCGGTCTGCTTCTCGACCCGGATCGACAGCGTCTCCAGACCCTTCAGCAGCACCCAGGCGTTGAACGGCGACAGCGACGGCCCGGTTTGGCGCAGGAAGATCTGGATGTGCTCTTCGATGAACGCCTGCGACGACAGCACCACGCCACCGAGGCAGCGACCCTGGCCGTCGATGTGCTTGGTGGCCGAATACACCACGACGTCGGCGCCGAGCTGCAGCGGGCTCTGCCAGATCGGGGTGGCGAACACGTTGTCGACCACGAGGCGCGCGCCGCCGGCATGGGCGACTTCGGCGATCGCGCCGATGTCGAGCACGTCGAGCGTCGGGTTGGTCGGGCTTTCCAGGAAGCAGGTCCTGGTGTTCGGCCGCATCGCGCGCTGCCACTGGCCAAGATCGAGACCGTCGACCAGCGTCGACTCGATGCCGTAACGCGGCAGCAGATCCTCGACGATGTAGCGACACGAGCCGAACATCGCTTTGGAGGCGACCACGTGGTCGCCGGCCCGCAAGGGCGCGAGAATCGCGGCGGTGACCGCCGCCATGCCGGTCGCAGTGGCGCGCGCCGATTCGGCGCCCTCAAACTCCGCCATCCGCTGTTCGAAGCTGAACACCGTGGGGTTGGAGAACCGCGAATATTGGAAGCCGGCGTCATCGCCAGTGAAGCGCGCCTCACACTGCTCGGCGCTGTCGTAGACGAAGCCTTGCGTCAGAAACAACGCCTCGGAGGTCTCGCCGAATTGCGAACGCAAGCTGCCGGAATGCACCAGCCGGGTCTCGCGGCGGAAGTGAGCGGTGGCGGGAACGGGAATCGTCGGTTTGGACTCGGACATGTGGTCTCCAGCGCGCCCACATCGGACGATGCGGGCACAAAAAAACCGGCCTGGGGATCAACCCTCGGGCCGGGACCACAACGTCCCCGGCCTGTTTAGCGACTTGTTTAACGTGGCTGCAAGCCGGCCGGCTCAAATCACCACGGGATAAGTCGGGCTCTTAATCCTCCGTACTCTTCCCGTCAAGCCGGGCTTCGGCTAGCGGTGAACACTCGTATCTGAGTTTCCCGGAGGGCATGGCTGCGCTCCGAAGGATGACACCGTGCCGTTCACCCTGCCGCCCGACGCCGACGGAATTCTGCCCGACCGCATGATCGCGGCGATGACGGAATCGGGCCTGATCCTGCCGGAATATCCGTTCGTCGAGAGCCAGATCCAGCCGGCCAGCCTCGACCTGCGGCTCGGACCGATCGCCTATCGGGTGCGCGCCAGCTTCCTGCCGGGGCCGGACTGCACCGTGGCGGAGCGGATCGACGAGCTGAAGCTGCACGAGATCGACTTGTCGGACGGCGCGGTGCTGGAGACCAACTGCGTCTACATCGTGCCGCTGCTTGAGAGCTTGGCGCTGCCGCGCCATATCGTGGCCGCCGCCAATCCGAAAAGCTCGACCGGCCGGCTCGACGTGTTCACCCGGGTGATCGCCGACGGCACCCGCCGCTTCGACATGATCGGCGCCGGCTATCACGGCCCGCTCTATGCCGAGATCAGCCCGAAGACTTTCCCGGTGCTGCTGCGCGAAGGCTCGCGGCTGTCGCAGGTCCGTTTCCGCGTCGGCCAGGCCACGCTGGAGCAGGACGAGCTCGACGCGCTGCACGACGCCGAGCGGCTGGTCGATGCCGACGACGCCGACCTCGCTGGCGGCGTCGCGCTCAGTGTCGATCTGTCGGGCGAGAACTCCGAGGGCTTCGTCGGCTATCGCGCCAAGCGCCACACCGGCGTGGTCGATATCGATCGTCGCGGCGGCTATGCGGTCGGCGAGTTTTGGGAGCCGATCGCGGCCCGCCCCGACGGCACGCTGATCCTCGATCCCGGCGAGTTCTACATCCTGGCCTCGAAGGAAGCCGTCCAGGTGCCGCCGGACTACGCGGCCGAGATGGTGCCGTTCGATCCTTTGGTCGGCGAATTCCGCGTGCACTACGCCGGCTTCTTCGATCCCGGCTTCGGCTACGAAGGCGCCGGCGGCTCGGGCGCCCGCGCGGTGCTCGAAGTGCGGTCGCGCGAGGTGCCGTTCATCCTCGAGCACGGCCAGATCGTCGGCCGCCTGATCTACGAAAAGATGCTGTCGCGCCCCGACGCGATGTACGGCCAGCGCATCGGCTCGAACTACCAGGCCCAGGGCCTGAAGCTGAGCAAGCACTTCAAGGCGTGAGGCGGACTATCCCGCTCCTTCACCGCCTTGGCGGTGTTCGAGCCGGATGCTATCGTTCTGGCATGAAGACATTGCCGGTCACGCAGGTCAGTGCCGAGCAGTTTCTCGCCTGGGTGGCCGGGCAGGAACAGCGCTACGAGCTGGTCGAAGGCGAAATCGTGGCAATGGCCGGGGCTGGCCGTCGCCACGACGCAATCGTCGTGAATCTGACGGCCGCGATTCATGGTCAGGTGCGCGGCGGTCCCTGCCAAACCTTTACGGGTGACACTTACGTCGCGACCTCGCCGTCGACCCGCCGAATGCCGGATCTCGGCGTCGACTGTGGCCAACCTGTCGAAGAGTCGCTGGTCGCCGATCAGCCGTTGCTCGTTGTCGAAGTGCTGTCGCCGACAACGAGTGGTTTCGACGTGACCGTCAAGCTTGCGGAGTACCAATCACTTGTGTGCCTCGAGTATATTCTGCTGATCGACACCGAGATGGCGAGTGCGCATCTCTATACCCGGGGCGAGGACCGGCAGTGGAGCAACGAGGTTCTGAAAGGCCTCGGCGCCGAATTTGAATTGCCGAAGCTGAAAGTGCGGTTGTCCTTGGCCGAGGTGTATGACGGCCTCCAGTTTCGGGAGCGTCCACGATTGGTCGCGCAGGACTCCAGTCTCTCCGAATGACCGCGATCGAACCCGCTCCAGTCGATTTGCGGCTGTTCAATTGGACGCTGCCTCAGTACCCGCCGGGGTCACCCGCCAGATCGCGTTGCCGACGTCGTCGGCGACCAGCAGCGCGCCGCGCTGGTCCAGCGCGACACCGACCGGGCGGCCCTGCGCCTGTTGGTCGGCGTTGAGGAAGCCGGCCAGAACGTCGCGCGGCGGCCCGGACGGTTTGCCGCCTTCGAACGGGATGAAGATCACCTTGTAGCCGGAGTGCGGCTTGCGATTCCACGAGCCGTGCTGGCCGACGAAGGCACCGCCCTTCATCGCGTCGGGAAACAGATCGCTGGTGTTGAAGGCGAGTCCGAGCGAGGCCGTGTGGTTGCCCAGCGCGTAGTCCGGCACGATCGCTTTCTCGACCAGATCCGGCCGCGGCGGCTTGACGCGGTCATCGACGTGCTGGCCGAAGTAGCTGTACGGCCAGCCGTAGAACCCGCCGTCCTTCACCGAAGTCATGTAATCGGGCACGAGGTCGCTGCCGATCTCGTCGCGCTCGTTGACGACGACCCACAATTCGCCGGTCTCGGGATGGAAAGCCGGACCGTTGGGATTGCGCAGCCCGGATGCGAACAGCCGCGTCGCGCCGCTCTGCCGGTCGACCTCGATCACGGCGGCGCGGTTTTCCTCGACCGCCATGCCGTGTTCGGCGGCGTTGCTGTTGGAGCCGGAGGTCGCGTACAGCTTGCTGCCGTCCGGGCTGGCGACGAGATCCTTGGTCCAGTGATGATTGAGCGGGCCGGCCGGCAGATCGGCCAGCTTTTCGCCCGCTGCGGTGATCCGGGTGTCGCCCGGATTGTAGGGGAAACGCACGATCGCGTCGGTGTTGGCGACGTAGAATTCGTTGCCGACCAGCGCCATGCCGAACGGCGAATTGAGACCCTCGAGGAACGTCTCGCGGATCTCGGCGACGCCGTCGCCGTCGGCATCGCGCAGCAGGGTGATGCGGTTTGCGCTCGGCGTTCGGGCGCCGGCTTGCCCCATGACGTACTCTGCGACCCGGCGCTTGAGGCCCTTGCCCTCTTCGGGGCGTTCCGGCGCGTTGGTTTCGGCCACCAGCACGTCGCCGTTCGGCAGCACGTGGATCGTGCGCGGGTGATCGAGCCCCCTCGCGAACGCCGTCACCGCAAGTCCCTCGGCCGGTTTCGGCGTGGCGCCCTCCGACCAGCCCACCGCCTTGGCGATGTTGACCGTCGGCAACAGCGTGTTCGCCGGCTCCGGCAGCTTCGGCGAGGGGCCGAAATCCTCGCCCTGTGCCAGATTGGACTGATCGCCGCAGGCCGCGAGCGGCAGCACCAGGGCGAGGCACAGGGCGAGCCGGCTGGTCGGAAGCGATCGGCGCATCGACAAATCTCCACTGGAGGAACTGAACAATGGCAATGTCGGAAGCGGGGTTGTGTTCAATTCCCACCCGTGAAAATCAGTGAGACGGCTGGTCGCAGGGCGGCCGCGGCAGAAACCACGAACAAGAACGACAACGGGAAGAGAGCCCATGGGAGAAGCGTCCGAAGCCGGGCAGGCGGCGCCGTCGCGCGCGTGGCGCGGCGTTGCCGATCTGTATCATGCAGTGTTCACCGGCCTGGTCCTGACGCTGGTCAGTCGCCGCGGCACGGCCGATGCCGCCGAATTCGTGTTCCGGGTGTTTCGTCGCCAGCAGCAGGAACGCTTCGTCGCCGGGCTCGCCAAGCTCGGCCTCGATCATCTGCCGCCGGCGGTGGCGGCGGCGCAGTATCACTATCTGTCGAACTGGATCGGCGGCGTGCACGTCGAATACATGTACGAGAACGATCGCAAGGCGTGGATCCGCTATCCGCCGCCGCGCTGGATCTGGCGCGGCACCGCGATCTGCGGCGTCCCAGGCGAGGTGTCGAAAGCGATGCTGCGCGGCTGGCATGCCAACAACGGCGTCGCGCTCGGCAATCTCAGGCTCGGCTTCGTCTGCACCAAGCAGAGCGTCGACGGCCAGGACGGATTGGAAGGCTACTACTACGAGGCCGATGACGTCCTCGAGCCGGATCAGCGGCTGCAATTCGCCCGCCACCTCGATGCGCCGCTGTTCGATCCGGCGGCGGCGCCGGCGCTGCCGGTCGAGAGCTGGCCGAAGCGGCGGCTGGAGAAAGCCCACCGTAACTACGCGATGGAATATGTTCGCACGGCGGCGCCGGTCGTGGTGCAATTATTCGGCCCGCTCGACGGCGGCCATCTGCTGCATCTCACCGGCAAGTTGATCGGGATGCAGTCCTATGACGATCTAGCGCCGACGCTCGGTGCGACCGGCCGCGACGCCGCCGGTTTCGCCGCCTTGCTGCGGGCGCTGCTCGCGGCGCAGGATGACGACGCCGGGCTGCGCGAGACCGGCGGCGGATACGAGCTGCGGCAGATCGGCTGGAAGCTGATGGATGGCGTCGCCGACGCCCACCCGGCCTGCGTTCGCGTGCTCCAAGGACTGGTCGAGGGCCTCGCTGCCGGCTGCGGCCGTCGCATCGCGGTCAGTCTGGCCGGCGATCACCACGCAGCGCCGCTGGTTTGGACGGTGCGCTGACCTTCCGGTCGGTGCGCTCCGATCTGCCCGCGGGCGGCCATGCGTGGCGCGGGCATCGCGTCCCTCTGGAACGGTGATAGAGACAGGGACGCTCGGCCGAGATCGGGCCTCGGGGGAAACGCATGTCCGATATCGCCGTGGCGGAGCTGCCGCCGGTCGCGCAAGGCGCACCGGCTCCGCCTGCCCCGTCACCGCCCCCTCCGAAGAATCCGCTGCTCGACGACGGCATCCTGCGCACGCTGCTGCGGCTGTCGTGGCCGAACGTGGTGGCGCTGACCGCCGGCACCTGCGTGGCGGTCGCCGAGACGTCCTATGTCGGACGGCTCGGCACCGAAGCGCTGGCCGCGATGGCGCTGGTGTTTCCGTTCGTGATCCTGACCATGACTATGTCGGGCGGCGCGATGGGGGGAGGCGTCGCCTCGGCGATCGCGCGGGCGCTCGGCTCCGGCGACGACGAGCGCGCAGCCGCGCTGGCGATGCACGCGCTGCTGATCGGGCTGTGCTTCGGTCTGATGTTCACGGTCGGCATGCTGATTTTCGGAGAGCGGGCGCTGGAACTGCTGGGCGGCCGCGGTGCGGTGCTCAGCCAGGCAGTCGGCTACACCCACATCTTCTTCGCCGGCGCGGTGGTGCCGTGGCTGATGAACACCTTCGCGGCGATCCTGCGCGGCACCGGCAACATGAAGCTGCCGTCGCTGATGATCCTCAGCTCGGCGATGCTGCAGATCGTGCTCGGCGGCGTGCTCGGCCTCGGCTTCGGGCCGATCCCGCGGTTCGGCATGCCGGGCGTCGCCGCCGGCACATTGGTGGCGTTTTCGATTGGTGCTGCGGTGATGGCCTGGGTGATCTTCTCCGGCCGCGCCGGGGTGACGCCGCGTCTGAAAGGACTGCGGATCGAACGTGGGATGTTCTTCGATATTCTCAAGGTGGGTGCAGTGTCGTGCTTCTCGCCGCTGCAGTCGGTGCTGACCATCACCATCTTCACCCACATGCTGGCGCATTTCGGCACCGCGGTGCTGGCCGGCTACGGCATAGGCGGGCGGCTCGAATTCATGCTCACCTCGATCGCTTTCGCAGTCGGCATCGCC
This sequence comes from Rhodopseudomonas palustris, assembly GCF_007005445.1. Classification (NCBI taxonomy): domain Bacteria; kingdom Pseudomonadati; phylum Pseudomonadota; class Alphaproteobacteria; order Hyphomicrobiales; family Nitrobacteraceae; genus Rhodopseudomonas; species Rhodopseudomonas palustris. Next base: position 4,119,144 of record NZ_CP041387.1, on the reverse strand, counting down.
TCGGTGCCGATGATCGGCATGGCGATCGGCGCCGGCCGGGTGAAGCGGGCGCGGCGGATCGCCTGGACGGCCGGACTGGTGTCGTTCCTGTTTGTCGGGGTGTTCGGCACCGGGATCGCGATCATGCCGCATCTGTGGGTCGACCTGTTCACCGACGATGCCGCGGTGCGGCTCGCCGGCGAGCAATATCTGCGCGCCGCGGGGCCGATGTACGCGTTCATCGGGCTGGCGATCTCGATGTATTTTTCGGCGCAGGGCGCCGCCAGGGTGCTGGGGCCGGTGCTGGCCCAGACCGGACGGCTACTGTTCGTCGTCGTCGGCGGCTGGCTGCTGATCGAGCACCACGGCAGCGTCGGCAGCTTCTATCTGCTCGCCGCCGGCTCGATGGTGCTGCTCGGGCTGACGTCGGCGCTCAGCGTGCTGGTGACGCGCTGGGGGCCGAAGCCGCCGGCCGTGCCGGTGGCGCGCTAGCGGTCGGCCTGCCTCGGGGCAAACGGCAGCAGCACATCCAGCAGGGTCGGCCCGCTGGTCGCCAATGCGCCTTCGAGCGACAGCAGGCGCCGCCGGGTAATGGCTCCGCCGTTGGCGCAGGTGCCGCCGGCGTCTCCGGCGGTGGCCAGGGCGCGATGGCAGGGAACGATCAGGGCGAACGGATTGCGGCGGATCGCCTGCCCCACGGCGTGGACCGCGCCCGAGCTGCGAATCTGCCTGGCGATGTCGGCGAAGGTTGCGGTCTCGCCCCGCGGAATCGTGCGAACCGCCGCATAGACCCGGCAGTCGAATGTCGGAATACCGCCGAGATCGAGCCCGACATCGGAGAAATCCCACGGCTCGCCCGCCAATGCTGCGACGATGCCGTCGATCACCGGCTCGATCCAGACCGCGGGTTTGCTCTCCCGGGCGTCCGGGCACAGCCGCAGCAGCCTGCGGCGGGTGTCGATCTCTCGGCCTTCGGCAAGCTGCACGGCGAGCACGCCCCCGACGTCCCATGCGATCCCGCATCGGCCCATCATGGTGTCGAAGATCGTGTAGGCAGCCCCCGCCATAGGTGAACTATACCAGCGAAACTACGCTTGGCATTCAGAAAGTAAACAGCCTGTTAACGGGACCGTGGCGCATGTTGCGATGCAGTAAACTGCGGCGTCGTGCGCCGTCCGTTTCCGAGATGGCCTCTTGGCGGATCGCGCCGTCTCGGCTAGATCAAGGGACGCCGCCGCGTCGTCGCGGCCCGGCGCGGGCGTAGTTCAATGGTAGAACGGCAGCTTCCCAAGCTGCATACGAGGGTTCGATTCCCTTCGCCCGCTCCAGATCTCCCGCTCAGCACGGCGAGCTTCAGACTCTCTCGCCTTCGCCTTCGCGCCTGCTCTGCGCGGAGCGCAATGCTGTCCGCTCCGGGCGGGTGTTGCGGTTGATCGGCGTCAACGCCGCCTCGTGGCTTCGGCGCGAAGCTTACTCACTGCTTCGCTGCAGGGGGATATGGCGATGACGAGCACCATGATGACTTTCGACATCCTGCTGTTGGCTGCGGCCGCGGCGTCGACGGTGCTGATCCTGTTCGGCGTGGTGATCGCGAGCGGTCACCAGGGCGCGCACCAGCACGCCAAAGCCAGACTGATCCCGCGTCACCACGACTGAGCACGAGCCTGGAGCATTTCCGGTCTGATGGATCCGGAACCGGCGCTCCAGTTGTTAGTGGCAACGCGCTCGCTTCACGCCGGCTCCCGCTTCGCTCGGCAACGCTTCAGCGTCCGAGCGCCGCCATGGCGCCTTTCAAGGCTTGCCAACCGAGTCGTTGAGATCGCGCTTGATGGTCTCCAGGAGCGATGCCAGCGCGTCGTGGCGCGTCGCCGCGGCGGCCGGCGCATGACGCGGGCTAGCCGTTGCGGAATCCGCAGACGGCAGCTTGATGCCGGGCGCCGCCGTGATGGCTGCCGGCACCGCGCTCTGTGCCGGCATGGCGGCGGTTGCGGTTGGTAGTCGCGAAAGGGGCGATGCATCCGGCAGGAAGGTTGTCCTTGCGGGTGTCTTCCGCGCGGCAGTCTTCCGCGGCGCAGTCTGCAGCATAGACTTGATATCGACCGGCGGTCCCTGCGCCGGCTCGACGCTCGTTCGCGGCGCGGCGCTGTCGGAGGGGTTGACGAAATGGCCGTACAATACATCCTCATGCCGGCCCATCCACCACAGCGCCGTCCAATACAGCGCCGCAAGTCCGATCACGCCGATCAGGCTCAGCTCGAGCATCACCTGCCCCCGAGTTCAGGGGCGTAGGCAAGGGCGACGTAAGCAAGGGCGGCACAAGCAAGGGTGACGTAAGCCGGCAAGGCAGCAGCGGGCCTTGCCGTGACGAAGCCCCGCTCGTGGAGCGTCTCAGTGATCGGCAATTCACCAAGGACGGTCAATCGGCGCATGACCCGCATCGCAGTCTCCGGAACTGATCGATTGATTCCGGAAGCTCACTGTACGCGCAAGTCGCTTCAGCGCACTCGCAAGTGGCGACGCAAAAAGGGCGCCGGCAAAGCCGGCGCCCTCGACGCGAACGATCAGTGAGGAGAAATGCTCAGCGGCCGGCGAGCACCGGCAGCCCCAGCATCGACGAGAACGGCGCCGGATTGTTGATCAGTTGCGCCGACGCCTTCTGATTGCTGGCCAGCGACGACCAGGCGTCCTGGCTCTTGGCCAGGCTCGACCACGGCTTCTGGCTCGACGCCAGCGATGACCACGGCTTCTGCGACGCCGCCAGCAGCGGGCCGAACATCGACGACAGGAAGAAGTTCGGGCTGGTCAGCTCCGGGAAGATGCCGCCGAGCGTGGTGCGGGAGTCGGTCAGACGCGGCGCGCCGGTCAGCCGGGCGGACGAGTCCGTCAGCGAGGCGCTGCCATAGCCGCTGGTGTCACGGCTCGGACCGTGGCGGTTGAGAATGGCGTCGGCCTGGCCGCCCTTGCCGAACGGCGGGTCGACCGTGACCACGGTCCCGTCCTTGCTGGTGGAGGCGATCGCGGCGTTGCTGAACGAGGCGGCTTTCAGCTCCGCGACGGCCGCCTGAGCCTTGCCGGCGTCCTGATAAACCTTGGTGATCTGCGTCATTCTTACCTTCCTCTATAGCGATGTGTTAGTTTGAATTTCAGTCTTTGACCGACAATTCTTGGCAACCCACCCGGTTCCCAGCTTGGCATAGTTTTGCAGCGCGACAAGTCTTTGAACCACCAGGCTACCGGCGGCATCGCGCCGCAGCAGAACCTGCGTTCCTGCAGTAAATAATCACTTGCGATCAAGACAGTTCGAGGGGCTTCGGCCGGCTTGGTCATTCACGAATGCGTGGATGGTAGCTTGGTGTGGTCTGTCGGTCGAGATCGCTGTGCCTGCGCGACCCTCGGGCGCGCGTCCGGCCATCGCCGCTGCCCGACGCCAGGCGCCGATTTCCGCTTCGGTCAAGCGGGCACGAGTCCCGCGCGGTGCTTCACGGCGCTGACGCATCCTTGTGCGACAGCGTGGTCTATTCGGCTGCGCCCGGAACAAAGCCGCGCACTGTCGCGTCTGAGACCGAAATGGGAAAGGCGAGAACTGATGCAAACCGTTGCGAGCGTGTCGTGGTGGGCGGCGGGTGTGCTGTACCAGATCTATCCGCGCTCGTTTCAGGACAGCAATGGCGACGGCATCGGCGATCTGCGCGGCATCATCGACCGGCTGGGCTATCTGTCCGATCTCGGGGTCGATGCGATCTGGCTGTCGCCGATCTTTCCGTCCCCCATGGCGGATTTCGGCTACGACGTTGCCGACTATGTCGGCATCGACCCGATCTTCGGCACCATGGACGATTTCGACGCGCTGGTGCTCACCGCGCATGCCCGCGGTCTCAAGGTCATTCTCGACCTGGTGCCGAACCATTCGTCCGACCAGCATCCCTGGTTCATCGAGAGCCGGTCGTCGCGCGACAATCGGAAGCGCGACTGGTACATCTGGCGCGATCCTGCACCGGACGGCGGGCCGCCGACCAACTGGCTGTCCGAATTCGGCGGCAGTGGCTGGGAGTACGACGAAGCCACCGGCCAATATTACTATCACGCCTTCCTGAAACAGCAGCCCGACCTCAACTGGCGCAATCCGGAGGTGCGAGCCGCGATCTGCGAGGCGATGCGGTTCTGGTTGCGCAAAGGCGTCGACGGCTTTCGCGTAGACGTGATCTGGCACCTGATCAAGGACGACCAGTTCCGCGACAACCCGCCCAATCCGGACTTCCGCCCCGGCATGCCGCCGCACGCGGCGCTGATCCCGCAGTATTCCGCTGACCGGCCGGAGACGCAGCAGGTCGTCGCCGAACTGCGCAGCGTGATCGACGAATTCGATCACCGTCTCCTGATCGGTGAGATCTATCTGCCGATCGAGCGGCTGGTGGCTTATTATGGGGCCGACCTGAACGGCGCACAATTGCCGTTCAATTTTGCGCTGTTGTCGACGCCCTGGCACGCCCGCGACATTGCCGCCCTGATCGATCGCTACGAGCAGGCGTTACCCGCCGGTGCGTGGCCGAACTGGGTGCTCGGCAACCACGATCGCCCGCGGGTGGCGAGCCGGGTCGGACCGGCGCAGGCACGCGTCGCCGCAATGCTGCTGCTGACGCTGCGCGGCACACCGACCATGTATTACGGCGACGAACTCGGCATGGAGCAGGTCGAAATCGCGCCGGAGGACGTGCAGGATCCGTTCGAGAAGAACGTGCCGGGCATCGGTGTCGGCCGCGACGGCTGCCGCACCCCGATGCAATGGGACGCCTCCGCCCATGCTGGCTTCTCCGACGTCCGGCCGTGGCTGCCGCTGGCGCCCGACGCGATCCAGGACAACGCCGCCAATCTGCGGGCCGATGCGCAGTCGATCCTGAACCTGTATCGCGCGCTGCTGCGGCTGCGGCGGCAGTTGCCGCAGCTCTCGGTCGGCGACTATCAGCCGCTCGCCGCGGACGGCGATCTGCTGCTGTATCGCCGGCACCATCGGGGGCAATCGGTGCTGATCGCGCTCAATCTCGGGTCCGATCCGATCTCGGCGGCGTCCGACGCGATCGGACTCGACGGCGAGGTGCTGCTGTCGACGATGCTGGATCGCGCCGGCGAACGCATCGGCGCAACGCTCGATCTGCGCGGCCACGAGGGCATCATCGTCGGCCGCGCGCCGGAAGAGGTCGTCTAGTGGGCGGGGCGGGGGCGCCCCCGCCTTACGTCAGCGCCACGCCGTAGTAGTCGTCGACCTTGTTGGCGCCGCGCCAGTCCCATTCGGAGCCGCGGCCGTATTTCGGCGCGCGCTCGAGCTGATCGACCGTGACCATCACCTGATAGCCACCGAGGTCGACATTGTACTTCAACGCCGGCCAGGGCAGCGGATAATGATCGTCGCCGATGCCGAGGAAGCCGCCGAACGACAGTACCGCGTAGGACACCCGCCCGCTCACCTTCTCGATCATTACCCGTTCGATCGAACCGATCTTCTCGCCGTCCGGCCCGTACACCGCGGTTCCCTGCACCTTGTCGCTGCCGATCAGCTTGAGGGTCTCGTTGGCTTCTGGGTTCATGCTGGTCTCCCTGTAAAGCAGGGCCAACGAGCGGAGCGAGAACCTGTTCCGCCCCCGAGTGCCGGTCGTAGGCTCTTCACAAACTGCAGAATCGTACTTATCCTCTCTTCATCGGAAACAACGGAAGGAGGTGATCCAGTGTCTCACTCGAAACGCTGTCACCTCGCTGGGGACGCCCGCTGAGGTTGGCTGACTGAGCATCATTGCGGCGGGCACTAGACCGCTCGTCGTGGATGATGCACCCAGCAGTGAGCCGCTCGGCCGAGGCGCCCCTCAGCGCCTGGGAACCAGCGAGTTACGAGGCGCGCGTCGGCGGTCAACGTCGGCGCGCGTTTCTCGTTATGGGCTATCACTCATTCTGGGCTATCGCTCGGTCTGGGCTATCATTCGTTGTGGGCTGTCGGTGGTCGTGGCGCGGCGACGCGACATCCGGGATCTTTTGAAATCCGGGATTTTCTCGGATCGTTCCGGAACGTCGCCGCTGCATGCGTGCCAAATGTCGTACGATCAGAACGTCCCTGCCAATGTCAGCCGCACAGCCAGCGGTTCCACCGGATGGACGTGGCGGTCGCCGACACCGCCCAGCGGCTCGCCCGGCAATCGGGACAGGTAGTAGTATTCGATCTGATTGGTCTTGGCGTCGAACAGGTTCAGCACGTCGAGCTGCACCCGCACGCCGTTGTCGAAGCGATAGCCGGCGCGAGCGTTGAAGATCAGCGACGACAGCGAGCGCACGCTGTCGTCCTCGATCAGCGGCCGCGGGCCGAAGTAGCGGCCTTTCAGCGCACCGAACCAGCCGCGCTGCTCGCCGAGCGTGATGCCGGCGCTCGCCACCCAGGCCGGTGCGCCCGGGATGAAGTCGCCGGCCGGGTCGAAATCCGTGAACCGCGCTTTCGTATAAGCAACGTCGAGATCGACGCCGAGCCAGGATAGCGGCCGATACTGGCTGGTCCATTCGACGCCGACCCGGCGGCTCGGCCGGCTCGCTTCGGTGGTGCCGGCGTCGCCGACGAACAAAAGCTCGGAGTCGAAATCGAGCAAGAACACCGCCAGCGATGTCGTCAGCCCGGGGATCGATCTGTTGCGGATGCCGAGTTCGGCGCCCTTGGAGCGCACCAGCAGCGGCACGCGGCTGACCGGATCGCCGCTGTTGGGGTCGACCGTGATGGTGGCGCCGCGGATGTCGTTGCTGTGCAGCCCGGTGCCGGCATTGCCGTAGAACTCGGTGCCGATCCACGGGCCGAGCACGATGCCGGCCTTCGGGCTGGTCATCGACGCCGAGGCGTTGCCAGAATTCGCCGGATTGTCGCTGATCACCCGGCCGGTGAAGAAGTCCTGCCGCACGCCGGCGGTGGTGCGCAGCCAGTCGGTCCAGCGCACCGTGGTGTCGGTCCACAGCCCGAGCGACTGCTCGGAGACATCGTCGGCCCGCACCGTCGACAGCCAGTCGCGTCGCAGCGTCTTGTCGAGGCCGAGATCGATATTGTCGGCGCGGCTCTGCAGCCCAATTCGTGTCTCGACCGGCAGCCCGGCGAACCGATAGTCGAAGCGCTGCGTGCCGTTCAGGCCGAGCACGGTGCGGCGGTCGTATTGGTTGAACTGGTCGCCGTTCACCGGATCGTCGAGGAAGTAGGTGAAGTTGTTGTAGAGCTGCAGCGACGAGCGGATCACATAGGCATTGACGTCGGTCTGGCCGATGTCGCTGGATTGCGCGAAGCGGCCGGACAGGCTGTAGCGGCTGGAAATGCCGCCATCGGTCGGATCCAGCGAGCCGTAGCGGCCGATCAGGCCCTGGTCGATCGCGCGCTGCGCCACCTGATCGGTCGAGGTCCAGCGGTTGGAATAAGCCATCCCGGTCAGCGAGAAGCCGTCGGTCGCGGTGCCCTGGCTGTAGCGCAGCACGCCGTTGAGCTTGCTGACGTTGTCCGGCACGTCCCAGGGGCCGTTGTAGGTGCTGGCCTCGAACGCGGCCAGCCAGGTGCCGTCGCCGACGCGGGTCGAGCCGGCGCCGAGCAGCCGCCGATAGCCGAAGCTGCCGACGGTTACCTGAGCGAGGTTCTGGGGCATCGCCCGCAAGTACTCGATGCCGAGCGCGCCGGCCGAGCCGAAGTCGCCGACGTCGGCGAAATACGGCCCCTTGCGCACCGTCATGGTGCTGATCAGCTCGGGAATCAGGAAGTTGACGTCGGCGTAGCCCTGGCCGTGGCCGTGGGTCGGCATGTTCACCGGCATGCCGTCGATGGTGATGGCCAGATCCGTGCCGTGGTCGAGGTTGAAGCCGCGCAGGAAATACTGATTGGCCTTGCCTTCGCCGGAATGCTGGGTGACCACCAGCCCGGGTGCGGCTTCCAGCGCCTCGCCGGGCCGCATGAACGGCAGTGCGTTGATCTCGGCGCCGGTGATGACGCGGCTGCTCGCGGTCTGGTTCTGCGCCGCGCTCATCGCGGCCGCGGACGGGCTCGCGCTCGGTGCAGTTGAGGGCGAGGAGGCGTCAGGTGCCGGCGCCGGGACTGCCCGGCCCTGACGGGAGCTCGCCTCGCGGCTGTGATGCGGCTTCGGCTTTGCCTGCGCCGGGGCATCGATCGTGACCTGCGGTAGCGCCTGCTCGGCCCGCGCCGTCCCGATGACCGCAACAAAATTCAACACGATGCAGCCGGCCGCACAGCCGCGCATCACCTCTCGCCGGACACTCGTCACGCACACCCCCTCGTGTCCTGCATCGCTGCAAGACGCGTCCACCCTGAATCTGTTATCGCAGGCGGTCCCGGCAGAGCGCCAACCATCGCAGCGTGCCCGGTGAGTATGATGAAGTCAATCAAACTTCATACTGACAACCCGGTAACCAGCAAGAGGGCTTTCGATGCACCGCGTCACCATCACGCTCGACGACGATCTGATGGAGAAGCTCGACGCGATCATCGCGGCGCGCGGCTACCAGAACCGCTCCGAGGCGATCCGCGATCTGGCGCGGATCGGCATCCAGCAGACCGCGGCGGAGACCACCAGCGGGCATTGCGTCGGCGCGATGGTCTACACCTACGATCACGCCAAGCGCGACCTGCCGCGCAAGCTGACGCAGAGTTTCCACCATCATCACGATCTGTCGCGGGCCACGATGCACGTGCATCTCGACCACGATCAATGTCTTGAAGTGACGATCCTCGACGGCAACGCCAGCGAGCTGCAACACTTCGCCGACCACATCTTCGCCGAACGTGGCGTCCGCTACGGAAGGCTGGTGACGATTCCGGCGGAGCCGCCGGCAGAGGATCGCGAGCATCCTCATGAGCACGACTCGTGATCTGAAAGGCGGGTCAAAAGTCCGCTCCTGACAGGAAAGACTCTCGACGTCATTGCGAGCCGAAGGCGAAGCAATCCAGGGGCTCCGTGCACCTACCCCTGGATTGCTGCGTCGCTTCGCTCCTCGCAATGACGGAAGCTTTCAGCGCGAGGGTGACTTCCGGGCGCGAGGCGTCTTTGCCGCGGCTTTCTTCGTCACGACTTTCGCCGCCTTGTCGTTGCCGATCACGCCCTCGCGCCGCTTCACCGCGTGGTAGTAGGCCCACCACAGATGCGCGGCGGCGCCGCGCAGCGGGCGCCAGGGTTCGGCGAGCGGCGCCATCTGTTTCACGGTCGGGCGCGCTTTGAGGCCGAGGCCGATCCGCATCGCCTCCTGCACCGCGAGGTCGCCGGCCGGCCAGGCATCGCCGTGGCCGAGGCAGAACAACAGATAGATGTCGGCGGTCCATGGCCCGATGCCGTGCAGCGCGGTCAGCGTGGCGTGCGCGGCGTCGGCGTCTTCTTCGGCCAGCACATCGAGGTTGAGCCGTTCGGCGGCGAGCTCCTTGGCGAGCGCCTTCAGCGTCTTGATCTTCGCGGTCGACAGCCCGAGCCGCGCCAGCCGGTCGGCCCGCGCCCGCTTGATCGCGCCGTGCTCGAACGGATCGAACGCCGCCGACACCCGGCCCCAGATCGCCGCCGCCGAGGCAGTCGAAAGCTGCTGGCCGCAGACGATTGCGGCGAGCCCGGCAAAGCCCGGCTCGCGCCGGCGCAGCGCCGGCATCCCGGCCACCTCGAGCACCGGCTTCAGCCGCGGGTCCCGCTTCACCAGCGCGGTGATGGCGTCGTCGAGGTCGGCCTGGCTGTCGAGATGAATGGTCATCAGGTGGTTCGGCTTTCCGGCGTCATGCGCGGGCTTGACCCGCGCATCCATCCGCTATCGTAGAAGAGTCTCTCATCCGATGGATTGCCGGATCAAGTGCGGCAATGACGTCAGGGGTTCAATGCCGCCACCCGTTTTCCGATTTGCCCCGAGCCCGAACGGCTATCTGCATCTCGGCCACGCTTTCTCGGCACTGCTGAATGCCGATCTGGCGCGGGCGAGCGGCGGCAAGCTGCTGCTGCGCATCGAGGACATCGATCGCACCCGATGCCGGCCGGCGTTCGAACAGGCGATCTACGAAGATCTGTCCTGGCTCGGCCTCGCCTGGGACGGCGAGGTGCGGCGGCAGTCGGACCATCTCGCGCTGTACCACGGCGCGGTCGAGCGGCTGTCCGCGCTGGGGCTGATCTATCCGGCGTTCGAAAGCCGCGCCGAAATCGCCCGGCTGGTCGCCGTGAAGGAAACCGCGGCGCCTTGGCCACGCGATCCCGACGGGGCGCCGCTGTATCCGGGGCTCGGCAAGCAGCTTTCCGCGACGAAACGGGCCGACCTGATCGCCGCCGGCGTGCCGTATGCGCTGCGGCTCGACATGACGGCGGCGATTGCGCTGGCCGGCGAGCTGAGCTGGCAGGAACTCGGCAGCGGCCCGGACGGTGAGACCGGCTCCATCGCGGCGCGCCCGGAGGCGTGGGGCGACGTGATCATCGCGCGCAAGGAAACCCCGACCAGCTATCACCTATCGGTGGTGATCGACGATGCGCTGCAAGGCATCACCGAGGTGGTGCGCGGCGCCGACCTGTTCTGGTCGACCTCGGTGCACCGGCTGCTGCAGCACCTGCTCGGCCTGCCGGCGCCGGTGTATCGGCACCATGCGCTGCTGCGGGACGCGGAGGGCCGCAAGCTGTCGAAATCGACCGGCTCGACCGGCCTGCGCGAGCTGCGGGCCGCGGAGGTGTCGCCGGCCGACATCCGGACGATGGTGGGGCTTGGCTCCGCGCTCTGAGCGCTGCTTGATGCAGGCGTTTTTGCTACGGCCGTGGGGCTTCCCGGCGTGACTCGGTCGCCTCGGGCGTGGCAATGTGGACCGGACGGCTCGGGGGACACATGGCGGTGAAATCGCGCGCGTTGCGCAGCGGGCGGACGCAGGTCAAGCGGACGCCGCCGAAGCGTGTCCGCCGCAAGAAGCCGGCCACGCCGGGCATGATCGAGACCGTGCTGGCGACCTTCGCGCACGAGGTTCGCACCCCGCTCACCGGTATCCTGGCTGTCAGCGAATTGCTGGCGACCTCCGACCTCGGCGAGCGCGAGCGGCGCTGGGTCGACACCATCAAGGCCGGCGCCGAGCACCTGTCCGGCCTCGCCACGCTGTTCGTCGACGCCGCGCGGCTCGGCACCACCGGGCTCGGGCTGCGCTCGGAATTCTTCGATCTGCGGGCGCTGGCCCGCCATGCCGGGGACTCGCTGTCCGGCCGGGCCGCTGCCAAGGGGCTGCATGCCACGGTGACGATCTCGCCGCGGCTGCCGGGGTTTGCGATCGGCGATGCGGTGCGGCTGCGCGCCGCGCTGGAGAACCTGATCGACAACGCGGTGAAATTCACCGAACGCGGCGACGTTTCGCTGAAGGTCGCCGCCGCGGCCGCAGGCCGCGGCAAGGCGCAGGTGTCGTTCGCGGTGTCCGACAGCGGCATCGGTCTGTCGCTCGCCGAGATCAAGCGGCTGTTCCGGCCTTTCTCCCAGGCCAATGTCAACATCGCGTCGCGGTTCGGCGGCGCCGGGCTCGGATTGTCGTCGGTGCGTCAGATCGCCCGGGCGCTGGGCGGGGACGTCACGGTGGCGCAGCGGCCGCGCGGCGGCACAGTGTTCACCCTGACGGTGACGCTGGACCGGGCCAAGCCGCCGCAGATGGCGACGTCGGACGGCGCGGTGCGCGCCACCGGCGGCGGGCGGCTGCGGATCCTCAGCGTCGAGGACAATCCGTTCGGGCGGGTGGTGCTCAACGCCATCCTCACCGAACTCGGCCATCAGTGCGATTTCGTCGGCAGCGGCGAGGCGGTTGCGGAGCGGCTGGCCAAGGCCGAGTTCGACGCGGTGCTGATGGACATGGTGCTGCCCGGGATAAGCGGGGTCGAGGCGATCCGGCGGATTCGGGCGCTGCCGCGACCGCTCGGCAAGATCCCGGTCATCGGCGTGTCGGGACGCGATCAGGATGAGCCGGCGGCGCGCAAAGCGGGAGCCGACGCCTTCCTACTCAAGCCGGTTTCGCCCCGGGCGCTCGCAACTGCGCTTCTTGCAGCGTCGTCCCCTCGGGCAGCCGCGACTTGATGATCGCGGCGTTGAGTTCGCCGCCGTAAACGAAGATCGCGGCGATGAAGTACAGAAACACCAGGGCGATGATCACCGAGCCCAGCCCCGCATACATCGTCACGTAGTTGTTTGCGAAGCGCGCCAGATACATGCCGAACGCGACGCCCGAAATCAGCGAGGCCGCGATGGTGAAGACGATGCCGGGCAGGATCTGCTTGAACGAACGCCGCCCCGCCGGCAGGTAGGCGTGCAGCAGGAACAGCGCCACGGTCAACGCCGTGATGGCGATGCCGTAGCGGGCGATCGTCAGCAGCGGCTCGTTGTTCTGGACCAGCACCGGCACGTAGTGTCGGGCCGTGGCCAGGATCAGCGGTCCGAGCACGATCAGGAACCCCATCGCCAGCGCGGTAAACGCCGCCACCAGGGTGTAGCCGATCGACTCCAGCCGCAGCAGGTACCACGGCCGCGGCTCGACCACCGCGTAAGCGCGGTTGAGGCCGACCCGCAGACTCTCGACGCCGTTGGAGGCGAAATACAGGGCCAGCAGCAGGCCGATCGTCAGCACGCCGCCCCGGGTGGTGGTCAGCACGTCGTGGATTTCACCCGACAACGTGCTGGCGACCTGGGCCGGCCAGACGTCGAGCAGCAGCTCGGCGGCCTGGTCGGCCAGCTCGCGCGAGCCGATGAAACCGGCCAGCGACGTCAGCACGATCAGGAACGGAAACAGCGCCATCAGCGTCGACAGCGCGATATGGCTGGCGATCGCCCATCCATCGTCCGCCAGGAACGTATAGAACGCGTCGACTGCGACCGCATAGGCGGTGCGGATCTGCCTCACGGGTCACCTTGTCACGAGTTGCTGCCGACGGGCACGGTGGAACCATAGCATCCGCTACTAACCGGCTCCACCCGGGTTCGTTGCGCCGGGCGCCGCCACGGGGATAGCGCGGGATCAGCAGCGGTGCTATGAAACCTAGATGGCAACCTTCCTCAGTTCAATCGCCCTGCCGGTCGCGCTCTGCGCCGTCGCTGTTGTGCTGATGCTCGGGCTGATCAACATGATGCGGGGCGGCTCGCCGAACCGGTCGCAGACCCTGATGCGCTGGCGGGTGTTGCTGCAATTCGTCGCCATCGTCATCACCATGCTTGCGATCTGGGCGCTGGGTCGTTAGCTGCCAAAAAGCCCGATTTCACCTGATCTTTCCGCCGCAGGAATCCCGCGCGATGGTCGTTCTCAATCGAATCTACACCCGCAGCGGTGACGACGGCACCACCGCCCTCGGCACCGGCGAGCGGCGGCCGAAATCAGATCTGCGGATCGCGGCTTACGGCAGTATCGACGAAACCAACGCTGCGCTCGGCGTGGTGCGGCTGCATCTGTCCGAGCTGCCGGATCTCGACGCCATGATTGGCCGGATTCAGAATGATCTGTTCGACCTCGGCGCCGATCTCGCGGTGCCGGAGCGCGACGGTAAGGCCGAGCGGCTGCGGGTGCTGTCGAGCCAGGTCGAGCGCCTCGAGCGCGAGATCGATCAGCTCAACGACCGCCTCGCGCCGCTGACCTCGTTCGTGCTGCCTGGCGGCAAGCCAGCAGCCGCTTACCTGCATGTGGCGCGGACAATATGCCGCCGTGCGGAACGCGCGATGGTGGAACTCGCCGCCCGCCCGCACGAGAAGGTCACTCCGGCGGCCGTCCAGTACGTCAACCGTCTGTCCGACTTCCTGTTTGTCGCCGCCCGCACGGTAAACGACGGCGGGCAAGGCGACGTGCTTTGGGTGCCCGGCCAGAACCGCTAGGGCTTTTCGAGCCAACTGAAAGCCGGTTCGCGTCGAGAACACGGGTCAGAAACAAACAGCCGCAGCTCCGGTTCTGATCTGATGAGAACTGGAAATGCTCCCGGGAACCGGGCGGTTTTTGGCTTTGCCGCGTTGACCCCGGTTAGGAGGGGCTTTAGGTTCCGCCGCCAACAAACGATTACCCACCGCAACACGAAAGAGGATCGATGAAGGTTCTGGTGCCGGTCAAGCGCGTGGTCGACTACAACGTCAAGATCCGCGTCAAGAGCGACGGGTCGGGCGTTGAACTCGCCAACGTCAAGATGTCGATGAATCCGTTCGACGAGATCGCCGTCGAAGAAGCGCTGCGCCTCAAAGAGGCCGGCAAGGCGACCGAAGTCGTCGTCGTCTCGATCGGACCGGCGCAGGCGTCGGAAACCCTGCGCACCGGCCTCGCCATGGGCGCCGACCGCGGCATCCTGGTCAAGGCCGACGGCGTGGTCGAGCCGCTGGCGGTCGCCAAGATTCTCAAGGGCGTGGCCGACGAAGAAAAGCCCGGACTGATCATTCTCGGCAAGCAGGCGATCGACGACGATTCCAACCAGACCGGCCAGATGCTGGCAGCGCTGCTCGGCTGGGCGCAGGCGACCTTTGCCTCGAAGCTCGAAGTCGACGGCTCCGACTTTACCGTGGCGCGTGAAGTCGACGGCGGTTCGCAGACCGTCAAGCTGAAGGGCCCGGCGATCGTCACCACCGATCTGCGGCTGAACGAGCCGCGCTACGCCAGCCTGCCGAACATCATGAAGGCCAAGAAGAAGCCGATCGCGGAGAAGACCGCGGCCGACTACGGCGTCGACGTTTCGCCGCGCCTGGAAGTTCTGAAGACCGTCGAGCCGGGCGGCCGCAAGGCCGGCGTCAAGGTCAAGGACGTCGCCGAACTGGTCTCGAAGCTCAAGAACGAAGCGGGTGTAATCTGATGACCACGCTGCTGATTGCCGAACACGACAACGCTCAGCTCAAGGACGCCACCAACAAGGCGATGACCGCCGCCGCCGCGCTCGGCGGCGAGGTGCACGTGCTCGTCGCCGGCCAGGGCTGCAAGGCCGCGGCCGATGCCGCCGCCAAGCTGCAGGGCGCCGCCAAGGTGCTGCTCGCCGAAGCGCCGGCCTATGAGCACGATCTCGCCGAGCCGCTGGCCGCGCTGATCGTCTCGCTCGCCGGCAGCTACGACGCGATCGTCGCTCCGGCCACCTCGCGGTTCAAGAACGTGATGCCGCGCGTCGCCGCGCTGCTCGACGTGATGCAGGTGTCGGAGATCATCAAGGTGGTGGCGCCCGACACCTTCGAGCGTCCGATCTATGCCGGCAACGCGATCCAGACCGTGAAGTCCAAGGACGCCAAGAAGGTCATCACCGTCCGGACCTCGACCTTCCAGGCGGCCCCGGGCGAGGGCGGCAGCGCTGCGATCGAGACCGTCGCTGCGGCGGCCGATCCCGGCCTGTCGAGCTTCGTCGGCGAGGAAGTCGCCAAGAGCGACCGTCCCGAACTGGCCTCCGCCAAGATCATCGTGTCGGGCGGCCGTGCGATGCAGAGCCGCGAGAACTTCACCAAGTACATCGAGCCGCTTGCCGACAAGCTCGGCGCCGGTGTCGGCGCCTCGCGCGCCGCGGTCGATGCCGGCTACGCCCCGAACGACTGGCAGGTCGGCCAGACCGGCAAGGTTGTGGCCCCGGAGCTGTACGTCGCGATCGGCATTTCCGGCGCGATCCAGCATCTCGCCGGCATGAAGGACTCCAAGGTGATCGTCGCGATCAACAAGGACGAAGACGCGCCGATCTTCCAGGTTGCGGATTACGGTCTGGTCGCCGACCTCTACCAGGCGGTGCCGGA
Source organism: Rhodopseudomonas palustris (assembly GCF_007005445.1). NCBI lineage: Bacteria > Pseudomonadati > Pseudomonadota > Alphaproteobacteria > Hyphomicrobiales > Nitrobacteraceae > Rhodopseudomonas > Rhodopseudomonas palustris. Next base: position 4,103,451 of record NZ_CP041387.1, on the reverse strand, counting down.
GTTGACCGAAGAGCTGGGCAAGCTCGGCAAGTAAACGCCTTCGCGGGCGGACGAACCCGGCCCGAGGGCCGGGTTCGTTGCAGAAGCCTTAAGCGTTCACCGGCTAACTGTCCGGGCGCCGGACACGGACAGCGGCGCGGGAATGTGCGAAGATGCACCGGCCGCGCGACGCGGCTGTGCTCCGAACGAGATGAGAGATGGCGGCAGCAATCAAGAAAGTCGGCGTAATCGGCGCGGGGCAGATGGGCAACGGCATCGCCCATGTGATCGCTCTCGGCGGGATCGACGTGGTCCTGAACGATCTCTCCGCCGACCGGCTGAAGTCGGCGATGGCCACCATCAACGGCAATCTCTCGCGGCAGATCGCCAAGAAGATCATCACCGAGGACGCCCGCAAGGCTGCGCTGGCGCGGATCACCGCGACCGAGAAGCTGGACGGACTGTCCGACTGCGACCTCGTGATCGAGACCGCGGTCGAAAAGGAAGAGACCAAGCGCAAGATCTTCAACGAGCTGTGCGCATCCTTGAAGCCGGAGGCGATCATCGCCTCCAATACCTCGTCGATCTCGATCACCCGTCTGGCCGCCTCGACCGACCGGCCGGAACGCTTCATCGGCATTCATTTCATGAATCCGGTGCCGGTGATGGAGCTGGTCGAGCTGATCCGCGGCATCGCCACCGACGACGCCACCTTCGAGACCGCCAAGGCGTTCGTCACCAAGCTCGGCAAGCAGATCGCTGTGTCCGAGGATTTCCCGGCGTTCATCGTCAACCGCATCCTGTTGCCGATGATCAACGAGGCGATCTACACGCTGTACGAAGGCGTCGGCAACGTCGAGGCCATCGACATGGCGATGAAGCTCGGCGCGCATCATCCGATGGGCCCGCTGGAGCTTGCCGATTTCATCGGCCTCGACACCTGTCTGTCGATCATGCAGGTGCTGCACGAAGGCCTCGCCGACTCCAAGTACCGGCCGTGCCCACTGCTGGTGAAATATGTCGAAGCCGGCTGGCTCGGCCGCAAGACCCAGCGCGGTTTCTACGACTACCGCGGCGACAAGCCGGTGCCGACCCGCTGATCGGATCGCTCGACCGTTCTCATTCGATCCCCGGCACGGTCCGGATCTGCTCCGCCAAAAAATCGATCAGCAGCCGCACGCGCGCGATCCCGGCGCGCTCCGGCACGATCAACAGATTGAGCGGCACCGGCGACAGCCGGTACTCCGGCAGAATGATTTCGAGCCTGCCGGCGGCCAGCAGATCGTCGACCAGCCAGCGATGGGCTGCGGCGATGCCGCGGCCGGCGATCATCGCCTCGCGTGCTGCCAGCCCATGATCGACCCGGAGCCGGCCGCCGAACGGGACGCGGTGGGTCTGCTGATCCGGTCCCTGGAGCATCAGCATGTCGCTGCCCGCCACATTGACCATGCGGATACCCTGATGGCTCGACAGATCCTGCGGGACCGCCGGCCTGCCGTGCACCGATAGATAGTCCGGCGAGGCCACCAGCAGGCGCTGGCTGTCGCCGAGCGGTCGCAGTTTCAATGTGCTGTCAGTCAGCGGAGCCAGCCGGATCGCCAGATCGACGCCCTCGCGCACCAGATCGACCCGCTGATCGGTCAGGCCGAAGTCGATGCCGATCTCCGGATAGCGGTCCTGAAACGCGAACATCAGCCGGCTGGCGTGCAGCACGCCGAACGAGGCGGTGCAGGAGATTCGGATGGTGCCGGCGGGAGCCCCGGAGGCGCCCAGCGCTTCGTCACCGGCCTGGTCGAGCAGCCGCAGGATCTGGACGCAACGCGCGTAATAGCGGCTGCCTTCCGCGGTCAGGGTCACCCGGCGGGTGGTGCGGCTCAACAGCGGCGCGCCGATCGCGGTCTCGAGCTCCTGCAACTGGCGGGTGACGGTGGACTGGCCGACATTGAGATCGCGCGCAACCGCCGACAGGCTGCCTCGCTCGGCGATACGCACGAAGGTCCGGATGCGTTCGATCGTGACTGCTGATCTATCCATTCTACAGAACAATCATATCGAAGATCGATGTCTACCGGAATAATCGGGGCAGGGATAGCAGAAGACTCTGATCCATTTCAGGGAGTCCGACCGTGAAAGTCCTTCTGGTATTCGCCCATCCCGAGCCGCGCTCGCTCAACGGGGCACTGCGCGACGTCGCGGTCGCGGAACTGCGAGGCCTCGGCCACGAGGTCCAGGTCTCCGACCTCTACGCCCAGGGCTGGAAGCCTGCGGTCGACCGCGCCGATTTCCCGGGACTCGCGTCCGGCGAGCGGCTGCTGCCTTCGGTCGCATCCAAGGCGGCGTTCGACGCAGGAGAGCTGACCCAGGATGTCCGCGACGAGATCGACAAGCTGCTCTGGGCCGACGCCGTGATCCTGCAATTCCCGCTGTGGTGGTTCACCATGCCGGCGATCCTGAAAGGCTGGGTCGAGCGGGTGTTCGCCTGCGGCTTCGCCTATGGGGTCGGCGAGCACAGCGACAAGCGCTGGGGCGATCGCTACGGCGAGGGCCGTCTGGCCGGCAAGCGCGCGATGCTGATCGTGACCACCGGCGGCTGGGAGCAGCACTACGGCCCCCGTGGCATCAACGGGCCGATCGACGACCTGCTGTTTCCGATCCATCACGGCATTCTGTTCTATCCGGGCTGCGAGGTGCTGCCGCCTTATGTGCTGTATCAGGCCGGCCGGCTCGATTCGGCCGGGTTCGAAGCGGAGGCCGAGCGGCTCCGGGCTCGGATGCGAACGCTCGCCGAGACGCCGCCGATCCCGTATCGGCGCCAAAACGGCGGCGACTACCTGATCCCTGCGATGGAGCTGCGGCCGGAACTCGGCGATCCGAACGGAACCGGCTTTGCGGTCCATCTCAGCGACGCTGCGGGCTCCAGGGTTTAAACGCCGCCGTCTGTCTCGACGGCGGCTCTCACAGGCGGCGGTGCGATCGATGCTATTTCATCGAATGCGCCCGCCTTGCTCCGGATTGTTAACGATTTGCTGCCAGACTGCGGCGATGGACATGAGCATGATCAGCGCGGCGCTCGCCATGCAGGCCAGCAGCACGCAGATGCAGATCGCGACGACGATTCAGGCGTCGGCTTCGCGCATGGAGCGCGACACGGTGCAGACGCTGCTCGGCACCGGACAGGGCGGCTCGGCGTCGCTCGCCAATGTCGGCCCCGGCGTCGGCGGCAATCTCGACATCAGCGCCTGATCGCCGGCCCGCCGCTACACCAGCTTCTTGAACCCGCCGTAGAACATCCGCTTGGTGTCGAACGGCATCGTCTTGGGGTCCATGCCGTTCAGTCGCGGGTCCTGCATCGCCTTCGCCATCACCTTGTCGCGCTGCTTGCGCGATTTGTAGACGATGTAGGCGAACACCACGACCTCGTAGGGCTTCAGCTTCACGCTACGCGGAAACGAGGTCCGCTTCCCGGGCGAGACGTCGTCGGCGACCCACTCGCGATAATCGACGGCGCCGTGCTCGCGAAACACCTTGTCGGCCTTGCGCGCCAGCTTGAGGTAGTCGGCGAGCCGGGCCTTGGGCACCGGCACCACGAATCCATCGACATAGGACATCCGTCGTCTCCCCCGTTGATCGGCCGGCACATCATGCGGCTTTCCGGAGGACGGTCGAGCGGTTCGCGCGCCGACATCCGGCGACGGGTCCATTTGTCGCGGCGGCTATTTGGGCAGCGCGCCCTTCACCAGCGCCAGTGCGTCGGCGCTGTCCCATTCGGCCGGACCGGCAATGGTGCCGATCTCGCAGCCGTTGCCGTCGACCAGCACCGAGGTCGGCATGCCGAGCGCGCGCCCGACCGATTTGAGATCCTGAAACACCTTGGCGGTGGCGTCGGCGAAATAGCTCAGCCGGGTCAGCTTCTCCTCGTCGAGAAATTTCTTCGGCTTGGCGGGATCGCGGGTGTCGATGTTGATCGCCACCACCTCGAACCGGTCGCTGCCGAGCTGCGCCTGCAGATTGTCGAGCGCCGGCATCTCCTTGCGGCACGGCACGCACCAGGTCGCCCACAGGTTCACCAGCACGGTCCGGCCGCGGAAGTCCGACAGTCTCTTGGGCTCGCCGGCGCTGTCGGTGAAGGCGAGGTCCGGCAGTCGCAGCGGCGACGACGCCATCGTCACCGCCGCCACCTCGCCGCGCACCAGCGGCTTGAGCTGCTGCGCCAGTGCCACCGCCGGCCGGCACACCGGATCGCCGCCCGCATTGCGCTGCAGCCCGCCAATCCCGTATATCCCGGCGGCGCCAGCGACGACGAGCACGGCAATCGTGGCCAGCAGGATGGTCAGGCGGCCGGCACGGCGCGGCGGGGCGGAATTCGGCTGGGATTCGGTCATCGAACAATCTGGGATCGGCAGGCCGCGCAGGTTCGCGGGCGGCTGCTGGTGATGAAATGTGATTGAGACGCGAGCATGATCGTGAGCGGCGACAGATGAGCAACAAAATGTGGGGCGGCCGATTCACCGATCGCCCCGACGCGATCATGGAAGAGATCAACGTCTCGATCGACGTCGACCGCCATCTCTACGCCCAGGACATCACGGCGTCCAAGGCGCATGCGGCCATGCTGGCCGCGCAGGGCATCATCACCGCGAACGATGCGAAAAATATCGGCAAGGGTCTAGACACGATCTTGTCAGAGATCGGTGCCGGCAAATTCACCTTCAAGCGTGCGCTCGAGGACATTCATATGAATGTCGAGAGCCGGCTCGCCGAGCTGATCGGCCCGGCCGCCGGGCGTTTGCACACCGCGCGCTCGCGCAACGACCAGGTCGCGACCGATTTCCGGCTGTACGTCCGCGATGTGTTGGACGAAACCGATGCGGCGCTGGCGGCGCTGCAGCAGGCGCTGGCAGAGCGGGCGCTCGAGCAGGCCGATACCGTGATGCCGGGTTTCACCCATCTGCAGACCGCGCAGCCGGTGACCTTCGGTCATCATCTGATGGCCTATGTCGAGATGGTGGCGCGCGATCGCGGCCGGTTCCAGGATGCCCGCAAGCGGCTCAACGAAAGCCCGCTCGGCGCCGCGGCGCTGGCCGGCACCTCGTTCCCAATCGACCGCCACGCCACCGCCGCCAGGCTCGGCTTCGACCGGCCGATGGCCAATTCGCTCGATGCGGTGTCGGACCGCGACTTCGTGCTGGAGACGTTGTCGGCGGCGTCGATCTGCGCCGTGCATCTGTCGCGCTTCGCCGAAGAGATCGTGATCTGGACCTCGCCGCTGGTCGGCCTGATCCGGCTGTCGGACAAGTTCACCACCGGCTCCTCGATCATGCCGCAGAAGCGCAATCCGGACGCTGCCGAGCTGGTCCGCGCCAAGACCGGCCGGGTGATCGGCGCGCTGAACGGCCTGTTGATCGTGATGAAGGGCCTGCCGCTCGCCTATCAGAAGGACATGCAGGAAGACAAGCAGGGCGCGATGGAAGGCTTCGCCGCGCTGTCGCTGGCGATCCGCGCGATCACCGGCATGGTTCGCGACCTCGAGCCGGAGCCGGAGCGGATGAAGGCGGCCGCGGGCGAGGGCTATGCCACCGCCACCGATCTGGCCGACTGGCTGGTGCGGACGCTGAAGATGCCGTTCCGCGAGGCGCACCACGTCACCGGCCGGATCGTCGGCCTCGCCGCCAAGAAGGGGGTGGCGCTGCACGAACTGCCGCTCGCCGAGATGCAGGGGATCGAAAAGCGCATCACCAAGGACGTGCTGGCGGTGCTCAGCGTCGAATCCTCGGTCAAGAGCCGCACCTCCTACGGCGGCACCGCGCCGAAGAACGTCCGCAGCCAGGCCAACGCCTGGCTCAAGCGGCTCGCCAAGGGCCGCAAATCTCGCTGAGGCGGCGGCCGTCCGGCGGTTTTTCGGGGGCTCGCCAGCGCGGCGCAATCTCGGTATGGTGCCGCGCCAATTGGGGATATTCGACGTGAATCGCGTGACCAGCCCATCGCGATGGGCGCTTCTGGTGATTGTGGCGGCGACGCTGGCATTGTCGGGCTGCGGCCGTAAAGGCGGCCTCGATCTGCCGCCGGGCGCGGCCGACACCCCGTCGGCGGCGCCGGCGAGCACGCCGGAGGCCAAGGGCGACGTGTTCGACTCGTCCTACGGCACCAACGCGCCGCCGTCCGCCGCCAAGGGGCGGAAGCGAAGCACCATTCTCGATCCGCTGCTGGACTAAGCGCCAAGATGCGTCATTTCGACTATCGCGACGGCGTGCTGCACGCCGAAAGCGTCAGCCTTGCGTCGATCGCCAAGGACGTCGGCACGCCGTTCTATTGCTACTCCACCGCCACGCTGGAGCGACACTACCGGGTATTCACCGAGGCCTTCGCCGGCCTCGATGCGCTGGTGTGCTACGCCATGAAGGCGAATTCCAATCAGTCGGTGCTGCGCACGCTGGCGAGGCTCGGCGCCGGCGCCGACGTGGTGTCGGGCGGCGAATTGCAGCGCGCGCTGGCTGCCGGGATTCCGCCGGGCAAGATCGTGTTCTCCGGCGTCGGCAAGACCGAGGCCGAGCTGCGCGCCGCGCTCGCCCACGACATCAAGTGCCTCAACGTCGAATCCGAACCCGAGCTCGAACTGCTGTCGCGGCTCGCGGTCGAGACCGGCCGCACCGCGCGGATTTCGCTGCGGGTCAATCCGGACGTCGATTCCGGCACCCACGCCAAGATCTCGACCGGCAAGTCCGAGAACAAGTTCGGCATCCCGATCCGTCACGCCCGCGAAGTCTATGCCCGCGCCGCCAGGCTGCCGGGCATCCAGGTCACCGGCGTCGATGTCCATATCGGCAGCCAGATCATCGATCTGGCGCCGATGGAAGCGGCGTTCCGCAAGGTCGCCGAATTCGTTCACGTGCTGCGCGGCGACGGCCACACCGTCAGCCACGTCGATTTCGGCGGCGGGCTCGGCATCCCGTACTACGAGGACCGCGACGCGCCGCCGGAGCCGTTCGCCTATGCGGAGATGGTCAAGCGCGTCACCCACAATCTCGGCTGCGCGCTGCTGTTCGAGCCGGGGCGGATGATCGTCGGCAACGCCGGCATCCTGGTCGCACGCGTAATCTACGTGAAGCACGGCGACGGCAAGACCTTCGTGATCATCGATGCGGCGATGAACGACCTGATCCGCCCCACATTGTACGAGGCGTATCACGAGATCGTCGCCGTGCAGCAGCCGGCGCCCGGCGCAGCCAGCATGGTGGCGGATGTCGTCGGCCCGGTGTGCGAGACCGGTGATTACCTTGCGCTCGACCGCAAGCTGCCGGAGCTGAAGGCCGGCGATCTGATCGCCATCATGACCTCGGGCGCCTATGGCGCGGTGCAGGCGTGTACTTACAACACCCGTCCGCTGGTGCCGGAAGTGCTGGTGAAGGACGATCAGGTCGCGGTGGTGCGTCCGCGCATCACGGTCGAGCAACTGATCGCGATGGACCAGCCGGCACCTTGGCTGTGAGTTGGCCTCTCGCCGGAGAGAGGGGTGGGACCGCCAGACGCGGCGTACAAAAATATCCTGGCGGTCCCGATCGCGCTTGAAATCCGCGGCGGTGAACATGCGGCTTCACCGACCGACGCGCGCGACGGGTCGACCGTAGCGATCCGGTGAATTCGAGCAATTTGAACTGTTTTTTAACCTAACCACTCAACCTTAACGCGGCGATCCGCGCCGCCGCGCCGGTTGGCGAGTACCAATTATCCGGCTCAACCCTTGTCGATCTCTGCGAATACTTCGCGGGCGATCCGGAAGCTGTCGACGCCCGCCGGAATTCCGGCGTAGCAGGCGACCTGCATGAAGATCTCGCGGATCTCGTCCTTGGTGACGCCGTTGGTGAGCGCGCCTTTGATATGGGCGCGCAGCTCGTGCGGGCGGTTGAGGATCGCGATCATCGCCAGGTTCAGCATGCTGCGGGTCTTCTTCGGCAGCCCGTCGCGCCCCCAGATCGCGCCCCAGCAATATTCGGTGACGAGTTCCTGGAACGGCTTGTTGAAGTCGTCGGCGTTGTTCAGCGCGTTCTCGACATAGGCCTCGCCCAGTACCGCCTTGCGGATCTCCAGGCCCTTGTCGTGCGTCGTCTTGTCCATTGCGCGTCCTCTGCTGGGAAGTTCGCCGGAACACTACGGGCAGTGGCCATCGCCGTCACGCGTTCGTGTCGCAGCGTGATGCGCGCCGCGCCACGCCAGGGCGGTGCCTCATTGCCGCCGCTGTGCTACGCTGCTGTGAGCAGCAACCCGGAGAGACGGTTGAGCCGCAGCATTCCCGATCCGTCGCAGGCCCCGCTCGATGAAGAGGCGGTCGCGCGGCTGCACCTGGACAAGGCGATCCGGCGCGCGGCGCTGGCGATCGGCTGGGAACGGGCGTGGCCGCATCTGGCCCGCGTTATCAGTGTCGTCGGGCTGTTCCTGGCGCTGTCCTGGGCGGGGCTTTGGCTGGCGCTGCCGTTTTCGGGGCGGATCGTCGGCCTGATGGCGTTCGCGGCGCTGGCGCTCGCCGCGCTGATCCCCGCCCTCCGCTTCCGTTGGCCGAGCCGCGACGATGCGCTGGCGCGGCTCGACCGCAATACCGGCCAGAAGCACCGCCCCGCCACGGCGCTCGGCGACACCCTGGCTTCCAGCGATCCGGTCGCCCGGGCGTTGTGGCAGGCGCAGCGCGAGCGCACCCTGGCGACGATCCGCGGGCTGAAGCCCGGACTGCCGTCGCCGCGGCTGCCGATCCACGATCCCTGGGCGTTGCGGGCGCTGGTGGCGATCTTGTTGGTCGCGACCTTCATCGCCGCCGGCGAGGAGCGCACCCCGCGGGTGATGGCGGCGTTCGACTGGAACGGCGCGATGGCGCCCTCCAATGTCCGGGTCGATGCCTGGGTGACGCCGCCGCTCTACACCAACAAGCCGCCGATCATTCTCACCGCCGCCAACAACCGGGATCTCGGCACCCCGGGCAGCGGTGCGCTGCCGGTGCCGGTCGGCTCGACCCTGCTGGTGCGCTCCAGCGGCGGCGAGCTCGACGTCACGGTCGGCGGCGGTCTGGTCGAGATCAAGCCGGACAGCGAAGCCCCGAGCGGCACCAGCGAACGGCATTTCCGCATCACCGCCGACGGCACCGCGCGGGTGCGGGCGCCGTCCAGCGAGGCGCCGTGGAGCTTCACCGCGACGCCGGATCGGCCGCCGGGCATCGCCCTCGCCAAGGAGCCGCAGCGTCAGGCGCGCGGCTCACTGCAACTGTCCTACAAGCTCGAAGACGATTACGGGGTGACCGAGGCCGAAGCGCAGTTCGCCGCGGTTCCCGCCGCCAAGCCCGGCGCCGCCGCAGCGGAGGCGCCGCGACCGTTGTTTGAGCCGCCGCAGGTCAAGCTGGTGCTGCCGAATGCCCGTACCCGTGCCGGCGTCGGCCAGACCGTCAAGGACTTCAGCGAGGATCCTTATGCGGGTGCCGAGGTGACGCTGACGCTGACCGCCAAAGACGAGGCCGGCAACGAAGGCCGCAGCGAGCCGTTCGCGATGCGGCTGCCGGAACGGCTGTTCACCAAGCCGCTGGCGCGGGCCCTGATCGAGCAGCGCCGCATTCTGGCGCTCGATGCCGGCGCCAACAAGCAGGTCCACACCGCACTCGACGCGCTGCTGATCGCCCCCGAAGTGTTCGCGCCCGACGCCGGGCAGTATCTCGGTCTGTACACCGTCGCCGATCAGCTCGAACGCGCCCGCACCGACGAGGCGCTGCGCGAGGTGGTCGGCAATCTGTGGTCGCTCGCGGTATCGATCGAAGACGGCGACGCATCGGACGCCGAGAAGGCGCTGCGCGCCGCGCAGGACGCGCTGAAGGATGCGCTGGAGCGCGGCGCGCCCGACGACGAGATCAAGCAGCTCACCGACAAGCTGCGCGCGGCGCTCGACGCCTATATGCGCCAGCTTGCCCAGCAGCTCCGCAACAATCCGCAGCAGCTCGCCCGCCCGCTCGATCCGAACACCAAGGTGATGCGCCAGCAGGATCTCGAGGCGATGATCCAGCGGATGGAGCGGCTGTCGCGCTCCGGCGACAAGGATGCCGCCAAGCAACTGCTCGATCAGCTCGCGCAGATGCTCGAGAACCTGCAGATGGCGCAGCCCGGCCAGGGCGGCGGCGACAACGACATGGAGCAGGCGCTGAACGAGCTCGGCGACATGATCCGCAAGCAGCAGCAGCTCCGCGACAAGACCTTCAAGCAGGGCCAGGATCAGCGCCGCGACCGAATGCGCGGCGACGACGGCGAGCCGAATCTCGGCGATCTACAGCAGGATCAGCAGAGCCTGCACGACCGGCTGCGCAAGCTGCAGCAGGAACTCGCCAAGCGCGGCCTCGGCCAGAGCCCGCGCGGCGAAAAGGGGCAGCAGGGCCAGCAAGGCCAGCAGGGCGAGGGCGGCCTCGATCAGGCCGATTCGGCGATGGGCGATGCCGAAGGCCGTCTCGGCGAGGGCAATGCCGACGGCGCGGTGGATTCGCAGGGCCGTGCGCTGGAGGCGCTGCGCCAGGGCGCGCAGAAACTCGCCGAGGCGATGCAGCAGGGCGATGGCGAAGGCGACGGCCAGGGCAACCGTCCCGGCCGCCAGCAGAGCGGCGCCAACCAGACCGATCCGCTCGGCCGCCCGCTGCGCGGCCGCGATCTCGGCGACGATCTCACCGTGAAGATCCCCGGCGAAATCGACGTCCAGCGCGTCCGCCGCATCCTCGAGGAACTCCGCCGTCGCCTCGGCGATTCGGCCCGGCCGCAGCTCGAACTTGACTACATCGAGCGGCTGCTGAAGGATTACTAAGCGATCAGCCTGCCCCGAGCACGGCGCAACCTCGCCCGCCTGCGGGAGAGGTCGACGCGCGTAGCGCGGCGGGTGAGGGCACTCCTATCAGCGACGAGCTAACTCACTACCCGTGTCGCCCTCACCCCAGCCCTCTCCCGCAGGCGGGAGAGGGGGCGCGCAGCGTCTTGGGGCAGGCGTCGATCTTCCGTCGCGAAGGGGGTCAACTACTACTCTTCTTCGCCGACAGCGCGTCCGCGACGGCGGTGCGGATGTCGGCGACCGAGAACGGCTTGGTGACGACGTCGTGGACGATGGCGTCGAGGCCGAAAGCGCGTTCGCGCTGATCGGCGAAGCCGGTCATCAACAGGATCGTCAGCTCGGGGAAGTCGCGCGCGACCGCCAGCGCCAGCGCGATGCCGTCCATGATCGGCATCTTGATGTCGGTCAGTAGCAGGTCGAACTTGCCGTTCTGGCTGGTGAGGATCTCCAACGCTTCGCTGCCGTCTTCGGCCGTGACGGTCTCGTGGCCGTCCAGGCCGATGGCGCGCGCCACCAGAAGGCGCATCGATTCTTCGTCGTCGGCGATCAGGATGCGCGCCATCGTCTCACTTCCCTCGTCGCGGCTGGCGCCGGGCCGCGTCCGGCCGCAATCATCATGGCTTCAGGCACCACCGGCGGCAATGTCGCGCCGGTTGAAGAAGCGCACGTCGATCGCGCGCGCCTCCGCCGGAGGCGAGGCCAGTCGCGTCCGGAACCAGGCGGCTTCCCCGAGCCGCAGCACCTGCTGTTCCAGCACGGCGTTCCAGGCGTAGATCTCGGTGCCGCTGCCGTCGCGTAGCGAAAACCGCAGCCGCGGCAAGTCCACGGCTCGGTTGACTTCACCGACCACGACGCCCTCGATCACCAGGACCGGCTTCGCATCGACGGTCTCGCGCATGAGCTTGACGTTCCGGATCGCCAGCCCGCGCAGGTTCACGTCAAATCCGATCGTCCGGTAGAACGCGGCGGTCTGCGGCATCAGCCGGACGATCTCGGCACGCCAGATCAGCAGGCCGAGTGCCACCGAGCCGAACACCGCGACGGCCATTTGGGCGGTCAGCAGCGACTTGACGGTCTTGATCGGATCCTGGCGCAGCGCCGCCAGCCGTTCCTTGAAGCTCGGCCGCCGCCGCCGGGCACCGAACGAAGTCTTGCGCTTGCGCCGTGGCGGCAGTTCGACATCTTCTCCGGGCTCGGGTTCGGCCGCGAGCGCGCGTGCGAACGGATCGTGGTCGCCTTGTCCCGGCAGGTCGGCGGTGATCGGCGGGCTCTCGACGACCGGCGTGTCCTGTTCGTCCTCGGTGACGCCCCAGCCTGGATCGTTGGCGAGATCGCTACCGGCCGGCTGTTCCTCGACCGTCATCGCCGCGACGCGGACGTCGCTCTGCACGTCTTCGGGCCGGGCGAGCCAGACTTCCTTGCAGCGGGAACAGCGCACCGTCCGGCCGGAATCTCCCAGTTTGGCCGGATCGATCGCATAGGATGTCGTACAATGCGGGCAGACGATATGCATGGCGAATCGCTGACTAGAAGGTTCGTCCGATCGTACCGTCCGTCCGTTAACGAATCGGAAACCATAGCCGCCTCACAACGGCGGCACGGGCAGATGGCGTGGCGTGCCCTTTCTCCCCGCGCCGATCGAAATCGGAGCTGAACGTGGTCCGCTTCGAAAATGTCGGCCTGCGCTACGGGCTCGGTCCGGAGATCCTCCGCGACCTCAATTTTGCAATTCCGGCGCATTCGTTCCAGTTTCTCACCGGCCCGTCCGGCGCAGGCAAAACCTCGCTGCTCAGGCTGCTGTTCCTGTCGCTGCGGCCGACCCGCGGCCTGGTCAATCTGTTCGGCAACGACGTCTCGCTGCTCGGCAAAGAGGAGATCGCGGCGCTGCGGCAGCGCATCGGAATCGTGCTGCAGGACTTCCGCCTGCTCGACCACATGACCACCTATGAAAATGTGGCGCTGCCGTTCCGGGTCACCGGGCGCGACGAGTCGAGCTATCGCAAAGAGGTGATCGACCTACTAAAGTGGGTCGGGCTCGGCGACCGGATGGACGCGCTGCCGCCGGTGCTGTCGGGCGGCGAGAAGCAGCGCGCAGCGATCGCCCGGGCGGTGATCGGCCGGCCGCATTTGCTGCTCGCCGACGAGCCGACCGGCAATGTCGATCCGACGCTCGGACGCCGGCTGCTTCGGTTGTTCATCGAACTCAACAAATCCGGGACCGCGGTGGTGATCGCGACCCACGACATCAACCTGATGGATCAATACGAAGCGCGCCGGCTGGTGCTGCACCAGGGACGGCTGCACGTTTATGAATAGGCAGGGGCCGTTGCGCAGAGCCGACGAACGCGACGTCATGGTCGACCTCGGGCACGAACGCCCGCAGGTGCCGCCGAAGGCGCGCAACGCCTCGCCGATCGTGCCGCGGGCATCGATCTCCGGTCGCGCGCTGGTCGCCGTGGTGGCGATCATGACGTTTCTGGCAGCGATGACCACCGGCGTGGTGATGCTGGTCAGCGCATCGGCGGCGGAGTGGCAGTCCGAGGTGTCCAGCGAGCTGACCGTGCAGGTTCGCGCCGGCCGCGGCCGCGACCTCGATCGCGATGCCGACCGGGTCGCCGAGGTGGTGAACAGCCAGCCCGGCATCGTCGAGGTCCGGACTTTCACCAAGGAGGAATCGGCGCGGCTGCTGGAGCCGTGGCTCGGTACCGCGCTATCGCTCGACGACCTGCCGGTGCCGCGGGTGATCGTGGCGCGCAGCGCGCCCGGACGTGGGCTCGACCTCGGCGAACTGCGCCGCCGCGTCACCGAGGCCGTGCCGAGCGCGACGGTCGACGACCACCGGGCCTGGATCGAACGGATGCGGTCGATGACCGGCGCCACCGTGGTGGCCGGCATCGGCGTGTTGGCTCTGGTGATCGTCGCCACCATCATTTCGGTGTCGTTCGCCACCCGCGGCGCGATGGCGGCGAACCGGCCGATCGTCGAGGTGCTGCATTTCGTCGGCGCCAGCGACCGCTACATCGCCAACCATTTCTTCCGGCACTTCCTGCTGCTCGGCCTGCAGGGCGGCCTGATCGGCGGCGGCGCGGCGATCTTCGTGTTCGGCTTTTCGGAATCGGTGGCGATGTGGTTTTCCGGCACGCCGGTCGGCGACCAGTTCGCGGCGCTGCTCGGCACCTTTTCGCTGCGCCCGACCGGCTATCTGGCGCTCGCCGGCATGGCGGTGCTGATCGCCGGCATCACCGCGCTGGCGTCGCGCCGCACCCTGTTCAGCACGCTGAACTCGATCGAATGAGCCGCACATGACCGGAGCGTTACCTCCGCACCGCGCAGGGCGTTCGACCATCCGGCGGACTCCCTTTCGCCCGAAATCGCATTAGAGTCCGGGGCGTCTTCCGCCGCCGCTGCCGACGGCGGAACGCGCGTCAATCGAGGTCAATCGCAGTCCTATGGAGTCGTCTTCCGATCGCAGCCCGATCTCCCCGTCGCCGGACCGTCCGGTCCGACGACGGGGACGGCTGCGCGCCACCATCGTGGCGGTGCTGGCGCTCGGCTTCGTGGCTGTGGCGGGCGGGTTCGTGGCGTTTCTGGCGCAGCTCCATAGTGCCGAGCTGCAGCCCCGCCGCAATGCCGAGGGCATCGTGGTGCTGACCGGCGGCTCGTCGCGAGTGTCGGACGCGGTCGAATTGCTGGCGGCGGGCTATGGCCGGCGGCTGTTGATTTCCGGCGTCCACCGCACCAACGGAGCCCGTGACATCTCGCGCTCGGTGCCGGAGAGCAGCGACTGGTTCAGTTGCTGCGTCGACCTCGATCGTTCGGCGGTCGACACCCGCAGCAACGCCGCTGAAACCCGGCGCTGGGTGCGGGAGCGCGGCTTCCGCTCGCTGATCGTGGTCACGTCGAATTACCACATGCCGCGGGCGATCGCCGAAATGTCCGATGCCATGCCGGATGTCGAATTGATTCCGTTCGCGGTGATCGGCGACAAGTGGCGCGACGAGCCGTGGTGGACCAGTGGCGGAACGCTGCGGCTCTTGCTATCCGAATACGCCAAATATCTCGCGGTCGAGCTGCGGGTGCGCCTGTCGAAGCTCGGCATCGAGCTGATGCCCGAACCGGCCGAACAGGCCGACCCGACCGGCGCCCGCAAACCGGCGACCGCCCTCGTCAATTGATCGGACCAGCCCGATGTTCGTGATCTTCCTGCGTTCGTTGATCTTCAACGTGCTGTTCTACGTGGTGCTGGTCGGCTGGGTGCTGGCCGCCACGGCGGCGGCGCTGTTTTCCGGCCGGGCTGTGGTCAAGGTCGCCAAGCTGTGGGGCCAGAACAGCATCTGGCTGATGAGGGTGATCTGCGGCACCAAGGTGGAGTTTCGCGGACTGGAGAAGATCCCGGAGGGACCGCTGATCGTCGCGCCCAAGCATCAGTCGATGTGGGAGACGTTCGCGCTGCTGCAGTTCTTCGACCAGCCGCTGTACATCCTCAAGCGCGAGCTGACCTGGATTCCTGTGTTCGGCCAGTTGCTGCTGCGCGGCGGCATGATTGCGATCAACCGCGCGGCGGGCGTCAAGACCCTGGTGGAGATGGCGCGCCGCGCCCGCGAGGAAGTGCGCCGCGGCCGGCAATTGATCATCTTTCCGGAAGGCACCCGGACCCCGGTCGACGCCCCGCCGAACTACAAGACCGGCGTCGGCCAGATCTACGTCGATTGCGGCGTGCCGTGCCTCCCGGTGGCGCTGAATGCCGGGCTGTTCTGGCCGCGGCGCCAGTTCATGCGCTATCCCGGCACGATCGTGGTCGAATTCCTCGATCCGCTCCCGGCCGGCCTCGACCGCCGCGAGTTCCTCCGGCAGCTCAGCGGCGTGGTCGAGACCGCCACCAACCGCCTGGTCGCCGAGGCGCGCCAAGAGCAGGCGGAGCTGTTCGGCCGGGTGCCGAGCGCCAAGCCGCATCGCGTCAAATCTGCCGCCAAGCCGGAAAGCGGCAAGGCCGGCTGATCGGCTGCGACTTCCGCGTCAACGCGGCGCCGGCGCCTCATCGCGCAGCGCTTCGGCGAGTTGGTGCAGCGGCACGTCGCGGCAGCCCTGGGTTTCCAGCGCCTTTACGGTGGCGATCACGTAATCGCGGTTCGGGCCGGAGCGGCCGTGGCCCTGGCGCACGTGGCGCAGCCGTTCGGCGTAAGACAGCCGGCCGGCATATTGCGCGTGGCCGCGGTCGACCACGTAAGTGAGCGCGCTGATCCGGCGCCGGGCGTCGTCCTCCAGCCACACCGAGCGCTTGACCTCGCGATACACGCTGGTGACCTGCTCGCGTTCACGCAAGTAAGCCACCGTCGCCATCCGGTGCGCATCGGCGACGCGGAACGCGATGCCGCGGCAGGCGCCGCCGCGATCGAGCCCGAGCACCAGGCCGGGCTGTTCCGGCGTGCCGCGGTGGACGAACGAATACACGCACAGCGCCCGGTGCTCGCCGATCAGCCGCGCCGGCACCCGCTCGACGAAGTCGAAGCCGGGATTCCACATCAGCGAGCCATAGCCGAACACCCAGAGGTCGCCCTGGGTCAGGTCGGAGTCGGTGAGCGTTTTGGCGGACATGCGTGCAGGCGGGGCTATCGTGCAAATGACAAATTCAGTCCTTACCGCATCACGCTACGAAGCGTGAGCGGTTTGCCGCGCGGGTCGGCCGCGTTCGCGGCATGGCGTGCGGCAGCCGGTCGCGGATTCCCTTTTCGGGCTTCTCCCCTTAAGTAGGCGCGATGGCAGATTCCCCAATTTCCCCCCGCCGCCCGCTATGGCCGGTGCTGTTGCTCCCCGGCGTGGTGGTGCTGGCGGCGCTCGCCTGGAGCGCATTCTGGCTGTTCTCGGCAAGCCAGGTCGACCGCATCGTCGATGAATGGCGGGCCCGCGAAGCCAAGGCCGGCCGCAGCTATGATTGCGGCCAGCGCTCGGTGGCGGGCTTTCCGTTCCGCCTCGAGGTTCGCTGCGAGAATGCCAGCGTCGCGCTGACCTCGCAGACCGCGCAGCAGGCCGCGACCCAGACCCCGGTGACCGCCAAGCTCGGCGAGATCCTGGTGGTGTCGTCGCTGTATCAGCCGAGCCTGCTGATTGCCGAGTTCAAAGGCCCGGCGAGCTTCGCCGATCGCGGCCAGCCGGTGTCGATGGAGCTGAACTGGAAGACCGCGCGCAGCAGCGTCGCCGGGCTGCCGGCCGCGCCGGAGCGCGTCGCGTTGGTGTTCGACGAGCCGGTGCTCGACGGATTGAGCGGCGCGACCCGTGTGCCGCTCGCCCGTGCCCGTCATGCCGAGCTGCACGGCCGGCAGCGCGAGGCCGCCGGCGCCGAGCCGCGCCAGCTCGAAGTCGATCTCAAGCTCGACGGCACTTCGGTGCATGATCTGCACCCGCTGCTCGCCGATCCGTTCGACGCGCATCTGCGCCTCTTGCTCAGCGGCCTGAAGGATTTCCGCCCCAAGCCGTGGCCGCAGCGCTTCCGCGAGATCCAGGCCGCCGGCGGCCGCATCCGGTTCGAGCAGGCGCGGATCCAGCAGGGCGACATGGTGGCGGTCGCGACCGGCTCGCTTGGGCTGACGCCGCAGGGCTATGTCGACGGTGAATTGCAGATGGTGGCCACCGGGCTCGACCAGGTGATCCCCAAGCTCGGCATCGACAAGATGCTGGAGCAGGGCGTGTCGCAATCGACGCTCGACCGGCTGGCGCCCGGCGTCCGCGCCAAGGATGTCAACAATGTGCTCGGCGCGCTCGACCGCGCCATTCCGGGCCTCGGCCAGGTGGTGCGCAAGAACGCCAATGTCGCGGCCGTCGCCGGCATCGACGCGCTCGGCCAAGAGACCACGCTGGAAGGCCGTCCCGCCCGCGCCTTCCCGCTGCGCTTCGTCGAAGGCGCCGTGATGCTCGGCCCGCTGAAGGTGGGGCAGACCAAGCCGCTGTTCTGAGGCGACGTGGCTCCATATCGCTAAGCGTCATGGCCGGGCGCGACCCGGCCATCCATCGTCTTTGCAACGACTGTTTGAAGACGCGCGCGGCGCTTGATGGATGCGCGGGTCAAGCCCGCGCATGACGGCGTTGTTGGGGCGACTGCTTAATGCAGCCCCGGCGCCTCGTGCCCGGTGCGGGCAACGTATTCGGTGTAGCCGCCGCCGTATTTGTGGACGCCTTCGGGGGTCAGCTCCAGCACGCGGTTCGACAGCGCGGCCAGGAAGTGGCGGTCGTGCGACACGAACAGCATGGTGCCTTCGAAGTCGGCGAGCGCCTTGATCAGCATTTCCTTGGTGGCGATGTCGAGGTGGTTGGTCGGCTCGTCGAGCACCAGGAAGTTCGGCGGGTCGTACAGCATCTTGGCCATCACCAGCCGGGCCTTCTCGCCGCCGGACAGCACCCGGCACCTTTTCTCGACGTCGTCGCCGGAGAAGCCGAAGCAGCCGGCGAGCGCGCGCAAGCTACCCTGGCCGGCCTGCGGGAACCACTCTTCCAGCGACTGGAACACGGTGAGTTCGCCGTCGATCAGATCCATCGCGTGCTGGGCGAAGTAACCCATCTTGACGCTGCCGCCGATGGTGACGCTGCCGTCGTCGGGCGCGGTGGCGCCGGCGACCAGCTTGAGCAGCGTCGACTTGCCGGCGCCGTTGATCCCCATCACGCACCAGCGCTCGCGGCGGCGGATCGCGAAGTCGAGATCCTCGTAGATCACGTGATTGCCGTAGGCCTTGCGGACATGGCTGAGGCTGGCGACGTCTTCGCCGGAGCGCGGCGCCGGCAGGAAGTCGAACGCGATGATCTGGCGGCGGCGCGGCGGCTCCACCTTCTCGATCTTCTCCAGCTTCTTGACCCGGCTCTGCACCTGGGCGGCGTGCGAGGCGCGCGCCTTGAAGCGCTCGATGAACGCCACTTCCTTGGCCAGCATCGCCTGCTGCCGTTCGAATTGCGCCTGCTGCTGCTTGTCGGCCAGCGCGCGCTGCCCCTCGTAGAACTCGTAGTCGCCGGTGTAGCTGGTCAGCGTGCCGGCATCGATCTCGACGATCTTGTTGACGATGCGGTTCATGAAGGCGCGGTCGTGCGAGGTCATCAAGAGCGCGCCCTCGAAGCCCTTGAGGAACTGCTCGAGCCAGATCAGGCTTTCGATGTCGAGGTGGTTCGACGGTTCGTCGAGCAGCATCACGTCCGGCCGCATCAACAGAATGCGGGCGAGCGCCACGCGCATCTTCCAGCCGCCCGACAGATTGCCGACGTCGCCGTCCATCATCTCCTGCGAGAACGAGAGACCTGCCAGCACCTCGCGGGCGCGGCCTTCGAGCGCGTAGCCGTCGAGCTCCTCGAAGCGGTGCTGGACCTCACCGTAACGCTCGAGGATCTGCTCCATCTCGTCGGCGCGGTCCGGGTCGGCCAGCGCGTGCTCCAGTTCCTTCAGCTCGGCCGCGACCTCGCTGACCGGGCCGGCGCCCTCCATGGTCTCGGCGACCGCGCTGCGGCCGCTCATCTCGCCGACGTCCTGGCTGAAATAGCCGATGGTCAGGCCGCGATCGACCGACACTTGGCCCTCGTCCGGCTGTTCCTGGCCGGTGATCATCCGGAACAGCGTGGTCTTGCCGGAGCCGTTCGGCCCGACCAGCCCGATCTTCTCGCCCCGCAGCAGCGTCGCGGAGGCTTCGATGTAGAGGATCTGGTGGCCGTTCTGCTTGGAGATGTTGTCGAGACGGATCATGGGCTCACGCGGGGGGAGAAATGCTGCGGCGCGTTTAGCGGAAACAGACGCAATGCGCCAGACACGGCCAATCCAAGCCGGTCATTCCGGGGCGCGCAGCGAAGCTGCGCGAACCCGGAATCCCGAAGAGTTCTGCGATTCTGTCGTTCCACAACTGCAAGATTCCGGGTTCGCTTGCTAGCGCAAGCGCCCCGGAATGACGAACGCGGAGAGGGCTCTCACCCCGGAATGACCATCGCGGGGAGGGCCCTCATCCCTCCGGCAGCACCGCGTTGGTCGGGGTCACCCGGTCGGTGATCTGCATGCCGAACAGGCTGCCGATGAGTTCGACCGCGACGCGGGCGGTGCGACCGCGTTCATCGAGGAACGGGTTGAGTTCGACGATGTCGACCGAGCGGACGAGGCCGGAGTCGTGCAGCAGCTCCATCACCAGATGCGCTTCGCGATAGGTGGCGCCGCCCGGCACGGTGGTGCCGACGCCGGGCGCGACCGCGGGATCGAGCACGTCGACGTCGAACGACAGATGCAGCACGCCGCCGGCTTTGCTGACGCGGTCGATGACGCGGCGGATCAGCACCCCGACGCCGAATTCGTCGATTCCCCGCATGTCGACGATTGGAATCGTGCGCGCGCGCACCAGCTCTTTCTCGAGCGGATCGATCGAGCGGATGCCGAACAGGTCGAGCCGGCTCGGCGGAACAGAGACCCGCGGCTCTTCGCCGAGCAGATGGTCGAGCCCCGGCTCGCCGCACAGGAACGCCGCCGACATGCCGTGCATGTTGGCGGTCAGCGTCGTCGCCGGGGTGTTGTAGTCGGCATGAGCGTCGAACCACAGCACGAACAGCGGCTTGCTTTGCTCTTGCCAGTAGCGCGCCACGCCGTTGACCGAGCCCATCGACAGGCTATGATCGCCGCCCATGAACAGCGGCACCGCGCCTGATCTCGCCAGCTCATAGGCGCGCGCCGAAATCGCGCCGACCCAGCTCTTCACCTCGCTGTAGTAATTGGCGTTGGCCGGCACCGGATCGTTGCCGCCATCGAATGCAGGCCGCGTCATGTCGCCGTGATCCTCGACCGCAAAGCCGAGCTGATCGAGCACGCGGCCGATACCCGCGGTGCGCAGCGCGGCGGGTCCCATCAGCGTGCCGCGCAGGCCGGCGCCGATCTCGATCGGCACGCCGAGCAGCGCGACGCGCCGTGCGGACTCGCTGTGAGCGGCTTCGGTCTGCGACATGGCGGTGACGCCCCTTCAAACGCGCGCGACGCGCGCCGGAGCGCTGCGCCAACTCAGGCCTTGAAATAGGTGATCTGATGCGTGGTCGCCAGCAGCCGACCGCTCGGCGACCACAATTCGCCGGTCTGGTCGGAGAAGCTTTTGTGAAACACGTTGGCGTCGGCGACGCCGAGCACCGCGGTGATCGACTCGGCGGCGAGATCGGCGGCGTCGACGTGGAAATACGTCGTCATCGACACCGTGCCGATCGGCAATAATTCGCCGCGGACGTGGAAGATCCGCGCGAAGAACGCATCCGCGATCGCCGACAGCGACAACAAATCGAGCGTGCGCGGCACGGCGTGGCCGATCCACGCCTTGGTGTGCGGGCTTGCCGGTTCCGGCAGCGGGCCGCCGCCGAAGTTCGGCTCGTTCTCGACGAAGCGAAACTCGAACTGACGGATCCATGACGCCGCCACGCCGCCGCGTACATAGACCGGGGCTTCGTCATAGGCCGCAGTCTTCGGCATCTCGGCCGGGCGGTGCGTCCAGGTCTCGCGACGCTGCGCAAACACCGCGGTGGCGAATACTTCGACGCCGGCGTCGCCTTGGCTGAGTTCGATGCCCCAATGCTGGGTCGAGCGCGTCGCCTTGATCAGCCGCGGCGTCAGCTCGAAGCTGCCGGCGCTGATCGGCGCGCAGAAATTGACTGTGAAAGCCAGCGGATCGCCGGCGCGCTCCGGCTGCTGCATCAGGGCGCGCAGCAGCGTCGCCGCGGTGGCGCCGCCGAACTGGCCGACGAAGGCATGGTAATCGTCGCTGGTCGCGCCCTGCCAGCGCCCGCCATCGAAATCCACGCGCGTCGCGGCGTCGAACGGATGCGGCGTGTGCTCGACCTTGGCGTCCATGGTGCGCTTCCCGTGTTGTTGCTCTTGTTGTGGCGCCGCAAGCTTGCACTGCGGCGAGGCCATGCGCAATGGCTGTCGGCCATCATGTGATGGTGCCGAGCCGGCCCACGGCCCGCACGCACGTCATTCCGGGGCGCGCGTGAAACGCGCGAACCCGGAATCTCGCAGGTGTTGGAAAACAGTGCCCTGAATCTCGGGATTCCGGGTTCGCTCGCTGGCGCGAGCGCCCCGGAATGACGGGCTTGGGGCGGAGTGCGCGCGCTCCGCAGTGTGTCGGCTATCCCGCCTGCCGCGCCGGCGACGGCTGCGTCGCGGGCTTGGTCGGCACGTTCCAGATCTCTTCGGCGTATTCGCGGATGGTGCGGTCGGACGAGAACCACGCCATCCGGGCGACGTTGAGGATGCCGGCGCGGGTCCAGGCCGGGCCAGCGCGCCAGCGCGCGTCGATGCCGCGCTGGGCTTCGTAGTAGCTGTCGAAGTCGGCGCTGACCATGTAGTGGTCGAGATGCCGCAGCGCATGCGCGACAGACGCGAACCGCGCCCGGTCGTCGGGCGAGAACGCGCCGGAGTCGATCGCGCGGATCGCGTTGGCGAGCGCCGGCGAGCGGTTGATGACGTCGGTGGCATCGAGCCCCTGGGCACGGCGCGCCACCACTTCCAGCGCTTCCATGCCGAAGATCGCGATGTTCTCCGGGCCGACCAGATCGCGGATCTCGATATTGGCGCCGTCGAGCGTGCCGATCGTCAGCGCGCCGTTCAGCGCCAGCTTCATGTTGCCGGTGCCGGAGGCTTCCATGCCGGCGGTCGAAATCTGTTCCGACAGGTCGGCGGCCGGAATGATCACCTCGGCGAGGCTGACATTGTAGTCGGCGAGGAACACCACTTTCAGCTTGCCGCCGATCGAGGCGTCGTTGTTCACCACCTCGGCGACGTCGTTGATCAGCTTGATGATCAGCTTGGCGTAGCGATAGCTCGCTGCCGCCTTGCCGGCGAAGATCTTGACCCGCGGCACCCAGTCGCGGTTCGGCTCGTCCTTGATCGCCTGGTACAGCGCGATGGTCTCGAGCACGTTGAGCAGTTGCCGCTTGTATTCGTGGATGCGCTTGATCTGGACGTCGATCAGCGCGCTGGGGTCGATCCGGATGTTGTTGCGCTCGCCGATCAGCCGCGCCAGCGCCACCTTGTTGCGATGCTTGACGGCGCGGAACTGCTGCTGGAACGCGCTGTCGCCGGCGAAGGCTTCGAGCCGCTCCAGCCGGGTCGGATCGTCCAGCACCTCGTCGCCCGCGACCGAGCGGATCAGATCGGTCAGGCCCGGATTGGCCAGCGTCAGCCAGCGCCGGAAGGTGATGCCGTTGGTCTTGTTGGTGATGCGGCCGGGGTAGAGGAAGTTGAGATCGTGGAACACGGTCTCCTTCATCAGGTCGGAATGCATCGCCGAGACGCCGTTGATGCGGTGCGAGCCGATGAAGGCGAGGTGACCCATCCGCACCCGGCGGCCGGCCTTCTCGTCGATCAGCGACACCGAGGCGCGGAATTCGATATCGCCGGGGCTGCGCGCCTCGGCGAGGCCGAGATGCGCCTCGTTGATCCGGTAGATGATTTCGAGGTGGCGCGGCAGGGTGCGCTGGAACAGGTCGAGCGGCCAGGTCTCCAGCGCCTCGGGCAGCAGCGTGTGGTTGGTATAGCTCAGCGTCGCCACGGTGATCTGCCAGGCGTCGTCCCAGCGCAGGCCGTGGACGTCGACCAGGAGCCGCATCAGTTCGGCCACCGCGAGGCTGGGGTGGGTGTCGTTGAGCTGGATCGCCGCCTTCTTGGCGAGGTTGCGGATCTGGCCGTCGGAATCCAGGTGCCGCTTGATCAGGTCCTGCAGCGAGGCGGAGACGAAGAAATATTCCTGGCGCAGCCGCAGCTCGCGGCCCGCAGGGCTCTCGTCGTTCGGATACAGGAATTTGCAGATCGCCTCGGCGCGCGCCTCGTGCGCGGTGGCGCCGAGATAGTCGCCGGTGTTGAACACGTCGATCAGCAGCGGGTCCGGGGCGCGCGCCGACCACAGCCGCAGCGCGTTGACGTGCTGGCCGCGCCAGCCGACGATCGGGGTGTCGTAGGCGATCGCCTGCACGGTCTCGCCCGGCGTCCACACCGCGCGGGTGTAGCCTTTGCCATCGGTGACTTGGTCGACATGGCCGCCGAACTTGACCTGATAGACGACTTCCGGCCGCTGCAATTCCCACGGGTTGCCGAAGCTCAGCCACTCGTCGGGGAATTCCTGCTGCCAGCCGTGATTGATGATCTGGCGGAACAGACCGTAATCGTAGCGGATGCCGTAGCCGTAGGCCGGGATCTCCAGCGTCGCCATGCTTTCCATGAAGCAGGCGGCGAGCCGGCCGAGGCCGCCATTGCCGAGCGCGGCGTCGGGCTCGCATTTGCGCAAGTCGTTGAGGCCGACGCCGAGATCGCCGAGCGCGGCGGCGAACTGCGCCAGCAGGCCCATATTGTTCAGCGAGTCGGTGAACAGCCGGCCGATCAGGAATTCGAGCGACAGGTAATACACCCGCTTGCGGCCGGCGTCGTAGCTCTCCTTCTCGGACACCAGCCAGCGGTGCACGATCCGGTCGCGCAGCGCCAGCGCCGACGCCTTGTACCAGTCGTGCTTGGTGGCGTGCGCCGCCTCCTTGCCGATCGCCAGCGTCAGCTTGGCGAGGATCGCGCTCTTGATCTCGGCGAGCGCCAGCTCATCCAGATGTGCCGGCTGGGAGGAATTTTTTTCTGGCAACGACTGCACGGGCAAGTGACCATTCCAAGCGGATCGGACCGCAACCATACAAACAATAGTCCCGGATCGAAACCCATGACGAGGGCATCGTTGCGGCGCGATGCCCGGCTTTTGTGCAAAAACGCGCGAACCAGGGTGCCTGCCCGCGAGGCGGCGTGGCGGTTTCTGGAGCGGAACCGCCGGATTGGAGCCGGTTGCGCCGGATCGCTACAGGAGTTCGGCAGGCCCGATAAGAACAAATTTAGAACATTGTGCAAGGTCTTGAGTTATCATTCCGATTCGGCGCGGCGCGCCGTCTATATCTATGGTCTGTGCAAGCTTCCGAGGACGAGATGTCCACCATCGCCTTTGATCAGACGGCGCTCACCCGGATCGCCGATTTCGCCCGCTCGCTGTCGCGGCTGCATCAGCTAGCTCGCCGGCAATGGATCGATGACGACCAGCTCGACCGCGAGTTCAACGCGGTGTGCGTGTCGATCTGGGGTTACTGCCCGGACGATCTGGTCGACGAGATGTTCGATCCTGCTGATCTGAGCTGGCTCGATACGCTGGATGAGGGAACCGCGCGGATCTTCGCGGCCGAGCACGGCTACGATCTGGTCGACGACACCGGCATGCTCACCGACTGGTGGGGCTATTGCTGGATGATCCTGGCCGAAGCCCGCGGCCTGCTGACCGCCGAAAACCGCGCCGCCGCCCGCGCCCACCTCGAAGAATCCTACCGCGCCGCCCCGAACGTGATCGGGGTGATCGTCGGCAGGTAGGCGTCGAGGCTCCTCGTCGTCCGAGTCTCTCCGGCGCGCGAATCCCTCAAGCCCCAAGATGTCATTCCGGGGCGCGAGCGACAGCTCGCGAACCCGGAATCCCGAAGTTATTTGGCCGAGAAGTCTCCCCGATCTGCGCTCCGAGGTGCCCCGAATCTCCGGATTCCGGGTTCGCGCTTTCGCGCGCCCCGGAATGACGGTGGGGCGTCAGAACGGCGGGTGCTTGAGAGAGGCTCACTCGATCCCGGCGCGGCGGCCGTGGGGGATGGGCTTTGGGGTCTCGACCGGCAGTGAGACGTCGCGGCCGAGCGCCGGGGGCGCCTGTTCGGCGATCTGTTCGTTGACCGGCGCGACCTTCATCTCGCCGAGGCGGGCGCGCAGGGTGGGAGTCAGGCCCGGATAGTCGGCGACCGGGGTGAAGTCCGGCGTCTGCTCGACGCCGAGACGCACGCCCGTATAGGCGGCGAGGCCATCGGCGGTGGCGACGATGTCGCCGGCACGCAGCGAGGTGTCCTGCGACAGGTCGATCTGCGCGAGGCCGGCCGGATCGCGGCCGTTGCAGGTGCAGTCCGCCTTCAGCGCCTTGCGATAGGCGAACGCATTCGGCGAGTCGGCATAGCGCTCGCCGCTCGCCGAGCGGGCGCCGTCGATCTGGCTGCCGTAGTACACCTTGGCGTTGCCGGCCGGGCAGAACGCCTGGCACATCTGCGCCGGGCTGGCGCCGGCGCGGAGCTGCAGCGGGAAGTACTTGCCGTCGCAGCTGCGCACGCAGAACGCCGGGCCGCCGCCGGCGGAAGCCTGGCGCTGCGGTTGCGGCTGCTGGTTTTGCTGATTGAGGCCGAACGGGTCGGCGAAAAAGTTGGCCTGGGCCGGGGCGCCGTGCTGCGGCCGTTGTGGGCCGGCGCCGCCGAACAGGAACTCCAGCAGGTTCTGTGCCGAGGCGATCTCAGGAGCGGCGAGCAGCGGCAGCGCCAGCACCGCGCCGAGAGCGAGAACGCGGCGCCGCAGGCGTGAACTGGTAAGCACTTGACGCAAACGCCCACTCCACCGACGCAACCACCCGCGGCAAGCCCGCTGTTGGTCGCGACTTTAGGATGGGATGGTAAACGCCGGGTTTCCGGCGGCGTCCGCGGCGCTCAGGTGTTGAGGAACTCGCTGGCCTTGTACAGCGACCGGAACGGCAGCCCGGCCTCGGCGAAAGCTTCGGTGGCGCCTTCCTCGCGGTCCACCATGGTCAGCACCAGCACGATCTCGGCGCCGGATTCCTTCACCGCCTCGACCGCCTTGATGGCCGAGCCGCCGGTGGTGGTGACGTCCTCGACGATGACGCAGCGCTTGCCGGCCAGGCTCTCGCCCTTGGCCAGACCTTCGACCGACAGCCGCGCGCCATGCTCTTTCGGCTTCTTGCGCACGAAGAACGCCGCGATCGGATGGTTCTTCAGCCATGATAGCTGCGCGATCGCGCCGGCCAGCGGCACCGCGCCCATCTCCAGCCCGCCGACATAGTCGACCTTCTCGTCGCGCAGCGCCTCGTAGGTCAATTCGGCCAGCAGCGCCGCGCCTTCGGGATCGAGCATCGTCGGCTTCAGGTTGAAGTAGAAGTCGCTCTTGCGCCCCGACGCGAGCGTGATCTCGCCCCGGCCGAACGAACGGGTGCGGATGATGTCGGCAAGGCGGGCGCGGGACGCGGATTTGGACACGGGCGAACTCTCTGGCTGTCGGAAGTTGCTGCAATCTAATCGCCTCGCCGCTGCGATTCCAGCGGTGCGGTGATGGTATTATCGATCGCTCAGTGCGCCTCGTCCCAATTGTCGGCGGCGCGGGCGTCGACTTGCAGCGGGACGTTGAGGATCACTGCCGGGAACGGCGCGTCCTGCATCACGCTGCGCACGACCGGCAGCGTCGCTTCGACCTCGGCTTCCGGCACTTCGAAGATCAGTTCGTCGTGGACCTGCAGCAGCATCTGGGCGCTGAGCTTCTTCTCAGCCAGCGCGTCCTCCATCCGCACCATGGCGCGGCGGATGATGTCGGCGGCGGAGCCCTGCAGCCGGGCGTTGATCGCGGCGCGTTCGTTGAACGCGCGGATTGACGGGTTCGAGGCCTTGATGTCCGGGTAGTGGCATTTGCGGCCGAACAGCGTGGTGACGTAGCCGTGGGTCCGGCAGAAGTCGCGGGTCTCGTCCATATAGGCGCGGATGCCCGGGAAGCGTTCGAAGTAGCGCTTGATGTAGGCGCCGGCTTCCTCGCGCGGGATGCCGAGCTGATTGGCGAGGCCGAACGCCGAGATGCCGTAGATGATGCCGAAATTGATCGCTTTGGCGCGGCGGCGGATTTCCGACGGCATGCCTTCGACCGGGACGCCGAACATCTCCGACGCGGTCATCGCGTGAATATCGATGCCGTCCTGAAACGCTTTTCGCAAAGCCGGGACGTCGGCGACTTCGGAGAGCAGGCGCAGTTCGATCTGCGAGTAGTCCGCCGACACCAGTTTGTGTCCCGGCGTCGCCACGAAGGCGCGGCGGATTTTTCGCCCGTCCTCGGTCCGCACCGGGATGTTCTGCAGGTTCGGCTCGTTCGACGACAGCCGCCCCGTCGTGGTGGCGGCGAGCGCATACGTCGTGTGGACGCGGTGGGTCTGCGGATGCACGTAATTCGGCAGCGCATCGGTGTAGGTCGAGCGCAGCTTGCTGACCTGCCGCCACCCCAGAATCTTCTTCGGGAATTCGTGGCCCTGCTCGGCGAGCTCGTCGAGCACCTGCGCCGAAGTCGACCACGCGCCGGTCTTGGTCTTGCTGCCGCCCGGCAGGCCCATCTTGCCGAACAGGATGTCGCCGAGCTGCTTCGGGCTGCCGATGTTGATGTCTTCGCCGGCGAGCTCGCGGATCTCGGCCTCGATCCGCGCCGCGGTCTGGGCGAAATCGGATGACAGCCGCGACAGCACCTGCCGGTCGATCGAGATGCCGCGCCGCTCCATCCGCGCCAGCACGCCGACCAGCGGGCGTTCGAGCGTCTCATACACCGCGGTCATGCCGCCGGCGACAAGGCGCGGCTTCAGCACGCGCGCCAGCCGCAAGCTCACGTCGGCGCGTTCGGCCGCATAGGCGGTGGCGCGATCGATTCCGACCTGATCGAAGCCGATCTTGTTTTTGCCGGTGCCGGTCAGCTCGGTCAGCGTGTGCAGCGTATGGCCGAGATTGCTCTCGGACAGCGCATCGAGCCCATGGCTGCCGCGGCCGGCATCGAGCGCGTAGGACATCAGTTGCGGATCGTCGATGTTGCGCAAGGTCAGGCCATGCTGCGCCAGCAGCACTGCGGCAAACTTGATCGCGAAGCCGACCTTGGCGATTCCTGCGGATTCGAGGACCGGCTTCAACGCATCGAGCGCGTCGCGGGTGCCGAGCTGATCGGGCGCGAGGCCGGCGGCGAACAGACCGTCGCCATCGCCGGCCTGCTTATGCGCGAGCGGGATATAGCAGGCATCATTCGGGCCGAGCGCCAGCGCCAGCCCGATCAGCTCCGCCTGCATCGGATCGATCGAGGTTGCGGCTGCCTCCAGCGCCACCACGCCGGTGTCGTGGATGCGGGCGATGACAGCGTGGAGCTCGTCCAGCGTGCGCAGCGTCTTGTAGGCGGTGCGGTCGACCGGGACCTTGCGGGCGGCTTCCGCCCGCGCGGCCACCAGCGCTTCCGGCGACAGCACGACGCCCGGCTTGCCGTCGCGCCCGCGGCCCGCATTCAGCGGACCACTTTGCCCCGCTTGCGGCGCGCTTCCTCCCCCGCTTGCGGGGGAGGGCTGGGGTGAGGGCTCTTGCCCCGCAAACAAATCGCCGCTCGTGGCAACGCCGCTCCTCGCCAGCGGCGGAATGGCCGACTTGAGCGCCGTCTCCGCCTCGACATCCGACGGATCGATCTGCGCATATTCGGCAACGCGCCGCGTCAGCGTGGTGAACTCCATCGCCTTGAGGAACGCCACCAGCTTGCGCGCGTCCGGCTCGTGCACCGCGAGCTCGGCGAGCGGCACGTCGAGTTTCACATGGTCGTCGAGCAGCACCAGCTTGCGCGAGATCCGCGCCTTCTCGGCGTTCTCGATCAGCGCCTCGCGCCGCTTCGGCTGCTTGATCTCGGCGGCGCGCGCCAGCAGCGTGTCGAGGTCGCCATATTCGTTGATGAGCTGCGCGGCGGTCTTGATGCCGATGCCCGGCACGCCCGGCACGTTGTCGACGCTATCGCCAGCCAGTGCCTGGACCTCGACGACCTTGGCCGGCGGCACGCCGAACTTCTCGATCACCTCGGGCACGCCGATGCGGCGGTCCTTCATGGTGTCGTACATCACCACGCAGTCGGTCACGAGCTGCATCAGATCCTTGTCGGACGACACGATCGTCGCCGTGGCGCCGGCCTCGCAGGCCTCGCGCACGTAAGTGGCGATCAAATCGTCGGCCTCGAAGCCGGACTGTTCCAGGCACGGCAGATCGAACGCCCGCACCGCTTCGCGGATCAGGGCGAATTGCGGGATCAGATCGTCCGGCGCCGGCGGCCGGTGCGCCTTGTATTCGGGGTAGAGCGCGTTGCGGAAGGTGACTTCCGACTTGTCGAAGATGATGGCCAGATGCGTCGGCCGGTTCTCCGGCGGCATGTCGCGCAGCAGCTTCCACAGCATGTTGCAGAAGCCGAGCACGGCATTGACCTGCAGCCCGTCGGATTTCCGGTTCAGCGGCGGCAGCGCGTGATAGGCGCGGAAGATGTAGGACGAGCCGTCGACCAGGAACACATGGTCGCCCTTGCCGGGCGGCTTGACGCCGACCGGGGCAGGGGACGGGACGGACGAAGCGGCAGGCGTCGCGGCTGCGGACTTGGGCGTTTTCGGCATGGCCGCAACTTAAGGGGTCCGGAGGCGTTTGGCACCCCTTTC
The DNA here is from genome assembly GCF_007005445.1 of Rhodopseudomonas palustris. Taxonomy (NCBI): domain Bacteria; kingdom Pseudomonadati; phylum Pseudomonadota; class Alphaproteobacteria; order Hyphomicrobiales; family Nitrobacteraceae; genus Rhodopseudomonas; species Rhodopseudomonas palustris. The sequence goes on along the minus strand of NZ_CP041387.1, from coordinate 4,073,347 downwards.
GACGGCTCCCATTCATGGGGCTTCCAGAATTGAGCCGTCATGGCCGGGCTTGTCCCGGCCATCCACGCCTTAGCACGCGACGAAGTCCAAAAACGTGGATGCCCGGGACGAGCCCGGGCATGACGTGGTTGGGGATGCGTAGAACGGCGCGCTTACGCGAACCCGTGCTTCTTTTTGCTCTCCAGCTCCTGCGTCTTGAACTGGTTGAAGCGGGGCAGGAACTTGTCCCAGTCGATGATGTGGGCGTCGATTTCCGGGCCGTCGATGCAGGCGTGCTTGCGCACCATCTTGCCGTCGATGGTCACCGGCACCATGCAGGCGCCGCACATGCCGGTGGCATCCACCATGATCGAGTTGAGACTCGCCACGGTCTTGACGCCATAGGGCTTGGTGAGGTCGCTCACCGCCCGCATCATCAGCGGCGGGCCGATCGCCACCACCTCGGCGATCTTGCGGCCTTTGCCTTCCTGGTTGGCCTTCATCATCTCTTCGAGCGGGCCGGTGACGAAGCCTTTGACGCCGTAGGAGCCGTCATTGGTGGTGTAGATCAGCGAGAGCTGGTCGCCGAATTCCTGCTTGAGCTTGCCGACGCGCTCGTCGTCGCCGGTCCAGAACAGGAACTCCTTGGCGCGGAAGCCGGAGATCAGCGTCACGTGGTTTCCGAGCCGCAGATGCTCGCGCATGATCGGATACACCGGCGGCAGGCCGACGCCGCCTGCGCAGAACACCACGGTCTGGTTGCCCTCGTAGCGGTGCAGCTCGCTGGCGCGGCCGAGCGGGCCGGCGATGCCGGAGAACGCATCGCCGATCGCCATCCGGTTGATCTCGAGCGACGAGGTGCCCATGCCCTGCACCACCAGGTCGATGGTGCCTTTGTCCGCGTCCCAATCGGCCAGCGTCAGCGGGATCAGTTCGCCCTTTTCCCACGGCAGCACGCGGACAAACTGTCCGGCCTGCGCCGAGCGCGCCACCATCGGGGCCCGCACGGTGAACTCGACGATGCCGCCGGCGAGCGGCACCTTGTTGACGATGGTCTGCGCCACCTGGCCGAGCTCGGTGTACTTAGCGGCGCGTTCGACGCGGTCCTTGATCTCGGCCGGCGTGAACGGAATCTCGCCGACGATTTCGCGCGCCGCCGCCTGGCCGTCGCCGGCCGCACGGATCGCGGTGGAGCCGCCGCGGGCGGCGTCGCCGCCGGTGTAGACGTCCTTGATCGAGGTTCGCTGCGAGCCTTCTTCGACCTCGATGGTGCCCCATTTGTTGGTCTTCAGGCCGGGCTCGGCGTCCTTCATGATCGGGTTGGCGGTGTTGCCCAGCGCCATGATCACGAGGTCGACCGGCACCCGCTCGATCTGCCCGGTCGGCTTCGGGCTGCGGCGGCCGGACTTGTCCGGTTCGCCGAGCTCGTTGACGTCGAGCAGCGCGTGGGTGACGAAGTGGGTGTGGTCGTCGCCGATGAATTCGCGCGGCGCGCGCAGCACCGCGAGATTGATCTCTTCTTCCAGCGCATGATGCAGTTCCTCGACGCGGGCCGGCATCTCGCTCTTGGTGCGGCGATACACGATGGTGACGTTGCCGCCGAGCCGCTTGGCGGTGCGCGCCGCATCCATCGCGGTGTTGCCGCCGCCGATCACGAACACGTTCTTGCCCTTCACCTCAGGCAACGGCGTCTCGTAACGGTCGTCCAGCCCGCGCATCAGGTTGACGCGGGTCAGGAACTCGTTGGCCGACATCACGCCGAGCAGATGCTCGCCGGGCACGTTCATGAAGGTCGGCAGGCCTGCGCCGGTGCCGACGAAGATCTTCCAGAAGCCTTCGGCCTTGAGGTCTTCGAGCGTCGCAGTCTTGCCGACCACGAAATTCTTCACGAAGCGGCCGCCGAGCAGGATGATCTTTTCGACGACGTCGTCGATCAGCGTGTTGGGCAGGCGGAATTCCGGAATGCCGTAGCGCAGCACGCCGCCGAGGTCGTGGAATGCCTCGAAGATCGTGACCGGGAAGCCTTCGACCGCCAGCAAGTACGCGTTGATCAGGCCGGACGGGCCGGAGCCGACCACCGCGATCGGCGGCTTCACCGCCGCGGCCCACGGTGAAATCCGGCCGGCGAACCGCTCATTGGCGTTCGGGTTGGTGAGCTTCTGATGCTCGGGCAAATACCATTCGAGCTGACCGATCTCGATCGGCCGCTTGGTATGGGTGCAGACGCCTTGGCACTGCAGTTCTTGCGGGCAGACGCGGCCGGTGACGTTCGGCAGCGGGTTGCAGCTCTCGATCAGCTCCAGGGCTTCGCGATGCTTGCCGTTGCCGAGCAGGTCCAGCATCTCGGGGATGTGGATCTTCACCGGGCAACCGCCCTTCGGCTCCTTCTTGCCCTGGATCAGCACGCCGAGTTCGCACGGCTTGTCGTCGCACTGCTTGTCGCGCATCACCTCTAGCCAGACGAACAGCTCGCACTCGCGCAAGGAGTAGCCGATCGACTGGTAGCCGAGATAGCCCTGGTTCACGAGTTCGAAGTCGATCGCGCGCTCTTCCGCCGGACGGATGTAGGGCGGGATGAACGCTTCGCCGGGCCAGCCTTCCGACAGGTTCTCGAACATCGGGTAGCGACCGCGCAGGTGCACGTCGATCGCCTTGATGAACTTGCGCTTGAACTTCAGCGGCAGCGCCCAGATGAAGCGCTGCAGAATCGTCGACATGTCGTCGCCGCGGGCGAGCAGATTCCACAGCGTGGTGGTGAAGGCTTCACCCAGCTCCGGCTGCTGGAATTCCCAGATGATGGCCTGGGTGCCGTCGGCGATGAACATGTTGCGCAGTGACGCCGGGTCGTTGACCAGGCGCTTCTGCAGCAGTGCGAGCTGCTTCTGGAAGACGCCGACAGCCTCGCTGTTCTGCAGCTCTTCCAGTTCGCTCTTGGAGCTTTCCAGCGTGCTGCGCGCCTGCTGGTAGCGCAGCACGTCGCTGGAGACCGTTCCGGTGACCTCGCTCATCGAATGATCTCCGCATCGCAGTTGGCCGCCGCGCGGCTCAGTTTGGCCGACAGTTCAGGCGTCACCTTGAGTTTGCTGAACACGCCCGGGATGACGTGGGCGACGTCCTTCGGGGCGCCGTCGACGACGATCTTGGTGAGTTCGAACACTTCCGGCACGTCCTGGTAGCAGCTCTTGCAGTTGGTGCATTTGCCGAGGTCCGCATCGTCGATGTGGATCGGCTCGGCGCCGTTGCCGCCTGCCGCCTTTGCGCCGTTGGTCGGCGCTGCAGCCGCCGGAGCCGCCGCAAAGCCGTTCATCAGCGCGCCGAAGCCGCCTGTCGCCGGCGCGTTGGACGAGGCCGCCAGTTCGCTCATGCCGCGCGCGATCTGATCGAGCGAGCTTTCGCGAGCCTTGACCTGTTCGTCGTACTGGTGCTGCAGCGCCTCGAGTTCGGCGCGGTGGCTGTCGTCGAGCGCACGGACGTCGAATCCGGCCAGCACCTGCAGGGTGCGCCAGTATTTACGCCGCTCTTCCACCAGCGCCACCACGGTCTCGCCGACCGACAGCTTGATCAGCTTCTTGTCGGTGTCGGTGGCGTAGATGAACGGCGTCTTGCCGGCACGCGCGGCCGGATCGAGCGCGACGTATTCGTCGATCGGCAGCGCGCCGTCGTCCTTGTTCAGCGGCTTGAACTGCTTGCGGAAGCGGACCTCGGTATGGGCGAAGTCGGCCGGCGTCTGCTTGGTCTTCAGAAGCTGCAGCTTGCCGCCCTCGTCGACATATTCGATCGTCTTGGTCGCCCAGTCCTGATCGGCCTCGGGGTTGCCGTCGAGATTGAAGGCGCGTTCCAATTTGCCGACCTTGCGCGGGTCGTGGACGAACACCGGATTCATCCGGCTTTCGACCGCAAGACGCGCCTGGCGGTTGGCGACGGCGTCGCCGATGCCGTGCTCGGCCTGGCACGGCGTGTAGACGTCGAGCACCGCCGGCGACGAGGTGTGGTTCAGGAACTCCATCACGTTCTTCAGGAAGTGGCCCTGCAGCGCGGTCGCGGTCTGCACCACGAACACGCTCGGATGGAACGAGGCGATCAGGCCGAGTTCCTTGCGGGATTCCTGCTTGCCGTGCTGGGCGATGCCGAACCGCGACAGGTCGCTGTCCTGGCCGGTGAGGCTCGCCGTCGAGGTCTGGCCGCCGGTATTTGAATAGGCGCCGGTGTTCAGCACCACCACCTTGATCGGGGTCTTGGTGGCGAGCAGACGCGACAGCGCGCCGAAGCCGATGTCGTAGGTGGCGCCGTCGCCGCCCATGCTCAGCACGGTCGGCAGCATCGCCCGCTCTTCCGGCGTGAATTCGCTCCAGCCGAAGTAGCGGAAGTAGCCGTCGTGCCTGGCCGCATCATAGGCGTCGGCCAGTTCGAGCTTGGCGATGCGCAGCGCCCGGAAGTCCTCGGACGCTTTGGCGGTGAGACCTTCGAAGATGCCCTTGGCGACGGCAGGCGTGTCCTGGAACAGGCTGTTCACCCACGGATCGGTGTAGGGGTTGAACGGGAAGGTCGACGCATAGACGCTCGAGCAGCCGGTGGCGTTGGCGATCACCATGCCGGACGGACCGTTGCCGGTCGGGCCGCTCTCATAGAGATACAGCCGCTTCTCCAGCGTCTTCAGGGTCTGGTCGATCCGGGCGGCGCGGGCATCGTCGCCGGCGACCAGCGCCCGCTTGGCGTTGAGCTGATCGATCAGGGTCTCCAGCTCGCGGATGTGGTCCTTGCGGCGCTTGTCGTGGATGGCGTGGTTGGTCGAGGTGACCAGACGGATCGCGGTGACTTCGCCGCAGCCGCGGCAGGCGCCGTGGCCGCCGGTGGTCGCGTAGTAATTGGCGCGATCGAGCATCAGGCGCTTGGTCTCGCCTTCCGGCTTGGTCGCGCTTTCGGTGAACCGCGCCGGGGTGTTCGGGGTGCGGCTGAGGAATTCGAACCGCGCCTGGAGCTGCTCCAGCATCGGTTCGTCCTGCTCACGATCGATCAGCGCGCCGGGGCCGCAGACGTCGATACATTCGAGACAGCCCGAGCACTTCCACGGGTCGACGCTCACCGAATACAGGCCGCCGGTGCCCGGCTGGCTCTTCTCCATTGCGTCGAAGAACGGCCGGGTGCGGGCCACCGGATACACCGACAGCGCCGCCGACAGCTTGCCGAAGTTGCGGTTCAGCGTCGCATTGTCGAGCTGCAGCGCCTCCGCGGCCTGCGCGACGATGTCAGCGAACGGCTTGTCGTCCTTGCCGCCGCGATAGACTTCGCGGATCGCTTCGGTCAGCGCCGGCACCTTCTCCCGCAGCGCGTCTTGCTGAGCGGGCGCGATGTCGAGCTGCTTGATCGCGGTCAGCAGCAGTTCATGGATGTCGTGCACCGCGTTGGGGATCGCGGCATCGGGGCAGACCAGCGCGCATTCCATACAGCCGGTGCAGAGGTCGGCGTTGAACTCCGGCACGTTGCGGCGGAACAGGCCCTTGTCCTTGGCGGCGGCGGAGCCGGCCGGCATGAACATGCCGATGCCCGGCAGCACCGGCGCTTCCGCAATGGTGCCGTCGCGGAACGGGCCGGCCAGCACGTCGTCGTAGTACTGCGGATCGAGGAAGCCGGACGCCGAGGCCGGCGCGGCGGCGCGGCACATCGATGCCGAGATCGAAGCGTCGCGCTTGGCCTTCGGGGCGGCCTTGATGGCGTCCTCGCTGAATTCCGGAGCGTCGACATCGACCTGGTGGGTGGCCTCCAGACCCTCGCGGATCACCGCCATGTTGCCTTCGACGATGTCGCCGCCCTTGGCGCCGAACTTCTTGCTGATTTGCTGGCGGATCTTGTTCAGCATCGCCTCCTGCGAGGCGTCGGCGACCACGCGGTCGACATTGCCGCAGACCGCGCCGATGAAGGCGATGCCCATCATCCGGGTTTCGAGTTCGGCGGTCGGGGCGTGGCGCTTGGCCACCGCGAAGGCGTCGATCACATAGAACTTGATCTTCTTGTCACGGATGGTCTGGCGGGCCTTCGCCGGCAGATCACGCCAGGCTTCGAGCGGCGTCAGGTTGGTCTGCAGAATGAAGGTGCCGCCCTCGACCAGGCCGCGCAGCGGGTTGGTGTGCACGAACACCTTGTGGTCCGGCGAGATCACGATCTCGACGTCTTCCAGCTCGGCGTTGGTGATCTTCACCGGCTCCGGCGACAGCGTGATGTAGTAGTTGGTCGGCGCGCCGCTCTTCTCCGAACCGTATTTCGGCGCGGACTTGGAATGCATGTCGAGCGCGCCGGCCAGGATGTCGGTGAGCAGCTTGCCCGACGCGATGGTGCCGTAGCCGCCGATCGAGTGGAAGCGGATGCGGAACGCCGACGGCGGCAGCAGGTTCGGGTTCTTGCCGGTCTCCAGCGCCATGAACTGGGTTTCCGGATACGCCGCCTTCAGCCGGTTCTGCAGCGCTTCCATGCGCGGCGACGGGGTCTCGGTGAAGAACTTGGTGCCGAGATACACGAACGGTGCCGAGTCCTGCTTCTCCATGTTGGCGTAGCAGGCGATCAGGTCGCGCGGCTGCAGATCGTGGCCGCCGAGACCGAAAATCGCGGTGGTGATCTTCGGCAGCTTGGCGAGCGCCGGGATACCGGCATGACGGATGCCGGCGTCGCCGTTTTCGCGCGCCTTGCACAGCGCCTGGGTGACCAACTGAGTCAGCGCGGTGACGTCCGAGCGCTCCAGCACGGTGACGGCGGTCTTGCCGGCCAGCGCTTCGACCAGTTCGGCTTCCGGGAACGGCTGCAGCATCTTGATCGACACCACGCCGACCTTCTTGCCCTGCGAGCGCAAATACGCCGCGACCGCTTCGGCATCGTCGGTGACCGAGCCGAGGCCGACCACGACGTGCTCGGCATCGTCGCACATATAGGTCATCACCGGCTTGTATTCGCGTCCCGTCAGCGCGGCGTATTCGGCCATCGCTTCCTTGACGAAGCGCGGCACCGCATTGGCGAAGTGGGTGCGGTGATCGACCGCGCCGGCCTGGAAGTCGGGCTGGTTCTGCACGCCGCCGGTCAGGCCCGGATTGTCGATGTCGACCAGCGCCGGCACGAGCTGCCGGGTGCCCTTCTCGGGCGCGTTGATCCACTGCCGCTTCCACTGTCCGCGCAGTTCTTCCGGCACGTAGGCCAGCGTCTCTGCCACGATGGTGCCGGCGTTATCGGTCTCGATCGTGTCGGCGTTGTCGTCGAGGAACTTCTTGAGCGAGGCGAGGTCGGCGGGCATGAAGTCGGCCTCGTGCCGCAGCAGATACTGCTTAAGCTGGAAGACGCGGCCCTTGGCGCCGAACAGCATCTCCTGCGCCACGGTCGGGCACTTGATGCGGCCGGCCGGGTCGCCGAGGAATTCGCGCAGCAGCTCCGGCTCCGGCATCAGCGCTTCGGACAGCATGTGCGAGGTCGCAAAGCCGTCCATCGCATTGGCGACCGGGATCAGCGAGGTCGCGGCGACTTTATAGGAGATCGCCGCGAGGTCGGCGGCTTCCTGCGGATTGGAGCCGAACAGGATGGTGTAGCCCGACGACAGCAGCGCATAGACGTCGTCATGGCCGGCCATCACGTTGAGCGAATGCTTCGACACCACGCGGGCGGCGACCTGCAGCACAAAACCGCCGACCTTCTTGCCGACGGTGACGTAGTGGGACTCCAGGCCGTACAGGATGCCCTGGCTCGACGAGGCGTTGGAGATGAACTTGCCACCGGTCAGCGCCGCGCCGAGCGCGCCGGACTGCGCCGAGTGCTCGCCTTCCGGCTCGAAGAAGAACGGGTGCTTGCCCCAGACGTTGCAGCCGCCGGACGAGCGGAACGCCTCATAGATTTCCGAGATCTCGGTCGAAGGCGTGATCGGGTAGCCGATGACGCCGCCGCAGACATGCCCCATCACCTGCGCCACCGCGCCGTTGCCGTGGATCACTGAGGGAATGCCAGGATATTTTGCGTTCATGGGGTCCGTCCGTTCTTGCGTGTCTGCGTTGGATCGGCGGAGCGAACCCGCCGTGTTGTGTGGCCATGTCTGGGGAAAGGTGTGTCGATGCCGGGCGGCTGCTGAGCAGCGGCCGGGCAGAACCTCCTCGTGGCCTTTAGATTGACTGCTCGCGAGGTATCGGGGGCCTCGCCGGCAGAGACGTTGCGTTGTGTGCGGTGCAGTAGCACGCAGGGGGAACCCCTGATTTGACGCGCATCAAAGCGCAAAAAATATGGATCAACGAGCAATAAAATTACGCATCGCTCAAAGAGTAGGCGGCGATAGTTGCTTTTGCATACGATCTTCGATCGCATCCTCTCCATTGGTCCGAAAGCAAAATTTCTGCTGGCGCGGGCTCGTTGTATACTATCATATACAACGATAGCGGAGCGCAGAGGTGTCTGCCCGCCGCTCGTGCTCACTCGACAGCGGAGCGCCGCCAGACTGCGGCGATGGGCCGATGACCTTCGACTCTCAATGCGATCTGGCTGCTCTGGTCTATGAGCGCGGCGAGGACCCGGATCGGGTGCTAGGCGAATTCGCCGCCGATCTCAATTCGCGGGGATACCGCGCAGTCGGTCTGGTCCAGATCGGGCCGCGCGGGGACGACACCCGCGGGCTGTCCGCACGGCTTGTGCATTCCGGCGAGCAAGTGACGTTGTATCAGGATCTCGGGCCGCTGGCGCAGGGTTGCCGGCTCGATCCCGGGCGGCTGCTGGATGCGGGCGCGCGCGTGGCGGGCGCGATGGCCGGCGGCGCCGATCTGCTGATCATCAATCGGTTCGGCCAGCAGGAAAGCGAAGGCAAAGGGCTGTTGCACCTGATTGTCGAGGCGCTCAGCGCCGACATCCCGCTGGTGATCGCGGTGCCGAGCCATCGCTTCGACGCCTGGATCAGGTTCGCCGACGGCATGAGCGTGCGGCTACGCTGCGATCGGCGTGCGCTCGATCTCTGGTGGGAGAAGCTGCACGGCCGCGGCTTGCGGCGCGGAGCCCGCCCCCCTGTCAGCGTCTGCGAGGCGCTGAAATGAGAGGCGGGCGCGACGTGATGTCGCTGTGGTCGCCCCTGGAGGCGTCAGTCGACGGCGACCAGGACGTCCGAAGCCTTGATCACCGCCACCGCCGCCTGACCCTTGGCGAGCTTCAGTTCATCGGCGGATTCGTTGGTGATCGAAGCCGTTACGATCGCGCCGCCGCCGATGTCGATGCGGACATGCGAAGTGGTCGCACCCTTCACGACGTCGACGATGGTGCCCTTGAGCTGATTGCGGGCGCTGATTTTCATAGCTGTGGTCTCCTTAGTTGAGGTTGGCCGGATCAGTTTTACCGTTATATAGTTCTGACACATGACGACTAGCTCGACGAAATGACGAGGGCGTTTGGAATGTCGATCGAGGCCACTGTCACGCTGAAGACGAAGGAGATCTCCGGAGTCGGGCGCGACCGTATTCGGCTACTCCAGGCCGTCGCCCGCGAGGGCAGCATCACGGCTGGCGCGAAGGCGGCGGGCCTCAGCTACAAGGCGGCCTGGGATGCGCTCGACGCGATGACCAACCTGTTCGGTCGTCCGCTGCTGGAAACCCGCACCGGCGGCAAGGCCGGCGGCGGCGCCCAGCTCACGCCGACCGGCATCAAGGTGATCGAAGCGTTCGGGCGGCTCGAAGCCGAGATGACCCGGGTGTTCCGCAACCTCGAACCCGAACTCGCCGGCAGCGGCATCACCCCGATCAATCTCGTCTCCGGATTCTTCATGAAGACCAGCGCCCGCAACGCCCTCCGCGGCGTCATCTCGGACATCAAGGCCGATACGCTCAGCGCCGAAGTCGCCGTAACGGTGTCGCCCGACACTACGATCTATGCACTTCTGACCGCAGAGAGCGTGCGTAGCCTCGGCCTCGTGGTCGGCCGCGAAGCGATCGTGCTGATCAAGGCGCCGTTCGTGATGATCGCGCCCGGTCACCAGCCGCCCCTGGTGTCGGCGCGCAATTGCGTGTGCGGCATCGTCCGCCGCGCCGACGTCTCGGCCGTCAATGCCGAGATCGTGCTCGACATCGGAGGCGACAAGACGCTCGCGGCCTCGGTCACCGCGCGCAGCGCCGGCGACCTCAAGCTGGCCCCCGGTGATCCGGCCTGCGCGGTGTTCGACGCTGCGCACGTCATCGTCGCCATCGACTGAGCGCGCGCATGATCTATCCGGCATCATTGCGAGGAGGCGAAGCCGACGACGTCGCGAAGCGCCGATCCGGGTGTTCGCAATGAAGAAAACCAATTGAGCAACTAATAGGAGTCATCCCTTGAAGACCATCGTCACTCTCAGGCTCGCCCTGTTCGGCGCAGCTTTCGCCGCCGGCCTCGCATCTACCCCGGCGTTCGCCGATTCCGCCAAGGTGGCGGTCGCCGCGAACTTCACCGAGCCGGTGAAGGAGATCGCCGCTGCGTTCAAGGCCAAGACCGGCCACGAGCTGGTGCTGTCGTTCGGCGCCAGCGGCCAGTTCTACACCCAGATCACCCAGGACGCGCCGTTCGAAGTGTTCCTGTCGGCGGATTCGGCGCGGCCGAAGAAGCTCGCCGACGAAGGCTTCGGCGTGAAGGACACCGTGTTCACCTATGCGGTCGGCAAGCTGGTGCTGTGGAGCAAGTCGCCGGGCGTGGTGAAGGGCGAAGAAACCCTCAAGCAGGCGACGATCGCCAAGGTGTCGATCTGCAATCCCACCGCCGCGCCCTACGGCGCCGCCGCGGTCGAGACCATGCAGGCGCTGAAGCTGTACGACGAGCTGAAGCCGAAGCTGGTCGAAGGCGCCAACATCACCCAGGCCTATCAGTTCGTGCAGACCGGTAACGCCGAGATCGGCTTCGTGGCGCTGTCGCAGGTGATCAATGACAAGGACGGCTCGCGCTGGATGGTGCCGCAGAATCTGTACAAGCCGATTACCCAGGACGCGGTGCTGCTGAAGAAGGGCGAAAACAGCGCCGCCGCCAAGGCGTTCCTCGACTTCCTCAAGGGCCCGGAGTCGCGCGCGATCATCGAGAAGTTCGGCTACGAAGTCACCACGCCGAAGGCGAGCTGACGTTCGCAATGCGCTCTCTCCCGTCATTGCGAGCGCAGCGAAGCAATCCAGCTCCAAGCACGGGGCTGGATTGCTTCGTCGCTTCGCTCCTCGCAATGACGGTTGGATAGGCCATGACCAATCTTCCCCCCGACATCTGGCAGCCGGTGTGGCTCACCATCGAGCTGGCGGCGATCACCACGGTGATCCTGCTGATCGTCGGAACGCCGATCGCATGGTGGCTGGCGCGCTCCAAGGTGTGGTGGAAGGAAGGCGTCGCCGCGGTGGTGGCGCTGCCGTTGGTGCTGCCGCCGACCGTGCTCGGCTTCTATCTGTTGGTTTTGATGGGGCCGGACGGGCCGGGCGGCGCGCTGGCGTCGCTGTGGGGCGGCCGCACCCTGGCGTTCACTTTCGGCGGTCTGGTGTTCGGCTCGGTGATCTATTCGATGCCGTTCGTGGTGCAGCCGATCCGCAACGCGTTCGATGCGATCGGCGATCGTCCGCTCGAAGTCGCCGCGACGCTGCGGGCCTCGCCGCTGAAGGCGTTCTGGACGGTGGCGGTGCCGCTGGCCCGGCCGGGCTTTCTGGCCGGTGCGGTGCTCGGCTTCGCCCACACCGTCGGAGAGTTCGGTATCGTGCTGATGATCGGCGGCAACATCCCGGGCAGCACCAAGGTGCTGTCGGTGGCGATCTACGATTACGTCGAGACTTCGCAGTGGCGCGAGGCCAACATCCTGGCCGGCGGTATGGCGGCGTTTGCCTTCGTGGTGATCCTCACCATGATGATGCTGGAAAAGCGAACCGCACGGATCAGAGGATGAGGGTGCTGTCACCTCCCAGCATTCGGGCGGCGTTTCACGGCCAGCTCGGCGGCTTCACGCTGGATGCCGCCTTCACGGTGCCGGCCACCGGAATCACCGGACTGTTCGGGCCGTCCGGCTGCGGCAAATCCAGCGTGCTGCGCTGTCTGGCCGGGCTGCAGCATCTGCCCGGCAGTCGCTGCGAAGTCGGCGGCGAAGTGTGGCAGGACGACGCGACGTTCCTGAAGCCGCATCACCGGCCGATCGGCTACGTGTTTCAGGAAGCCAGCCTGTTTCAGCATCTGTCTGTCAAGGCCAATCTGCTCTACGGCGCGCCGCCGGAATTCGGCAAAGCTCACGTCGGCGCGGTCGGCTTCGACGAGGTGATCGAGCTGCTCGGCCTGGCGAAGCTGCTCGAACGGTCGCCGCGCAATCTGTCCGGCGGCGAGCGCCAGCGCGTCGCGATCGGGCGGGCGCTGCTGTCGCAGCCGAAACTGCTGCTGATGGACGAACCGCTGTCGGCGCTCGATCGGCTGACCAAGGACGAGATCCTGCCGTTCCTGGAGCGGCTGCACGCACGGCTGTCGCTGCCGGTGATCTATGTCAGCCACGACATCACTGAAATCGAACGGCTCGCCGATCATCTGGTGCTGATGCAGTCCGGCAAGGTCATGGCGGTCGGCCCGCTCACCGAGCTGCAGAGCGATCCGAAGCTGCCGCTGGCGGTCGCGCGCGATGCTGCGGTGAATTTCGACGCCGCGGTCGAGAGCTACGACACCGACTACGGCTTGGTGACGCTGCGGATCGCGGGCGCGCGGCTGCTGGTGCCGTCGCCGCCGGTCTCGCTCGGCGAAAGACGGCGGGTGCGGATCGCAGCCAGCGACGTCAGCCTGGCGCGCCAACCGCCGCAGGCAAGCTCGATCCTCAATGCGGTCGCGGCGCGGATCGTGGACACCTCGCCGATCGGCGGCAATGAAATGCTGGTGGTGTTGATGCTCGGCCGGGACGGCGACGGCGGCCGGTTACTGGCCCGGCTGAGCCGGCGGTCGTGGGACCAGTTGCGGCTCGCCGCAGGCGTCGATGTCTATGCCCAGATCAAGGGCGTTGCGCTCGCGCCGGGGCGCGACGGCCACGCGTAGTCGGCGGCGATGACGTGCCGCGAGCCGGCACGAACTTCGCATTCTTTCTTACGATCGCTGCAAAGGCGGCGCTGGAAACTACGCGACTACCAGTCGTGTCGGGTCAGCGACCACGTGCGTCCGCATCCCCTGAAGGAGAATCGACAATGTCGTTCGAAAGTAATCAATCGATGCCGATCGCGGCGCTGCGCGGCGGACCGGGCACGCCGGCCGCCGACGTGCTGACGGCGTTCGCGCTGCGCCGCAAGGCCGAAGGCGTCGATGTCGTCGGCGTGGTCGTGCCGCTGGAAGACAGCGGCCATCACGGCCATGGCGGCGGCCATGAAGGCTGCGAATGCCGCAGCGAGCTGATCGATATCGCCACCGGCGATCGCTATTCGATGCACCAGGATCTGGGCTCGGGGTCGCAGGCCTGCAATCTCAACTCGTCGTCGCTGGCGCTGGCCGCGGGCGCGGTCGAGCGGGCGGTGGCACGCAAGCCGGCGCTGGTGGTGCTGAGCCGGTTCGGCGGCCAGGAGGCGGTGCGCGGCGGGCTGATGTCGGCGTTCCAGGCGGCGATCGCGGCCGGCGTGCCGGTGGCCTGCGTGGTGACGCCGAAGGCCGAAGACGTCTGGAACGACTTCGCCCAGGGGCTGTCGGTGTCGCTGCCGCCGGAGGCGGAGGCGCTGGAAGCGTGGTGGCGCGATCACGCCCGGGGACGGAACGCGGCGTGATCCGACCGGATCGCGCCCGCCTGGGCGCGATACCAGGTTTCGAACAGGCTGGACGCGTAGGCGCCCTCGTAGCGCCCGGTGAGGTAGGCGGCTGCCGTCTCCAGGCTCTTGCGGCCGGTCCAGGTCGCCGGGTATCCGGATCCGCCGAGCGCGCCCCGCGGGGTCGCGGTCATCCGGATCGCCTCGGCGACGGCGCCGGGATCGCGCGCTCTGCCCGCCCGGTACAGCACGCCCAACAGCACCGCAGCCACCCCCGCCACCATCCCCGCCGCAACATTCGGGCTGCTTCGCTGTACGATCCTTCCCTCCAGGGCGGCGCCCGTCACGCTGGTGCCGGGAATGGCGATTCCAATGTCACCGAGGTCGCGGCACTGGCCGCCGAGGAGCTGGCCGACGCTGTCGAGGGCTGCGACCGGCAGCAAGTTCGAGGTGCCGCAACGGCGCAGCAGCGTGGTGCAGCCCTGGCTGCCGGCGCTGGTGACGATCAGCGCTTTGCGGGCATTACACTTGGCGACTGCGTCCGCCAGAGCGGGGCCCGGATACCAAGGGCGTTCGAACGATCCGTCACCAATCAAGATGATGTCGGCGCCATGATCCAGTGCCCGAGCGATTGCGTCGGCAAGATCGGCTTGTCTGCACGCCTGCCGACCACTGCTGAAGATCGGCGCCAGCAAACCGCTGCACATCGGTGCGATGCCCTCGACGGACCGGCAAGGCTGCCCGAAAAGGAGACTGGCCAAATGGGTGGCTTGCGCGCTCGCGGGGGCGTCTTCGCCGGCGCGCTGGGCTGCTGCGGAGTTGAGGGGCTTGAGGGGCGCGCCGATGAAACAGTCATGGGTGCGGTCGACCAATCCGTCGAGCAGCGCCACGGTAACATCGCGCTCGCCGCCGCCGAACGCGAACAGAAGCTCCTGGTGGAGCTCGCTTCCAGACACGCCAACCATAACCCCGCCCGCATCTTCCGTCAGCCACATGCGATGCGTTCGCATGTCGTTGCCTGCACTGCCCGTTGCAACTGACGGTTTATGCCTCGTTATTTCTCGATTTTTCAATCGGTCAAGAGGCATCTCGCATAATCCCTTATTGGGTCTGGTTCCGCTCCCTTATCGATGGGTCTCCAGCGTGAAAATGGCGTGATAGCACCGTGAAAAGTGCTATTTTGAGCGCAGCGACAGGAAGGACACGGGATGACGGCGGCGGCACATTCGGAGCGATATGCGCTTCGGCTGCTCGGCCCCTTCGAGTTCACCGCGCCGGGCGGGCGCCGGATCGAGATCACCAGCAAGAAGGGCATTGCCGTTGTCGCAATGCTCGCTTTGTCGCGTGATGGCGCGCGGACCCGCGGCTGGCTGCAGGATCGGCTGTGGGGCAGCCGGCGCAAGGCCGAAGCCGCCGGCAGTCTGCGCCGCGAGCTGTCGAATCTGCGCAAGCTGCTGAACGCGGACGCCGCCGAGCTCTTGCTCAGCGATCGTGATCGTGTGCGCCTGCGGACCGATTTGATCGACATCGACCTGTTTGCCGCGCGCCCGGGCCGGGCGGTCGGAGAACTGCTGGAAGGCCTCGAAATTCCAAGTGAGCGAGGCTTCGGCGAATGGCTGCGTGAACAGCGCGGCGCGCTGGTGCCGCCTGCCAACGACATCTCGGCGGTGGCAGGTGGCGGAACGACGCTCCCGACCCATATCGTCGACACTTCGGCGCCGCCGGTAGGGTTTGCAGGCCGGCCGGCGATCGCGGTGCTGCCGTTCGCCAACGCCACCGGAGACGAAACGCTGGACTACGTCGCCGAAGGCATCGGCGAGGAGCTGATCGTCGGGCTATCGCGGATCCGCTGGCTGCCGGTGATCTCGCGCAATTCCAGCTTTTCATTCAGTGAGAGCGACGATCGCAAACTGATCGGCCAGCGCCTCGGCGCGCAGTACCTCGTCGACGGCCGGCTGTATCGCGCCTATCAATCCTATGGCGTGTCGGCGTCGCTGGCCGAGGCGGTGACCGGCTATTCGCTGTGGTCGCGACGATTCACGCTGCAATCGCCGGCAGCGCGCGACGAGCTCGAGCAGTTCGTCAATGAACTGGTGGCGCAGCTCGAAAGCCGGATCGAACACGCCGAGCAGATCCGCATCCGCGGCAAGCGACAGGATCGGCTCGGCGTTTCCGATCTGATCTGGCGTGGGCGCTGGCATCTCAACCGGCTGACGCGCGCCGATTCCGAGATGGCGCAGAAGCTGTTTGCCGAAGCGCTGGCGCTCGATCCGGATTCGCCCGAAGCGCTGATTCAGGCGACGGCGGCACTGGCCTGGTCGATCTGGGCCGGACGCCAGCCGCAGGATCAGATCCTGCGGATGCGCAAGCTGGCGCAACAGGCGATGCTGGCCGATCCCGACGACGGCCGTGGCTTCATGCTCGCTGGGATCGCCGAGATGTGGCTGCGGCATCCGCTCGAAGCGAAGGGCCTGCTGAAGCAGGCGATCGCGCTCACGCCGAGTCTGGCGCTGGCGCACGCTCAACTCGGCGGCTGCTTCAATCTCGCAGGTCAGCCCGATCAGGCGATCGTGCACCTCAAGACCGCGCTGCGGCTGTCGTCGAACGATCCCAACATTTTCTATTCGCTGGGCGAACTGGCGCTCGCCTATACCCAGCTCGGGCAGTGGCCCGACGCGATCGAGCACGCCACGCTGGCACTGGCGCGCCGCCCGGCCTATTGGTACGCGCACGTTCTCAAGGTCAACGCGTTGGCGCGGATTGGCCAGCTCGATGCCGCGCGCCTCGCCTGCGACGAGTTCGTCGCCGCCACGCCGCATTTCTCCAAACGCTTTCTGGATTGGCTGCCGTTCGTCGACCGCACCTGGATCGACCACCTCGTCGGAGGGCTGAAGATGGTGCCCGGTCGGCCGCAGGATTGGCCGGAGCGGGACAGTCAGGAAACCGCCGCTTAGGATCAGTCGAATCGGGCGTCGCTATCGGATGCGCGGCCAACGGTCCGGCTTCCCCCGTCAGATCTGCTGTGCGACCTGTTCCAGGCCCATGGTGCGGGCGAGCTTGCGTACTTCCTGCTTCTGGTCCTCGCGGAGCTGGAACAGCAACGGCATCGCGGCGAATTTGAGCTGCTGCACTTCGGCGCTGTCGGGATCGATCGGCGGCGCGCCATCGCCGCGGCCGCGCGACGCCGCATGCAGCTTGCGGCCGATCGCGCGGAGCGCCTGCTCCACCGACGGCCAATAGTATTCTTGCGACGACGACAAATTGAGCCGGGTTTTGATCTGCGCAATTTGGCCGTCGCTGAGCAGGGCTTCCTTCGCGGCAGGCTTTGGCTTCGGCTTCTGAACCGGCGTGGTGGCAATCACCGGTGGCAGCTTGGTCACCGGTTTTGCCGCCGAGCTCGGTCCCGACGGGGACGCCTCGGGAATCGCCGCGACCGGTGGTTCGTCGGTCGCATAGGCGAGCCGCACAGGCCCGGTCGTCGTCGTGGTGTCCGCAGCATCGGCTTCGGAAAGCGCTGTCGCTCGATCGGTGGCCTCGAAGTCGGCGGCCTCGAAGTCGCCGAGCTCGGGCTCGCTCGCAGCGAGCTGTGGCCGGGCTATGCCGAGCTTGTCGGCCTTGACATCGCGATTGGCGACCGGGCGCTCGATCGCAGCGGCACCGGCAGAGCCCGCCGCCGGGACGCTGGCGCGGGATAGAATGCTGGCCGCAGACGCGCTCGCCAGGAGCACACACGCCAGCGCAGAAAGGGTGATGGCCTTGGTCAAGCTGGTCTCCGTCGGCGACGAACGGCTGCTGGTATCGCGCAAGAATGCAGACGAAATATGGCTGTTAGTGGTAACTATAGTCGGTTCCTCGGGGCGTTCGGTTCCGCGCCCAAGGCCGCACGTTCAGGCTGTCTGTTCAGGCCGCCGCGTACATCTGTATCTCGGCCAGCTCGTAGGCTTCCTGGATGTCGGCGATGATCTCGGAGGCTTCCCACAGTGCGTCGGGCGCGACCGACTGGATACTAATCGTCCAGTTGCCGCCTTTGCGGGTGCGCGGCGTCGCGACGATCTCGAACCGGACGTCGCGGCACAGCGGATTGCGCTGCAGCGCGCGAGCGACCCGGATGCGGAGTTCCTGGAGAGTCGCGGAAGTCTTTTCGACATGCAGCATGGCGACGTCCACTTCGGCTGTGGTGTGCGCCTACGATGCAGGGGCGGTCGTCGAGAGAGCCCCGCGTCGCGGCGGCCCTATTGATGTGCCGAGGATGGTTAATGGGGTATTAAGCGGCTCCCGCGTCTCGACCGCCAGGTACAAATACGTGGAGTGATCCCTGCTATCCACAGCCCCGAGCTCTCCGGCTCAGCGCTGCTCGACCACCAGATTCTGGATCGCGCGACCGAAATAGCCGTGCACATCCGCCAGCTTCGACGACGCGATGCCGGCACCGTCGGGCCCCAACCACATTTCGGAATTCAGCAGCACCCAGTCGCCGACCGGCTGCCGCGCGAAGAACACGTTGAGGTCGGCGTTGATGAAGGTCCAGTGTTTGAAGTCGAGGATCGACGATGTGGCGTTGCTGAAGTCTGCGGCGACCACTGCGCGCATCGCCTGCGATGTCGGCTGCCCTTCGACAAGCGCGCGGTCGGCGCGATACCAGGTTGCGCCGGGACCAATCTCACCGAAGCCGCCATAGACCTTGCGCAGCGACATTCCACCGACGAACGGATTGCGGGTGAAGCCTGGGTCGAGCACCGGGCAATCGTCGGGATGCGGTACGTCGAGCGGCGGGTGCTCGATATCGTCGGGCAGATCGGGCGGGGTGATGCGAATCTTCAGCACCGTGGCGCCGACCACGACGACGCCCTTCGACAGCAGCCGCACGGCGCAGAGCTGGATCTTGCGGCCCTCGCGCAGCACCTCGGTCTGGTAGGTCAGCGGTCCCACCGGCACCGGACGCAACAGATCGACGGTGACGCGCGCGATCTGCATCGGCGATGGCGTTGGGACCTGCTCGGCCAGATAGGTCACGAGCGCCGACGGCGGCGAGCCGTGCTGCATCGTCGGATCCCACGGCCCGGCCGCGTTCGGACTGGTTTCGATATCGGTGCCGTCGATACGGTAAATGGAGTCCATGAGGCGGCGTCCAGAAATTGAGCTGACGAGATCGGAGCGTTCCCCCTCATTGCGAGCGAAGCAAAGCAATCCAGGGCCGGCGCACGGAGCTGGATTGCTTCGTCGTTGCACTCCTCGCAATGACCGGGTGAGCAGAGGAGACGACGGTTATCGCCTCACAGCGGCGGGTCGATCGCCTCGTCGTATTCCTTCTTGAAGCGGGCAATCAGTTCGCCGGCGGGCAGCACTTCGTTGATGCTGCCGATGCCCTGGCCTGCGCCCCAGATCTCCTTCCACGCCTTCGGTTTGGCGCGTTCTCCGGCTTCGTCGGTGCCGAAGTTCATCTTCGACGGATCGGATTGTTCGAGGTTGTCCGGGTCCATCCCCGCCGCGACGATCGACGGCTTCAGATAGTTGCCGTGCACGCCGGTGAACAGGTTCGAGTACACGATGTCGTCGGCGCCGGAGGTGGTAATCATCTCCTTGTAGCGCTCGACCGCGTTGGCTTCCTTGGTGGCGATGAAGGCCGAGCCGATATAGGCGAAGTCGGCCCCGAGCACGCGGGCGGCACGGATCGCGCGGCCATTGGCGATCGCGCCCGACAGGGCGATCGGACCATTGTACCAGGCGCACGTCTCGGTGACGAAGGCGAACGGCGATTGCGTACCAGCATGGCCGCCGGCGCCCGCCGCGACCAGGATCAGGCCGTCGGCGCCTTTCTCGACAGCCTTGTGGGCGAACTTCTGATTGATGACGTCGTGGAAGACGATGCCTCCCCAATTGTGCGCGGCCTGGTTCAGCTCCTCGCGGGCACCGAGCGAGGTGATCAGCATCGGCACCTTGTGCTTTTCACACAGCGCGAGGTCGGCATCGAGCCGGTTGTTGGATTTGTGCACGATCTGGTTGACGGCGAACGGCGCCGACGGACGCTCCGGATGAGCCTTGTCGTAGGCGGCGAGTTCTTCCCTGATCTGGTGCAGCCATTCGTCGAGCAGCGCGGCCGGGCGCGCATTCAGCGCCGGAAACGACCCGACCACGCCGGCCTTGCATTGTGCGATCACCAGCTCGGGACCCGAGATGATGAACAGCGGTGAGCCGATCACCGGAACCGACAGGCGGCCCTTGAACAATGCAGGCATGGGCATTCGAGTTTCTCCTTGTTTGTTGTGTTTGGCGGCGCGGCCGCGGCGACACAAAAGCAAGCGAGGAACCGGCCTGCAAGCTACGATTTGCCGAATTCGCAGCGTTTCGACGCAAGCGTGCGTTTCGTCGCAGGAATCGGGCGCCGCCTATTGGCACCATGCCCGTGTGACGAAATTTTCGGTGCGGCAATCGCCCGGCTCGCGCGGCCGTCCGGGGATCAGCACCTTAGCCGAGCACTTCTCTGTGGAATCGACGCCGAGGCTGTTGCCGAGGCGATAGCCCTTTGATCGGCACAGGATGTCGGCGGCCGCTTGGCAGTTTGGTCCGCTGCCAGGGACCACCGGACAGACCTGATGCCCGCTGACCATCGCCGGCACCATTGGCGAGGATTGTGTTGGGGGCGGTGTCGGCGAAGCCGAGGGCGCGGAAGCTGAAGGCGGCGGAAGTGATGGCGGCCCTGCTTGCGGCGGCGAACCTGGCGGACTCTGCTGGGGCGCCGGACTGGCGGGCGCCGGCTGCGGCGAGTCTTTGTTGTCGCTTCCAAACGATGGCAGCAGCGAGGTCGACGGCAGGAGCGACGAGGGAGCCTTCAGGAGCTTTTGGATTTCGTCGACCAGACCGGGATTGTCCGACTGCGACGGAGGAGACGGTGGCGCCCGGTCGGCTGGCGGCGCCGCGGAAAGCTGCGCCGCTGCGGGCGCGCTGGCGAGGGTCGCGAGCAGCACCGCGGCTGCGGCAACGCAGATGCATCGCGCCGCCAGACGCCGGCGCAACATGCGGTTCAATACAAGCATGTCCCAGCCTACGCCGATGTGCCGGCGGAGAGAAGACGGGTCACCGGAACCGTTGCTAGACCAGCTTGAGAGCGACCACGAAGCCGAGCACCAGCACGACCGCGCCGATCGTCACCCACAGGCCGAGCCGCTTTTCGATCTGCTCTCGGATCACCACGCCGTAGCGGTTCAGCACGATGGCCACGACGAAGAACCGGCCGCCGCGAGCGATGATCGAGAACAGGATGAACGACCAGATGTCGTAGCCGGCGAAACCGGAGGTGATCGTCACCAGCTTGTAGGGGATCGGTGTCAGGCCCTTGAGCAGGATGATCCAGGCGCCCCATTGCGCATAGCCGGCGCGAAAGGCCTCGACCTTGTCGCCGTAGCCATAGAGCTGGATCAGCCAATGGCCGACCGAATCGTACAGCACGGCGCCGATCAGATAGCCGACCACGCCGCCCGCGACCGAGGTGATGGTGCACAGCCCGGCGTAAAACCATGCCCGTTCCGGCCGTGCCAGCGACATCGGAATCAGCATGACGTCCGGCGGGATCGGGAAGAACGAACTCTCCGCGAAGGAGACCATTCCGAGGATCCACAGAGCGTAGGGCTTGTGGGCGGCGTCGATGCACCAGTCGTAGATTTTGCGCAGCATGACGCGCGATCAACCACTCCATCGACCGTTTGTCCATGGCGCAAAAAGCACAGATGCTGGAGAACGGTTTTAGCGGCGCTTGCGCACCGCCTGCTGGGCGACGGGACGGCGGGGCGGGCGGGCGATCGGCGGCTTGGCGATCTCGACCCGCGACTTCGGCAGCTTCTCGGCGATGCCGAGCAGATTCTCCCGGCGCCGCATTTCGTCCCAGACGTCCTCGGGGCGGACGCCGGCCGAAGCCCACAGCACCGTGAGATTGTACAGCAGATCCGCGCTTTCGCGGATCACTGCCTCGCGATTGCCGTTGACGGCGTCGATCACCACTTCGATCGCCTCTTCGGCCAGTTTCTTGGCCATCTTGCCGGAGCCGCGCTGAAACAGCCGAGCCGTTCGCGACGTCGCAGGATCGAGATCCCGCGCCGCCAGCACGGCCTGATACAGGCGCTCGAGCGAATCAGTCATTGAAACAGCCTAGTTCAAATCGATGTCAGACGTGTAAACGCAACTCGGCTGCGCCGTCCCTCTTTAGAAGGGACGGCGGCGTCATCGGTCTGCGTCAAGTCTGCTCAGTAGCCGTAATAGTACGGTCGTGGGCCGTAGGGTGCGCCATATAACGTGGCCCCCCATAGTAACCCGGCCCGCCATAGTAGGCCGGACCTGGGCCATAGTAATAGCGGTAGCGGCTCTCATAGGCGTCGCGCCTGGCCTGAGCAGCGGCGATTGCGCCGATGGTGCCGACAATCCCGACAAAGGCCGCGGCAGCGGCCGCATTGCCACTGTTTCCGCCGCGCCGGACATGGCGACGCTTCTTGGCGGCACTGAAGTCGGTGAGCGGTTCGGCCACGGGGAAGGCGGTCTGCAATTTGGTGGGAGTCGCGGCCAAGGCCGCCGCGGGCTGCAGCGTCGGGACCGCCATCGCGACGGCAACCAGAATCGCAACGGCACGGCCGCCCAACGGCAACAGGGATTTGCGCTTGTGCATCGTCATCCTCCGCCTGACGGGTTGTCTGGTCGATCGGCGAGACAACCGCTGCCATTCAACTAAGGTTCCGCCTCGGAAACACAAGGGTCGGCGGCTCGCTGCGGCGCAGGGATGCTCGCGCGGAAAAAGCAAATGGCCGGGGTGGGCCCGGCCATTCGGTCGCGAGGAAGCCGACAGGGCGGCAGCGGAATCAGCCCTTGGCGAGATGCTGATCGAGATCGTGCAGCACCTGGTAGCACGGCAGCACCTGGGCGACGCTGGCATTGGGTTCACGGCCTTCGCGGATCGCGGCGAAGAACTCGCGGTCCTGCAGCTCGATGCCGTTCATCGAGACGTCGACCTTGGAGACGTCGATCTTCTCTTCCTTGCCGTTCACCAGATCGTCGTAGCGGGCGATGTAGGTGCCGTTGTCGCAGATGTAGCGGAAGAAGGTGCCGAGCGGCCCGTCGTTGTTGAACGACAGCGACAGCGTGCAGATCGCACCGTTTTCTGCCTTGAGCTGGATCGACATGTCCATCGCGATGCCGAGATCGGGATGGATCGGGCCCTGCACGGCGTTGGCCTTCACGATCTTTGATCCGGCCTGATAGGCGAACAGATCGACGGTGTGGGCGGCGTGGTGCCACAGCAGGTGGTCGGTCCAGCTCCGCGGCTGGCCGAGGGCGTTCATGTTGGTGCGGCGGAAGAAGTAGGTCTGCACATCCATCTGCTGGACGTTCAGCTCGCCGGCCTTGATCTTGTTGTGCACGTATTGATGGCTCGGATTGAACCGCCGGGTGTGGCCGCACATCGCCACCAGCCCGGTCTGCTTCTGCAGATCGACCACCGCCTGCGCGTCAGCCAGCGAATCCGCCAGCGGGATTTCGACCTGGACGTGCTTGCCGGCGCGCAAACAGTCGATGCCCTGCTGCGCATGCATCTGGGTCGGCGTGCAGAGGATGACGGCATCGACCTCTTTGATCGCCAGCGCGTCGGACAGTTCGGTCGAGACGTGCTCGATGCCGTACTTCTTGGCGACTTCCTGGGTCGGCTCCAGCCGGCGGCCGATCAGCGACACCACCTCGACGCCGTCGATGTTCTTGATGCCGTCGAGATGCTTGATGCCGAACGCACCCGCTCCCGCGAGGGCGACCTTGATCGTCTTTGCCATGTCAGGCGTTCTCCAGAATGAGGTGGCCGACCGCAGTGTTGCTGGCCGGGACGTGGTAGAAACGGTGGGCGACCTTGGGTTTGGGGCCGCCGGCGACATCGCTCATCGCGCCGCGCGCGATCAGCCACATCACCAGCTCGATGCCTTCGGAGCCAGCCTCGCGGACGTAGTCGATATGCGGCTTCTTCGACAGCCCATCGGGGTCATTGATCAGCAGATCGAGGAAGGCGTTGTCCCATTCGCGGTTGATCAGGCCGGCGCGCGGCCCCTGGAGTTGGTGACTCATGCCGCCAGTGCCCCAGATCTGCACGTTGATGTCTTCGTCGTAGGACCGGATGGCGCGGCCGATCGCCTGGCCGAGCATGTAGCAGCGCCGGCCCGACGGCACCGGATATTGCACGACGTTGACGGCGAACGGGATCACCGGGCAGGGCCAGGCCTGCGGCTCGCCGCACATCAGGCTGAGCGGGACGGTGAGGCCGTGGTCGACGTCCATCTTGTTGACGATGGTGAGATCGAAATCGTCCTGGATCACCGACTGGGCAATATGCGCGGCGAGCCGCGGATGGCCGATCACCTTCGGCACCGGGCGCGGCCCCCAGCCTTCGTCAGCCGGTTGATATTCCGTCGCGGTGCCGATCGCGAAGGTCGGGATCAGGTCGAGGCTGAAGGCGGTGGCGTGATCGTTGAACACCAGGAAGATCACGTCGGGCTTCTGATCCTTGAGCCACTCTTTGGAGAACTCGTAACCCTTGAACACCGGCTTCCAGTAGTCTTCGCCGGTCTTCTGCATGTCGATCGCGGCGCCGATGGCCGGGACGTGCGAGGTGTAAACGCTGGCGGTGATGCGGGCCATTACTTCTTCTCCCCGACGTAGCGGTTGCCGTCGATCGGACGGCCGCCGCCGACCATCATGTTGCGATATTCCTCTTCGGTCATCCCGGTCATCGAGCCGGCCATCTGCTGGAAGCTCTTGCCGTCGGTCGCGCCGATCTTGGCGAGGAAATAGATGTTGCCGCCGAGCGCGATGCAGCGGTTGAGATCGCGATCGAGCACCGCCTGTTTCTGCTCCTCGGTCATCGGCCACTCGTCGAGATAGGCGCGCTCGTCCGCCTTGAAGCGGGTGCGGTTCTCGGCCTTCATCAGCGACATACAAAACTGGTTCAGATGATAGCCCTGGCGCGACATGTCGGCATCGAAGATCGTGGTGCCGGGCACATCCTTGTAGGGTTTTTCGAGGGGCATGGCGGGGTCTCCTCTGTGTTCCATGTTATTAGCTCGTCATGGCCGGGCTTGTCCCGGCCATCCACGTTCTTGTTGCGGAGCGTCCGCTTTCGTGGATGCCCGGGACAAGCGCGGGCATGACGGTGTTACTTCTCCTCCGGCCAGTATAGCCGC
The DNA here is from genome assembly GCF_007005445.1 of Rhodopseudomonas palustris. Classification (NCBI taxonomy): domain Bacteria; kingdom Pseudomonadati; phylum Pseudomonadota; class Alphaproteobacteria; order Hyphomicrobiales; family Nitrobacteraceae; genus Rhodopseudomonas; species Rhodopseudomonas palustris. The sequence continues at coordinate 4,048,476 of NZ_CP041387.1, read as the reverse complement.
ATCGGGTTGTCGACCAGTAGTTTGCGTTGAAGTTCCGGCGTGGTCGCGATGTGCGGGATGAAGTCGACCAGCAGGCCGTCGTCGGGCATGTGGTCCTTCAGGTTCGGATGCGGCCAGTCGGTTCCCCACAGCACGCGATCCGGGAAGGTCTCGACGATGCGGCGGGCGAACGGCACCACGTCGCGATAGGCGTTCTGTTGGCCGTGCAAAGCCGGCGGGCCGGACACCGACAGTCGCTCCGGGCAGCTCACCTTCGACCAGACGTTATGGTGCTCGCGCATGAAACGGACGAACAGCTCGAACTCCGGACCGTCGACCGGCTTGGTGACGTCCGGCCGCCCCATGTGATCAACCACCACAATGGTCGGCAGCGCGGTGAAGAAGTCCCACAGTTCCGGCAGGTCGATCGCCTCGAAATAGATCACGACATGCCAGCCGAACTGCTTGATCCGCTCGGCGATCTCGATCAGTTCGTCCTTCGGGGTGAAGTCGACCAGCCTTTTCACGAAGTTGAAGCGCACGCCGCGCACGCCAGCATCATGCATCGATTTCAATTCGTCGTCGGTGGCGCTGCGGCGAACCGTCGCGACACCGCGGGCCTTGCCGTTCGAATGGATCAACGCGTCGACCATCGCCCGGTTATCGGCGCCGTGGCAGGTCGCCTGCACCACGACGTTGCGGGAAAAGCCAAGATGGTCGCGCAGCGCATAGAGTTGTTGCTTCGACGCATCGCACGGCGTGTATTTGCGCTCCGGCGCGAACGGAAACTCGTCGCCCGGCCCGAACACATGGCAATGCGCGTCCACTGCGCCCGCCGGCACCTTGAAGGTCGGCTTCGAGGGGCCTTGGTACCAGTCCAGCCATCCCGGGGTCTTTTCGAATTTCATTCCGTTACTCGTCTCAATAAGCGTCGGTTCGAGTCAGCGCTATTCAAGTGAGCGCTCGTTGAAGTCATTGTGTGTTCAGCCTCGGCCTCTCATCTCCCCTCCCCCTTGCGGGGAGGGGTCGGGGGTGGGGGTCCACGAGCACTGCGACTCGTGGACCCCCACCCCGGCCTCCGCTTCGCTCGGCCGACCCTCCCCGCAAGGGGGAGGGGGACCAGGAGCGCTTCGGTTAATTAGTAAGACCGCTTCGCCGCCAATCCTGCGGAATTACGTCTTCGTCTCGTTCTTCGCCTTCGCCAGAATCCGATCAGCCTCGATCCGCCAGTCGCTACTTCGCGCGAACGCCTTATCCCCGCGCGCACCAAACAGACCTTCATCCGCCAGATCCGCCACCCAGGCCTGCCGCTCTGCGGTGCCCTGCGCCGACCACGGCGTCAGGCCGGCCTCGCGCACTGTCTCGGCGACCTCGCGGACTTCCTCGGCGCGGCGGCGTCCGTGTTCGATGACGCGCTGGAAGAAGTAGGCACCCTGCTTCTCCCAATCGATCTGCGGAAACGTCTCGGCAAGCGAAGCGATCACCGCGTCCTCGACGCCGTAGGCGCGGGCGGTGGTGAAGCTCTCGATCACCATGGCCTCCAGCCCCTTGATCATGATGCTGCGGCACATCTTGGTCGCCGAGGCGACGCCGAGTTGGTCGCTCGCCGGCGTGGCGGCGAAGCCGAGCGCGCCCAGCAGCGGCGCCAGTTCGGCCGCATGCGCGCCGCCGAGCAGCAGCGGCACCTTGATCCGATAGGGCGGCACCGAGGTCATCACTGCGCCTTCGACGTAGCGGCCCTGTTCGCCGTCGATCAGCGCCGCTGCGCGCTGCTTGGCGCCGGGCGACGCCGAGTTGAAGTCGAGAAACCAGGTGCCTTGATTGAGCGCCGCCGCGCAGGCTTCAGCGACCGCCACCGTTTGGCTCGCCGTCACGGCGGAGATCAGGAAGTCGGTGCGCGCCGCCAGATCGGCGTGCGACGTCGTCAGCGTCACGCCGTGGCGGCTGGCATGCTCGCGCAGCGGCCCGCCGCGGTCGTCGGCGAGCTTGACGTCATAGGCCGCGACCTTGACGCCCTGGGCGCGCAGATCCTCGGCGAGAATCTTGCCGACCTCGCCATAGCCGACGATCCCGATGCGCCACTGTTTCGGATCGCTGCTCATCAGTCGATGTACTTCAGGCCGGCTTGTTCCAGCGGTTCGCGCATTTTGTACATGTCGAGGCCGAGCACGCCCGACGCCAGCTTGGCGCGCTTGTCGGCTTCGTTGGCCTCGCGGGCTTCGGCGGCGTCAGCCGCCATCTGCGCGACCGCGGCCGGCACCACCACGACGCCGTCGTCATCGGCGATCACCACATCGCCCGGCGTGACATGCGCGCCGGCGCAAACCACCGGAATGTTGACCGAGCCGAGCGTCGCCTTGACGGTGCCCTTGGCGTGGATCGCCTTCGACCAAACCGGGAATTTCATTTCGGTGAGATCGCGGACGTCGCGCACGCCGGCGTCGATGATCAGGCCGAGCGCGCCGCGGGCGCGGAAGCTGGTGGCCAGCAGGTCGCCGAAGAAGCCGTCGGTCGAATCCGCCGTGCAGGCCGCGACCACGACGTCGCCGGGCTGAATCTGTTCGGCGACGACGTGCATCATCCAGTTGTCGCCCGGCTGCAGCAGCACGGTGACGGCGGTGCCGCAGATATGCGCGCCGGAATAGATCGGGCGCATGTACGGTGCCATCAGGCCGACGCGGCCCATCGCCTCGTGCACGGTAGCGACGCCGAAGCGCGACAGCTTCGTGGTCGCCGCCTTGTCGGCGCGGCCGATGTTGCGCTTGACGATGCCGAGATCGTTCATCCGCATGGTCATTGTTACTTACCCTTCGCCTTGAGCGCGGCATCGAGCCGCGGATAGACGCGGCGGGCGTTGCCTTCGTAGATCTGCTGCTTCTCTTCCGGCGTCAGAATGGTCGACGCCTCGATGTAGCGCTTGGTGTCGTCGTAATAGAAGCCGGTCCGCGGATCGATGCCGCGCACCGCGCCGATCATCTCCGAGGCGAACAGCACGTTGTCGACCGGAATCACGGTGTTGAGGAGGTCGATGCCCGGCTGGTGATACACGCAGGTGTCGAAGAAGATGTTGTTGAGGACATGGTCCTCGAGCAGCGGCTTCTTCATCTCCTGCGCCAGGCCGCGGAAACGGCCCCAGTGATACGGCACCGCGCCGCCGCCGTGCGGAATGATGAATTTCAGCTCCGGGAAATCCTTGAACAGGTCGCCGGCGACGCACTGCATGAAGGCGGTGGTGTCGGCGTTGAGATAATGCGCGCCGGTGGTGTGGAAGCAGGCGTTGCAACTTGTGGAGACGTGGATCATCGCCGGGATCTGCAGCTCGACCATCTTCTCGTAGATCGGATACCAGACACGGTCGGTCAGCGGCGGCGAGGTCCAGTGCCCGCCCGACGGATCGGGATTGAGGTTGATGGCGACGAAGCCGTACTCCTTGACGCACTTTTCAAGCTCGGGAATGCAGGTCTTCGGGTCCACGCCCGGCGACTGCGGCAGCATCGCGGCGCCGATGAAGTTGTCGGGGAAGAGTTGCGAGACGCGGTAGCACAGCTCGTTGCAGATCGCCGCCCAGGTCGACGAGACGTTGAAGTCGCCGATGTGGTGCGCCATGAACGAGGCGCGCGGCGAGAACACCGTCAGGTCGCTGCCGCGCTCCTGCATCTTCTTGAGCTGGTTGTCTATGATCGAGGCGCGCAGCTCGTCGTCCGAAATCTTCAGCTCGGACACTTTCGGCATCACGGACGGATCCTTGATGCCGGCGATCTGCCGGTTGCGCCAATCCTCCAGCGCCTTCGGCGCGGTGGTGTAGTGGCCGTGAATGTCGATGATCATCGGGTGTCCTAACTGCTTGTTCTTCGTCATTGCCGGGCTTGACCCGGCAATCCATCGCTCTTCTGAAGATGGATGCGCGGGTCAAGCCCGCGCATGACGCCTGTTGTTTATGCCCCGCTCGCTAACTCAGCGAGCATCGATACGCGTTCCAGTTTCGTCGTTGTTTCACCCCGCGCGCCGCAGCGCTGCGTCGCTGGTCTGCGTCCCGCCCCACACCGAGCCCGGCACCATCGCTTCGCCGCGCATGATCAGACGTGCGGTGCGCAGCAGGGCGGCGCGGGTGACGTTTTGCGGATTGTCCGGATCGACCTCGATCTCGACCGAGAACTCGCCGGTCGGATGCTCGACCGAGATCTGCTTGACGCTGCCGTCGGGTACCTGCGCGATGCCTTCGGTGACGCTGCCTTTCAGCACGCAGGCGGTCGCCACCGTCACGGCGGCGAGCACGCCGATCGCGTCGTGGCAGACGTGCGGGATGAAGCTGCGGGTCGAGATGCTGCCGCCGGCGCGCGGCGCCGAAATCAGCGTCATCTTCGGATAGTTCTTGGACGTGACGTCGCCGAGCTGCATCGCGTGGCCGCAGGCGATCCGCAGCTTCTCCAGCCGCGCCTTGAGATCGGTGTCGGCGTTGAGCTGGGCGACGCCCTCATAGCCGGTGCGGCCCACCGCTTCGGCCCGAAACATCACCAGCGGCATGCCGTTGTCGATGCAGGTCACTTCGACGCCGTCGATGACGTCGCGGACATTGCCGGTCGGCAGCAGGCCGGGCGCGACCGAGCCCGCGGTATCGAGAAAGTTGATCTTGATCGGCGCCGAGGTGCCCGGCGCGCCGTCGATCCGCGCATCACCGTCGTAGGAGACGTGGCCATCCGGGGTCTGCACCGTGATGTCGCACTGCATGTCGGTGTTCAGCGTCAGCACCCGCAGCGTGGTGGTGTCTCCCTGCGGCTTGATCATGCCGGTTTCGAGCGCGAATGGGACGACGGCGGCCAGCATGTTGCCGCAGTTCGGCGTGGTATCGACCGTGTCTTTGTCCGGCTGCAACTGTGCGAAAAGGAAATCGAGATCGACGCCGGGCTTCGATCCTTTGGAAACGATGCCGACCTTGCTGGTGAGCGGATGGGCGCCGCCGAGCCCGTCGATCTGACGGCGATCGGGCGAGCCCATCACCGCGAGCAGCACCTTGTCGCGGGAGGCGATGTCGTTCGGCAGGTCGGCTGCATTGAAGAAGGGGCCGCGTGAGGTCCCGCCGCGCATGAACAGGCAGGGAATGGCGGTTTGCATTCGTTTCCTTCCGGATTGTTGTTGCTATTTTGGCCGGGCGGCCTGACCGGCGCCACGGCGGGTGGTCTATAACAGCTATCGGCTTCCGGCATGGCAAGCGTCCGCGCCGAAAACCGTGAGCCGAAATCAGGTCGGCAGCGCCCGCACCAGATCGGTCAGCACCCGCATGGCGTGCTGCGCGAGCGGAGTCGGCCGCCGCGTCGCCGATACCACCAGGCACAGCGCGCTTGCCGGTGCCGGATCGACCAGCGGACGCATCACCAGTTCGGCCGCGCGCGGCGAGGCCGCGACGCCGCTCCGTGTCAGCACCGCGTGTCCGTGCCCGGCGCACACCAGCTCGATGATCGACGGCACGCTCGACACCTCCCAGGCTATGTCGAGCTTGACCCCTGCGAGCGCCGCCTCGTTCTCCAGCAGCCGGCGCATCGCGTGCACCCGTTCGGGGACGATCAGCGGATATTTCGACAGATCCTCGAACGGAAGCGGTGCCGCGGCAATGCGGCGCTTGCCGGCCGGCGCGTAGCTGACCAGCCCGAGCGGTTCCTGCAGCAGGGGCGTGATCTCGATGCCGGATTGGGCGTCCGGATTGTAGACCAGACCGACATCGGCGCGGCCGGTGGTGACCCATTCGATGATGTGCGACGACAGTCCCTCGACGATCGCCAGCCGGGCCGCCGGCAGCGCGCGTTTGAAATGCTCGATCAGGGGCAACGTGAGCTGGCGGGCGATCGAGGGAGGCAGACCGATGGTGACGCGGCCGACCGGCGCGTCGCGGCTGGCGCCAAGGTCTTCGCGCGCGTGGGCGACCATCTGCATGATCGCGACCGAATGGTCGAACAGCCTGCGCCCGGCTTCGGTCAGCGCCACGCCGCGGCCGTTGCGCAAGAACAGTTGCTGGCGCAGCTCGGTCTCCAGCCCGCGCACCTGCCTGCTCAGCGCCGGCTGGGCGACGTCCAGCACCATCGCGGCCTTGCTGAACGAGCCCAGCTCGGCGACGTGCATGAAATATTCGAGCTGCTTGAGGTTCATCGCCTGATTGCGGGCCCCGCCGCTATTGCCGTTCGATCCCCGACTGCTCGATCACCACGCGCCATTTGTCTATATCGGTGCGCAGCCGTGCCGCGAGCTGCTCCGGCGTCGAGGGCTTGGCGTCGATGCCGAGCTCGAGCAGCTTCTTCTTCAGGGCCGGCTCGGCCAGGATTTCCTGGAGCGCGGTGTTCAAGGCGCTGATCACCGCAGGCGGCGTTCCGGCCGGCGCGAACAGCCCGTTCCAGGATTCGATGCTGGCCTCGATGCCGCTTTCACGCAACGTTGCGATGTCGGGCGTGATCTTGGAGCGCAGCGGTCCGGTCGCCGCCAGCGCCCGGATCTTGCCGTCGGCGAGGTTGCCCTTGAGTGCCGAATAGCTGTCGATCGTCAGGTCGACGGAGCCTTGCAGCAGCGACACCATCACGTCGGGAGTTCCGCGATACGGCATGATCATGAAATCTGCACCGGCTGCGGTCTTGAACAGCTCGGCGGCGAGATTTTGCGTGCTGCCGGCGTTGATGATGCCGACATTGAGCGCGCCAGGTTTCTGCTTCGCCGCCTTGATGAACTCGTCCAGCGTCTTGAACTTTGAATCGGCGCGGACGGCGAACAGGAAATCAAACGTTCCCAGCGTGGAAATCGGCACGAAATCCTTGATCGGGTCGAACGGCAGCTTCTTGAACAGCGACACGCTGATCGCCGTGCCGTTCGACAGCAGCGCCAGCGTCGTGCCGTCCGGCGGCGCCGAGATCACCGTGCGTGCCGCGGCGATCCCGCCCGCGCCCGGCTGGTTCTCGACGTAGAACCGCTGGCCGAGCTTGGTGCCGAGCCGATCGGCGATCAGCCTGGCGGTGATGTCGGCGACGCCGCCGGCGGCGAACGGCAGCACGATCCGCACCGGGCGGCTCGGATACAAGCCTTCGGCGCCCACAGCCGGTGCAGCCAGCGGTGCGGTCAGAATGCCGACGGCGACCGTCAGGACAGCCCGGCGGGACAAAACAATGCGACGGATCAAGCTCATGGCGCGACGATAGTCCAAACGCGCGGGATTTCACAGCGGCCACCGGCAATTGACCTGATCCTGCCGGATCGTCAGAATCGATCCCAACGAACGGGACGGTCCGGCGCTGAGCCGTGAAGCCGCCCGACTGAAGAAGTCTTTCGAGGAACGTTGTGGAGTCCTGATGTCATTGCCGCCGCTGTTTCGTCCGATCACCCTGCGCGGCATCACCGCGAAAAACCGCATCCTGATCTCGCCGATGTGCCAGTACTCCGCGGTCGATGGGGTGGCTAGTGATTGGCATCTGGTGCATCTGGGCAAATTCGCCCAGGGCGGCGCCGGAATCGTGATGGTCGAGGCCACCGCGGTCACCGCCAACGGCCGCATCACCCACGGCGATCTCGGGTTGTGGAACGACGACCAGATCCGGCCGCTGGAGCGCATCGCCGCCTTCCTGCGCGACAACGGTGCGGTGCCGGCGATCCAACTCGCCCACGCTGGCCGCAAGGCGAGCATGCAGCGGCCGTGGTACGGCAACGCCGCTCTGACCGCCGAGGACGCCGCCCGCGGTGACCAGCCGTGGGATATCGTGGCGCCGAGCGCGATCCCGATGGACGACGGCTGGCTGACGCCGCAGGAGTTGACTGATCGCGATCTCGATCATCTGCTCGACGCCTGGCGCAGCGCGACCCTGCGGGCGGTCGAGGCTGGGTTCGAGATGCTCGAAGTGCATTGCGCCCACGGTTACCTGTTGCACTCGTTTCTGTCGCCGTTGTCGAACCAGCGCACCGACGCCTATGGCGGCGATCGCGCCGGGCGGATGCGGTTTCCGCTGGAAGTGCTCGGGACGGTGCGGGCCGCCTGGCCCGACACGCTGCCGCTGGCGGTGCGGGTATCGTCGGTCGACGGCGTCGAAGGCGGCATCGAACTGCAGGATTCGGTGGTGTTCGCGCGCGAGGCCAAGGCGCGCGGCGCCGACATCATCGATTGTTCGTCAGGCGGACTACTCGGATCGGCGACCGCCAACCGGATTCCCCGCGGCTACGGCTTCCAGGTGCCGTTCGCCGAAACCATCCGGACCGAGGCCGAGATCCCGACCATCGCGGTCGGGCTGATCGTCCATCCGGATCAGGCGGAGAATATCGTCGAGCAGGGGCAGGCCGATCTGATCGCGATCGGCCGCGAGGCGCTGTTCGACCCGAATTGGGCGCTTCACGCCCAGCTCGAACTCACCGAAGGCGACGAGGCGTTCGCCGACTGGCCGAAGCAATACGGCTGGTGGCTGGAACGGCGCGAGCCGGGGCTGCGCAGGCTCGACGGACCGAAGCTGCCGTTCCGGCGAAGCTGAGAGAGCGGGCGGGCCGGCTCGCACGTCAAGGGCCGGGGCTCGTTGTCCCGGCCGCGACATTGCGATTGCGAGTGCCGCGGCGCGTAGCGCTAGTCGCTACGACATCACCGCGAGCCGTTACCAGCCGCAGCCGCCGCAGCGCGGGCGCACCGGCGCGTAGTAGCTGTAGCCCGGCGACACTATCTCGACCCGCTCGCGGGTTGCGAATTGCGGCGGAATGCGTTCGTAGGCGACACCGCCGGGCGACACCATCACGGTCTTCGGCACCATCACGGTGCGGTACTGCGGCGGGACGCGATGAGCGACGACGCGGCCGGGCGCCACCATCACGGTCTCCTCGACGGTGCGGTACTCCGGAGCTACGTATTGCTGCTGATAGCAGCCGTAACACGGCGGGGGCGCGCAGCCGTAGCAAGCGGAGGCGGCGGTCGGGAGCGCGACGGCCGCGCCGGCGACGACGGCGGAAGCGAGTAAAGCGGCGGACAAGCGAGACATTGACGTTCCTCAGCGCCTGAAATGACTATCGCCGGATGATTGGTTGCAATCGCGACGCCCGTCAACGACCGAGCAGAATCAACCTTTACGAAGTTCATTAACGCCGCGGCGTGGTAACCACTTGGTCATCAATCGGCAGTGCGGCGTCGACTACGCCGCTCGCACCGTTCGGAGGAAGCGGGCGACCTCGTCCTTCAGCCGGGTGCTGTCATGGGCCAGCGATTGCGCTGCCGTGAGCACTTGCGCCGAAGCGGAGCCGGTGGCTGTGGCGCCGTGCTGGACCTCGACGATGTTCACCGACACCTGATGGGCGCCTTCGGCGGCGTGATGCACGTTGCGCGAAATCTCCTGGGTCGCGGCTCCCTGTTCTTCTACTGCGGATGCGATGGTCGCGGCGATTTCCGACATCCGCGCGATGGTGTCGCCGATCTGGCGGATCGCGGTCGCGGACTGATCGGTTGCGCTCTGGATGCCGCCGACCTGCTGACTGATCTGTTCGGTGGCCTTGGCGGTCTGTTCGGCGAGTTGCTTGACCTCGGCCGCGACCACGGCGAAGCCGCGGCCGGCCTCGCCGGCGCGCGCCGCCTCGATGGTGGCATTGAGTGCCAGCAGGTTGGTCTGCGAGGCGATCGAGTTGATCAGTTCGACGACGTCGCCAATCCGCGCCGCGGCTTCGGACAAGTGGCTGACCCGTTCATTGGTGGCCTCGGCCTGGGTGACCGCCTCGCTGGCGATGCGGGCCGATTCTTGCACCTGCCGACTGATCTCGTTGACCGACGACGCCATTTCCTCGCTCGCCGAGGCGACCGATTGCACGTTGGTGGACGCCTCTTCGGAGGCCGCGGCGACCAGGTTGGTGAATTGCTGGGCGTGGTCGGCGGTCGAGGTCAGCGTCGTGGCCGAGGCTTCGAGTTCGGTCGAGGCCGACGACACCGTCTCGACGATTTCGCCGACCGCGCTTTCGAACTGGTCGGCCAGCGCGATCATCTCGCGCTTGCGCTGCTGCGCCGCCAGCCGGTCCTGTTCGGCCTGGGCTGCAGCCTCGGCTGCGGCACGCTCCTGTGCCTTCAGCTTGCAGGATTCCACTGCGCGGGCCATGTCGCCGATTTCGTCGCTGCGCTGCAGGGCCGGCAACACCAGATCGAGTTCGCCGTCGCCGAGCCGGCGGATGCCAGTGTTCAGCCCGCTGAGCGGCTTGGTTATCGAGCGTGCGATCCAGATGCCGAGCACCATCACGGCCAGGATGATGGCGATGATCGCGAGCTGCATCCGGTGTTCGGTCGTCTGGCGCGCCGTCAGCGCCATCGTCTTGGCGCGTTCGGCCTGCTGCCGCACCGTGCTGAACAGGTCGTCGAGCGCCGGCTGCAGCGATCGATAGGTCTTCACCATTTCGTTCTCGGCACGATCCAGCGCGAGGGCGCCCTCCATCCAGGACGAGAAGTCGCGCTGATATGCGGCGAGCTTCCTGGCGATCTCTGCCTTGGCCGCCTCGGGCAGATCGGAGGCCGCGAGCTCCCTGGTGAATTCGGCGGAGCGCTTCTTCATTTCGTCGCCGTATTTCGGGTTGCGGCGAAGCATGAAGTCCTTTTCGTGCCGGCGCATCATCAGCATCGTCACCATCAGCGACGGCGAGTCGAAGCTGCCGATCGCCTTTTCGACGTCATGGACCGAGCTCCGCAGGCTGCCCTCCAGACCAGCGTCTTCCTTGAGGCCGAGCTTCACGGTCGCATCGGCGAGTGTGCCGAACTGGCGCTGATACGTCTCGAACCCGGCCTGCACCGCCCGCAAGCTCCGGGTCAGCTCGCTCTGGCCGGTCGCCTCGGTCTGCCGGATCATGTCGGCCAGCGTGTCGGCGGCGGCCCGCCCGCTCTGCTGAAACAGCCCGAGATATTGCTCGTCCTTGCGCAGCATGAAGTTCTTCTCGGCGCGACGTTGCTCGAGCAGGGCGATCTGCAGTTTCGCGTTGCTGTCGCCGAGCGTGCGCGCGCGTTCATCAATCAAGTTGGCGGCATCCTGCGAGGACGTCCCGACCATATACAGCACGCCGAAGGCGAGAACGCCGGCGATGCCGACCAGGGCGATCGAGTTGATCTTGGGCGTGAGACCGAGACGAAGAGACATGGAGAATCCCGAGGGTTCGATTGTTGGAGAACGATGATCTGAGATGTTGCGGTGGCTGGCCAACAGCGAGCCGCTGTATGGCGTTTGGTCTGTGTCGTCGCGGCGCTGTCGGATGGCTGTCGACCGCTCCGTCCGAAGTCTCTCCGGATTCGAATACCGTCCTGTCGTAATGAACTAAGCATGGACCACCTGGTGCTAAGGTTGCCTTAAATTCTCACGCAATACGGGAATTCCGGTAGTTGTCCGAAGTCGGACGATTAGTTTTCGCGAGAGCGTCGCAACAGCCATTATGACGGTTCCATGACCGTGAACTAATTGGCCTCCCTTCGACGCAAGTGTCGGGCTCCGCCGCGCTACTAACTCAAATCGGGTGGTGGCTCGTCGGGCGGGGACGGGATCGGATCGAGCGGACGTCGGGGCCGCGCGCTGCCTTCCCCGCCGGTCACCTGTTCAGGCCGGTCCCGGATCTGCTCATTCGGATTCGGGCTGGATGGACCGACGACTCTTCCGAGGCCGCGCGACGCCGAGACGGAACCTTGGGGGGCGTGTTCCATGCCCGGGCTTGCGCTGTTTCAGTTTGGGACCTCGCGAAGCCTCAGTGCATCCTGCGGGCAACACTCGTTCTGAAATTGCCCCCGAGTCCGCCGTCGATCTGGACAAAGCTCTGATCGGAAATCACCCTGCCGTTGTTGCGAGGTCGCGCGGTCTGCGGGTTCGTGGCGGGGATCGGTGGGGGAGCCATGAGACTGTTCACGGGGATGCTCGCGGCCGTGCTGCTGCTGGCCGGCGTGGCGTCGAGCCAGGCGATGGTGCGAATCGCCGACGATCGTGGTGGCCGAATCGGAACCTATGTCGACAAATACCAGTCGCTGCGCAGCTCCGGCGAAACCGTCATGATCGACGGGCTCTGCGCGTCGGCCTGCACCATCGTGCTAGGTGCGGTCCCGCACGATAAGATCTGCGTGACGTCTCGGGCCAATCTCGGTTTCCACGCGGCATGGGATCTCGGCTCCAACGGCAACGCCGTCACCAACGCCGAGGCGACGCAGATGCTGTACACGATGTATCCGGTCAACATCCGCCGTTGGATCTCGAAGCGGGGCGGCCTGACGCGCCACATGATCTTCCTGCGCGGCAAGCAATTGATGTCGATGTACCGCCCCTGTTACATGGACGCGCAGGCGCAAGCCGGCCGCTGACGTCTCTGCGCCGACGCCCCTTTCTCGTCCCCTCCGGCCGTGGCGGCTCGTTCTCCGCATGACGTGATCTGCGCGGCGGGGCGGCGGCTTGCCCGCCGCTGCCGGGCGCTCTATTGGGGGCAGCAGTGCGGTTCGATCCGCACCTCGCTCCGGCCCGGCAGGCACGCCGCCACCTCGGCCGGTCCGAGTTCGGAAGGACACTGCCGATGTCTGCACAAGCCAAATCCATCCGTCCGCTCGTGATCGTCGCCGCCTTCGCCGGCAGCCTGATTGTCGGTCTCGTGGTCGTGCTGTGGCTGCTCGGTGGCTTGCAGAAGATTTCGGCGCCGGCGACGATCGGCGGCCCATTCCGGCTTACCGATCACAACGGCCAGATCGTCACCGAACAGAGCATGAAGGGTAAGCCGACGCTGATCTTCTTCGGTTTCACCCGCTGCCCCGACGTCTGTCCGACCTCGTTGTTTGAACTGTCGCAGGTACTCGCTGCGATGGGCAGCGACGCCGATCGAATCAACGCCTATTTCGTCTCGGTCGATCCCGAGCGCGACACGCCACAATCGATGAAGGACTATCTGTCGAGTTTCGATCCGCATCTGAAGGGGCTGGTCGGAACGCCGGAGGCCATCGAGAAGATCGAAAAGGGCTATCGGGTCTATGCCAAGAAAGTTCCGCTCAAGGACGGCGATTACACGATGGATCACACCGCGCTGATCTATCTGATGGACAAGTCCGGCAATTTCGTCGCGCCCTTCAACATCAAGCGCAAGCCCGAGGAGGCTGCGGCCGATCTGAAGCGGTATCTGTAGCGGCCTCTGAACGCCGCCATCGACGCCGCCAGGCAGATGCCTTCGGTGCCAGCGGGTGCGGACGGCTGGCGACGCCATGTTGGGTCTTGTCCCATCGGTATGGGCACCAGACGTAGTGCGCGAGCGCCCGCCAGGCGGCGATCGACAGGCACAGCCAGTACAGCGGCGTCAACATCAGCACGCCGGCATGCCGCCATTGTCGCCGACGCACCAGACCGAGCAGGCCGACCACGATAGTCGATGCCACGCCGGACGAGATTGCAAGCCAGTGCAATGCCGTGGGCGTGTCCGCAGCCAGCCAGTTCGGCGACGAATCCGCCCAATCTGCCGCAGGCATCAGCCCGATCATCAGGAGCAGCGGATAGGCCAGCGCCGACAGCACGTTGCCGCCGAGCAGCAGGTTGAGGGCGAGGACGCCGCGGATGCCGGTCTCGCGCCACAGCCGCAGAGGGTGGCGCATGTGCACCTCCCAGGTCTGGATCCAGCCCTTCATCCAGCGCGAGCGCTGCCGAAGCCAATTGCCGAACGTGAGCGGCGCCTCTTCATATGTGGTCGATGCGAAGGTGCCACAGCGATAACCGAGCCGGGCGAGCCGGAATCCCAGATCGGCGTCTTCAGTAACATTGTGCGGATCCCAGGCACCGATGGCCCGCAGCACGTCGGTGCGGAAATGATTCGAGGAACCTCCGAGCGGCAGCGGCAGGCCGAGCGCGGCGAGGCCGGGCAGAAACAGATCGAACTGGCCGGCATATTCGGCCAGAAAGGTGCGCGACAGCCAGCTATGGGTTAGATTGTCGATGCACAGGCTGGCCTGCACGCAGGCGGTCTCGCGGCCGGCGCCGTCGAACGCTGCGAGTGCCGCACGCAACTGACCCGGGTCCGGTCGGTCCTCGGCGTCGAACACTGCGATGAAGCTGCCGCGCGCGAACGCCAGCGCATAGTTGAGAGCCTTGGGTTTGGTCTTTGGCTCGACCGCAGGCGCGATGAGCACCCGCAGATGCGGTCGCGGCTTTAGCCGTGCCAGAGCCGCACGAGTGAAAAGGTCGTCGGGCTCGATCACCAGAATCAGATCGAGCTTTTCGGGCGGATAGTCGAGCGCTTCGAGTGCCTCGACCAGCGGTCCGACCGAGTCGGCCTCGCGATACAGCGCCGCCACCACGGTGTAGACCGGCAGGTCGGCGTCGGGGCGCCGCACGGAGATCGGCGGAGCCCGACGCGGCCACAGGCTGGCCAGCAGCCGCAGGCCGGCGAAGCCGATGAACCAGATTGCCAGAAAAGCCGTGGTGACCTCCGGGTCCAGGCACAGCGGCAGGACCATCACGGCGGCCACGCAGCCGCCGCGTTGCAGGCGCTGCCGCCACAGCGGTGTGTGCGGCGGCGCTGCCGACAGGGCCGGAAACCGCCGCTGCAACTCGGCACAAGAAGTTTCAGTCAGCGCCGATGCGCCGTACTTGGCGAGGAAGTTCTGTTGGGCGACGGCCGAGGATAGTCGCAGCCTCGGCCGCGTTTCCGGAAACCTCGCCAGCAGCAGGCACAGTCCGCGGCTCGTCAGGCGCTGCGGAGCCAGCACCCAAACCAGATCGCCGTTCAGGCGCAGCGGAGTGATCCCGGCGGCCGCCGCGGCGGGGATCTGTGCGTCGCTCAGCGGGCAGTCGGCGCGGCGGCGCTCGTCGAACTCCTCGATATCGAGGCTGAGCGCGTGGGACAAATGCCGCAGATACGATCCCTCGTCGATCAGCCCGTGGTGGATCAGAACGCGATCGGCACCGATCTGGAGATCGTATCCGCGCCGCGCCGCCGCTTGCAGCAGCGCAGGGGCCAGCACGTGGCGCAGGCAGTCGAGTTCCGGCGTCGTATCGTCCCGCGAGCCGACGCTGTCGGTCGGGCCGCCGCCGCGATCATCGCGGTGATCACCACCGCAATCGTTGCCGGGATCATCATCATGCCCGCTGAATCCGGTCGGCCGGGCCACCGGGAAGCGGAGCCGTTCGGGCCATGACGGCGTCGCCCCATCATCGCCGCGCCGCCCCGTCATCGTATCGTGCAGTCCGGCGCGGTCGGTCACGACCATGGCACGCCCTTACGCAAACGACACTCGCCTCCCGCGTCGGATGGTCTATAAGACCGCCGGTGCGGAACCCTTGATTATGCAACCACAGATTGTTTTTTTCGGCAATAGTCGACTCGCCGCATCGCGCACGCGCCTTGCGGCGCTGGCGTATGCCGTGACGATCGCGTTGCTGGCGCCGATGCCTGCGCGTGCCGCCCAGACCAGTCCGGAGGCGAAGGCGGTTGCCAACGCCACCGCCCATGCGGTGCCGGGGTTCTGGGATCCGCGCCGGCGGCCGGAGCGGCCGGACATGTCGCGCCTGACCATGATCCGGTTCCTCACCGAGGTCGACTACCCGCCGTTCAACTTCACCGGGGCTGACGGCAATCCGGCGGGGTTCAACGTCGATCTGGCGCGCGCGCTGTGCGAGGAGATCAAGGTCACCTGCACGGTGCAGATGCGCAAGTTCGAGACCCTGCTGGACGCGCTTTCCAGCAACCGCGGCGATGCGATCATCGCGTCGCTGGCGGTGACGCCGCAAACCCGCACCAAGCTGGATTTCACCGATCCGTATTATCGCACGCCGGCCCGGTTCGTCGCCCGCAAGGACGCGGTGATTCCGGAGATGCGCCCCGAATATCTCGAGGGTCGCAAGATCGGTGCGGTCGCGGGCTCGGCGCACGAAGCCTATCTGAAGGCGATGTTCACCGACGCCGAGCTGCATTCCTATCAGAATGCCGAGGCGCTGCGCGCGGCGCTGAAGCGCGGCGAGGTCGACTTCATCTTCGGCGATGCGATTTCGCTGGCGTTCTGGATCAACGGCACCGATTCGGAGAATTGTTGCGCCTTCGCCGGCGCGCCGTTTCTGGAAAGCCGCTATTTCGGCGAAGGCGTCGGCATCGCTGTGCGCAAGGGCAACGACACGTTGCGCCAGGCGCTGAATTGGGCGCTGTTCCGGGTTTGGGACAAGGGCCAGTACACCGATCTTTGGTTGCGGTATTTTTCCGTCAGCCCGTTTTGAAAGACCCGCCTTCAAAGGCGGCTGGAGACCCGAATGACCACGATCGACCTTCCGAGCGCTTCCGAGCTGCGCACCCTCGCCGAACAATCCAACGCCTGGCCGTTCGAGCAGGCGCGCGCGCTGGTGAACCGGCTGAAAAAGCATCCGAAGGACGAGGTGCTGTTCGAGACCGGCTACGGACCGTCGGGCCTGCCGCACATCGGCACCTTCGGCGAGGTCGCGCGCACCACGATGGTCCGCCACGCCTTCCGGGTGCTGACCGACGACAAGATCAAGACCAAGCTGCTGGCGTTCTCGGACGACATGGACGGTCTGCGCAAGGTGCCGGACAACGTGCCGAACAAGGAGCTGCTGGAGAAGAATCTCGGCAAGTCGCTGACCAGCGTGCCGGATCCGTTCGGCACCCACGATTCGTTCGGCGCCCACAACAATGCGCGGCTGCGCGCCTTTCTCGACACTTTCGGATTCGACTACGAATTCGCCTCGGCAACCGACTACTACAAGTCCGGCCGGTTCGACGCGACGCTGCTCAAGGTGCTGGAGCGGCTCGACAAGGTGATGGCGATCATGCTGCCGAGCCTGCGCGAGGAGCGCGCCGCCAGCTACTCGCCGTTCCTCCCCGTCTGCCCGCGCACCGGGATCGTGCTGCAGGTGCCGATCGTCGAGCATGATGTCAAGGCCGGCACGGTGTCGTACGACGATCCGGAAACCAGCGAGCGCGTCACCGTTCCGGTCACCGGCGGGCATTGCAAGCTGCAATGGAAGCCGGACTGGGCGATGCGCTGGACCGCGCTCGGCGTCGACTACGAAATGGCCGGCAAGGATCTGATCGACTCGGTCAAGCTCTCAGGCAAGATCGCCCAGGCGATCGGCGGCACGCCGCCGGAGGGCTTCAACTACGAGCTGTTCCTCGACGACAAGGGGCAGAAGATCTCCAAGTCGAAGGGCAACGGCCTGACGATCGAGGAGTGGTTGCGCTACGCCTCGCCGGAATCGCTGTCGCTGTTCATGTACCGCGAACCGAAGGCGGCGAAGCGGCTTTATTTCGACGTGATTCCGCGCAACGTCGACGACTATCAGCAATTCCTCGACGGCTACGCCCGCCAGGATCTGAAGCAGCGGCTCGCCAACCCAGTCTGGCACATCCATTCCGGCCAGCCGCCGAAGGCCGACATGCCGGTGACGTTCCAGCTCCTGCTGACGCTGGTATCGTCGTCCAATGCCGAGAACGCCGAGACGCTGTGGGGTTTCATCGGCCGCTACCGGCCGGGCGTCACCCCCGAAACGCATCCCAAGCTCGACGCGATGGTCGGCTACGCGATCAACTACTATCGCGACTTCGTGGCGCCCACCAAGGTGTTCCGCGATCCGACCGATCAGGAGCGCGCGGCGCTGCAGGACCTGCGCGATGCGCTGTCGCAATTGCCGGCGGACGCCACCGCCGAGGCGATCCAGGACGTCGTCTACGAGATCGGCCGCCGCGAGCCGTTCCTCGATCACAAGAAGGCCGCCAAGGACGGCAAGCCAGGCGTGTCGCTCGACTGGTTCAACATGCTGTACCAGGTGCTGCTCGGCCAGGAGAAGGGGCCGCGGTTCGGTTCGTTCGTGGCCGTCTACGGCGTCGGCAATGCGGTGGCGATGATCGACGGCGCGCTGGCGCGCAGCGCGTAACTCACAGTCGCCACCCGGATCATTCATTGCATCATCAGTGCGCTATTCACGATACTGATCGTGAGTGGCGCGCTGATACCTGTTATCGACGTGATCAACCCTGATTGCGTCCCCGCCGCGTTGAAATGACGCGGCCTTTCGCGTTGCACTCTTGATTTCAAACAAAGTTTGTTGCGCCGCGTCTTCCGCACAGTTCACGCAACGATATTCCCTCGTCGGGTCGCCGCTCGAACGGCGCCGTGAGTTTGCTCGTCAGCTCCAAAGGGAAAGACAGTGCCATTTCCCACATCAAGTCTCATGGAGGAAAGACATGTCCGGACTGGCTGGGCTGCCCTACGACGCCAATATGCAGGTGATCGTCTGGTCGATGTATCTGGTTGCCGCTGTGCTGTATTGCGCGCCGATGCTGATCGCGTTTGCGCGCAACGTCGAATACAAATGGGGACTTTATGCCGGCAATCTGTTGCTCGGCTGGACCGGGGTCGGCTGGGCCTACGCGTTGTACTACGCGGTCTTCGCCGACAAGGAGGGGACGCATCGGGAGCGTCTGTCGCTGGCGCGGGTGGCTGGACCGCACAGCGCCCGCGGCTGATCGTCGGGGCGTCCGATCGCCGAGGGCGCTTCGGCTGCTATTTGGTCGAAGCGCCGGAGGTCAGGACCGGCCGCACCGCGTCGCCTTCGCGAAGCTGGGCGCCAGCACGCTCCACCACGATATCGCCTTCCTTCAGGCCGTCGCGGATCTCGACATTGCCACCCGCCATCAGCCCGATCTCGACCCGTCGGGTTTCAACGGTTTGACGCCGGACGACCTGCACGACGGTGCCGACAGGGTCGTAGATCACGGCGGTGAGCGGCACCGAAATGCCGCAGCTCTCACCGGTCTTGATGGCGGCACGGCCGGATGCGTTGGCGAGCAGACGCTTGTCCGAACCGATGCCGACGAACACGTTGCCGAGCTGGGTCTTCGGCTCCACCGTCGCGGAAACGCGGCGCACCTTGCCCTGCATCTCGTTGGCGTCGCCGACCACCTTGACGGTCGCGGCCTGTCCGGCCGCGAGGCGCGGCATGTCGCGGGTCGGCACCTGGCCGACCAGATCGAACTCACCCCGGGTGACGATGGTGAACAGCGCTTCGCCCTTCGACGACGCCGGCGCACCGATCATGGCGGTCGACGCCGACACCAGCCCGGCGACCGGCGCCTGCACGGCGCTGCCGCCCTCCAGCCTGGCCAGTGTCTGGCCCTGGGTTACGGTCTCGCCGGCGTCGATCAGGACGTCCGTGATCTTGGCGTTCGGCCGGTCCGGGCGCACCGAGACTTCGTCGCGCGGGATCAGGAAGCCGGAGACTTCGACGATGGCCGGAAAGCAGGCCTTGGCGGCCACCAGCACCGTCACGGCCTGGGCGCCGACCTCACTCTGCTGAGCAACGGCCGGCTGCACCTGCCCGCAGGCCGCCGCCAGCATCAGGAGCGCTGTTGCGAAGCGCGGCCGTTGTCGGCCGTGCCGAGGCAGAGCGAGGCTCGCCGTCATTGTCGCTCCTCGTCCAGACCGCGATCGCTCACGGGCACGGCGCGCCGGTCCGATCCCCGTATTATTTCGATCCCCGTATGATGTATCTGCTATCTGCTGCATCGGATCGTCACCGTCCGAACAATTGCTTGATGATCGCATTCGCGGCGGCGCCGGGGTCGTCGCCATGAGGATCGGTTGCGTCTGCGGCGCCATGATTGGGTGGGCTGCTCCCGAGCAGACCGAACAGACCACTGCCGATCCGGCGCAGGCGCTGGTACGCGGCGTCCGGATCGTCGAGCATTCCGGCGATGTCAGGGAAGATTCGCGGCGCCGTCCAAGGCCCTTCGATCTTCACCGGGACACCGAGGCCGATCGGTTCCGCGCCCGGTCCGCCGGCGCCTCGCGTCAAGCTGTTCTGGCCTGGGGTCGCCAGCACCAGTTTCGGTTCGGCCGCGAGTGCCAGCGTCTTGGCGGGCAGGTCGATGGTGCCCGCGCCGGTCATCCGCACCAGCGGACCGGCGAACTGGAGGTCGGAGGTCACGGCCTGACCTTGCACGATCCGGAACGACGCCGCGAACTCGCTCAGATCGGTGGCGTCGGTGGGAGCGGTCTGCCAGCCGTCCTGCGGGTGCGCGGTCAGGTTGCGGATCATGCGGGTGATGTCGATGCCGCGGATCGCGCCGTCGCGGAGTCCGATCGCGGCGCTGCCGTTCAGGCCGGATGCGATCGCGCGGGCGCTGCCGCCGCTGCTGCGCAGCGCCAGCTTCGCCTGCATCTTGCCGTCGAGCCGGTCGAAATCGGTCAGCCCGTCGAGCAGCGGTAGGGCCTGAACACCATCGATGTCGCATCGCAGATTGAACGACGGCTCCGTGTTGGATGCGTCGATCGTCAGCGTCCCGGTCGCTTCGCCGCCATAGGCGCCGAGACGGCTCGCCCGCACCGACAGCACGCCGCTGGCCAGCCCGGCGTCGGCGGACGCCGGCGCGATCCGCGCCGGGCCGATGTTCAGCTCGGCGGCGGACAGCCGGATCTCTGCATCGACGTAGTTCAAGCCGACGAAGTCGAGCGGCGCCTCGCTCCACGGTGCGCCCGGCGGGACGGAGCGGGTGATGGCGACGAGATCGAGACGCCGGAAATCGAGATCGAGCTTCACCCGCGGCTTGCCGGCAACGTCGACCGCCGCCCAGCCGTTGAATGGGGCGTCGCCGAGTTTGCCGCTGATGCCGTTGATCGACAGCGTGGCGTCGCGCAGCCTGGCCTCCGCTCTCGCTCTCAGCCGCGACGTCAGCAGCCCCGGTGCGTCGAGCGTGACGTCGACCAATATCGGCTGCCGGTCGTCGGATGGCGGCGTCGCGGTCAGTTCGAACGACAGCGGCGACCGGCCCAGCGCCGCCGAGCCGCTTGCGGTAATCGGACCTCTGGCGTCGTCGCGCTCGACGTCGGCCTGAATGCCGCCGATCCGTCGCTCGATGCGATCGGCAGCGCTGGTCATCACCACCGCGCCGTCCTGGATGACGATGCGTTCGATCTCGGCCAGCCCGGCGTCGGCCTTGCGCGCGGACGCAGGCGTGGCTGCCGCGTCGCCGCGCCGGCGCAGCAGCGGCAGGTGGAGCTCGGGACTGATCAGCGTCAGTTCGGTGATGCGCGGCGTCGCGGATACCAGGCTGGTCAGCGGCAATTCGGCGCGGACGGTGGCGATCTTCAGCCTCGGATCCGCTGGGCCGCCTTCCGGCGTTTCCGCGGTCACATCGTGCAGAGTGAGCGCCACTGCGGGGAACAGCCGCACCGTCCCGGTCCCGGCGATCGTGACCCGGTAGCCGGTGTCGCGCTCGATCCGACTCTGGATTGCTGTGGTCAGTGCACCGGCCGGAATCCCGATCGCGATCAGCAGCGCGGCCGCGACGACGAGCAGGGCCGCAATGGCGCCTGCGATCCTGATCGGCTTCATCTCGGCTCCTCACTCATGCGGCGAACCCATCTGGTCCTGCGGCCACAATGTCATTCGCGCCGGAATGACGGCTTGTCGGCGGGCGGCGTGGGCTCCGTACCGGCGGATGGTGCGGGCGCCGCCTCGGCCGCCTCGCGGGCGCTGCCGCTCAGCAGCTTCTTGCCCACGGCCCAGAAGCCACGGCCGACGTCGTCCATCATCATGAACACCGCCGGCACGAAGATCAGCGACAACACCGTGGAGAAAATCAGGCCGCCGATCACCGCCAGCGCCATCGGCGAGCGGAACTCGCCGCCGGCTCCGAACGCCAGCGCGCTCGGCGTCATGCCGGCCACCATCGCGATCGTGGTCATCACGATCGGGCGGGCGCGCTTCTGGCCGGCGTCGATGATCGCGGCGTCGCGGCTCTTGCCGTCACGCATCGCCTCCATGGCGAATTCGATCAGCATGATGGCATTCTTGGTGACGATGCCCATCAGCATCAGGATGCCGATCCAGACCGGCGTGGTGAGCTGCTTGCCGGCCAGCAGCAGCGCGGCGATCGCGCCGCCGATCGACAGCGGCAGCGAGAACAGGATGGTGATCGGCTGCAGAAAGGTGCCGAACAGCAGCACCAGCACCGCATACACCATCATCAGTCCGCCGCTGATTGCAGTGGCGAAGCCGTCCGACAGTTCGGCGAGGTTCTCGGCATCGCCCGAGGGGCTGACCTTCACGCCCTTCGGCAGTGACTTCATCACCGGCAGCTCGTTGATCTGCTTGGTGGCGTCGCCGAGCGCCGAATTGCCGACCAGATCGGCCGCGACGGTCGCCTGGCGCAGCCGGTCGTAACGATTGATGCTGGTCGGGCCCTGATCGAATTTGACGTCGGCGACCACCGACAGCGGCACCGCGCCGCGACCGCCGTAGATCGGGACTTGAAGCTGTTCGAGAGTGGCGAGTTCGCCGCGCGCGGATTCTTCGAGCTGCACCCGGATCGGCACCAGCCGGTCGCCGGCGTCGAACTTGGCGAGCGCCGGGCCGACGTCGCCAATGGTGGCAACGCGAATGGTCTCGGACAGGCTCTCGGTCGAAACGCCGAGCCGGGCGGCGAGATCGGCGCGGGGCCGGATCCGCAGCTCCGGCCGGTCCAGCGCAGTCTCCGAAATGACGTTGGAGATCAGCGGAATCCGCTTCATCTGCGAAGCCAGCTCCTGGGCGACGTTGTCGACCACGGCGCTGTCGTTTCCGGTCACCACCAGCGCGATCGCCCGCAGGCCGTTCTCGTCGAGGAACCAGTAGCGAATGTCCGGCACCTGATCGAGCTGCTTGCTGATTTCATGCTCGAGCTCACGCTGGGTGATCGAGCGATCGCTCTTCGGGGTGTAGTTGATGATGAGCGAAGCGCGGCGGACTTCCTGCACGCCGGGCGGCACCCGGCCGCCGTCGACGAACACGCTTCGGACCTCGGGCCGTTCGCGCAGCAGCTTGACGATCGCCTCGGTGGTCTTCTCGGTTGTCCCGATCTGGGTGCCGGGCGGCAGTTGCATCGCCAGCACCGAGCGCGCGGTGTCCTGCGCCGGCAGGAAGCCCTGCGGCAGCAGCACGATGCTCCAGATCGAGGCGGCGAAGGTGCCGAGTCCGATCAGCACCGTGATGTAGTAGTGCTGCACCGACCAGGTGACGATGCTCGTATAGGTCCGGAGTATTGTGCCGGGCGGCTTTTCGACGTGCGGGTGGTCCTTGAGGAAATACGCCGCCAGTACCGGCGTGACGAACCGCGCCGCCAGCAGCGAGAAGAACACCTGCACCGAAACCGTGATGCCGAACTGCTTGAAGAACTGCCCGGCGATGCCGGACATGAAGCTTGCGGGCGCGAAGATCGCGATGATGGTCAGCGAGATCGCGATCACCGCCAGCCCGATCTCGTCGGCGGCCTCGATCGCCGCCTGATACGGCGACTTGCCCATCCGCATGTGGCGGACGATGTTTTCGATCTCGACGATGGCGTCGTCGACCAGGATGCCGGTCGACAGCGTGATGGCGAGGAAGCTGACTAGGTTCAGCGAGAACCCCAGCATGTCCATCGCCCAGAACGCCGGGAAGATCGACAGCGGCAGCGAGATCGCCGCGATCACGGTGGCGCGGAAATCACGCAGGAACAGGAACACCACGATCACGGCGAGGATCGCGCCCTCGAACAGGGTCGAGATCGCCGCCTCGTAATTGCCTTTGGTGTAGTCGACCGAAGTGTCGATCAGCTTCAATTCGACATCGGGATATTGCGCGGCCAGCGCATCGATCCGCTTCTGCACGGCTTCGGCGACCACGACGTCGCTGGCGCCCTTGGAGCGCTTGATGCCGAGTGCGACCACCGGCTCGCCGTTGAAGCGGGCGAAGGTGCGCCGCGCCGCGATGGTGTCGGTCACGGTGCCGAGATCGTCGAGCCGCACCTCGCCGCCAGCGTTCAGGCTGATCATGGTGCCGGCGAGGTCGTTCAGCGCCCGGGCGCCGGCCAGCGTGCGGATCGCCTGATCGTTGTTGCCGATCTCCGCGCGGCCGCCGGCGAGATCGACATTGGTGCCGCGCAGCCGCCGCGAGACGTCGAGCGCGGTCAATCCCGCCGCGCGCAGCCGGTCGGGATCGAGCGATACCAGGATCTCGCGTTCGACGCCGCCGATCCGCTCGACCTGGGCGACGCCGCGCACGCCCTGCAGGGCACGTTTGACCACGTCGTCGACGAACCAGGAGAGCTGCTCCGGCGTCTTGCCGGGCGAGATCGCCGCATAGGTGACGATCGGCAGGCCGATCACGTCGACGCGCTGGATCAGCGGCTCGTTGATGTTCTGCGGCAGGTTGGCGCGGACCCTCGTCACCGCGTCCTTGACGTCATTGAGTGCGCGGTCGGTGTTGGTTTCCAGCGCGAACTGGATCGTCGTCACCGACAACCCGTCGGTGATCGAGGAAGCGATGTGGCGCACGCCTTCGACGCCGGAGACGCCGTCCTCGATGGTCTTGGTGACCTGCGCTTCCAGCTCGGCCGGCGCCGCGCCGAACTGCGACACCGCCACCGAAATCACCGGGATGTCGGCGCTCGGCAGCCGCGTCACCGCCAGCTTGGTGAAGCTGATCCAGCCCAGCGCCAGCAGGATGATCGAGAACACGATCGAGGGCAGCGGGTGCCGGATCGACCAGGAGGAAACGTTGAGGCCCATCAGCGCGCTTTCGATCGCTCGGTGTCGTCGGGGAATATCGGCTTGACGCGGTCGCCGTCCTGCAGCGAGGTGCCGGCGTCGGCCACCACGATTTCACCCTCGCGCACCCCTTCGACGATCTCGATCGCGCTATCGGAAGTCAGCCCGACCTTGACCGAACGGGTTTCGACGACGTTGTCCGTCACCACCTGTACGGTGGAATGGTCGATCGCCGACCGCGGGATCGCGACGCCGCAGCTCCGCCGCGCGTCGATGGTGATGCGGGCAAACATCCCGACCTTGAGCGCGGGCGACGCGGCGAGCGCGATCCGCACCTGACCGAACTGGGTCTTGCGGTCGATCTGCGGCGCGCCGAGCCGCACCGTGCCGGTGAGTTCGGTGCCGTCGTCGCGGCTGATCCGCGCCGCGGCACCGGGCCTGACCTTGAGGGCGTGAATGCTCGGCACTTCGGCGTCGATCTCGAGTTCATTGCCGACGGCGATCCGCAGCATCGGTCCGGCCAGCGGCGAGGCCGGCGCGCCGGCGGCGGTCCGCACCTCGGTGATCAGCCCGGCCGCCGGCGCCTTCAGCGTCCTGCTGCCGCCGGGTCCGCTGACGCGGATCAAATCCTGATTGTCGGTGACGATGTCGCCCTCGCGCACCAGCACGTCGGTGACGCGGCCGTCGCTGTCGGCGATCACCACCGCATCCCTGCGTGGCACCACGAAGCCGGTGACCCGGACCATGTCGGAGAAGCAGGCGTTGGCGGCTTTGGCGACCACGACCTGAACGCCTGCATTGGTCGCGGCCTGATCCGCGCGGACCATCGTGACCATGGTGCAGAGCAGCCCGGCGACGATCGCAGCGCGTGCCGGCAACAGGTTCGGGCGGGTCCACGCATCGATCATCTCTGTACTCGCCGAACTGTCGAAATGCCTGACGTCACCCCGGTTCTCGCGCTCGCGCACGCCGGGGATTCTATACACCGCCCAATAGTGACAAAACAGCGAAGGCGTCCCGCGGAGCGGAACGCCTCGAAGCATAGCCGGTATCGGTTGGAATGCCGATCATTTGGCAGAAGCGCTCTGGTCCGACATGTTGACCACCTGCACCCGGCGATTGACGCCGCTATCGGGGTGCGCCGGATCTTTCAGCCGGCTCTCGCCGTAACCGACGGTGACGAGGTCGGCGCCCGCAATGTCGTACTTTTCGACCAGTACCCGCTTGATGGTATCGGCGCGGCGTTCCGACAGCTCCTGATTGAAGCCTTCGCCACCGACGCTGTCGGTATGGCCGGCGACCACGAAGGTCGCTCCTTTGAGATCGGGACTGGACAGCGCCTTGCCGAGCGCTTCGACTGCCGGTGCCGCCTGACGGCTGATATTGGCGGAGTTGTATTCGAAGGTGATTTCGAGATCGATATTCGGCTTGTCCTTGGTGATCTCGGCGATCTGGGTCCGTTCAGCGGACGACAGTGACCGGGTCGGCCGGTTGCGCAGGCCATCGACGAACTTGGCCTGAATTGGGTCGGCGGCCGTGGCGGCCGGCTGAGCGGCCGACAGGCTGCGGGTCAGCGGCTTGTTCGGTGTCAGCGCCCGCACGATCTGGTCGGATGTGACCTCACCGGCCGATGCGGCGACGAACGGGAGGACTGCGCTGAGGCCGAGGATGAGGGCGCCGAGCACGGCGCGGTGTTGGGCTGCGGGCATCCAGGTCATCGTTCGTTCTCCTGCGATTGGGCGACCGCTTTGCTGGCGAAGGATCGGCATCGCCTCGTCGTTCTGATCGTCGCGCCATCGCGGCGGCAGGTTCAACGCGGCGCGACGTGACCGTCACGCCTATTGCACGCCGTAGCCGGCGAACTCTTTGCCGATGTTCGGATCGAGCTTTCTGGCGGTGGTCAGGTCGATCTCGCCCTCGGAGGCCAGCCCGATCCGTTTGCGCGCCAGTCCGCGGCCGTACAGCGACGAAGTCAGCCGCGGATTGATCTCGAGCGCGGCGTCGAAGTCGGTGATCGCCGCCTTGTCGCGGCCGCTCTTCAGGTGCAGCAGACCGCGGCTGTCGAGCGCATCGACGAAATTGGGGCGGAGCTGTAGCGCCTGGTCGCAGTCAGGCAGCGCGGACTCCAGCTCGCCGATGACGGTGCGAACCCAGCAGCGATTGTTGTAGGCTTCGACGTCCTTGGCGTTCAGGCGGATCGCTTCGTCGAAGTCCTTGATCGCGGTCCGATATGCGCCCTTGCTGGCATAGACCTGACCGCGCCGGTAATACGCATTGCCGTCGGACGGCTTGTCCGCAATCTGAGCGCTCAGCGATTTCACCGTGGGATCGCCGGCGAGCGCCAGCGCCAGTCTGTCGTCGTCGCGGCCACCCGCCGGCTTCGCTGCCGCGGCCTCCGGTGGCTTGGTTTCGGGCGGCGCTGTCGCCGGTTTTGCGATCTCCGCAGGAGCGGCGGCGGCTGGTTTCGCCGGCCCGGCAGCAGCGATCGGCTTGTCCGCCTCGGCCCCGGGGACGAAGACGAAGTCCTCGGCCAGAGAGGATGAGATCCACGGTACCTGCTCGCCGCCCGAGGCACGGGTGACGGCGGTCCGGGTGCGATTGAGCGCCTCCTCGGCGGATATGCCGGGTGCGCGGATCTCGCCGCGCAAAGCATCGGCGAATGGGCTGCGCGCGCGCGTATTATCTGTGACGACGGCGCTCAATGCGGCGGCGTACATCACCAGCGAGCCGTTCGGCGCGATCACCGGTGCGAGGCCGGCGGAGAAACTGCGAAAGCGTCGCTCGAACGGATTGCGGCGCGAAGCGTCGATCAGGGCAATCTTGACCGATGCGCCACGACTGTTCAGCTCATTGAGAACGGTCTCGAGCGCGATGCCGTCTCGCCGGACGTCAGGCTCGGTCCAGATCTGCGCATCGACCGGGATCAGGTAGCTCTGCCGTCCCGACTGGATGCCGAAACCGCTGAAGAACACCAGCGCGGCTGCGCCTGGTTTGGTCCGCTGATACAGCCGGTCGAACGCGCGGCGCATCGCATCGCCGCTCAGGTCCTCGCCGAGCTCTGCATCGAAGCCGGCGCGCTTCAGGTCGTCGGCGAGTTCGCGGGCATCGCTGACCGCCTGACTGAGCGGCTTGTCGGCATCGGGATATTTACTGTTGCCGATCACCAGCGCGACCCGTGGCGCCGACCTATCTGCGGCATGGGAATGCGGCGCCGCGACGATCGCGGCGAGCACGAGCACGAGCAAGCCGAGACGGACCTTCATGCGATGCCGGACCTGCAGAGGCGGGGCCCTGGAGCTGGGCCGATCAACTCAGACTTTGTGCACCGCATCTCACCCCGCCGTCGTCGTACCTGTCAATCGCCGCCCGCTGCGGCGCCTATCGTGGTAGCATTCCCGAGTTTCCGGCTCGCGACTCGGCGCCGAACGACCGACTACCCGATGGAAGCCGGCGCCTTCGCCGGTGCCGTCTCGGAATGGTCGTGGCTGGCCTGGATCAGGTTCAGATGTCGCTCGATCTTGCCGAGGGCGGCGGCCAGTTGCTCCCGCTCCCGCTCCGTCAGGCAGGACAGGATCTCCTGTTCCTTGCGCTTCAGCCGCGGCACCAGCTCGTGATATAGATTGCGACCCTTCTTGGTGAGCCGCAGCCGAAACTCGCGGCGATCGTCCTCGTTCTCGACCCGTTCGATCAGTTCGCGCTCGAGCAGGCCGGTCACTGCCCGGCTGATGGTCGATTTGTGCGTGCGTGTGCACTGCGCAATGAACTGCGCCGTGCAGGCGTCGTTGCGGAAGCCGAGCGTGGCGAGAATGCGCCAGCCCGGAATATCCAGCCCGTAGCGCTGCTGATACTCCTCCGACAGAGCGGCGCTGACTTCCGCGGCCAGCCGGTTGAGCTGGAACGGCACGAACGAGAACAAATCGAGCTTCGGCAAAAATTTCTCCAGGGCCGGGTTGCGCGGCGCGACGATCGCGGCTTAGATAGTTGCAAATGAAACTATCACGCAGGAGGACGCCTTGACCAGCGCTTTGCACGGGACGGGTCGGCAGGGCTGAGGCCGATGGCCCATCAGGAGCATTTTCAGTTCGGCTATCGCCGGCACGCGGATCAGGATCGTCAGGAACCCGCGCGCCATCCGGTCGTGGTGGTCGGCGCCGGTCCGGTCGGGCTGTCGCTGGCGATCGATCTGGCGCAGCGGGGCCAAAACGTCGTGCTGCTCGACGATGCCGATCGGATCGGCGAAGGCTCGCGCGCGATCTGCTTCTCCAAGCGCGCGCTTGAAGTCTGGGACCGGCTCGGCGTCGGCACGCAGATGGTCGAGAAGGGCGTCGTCTGGCAGGTCGGCAAGATCTTTCGCCGCGACGAGATGGTGTACCGCTTCGACCTGCTGCCGGAGACCGGCCACAAGATGCCGGCCTTCATCAATCTGCAGCAATACTACGCCGAGGCGTTCCTGGTCGGCCGGGTGCAGCAACTGCCGGGAATCGACCTGCGCTGGCGCAACAAGGTGACGGCGCTCGCCCAGCACAACGATCATGCCGAGCTGACGATCGAGACACCGGATGGGCCGTATCGGCTGGCGGCCGACTATGTGGTCGCCTGCGACGGCGCCCGCTCGGCGCTGCGCGGCATGGTCGGCGCCGAGTTCGCCGGCGAGGTGTTCGAGGATCAGTTCCTGATCGCCGACGTGAAGATGACGGCGGAGTTTCCGACCGAGCGCTGGTTCTGGTTCGATCCGCCGTTCCACTCCGGCCAGTCGGCATTGCTGCATCGCCAGCCCGACGATGTCTGGCGGATCGACCTGCAGATCGGCCCCGAGGCCGATGCCGCGGTCGAGCGGCAGCCGGAGCGGGTGCGGCCGCGGATCGAGCGGATGCTCGGCCATGGCGATTTCAGCTTCGAGTGGATCTCGATCTACAAGTTCCAGTGTCGGCGGATGCAACGCTTTCTGCACGAGCGGGTGATCTTCGCCGGCGATTCGGCGCATCAGGTATCGCCGTTCGGCGCGCGCGGCGCCAATTCGGGTCTGGAGGACGGCGAGAACCTCGCCTGGAAGCTCGATCTGGTGCTGCGCGGGCAGGCAACGGCGAGCCTGCTCGACAGCTACGATATCGAGCGCAGCCAGGCCGCCGACGACAACATCCGTCACTCCACCCGCTCGACCGATTTCATCGCGCCGCATTCGAAGCAGGAACGCCGGCTGCGCGACGCGGTGCTGGCGCTGGCGCACGATGTCGAGTTCGCCAAGCGGATGGTCAATGCCGGCCGGCTGTCGACGCCGTCGGTGTACGATAGCCCCCTGTCCACGCCGGATGTCGATGGCTGGGCCGCCGGTCCACGCCCAGGCGCCGCGCTGATCGATGCGCCGCTATGTTCCGCCGAAGGTGAGCCGCTGTTTCTCACCGATGCGTTCACACAGGCGGGCCGTAATTTCGTGCTGCTCGAAAGCGCCAATGGCGTGCGCGCGCCGCTGCCCGACGGAGTCGCAAGTCTGCGCATCGGCGACGACGCGCCGCTGCGCGACCAGCAGGGCGCCTTCGCGCAGCGCTACGATGCGGCGCCGGGCTCGGCCTATCTGCTGCGCCCCGACGGCTACGTCGCCGCGCGCTTCCGGCACCCGACGACAGATGCAATCGATGCGGCGCTGGCGCGGGCGTGCGGGAGGGCTGCGCCATGAGTGCCGTGCTGTCGACCAAAAGCAATTTCGCCGATCCCGATGCTGCCTACCGGCTGATCGTCGAGACGCATCGCGGGCTCAGCGACGAACAGAGCGCGGCGCTCGACGCGGCGCTGGTGCTGATCCTCGCCAACCACATCGGCGACCTCGACCTGCTGCGCGAAGCGACGGCGCTGGCGAAGCGGAGCGTGGTGGAGGGGCAACGGGAGTGACCGGCGTCAACGAAACCGCGCGGCGCAAGCACATCGTCCCAAGGTTCGTCATTCCGGTGCGCGCCGCGAGGCGCGAACCCGGAATCTCGAAGTGATGGTGCGAAGCGGCGGTCGCAGAACAGCTCGGGATTCCGGGTTCGCTCGCTGCGCGAGCGCCCCGGAATGACCAACTAAAAACAGAGTAAGGAATACACATGGCCAAAGGCTTCGCCTCCACCACCGACCTCGCCGAGAAGAAGGTGACGTTTTCCGAGATCGGTCCCGATCTGTACGCATTCACGGCGGAGGGTGATCCGAATTCGGCGGTGATCGTCGGCGACGATGGCTGTCTGGTGTTCGACGCGCAGGCGACGCCGGCGATGGCCGGCAAGGTGATCGAGCGCGTCCGCAGCGTCACCGACAAGCCGATCAAATACGTGGTGCTGTCGCACTATCATGCGGTGCGCGTGCTCGGCGCGTCGGCCTATCAGGCGCAAGGCATCATCGCGTCGCAGGAGACCTACCGACTGATCGAGGAGCGCGGCCAGCAGGATTGGGATTCGGAATACGGCCGGTTTCCGCGGCTGTTCCAGGATGCCGAGAGCATTCCGGGGCTGACCTGGCCGACGCTGGCGTTCGACGGCGAGATGTCGGTTTTCCTAGGCAAGCGTGAGGTGCGGCTGATGCAGCTCGGCGCCGGCCACACCTCGGGTGACATCGTCGCCTGGGTGCCGGACGCGCAGGTGATGTTCACCGGAGACCTCGTCGAGTATCACTCGGCCTGCTATTGCGGCGACGCGTATTTGCGCGAATGGCCGGCGACGCTGAATGAGATCCGCGAGTTCAATCCGAAGGCGATCGCGCCCGGGCGCGGCGACGCGCTGAAGGGGCTGGAGACCACGCGCGAGGCGATCGCGATGACGCGCGATTTCGTCGGCACGCTGTACGGCGCTGCCGAGGTCTCGGTCGCCAAGGGCCGCAGCCTGAAGGAGACCTGGGACGCCACCCGCGAGGTGATGGACCCGAAGTTCGCGTCCTTCGCGATCTACGAGCACTGCCTGCCGTTCAACGTGTCGCGGGCGTTCGACGAAGCCTCGGGCATCGATGATCCGGTGATCTGGACCGCCGAGCGCGATCGCGAAATGTGGGCCGCCCTGCAGGGCGGTTAGTCCGAACCGCGAGCGCGGCTTCGGCCGCGTCCCTCGCCAACCGATCGGAGGACGACCATGAACATCAATGCCGCGCCGCAGATCATCGGCAACTCCTCGCAAGGCATCACGCCCGGCTACATGTCCGGCTTCGGCAATTCGTTCGAGACCGAGGCGCTGCCCGGCGCGCTGCCGGTGGGGCGCAACTCGCCGCAGCGCTGCGCCTATGGTCTCTACGCTGAGCAGTTGTCCGGTTCGCCCTTCACCGCGCCGCGCGGCGCCAACGAGCGATCGTGGCTGTATCGCATCCGTCCCTCGGTGAAGCACTCCGGCCAGTTCGCCAAGGCCGAGATGGGCCTGTGGCGCTCGGCGCCGTGCTTCGAGCACGACCTGCCGATCGCGCAACTGCGCTGGGATCCGCCGCCGATGCCGCAGGACAAGCTGACCTTCCTGCAGGGCGTGCGCACCATGACCACCGCCGGCGACGTCAACACCCAGGCCGGGATGGCGACGCATCTCTATCTGATCACCGAGTCGATGGTCGATCAGCATTTCTACAATGCCGACGGCGAGATGATGTTCGTGCCGCAGCAGGGCAGCCTACGCCTCGTCACCGAGTTCGGAATCATCAGCATCGAGCCGGCCGAGATCGCGGTGATCCCGCGCGGCGTCAAATTCCGGGTCGAGCTGGTCGACGGCCCGGCGCGCGGCTATCTATGCGAGAACTACGGCGGCGCCTTCACGCTGCCGGAGCGCGGCCCGATCGGCGCCAACTGCCTCGCCAATTCGCGCGACTTTCTCACCCCGGTCGCCGCTTACGAGGACAAAGACACGCCGACCGAGCTGTATGTGAAATGGGGCGGCGCGCTGTACGTGACGCAGCTTGCGCATTCGCCGATCGACGTCGTCGCCTGGCACGGCAATTACGCGCCGTACAAATACGATCTGCGGACCTATTCGCCGGTCGGCGCGATCGGCTTCGATCATCCCGATCCGTCGATCTTCACGGTGCTGACCTCGCCGTCCGAGACGCCCGGCACCGCCAATATCGACTTCGTGATCTTCCCCGAGCGCTGGATGGTGGCCGAGAACACCTTCCGGCCGCCGTGGTATCATATGAACATCATGTCGGAGTTCATGGGGCTGATCTACGGCGTGTATGACGCCAAGCCGCAGGGCTTCGTGCCCGGCGGCGCATCGCTGCACAACATGATGCTGCCGCACGGGCCTGACCGCGAGGCGTTCGATCATGCCAGCAACGGCGAGCTGAAGCCGGTGAAGCTGACCGGCACGATGGCGTTCATGTTCGAGACCCGCTATCCGCAGCGCGTCACCGAATATGCGGCGAACTCGGGCCTGCTGCAGGACGACTACGCCGACTGCTGGAACGGCCTCGAAAAGCGCTTTGATCCGAACCGGCCATGACCAAAGCTCAGGATCACGACGCTGCGGTGCTGTACGGCTATTTCCGTTCCTCCGCGGCCTATCGGGTCAGAATCGCGCTGAACCTGAAGAACATCATCGTGGCGCAGCGCTACGTGCATCTGCGCGACGGCGAGCAGAACCTCGAGGCCTATCGGTGGATCAATCCGGCCGGCCTGGTGCCGTACTGGAGCGAGGGCGAGTTCAACCTCGGCCA
This sequence comes from Rhodopseudomonas palustris, assembly GCF_007005445.1. Classification (NCBI taxonomy): domain Bacteria; kingdom Pseudomonadati; phylum Pseudomonadota; class Alphaproteobacteria; order Hyphomicrobiales; family Nitrobacteraceae; genus Rhodopseudomonas; species Rhodopseudomonas palustris. Next base: position 4,015,361 of record NZ_CP041387.1, on the reverse strand, counting down.
ATCGCTGGCGATCATCGAATATCTCGACGAGACTCATCCCGAGCCGCCGCTGCTGCCGAAAGATCCGAAGGCTCGCGCCATCGTCCGCGAGATCGCCTATGCGGTGGCTTGCGATATCCATCCAATCGGTAACCTCCGAATCCTGAAACGGCTGAGCGAACTCGGCGTCGACGAGATCGACCGCGCCCGTTGGTCGAAAGAATGGATCGAACAAGGTTTTGCGGCGATCGAGGCGCGGCTGGCGCAGACGCCGGGGCCGTTCGCCTACGGCGACCGGCCGACGCTCGCGGACATCTGCATCGTGCCGCAGGTGTTCAACGCCCGCCGCTTCGACGCCGACCTCGCCCCGTTCGAACGCATCCGCCAGATCGAAGCCGAAGCAATGAAGATCGACGCTTTCGTCGCCGCGGAGCCGGGCCGTCAGCCGGATGCGGAGTAGTATCTTCGTCATTGCGAGGAGCGGAGCGACGAAGCAATCCAGCTGTTTTGGTACGACCCATCAACCTGTCATGCCCGGGCTCGTCCCGGGCATCCACGTCTTGCTGCATAGATCGCGAGGAAGGCGTGGATGGCCGGGACAAGCCCGGCCATGACGAAGTTCGAGTACGACGGCATCGAAGCTAACGAAATCCAGGACCCTTAATGCACCCCAACGACCCGCGCCTGCGCTCCTTCATTGAGGTGAAGGCTGACTCCGACTTCCCGATCCAGAACCTGCCTTACGGCGTGTTCTCGACCGCAGATCATCCATCGCCCCGGGTTGGTGTCGCGATCGGTGAGCTCGTGCTCGATCTTTCAGCATTGCAGGCTGCGAAGCTGCTCGATCTGCCGGAAGGCGTGTTCGCGCAAGGCTCGATCAATGCCTTCATGGCGCTCGGGCCGAACGTCTGGCGCAGCACGCGGGCGCGGATCAGCGCGCTGCTGCGGCACGACAATCCCGAGCTGCGCGACAACGCGGAGTTGCGCGCCAGGGCGCTGCTGCCGATGCGCCGGGTGAAGCTGCATCTGCCGCTCCGCGTCGAAGGCTTCACCGATTTCTACTCGTCGAAGGAACACGCCACCAATGTCGGCACCATGTTCCGTGACAAGACCAATCCGCTGCTGCCGAACTGGCTGCATATCCCGATCGGTTACAACGGCCGGGCCTCGACTGTCGTGGTCAGCGGCACCAAGATCCACCGCCCCCGCGGCCAGCTCAAGCCGCCGTCGGCGGAGCTGCCGAGCTTCGGACCTTGCAAGCGGCTGGATTTCGAACTCGAGATCGGCGTGGTGGTCGGGCAGTCCTCGGTGATGGGCTCGATGCTCACCGAAGCGCAGGCTGAAGACATGATCTTCGGCTTCACGCTGCTCAACGACTGGAGCGCGCGCGACATCCAGCAATGGGAGTACGTGCCGCTCGGGCCGTTCCAGGCCAAGGCGTTCGCGACCTCGATCAGCCCGTGGATCGTCACCCGCGAGGCGCTGGAGCCGTTTCGCGTGACCGGGCCGGTGCAGGACCCGGCGCCGCTGCCGTATTTGCAGCAGAAGGGCGTCAACAATTACGACATGGCGCTGGAAGTCGCCTTGCGGACGCCAGCGATGCAGCAGCCGGCGCGGATCAGCGCCACCAATTTCAAATACATGTACTGGTCGTCGGTGCAGCAGCTCGTGCACCACGCCTCGAGCGGCTGCGCGATGAGCGTCGGTGATCTGCTCGGCTCCGGCACGGTGTCGGGCCCGCAGAAGGATCAGCTCGGCAGTCTGCTGGAATTGAGCTGGAACGGGACGGAGCCGCTGCAATTGCCCAGCGGCGAGAGCCGCAGCTTCCTCGAAGACGGCGACAGCCTGGTGATGCGCGGCTGGTGCCAAGGCGACGGCTACCGCGTCGGCTTCGGCGAAGTCGAGGGCACGGTGCTGGCGGCGAGCGAGTAGTTCCTTGCACCGTCATTCCGGGGCGCGAGCGTAGCTCGCGAACCCGGAATCCCGAGGTGCTCTGAACTGCTGGATTCCGGGTTCGCTCGCTGCGCGAGCGCCCCGGAATGACGTGACGACTTGTTAATTCCCGCCCCAGGCCTTCACCACCTCGCCGATCTGCGAATGCACCGGCGGGCGGGCGGCCGAGGGGGTGCGGGAGAAGCGGGGGGCGGGGGCCGGCTGGGTGTGGCCCTCGTGATTGATGAACACCTCGCGCGCCACCATGTGCGGATGCTTGGTGGCTTCGGACATCGTCAGCACCGGGGCGAAACAGACGTCGGTGCCTTCCATCAGCTTGCACCATTCGTCGCGGCTCTTGGTCTTGAACACCGCGGCGAGCTTCTGCTTCAGCGCCGGCCATTGCTTGATGTCCATCTGGGCGTCGTAGTCGGCGTCGGTCAGCCCGGCGATCTGGCGCAGCAGAGCGTAGAACTGCGGCTCGATCGAGCCGATCGAGATGAACTGGCCGTCGGCGCATGCATAGGTGCCGTAGAAGTGCGCGCCGCCATCGAGCATGTTGCTCTCGCGGCCTTCCTTCCAGCGGCCCGCCGCGGTCATGTCGAAGAACATCGTGATCAGCGAGGCGGCGCCGTCGCACATCGCGGCATCGACCACCTGGCCCTTGCCGGACTTGGAGGCTTCGAGCAACGCGGCGAGGATGCCGACCACCAGATACAGCGAACCGCCGCCGAAATCGCCGACCAGATTGAGCGGCGGGACCGGCTTGTCGGCCGGGCCGATCGCTGCGAGCGCGCCGGTGATCGAGATGTAGTTGATGTCGTGGCCGGCGGCCTGCGCCAGCGGGCCGGTCTGGCCCCAGCCGGTCATCCGCGCATAGACCAGCTTCGGATTGCGCGCCATCACCACGTCGGGGCCGAGGCCGAGGCGCTCCATCACGCCGGGGCGATAGCCTTCGATCAGCGCGTCAGCGCCGTCGAGCAAATTCAGCACCTCGGCGACCGAGGCCTTGTCCTTCAGGTCGACGGTGACGACGGTGCGGCCACGCGCGGCGGCGCCCTGCGGCTTCTGGCCGGCGCGCACCAGCGTGATCACCTCGGCGCCCATGTCGGCGAGCAGCATCGAGCCGAACGGGCCGGGCCCGATGCCGGCGAATTCGACGATGCGGGTACCGGAGAGCGGGCCGCTGACGTTGGCTTTCGTGGTTGGCTTGGGGGAGGCGGTCACTGTGTCTTGCACCTTGGGTGTCCATTGTTGTTGTCCGCGCGCGGCGCGGAGCGGTTGTTGTCAGGATCAATCATCATGCCCGGTGTGCTCCGGGCAAGTGACTTTTCGTCCCAGCGCCGCATGCCGCCATGCTGCGGCACCGCACAAAAACAAAGCGGCGCGCCACCGGCGCGCCGCCTGCCGTGGAGTGGAATTACTCAGCCTGCGGCCTGGACCGCGCGCTGCGCCATCACCTTGATCAGGTTGGCGCGGTAGTCCGAGGTGCCGTGGATGTCCTCGATCAGGCCATCGTCGGATACCTTGATGCCGTCCAGCGCCGACGCCGACCAATTCGCCTTCAATGCGTCTTCGATCACCGGCACCCGCATCACACCGTCCTGCGAGGCGCCGGTGGCGGCGGCGCGGATCTCGCCGCTCTTCAGCTTGGCGACGAACACGCCGGTCAGCGCGAAGCGCGATGCCGGATTGCGCATCTTGGCGTAGCCGGCCTTCTCCGGCACCGGGAACGAGATCGCGGTGATCATCTCGTTGTCGTCGAGCGCGGTCATGAACAGTCCCTTGAAAAACTGATCGGCCGGGATTTCGCGCTTGTTGGTCTTCACCGTCGCGTTCAGCGCCAGGATCGCGGCCGGATAGTCCGCCGCCGGATCGTTGGTGGCGACCGATCCGCCGATCGTGCCGCGATAGCGCACCGCCGGATCGCCCAGCACCGAGGTGAGATGCGCGATCGCCGGGATCATGCGCTTCACGTCGGCATTGTGCATGATGTCGTAATAGGTGGTCGCCGCCTTGATGGTCAGCGTTTCGCAGCTGGCCTCGATCCCGATCAGCGCCGGGATCTTGGCGATGTCGACGAGATCGCCCGGCGCTGCGAGCCGCTGCTTCATCACCGGCAGCAGCGTGTGGCCGCCGGCCAGGAATTTGGCGTCGCTGCCCTTGGCGATCAGCGCCACGGCTTCGTCGACCGAGGAGGCGCGGTGATAGTTGGTGGAATACATGGGTATCTCCTGTCAGAGATCGATTGTTTGTCTGTCCAACAAGCTCTCCGCCATTGCGAGAAGCGAAGCCTCTGGATTGCTTCGCGGAGCCTGTGCCCGGACCGCGCGACGCGCGGATCCGGGTGCTCGCAATGACGGTCTTATTCGGCCGCCTGTTGCAGTTGCATCGCGTGCCACACCCGGTCCGGCGTCGCCGGCATTTCCAGCCGGTTGTTGCCGATCGCGTCGGTGATGGCGTTGATCACCGCTGCCGAAGCACCGATCGCGCCGGCCTCGCCGCAGCCCTTGACGCCGAGCGGATTGCCCGGACACAGCGTCGTGGTGTGCGAGATCTGGAACGATGGCACGTCGTCGGCGCGCGGCATCGCGTAGTCCATGAACGACGCGGTCACGAGCTGACCGCTGTCGTCGTAGATCGCGTTTTCCAGGATCGCCTGGCCGATGCCCTGCACCAGGCCGCCATGCACCTGGCCCTCGACGATCATCGGATTGATCAGCCGGCCGAAGTCGTCGACCGCGACGAAGTTGACGAACGAAGTCTTGCCGGTGCCCGGATCGACCTCGACTTCGCAGATGTACGAGCCGGCCGGGAAGGTAAAGTTGGTCGGATCGTAGAACGCGCTTTCCTTCAGGCCGGGCTCCATGCCGTCCGGCAAATTGTGCGCCGTATAGGCGGCGAGCGCGACCATCGGCAGCGCGATTGCCTTGTCGGTGCCGGTGACTTTGAATTCGCCGTTCTCGATGACGATGTCGTTCTCGCTCGCTTCGAGCTGATGCGCCGCGATCTTCTTGGCCTTGGCTTCGACCTTCTCCATCGCCTTGAAGATCGCCGACATGCCGACCGCCGCCGAGCGCGACCCGTAGGTGCCCATGCCGAACTGCACCTTGTCGGTGTCGCCGTGCACGATCGACACATGGTTGATCGGGATGCCGAGACGGTCGGCGACCAATTGGGCGAAGGTGGTCTCGTGGCCCTGGCCGTGGCTGTGCGAGCCGGTCAGGATCTCGATGGTGCCGACCGGGTTGACGCGCACTTCAGCAGATTCCCAAAGGCCGACGCCGGCGCCGAGCGAGCCGACCGCCTTGGACGGCGCGATGCCGCAGGCCTCGATGTAGCAGGACAGGCCGATGCCGCGCAGCTTGCCTTCGCTCTTGGCCTTGGCCTTGCGGCTTGCGAAGCCGGCGTAGTCGATCGCCTTCAGCGCGGCGTCGAGCGACGCGTTGAAGTCGCCGGTGTCGTAGGCCATGATCACCGGGGTCTGATGCGGGAACTGGGTGATGAAGTTCTTGCGCCGCAGTTCGGCCGGATCGACCTTGAGCTGCCGCGCCGCGGTCTCGACCAGTCGCTCCAGCAGATAGCAGGCCTCGGGCCGCCCGGCGCCGCGATAGGCGTCGACCGGCGTGGTGTTGGTGTAGACGCCCACCACCTCGGTGTAGATCGCCGGGATGTTGTACTGGCCGCTCAGCAGCGTCGCGTACAGATAGGTCGGCACCGACGACGAGAACAGCGACATATAGGCGCCGAAATTGGCGTAGGTCTTGACCCGCAGCCCGAGCATCTTGTTGTCGGCGTCGAACGCCATCTCGGCTTTCGACAGATGATCGCGGCCGTGCGCGTCGGTGACGAAGGCTTCGTTGCGGTCACCGGTCCACTTCACCGGGCGGCCGGTTTTCTTCGAGGCCCACAGCGCCACCATCTCTTCCGGATAGATGAAGATCTTGGAGCCGAAGCCGCCGCCGACATCGGGCGCCACCACCCGCAGCTTGTGCTCGGGGGCGATGTTGTAGAACGCCGACAGCACCAAGCGCGCGACATGCGGGTTTTGCGAGGTGGTGTAGAGCGTGAAGTGCTCTTCGGCCGGATTGTATTCGGCGACCGCCGCGCGCGGCTCCATCGCGTTCGGCACCAGCCGGTTGTTGGTGAGCTCGATCGAGACGACGTTGGCGGCCTTGCTGAACGCCTCGTCGGTTGCCTTCTGATCGCCGATCTCCCAGTCGTACACGATGTTGCCGGGCGCTTCGGGGTGAAGCTGCGCCGCACCATCCGCAATCGCCGCCTTGATGTTGGCGACCGCGGGCAGCTCTTCGTAGTGCACCACTACGGCCTCGGCGGCGTCGCGGGCGAGGTTCTTGCTCTCGGCGATCACCACCGCGACCGCCTGGCCGACAAAGCGCACTGTCTCCGGCGCCATCGCCGGCCACGCGCCCATCTTCATCGCCGAGCCATCCTTGGAGTGGATCGCCCAGCCGCAGATCAGGTTGCCGACCTTGTCGTCGACGATCTGCTGGCCGGTGAGCACGTCGATCACGCCCGGCATCGCCTTGGCTGCGTCGAGCTCGATGCCGGTGATCTTGGCGTGCGCGTGCGGGCTGCGCACGAAATGCGCGTAGGTCATGCCCTGCAGCTTGATGTCGTCGACATAGCGGCCGCGGCCGGTGATGAAGCGGCGGTCTTCCTTGCGCGCGACGCGCGCGCCGATACCCTCGATGCCCATGTGCAATTCTCTCCCTTCGACTGCTTCAGCCGCGCGGATTCGGAACGTCGCGGCTCGCAGCCATCATTCAGCAGCCATCATTTAGACGTGTGGTCGGCGACGAAACGGCGGGCGGGCAGGCGGCCTATTCGGCGGCCTGCGCCACATTCATGCGGGAGGCGGCGTCGAGCACCGACTTGACGATGTTATGATAGCCGGTGCACCGGCAGATGTTGCCTTCGAGTTCGTGGCGCACGATCTCTTCGTCGAGGTTGCCGCCGTAGCGGTGCACGATGTCGATCGCCGACATGATCATGCCGGGCGTGCAGTAGCCGCACTGTAGACCGTGATTGTCGCGGAACGCCGCCTGCATCGGATGCAGTTCGTCGCCCTTGGAGATGCCTTCGATCGTGGTGATGTTGGCGCCGTCGACCTGGCCGACCAGCGTCGTGCACGACTTCACCGCACGGCCGTCGATATGCACCACGCAGCAGCCGCATTGGCTGGTATCGCAGCCGACATGGGTTCCGGTCAGGCCGAGGTGATCGCGCAGCAGATGCACGAGGAGCGTTCGATCCTCGACGTCCGCCGTCACGAGTTTTCCGTTGACGGTCAGTGAGACTTTGGACACGCGTCAGTCCTCCCGATGAATTTTTAATTGTTCCAATTAGAAGCGCGGCAGCCGGACTTTGCAACTGGGATTTTCGAGGCTTGGATGGCCGCGACTGTCAATCGTTGATGACGGTTTGGTGACCGACTGAACTAAGCAGTCTGCCGCGGGGGCTGGAATGCCCTGGCAATGCGGCTCTCTCCTAAATCGAAAGCAGTTTCCGATCGGCAGGTGTTACGTTGCGGCGCAGCAGCGAGGATCCGGAACTTGCGTCGGCGCTGGTGGGGATTCAGCCCGACGCCGCTCTTCAGCGTCCAAGGTCGGGCCTTGATCGCCACGTGCAGAAGCGCACGACCTTCATGCGGCGCGATTTCAACATGAAACGGGGGCTGAGCTTCGTTCGCCGGCGCCAGCAACCACGCCTGTTGCGAGCCTTGTCGCTGCCGGCCGAAGGCAATCGATTTAGAAATGTGGCGCTGGCCTGCGGCCATGCCAGTCCGAGTGCCGTTTCGGCGATTTACCGGCGCATCTTCGGAAGATCACCAACTGAGTACTTCGGGCCTGTTGGACTAAAGTCGGCACTTCGAATTCCGCTCCCCGGTTTACGCAGCTTTAGACAATGCCGCGTAGTTTTCGAGTACCCGGTTCGGTTCCGGGATTGGCGCTTGGACGGGGTACATCAAGTGAACATGACGACTGCCGCCGCAGCGCGGGCCAAATCCGCGGCGCTGCCGGCTTTGCGTTTTCGCGGCAAGGTCACGCTCGGCTTTGCAGTGGTGCTCGGCATCACGGCGATCAGCATGGGGCTGGCTTACCTCGGGTTTGAGCAAGTTTCGGACGGCGTGGTCGCCTACCGCGACGGGGTTCGGCAGTCGGATCTCGCCCGTAATATCGACCGCGAGATGGTCGGCTACGAGGCGCGGGCGCGCTATTACGTGCTCACCGGCAAGGACGAGGACGCCAAGGCTGCGCTCGCGGCTGAAACTCGGCTTAAAGGTGCGATTGCCGAATCCCTGCAGGGCGCCACCAAGCCGGCGCAGCGCGAGGCGCTGACCCGGCTGTCGGGCGAATTCTCGACCTTCACCAACCTGTTCGCCGATATCGTGGCGCTGAAAACCAACAGCGCCCTGGTGATTCAGAACGGGTTGACCCGCGGCGGCCTCAACCTGCGCTACAAGTTCGACGATCTGGTGAGCACGGCCAGCGACCGCGAGGATTCGAGCGCCGAACTCGGCGCGAAGCGCGCCTCCGAGCAGTATGCTGCCGCGATGACGTTGGCGAACACCTTCGCGCTCAATTCCAGCGTTCCTGTCGCCGACAACGCCCTGGCGCGTCTCAAATTCGTCGAGAACTCGCTGAACATCGTCAAGTCCGGCGACGCCGAGATCTCGGCTGCGGTGAAGGAAATCTTCACCATGCTGGAGGCGTACCGGCAGGCGTTGATCAAGCTCTCGGACAACGTCAAGGCGATCGACGCCAAGGTCACGACCATGATCGGTGCTGCGGCGGCGATCGTCCGCGATTCCGAAGCGATCAAGGCCGACCTGCTGTCCGATCAGCAGCGGCTGGAGCGCGAATCCGACGCCACCGTCACCGCCACCGAACGGATGGTGGCGGCGCTGGGAATCGGCGGCTTCCTGCTCGGCGCGGTGCTGGCGGGGTTGCTCGGCCGCGGCATCTCGCGCCCGATGCTGGCGATGTGCGCCGCGATGCGCAGGCTGGCCGGCGGCGATTTCAACGTGGTCCTGCCGGGACTCGGCCGCCGCGACGAAATCGGCGAGATGGCGGCTGCGGTCGAAGAGTTCAAGGTTCAGGCGGCCCGCAAGGCCGAGCAGGACGCGATTGCCCGCGAGGCCGAGGCGGCCGCCGGCCGCGAGGCGAGGCGCGCCGAACTGATCGGCTTTGCCAGCGAGTTCGAGACCGCTGTCGGCGCCATCGTGGCGCACGTCTCGGATGCTGCGGCGCAGCTCGAAAGCGCCGCTGCGACGCTCACTCGCACCGCAGAGACCACGCAGGGGCTGTCGGGACAGGTTGCCGGCGACTCGCAGCAGGCGTCGTCGGGGATGCAGGCGGTCGCCTCCGCCACCGAGGAACTGTCCGCCTCGGTCGGCGAGATCGGCCGCCGGGTCGGGCAGTCGAGCGAGATCGCCGAAGCCGCAGTCGAACAGGCTCACGAGACCGACGGCCGGATCGGCAAGCTGACCCAGGCGGCGCAGCAGATCGGCGAGGTGATGCAGCTCATCACCACGATCGCCGAGCAGACCAACCTGCTGGCGCTCAATGCCACTATCGAGGCGGCGCGGGCCGGGGAGGCCGGTCGTGGCTTCGCGGTGGTGGCCGCCGAGGTGAAATCGCTGGCGACCCAGACCGCGAAGGCGACCGACGAGATTTCGTCTCAGGTCGCCGAGATGCAGGAAGCGACCCGCGATTCGGTGACCTCGATCCAGAAGATCGGCAGCACGATTTCGGAGATTTCGACGATCTCGGCCTCGATCGCGAGCGCCGTCACTCAGCAGGAGGCCGCGACGCGGGAGATCGCTGCCAGCGTGCAGAGCGTCGCCCAGGGAACTCACCGGGTCGCGGGCAACATCGCCGAGGTCAATCGCGGTGCGGCCGAGACCGGCGCCGCCTCGGCGCAGGTGCTGCAATCGGCCCGCAGCCTGTCGGCCGAGAGCGCGCGGCTTCGTACCGAGCTCGATCGTTTCATGGCGAACATCCGCGCCGCCTGAGCGTGCACCGCCGCATTTCGCGGCGGCGGTCGAACGGAACCACGATGTCCGGCCGCGGGGTTGGCACGCCAGGTGGAACCGATCGGGGTCCCGGCCCGTTAGGCTCACTTAATTCGGTCCGTCTGTTGTCGATGGATCGCCACGATCGGCGCCGGCTGCGTGACAGCGCAACCGGAGTGGGAGTCCCATGGCCGACAGCGTCAGTGCCGAAACGTCCGAACCGCCGCGGTCCCGGATCATGGTGGACCGGGATGGCGGCGCGCGAGTGATCGAAACCGATATCCCGGCAAGACTCGACGGGCTGCTGTGGAGCGGGTTCCACACGCGGGTCGTCACAGCGCTCGGAATCACCTGGATTCTGGATGGTCTCGAAGTCACCCTTGCCGGCGCTTTGGCGGGGGCGCTGAAGGACAGTCCGACCCTGCGGTTTTCCAATCTCGACGTCGGCCTCGCCAACAGCGCCTATCTGGCGGGCGCCGTGATCGGGGCGCTCGGGTTTGGTTGGCTGACCGATCGGATCGGCCGCAAGAAACTGTTCTTCATCACCCTTTCGCTGTACCTCACCGCCACTGCGGCGACCGCGCTGTCCTGGGATCTCGCCAGCTACGCGCTGTTCCGATTCCTTACCGGCGCCGGGATCGGCGGTGAATACACCGCGATCAATTCGGCGATCCAGGAGCTGGTGCCGGCGCGCTATCGCGGCTGGACCGATCTGGTGATCAACGGCAGTTTCTGGATCGGTGCGGCACTCGGAGCGGTCGGGGCGATCGTTCTGCTCGATCCGTCGGTGATCGACCCCGATTCCGGTTGGCGCCTGGCCTATCTGACCGGTGCGATCCTCGGTCTGGTGGTGTTCGCGATGCGCTGGTGGATTCCTGAGAGCCCGCGCTGGCTGATGATCCACGGACGGCCCGAGCGAGCCGAAGCGATCGTCGCTGAAATCGAGCGAAGCGCGCGCCATGCCGCCGACCGCCCGCAGCTACTGCCGAAGATCCGGCTGCGCATGCGCAGTCACACCCCTTTGCTGGAGGTGGCGCGGACGCTGCTGGCGACCTATCGACGGCGCTCGCTGGTCGGGCTGGCGCTGATGGTCGCGCAGGCGTTCTTCTACAACGCGATCTTCTTCACCTACGCGCTGATCCTGACCGACTTCTTCGGTATCCCCGCCAATCATGTCGGCTGGTACATCCTGCCGTTCGCGGCCGGCAACTTCCTCGGGCCGCTGCTGCTCGGGCGGCTGTTCGATACGCTCGGCCGCCGCACCATGATCTGCTTCACCTACGGTGTGTCGGCGATCCTGCTGGCGCTGTCCGGCTATCTGTTCTCGATCGGCGCGCTCAGCGCGCAGACCCAGACGATCGCCTGGATGGTGATCTTCTTCTTCGCCTCGCCCGCCGCGAGCGCCGCTTATCTCACCGTCAGCGAGACGTTTCCGCTCGAGGTGCGGGCGCTGGCGATCGCGATCTTCTATGCGATCGGCACCGGCATCGGCGGTGTGGCGGGCCCGGTGCTGTTCGGCGCGCTGATCGATACGGGGTCGCGTGGCAGCGTGTTCGCGGGTTATCTATTCGGATCGTTCCTGATGCTGGCCGCTGCGGTGATCGGCTGGCGGTACGCCGTCGCGGCCGAACGTCGGTCGCTGGAACACGTCGCGCGGCCGCTGGCCGCAACAGAGGATCATCGATGACCACCAAGCTTGTTCAACCCTCATCGCAAACCATCGCTTCGTCGGTTCCGGTGCCTAAAGCGCTGGTGCCGCATCTCGATCAGTGCGCGCTGCTGCTCGACATCGATGGTACGCTGCTGGACCTCGCGCCGACACCGCGCGAAGTCTGGGTGCCGCCGGAACTGGAGCAGACTCTGAAAGACCTTCTGATCAGGACCTCCGGCGCGCTCGCCCTGGTCAGCGGCCGGTCGATCAACGACATCGACCTGATCTTCGCGCCGCTGCGGCTGCCGGCGGTCGGCGGTCATGGCGCCGAGATGCGGCTGGCGGGCAGCGGCGAAGCGGTGGCCACCCATGCGCCGCCGCTCGATCCCGAGCTCAAGAGCCGGCTGGCGGCGATCGCCCGCATCAGCCCCGGTATTCTGCTGGAGGATAAGGGTTACTCGCTGGCGCTGCACTATCGTCTGGCACGGCACACTGAGAAGGCGATCTACGAATCGGTTGCGGCGATCCGCGCCGAACATCCCGATGCGCCGTTGGAAGTCCTTCCCGGCAAATCAGTCTGCGAGATCAAGCATGCCGGCTTCACCAAGGCGACCGGCGTTCTGGAGCTGATGAAGCACACGCCGTTCCGGGGACGGCGCCCGATCTTCCTCGGCGACGACGTCACCGACGAGACGGTATTTGCAATCATGCCGGATCTCGACGGGCTGGCGTTTTCGGTGGGGCGGCACAGCGAACTCACCGCCGGCCACTTCGACGAGCCGCGTGATGTTCGCAACTGGCTTGCCGGGCTGCTTGCGCCACCGCTTAGTTGAGTACGGTTCCGGACGAAAAACCCAACGAAACGCCTTGTTCCCGGAAAAGTTCCGAAGTTGCCATGGAACGATCACGATGAATGGATGTTAATCTCCGCAGCGTCGAACAGACGCACCAGACAATGGGGAGTCGGAGGGAGACGTGAACCTGATCGTGGTTTCGAACCGAGTTGCCCGGGCGTCGGGGAACGAGCCGATGACGGGCGGATTGGCGGCAGCGCTGCTGCCGGTGGTGGAAAAATCCGGGGCGATATGGGTCGGGTCGAGCGGCCGGGTTCGTGACGGTGTCCATCGCGAACCTTTTGCCGAGATCGAGCCGCTCGGCGCCGGCGCGCTCGCGATGCTCGATCTGCCCGCCGCACATTACGGCGGTTACTACGAGGGCTTCGCCAACTCCGCGTTGTGGCCTGCGCTGCATTCCCGCCCGGATCTGATCCGGGTCTCGCACGACGATTATCGCTCCTATCGCGAAGTCAACGCGTTCATGGCGCGGGCGCTGCTGCGCTTTCGCAAGCCGGACGCCGCCTTCTGGATCCAGGACTATCACTTCCTGGCGCTCGGCGCCGAGCTTCGCCGGCTCGGCGTCGATCATCCCCTCGGGTTCTTCCTGCATACCCCGTGGCCGTCGCGCGCCACCATCGGCTGCGTGCCGCATCACCGCGAACTGATCGAGGCGATGCTGGCCTACGACCTGATCGGATTCCAGACCGAAGAGGATCGTGGTAATTTTCTCGGCTACGTCGCCTCCGAACTCGGCCTGAAGGTCGCCGATGGGGTGGTCTCGACCGGGCATGGAGCGACCCGCTGCGAGGTGTTCGCGATCAGTATCGACGCCGGCGCATTCGCCCAGCAGGCCCAGAAGGCGATGACCCATCCGGAAGTGTCGCGCCTGCGCAAGAGTCTCAATGGCGAGAAGCTGGTGATCGGCGTCGATCGGCTCGACTATTCGAAGGGACTGATCAATCGGGTCAAGGCGTTCGACAAGATGTTGTCGGACCGGCCCGCATTGCTGCGGACGGTGTCGCTGTTGCAGATCGCGACGCCGTCGCGCGGGACCATCGAGGCTTACGGCAATCTGCAGGGCGATCTCGCCAAGCTGGTCAGCGACGTCAACGGCCGGCTCGGCGAGGTCGACTGGACCCCGATCCGCTATCTCAACAAGGGCTATCGCCAGAGCGTGCTGGCCGGGCTGTACCGGTCGGCGCAGGTCGGGCTGGTCACGCCGCTGCAGGACGGCATGAATCTGGTGGCGAAGGAATACGTCGCGGCGCAGAATCCTGTCGACCCGGGCGTACTGGTGCTGTCGAAGTTCGCCGGCGCCGCCAACGAGCTGGACACCGCCCTGCAGGTCAATCCGCACGACATCGACGGCATGTCGCGGGTGATCGCCGCCGCGCTGGCGATGCCGCTGACCGAGCGGCGGCTGCGCTGGGAGGCGATGATGGCCAGGCTGCGCGACAACAGCATCCAGCGCTGGTTCGGCGATTTCGTCGCGGCGCTGGAGCGGGCTCATGCCGGCAATCGCAGTGTCGGTCCGGTCCAGCTTGCCCCCCCGGCGCAGCCATCGACCATCATGCTGGCCGGCGGCTGGTCGCGCCGGTCACCCCGGGCTGCAGGCGGCGCGGTGCTTCAGTAAGGCGCCGGACTTCGGACGGCCGGGCTGCCGATCGGCCGTCGGCGGCCGGTCAGGCCCGGCGGTCGCCCGCCAGAAGCCGAATCCGGGAGGAATTTCCCCAGCGGGCGGCGCAATCGCTTGCCAAATCCGCTCGACGCGGTCATGAGAGGGCTACCCGGAGAGGTGGCCGAGTGGTTGAAGGCGCACGCCTGGAACGCGTGTGTGCGGGAAACCGTACCGTGGGTTCGAATCCCACTCTCTCCGCCAGACCTGACCGAAATGTCGCGGTCGGTATTTCGGTGCGTTCCAAGAACAGCAAAATCGACGCGAAACGGCTTCACCGAAGTCGCTGCACCGAACCTCGGGTCGATCTCATCGCCGAGCTTTGTTCTTGATCGACCTATGGCAAGCCGCCCGGCCGCAATGCCGGCAATGGAAACGGTGCCGGACGCGCGGCCGCCTCAGCGCTGGAGAGGACGGCGGATGAATGGGCCGAGCCCATATTGGCTCCACCTGGCCTGGGCGCTAATCGCTGCGCTGAAGAGACCGGCGACTGAGCCGCGTGCCGAAACGTCGAGCGAACAGGCGGCGCGGGTTCGCTCTGCAAGGCGGACGAAGGTGTCCGAGGGAAAGTATCCATCCGTCGCCGCCGGCACCACCCAGCCCTCGTCGTAGCTCGCCATCAACTGACTCATCTCGGCAGTTTCTTCGCACAACACCAATTCCAACTGTGCGAACCCGCCCGAGTCGGCGGCGAATGCCGACGCGAGCGACTGGAGCGCGGCACAGGCGCTGCCCTGTGGCGCGTCGCGGTGCGCGGAAATCACCACGATGACTGGCTGCCGGCGCGGCTCAGGGCTCTTCATGATCAGTGCGGGCTCCGGCGCCCGCGGCCGGCCGAACCGGTGAGCGATCCGCGGATAGCGCCCCGCGCAGATCACGGTATCGTCGAAGACAGGCGGCACTCTGAGCGTAGCGGCACGTATCGTCGGATCGGCTTCGCAGTAGCTTTGCGGCAGCGATGCCGTCTCCAGCGGGGTCTGCGCGGTGGTCAGGATCCAGGCCTGATCGAACACGAAGCTCTCGGGAAGATCGGGACAGGCAAGACTCAGCTTGCGCCATACCTGCAGCAGAGCGCGCGTCGCCTCGGTCGGGCGAAACACCATCACCCGTGGGTCCACGACGCCGTTCGCGCGCCGATGAAACGCCAAGTCGCAATCGAGCGCCTGCGCCAGAACCGGGTATCGCTTCACCGAGACGTCTGGCGCCAACCACAGCAGCGGCAGATCCCGCTCGTCGAGCTGGTCGATAATGAAATCGATCTTCCAGGTGCCGTAACCGACCTCTGCGCGCGGCAGCTCGGCGACCATTCCCGTCAGCCCGAACAGGTCGATTTCCGACCGCAGCCGCGCCAGCGTGTCATCGGGTTGCGTCCCGGCCAGGCAGCAGGACGCCAGCACGATGCCATCGGGTCGGTAGATGCCGGTCTGCGGTGCGAGCGATCTGCGACCGCCCCACCAGAATTGATGCGGCGAGGCGGCTCCGTCGGTCCCGATCACGCCGTGCGCTTTGAGCCTCGCCTTGAGCGGGTCGAATGCAGGGCTGGCGCCCGTGGGAATAACGACGACCGACGTCTCGTCCAGTGAGTCGACCAGCGTTTCGGCGCGAAGCGCGTCGATCGGCTCCGGCACGATCACCAGTGTGCCCGGCGCCACGGTCGTGGTGGCCTTGTCCCAAAAGACCGTCCCGGTGCAGCGCTCCGCGAGCTGCCGGAGGCGCGCACGCTGTGCTTCACCCAGACGCGGCATCGCGGAGTAGGAAGGCAACTCATTCACAAGGATCATCGCCGAGTCTTTCAGACTATGTCGACAATGGTACGGCCGAACGCTCGATTTCGGGCGGCGATGTTGTGGAGCGAGCCGTCGTTCGACGACGATCACTTCGATTCGTTGCTGAGTTTGTCTGTCGTATTTCTGGTCGTTACCACATCTGCGTTGAACGCAACCCGCGCTCGCGGCGTCACGACATAATGCATGACTGGTCCTTTCTCTTAACTATCGATCGGTGCATCTGCGATAGCGTCGACCACGTCGAATCGGAAAGTACTCCCGAGTGCCGCGCGAGACAGTGATCGCAACGATGAGAACGATCTGGAGCGACCGGTCCGGTCGCAGACGCGGACGGTGGATGACGTTCGATGGATTTCAGTGGTGGTTCCGTCACCGCTCGTTCGTCGTCGCCACGGTCGACGTTTCAGGTTACGCCAACGCTCCTGCGCGGCACCTTGGAGTCGGCAAATATTGCCGCCGACCCGGCAAAATATTCCGCCTAAGTCATTGGTCAATCGATGAAATTCGTCCGCCTGGTTTCGCCCGCGAGCCCGTTTCAATCTTCGACGCCGTCATAAGCTCGGCACAACGGGTCGGGAGATAGGAATGGCCTATGCGCTCGATATCAGCATTCCGGTCGAGGTCGCACAGCAGATGACCTCGCCTGCGATCGACATGCCGATCACCGGCGCGCGCCCGCGCGACGAAGACGACGAACTGCTCGATAGGCTCGCGAACGACGACGAGGGCGCGTTTCGCCGTCTCGTCGAGCGCCACATCGATCGAGCTTTCAGCGTTGCGCTGCGGATTCTGGGCAATCGCGACGATGCCGAGGACGTCGTGCAGGACACCATGCTGAAAGTCTGGACGCGGCGCGGACAGTGGGAGCACGGCCGCGCCAAGTTCTCCACCTGGCTTTATCGCGTGGTTACCAATCGCTGCATCGACCTGCATCGCCAGCCGCGCACCGACAATGTCGAAGCCGTGCCAGAGCCCGCCGACACCCAGCCCGACGCGGTCTCGACGATCCAGCGCGACGAGGTCACCATCCTGCTGGAACGCGCGATGCAGCAGCTCCCCGAGCAGCAGCGCATCGCGGTGATTCTTTCGTACCACGAGAACATGAGCAATCGCGAGATCGCCGACGTGATGGAGACCACGGTGTCCGCGGTGGAGTCCCTGCTCAAGCGCGGCCGACAGCAACTACGCGATCTGCTGCGCCGGAACGAACGCGACATTCGGCACATCTTCACCGATTACTAACCATACTTCGTCCGCCGTCATCGCCGTCCGCCTGATCGGCGGGGGCCGTCCGTTGTACGCAGCGGACGAGGGGCGCCCCGCGTCCGGGAGTGTCCCCGACAGGCGGCAGGCGCCGCCGCATCATCCGAAGGAGCGAGCAGATGCCCGTCATCTCCACCAACACAGCCGCCAACACCGCGGTGCGTTTCCTCAACGTCAACTCCGCACAGGAGTCGAGCTCGCTGGCAAAGCTGTCGAGCGGCTCGCGGATCAACAAGGCTTCCGACGACGCCGCAGGCCTCGCAATCTCGACCCGAATCTCTTCCGACATCACCACGCTGCAGCAGGCCGCCACCAACGCCTCGCAGGCCACCTCGATCCTGCAGACCGCCGACGGCGGCGCCTCCAACATCAGCGACATCCTGGCGCGCATGAAATCGCTGGCGACCCAGGCGTCGTCCGGCAACGTCACCGATGACAGCCGCGGCTACATCCAGTCGGAATTCTCGCAGTTGATCTCGCAGATCGACAGCATCGCCAGCGGCACCCGCTACAGCGGGACCAGTCTGCTCAACGGTGACTTCACCACCACCTCGATCATGGTCGGCACCTCGACCACGGACACTATCTCGGTGTCGCTCAGCGACCTCACTTCGGCGACGCTCGGCGTCAACGCGCTGAGCGTGGCTACCCAGGCCGGCGCCACCACGGCGCTGACCGCGCTCGACGCCGCGATCGACACCGTGTCCTCGGCGCGGGCCTCGATCGGTGCGCTGGAGTCGCGCTTCAATTTTTCGTCGGACTCGATCTCGACCCAATCGGAGAACCTCGAAGCCGCCAATTCGGCGATCGCCGACGTCGACATCGCCTCCGAGCAGGCCAAGCTGGCTTCGGCCGAAGTCAAGGTCCAGGCTGCGGTCGCCGCCGAGTCCGCAGCCAACCAGATGCCGCAGTATCTGCTCAAGCTGCTCAACTGATCGCAGCTCCACGACCGAAAGCGGGCCGCCCGGTGCGGTCCGCTTCACTCCAGCGGAGCATCATCGCATGACGTCCGTCAGCAGCAGCACCAGCAGCGCCGCTTCGATCGCCAACTCCGCCACCATCACCACCACCGGGACCAGCAACTCGACCAGCATCAATTGGGACACGCTGATCGAAGCCGCTGTCGGCGCCAAAACCGCGCGGGCGGACAGCATCGAAACCAAGATCACCGCCAACGAGGCCAAGGTCACGGCCTATCAGGAGCTCCAGGGTCTCCTGGACACGCTGGCGACCAACACCAAGAGTCTCGCCAGCTCGATCATCAATTCGCTGTCCGGCAGCGCGTTCGCCGCGCGCGCCGCCACCATCAGCACGACCGGCGACGTTTCTGCCAGCTCGGTGTTGTCGATGTCGATCGACGACGGTGCAGTGACCGGCGATCACACGCTGACCATCACTCAGGTCGCGACCGCCCACAAGGTGCTCGGCACCAGCGTCGCCGACAAGACAGTAGCTCTCGGCTACAGCGGCGTGTTCTCGATCGGCGTCGAAGGCGGAGACAGCGTCGACATCAGCGTCACCGAGGGCATGTCGCTGGCCGACATCGCCAGCGCGATCAATGCCCAAAGCGCGACCACCAACGTCCAGGCCTCGGTGATCAAGGTGTCGAGCACGAGCTACGAGTTGCTGCTTTCGGCCTCGGTCGACAACGCGGCGATCGAGACCAGCGTGGTGTCCGGGACCGACGCGATGACCGCGCTCGGGATCACCGACGAGTCCGGGGCGTTCGCCAACGAGATCCAGCAGCCGCAGCCGGCGATCATCACCCTCGACGGCATTACGATCAGCCGCGACAGCAATGATATCGACGACGTGCTCGACGGCGTCACTTTCAATCTGTTGCAGGCTACCCCGAGCGGAGCGTCGATCAACTTCGACATCGAGCCGGACGCCGACGCCATCGTCGCAGCCATCGAACAATTCGTCACTGACTACAACGCCGTGCGCGAATTCATCGTTGGACAGCAGGCGACCAGTAGCGACGGCACCGCCAGCGACGAAGCCGTGCTGTTCGGCGATAGCACACTGCGCGATCTGATGACGCAGATCTCGGCGGCACTGAACGCGACGGTCGGGGGGCTGTCCCTGGCCGATCTCGGCCTGACGTTCGACAGCAGCAACGAATTGTCGCTGGACAGTTCGACGCTGGCCTCGACGCTGTCGAGCAACCTCGACGGCGTGATCGCGCTCCTGAGCACGCAGTTGACACCGTCATCCAGCAGCCTGAGCGTGATCAACACCAATGTCTCACCGCCCTCCTCGTTCACGCTGGACATCGAGGTCGACAGCAGCGGGGCAGTGAGCTCGGTCTCGGTCAACGGCGACAGCAGCCTGTTCACCATCAGCGGCAAATCGATCATCGGCGCCGCCGGCACCGACTACGCCGGCATTGCGTTCACCTTCCGGGGCACCAGCTCGGAGTCGATCACGGTGACCGCCTCGACCGGCATCGCGGCGATGCTGACTTCGATCGCCAGCAACGCCTCGAACAGTACATCGGGGAGCCTTCAGACGCTGATCAGCGATCTGCAGAGCCAGAACGATACGCTGCAGGAACGTGCCGATACCATCAAGTCGGCCGCCGCCACCTTTGAAGAGAACCTCCGGCTCCGCTACGCCAAGTATCAGGCTGCGATCGAGTCCGCGAACTCCACGTTGGACTACCTCAAAGCCCTCCTCAACGCCAGCAGCGACTGATTATGGCCTATCCGAACACACAACTCGCCACCCAGCTCTACCAGCGCGCCGCAGTGACGGTTCCGCCGCTGCAGGCCGTGATCATGCTGATCGACGGGACGATTCTGTCGTTGCGCCGGTCCGTGCTCGCCGCGGAGCAGAAGCGTTTCGAGGAATGCCACGCGCATTTGATGCGGGCGGTCACGATCCTGCGCGGGCTCAGCCATCACCTCGACCTGAACCGCGGCTCCGCGGTGGGCGAGCGGCTGTTCACCGCCTATCACGCGCTGATCATGGCCAGCCTGACGTCCTACGGCCGTCCCGACGCCAAGGCGCGCTACGATCGGATCATCACCGGACTCACCGAGCTTCGCGATGCGTGGCGGGCGGTGGCGGCCGGCCCCGACCGTGCGCCGCCGCAGCGCTGACCCCGTGGAGGTACGGACTTTTTTCGCGGCCCGGCTTGCTTAAGATTCCGTCAATCGCGATCTGCTAAATCTCTGCACATTGGTGACCCGAACCGGTCACAAATCCTCCCCAGAATGGGATGCAGATGATGGACGCTGCGGATTTCCAGAATCTGCTCGATCGACTTGGCGATGATCTGTCGCGCTGGCCCGACCAGCAGCGTCAGGACGCCGAATTGCTGCTGCGCGACTCTGAACCCGCCCGCGCCGCGCTCGCCGATGCGCAGCGGCTGCGACGCCTGCTGAGCCCCTCGCCGGTCGCCGCGCCCGACGGTCTGGTCGACCGCATCATGGATCGCGTTCGCCGCGAACGCAGCGATTCGTCCGCAACCCCGAATGCGCTGTCGCCGCGCCGCACCGATCGGGATCCGGGTTGAGCGGTTCCGACACTTTCCCAAAGCAACGTTTCTGAATCGATCGCCGCCGCGCTGCCGTGAGGCATCGCGCGAGGCGCCGGGCGTGCAGCGCCGGATGTCGCCGCTCGCAATTTCCCGGCGGCCGGCGCGCAGAAAACCTGCCTGATCTCGCGCGCCCATCCGTTTCAATCTCGAACGGGTTCTCCATTCACGACATCAACCGATTGCCGATCCGGCACAGCGTGCCGGTGCGCGCCGGAGCTTGCCATGAGCGTCGCTGCCACAACCTCGTCCGCCTACGCGAGCACGAGCGCCACCACGACATTGTCATCGACCGCCTCGTCGACGCTGACCTCCAATGACTTCCTCACTCTGCTTGTGACCCAGCTACAGAATCAGAATCCGCTGGAGCCGACCGATACCAACGATTTCGTCTCGCAACTCACATCGTATGCTAATTTCGAACAACAGCAGGCCCTGAACAGCAATCTCAGCTCGCTCACGGCATCGTTGAACAGCCTGCTGACGCTGAATTCGTCGAACTACATCGGCCAGACGGTCACCGCCAAGGCGGACTCGGGGACGTTGGAGAACGGCTCGATCACCTTCGGCTACTCGCTGAATTCGGCGGCCTCCAGCGTCAAGCTCCAGATATCGGACTCCTCCGGCAACGTCGTCTGGTCCGGCGACGGCACCACTGCGGCCGGTAGTAACAGCTTCACCTGGGACGGCACCACGACGTCCGGCACGCAGCTCGCGGACGGAGGTGCGTACTCGCTGGCGGTGACCGCCACCGATTCATCCGGCAACTCGGTCTACGGCTACACCACCGTGACCGGCACCGTCACCGGGATCGACAGCTCGTCCGGCACCGCGATGCTGAAGATCGGCAACACCTCCGTCGCCGTCTCCAGCGTCATCGGCGTCTCCTCGTAATCAGTTCGGAGTCTCGAGATGAGTCTGACCGGAGCCCTGTCGTCCGCAATCTCCGCGCTCAACGCGCAGAGCCAGTCGCTGGCGATGATCAGCGACAACATCGCCAATTCCCAGACCGTCGGCTACAAGACGACCTCGGCGTCGTTCAGCCAGTTGGTCACCGCCGCGTCCGGCGCCAGCACCTATTCGTCCGGCGGCGTCACGGTGTTGGCCAGGTCCAACATCACCACGCAGGGGCTGCTCACCACCACCACCAGTTCGACCGATATCGGCATTTCCGGAAACGGTTTCTTTCCGGTGACGACGGCGGTCACGGGCGGCACCACGCTGTACACCCGCGGTGGCTCGTTCACGCTCGACAACAGCGGCTATCTGGTCAACGCCTCCGGCGCTTATCTGCTTGGCTGGCGCACCGACGCCGACGGCAACGTGGTGGGCGGCGCCAGCGCCGACACGATGGTGCCGATCGACACCAGTGTCGCAGCCACCAGCGGCAGCGCCACCACGACGACCACCGTCGCCGCCAACCTTCCGGCCGACGCCGCGGTCAACGACACCTTCACCACGTCGATGTCGCTGTACGATTCGCTCGGCACGGCGAATTCGATGCAGATCACCTGGACCAAGACGGCGGAGAACAGCTGGACGGCGACCTTCGCCAATCCCACCCTCGCCTCGAACACCGCGACCGCGACCGGAACGGTGTCGGGATCAATCGCCGTCAGCTTCAACAGCGACGGCTCCTTGGCGAGCACCAACCCGAGCCCGGCGACGATCAGCGTGACCGGCTGGACCAACGGCGCGGCCGACAGCGTCATCACCATGGATCTCGGCACTGCTGGTGGCACCGACGGTCTCACTCAGTACTCGTCCGGTGCAACCACCCCGGCCGTCGACCTCACCAGCATCGAATCCGACGGCATGGCTTACGGCAAGCTGTCGAGTATCGCGATCGGCGACGACGGTACGGTCAGTGCAACCTACTCAAACGGCAAGACCACCACGATCTACAAGGTGCCGGTCGCCACCTTCGCTGCGGCTGACCAGCTCGAGGCCAAGGACAACGGCATGTACGCTGCGACTCTGGCGTCGGGGACCGCCGTGGTTCAGCTTTCCGGGACCAACGGCGCCGGCAGCATCGAGGGCGGCGTGCTGGAAGCGTCGACGTCCGACACCAACACCGAATTCAGCAGCATGATCTCGGCGCAGCAGGCGTATTCGGCAGCGTCGCAGGTGATCTCGGCGGTGAACGAGATGTACGACACCCTGATCTCGGCCATAAGGTGAGGCATGTTCGCGCGCGAAGACGACGATCGGTTGCTGCGACGATTGCGGCGCGCCACCACCGCAGCAGCAGCGATGACGCGCGATGACGACCAGCGCCTGCTTCTGGCGCTGGAAAGCGAGATCGGCGGGCTCCGCGCCGCCATCGTCGCCCGCCGCGATCATGTGCTGGCCGAGATCAACGGCGCCCGCGCCCGATCCGGCGCCGTCACCGCCTATGCGCGCTGCGCCGCACTGAGGCCGCGCCACGCTCCACAAGCAAACGCCAGGACAAGTGAGGACGTGACATGACGCCGGAACAAGTGCGGCTGACCAGCGACGCCGAGAGCGCGCAACGGATCGAGGAACTGATCGAGCTGATCGATGCTCTGATCGACGTGATCGCCGCCGAGAACACCGCCCTCGCGATCGGCCTGCCGGCGTCGCAGTCGCGCCACACCGAGGTGAAAACCCGGCTCGCCGATTATTTCGAGCTGTGGGTGGGCGAAGTCGCGGCGCGGCGTCTCCGGCTTCCGGCGAACAATGCGGCACTGCAGGCGAAGTTCACGGCGCGGATCGAATGCCTGCGGCAATCGATGGACGAGAACTTGATCCGGCTGCGCGCCGCGATCGAGGCCAGCCAGCACCGCATCGAGATGGTGATGTCCGCGATCCGCGAGCAGATGGCCGGGACGTCGCCCTACGGAGCCGGCGGCCGCGTCGTCCAGCGCAGCGCCTCCTGCGGCACCAACATCCGGGCCTGACGCCCCGAAGGTGAGGTCGACGTGTCGCTCAATATCGCAAGCAGCATCGCACTCGGCAGCCTGATGACGACGCAGGTGCAGATCAGCGTCACCTCGTCGAACATCTCCAACGCGTCGACCACGGGCTACACCGTCAAGACCGCGAATCAGTCCGCCACCGTCACTGGCGGCGTCGGCACCGGCACCACGATCACCGGGATCACCAGCACCGTCGACAAGCTGCTCTTGAAGTCGCTGGTCCAGGCGACGTCGGCACTCGGATCGGCGACCACCACCAACAGCTATCTCGACCAGTTGCAGGCGCTGTACGGCACCAGTGGCGACAGCTCCAATACCTCGCTGGCCGACACGCTGACGACGCTGGAGCAGGCGCTGTCGTCGCTGAGCAGCGATCCGAGCAGTTCGTCGCTGAAGGCCAACGTGATCAGCGCGCTGGACACGCTCGCCACCCGGCTTCGCGACACGTCGAGCGGTATTCAGGATCTGCGCAGCGACGCCGACCAATCGATCGACGCTGCGGTCGACGTCGTCAACGAGCAGCTCAATCTGATCGCCGGCCTCAACGCCCAGATCAGGCTCGCCGCCGCGTCCGGACAGGCCACCGGCGACCTCGAAGACCAGCGCAACACCGCGGTGCAAGAGATCGCCAGCCGGATGAACGTCAGCTACTTCATCTCGTCGAGCGGCGACATGCAGATCTACACCGGGTCCGGTCGGGCGCTGCTCGACAGCACGGTGCACGAATTGTCGTACACGCCGGCCGCGACGGTGACGTCGTCAACCACCTACAGCGCATCGTCGGCGGGCGGCTTCTCCGGCATCACCGTCGACGGCGTCGATGTCACCGGCCAGATCTCGTCCGGATCGATCGGCGCACTGATCGTGCTGCGCGATACGACACTGCCGGCGGCCCAGGCGCAGCTCGATCAGCTCGCCACCGAGCTGGCCGACAGCCTGAACGCGGTTTCTAATCTCGGCTCCGCGCTGCCGCCGAAATCGACGCTGACCGGCACCACGGCGGTCACGGCGTCGGATGCGCTGAACGGCACCGGGACGGTGCGCATCGCGGTGACCGATCAGAAGGGGGCGCTGGTCAGCTACGGCGACCTCGATCTCGCGAACTATGCGACGGTCGGCGATCTGGTCAATGCGGTCAACGGTATCTCCGGCCTGTCGGCGTCGATCGACTCGTCCGGTCACGTTGTGATCGTGGCCTCCAGCTCCAGCAACGGCATCGCGATCGCCAATATGACCGGATCGGTCGGCGACGACAGCCTCGGCCTGTCCGACTACCTCGGCCTCAACGACGTCGTGACCGCAACCAGCGCCGCGGACTTCAAGGTCGCGGCGGGACTTCTCGCCGACTCCTCTAAACTGCCGACCTCGTCGCTGTCGTCGGCCTCCAGCCTGACGGCGGGGAGCACCGTGCTGAGTGCCGGCTCGTCGACCGTCACCGACGCGCTGTATTCGGCGCTCACGGGGACGACCAGCTTCGCGGCGGTTGGCGGGCTCGGAGCCAGCGACAGCTCGTTCGCCGACTACGCCGCAGAAATCATCGCCCACGTCGCCACCATCGCCAGCGCTGCGGAGGACGCCTACACCGCCAAGCAGACCGCGCAGTCGACGCTGTCGAGCGCGCTGTCGTCGCAGAGCGGCGTCAACGTCGACGAGGAGACCGCCAAGCTCAGCAATCTGCAGAACCAGTATGCGGCGGCCGCGCAACTGATCCAGGCGATCAACGAGATGTTCGACGCGCTGCTCTCCGCGGTGCAGAGCGCGGGCTGAGGGAGACCGCCATGACGATGCGTGTCGCCACCTTCGCGGCCAGCCAGCAAATGATCGCCGCTGCGCTCAAGGGTCAGGCGACGATGACCACGATGCAGATGCAGGAGGCGTCGGGCGTCGTTTCCACCGATTTCGGCGGCTACGGCTCGGGGGCCAAGCAGATCGTCAACCTGCAGGTCTCGGTCGCCCGCGCCCAGACCTATATCGACACCGCGACCCAGGCCGGCAGCAAGATCGAGGTGATGTATGCGTCGGTGAATTCGATCGCCGACCTGCTGTCGAGCTTCCGCAGCACGTTGACCGCGGCGAGCAACACCGCCAGCACGGATTCATCCAGCGTGATCCAGTCCGCACAGGACGCGCAGAATCAAATGGCCGCGCTGCTGAACAGCAAATACGGCGCTCAATATCTGTTCGGTGGCGCCCGCACCGATACCGCCCCGGTCGACGTGTCCAGCGCCACCTACCCGGCCGCGACGACGCCGTCCAGCGCCGACACCTCGTACTACCGGGGCGACGACGAACGGGCGTCGGCGCGGGTATCGGACACCCAGACGGTGACCTACGGCGTCACCGCGGACGATCCGGCGTTCGAGCAGGCGATGCGGGCGATGAACCTGATCGCCAACGCTTCGTCGCTGTCGTCCGACACGCTCGAGGAGGCGCTCGATCTGGTCACCAGCGCCACCGATGCGATCGGCATCGTGCAAAGCCGGATCTCCAATTCGGCGGCATCGATCGAGCGCGCCAGCACGGTCCAATCCGACTATCAAGCGTTCGCACAATCGCTGGCCACCGACCTGACCAGCGTCGACGTCGCGGCGGTCACCGCCGCGCTGTCGACCTATCAGGCGCAACTGACGGCGTCATATTCCGCGATTGCCACCGTGCAAAGCCTGAATCTCGCGAGTTACCTGAGATAGAACGTCGGCTGCTGATACCGAGCGCCCCCCTGAAACGAACGGCGATGTCGACAAACCCGGAGTCGGGGGAAAGCTGCGCGGCTGGATCTGTCGCCGCGCGATCATTCGGGTCGCGCGGCCTCGGCCCGATCACGCCTGATCCTCACAGATTCCGCTGCACGAAGCCGTCGATCTCGGCGGCGATCAGATCCTTGTCGTTGTCGATCGTGGCGACGTGGTAGGAGTTGTCCAGCCACCGCAGTTCGATCCGGCTGGAGCCGACATGGCTCGCGATGACGGTGGCGTTGGTCGGCGACAGCACGTGGTCGACGCGCGAATTGATCACCAGGGTCGGGCACTTGATCTTCGGCAGCAGCGCGCGGGCGGTGGCGGCCAGCCCCATCACTTGCTTGACGCAGGTCACCGGCACCTGGTCGTAGGCCAGCTCCTTGGTGGTGGTGTCGACCATGTCCGAGCCGATCCCGGGGACGAATTCCGGCAGGCCGCGGGCGTAAGCCAGCCCGGCGAGGTCGGGCGAGTCGATCTGCACCGCGGCGTTGATCGGGATCACGCCGGCGACCTTGTCCGGATGCAGCGCCGCCAGATACAGCGACAGCGTGCCGCCCATCGACAGCCCGGCCACGAAGGTCTTGTCGCATCTGGCGGACAGCTCGAGCAGTGCGTCCTCGGCGCAATCGACCCAGTCGCTCGCGGTGGTCTCGGCCATCGCGGCCGGGGAGACCCCGTGTCCGGGCAGCCGCGGGCCGAGAATCGAATAGCCGCGCTCCCCGAGCCGTTCGCCGAGATAGCGCATGCTCTGCGGGCTGCCGGTAAATCCGTGCACCAGCAACACGCCGGTCTTGCCGCCGTCGAACGCGAACGCCTCCGCGCCGGCCATCACTGCTTCGCTCATGTGGTTTCCCCCGGTAAAATGGCGGCGCCGTCGCGCGCATCGCTCCGGTCGCTCAACCATCTGTTTTGGTTCAGTTTTCCTATGTCCCCAGAAATCGCCGCGAGCGTCAAGAGAGCCGCGATGCGCGTTTTCGCGCCTCGCGGCAGCGGCAAAGACCCGCTAGGGCTGTGGATGCCCTGCTGTTCTAAAGTATAAGAATGGCGAGTCTCCTGCCCGATGGGAGCCAAATCCTCCGATCGGAGGCTTCCACTTCTGATCTAAATCACGGCGGCCTTCGACTAATTGTGCAGAATGCACGCCGCGCCGCCATTATCCGGTAACCAAATACAGGGTAGCGGCGCTCTATATAAAAATTCCTTTGGTGGTACCAAGGAAAATGCAATTTCTCTTATGTGATCGATCGGCTCACAAGCTCCGCGCAACGGAGCCCGCGAGAGCCAATCGGCCGCGCTGCGTTGTGGGGGAGTCATCATGGATCAGGGCCAAACGCTCTCAGTTCTCTTGGATTCATACGCGGTCGATCCGCAGCGAAAGGCTGTCGCCGCCGCGGTCGGCGCGATCGCCGCGGCGTCGGTCGAAATCTCCGAGCTGATCGGGCAGGGGGCTCTGGCCGGGATCACCGGCGCCGCGCACGGCGGCAGCAATGCCGACGGCGACGTGCAGAAGGATCTCGACGTCAAGGCCGAACAGATCATCGTCGCGTCGCTGAAGGACGTGCCGTATGCGTCGCTGGCCTCCGAGGAGTCCGACACCCTGCTCGACGGCGATCCGGATGCGCTGATCTCGATCGCATACGACCCACTCGACGGCTCGTCCAACATCGACACCAACATGACGGTCGGGACGATCTTCTCGATCATCCCGAACCAGCCCGGCGTGAAGCCGTTCACCGCCCCCGGCTCCTGTCAGATCGCGGCGGGGTTCGTGGTGTACGGGCCGCAGACCTCGCTGGTGCTGACGCTCGGAGACGGCGTCGACATCTTCACGCTCGACCGCAAGGCCAAGGTGTACCGGCTGATCCGCGAGCGAGTCACCGTGCCGGCCGACACCGCCGAATACGCCATCAACGCTTCCAATCATCGCCATTGGGAGCAGCCGATCCGCGACTTCGTCGACGAGTGCATCGCCGGCGCCGACGGCCCGCGCGCCAAGGACTTCAACATGCGCTGGATCGGCTCGCTGGTGGCCGAGGTGTATCGCATCCTCACCCGCGGCGGCGTCTTCCTGTATCCGGGCGACAACCGTCCCGGCTACGGCAACGGCCGGCTCCGGTTGCTCTACGAAACCCATCCGATGTCGTTCGTGATGGAGCAGGCCGGCGGCGCCGCTTCGACCGGGCGCGAGCGGGTACTCGATCTCACCGCCAAGACGATCCACCAGCGCTCGCCGCTGATCATGGGGTCGATCGACAAGGTCAAGCGCATCGAACTGCTGCACACCGATCCGAGTGCGGCCTCGCGTTCGGCGCCGCTGTTCGCCCGCCGCGGCCTGTTCCGCGTCTGACGTCGTCTCCCCCGGTTGGAATTGGAAGTACCTCCTCATGTCCCGTAAGCATCCGATCATCTCCATCACCGGCTCCTCCGGCGCCGGCACCACTTCCGTGAAGAAGACGTTCGAGCAGATCTTCCGCCGCGAGAACGTCAACGCCGCGTTCATCGAGGGCGATGCGTTTCACCGCTACAATCGCGTCGACATGCGCAACAAGATGGCGGAGGAAGCCGAGCGCGGAAACCGCCACTTCAGCCATTTCAGCCCCGAGACCAACCTGTTCGAGGAGCTGGAGCAGACCTTCAAGAGCTATGCCGAGACCGGCACCGGCCGCACCCGCAACTACGTCCACGACGACGAGGAAGCCGCGCTGCACGGCGTCCCGCCCGGCAATTTCACCGGCTGGCGCGACCTCGATCCGCAGTCCGACCTGTTGTTCTACGAAGGCCTGCACGGCGCGGTGATCACCGAGAAGGTCAACGTCGCCCAGCACGCCGACCTCAAGATCGGCGTCGTGCCGGTGATCAACCTCGAATGGATTCAGAAGCTGCACCGCGACCGCGCGGCGCGCGGCTATTCGACCGAGGCGGTGACCGACACCATCCTGCGCCGTATGCCGGACTACGTGCACTACATCGTGCCGCAGTTCGCCGAGACCGACATCAACTTCCAGCGGGTGCCGACCGTCGACACCTCGAACCCGTTCATCGCGCGCTGGATCCCCACCGCCGACGAATCGATGGTGGTGATCCGCTTCAAGAACCCGCGCGGCATCGACTTCGCGTATCTGCTGTCGATGATCCAGGGCAGCTTCATGTCGCGCGCCAATTCGATCGTGATCCACGGCGCCAAGCTCGATCTGGCGATGCAGCTCATCCTGACGCCGCTGATCATGCAACTGATCGACCGCAAGCGAAGCGTGAAGTAATGCCCAACATCTGTAGAAATCTGGGGAGGCCGGTTTGAACGTTCCCGCACGCGACATCCACGACAAGGTCACGCATCGCGACATGGCGAATGCGATCCGCTTTCTCGCCATCGACGGCGTCGAGAAGGCGAAGTCCGGCCACCCGGGCATGCCGATGGGTATGGCCGACGTCGCCACCGTGCTGTTCACCCGCTTCCTGAAGTTCGATCCGGCCGATCCGGCCTGGGCCGACCGCGACCGCTTCGTGCTGTCGGCCGGCCATGGCTCGATGCTGCTGTACGCGCTGCTGCATCTGACCGGCTATCCGGAAATGACGATCGATCAGCTGAAGTCGTTTCGGCAGTGGGGCTCGAAGACTCCGGGCCATCCGGAATACGGCCACACCCAGGGCGTCGAAACCACCACCGGCCCGCTCGGCCAGGGGCTTGCGACCTCGGTCGGCATGGCGCTCGCCGAGCGCATGATGAACGCGCGCTACGGCGATGCGCTGGTCGATCACTATACCTATGTGATCGCCGGTGACGGCTGCCTGATGGAAGGCGTCAGCCACGAGGCGATCTCGCTGGCCGGCCACCTCAAGCTGAGCAAGCTGATCGTGCTGTGGGACGATAATCACATCTCGATCGACGGCGACACCTCGCTGTCGTGCTCGGACGATCAGCTCGCGCGCTTCGCCGCGTCGGGCTGGGCTACCACCCGCGTCGACGGCCACGATCCGGAAGCGGTCGCGGCTGCGATCGAGCAGGCCAAAAAGAGCGACCGTCCGTCGCTGATCGCCTGCCGCACCACCATCGGCTTCGGCTCGCCGAAGGTGGCGGGCACCGAGAAGGCGCATGGTGCACCGCTCGGCGCCGAGGAGGTCGAGAAGACCCGCGCTGCGCTGAACTGGCCGTATCCGCCGTTCGAGATCCCGGATGCCATCCTGGCGCGCTGGCGTGAAGCCGGCGGCCGCGGCAAGGCGGCGCACGAGGCCTGGACCCAGCGGCTGGCGGCGGCCGACGCTGCGACCCGCACCGGCTTCACCGATGCGCTCGCCGGCAAGCTGTCGGCGGACTACGAAGGCGCGCTGCAGGGCCTGATCGCCAAGTTCGATGCCGACAAGCCGACCATCGCCACCCGTCAGGCGTCGCAGCTCACCATCGATGCGATCGTGCCGGCGTCGCCGAACATCCTCGGCGGCTCGGCCGACCTGACGCACTCCAACCTGACCCACGCCAAGGGCACCACGTCGGTCAAGCCCGGCGCGTTCGGCGGCAACTACCTGCACTACGGCATCCGCGAATTCGGCATGGCGGCGGCGATGAACGGCATCGCGCTGCACGGCGGCTTCGTGCCGTTCGGCGGCACCTTCCTGGTGTTCGCCGACTACAGCCGTCCGGCGATCCGCCTCGCGGCGCTGATGGGCGTGCGCGTCATCCATGTGATGACCCACGATTCGATCGGTCTCGGCGAAGACGGTCCGACCCATCAGCCGGTCGAGCACGTCGCCTCGCTGCGCGCGATCCCGAACCTGCTGGTGTTCCGCCCCGCAGACGCGATCGAGACCGCGCAGGCCTGGGACTGCGCGCTGAAGCAGACCTCGCGCCCTTCGGTGCTGGCGCTGTCGCGTCAGGGCCTGCCGGCGCTGCCGCGTCCGAACGGTGCGGCCGGCAATCCGGTCGCCCGCGGCGCCTATGTGGTCATCGATCCGCCCAAGCGTGACGTCACCCTGATCGCCACCGGCTCGGAAGTGTCGCTGGCGCTCGAAGCCGCCAAGAAACTCGGCGAAGCCGGCGTCAAGGCGGCGGTGGTTTCGGCCCCGTGCTTCGAACTGTTCGCCGAACAGGACGACGCCTACCGCGCCAGCGTGCTCGGCACCGCGCCGCGGGTTGGCATCGAAGCGGCGCGCGACATCGATTGGCGCCGCTGGATCGGCGATACCGGCGCGTTCGTCGGCATGACCGGGTTCGGTGCCTCGGCGCCGGCGCCGGTGCTGTACCAGAAGTTCGGCATCACCGCGGATGCGGTGGTGGAAGCTGCCAAGGGCGCGATCGCCCGCGGCAAGCACTGAGCCCGATTTTTGAACATCAGGACGACCCTGTCGTCACACAGTCAGTTTGAGGAGACATCATGGCGCGTATCACCCTGAGGCAATTGCTGGATCACGCCGCCGAGCACGGCTACGGCGTGCCCGCGTTCAACATCAACAACATGGAGCAGGGCCTCGCGATCATGGAGGCGGCGGCTGCGGTCGACGCGCCGGTGATCATCCAGGCGTCGCGCGGCGCCCGCTCCTATGCCAACGACATCATGCTGGCGAAGATGATCGACGCGCTGGCCGAGATGTATCCGGACATCCCGCTGTGCATGCATCAGGACCACGGCAACGACGAGGCCACCTGCGCCACCGCGATCAAATACGGCTTCACCTCGGTGATGATGGACGGCTCGCTCAAGGCCGACGCCAAGACCGCCGCCGACTACGAGTACAACGTCGACATCACCCGCCGCGTCGTCGACATGGCGCACTGGGTCGGCGCCTCGGTGGAAGGTGAGCTCGGCGTGCTCGGTTCGCTGGAGCATGGCGGCGGCGAGCAGGAAGACGGTCACGGCGTCGAGGGCAAGGTCAGCCGCGAGCAGCTCCTGACCGACCCGGACCAGGCGGTCGAGTTCGTGCGCGCCACCAAGGTCGACGCGCTGGCGATCGCGATGGGCACCTCGCACGGCGCCTACAAGTTCAGCCGCAAGCCGGACGGCGACGTGCTGGCCATGAAGGTGGTCGAGGAGATCCACCGCCGTCTGCCGAACACGCACCTCGTGATGCACGGCTCGTCGTCGGTGCCGCAGGATCTGCAGGACATCTTCAACGAGTTCGGCGGCGCGATGCCGCAGACCTTCGGCGTTCCGGTCGAGGAAATCGTCCGCGGCATCAAGCACGGCGTCCGCAAGGTCAACATCGACACCGACTGCCGTCTGGCGATGACCGGCGTGTTCCGGAAAGTGGCGACCCAGAACAAGGCGGAGTTCGATCCGCGCAAGTTCCTGAAGCCCGCGATGGATGCGATGCGCGACATCTGCAAGCTGCGCTTCGAGCAGTTCGGTACCGCCGGCAATGCCGGCAAGATCAAGGTCGTGCCGATGTCGGAAATGGCCAAGCGCTACAAGTCCGGCGCACTCGATCCGCAGATCGGCCAGGTCGCCCGCGCCGCGGAGTAACCGGGATTAATCCGCGGCGGCCAGCGCGCCGCCGCGCCTCGCATTGCAGGAGATCACCATGGACCAGTCGAACCGCTACGCCAACCTCAACCTCAAAGAGAGCGAGCTGATCGCGGGCGGACGGCATGTGCTGTGCGCCTACATCATGAAGCCGAAGGCCGGCTTCGGCAACTTCATCCAGACCGCCGCGCACTTCGCCGCCGAATCCTCGACCGGCACCAACGTCGAAGTCTCCACCACCGACGACTTTACCCGCGGCGTCGATGCGCTGGTGTACGAGATCGACGAGGCCAAGGGCCTGATGAAGATCGCGTACCCGATCGAGCTGTTCGATCGCAACGTGATCGATGGCCGCGCCATGATCGCCTCGTTCCTCACCCTGACGATCGGCAACAACCAGGGCATGGGCGACGTCGAATACGCCAAGATGTACGATTTCTACGTGCCGCCGGCGTATCTCAAGCTGTTCGACGGCCCGTCGACCACGATTCGGGATCTGTGGCGCGTGCTCGGCCGGCCGGTGATCAACGGCGGCTTCATCGTCGGCACCATCATCAAGCCGAAGCTCGGCCTGCGTCCGCAGCCGTTCGCCAATGCCTGCTACGATTTCTGGCTGGGCGGCGACTTCATCAAGAACGACGAGCCGCAGGGCAACCAGGTGTTCGCGCCGTTCAAGGATACGGTGCGTGCCGTCTCCGAGGCGATGCGCCGGGCGCAGGACAAGACCGGCGAGGCCAAGCTGTTCTCGTTCAACATCACCGCCGACGATCACTACGAGATGCTGGCGCGCGGCGAGTTCATTCTCGAGACCTTCGCCGACAATGCCGACCACGTCGCCTTCCTGGTCGATGGCTACGTCGCCGGCCCGGCGGCGGTGACCACCGCACGCCGCGCGTTCCCGAAGCAGTACCTGCACTATCATCGGGCGGGCCACGGTGCGGTGACCTCGCCGCAATCGCAGCGCGGCTACACCGCCTTCGTTCTGTCCAAGATGTCGCGACTGCAGGGCGCCTCGGGCATCCATGTCGGCACCATGGGGTTCGGCAAGATGGAAGGTGAAGCCTCCGATCGGGCCGCGGCCTTCATGATCACCGAGGATGCGGCCGACGGTCCGTACTTCCACCAGGAGTGGCTCGGTATGAACCCGACCACCCCGATCATCTCCGGCGGCATGAACGCGCTGCGGATGCCGGGCTTCTTCGACAATCTCGGCCATTCCAACCTGATCATGACGGCGGGCGGCGGTGCGTTCGGCCACGTCGATGGCGGCGCGGCGGGCGCCAAGTCGCTGCGTCAGGCCGAACAGTGCTGGAAGCAGGGCGCAGACCCGGTCGAGTTCGCCAAGGATCACCGCGAGTTCGCCCGCGCGTTCGAGAGCTTCCCGCAGGACGCCGACAAGCTGTATCCGAACTGGCGCGCCAAGCTGAAGCCGCAGGCGGCGTAAGCTTCTCGCAGACCGACACGATCTTCTCACGGCCCGCGCTCCGGCGCGGGCCGTTTGCTTTGGCCTCGCAGTACGTCGAGCCTTGGGATGACGAATTCGTAGATCCGTTGCATTCGCCGTTGAATTGATCTCAACCGCACCGGAAGCATCAACTGAAAAGAAACGATCGGCGCCGGTTCGGCGGTGACGGCTTGCGTTTCCGGCCGCCCGTGCAATGCTGGGCTGTAGTCACGGGTCAATTCGCGTCGGCGTTCTGCTGGTTTCGGCGGGCGCCGTAACGTCGGAGAACACAGATGACTCACACTCGCTCCGGTCCGTATCAGTTTCAGATCGCCGTCAACGGTGTGAACTACGCGAGTACGTTCGTGCTGATCGACAACCGTCTGATCACCGTGACGGCGGCGGGCCTGAAACGCACAGCGCTGCTCGGCATGATGCCGCCGCTGGCCCTGGCGGAGTTCCTTGCTGGCGAGCTCGTTCGTGACCATCTCGCCCGCGCGGCTGCGGCGGCCGCCCATCCGCATCTTGAAGAAGACGACGAATCGCCGGCTTCCGCCTCGGAAGCTGCCGAAGTCGGGGAGGCAGCGCCTCCCCCGGAACCACACGAGGCGCACAGGGGGTGGTTCGGCAGGCACCTGTTGCGCTGGGTCGGTGCTGATTCCGTGCATCCGGGCGCGGAGTTCTCCCGTCGTTAGGACGTTGGCGACAATTCTACGTAGTTGTACGCATCGCCAAATTAAGAAACCCGCAAGCGGCGAGACTCAGAGTGGCCGCGGTGCAGGAGCGCAGTCTTATCGGCTGATTCACTGATTGCGAATCCGGTTCGACGCCTGGACTTCGTCAGGTGACGGTGTGCGCCGTGGTCTTTCTCACAGGATGATGTCGATGCTCGCCAAGCTGTCCATTCGTATCAAAATCGTGACGCTCGTCGCCATGCTGCTGATCGCGCTGTCGGGGCTCGGTGCCCTCAGCGTATTCAAGCTGAGCTCGATGAACGCCAATACCGTCGAGATCACCACCAACTGGCTGCCGACGGTGACGGCTCTGGGCGAGATGCGGGCGCAGGTCCTGTCCTATCGAATGAAGCTGCGCGATCACCTTCTTGAAACCAGCGACGACCGGATGGTGGCTATCGAAAAGCAGATCGAGGCGATCGATGGCAGGATCAAGGACGCCCAGAAGCGCTACGAAGTCCTGATATCCTCGCCCGAGGAGAGGCAGATCTACCAGAGCTGGGTCGCGAACTGGGACAAGTACAGGGCCGTTGTGCCGAAGCTGATTGAGCTTTCGCGCAAGGCCAACAGCGGGCAGATCTCGGTCGAGGGAGCGAGCTTGCTCGCGGGGACGTTGACGCCGCTCGCCGATCAGATGGACACTTACCTTCAGAAAGACATCGACCTGAACAACAAGGGGGCGGCCGACGCCAGCAGCGCGGCGGCTGAGACTTACAGCTCTGCGTTCTTCATTGTCGTCGCGATCCTGGCTCTTGCGATCGTGGGCGGTGTCTTTGCCAGCGTGCTGGTGATCCGCGACATCACCCTGGCGATTGCGTCGATCATCGCGCCGATGCAGGACCTCGGCAAGGGCGATCTCGCCGCCGACGTGCCGCATCGCGGCGAGGCGACCGAAATCGGCCGGATGGCCGACGCGCTGCAGATCTTCAAGGAGGCGTTGATCGCCAAGCGCGACGCCGATGCCGCCGCGGCCAAGGAGGCCGAAGAGAAGATCGCCCGCGCCCAACGGGTCGACAGCGCAACCCGGCAGTTCGAGCGCGCCATCGGCGAGATCGTCGACACTGTGTCCTCGGCGTCCACCGAGCTCGAAGCCTCGGCCAGCACCCTGACCTCGACCGCCGAGCGATCCCAGGAACTTGCGACGTCGGTCGCCGCAGCCTCCGAGGAAGCCTCGACCAATGTGCAATCGGTGGCGTCGGCGACCGAGGAGATGACTTCGTCGATCACCGAGATCAGCCGTCAGGTTCAGGAGTCGGCGCGCATCGCCAACGATGCGGTCGATCAGGCCCGCAAGACCAACGAGAGCGTCAGCACGCTGTCGCACGCCGCGGCGCGGATCGGTGACGTCGTCGAACTGATCAACACCATTGCCGGCCAGACCAACCTGCTCGCGCTGAACGCCACTATCGAGGCGGCGCGCGCCGGTGAGGCCGGACGCGGCTTCGCCGTGGTCGCTGCCGAGGTCAAGGCGCTGGCCGAGCAGACCGCAAAGGCGACCGGCGAGATCGGCCAGCACATCGCCGGCATCCAGAGTGCGACCGGCCAGTCGGTCGATGCCATCAAGGAGATCGGCCAGACCATCGGGCGGATGTCGGAAATCGCATCGACGATCGCATCTGCGGTCGAAGAGCAGGGCGCCGCGACCCAGGAAATCTCGCGCAACGTCCAGCAGGCGGCGCATGGCACTCAGCAGGTGTCATCCAACATCACCGACGTTCAACGCGGCGCCACCGAAACCGGCTCGGCGTCCTCGCAGGTGTTGTCGGCGGCGCAATCGCTGTCGCAGGACAGCAACCGGCTGAAAGTCGAAGTTACTAGATTCCTCGACACGGTGCGGGCCGCCTGAGCGGCGGCCGAACGTGTGCGGTGTCGCCTGAGCGGCTTGCGGCGCAAGGCTCCCGCCCTTGAGGCTCCCGCCCTTGAACGCAATTTCTTCCTGGCCGGGCGCGTCCCGGTGAGCGACGATCTGCGTGCGGTGCAAGACGCAGTCCGGAGTTGAATGCTCCATCGAGCGCTACCAAGACGGGCGCTGGTAGTTCGACGAATTCGGTAGTTCTACGGGGCGGCGCTTTAACACCCTCTCAATACGCATAGCTGCAAGTTGGTTCCACCGATCGTTCCTTCGTCCGGCTCCATCCCCCTGCGGGATGAATCGGACGCGACGGCCACAACCTGTCCGACCATCTTCCCTCAGGCGAGTAGAAGCCGATGTTGTCCAGTCTCTCGATTCGTACCAAGATCATCGCGCTTGTGGCGCTTCTCCTCGTGGCGACGGCGGGAATTGGCGGCCTCGGCCTGCTCAAGATGCGAACCTTGAACAACTCGACGGTCGACATCGCCACCAATTGGCTGCCGAGCGTGCGTGTCCTCGGTGATATTCGCACCACCATGGCGATGTACCGGGTGACGCTGCGCGCCCACGCGATGGAAGTGACGGCGGAAGGCAAGGCCACCGCGGCGAAGCGGATCGCAGGCGTCGAAGAGGTGCTGAACAAGCAGATCGCCAGCTATCAGAAGATGATCACGTCGCCTGAAGAGAAGGCGCTGTATGATCAGCTCGACAAGGAGCTGAAGGTCTATCTCGACGGCGCCAAGAAGGCGGTGGAGATGTCGCAGCAGAGCCTCGGGCAATCGACCGCGGAACTGGGCGTGTACCTCACCAAGACGCTCGGGCCGATCGGGGGGCGGGTCGATGCCGTGCTCCAGAAGAGCGTCGACCTGAACAACAAGGGCTCCGATCAATCCACAGCCGCGGCGGAGGCTGCCTACAGTTCGGCGACCATGATCGTGGTCGGCATTCTGGCGCTGGCGGTCGCCTTCGGGGTCGTCGCGAGCTATCTGGTGATTCGCGACATCAGCCGCGGCATCGCCTCGATCATTTCGCCGATGCAGGCCCTTGGTCGAGGCGATCTGGCGGCCGAAGTTCCGCACCGTGGCGAGTCGACCGAGATCGGCGCGATGGCCGATGCGCTGCAGATCTTTAAGGAGGCGCTGATCGCCAAGCGCGACGCTGACGCGGCCGCGGCGCGCGAGGCCGAGGAGAAGATCGCGCGCGGTCAGCGTGTCGACGCCGCGACCCGGCAGTTCGAGCGCGCGATCGGCGAGATCGTCGAAACGGTATCGTCGGCCTCGACCGAGCTCGAAGCCTCGGCCGGTACCCTGACCTCGACCGCCGATCGGTCCCAGCAATTGGCGACCTCGGTTGCTGCCGCGTCCGAGGAAGCGTCGACCAACGTTCAGTCGGTCGCCTCGGCGACCGAGGAAATGTCGTCTTCGATCACCGAAATCAGCCGTCAGGTGCAGGAATCCTCCCGGATCGCCTCGGAGGCGGTGGAGCAGGCCCGCAAGACCAATGACAGCGTCGGCGATCTGTCGGAGGCTGCCAGCCGGATCGGCGACGTGGTCGAGCTGATCAACACCATTGCCGGCCAGACCAATCTGCTGGCGCTCAACGCCACGATCGAGGCGGCTCGCGCCGGCGAGGCGGGGCGTGGTTTTGCGGTGGTGGCCGCGGAGGTCAAGGCGCTGGCGGAACAGACGGCGAAGGCAACCGGCGAGATCAGCCAGCATATTACGGGAATTCAGTCGGCCACCAACGAGTCGGTCGATGCGATCCGTGAGATCGGCCTCACGATCGGCCGGATGTCGGAGATTTCGTCCGCCATCGCGGCCGCTGTCGAGGAGCAGGGGGCCGCGACCCGCGAAATCTCCCGCAACGTCCAGATGGCTGCGCGGGGAACCCAGGAAGTGTCGTCCAACGTCACCGATGTGCAGCGCGGCGCCACCGAAACCGGCTCGGCGTCGTCTCAGGTGCTGTCGGCCGCGCAGTCCCTGTCACAAGAGTCCAGCCGCCTGAAGATCGAAGTCGCCAACTTCCTCGATACGGTTCGGGCGGCCTGATCGGGTCTGCCGCAAGCGCCCGCCGCGAAGGCGGCGGGCACGAGGCCCCGCGAATGTCGCTGATGTGGCCGGCGTTCCGATCGTAGCGCTGCTTCGTTCGGTCAGACGAACCGTTTGGCGATCAGCAGGCAGAGCAGCACCGATCCCGATGAAGCCAGCACCGTCGCCATATTGGTCAGGTTCCGGGTCAGCACCCTGAACCACGAGTCGCCGGCCGAAGCGGCCGGCCTCCGTCGTTTTGTCTTGGTGGTCTTGGCTGACATCGTGCTTTCCGGTGGGAGCTGCGATCGTCTCTCGCGATTCGGCCGTGAAGCGATCGGGGGAGATTTTGTGCTGATTGTCGCGCGCGGCGTTGGCTGAAGCCTTAACGGGACATGTGGGCGACCGTCGATCGCGCTCCATGGTTACGGATCCCGGCACCGCCCGCGCTCCGGGCTTTTGCTCAAGGCGAGGCAATACGCACCGGCGTGCTCGGCCTTCGCCGATTGAATCGGCCGTCGCGGCCGCCGATTTGTGCGAAATCAAACCAATTTCCGGCGCTTTCTTGTTAGATGCGAATGATAGCGCCTGTTACAATCGTTCTAAATTCCCAACGGCGCCGGCTTCACTGTCTTGACCTTCGCGGCGCCGATTGGAAAAACAAATAATGACCAACAGTCCCTCTCAGAACGGCCACAGCCTCAACCAGCCCATCCTGCTGGGGAATGCGCGTCGCGGCGATCGCGGCGTCGTGCAGGCGATCGATCCGCAGCGTGGAACGTCGTCGTTGCAGCCGATCGAGCTGGAGAGCCGACTGATCGAGTTCGGCTTCGTCGAGGGCGCCAAGGTCGAGGTTCTGCACGAGGGTATCATCGGCCGGGATCCGATCGCGGTCCGGGTCGACAACATCACCATCGCCGTCCGCCGGCGCGAGGCGATGGCCGTCGTGTTGATGTGACGCGCTGATTGCAGATTGATGTGGCGATTGCGCGATGAGTTCTATCGAATCCCAGCCGTTCAACCTTGCGTTGGTTGGCACGCCGAATAGCGGCAAGACCTCCCTTTTCAATGCACTGACGGGTAGCCGCCAGAAGGTCGCGAACTACCCGGGCGTGACGGTCGAGCGCAAAACCGGCCTGTTCACGACCCCCGGCGGTCGTGTCGTCAGCCTGGTCGACCTGCCCGGCACCTATTCGTTGCGCGGGCGCAGCCCGGACGAAGAGATTACCCGCGACGTCGTGCTCGGCCGCAAGCCCGGCGAGACGGTGCCCGATCTGGTGCTGTGCGTTGCCGACTCAACCAATCTGCGGCTGACCTTCCGGCTGATGCTGGAACTGAAGGCGACCGGCCGGCCGCTGATGCTCGTGCTCAACATGTACGACATCGCGATGCGCCGCGGCGTCACGGTCGATGTCGAAAAGCTGTCGGCGCAGCTTGGTGTTCCGGTGGTGACCTCGATCGCGGTCCGCAAGGGCGGGACCGCGGAGCTGCTGAAGCGGACCGATGAATTTGCCGCCCAGGCGCCCGCGCCCTCCGTCGGGGATCACTGGCGACCGCTGACCACCAGCGAGCTGCGCGCGTTGCAGCGCGAGGCGGACCGGATCATTGGCGAATGCGTCAGCCTGCCGGCGCGGCCGCATACCCTCACGGCCCAGGTCGACCGTGTCGTGCTGCACCCGGTGGCCGGTCTGTTGATCCTGATCCTCATCCTGTTCGTGATGTTCCAGGCGGTGTTTTCCTGGGCGCAGCCGATCATGGAACTGATCTCCGGCGGGTTCGAGGCGCTCGGCGCGTTCGTGCAGGCCAACATGCCCGAAGGGCTGTTGCAGAGCTTCCTGCAGAACGGCGTGATCTCCGGCGTCGGCAGCGTCATCGTGTTCCTGCCGCAGATCATCATCATCTTCCTGTTTATCCTGCTGCTGGAAGATCTCGGCTACATGGCCCGGGCCGCATTCCTGATGGATCGCATCATGGGCGGTGCCGGGCTGCACGGCCGCGCCTTCATTCCGCTGCTGTCGAGCTTCGCCTGCGCGATTCCGGGCATCATGGCGACCCGGGTGATCGACAACAAGCGCGACCGCCTGACCACCATCCTGATCGCGCCGCTGATGACCTGCTCGGCGCGCATCCCGGTCTACACCCTGATCATCTCCGCCTTCGTCCCGGCCGAACAGGTGTTCGGCTGGGTCAATCTGCAGGGGCTGGTGATGTTCGGCCTCTACACCGCGGGTATCGCCAGCGCGCTGGCGGTGTCGGCGCTGGTCAAGTTCTTCATGTGGCGCGACTACGAGCCGGCACCGTTCATGCTGGAACTGCCGGACTACAAGATGCCGCGGCTGAAGAGCGTGGCGATCGGCATCTACACGCGCGCCAAGATGTTTCTGCAGCGCGCCGGTACCACCATCTTCTCGATGATGGTGCTGATCTGGTTCCTGGCGTCGTTCCCGCGTCCGCCGGCCGGGGCGACGGAACCGGCGATCGACTACAGTCTGGCGTCGATCATCGGTCACGCGATCGAGCCGGTGCTCGCGCCGCTGGGCTTCAACTGGCAGATCGCGGTCGCGCTGATCCCCGGCATGGCGGCGCGCGAAGTAGCGGTGGCAGCGCTCGGCACCGTCTATGCGATCGAGGGCGGTAAGGAAGCCGCCGAGCAGATCGGCCAGGTGCTGGCCTCGAAATGGAGCTTTGCCACCGCGCTGTCGCTGCTGGCTTGGTTCGTGTTCGCGCCGCAATGCGCCTCGACGCTGGCGGTGATCAAGCGCGAAACCGGAAGCTGGCGCTGGATGGGCGTCACCTTCATCTACATGTTCGCCCTCGCCTATATCGCCAGCCTGATCACCTACAACGTCGCAGTCGCGCTCGGCGCCGGCTAGCGCCGGCGCCGATCCGGGCGTGACAATCCGGAACCGATAGCGGCCAGTCGCTCGGCCTAGAACGCTGAGAGCGGCTGCGCAGTGCGGTTGGTGCGGGCGTCGATCTGCGGCTGCACGGCGCGCAGGACCGCATTGGCAATCCCACGGCCGCGATCGTCGATCCCGGTCCATTGCGCATGGCGGCCGCGGGAGTCGACTTCCATCAGCTTGACGCCTTGCGGCACGTCCTGGCCGTCGCGGACCACGCCACGCAGGATGCCGTCGCACGGCGCGCGTACCGGGATGCCGCCGAGATGGCCGACCGGAAAGCCGTTGAACACTCGGCTGCCGATCTCGACCGCGGTTCGCCATTTTCCGCCGGCCTGCGAATACTGGAAGCGTTCGGCGCCGACGCCGCCCAGCGGACTGGCGATGCCGTCGGCCGCATCGGTCCAGCCGGCGCCGATGACGACGCCGCTGCGGCCGGGGCGGGTTTCGATCGCGACGTCGCAATTCGCGGACGTCGAGAAGCCGGGGCCGAGGCCGACGCTGACGCGCGCCAGCCGCCGCAGGTCAGGGGTAACGCGGTGCTTCTGCATCCGCGCGTCGACAAGGATGTCGATCGGGCCGATCGGCAGCAGGTCGGCAAGTGCCAGCCAGGTCACCAGCACGCTGTCGGACTGCCGCAGCGCCTGGAAGATCTCGGTGCCGTGGT
Organism: Rhodopseudomonas palustris; assembly: GCF_007005445.1. Classification (NCBI taxonomy): domain Bacteria; kingdom Pseudomonadati; phylum Pseudomonadota; class Alphaproteobacteria; order Hyphomicrobiales; family Nitrobacteraceae; genus Rhodopseudomonas; species Rhodopseudomonas palustris. Next base: position 3,972,903 of record NZ_CP041387.1, on the reverse strand, counting down.
CGACGCGTGCGCCGCGGACGCCTTCGATTGTGACCTCGTCGCCGTACAGTGCGTCGTGGAACGCCATCTTGCGGCGGATCACAGGCGGAAACGGATCGTGGGACATCACCACACAGCGGCCGGCGCGATGCAGATGAACCGCCACGGCGGAGGCGATCTCGTTGGTCCCGAGTACGACCGCAAAGCCGCCGGCGCCGAGCTGGAGAAACTGCGTCATCACCACCACGCTGTGTCCATTGTTCGGAATGGCTTGAAGCAAGAGCCGGACCAGAGCGGTGGATCGCTGTCAGTGGTACCCAGTAGCGGGATGTGATGTCGGAAAGCCAACGTTGTGTCGGATGCGCGGCGCGGCTGGTGTCGCTCTGATGACATCCCTTGGCAACTGGACGTGATCTATCAGCCTAAATCAAAGGTCGTAGCGGTTGGCCCGGTTCATGCAAGCTCAACTGCAACGAAATCACTGGAGACCGTCCCGTGCACCCAGAACCACTGCACGCCGAGCGGCCCGATTCCGCACCGTCATCGCATCCAGCTACGCGTCCTGCCGAGATGCCGCCCGGTATGCCGGCAGGAATGCCGGCCGCCGCCGGCGGCGCCTGCCCGTTTCACAACGATCAGCGCGAGGCGCGTACCGGTAAGCAGAAGACCCTGGTGCTGACCGGCGCATCGCGTGGCATCGGCCATGCCACCGGCAAGCTGTTCTCGGACGCCGGCTGGCGCATCATTACCTGCTCGCGGCAGCCGTTTGCTGATGATCGCTGCCCGTGGGCGACCGGCCTCGAGAACCACGTCGCGGTCGAGCTTGCCGATCACCGCGCCGTGCCAAGGGCGATCGACGAACTGAAGGAGAAGCTGGCCGGCGGTCCGCTGCATGCGCTGATCAACAACGCCGCAATCTCGCCCAAGAGCGCCGAGGGCGAACGGCTGACCTCGTTGAACACGCCGGTCGGCACCTGGATGAGCGTGTTCCACGTCAACCTGCTGGCGCCGGTGATGCTGGCGCAGGGACTGTTCGACGAACTGCGCGCCGGCCAGGGCTCGATCGTCAACGTCACCTCGATCGTCGGTTCGCGGGTGCATCCGTTCGCCGGCAGCGCCTATGCGACTTCGAAAGCGGCGCTGACCTGTCTGACCCGGGAGATGGCGCACGACTACGCGCCCTACGGCATCCGGGTGAACGCTATCGCGCCCGGCGAGATCAAGACCGACATTCTGTCGCCGGAAACCGAGGCGATGCTGGCGCCGACGATTCCGATGCGGCGGATCGGAACCCCGGAGGAGGTCGCCAAGGTGATGTTCTTTCTGTGCTCCGATGCGGCCAGCTATGTCACGGGCGAGGAAATCCATATCAATGGCGGGCAGCATGTCTGACACGTCAGCCGTGGCGAGTAGTCAGCCGTTAGTCTGCAACTGATTGGCAATCACTCGCGCCGTGTGCCGGCTGCCGATCTTTTGGTCGATCTATTTTGCGCTGCGTCAATGCGGTACCGGCGCCGGACTGGTGCTAGAGTAGTAATCAGTTGATTATCAGCATTTTCGCCGGTGGTAACGAACTAAGCAGAGCTAGCCATAACTTCCGCAGCGATGCAGCCAAGATGAGCACGACATCTGGTTGGAATTCATCCACAATCTCGAAACGCTCCGGATCTGACGGGGGAAGGCTCGGGAGCGATGGAGACGAGCTATGGCTCAGCGCGAAATCCGCCTTGTCGAAAACGAGTATCCGTCGCAATCGATGACCCATCCCCCAATACCGCTGAGTGATATCGCGCTCACCGGCATTTTCGAGATTTCGAAAATCCTCACATCCCCGGCGCGGCTGGAGATTACTCTCGCCAACGTCGTCAACCTGCTGCAGTCGTTTTTGCAGATGCGTAATGGCGTGGTGTCGCTGCTCGCCGACGATGGCGTGCCCGATATTACCGTCGGCGTCGGCTGGAACGAGGGCAGCGACAATCGCTACCGCGCCCGGTTGCCGCAGAAGGCGATCGACCAGATCGTCGCGACCGCGGTCCCGCTGGTCGCCGACAATGTCTCCAGCCACCCAATGTTCACCGCCGCCGACGCGCTGGCGCTCGGCGCCACCGACGAGATCCGGGTGTCGTTCATCGGGGTGCCGATCCGGATCGATTCGCGGGTGGTGGGCACGCTGAGCATCGATCGCGTCCGTGACGGCCGGTCGCATTTCCGGATGGACGCCGACGTCCGCTTTCTCACCATGGTGGCCAACCTGATCGGCCAGACCGTGAAGCTGCATCGGGTGGTGACGCGCGATCGCGAGCGGCTGATGGCGGAAAGCCACCGGCTGCAGAAGGAACTGTCCGAGCTGAAGCCCGAGCGCGAGCGCAAGCGGGTCAAGGTCGACGGTATCGTCGGCGAGAGCCCGGCAATCAGGAAGTTGCTGGCCAAGGTCAGCATTATTGCGAAGTCGCAGTCACCGGTGTTGCTGCGTGGCGAGTCCGGCACCGGCAAGGAGCTGATTGCCAAAGCGATCCACGAATTGTCGGCGCGCGCCAACGGTCCATTCATCAAGATCAACTGCGCGGCGCTGCCGGAATCGGTGCTGGAATCCGAACTGTTCGGTCACGAGAAGGGGGCGTTCACCGGTGCGATCGCCTCGCGCAAGGGGCGGTTCGAACTCGCCGACAAGGGCACGCTGTTTCTCGACGAGATCGGCGAGATTTCGGCCTCCTTCCAGGCCAAGCTGCTGCGCGTGCTCCAGGAACAGGAATTCGAGCGGGTCGGCGGCAATCAGACCATCAAGGTCAATGTCCGGATCGTTGCCGCCACCAACCGCAATCTGGAAGAAGCGGTGGCGCGCAAGGAATTCCGCGCCGACCTGTACTACCGCATCAACGTGGTGCCGATGATCCTTCCGCCGCTGCGCGACCGGCCCACCGACATTCCGCTGCTGGCGACCGAATTCCTGAAGAACTTCAACAAGGAGAACGGGCGCGAGCTGTCTTTCGAGCAGCACGCGCTGGATCTGCTGAAAGCCTGCTCGTTCCCCGGCAATGTCCGCGAGCTGGAGAACTGCGTGCGCCGGACTGCGACCCTCGCAGTGGGCCCCGACATTCGCGACAGCGATTTCGCCTGTCATCAGGACGAATGCCTGTCGGCGATCCTGTGGAAGGGGCACACCGAGCCCGTGCCCGAACGCCCCCGCCCGGAGATTCCGTTGCAGGTATTGCCGCGCAAAGCTCCGGTGGAGATCGTGCATCCGCGCGAGCCGGTCGCATCAACGGATGATTTTGCGCCGACGCCGGTCCGCTCGGAGATGCCGTCCGACGAATCGAACATGTCGGAGCGCGAGCGGCTGATCAATGCGATGGAGCGTGCCGGCTGGGTGCAGGCGAAGGCCGCCCGCATTCTCGGCCTCACGCCGCGCCAGATCGGCTACGCGCTGAAAAAGCACAACATCGAGCTCAAGCACTTCTGACGCGCGTTCCACGCGATCATCGGCTGAACGCGCGACGCTCCTCAGCGCCGCGCGTTTGTCTGTCCGTGCCCATTTCAGCGCGGACCTCTGTCGCGTGAGACGCGGCCCGAAGACGGGTCAGGATGCCTGTCAGACTTGCGACAAGTGTCGGGGGCCTTACACCGGCACGGCCTTCAGGGGCGCGAAAAAATCCTTTAAAATCAATCGTCAGGCATCTGGCACGCGGCTTGAAAGACAACCTGTCAGCAGCACTCTGCGAACCAGGAGCCGACCATGGCCTACAAGATTGTTACCTCCCAGTGCACCGTCTGCGGTGCGTGTGAATTCGAATGCCCGAACGCCGCGATCAGCATGAAGCGCGGCACCTATGTGATCGACGCGACCAAGTGCACCGAGTGCGAAGGTCAGTTCGACAAGCCGCAGTGCGTCTCGGTCTGCCCGGTCGACAACACCTGCGTGCCGGCCTGACGCGTGGTCTTGCAAGGCGGCCGACGCCTTGACCGTCGGATACCGTCTTCAACGGATCGCCGCGCCCGCGGATTATGTCTGATCTTCGCCGGCTCGGTTGCAGCACCATCACCCACCGCCAAGCCGCCTGTCGTGCGGCGATCGAACGAGGCCCGGATATGAGCAAGCTGCTGCAACTCCATGATTTCGGTGCGCCGGGAGCGACTTCGTTCGACGAACTGCGCAAGAGCGCGGCGTCGTCTGGCTGCAGCAGCAAGGGCGGCGCCGGCAAGACCGGCTGCGGCTCGGCCGCGGGCCCCAGTGATCTGCCGCCGGAAATCTGGGAGAAGGTTAAGAACCATCCCTGCTACAGCGAGCAGGCGCATCATCACTTCGCCCGTATGCACGTCGCGGTCGCGCCCGCGTGCAACATCCAGTGCAATTACTGCAATCGCAAATACGATTGCGCCAATGAATCCCGCCCCGGCGTGGTCAGCGAGAAGCTGACCCCGGAGCAGGCGGCGCGCAAGGTCGTCGCGGTCGCCTCGACCATCCCGCAGATGACCGTGCTCGGCATCGCCGGCCCGGGCGATGCGCTCGCCAATCCGGCCAAGACTTTCAAGACGTTCGAGCTGGTCACCGAGACCGCGCCCGACATCAAGCTGTGCCTCTCGACCAACGGCCTGATGCTGCCCGACTATGTGGAGCAGATCGCCGCCATGAAGGTCGATCACGTCACCATCACCATCAACATGATCGACCCCGAAGTCGGTGCGAAGATCTATCCGTGGATCTTCTACAATCACCGCCGTTACACCGGCGTCGAGGCCTCGAAGATCCTCAGCGAGCGGCAGTTGCTCGGCCTGGAGATGCTGGTCGCGCGCGGCATTCTGGTGAAGGTCAACTCGGTGATGATCCCGGGCATCAACGACCAGCACCTGATCGAGGTCAACAAGGCGGTGAAGTCGCGCGGCGCCTTCCTGCACAATATCATGCCGCTGATCTCGGAAGCCGAGCACGGCACCGCGTTCGGCCTGGCGGGACAGCGCGGTCCGACCGCGCAGGAGTTGAAGACGCTGCAGGACGCCTGCGAAGGCGAGATGAACATGATGCGGCACTGCCGGCAGTGCCGTGCCGACGCGGTCGGCCTGCTCGGCGAGGACCGCAGCGCCGAGTTCACCACCGAAAAGGTGATGGCGATGGACGTCGAATACGATCTCGCCGCGCGCCAGGCCTACCAGGCCAAGGTCGAGGCCGAGCGCGACGCGATCGCGGTCGCCAAGCAGCGCGAACTGGAGAAGCTCGAAGGCGAGACGGCGACCATCAAGATCCAGGTGGCGATCGCCACCAAGGGTGGCGGCGTGATCAACGAACATTTCGGTCATGCCCACGAATTTCAGATCTACGAAGTGTCGACCGCCGGTGCGAAGTTCGTCGGCCATCGCCGCGTCGATCTGTATTGCGAAGGCGGCTACGCCAGCGAGACCGGCATCGATCCGATCCTGCAGGCGCTGAACGACTGCACCGCCGTGCTGGTCGCCAAGATCGGCATGTGCCCGAAGGATTCGCTCGCCGGCGCCGGCATCGAGGCAGTCGAGACCTACGCGTTCGAATACATCGAGCAGTCGGTGATTGCCTACTTCAAGGACTACCTCGAGCGCGTCGGCAAGTCGGAGATCCGTCACGTCGCCCGCGGCGACGCCACGATCCGCCAGGGCGCTTTCACCGAGGCATAGGACGAGGCGACGAAGGGGAACGGCCATGGCCTACAAGATCGTCGCATCGCAATGCACCGGCTGCTCCGCTTGCGAGCCGCAGTGCCCGAATGTCGCGATCTTCGAGAAGGCCGGAACCTTCGCGATCGACCCTTCGAAATGCTCGGAGTGCACCGGCCACTACGACGAGCCGCAATGTGTCGCGGTGTGTCCGGTCGACGGTACCTGCGTGATCGACAACTCGGTCCCGCGCTATCAGGCTGCATGAGGCGATTCCGATGGATATGAGCTTCACCCCCTCGGCCGAAAAGTTCATTCGCCGCATGCTGCGGTTCAGCGGCGGCGCCGGTGGTTTCCGCCTGGTGGTCAGCGCCGGCGGCTGTTCCGGCTTGTCGGCGCAGTTCGATATCGCCGGCGCGCCGCACACCGGGGACGCGGTGGTCGACCGCGGCGACTACAAGCTGTTTCTGCCGGAATCGAGCCTGAAACTGCTCGAAGGTGTGGTGATCGACTTCATGGAGACGCCGACCTCCAGCGGCTTCCTGTTCCACGATCCGAAGGCGTCGAACTGCCAATGCGCCGGCGACGGCCCCAAGCCGTCCGCCGGTCTGCACCAGTTGCGGGAGCTGTGAACCATGCCCGACCTGATGCACAGCGAACTGACGATGTCCGGCCCGGAGCAGTCGCTTCTGACCGGAGCCCTGCTCGGCGCCGGTCTGCCGGCGGATGCGCATCGGCATCTCGAACTGGCGGGACGCGACTATCAGAGCGAGGCGCTCGCCGAACAGCACCTGCGCGAGGCTCATCTGCTGGCGCCCGACCACGCCGCAGTGCTGATCGGGCTGTACCGGTTCTATTTCTACAAAGGCCGACTCGGCGAGGCGCTGGAAGTGGCCCAGGCCTGTCTGTGCAAGGCTGCGCGCGACAATGGCCTCGTCGCCGATTGGCGCAAGGTGCGGCGCAGCGATGCCGAATTCTCCAGCTATTCGGCGGTGCTGCCGCGGTTCTACCTGTTCGCGCTGAAGGCCTACGCCTATTTGCAGATGCGGCTCGGGCAGCTCGACGAAGGTCATGCGGCGGTCGAAAAGCTGCTCGAGCTCGATCCGACCGACAAGGTCGGCGCCGCCGTGCTGCTCGACGTGTGGCGGCGGATAGGGCAGGACGATGACGACTGACATCGACGAAGCCCGCGATTGGCAGGGCAACGAGGTCGATTGCGCGTCGTGCCCGCATCGCGAGTTGCTGTCCGCCGGGCTGTGCGAATTGAAGAAGGCTTGCGTCCAGGACCGTTATGCGCGGCGGCTGGAACGGTTCTTCCGGCAGAATCGTGCGCTGGCCGACGGCTATCTCGACCATCCGTATTTCGAGACGCGTGCGGTCGCTGCCGGCTACGCCACGGTGTTCCTGTTGCCGAAATTGCTGCAGGACACCGACGAGACGGTGCGCTGGAGCGCGGCGCGGCGGCTGCCGAAGCGCTATCTGCTGGGGCTGCGCACTGACCCGCATCGCGAGGTGCGGATCCGTGTCGCCTCGGTGCTCAGCGACGACGAACTGCGCCCGATGGCGAGCGACGAGGACTACTATGTCCGCCAGATCGTGGCGCGGCGGGCTTCGCCCGGCCTGCTGCCGCTGTTGGTGCTCGATCCCGATCCCGGCGTGCGCCGGGAGGTGGCGCGGCGGATCGGCCCGGAATGGCTGGCGCAGATCGCGATGGACAAGGACGGCGAGGTTCGTCTCGAAGCCGCCAGGCGGATGACGCCCGGCCGGCTGCTGGCGATGCTCGGCGATGCCGATTGGCGGGTTCGCTACGAAGTCGCCAGCCGGGTCGACGCCTACGAACTGGCGCCGCTGCTCGACGACCCCGATCCGCTGGTGCGCGAGCTTGCGCGCAGCCGCAGCGGCTTCACCGAACCTGCCCAGCTCAAACCCGCAACGGAGCCTTCCCCATGAACATCGCGCGTGACAGCGACATCGTCGAGCTCGACGGTCCGCCGGAGTTCGAATACGGCCAGAAGGTCCGGTCGCGGCTCAACATCCGTAACGACGGCACCTTCCCGGGCAAGGAGATCGGCGAGGTGCTGGTGAAGAAAGGCGACGAGGGCTACGTCGTCTCGATCGGCACCTTCCTGCAGCAGTTTTACATCTATGGTGTCGACTTCGTGGCGCAGGGCCGCATCGTCGGCATGAAGCGTCGTGAGCTGGTCGCAGCCGAGGCGTTTCAGCCCGAGCAGCAGGAGGCGGTGTGATGACGCCCGAACCGCGATATCAATGGGGGCAGCGCGTCCGCGCCGAGATCGACCTGTTCAACGACGGCAGCTTTCCGGATCAGCCGGAGGACGCGCTGCTGGTGAAAAGCGGCGATGCCGGCGAGATTGTCCGGATCGGCCTGCACACCGAAACCAATCGGCCGGTCTATCTGGTCGAATTCGCCGAACACCGGGTGATCGGCTGCCTCGAAGACGAAATCACCGCACTCTGACCCGTCGCCGCGGCGGCCAAGCAAAGGACCACCCTCGATGAAAGTGATGATCCGCAAGACCGCCACCGGCCATTCCGCTTATGTGGCCAAGAAGGACCTAGAAGAGCCGATCGTCGAAATGGACAACCCTGCACTGTGGGGCGGCAAGATCACGCTGGCCAACGGCTGGCAGCTCGAACTGCCGGCGATGGCGGCGGACACTCCGTTGCCGATCACCGTCGAAGCGCGCAAGCTCTGACCATGGCGCTGTCGCTCGACGATATCGCCCGGCTCGACGCGCTGCTCGGAGGCGATGCGGCCGATGCCGGCGCGCTGAAGACGGTGCGGCAGGAGATCCCCGGTCTGTCGCTGACGCAGTGCGACGCGTCCGACATCGACGCGGAGCAGCCGTTCCGCGACTATCCGCGATTCAGCATCTATCTGGTCGACGGATCGAATCACTGCTGGACCATCACCGGCGATGCGGCTCGCGCGACCGGGCTGGTGGTGGTGCATCACAAGGCTGCAAGAGCAATCTGACAGGGGAGCAGGATCATGCCGGCACGAGCACTCGACGACATTGCGGCGGGCTTGCTGCGCGGGCAGGTGATCCCCTATCTCGGCTCCGCCTGCGTCGCGCTCGGCGAGGCCAGCAGCGTGCCGACCTCGCCGGCCGAACTGGTGGCGCGGCTGATCGCGAAGACCACGGTGCCGCACAAGGTCCGCACCAATCTCACCGGCGCCGCGCAATACATCGAGAACTTCAAGCACCGCAAGACGCTGACGGCGATGATGGCCGAGGCGTTCCGGTCCCCGCCGCAGCCGAACGAGCTGCATCGGATGCTGGCATCGCTGCCCGATCTGCCGCTGCTGGTTCACGCCTGGTACGACGATCTGCCGCAAAAGGCGTTTGTCGGCCGACAGAATTGGGGCATGGCGCAGGGCGTCAGCCAGAGCGAACATCACGGCCATTGGGTGAATTACTATCGGCCGGACGGCAGCGAAATCGCCGAGCCGGCGCCCGGCATCGTCGCCGAGAACGAGATGCCGTTGTACGCGCCGGTGCCGGACGAGGCGCTCGGCTGGAATACCATGCTGTATCAACCGATCGGCTCGGTGGCGCCCGCCGCCAACTTCCTGGTGTCCGACAGCGATTATGTCGAAGTCCTGACCGAGATCGACATTCAGACGCCGATCCCGCTCACGGTACAGGAGCTGCGCAAGGACCGGCATTTCCTGTTCCTGGGCTGCCGGTTCGACAACCAGCTCGACCGCGTCTTCGCCCGTCAGATCATGAAGCGCTCCTCCGCCCGGCATTGGGCCGTGCTGCCCGACACGCCGACCCGCAACGAGCAGCGCTTTCTGGAAGAACAGGCCATCACCCGGATCGATTGGCCGCTCGCGAAGTTCGTCGCCGAACTGGCCGACACGCTACAGGGACAGGTGCTGACGGCGTAGGTCTCCCTTTCACGGTCCGACTCTGGCGGCCTTTCAACTCGGCTGTGAGGCCGAGTGTTTGCCGCAGGCACAGCCTGCTCCTTCTCCCTGCGTGCGGGGAGAAGGGTGGGATGAGGGGGCGCTTCCGCGCCGCAGAGTGCCGATCATCACCTTCGTCCTCATCAACAACTCTCACAAGCGCTCAGATACGCGGAGGCACCCCTCACCCGGTCCGGCTTCGCTTCGCCGGATCAACCTCTCCCCGCGCGCGGGGAGAAGTTGGGCCGTGCCCGCCTCAGTGCTTTCCCGTCACTACGAGCGAAGCAATCCACCTCCATGCACCGGGCGCTGGATTGCTTCACCTCGCTCGCAACGACGCCCTGCAGTCGGTCTCGAGTTGCGACAGAGTCTCGCTTAGCTCGCCCGGCCGGTATCAGTTTGTTTCGTTTCTAACAGCCGCCCCTTGGGATGTCGTCCGCTCGGCAGCGATGTCGGATTCTAAACATCTACGTACATAGTGCCCGGGCATTCTGCATCTCCGCGAAATCACACGCTTTTTCGTCTCCGGCGAGGCTTGGCACGGTCGTTGCAAAACAGGGATCAGCAAGGCGAGGGATGGTTGGCCGAGCAGTCACTGCAAAGGGCAACGTCCGCATCTGAGCCGTGCGACGGTTTTGAACGGAAGAAGGCTGCGCTTCGGCGCAAATCGATCAAACGGCATTAGGTCAACGGAGAGAAAACATGGCACTTCGGCAAATCGCATTCTACGGCAAGGGCGGCATCGGCAAGTCGACCACCTCGCAGAACACCCTCGCAGCGCTGGTCGAGATGGGTCAGAAGATTCTGATCGTCGGCTGCGACCCCAAGGCGGACTCGACCCGCCTGATCCTCAACACCAAGCTGCAGGACACCGTGCTGGCGCTGGCCGCCGAAGCCGGTTCGGTCGAAGACCTCGAACTCGAAGACGTGATGAAGATCGGCTACAAGGGCATCAAGTGCACCGAAGCCGGCGGTCCGGAGCCGGGCGTCGGCTGCGCCGGCCGCGGCGTCATCACCGCGATCAACTTCCTGGAAGAGAACGGCGCCTATGAGGACGTCGACTACGTCTCCTACGACGTGCTCGGCGACGTGGTGTGCGGCGGCTTCGCGATGCCGATCCGTGAGAACAAGGCGCAGGAAATCTACATCGTGATGTCCGGCGAGATGATGGCGCTGTACGCCGCCAACAACATCGCCAAGGGTATTCTGAAGTACGCCTCGTCGGGCGGCGTCCGCCTCGGCGGCCTGATCTGCAACGAGCGCCAGACCGACCGCGAGCTCGACCTTGCCGAAGCGCTCGCCGCGCGCCTGAACACCCAGCTGATCCACTTCGTGCCGCGCGACAACATCGTGCAGCACGCCGAGCTGCGCCGCGAGACTGTGATCCAGTACGCGCCCGACAGCCAGCAGGCCAAGGAATATCGCGCGCTCGCCACCAAGATCCACGCCAACGGCGGCAAGGGCACCATCCCGACCCCGATCACCATGGAAGAGCTCGAGCAGATGCTGCTCGACTTCGGCATCATGAAGACCGACGAGCAGGCGCTCGCCGAACTGCAGGCCAAGGAAGCCGCCAAGGCGGCCGCCGCGTCCACCTGATCATCAGCCAGGCCGGTCGCGCATCGCGACCGGCCGCTCCCCCGGCGGCCCAGAGACACGAGGAACATTCGATGAGCACCGCAGTTGCAGAATCCCCCGCGGACATCAAGGAACGTAACAAGAAGCTGATCGGCGAAGTCCTGGAGGCCTATCCGGACAAGTCGGCCAAGCGTCGCGCCAAGCATCTCAACACCTACGACGCCGAAAAGGCGGAGTGCTCGGTCAAGTCCAACATCAAGTCGATCCCGGGCGTGATGACGATCCGCGGTTGCGCCTACGCCGGCTCGAAGGGCGTGGTGTGGGGCCCGATCAAGGACATGGTCCACATCAGCCACGGCCCGGTCGGCTGCGGCCAGTATTCGTGGGGCTCGCGCCGCAACTATTACAAGGGCACCACCGGCGTCGACACCTTCGGCACGATGCAGTTCACCTCCGACTTCCAGGAGAAGGACATCGTCTTCGGGGGCGACAAGAAGCTCGGCAAGATCATCGACGAGATCCAGGAGCTGTTCCCGCTGTCCAAGGGCATCTCGGTGCAGTCGGAATGCCCGATCGGCCTGATCGGTGACGACATCGAGGCCGTCTCGAAGGCCAAGTCGAAGCAGTACGACGGCAAGCCGATCATCCCGGTGCGCTGCGAAGGCTTCCGCGGCGTGTCGCAGTCGCTCGGCCACCACATCGCCAACGACGTGATCCGTGACTGGGTGTTCGACAAGGCCGGCGAGAAGAACGCCGGGTTCGAATCGACCCCCTACGACGTCGCGATCATCGGCGACTACAACATCGGCGGCGACGCCTGGGCCTCGCGCATCCTGCTCGAAGAAATGGGCCTCCGCGTGATCGCGCAGTGGTCCGGCGACGGCACCATCGCCGAGCTGGAGAATACCCCGAAGGCGAAGCTGAACATCCTGCACTGCTACCGCTCGATGAACTACATCACGCGGCACATGGAAGAGAAGTTCGGGATTCCGTGGGTGGAATACAACTTCTTCGGCCCGTCCAAGATCGAGGCGAGCTTGCGCGAGATCGCGTCGAAGTTCGACGACAAGATCAAGGAAGGCGCCGAGCGCGTCATCGCCAAGTACAAGCCGCAGATGGAGGCGGTGATCGCCAAGTATCGCCCGCGCCTCGAAGGCAAGAAGGTGATGCTCTATGTCGGCGGCCTGCGCCCGCGCCACGTCATCGGCGCCTACGAAGACCTCGGCATGGAAGTGGTCGGCACCGGCTACGAATTCGCCCACAACGACGACTATCAGCGCACCACCCATTACGTGAAGGACGGTACGCTGATCTACGACGACGTCACCGGCTACGAATTCGAGAAGTTCGTCGAGAAAATGCGTCCCGACCTGGTCGGATCCGGCGTCAAGGAAAAGTACATCTTCCAGAAGATGGGCGTTCCGTTCCGCCAGATGCATTCCTGGGACTATTCGGGCCCCTATCACGGCTACGACGGGTTCGGCATCTTCGCCCGCGACATGGACATCGCGATCAATGCCCCGGTCTGGAAACTGACCAAGGCGCCTTGGAGCTGAAACTTCACATCCGGCCTTCCGGCGCCAGCCGCCGGAAGCGCCGCGTCACCGAATTCTTGGGAAAGACACCACCATGACCGAGACCGCAGAGAAGATCCGCGATCACTTCGAACTCTTCCGTGAGCCCCAGTACGAAGAGTTGATGGAGAACAAGCGGAAGAATTTCGAGAACTATGTTGGCGATGCCGAGGTCGCGCGCGTCGCGGACTGGACCAAGACCAAGGAGTACCAGGACAAGAATTTCGCCCGCGAAGCTCTCGTCATCAATCCGGCCAAGGCCTGCCAGCCGCTTGGCGCTGTGTTCGCGGCGGTCGGGTTCGAGAAGACGCTGCCGTTCGTGCACGGCTCGCAAGGCTGCGTCGCCTATTATCGCAGCCACTTCACGCGTCACTTCAAGGAGCCGACCTCGTGCGTCTCCTCGTCGATGACCGAAGACGCCGCGGTGTTCGGCGGTCTCAACAACATGATCGACGGTCTGGCCAACGCCTATGCGCTGTACAAGCCGAAGATGATCGCCGTCTCGACCACCTGCATGGCCGAGGTGATCGGCGACGACCTCAACGCGTTCATCAAGAACGCCAAGGAGAAGGGCTCAGTCCCGCTGGAGTTCGACGTCACCTACGCCCACACCCCGGCGTTCGTCGGCAGCCACATCACCGGCTACGACAACACCATGAAGGGCATCGTCGAGCACTTCTGGGACGGCAAGTCGGGCACTGTCGACAAGCTCGAGCGCAAGCCGAACGAATCGATCAATTTCTTCGGCGGGTTCGACGGCTACACCGTCGGCAATCTGCGCGAGATCAAGCGGATCTTCGAGCTGATGGGCGTCGACTACACCATCTTCGGCGACAACAGCGACGTCTGGGATACTCCGGCCGACGGTGAGTTCCGGATGTACGATGGCGGCACCACGCTGGAACAGGCCGCCAACGCCATCCACGCCAAGGCGACGATTTCGATGCAGGAGTTCTGCACCGAAAAGACCCTGGCGACGATTGCCGATCACGGCCAGGAAGTGGTCGCGTTCAACCACCCCGTCGGTATTGCCGGCACCGACCGCTTCCTGCAGGCGGTGTCGCGGATCACCGGCAAGGCGATCCCGGAAGCGCTGACCAAGGAGCGCGGCCGGCTGGTCGACGCGATCGGCGACTCCTCGGCCCACATCCACGGCAAGAAGTTCGCGATCTACGGCGATCCGGACATGTGCTACGGCCTTGCCGAATTCATCCTCGAACTCGGCGGTGAGCCGGTCCACATCCTGGCGACCAACGGCAATAAGGCCTGGGAAGCCAAGGTGCAGGCGCTGCTCGACTCGTCGCCGTTCGGCGCCGGTTGCAAGGTCTACGCCGGCAAGGATCTGTGGCACCTGCGGTCGCTGCTGTTCACCGAACCGGTCGACTTCATGATCGGCAATACCTACGGAAAGTATCTCGAGCGCGACACCGGCACTCCGCTGATCCGCCTCGGCTTCCCGGTGTTCGATCGCCATCACCACCACCGGTCGCCGGTGTGGGGCTATCAGGGTTCGATGAACGTCCTGGTCAAGATCCTCGACAAGATCTTCGACGAAATGGACAAGTCGAGCAACGTGGCCGGCAAGAACGACATCAGCTTCGACATCATCCGCTGATGCCGCAGTCTCGGAGAACCTGATTACAGGAGCGCCGCATGAGCCGCCTCGCAGACAAGATTCAAGACGTCTTCAACGAGCCCGGCTGTGCGGCCAATCAGGCCAAGTCCGACAAGCAACGCAAGAAGGGCTGCAGCAAACCGCTGCAGCCGGGGGGCGCAGCCGGTGGTTGCGCCTTCGACGGGGCCAAGATCGCGCTGCAGCCGATCGTCGACGTCGCCCACTTGGTGCACGGCCCGATCGCCTGCGAAGGTTCTTCCTGGGACAATCGCGGCACCAAGTCGTCGGGCTCGAAGCTGTACCGCACCGGCTTCACCACCGACATGGGCGAGAACGACGTCATTTTCGGCGGCGAGAAGCGGCTGTTCCGGTCGATCAAGGAAATCATCGAGAAGTACGACCCGCCCGCGGTGTTCGTGTATCAGACCTGCGTGCCGGCGATGATGGGCGACGATATCGTCGCCGTCTGCAAGGTGGCGGCCGAGAAGTTCGGCAAGCCCTGCATTCCGATCATCTCGCCCGGCTTCGTCGGCCCGAAGAACCTCGGCAACAAGCTCGCCGGCGAGGCGATGCTGGATTACGTGATCGGCACCCAGGAGCCGGAGTTCACGACCCCCTACGACATCAACATCATCGGCGAATACAACGTCGCCGGCGAGCTCTGGCAGGTCAAGCCGCTGCTCGACGAGCTCGGCATCCGCATCCTGTCCTGTCTGGCGGGTGATGCGCGCTACCACGAAGTCGCGCAGTCGCACCGCGCCCGCGCCGCCATGATGGTGTGCTCGACCGCGATGATCAACGTCGCGCGCAAAATGGAAGAGCGCTACGGCATCCCGTATTTCGAAGGATCTTTCTACGGCATCAGCGACACCTCGGAATCGCTGCGCCAGATCGCGCGGCTGCTGATCGCCCGCGGCGCCGATCCGGAACTGATGGCGCGCGTCGAGGCGCTGATCACGCGCGAAGAGGCGAGGGCCTGGGCGGCGATCAAGGCCTATACGCCGCGGCTCGAAGGCAAGAAGGTGCTGTTGATCACCGGGGGCGTGAAATCCTGGTCGGTGGTGGCGGCGCTGCAGGAGGCCGGGCTGACCATCGTCGGCACCAGCGTCAAGAAGTCGACCAAGGAAGACAAGGCGCGGCTCAAGGAGATGAGCCCGGACGTCCACCAGATCGACGATCTGCGCCCGCGCGAGATGTACAAGATGCTGAAAGAAGCGCAGGCCGACATCATGTTGTCGGGCGGCCGCTCGCAATTCGTCGCGCTGAAGGCGCGGATGCCCTGGATGGATATCAACCAGGAGCGCACCTATGCGTATTGCGGCTATGTCGGCATCGTCGAGATGGTCCGGCAGATCGATAAGTCGCTGTCCAATCCGATCTGGGCGCAGGTCCGCAGCGCCCCGCCGTGGGACGAGGTGACCTGGGAACAGCGCGCCGATGCCGCCAACGCTGCCGACGATCGCCAGCGCGCGATCTTCGGACGCTCGGCCCAGGTGGCGTGAGGAGGCTGCGATGGCACAGATCGTCACCTCGACCAAATCCTGCACTGTCAATCCGCTGCGGATGAGTCAGCCGCTCGGCGCCGCGTTGGCCTTCATGGGTCTGCGCAACTGCATGCCGCTGCTGCACGGCTCCCAGGGTTGCACCTCGTTCGGCCTGGTGCTGTTCGTCCGGCACTTTCGCGAACAGATCCCGCTGCAGACCACCGCGATGAGCGAAGTCGCGACCGTGCTCGGCGGCTTAGAGAACGTCGAGCAGGCGATCATCAATATCGCCTCTCGCACCAAGCCCGACGTGATCGGGATCTGCACCACGGGCGTCACCGAAATCAAAGGCGACGATCTCGACGGCTACATCAAGATAGTGCGGGCCAATCACCCGGAGCTGGCCAATGTCGCGTTGGTGCCGGTGTCGACGCCCGACTTTAAAGGCGCGTTCGAAGACGGCTTCGCGGCGACGGTGACGCGGATCGTCGAGACCCTGGTCGAAGTGCCGGCCGAAGGCGCCGCGCGGGATGCCGCCAGGATCAACGTGTTGGCCGGAAGCCATCTGACGCCGGGCGACATCGATGAGCTGCGTGACATCATCGAGGCGTTCGGCCTGACGCCGACCTTCCTGCCGGACATTTCCGGCTCGCTCGACGGACACGTGCCGGACGACTTCACTCCGACCACCCATGGTGGCGTTTCGGTTGTCGAAGTCGCCGCGATGGGCTCCGCTGGCTACACGCTGGCGCTCGGCGAGCAGATGCGCAAGGCCGCGGTCGCGCTCGAAGCCAAGGCCGGCGTGCCGTTCACGCTGCTATCGCGGGTCACAGGGCTTGCCGCCGCCGATGAGCTGATGGCGACACTGGCGAAGATCAGCGGCCGTCCGGTGCCGCCGAAGTATCGCCGGCAGCGTAGCCAGCTCGTCGACGCCATGCTCGATGGTCACTTCTATTTCGGCGGCAAGAACATCGCGGTCGGCGCCGAGCCGGACATGCTGCTGAATATCGGCGGCTGGCTCGCCGACATGGGCTGCACCGTCAGCGCCGCTGTGACGACCACCACGTCGCCGATCCTGGCTCAGGTGCCGGCCGATGAGGTGCTGATCGGCGACCTCGAAGATCTCGAACGCCGCGCCGAGGACTGCGACCTGCTGGTGACGCATTCGCACGGCCGCCAGGCCGCGGAACGGCTCGGCGTGCCGCTGTTCCGGATGGGCCTGCCGATGTTCGACCGGCTCGGCGCCGCGCATCAGGTCGTGGTCGGCTATCGCGGCACCCGCGATCTGATCTTCAATATCGGCAACCTGTTCATCGCCAACATCAAGGAGCCGGACGTGAATAGCTGGCGGAGTGCCTCTGCTCGTCCAGATCAGACCGATGCGCCGTCTACGGCTCATTAGCAACGACGATGGTCAAGCGAAGGAGAGCGCCGATGTACAACCCAGGAGAACCGGCATGAAAGTCGCCTTCGCCACCCAGGATCTTGCGCGCGTCGATGCGCATTTCGGCTGGGCCCGGAACATCGCGATCTACGAAGTCACCGCCGACGATTATCGCTTCGTCGAAGCGGTGCAGTTCGCCGAGGAAAAGGAAGACGGCAACGAGGACAAGCTGGTCGCCAAGATCGATGCAATCCGCGATTGCGCCATCATGTACTGCACGGCGATCGGCGGCTCCGGCGCGGCCCGCGTCGTCGCCGCCCAGGTCCATCCGCTGAAGCTGGCGCAACCGGAGCTGATCACCGACCTGATCACCAAGCTGCAGGGCGTGCTGCGCGGCGTGCCGCCGCCGTGGCTGCGCAAGGCGCTGATGAAGGGCGAAGAACGCACTTTCGATTTTGCCGACGAGGCCTGACATGACCGAAGCCGCAACTGCTCCCGACACCGCGTTCGACTCACTGTTCGTCAAGGAACTGGTCAAGCAGCTCCGTGCCCAGGACACCCACGGTGTCTGGGAGGGCAAGACCGATCTCAAGCTGCTGGAGCCGTTCATCGTCGACAAGGCCAAGCGCCGCGAGATCCCGATCATGGGCGATCCGGATCCGGAAACGCTGTGGCGTCTCGAACTGTTCTACAACGCGGTGGCTCTGTCGATCGAACGCGAGACCAAGGTCATGGTGTCGCCGATGATGAAGATGCATCACGAGGGCTTCGGCCGACTGATCCTCAGTGCCGGCCGGCTGATCGTCATCAACAAGCACATGCGCGACGTCCATCGCTTCGGCTTCGACAACCTCGGCAAGCTGGCCGAGGAAGGCGACAAGCTGGTCGCCGCGGGCGTGCAGATGATCCTGAAATATCCCGACGTCGCCAATCTCTGAACCGGAGCGAACGCAGCATGTCCGACATCGAGACGCTGAAGGCCGAGATCAAGAAACTGTCCGCCCGCGCGACGACGATGAAGATGAATCTGCACGACCTGTCCGAGGAGCTGCCGATCAACTGGCAGACCATCATGACGGTGGCGCAGGAAACCCAGGATGCCTACGCGGCCCTTGAAGCCGCGCGGAAGGCCTTGAAGGAGCTGGAAGCGAAAGCCGCCTGATCGCGGCCGACTGCTTCAGCCCGAACGGCGCGGCGAGCCGCGCGCAGGAGCAAGCAATGGCGATCTTTTCCACCCGCGACGGTCAGCCGTGGGAACCGACTTATCTCACCGCGATCGACGACAAGAAGTGCATCGGCTGCGGCCGCTGCCACAAGGTGTGCTCGCGCGACGTGATGCACCTGATGGGGGTCAACGAGGACGGCGAACTGGTCGGGTGTTCGCTCGACGACGACGATGACGACGAGGAATTCGTCCGCAAGGTGATGGTGCTGGACTCGGCCGGCAATTGCATCGGCTGCTCGGCTTGCGTCCGGGTCTGCCCGAAAGCTTGCCAGACCCACGTCAAGGCCAGCGAACTCGGGCTCTAAACAAGGGAGCGACGGACATGCTCGGCGCGGCGGGAATTCAGGCGGCAGGCGCAACGGCAGCGGCGCTGCCGCTGCGGGTCACGGCGTCGAGCTTCGCGTCCTCGCCGGCGGTGGTGTACCGGGCGCTGACCGGCTGCACGCCGGCGGAGGCGCAGATTGATGACGACCGTGCGTTCGATCGTCACGTGCTGGCGTCGATCCTGTCGGTCGCGGTTACCGAGCCGGGCTCGATTACCGAGTCCAGCGGTCTGTCGGCCGACGATTTCGCAGCGCTGATTGTCGGGTATTTTCCGCACATCTCGGTGCTATTGTCGGTGCTGGCGATCGGCGAGCACGAGCAGGACGAGGAGGCCGCGATGGTCCGTGACCTCTTGCTCAAGCATCGCTCGACCGGCGGCGAGGTCGGGCGCTGGCTCGCCGCGATGGTGGCGCGACGGGCGATGCAGCCGGAGCATCTTTGGGAAGATCTCGGTCTGCGCAGCCGCGCCGAGCTGAGCCGGCTGCTGATGCGGCACTTCGAACCGCTCGCTCGCGACAACACCCGCAACATGCGCTGGAAGCGGTTCTTCTATCGCAAGCTCTGCGAAGATGACGGTATGGTGATGTGTAGCACCCCGGTCTGCTCGCAATGCGGCGACTTCGCCGAGTGCTTCGGCGAGGAGACCGGCGAAAGCCGAATGGCGATCCGCCGGCGCGAGGTCGACCTCCGGGCGGCCGGCGTGGCTTGACGGAGTGACGCTGCTCTTCACCCTCCCCTGGAGGGTGAGGGTCGTTCGCGCAGCGAGCTGGGTGGGGTGACGGAGAGTTCATCCGCCGTGCCTGCAGCTCACCCCACCCCACCCCGTCACGCACTTCGCTTCGCGGCCTGCGTGCTGGCCCTCCCGCTCCAGGGCGGGTGAAGTGGGCGCGGTGCGCGCGGCCTTGAGGCGAATAGCTGCGATCCATTGTCGGAAACAGTCGGCTTCACGACGATGTCGGACCTCCGACATTGTCGGGTGCTGATAATTTGGCACGAAATCAGTAGCTTGCTGTTTGTGTCCGTGCTGGCACAGCGGTTGCACTTGTTCATGTCGGACCCAACAGATGGAGGCCGACCATGATCATTCTCACCGAACAAGCCGGGACCGCCGTGAAGGCTGCGATGTCGCGCGCCGGCAAGCTCGAAGCCGGGCTTCGCGTGATGGTCGAGGCCGGCGGCTGCGCCGGGTACAAATATCTGATCGGGCTCGATGCCGAGCCGCGGGTCGACGACGCGGTGGTCGAAGCCGGCGGCGTCAAGGTGTTCATCGATCCGGACTCGCAGCCGCTGCTGTCCGGCATGACCATCGACTTCGTCGAAAGCCTGGAGGGTTCCGGCTTCACCTTCGACAATCCCAATGCCGGCACCAAGTGTGGTTGCGGCAAATCGTTCGGCTAAGCGCAGCGCTAATCATAGGAGCGTGCCATGCTCAGCCTCGGTAAATTCGACCATCATTTCTCCACTTCCGCGAACGCAGGACCGCTGCCGCAAGCCAACGCGGTCGGCCGGTTCGGCAGCATCGGCTGGGGCGATGCCGTCAAGCTGATGTTGAAGGTCGATCCCGACGACGGGCGGATCGCGCAGGCTCGCTTCCAGGCATTCGGTTGCAGCTCGGCGATCGCCGCCTCTGCCGCGCTCACCGATATGATCACCGGTAAGACGATCGACGAGGCCAGCGGCATCAGCGCCGCGACGATCGCCGATTACCTCGGCGGCCTGCCGCGCGACCGGATGTACTGCGCGGTGATGAACTTCGAAGCCCTGCAGCAGGCGATCGGATCGTATCGCGGCAAACCCGCAGTGACCGAGGCGGATGCGCCGCCGGTCTGCAAGTGTCTCGGCGTCGGCCAGATGATGATCGAGCGCACCATCCGCTTCAACCGGCTGACCAGCCTCGACGACGTCACCGCCTACACCAAGGCCGCCGGCAGTTGCAGCACCTGCTTCAAGCAGATCGAGGCTCTGCTGGCGCGCGTCAACGCCGAAATGGTCGAGGACGGCCTGATCGCAGCCGAAGACGCCTACCGGATCGGCTCTGCGACGCCGCGCGCCACCGAATTGAAGCCGCATGGTGCGCCGCCGCCGGCCGCCAATATCTTCGCCGCCAAGGCGACGCCGGCGCATCTGCGCCCGATCGCGAAGGCAACTCCGCCGCGTCCGGCGACTCCGCCGGCCGGGATGGTCGATGCGCCGCCGCAGGAGGCGCTGATCGCCGAAGCGGTCGAGGAGCTGCGCCCCCATCTGCAGCGCGATGGCGGCGACTGCGAATTCGTCAGCCTCGACGGCAACATCGTCTACGTCCGGCTGACCGGCAATTGCGTCGGATGCCAGCTCTCGTCGGTGACGTTGTCCGGCGTCCAGGCCCGGCTTGCGGAGAAGTTCGGCCGGCCGCTCCGCGTGGTCCCTGTGTCATGAGCGAGCCGGCAGACATCGTCTATCTCGACGCCAATGCAACGACGCGGACCGATCCGCGCGTCGTCGAAGCGATGCTGCCGTACTTCTCGCTGTACTACGGCAACCCGTCGTCCAAATACGCGCTCGGCGGCCACGCTGCACTTGCGGTCAAGCGGGCTCGCGAGCGGGTGCAGGCGCTGGTCGGAGCCGCGCAGCCGCACGAACTGATCTTCACCTCGGGCGGCACCGAGAGCAACAACGCCGCGATCCTGTCGGCGCTGGAAGCGGCGCCGCGGCGGCGCGAGGTCATCATCTCGGCGGTGGAACATCCGGCGGTGCTGTCGCTGTGCGCCTGGCTGGAAAAGAACAAAGGCATCCGCGTCCATCTGATCCCGGTCGATCGCCAGGGCCGTCTCGACATCGTGGCGTATCGCGAGGCGTTGTCCGACCGTGTCGCAATCGCTTCCATCATGTGGGCCAATAACGAGACCGGCGTGATCCAGCCGGTGGCCGATCTCGCCGAACTCGCCAAGGAGGTCGGTGCGCTGTTTCACACCGATGCGGTGCAGGCGGTCGGCAAGTGCCCGATCGACCTGCAGTCGACCATGATCGACATGCTGTCGCTGTCCGGACACAAGCTGCACGGCCCGAAGGGCGTCGGCGCGCTGTATGTCCGCAGCGGCCTCCGCTTCAAGCCGCAGATCAAAGGCGGCCAGCAGGAGCGCGGCCGCCGCGCCGGTACCGAGAACGTACCGGGCATCGTCGGCCTCGGCATCGCTGCCGAACTCGCCGCTGGCGCGATGGCCGACGAAGACATCCGGGTGCGCGGCCTGCGCGACCGGCTGGAGCGCGAGATCCTGGCGCGGGTCGATCACTGCGTCGCCGTCGGTGCACGCGCCGAGCGTCTGCCAAATACGTCGAACATTGCGTTCTCGTTCATCGACAGCGAGGCGATCATCACATTGCTCGATCGCGCCGGCATCGCGGCTTCGATGGGCTCGGCTTGCGCGACCGGCTCGTTCGAGCCGTCGCATGTGCTGACGGCCATGAAGGTTGCCGAGGATGCGGTCCGCGGCGGCGTGCGGTTCTCGCTGTCGCGCGACAACTCCGATGCCGACATCGACCGTGCCCTCGAAGTGGTCCCAGCCGTGGTCGCCAAGCTGCGGGCGATTTCGCCGTTCGGCGGCGATGATCCTCCGCAGGCGGTCGGGCTGGCGTCAGGTCGTACGCAAGGAATAAGTCATGTCTGAGTTCAAGCCCGCCGTCGCCCGGCCGGATCAGTCCTGCGGCTTTCAGCCCGCGCCGATCGTGCTCAACGACACCACGCTGCGCGACGGCGAGCAGGCCCCGGGTGTGGCGTTCTCCACCGCCGAGAAGGTCGCGATCGCCCGCGCGCTGGCGCGTGCCGGCGTGCCGGAGATCGAGGCCGGGACGCCCGCGATGGGCGCCGACGAGATCGCCGCGATCCGTGCCATCGTCGAGGCCGGCCTGCCGCTGACGACGATTGCCTGGTGCCGGATGCGTACCGAGGACGTCGATGCCGCGCTGAAAGCCGGCGTCTCGATGGTCAATGTCTCGGTGCCGGTTTCGGACGTGCAGATTGCTGCGAAGCTCGGCGGTCTGCGCTCGAATGCCATCGAGACCGTCAAGCGCGTGGTCGGCTATGCGCGGGACCGCGGCCTCGACGTTGCCGTCGGCGGCGAGGATTCCTCGCGCGCCGATCCCGAATTTCTGGCCGAGGTGATCGCCACCGCAAAGGCGTCCGGCGCGCGCCGGTTTCGGATCGCCGATACGCTGAGCGTGCTCGACCCGTTCTCCAGCCATGCGCTGCTGGCGACACTGCGCGCCTCGACCGATCTCGAGCTCGAATTCCATGGCCATGACGACCTCGGCCTCGCCACCGCCAACACGCTGGCGGCGCTACGCGCCGGCGCCAGCCACGCCTCGGTGACGGTGATCGGTCTCGGCGAGCGCGCCGGCAATGCGCCGCTCGAGGAGGTGGCGGTGGCGCTGAAGCAGCTCTATGGCCGCGAGACCGGCATCGTGCTGTCGGAACTCGGCAACGTCGCCGACCTGGTCGCGACTGCGGCGGCCCGCACCATTCCGCTCAACAAGGCGATCGTCGGCGAGCATGTCTTCACCCATGAATCGGGAATTCATGTCGACGGTCTGCTCAAGGATCAGCGCACCTACCAGTCGCTCGATCCGAACCTGTTCGGCCGCTGCAATCGCATCGTCATCGGCAAGCATTCCGGGCTGTCGGCGATCACCTCGTCGCTCGCCAAGCTGGATCTGCCAGCGACCGCGGACGAGGCACAGGGCATCCTCGCCAAGGTTCGCCGCTATGCGGTCACCCACAAGGGGCCGGTCGGCAACGAGACATTGATCGCGATCTGGCGCGAGGTCCGCGAGCGCACGTTCACCAGCTGCGCCTGAAGCGGCGACAACAGACGAAGGAGACCGAGATGAGCACATCCGCCGCCACCGAAACCGCCGACATCGTGGCCCGGTTGCAGCGCGCCGGCTCCGCCGAGGAGTTCTTCGAGCTGCTCGGCGTCGCCTACGATCCCAAGCTGCTCAACGTGGCGCGGCTGCACATCCTCCGGCGCATGGGCCAGTATCTCGCTGAAGAAGATCTCGGCGGTCTGCCTGCCGACGAAGCCGCCGCCCGCTGCAAGGCGGTGCTGGAGCGGGCCTATGCCGATTTCGTCGCATCTTCGCCGCTCGATCAACGGGTGTTCAAGGTGCTGAAGGATGCTGTGGCGCCGAAGACGCCCAAGCGTCCGGCCTTCGTCCCGCTCGATGCCCTGAAGTAATCCGACGGCCTTGAGCCCTTTCACTCGATCGCTTCGGCCCGTCGCTCTCGCGGCGGGCCGTTTTGCTGCGGCGGGCTGCTGCGTTTTCTCACATCCATGTCGCGTTTGACGGGCGATTTCACGCCCCCGTGAAATGTCTCGTCGGTCATGCTGCTGTCGCCTTCCCGACAAGTGTCGCAGTTGTCGGATTGCAACCCTCGGAAGCGCCGGCCACAATCCCGGCTCCTTGGCGCAACTGATTGGTTTGGCGTGATATTTTGCGCGCCGGAAAAGTTGGTACGGGGCTTGCTCATAAGTCTCCGTCGTCAAGCTTCTGTCAGCAAGCGCGGAGCCACTCCATGCATATCGTCGTCTGTATCAAGCAGGTTCCGGACTCGGCCCAGATCCGCGTGCATCCGGTCACCAACACGATCATGCGCCAGGGCGTGCCGACGATCATCAATCCCTACGATCTGTTCGCGCTGGAAGAGGCGCTGCGGCTGCGCGACAAGTTCGGCGGCGAGGTCACGGTGCTGACGATGGGTCCGCCGACCGCCGAGGACTCCTTGCGCAAGGCGCTTACCATCGGCGCAAATCGCGCCGTGCTGCTGACCGATCGGTTCTTCGCCGGCTCCGACACGCTGGCGACCAGCTACGCGCTCGCCGCGGCGATCCGCAAGATCGGCTCCACCTTCGGTGCCGTCGACGTGGTGTTCACCGGCAAGCAGACCATCGACGGTGACACCGCCCAGGTCGGCCCCGGCATCTGCAAGCGGCTCGACTTCCTGCAGCTCACCTACGTCTCGAAGGTCTCTTCGCTCGACCTCGAAGCCCGAACGATCGAAGTCGAGCGCCGCTCCGAAGGCGGCGTGCAGGTGCTGCGCAGCAATCTGCCCTGCCTGATCACCATGCTGGAAGGCACCAACCAGGTGCGCCGCGGTTCGATGATCAATGCGCTGAATGCCGCCCGCGCCGAGGTGGTGAAGTGGAGCGCGCAGGATGCCGGCGTCGAGGACATCCAGAAGTGCGGCCTGCGCGGCTCCCCGACGGTGGTGAAGCGCGTGTTCGCGCCCACCCCGCGCGCCGAGAAGGCCAAGGTTGTCGAGGCCGCCGGCCAGCCGCCGGCGGAAGCACTGATCGACGAAATCTTCAAGCTCCGGCCCAAGCTCGAGAACGAAATGTTCGAGCTGGCGCGTGGATTCTGACAACCCGAACAGAGAGCCGCTTCGATGAGCCAGCCCGCCAAGCCTGCCCCGCAGCCCGCCGGACGCGCCGCCGCCAAGAAGGAGCTGCCCGAGCATTTCAAAGCCTATAAGCACGTCTGGGTGTTCATCGAGCAGGAACGCGGTCACGTTCACCCCGTCTCCTGGGAACTGATGGGCTCCGGCCGCCGCCTCGCCGACAAGCTCGGGGTCGAGCTCGCCGCGGTGGTGATCGGCCCGACCGGCGAAGCCACCAGGGCCGCGGTGGCGGAATCGTTCTGCTACGGCGCCGACCTCGCTTACGTCGTGGCCGACGACGTGCTGACGGACTACCGCAACGAGTCCTACACCAAGGCGCTGACCGATCTGGTCAACACCCATAAGCCGGAGATCCTGCTGCTCGGCGCCACCACGCTCGGTCGCGATCTTGCCGGAGCGGTGGCGACCACGCTGCTCACCGGTCTGACCGCGGACTGCACCGAGCTCGAGGTCGATGCCGACAATTCGCTCGCCGCGACGCGTCCGACCTTCGGCGGCTCGCTGCTGTGCACGATCTACACGCTGAACTTCCGGCCGCAGATGGCGACCGTGCGGCCGCGCGTGATGTCGATGCCCGAGCGGGTGGAGAAGCCGGTCGGCCGCGTCATCGAATTCCCGCTCGGCCTGGTCGAAGCCGATATCGTCACCAAGATCCTGGCTTTCGTGCCGGATCGCGACAAGGCGACCTCGAACCTGGCTTATGCCGACATCGTCGTCGCCGGCGGCCTCGGGCTCGCTTCGCCGGAGAATTTCCAGCTCGTGCGCCAGCTCGCCGGCGTGCTCGGCGCCGAATACGGCTGCTCGCGGCCGCTGGTGCAGAAGGGCTGGGTGTCGGCCGACCGCCAGATCGGCCAGACCGGCAAGACCATCCGGCCGAAGCTCTACATCGCCGCCGGCATCTCCGGCGCGATTCAGCACCGCGTCGGCGTCGACGGCTCCGACCTGATCGTCGCGATCAATACCGACAAGAACGCGCCGATCTTCGACTTCGCCCATCTCGCTCTCGTCACCGATGCGATTCGGCTGCTGCCGGCGCTGACCGAAGCATTCCGCAAACGGCTGTCTGCGCACACCCGCGACCGGATCGCGAGCTAACAGGAGGCTGCCATGATCGAAGAACGTTTCGACGCCATCGTCGTCGGGGCCGGCATGGCCGGCAACGCCGCTGCGCTGACCATGGCCAAGCGCGGCATGAAGGTGCTGCAGATCGAGCGCGGGGAGTATCCGGGCTCGAAGAACGTGCAGGGCGCGATTCTCTACGCCGACATGCTGGAGAAGCTGGTCCCCGACTTCCGCGAGGATGCGCCGCTGGAGCGGCACCTCGTCGAGCAGCGTTTCTGGATGATGGACGGCAAGTCGCACACCGGCCTGCATCACCGCTCTGAAGATTTCAACGAAGAGAAGCCGAACCGCTACACCATCATTCGTGCGCAGTTCGACAAATGGCTGTCGAGCAAGGCGCAGGAAGCCGGCGCGATCGTGCTGTGCGAGACCACCGTCAAGGAGCTGGTGCAGGACGCCTACGGCAAGGTGATCGGCGTGATCACCGATCGCGACGGTGGCCAGGTGCATGCCGACGTCGTGGTGCTGGCCGAAGGTGTCAACGGCCTGCTCGGCACCAAGGCCGCGCTGCGCGAGCGACCGACGCCGGAGAACGTGGCGCTGGCCGTGAAGGAAATGCACTTTCTGCCGCGCGAGACCATCGAAACCCGCTTCAACCTGAAAGGCGACGAAGGCGTGGTGATCGAGGCGGCCGGCACCATCTCGGCCGGCATGACCGGCATGGGATTCATCTACACCAACAAGGAGTCGATCTCGATCGGCATCGGCTGTCTGGTGTCCGACTTCCAGAAGACCGGCGAGACGCCCTACGGCTTGCTCGAGCGCTTCAAGAAGCACCCCTCGGTGGCGCCGCTGATCGAGGGCTCCGAGGTGAAGGAATATGCTGGTCACCTGATCCCGGAAGGCGGCTACAAGGCGATTCCGCAGCTCTATGGCGACGGCTGGGTCGTGGTCGGCGACGCCGCGCAGCTCAACAACGCGATGCACCGCGAGGGCTCGAATCTGGCGATGACGTCGGGCCGGATCGCCGGCGAGGCGATCTTCCAGGTCAAGTCGCGCAAGGATCCGATGACCAAGGAGAACCTCGCGCTCTACAAAAAGATGCTCGACGACTCCTTCGTCATCAAGGATCTGAAGAAGTACAAGGATATGCCGGCCCTGCTGCACATCCAGTCGCAGAACTTCTTCCTGACCTATCCGCAGCTCGTCAACAAGGCGCTGCAGAACTTCGTCCGTGTCGACGGCACGCCGAAGATCGAGAAGGAGAAGACCACGATCAAGTCGTTCGTTTCGGCGCGGTCGTGGGGCGGACTGTTCGGCGACGCGTTCCGCTTGGCGCGGGCGTGGCGATAAACCAGCGGGAATCGAGAAAGCGGAGAACGGACGATGACAACGGAAGCCCCGGTTCGCGTCGAAGACAAGCTGTATCAGAACCGCTATCTTGTCGACGTCGGCAACGCTCATATCAAGGTCAAGCCGCATACCAAGCCGTCGCCGGAGTTGCTGGCGCTGCTGAAGATCTGCCCTGCGCATTGCTACGAGCTGAACAGCAACGGCCAGGTCGAGGTGACGCCGGACGGCTGCGTCGAATGCGGCACCTGCCGGGTGCTCGCCGAAGGCGGCGGCGACATCGAGTGGAGCTACCCGCGGGGCGGCTACGGCGTGCTGTTCAAGTTCGGTTGAGCACGAAGCCAGGGTCGGCGGCGCGCGCGGACAGCAGAGGCCCGCGCCGCCGAAGCTCATCGCTTCGCCGATAGTTGCTTCATGGCACAACACACACCATGCCCGGGCTGGTCCCGGGCGTTGGCGTTTCTGGATTCGTCCTGCCCTTGTAGCGATGTGTGCTCGCAGCGAGCGCAACCTCATGGTGCGGAGGCGACGTAACGCCGTCTCGAACCATGCGCCACAAGTGATGCGATGAAGCGCGGCGAATAGAGAGCGAAACACCTGGGCAACCGAAGCGCCTCGATCATGAGGCTGCCGAGGATGCCGGTCTGCTATCGCTTCACGCTGCCGAATTGAACACGTGCTGTGGGCCGACAGTGCTGCGCCGAACGCCGAAGCCGCGGCGGGCAAGCCATTGCTGAATGCGGGGCGAGTCCAGGGATGCTTCTTCGGCGAGGCCGCTCGTGAAGCAGCGCCACGGTGCGAGATGTCGCTCCGGAACGCCGACGATGACCGGAATCCCTTGATCCACCGCATCGCTGATCACGTCGCTGAGACCCCCGCCGTCGGCTTCGAGCTTGCCGAATTTGTTGACGATCAGCAACTCCGGCGCGTTACGGAACGATGCCGCGATCAAAGCGGCGGCTTCCTGCACGGCTTCTGGATCGATGCGGCAGCCGTGGGGCTGCTTGCCGCGCTCTTCTGCGAGTTGAAGGATGAAACGGGAGGACAGCTCCTCGACCTCCATGTCGCAGCGCGGCGTGCCATCGTCGACAGCGCCCTGATACGGCACCAGACCCGCGACCACCACGCCGGCGTCGCGCAAGCGGCGGCCGAGATCCGACATCAGCCGGCACGCGGCTGCGCCATCGGTGTACACGATTGCGAGGATCGACGGTCGTCCCGACTTGCCGTGAGAAAAGTCCATCGCGTCTGCTTTGCCCCAAATGCGACTTTCGCCTTAGGACATGCCAGAACCCGCAAACTGCTTCTTTGCGTCAAATCAATCCGACTTCAGTAGGGCTGGCCGAACGAAAACGGCGGATCGCCGCGCGATCCGCCGTCTGATTTGATTTATGCGGCCTTGCGCCGCGGAATCGGGATTGGTTCAGTTGGCGCCGAGCAGCGATTGCGCCGGCCGGTTGGCGGATGGCAGCAACATCGAGCGCAGCTTGACGAACACCCGCACCGCCAGCGCGACCAGCCGCGGCTGGGTGCGGCGGCAGAACGCAATCTTGCGGATGTGACCTTCGACATGCCAGCGCGCGCTGGCGCCGTCCTTGAAAAAGATCACGTCACCCGGACCGTAGCGCTTCGCCGGCATGCCGGCGCTTTCGATCACCACCGAGCCTTCCAGAATGCAGATCGTCTCGTCGATGTCGTAGTGCCAGTTGAACTTGCCCTCGGTGCACTGCCAGATGATCGTCGACGCCATGCCGTCGGCGCTGCGCGACAGCGTGCAGTTGGTGGCGACCGGATTGCCTTCGATGATCCACGATGGCTCGATCGGCGCCGGCTTCAATTCGATGTCGGTGCGCGAGGTGACGATCAGGTCGTTGGGCATCATGGCGTCTCCTGCTGATTGTTTGTTGGATTGCGATGCTGGCATCGGAGACTAGTTCGGAAATCTGCTGCTAAGCGGCCTTGGCATGCTGCCAGCGCAGCACGAGCTGTGCGACGGTCTTCAACGCCTTCCTGCTGCTGCAAGGAATCGAGACGGTAGCGCTGCGGATGGAGCGGCACGTCGAGAACGCCCGCAAGGTCGCCGAATCCTTACGCGACGATCCGCGTGTCGCCTGGGTCACTACACAGGCTTCCGGGACAGCCCGTATTACCCGCTGGTGCAGAAATATCTCGACGGCCGTGTGTCGTCGCTGTTCACCTTCGGCATCAAGGGCGGCATGGAAGCCGGCAACGCGTTCTACGGTTCACTCAAGCTGATCACCCGGCTGGTGAACATCGGCGACGCCAAATCGCTCGCCTGTCATCCGGCCTCGACGACGCATCGCCAGATGTCGGCCGAGCAGCAGCGCCAGGCCGGCGTGTTGCCGGAGACGATCCGGTTGTCGATTGGCATCGAGCACATCGCCGACATTATCGAAGATCTCGATCAGGCGCTCGCAGCGGCCTGCGGTTCGCAGCCGCGTCTGGCTGCCGAATAAGCGGCACCGGCTCATGAGTCTGATGTTCGACAGCGCCGACCCGATCATCAGCCCGGCGTTGACGCCGGATGACGTCGGCGACGAACGACGCAGGCGAGCACTGCGGGATCATCGCAGGCCGATCGAGATCGGTCTCGTCAACAACATGGGTGATGCGGCGCTGCGCGCCACCGAGCGGCAGTTCGCGCGGCTGCTGCGCGACGGCGCCGGCGAGCGGCGGGTTCGGCTGCATTGTTTCGCGCTACGGTCGATACCGCGGTCGGCCACCGCGCGCCACCGAATCGACCGCCTGTATTCCGACATCGGCGATCTCGGCCGCGTGCCGCTCGATGGCCTGATTGTCACCGGGGCTGAGCCGCGTACATCGGCCCTGCGGGACGAGCCGTATTGGGACGAGTTTCGCCGGCTGACGGATTGGGCCGAAGCCAATACGCGCGCGACGATCTGGTCGTGTCTCGCCGCCCATGCCGCCGTCCTGCATCTCGACGGCATCGAACGGCGGCGACTGCCGCGGAAGTGCTCCGGGGTCTATGCGGCCGAGCGGCTGAGCGATGATCCGATGCTGGCCGGTCTGCCGACGACGCTGCGGGTGTCGCATTCGCGGTTGAATGGTCTCGATGCGGACGAATTGTGCGACGCTGGCTACGACGTGCTGACGCGGGCGGAGGGAGCGGGTGTCGATGTGTTCACCCGACGCGACGGCAGCCGCATGGTGTTCTTTCAGGGTCATCCGGAATACGATGCGACGACGCTGCAACGCGAGTTTCTGCGCGATATCGGCCGCTATCTTGCCGGCGAGCGCGACGATTGTCCGGCTCCGCCGGAAAACTATTTCCGTGCTGAGATCGAAGCGCGGCTCGCCGCGTTTTGCGATCGTGCGCAAATCGGTCGCCGACCGGATATGATCGCCGAGCTGCCGTCCTTGGCGCTGCGGCCGGGTCTGGCCGCAACACTCGAAGCCTCCGCGGCGGCGCTGTTCCGCAACTGGCTGTCGGTGATCGCGGCCGAGATCTGAGTTTCGCGACGGTTGGAGACGGCCGGCTTCGATTGTCGGTCCTGGCTTGCGCGAACCACCGTGGTTTGGACTACTCGGCCGGCTGCGATAGCCGGCGCTGCCGCCATCCCGTCAGAAGCCGTAGCACCGAGCCGTCGATCCCAGTGAGGCGAATCGAGGCGCTCCGCATCAGCAGCGCGAGCGCAATGAACGAAATCGCGGTCGCCGCCACTGCGCCGGAAATCCCGAACAGCGGGATCAGCACGAAGAATCCGATTGCCCGCATCAATACCGTGCCGGCGATGATGGCCAGATACCGGCCCTCATGTCCGGTCAGCATCAGGATCGAACCGCAGGGGCCCGCGGCAGCGACCGCGGCGGTGCCGGCGGTCAGGATGCCGAGCGTGGCGTAGTACGGCACGTAATCGGGATTGAACAGATACAGGATCCAGTGACCGCCGCCGAGCACCAGCATCAGTCCGCCGGCGACGATTGCCAGGGTCATCAGGGCCACCGAATCCAGCAGACCGTCGAGTTCGCGGTGCTGGCGGCCGTAGTACAGGTTCGGGATATGGCGGGTGGAGAAGATGTACACCGCCCCGGTCGCCATCGCGAAGGCGTTCGCGACACGCGTGATGACGAAATATGCGCCGGCGACCGTCGGACTCATCAGGTAGCCGATGATCACCACGTCGGCGTATTGATTGGCCGCTTCCAGGCTGACGGAGACCCACAGCTTGGCCGATCGCGCACACCAGGTGCGAAGCTCGAAGGCGGAATGCGCGCGGCCGATCTGCGGGAACTGCCGGCGAACCTGCCGCAGCAGCAGCGCCATCTGAACCATGATGGTCACGCAGGACGCCGCCGCCATGGTCAGGAAGATGGTGTGGATCTCGATCGTCGCGCCGAATGCAACGCAGCCGAGCAGATACAGGATCGGGCAGGTCGCGACCAGCAGATAGGTCAGTCCGTCGCCGACCCCGACGCCGACGGCGCCACGGGCGGCGTGCGCGGATGTCAGCATCAGCGCAAAGCAGAACAGGTAAGCGGTCGCGGACAGCGCCAGCAGCGTATCTTGCTCGGTCGACACCCAGACGAAGAAGGGCAGGCTGACGAGAATGCCGCCGGCGAGGCAGGCGAGCGCCGTGAAGATCACCACACCCTTCAGCATCGCCTCGTTGCCGGCGGTGGTGTATTCGCTCCACGACCGCATGATGAAGATCTGCTGGCCGAAGGTGGCAATGACGCTGAGCAGGCCCGCTGCGCTGAACAGGATCGAATAGGTGCCGAAATCGTGCGCGTTGAGCGTTCGCGCAGCGAGCGTCACAAGTGTCAGATTGACGAGGGTGATCATCACCCGCAGCGCGAGAGCGCCGGTCATCGCGCGAATTCCGGCGTTGTTGCGCAGGTCGATCAATCTTGCGAACGTCGCAGCGAATTTCAAAGTCATCAACCTCGCCGGGACCGATCGGCCCGTCTTCGAGCGGAACAGGATTGTTCCGGCGGCCGGATCCGCAACCGGGTTCACCACGTCGGCAGTGACGCCGCCGCCGTGCTGGCGCGCCAGAACAACTTATCCTATTTGAACGATCTGGGAGCCGATCCCGAACGACAATTGTCGATAACGGTAAAGACGCTCGGGGACGTGATGAAGCAGAGACGCTTCGTCGTTAACCATGGGCTCGCCAGCGCGGACGTCGGATCGATGAACAGCAGTGCCATCAGGTTTGATATTCTCCTGCGGATTGCAGCCTGGGCTTGCCTGGCCGGAATTGCGTTCGCAACCCTGAGCCCGATCGGACTGAGGCCCACCACCGGGGTATCGCCGTCGATCGAGCGGTTCGCCGCGTTCGCTCTGGTCGGCGCGTTGTTCGCTGCCGCCTATCCGCGCTACATCCTGTTCGCCGCCGCCATCGTGATCGGCGCGGCGGTCCTGCTCGAGCTGATTCAATTGCTGGAACCGTCTCGACACGGACGATTGTTCGACGCCAGCGTCAAGCTCGCCGGCGGCACCCTCGGGCTTGCCGCAGGATCGATCGTCGGCCGGTGGTTGCGGCGACGCTGACTGCCGTAGCCAACTCTCTTCAGCGCGCCCCGACCGCGAGGGTGTCGTTCGCTCGTGCAATCATGCGCAGGCTGGCGATCTTGGGCTGGATCACGCTGCCGTCGATCAGTTCGAGTCGACCGCAGCGATTGAGGGTGTGCAGCTTGCGGCCCGGCCATCGCGGGCCCGGTTCTACAACATGTCGCACGGTCTGCGCGAAGGTCTCCGGCGACAGCTCGGTGATCTCGGCGAGGCCCAGTGCGCCGCCATAGCCGCGCGTGCAATCCTGGACCGGCCGCCACAGTCGGCCTCCCTGCCGGACGAAATGCCCCGCAGGACGCGCGCTGGCGCGGTCGACCAGGGCCGGCCGGATCGCGTGCGGACGCCACGGTCCGAACAGGTCGTCGGCGAGATAGATCGAAAGCGTATCGGAGTAGCCGCCATCGCGGTCATCGTCACGGGTCGCGCCGAACAGATAGTGACGTCCGTCGTGCTGCACGATGGTGGCGTCGGCCAGCTCCACGCCCGACAGCAGCGTCGCGTGCCGTTCCCAACGACCGGGAAACGCCACGCAGCGATAGATCGAGACGTCCCTCTGCACGCTGCTCTCCGGAATCATCCACAGCTCGTCGCCGTGGGCGATCAGAAACGGATAGGACAAGTGCCACGGCTCTTCGAGCACCGGAATGGCTCCGCCGATCGGGCCGGATTCACCGAACTCGATCGCCGAGATCGTGCCCTTGCCGACGCGGTGGTCGAGCTCTTCGAAGAAGACGCAGGTGCGGCCCTTCCACGTCACCGCGAACGGATCGGCATAGAACCGGTTGGCCGGGCTCGGTATCGCTTGCCATTCCGGGCCCGACAGATCGGCCGAGCCCCAGATTCCGGCGTCGTCGGTGTGACGCCAGCCGATCCGCCAATGCGGCGCATAGCAACACATCCGGTAGATCGCTTTGGCGACCGACAGCGCGAGGTTGCGGGCCACGAAGCCTGGCGCGGAATGCGCGTGACCGAGATGGCCGCCGTCGCGGCGGATCGTCAGCGGCCGCGCACCGCTCTCCAGCACGCCGTTCATCAGCGTGGCGGTGCGGGCCATGGTCGCACCGAGTGCACCGCCGAGCCCTTGGGCGTTTTCGCCGGAAGGCTGCCCGGACCACATCACTGTGCCGCTGATCTCGTCGCAGATCTCGATGACCGGCAGGTCGCCTGCGAGGATCGCGGCGAATGCCGCATCTTCGCCGGCCTGGCCGTCGAACAGCGGACGCAGATAGAGCCGCGCCGGACATTCGGGTTCACGTGCGACAGCGGTGAAGTCGATGACGATGTCGGGGCGCCCGTGCGCGGCGTTCGGTGCCTGCAACAGCGCAGGATCACGATCGCCGCCGCAGCGGCGGCCACGCCGCAGCAGCATCCGTTCGAGATCGAGCAGCGCCTCCAGGCCGGGCGGACGCTCGGCGCCGGTCGCGATCCAGGAGATCTGCGTCGTCCGCGCCTGGCTCGTCAGAAGATCGATCAGATGGCGCATCCATGATCGTGGACGCTGGCGGTCGAACCGAAGCTCAACGATCATAAGTCAATCCGTCAAAGAACAATTGCTTACATCGCCTGTTCGACAATCCGCACGTAATCGTCGACCATGACGTCGACAGAGTATCTGGTCCTCAAACCTTCGCCACTGCGTTGAAGTCGCACCCTCAGCTCCGGGTCGTCGAGCACCGCGGCGATCGCCGCTCCGAGCGCGTCGTTGTCGGAGGCATCCACGAACACCGCAGCCGGCTCACCCTGATACGCCAGCACCTCGCGCAGCACCGGCAGATCGTTGGAGACCACCGGAATTCCCGCATGCGCGGCCTCGACCGCGGCGAGCCCGAAGGTTTCGGCCAGTGAGGGGAACACGAACACGTCGAGGCACGCCAAGAAATCGGCGATCTGCTCCGGTGAGATCTCTCCGATGAAAGACACCCGGTCGGCGACGCCGAGCTGTTCCGCCAGCGCGCGCAGCCGCGCTTCGTCCGGCCCGTTGCCCGCCAGCGCGAGCCGCCAAGTGGGATGCGCCGGCAGCACGCGGATGCTGGCGTCGAGCTGTTTCAGCGGATGCAGCCGCGCCGCCGTACCGAGTACGACGCTCTCGATCGGCAGAGCGAAGCGGCGGCGCGCTTCAGTTCGGGTCAGGGTCGAGTGCTTCTGATCGAAGCCGTGGGGAACATGGGTCAGGCGTTGGCGGTAGGAAGCCGGATAGTGCGAATAGTCGCGCAGCATGTCCTTTGAGTTCACCGTGATGGTGTCGAACACGCCGAGTCGACCCATCATCCGGTCGAGCTTCTGCAGCCAGCCGGGCATCGTCAACCGGGCCGAAACCTGATTGGCGATCACCGGAGCCGGACTCACCAGCCGCGCGATAGCGCCGCCGATCGCGTTGCCGTAGTGCTGAAATGTCAGGATCGCATCCGGGCGCGTCGTGCGGATCCGGCGAGCGAGGGACACCAGGAAGCGCAGGAACGACAATGGATTGCCGGGCCGGCGCGGCGCGCAATAGGTCGTATTCGCCGGCTCGTCGAAGCCGCGCGACTGCCGGAAGAAGAACAGGTTGTGGACATCGTAGCCGCGCGCCGCCAGCCCGGCACCGACGAGGCGCGAGATCTCCTGTGCACCCGCGTTCTCGGCTTGGGTCTGGATCAGAAGAATGCGTGTCGCAAGCCCCGTCGTGCGCCGGCTCGAACCCGCCGAGGCGGGAGCCACATTCGTGACGAGCGCTGCACCGGTGCGATCTGATCGCGGCGCCTGATCGCTCATCGAAGACATCTCGCGAAACACTCGTACATGGACTGCGTCGGTGACCCCATAAGATTAATAAAACGTGTACCGCTCGGTGCGGCGCCTTCACAGGCGCTGAGTCCCGGAGGACGCGCAATTTCTAAAGACGCGGTTAACCCTCCGACAATATCTGCGCCGCGGCGTTTCTTTGAAGGCACAGTTCAGGATCATGGCGCGGGCGTTGCGGAGTAACCCGCAATTAACCGTAGAAATTTACTTTGCGATGAGCATCCCCGGGTCGGGGACGAGTGGAGCGTTGTAGTGCCCGTTTCTCCGACAGCCAGCGACAAGGCGCCGACCGAGCGGCGCGAGGTGTCGGCGTCCTGGCAAGGCGTCGGCGGCGACGCTCGCGGTGCCGCCGAAGACGGATTGTCGGTCGCGCGTATCGCTGGTTTCTTCTTGGACAATGCCAGGCGGATCGCTGTGGCGGCGGCGGTGCTGTTTGCGCTCGGGATCGTCGGGCTTTGGCTGGTGCCGGCGAAGTATGCAGCGACGGCGCTGGTCATCGTCGATCCACGTGAACAGCGCGTTACCCCGGATCAGGAAGTGCTGCCGGGGATAGGCCAGGACGCTGCGGCGTTGCAGAGCCTGGTGGAGATCGCCAAGTCCGACGGCTTTCTCGAACCGCTGATCGACAAGCTGAAGGTCGCCGACGATTACGAAATCTCCGGTGGGGAAACCGATCGGGCCCGGGTTCTGGAGAAGTTCCGCAAGCATCTCGAGATCGCGCGCCGCGGGCTGACCTACGTCATTGCGATGACCTTCGTCTCGAAGGATCCGCAGCGCGCCGCCGACTATGCCAACGCGATCGCATCGGCATTCGTGGCCAGCCAGACCAACACGCGCACCGTGGCGACCGACGATGCAGCCGCCTGGCTGAACTCCCGCCTCAAGACGCTGAGCGACAAGCTGCGAGCGTCGGAGGATGCCATTGCGGCCTTCAAGACGCAGTACCGTATCGTGGATGCCGGAAAGGAAAGCACCACACGTCAGCTCCGGGTCACCGAGCTCACCCAGCAGGTGTCCGCGGCACGGCTCCAGGTCGAAGAGGCCAGGGGGCGCTACGAGCAGGCGCAGCGCGATCTGAAATCGGATGTCGACGGATCGACCGGCTCGAAGTCGGATCTACTGACCGCGTTGCGGGCCCAGCTCAATCAGCTCAACGACCAGATCGCGCAGAAGCGCGCCGTGCTCGGCGATCGACATCCCGACCTGGTGATGTCCTACAACCAGCTCGCCGAACTCAAGCGGCAGATCGAAGTCGAGCGCAGGCGCAACGTCGCGAACGCGAAGTCCGACTACGAAGCGCTGCTCGACAAGCAGAAGACGCTCGAGGCGCAGTTGAAGCAGCTCGAAGGCGACATGCTGACCGATGCTCAGGCCGCCGTGAAGCTCCAGGAATTGCAGCGCGAGGCCGACGCGAACCGTGCCATCTATGAACAGTTTCTGGCACGCTACAACGCCACCAATCAGCAGCGGCTGCTGCAGGCGACGCAAACCAAGGTGGCGTCGCTCGCAACGCCGCCCAGTCGATCCACCCGGCCCCCGTTGTCGCTGATGCTGGCCGTGCTGACGATCGTGTCGCTGTTCGGCGGGGTGGGGTTCGCTGTGGTCATGGACAGAATTCGGCCGCGTGCCGGGGGCGACGAAGACAAGGCAGAAAGTGTTGCCAGCCAGGGGCCGGCCGCCGCTGAGGTGGCCTCCGAACCTCATCCGATCTCCGGCGGTGCCGCCATCCCGCCGCCGACTCCGATCACCTCGCGGCCGCGCCCTCCCGGGCCGCCGGATGTGAGCGCCGCCGGGGCCGCTGTGCAGCCGGGATTTCCCGACATACCGGTCTCTGTGCAACGGATTCTCGATACCATCGGCGTCAAGACATCGGATCGTGGCAGAGTGGTGCTGGTGACGTCCGCCGACGCTGCGAGCGGTGGTGCGGTGGCGCGTGCGCTCAATCAGGCTGCCGTCGATCGCGGTCTGCTCAGCGTCGTGGTCGAAGTCGCCCCCGACTCGGCCGCGCTGCAGGCGGGGTCTGCAGCCGGACGAAGCGCGGCGGTTCGTACCCTGAAGACGAGCGTGCGCAGCCTGCTTCGGCTGCTGAGTGCAGCGCCTGACGATGCAGCGCAGGATGATATTCGCAGCGAGTTCGACCTGGTGTTGATCGACGCGCCGTCACCGCGGGCGTGCCCGGAGGTCGCCCAGCTCGCCGCGCACACCGACTACAATCTGCTGGCAGTCGGGGCGATCTCGAACGATCCCGGCGCGATCCAGCACGCGCAGGCGAGCCTGTCGCGGTTCGGCCGCGCTCCGATTGCCACCGTCACCAATCAGATCGGCGGTCGACCGGCCGCGGAGCGCTCCGATACGCGGCTCGCCGGCTGACAGGGACAAGGACGACCCGGGGATCTGGTCTCCGGCATCGATCGCGGTTGTCGGGCCTGTCCGTCCGACATCCCGTGCGGGTTACGGGAGCACTGGATCTCGACGTGACGTCAGTGGGTTGGACCGCCCTCGATCAGGGGGCCCTGTTCGAGACGCGCGCGCGAGTCGCGATCCGATGGCTTGTGGCCATGATCGTGCTGGTCTCGATGGGCGTCTTCAGTCCGGCGCTGGTTCCCGAAGAACAGGCCGTCTTGCAGCAGGTCGCGGCGCTCGGGCTCTGGTCGCTCGTGATCGCCGTTAGTTTCCTCGTCACCCCGATCGCCCGCCTCGCACTCACCGCCGACGTCGTCGCAGTGTTGGGATTCTACGTATTTGCGATGTTGTCGGCATTTTGGTCCGATCTGACGCCGCCCACCTTGATGAAGGCGGCGGCGATGTCGATCACCACGTTCGGTGCCTATCGGTTGGCGATGCGGATCGACATCGACGACATCCTCGCCGCGGCGACCTTCGCTCTGTTCCTTCTGGTCGGCAGTTCTGTCCTGGTGGCGTTGTTCATTCCAAGCATCGGCGTCAACGACAGTTGGATGCACGCGGGCCAATGGCAGGGCGTGTTCGCATCCAAGCAGGCTCTCGGCATCATCAGTGCCCACCTGGTGCTGTTTGCGACTTACCGCAAGATCACCGGTGGCGGCTGGCTCGTGTTCCTGCTGATGCTCGCCGTCGGAAGCGCGGGTGCGATCGGCTCCGGTTCTCGTGGCGGTGGCGCGCTAACAGTAGCCGCCTGCGTGGCCCTCTATCTGTGCGGGCGATCGATCACGCTGATGAGAGTTCTCGCCCTGGGACCGCTGCTGCTGAGCGCAGTCGCCTGCCTGATGATCGCCTACATCTATTTTACCGGATACGACGCGTTCCGCATCGGCGACACCAGCATCGACTTCACCGAGCGGACATTCATTTGGCAATATGCCTTGAGCCACTTCAACGATGCGCCCGTTGCCGGATTCGGTCTGAACGGCTTCTGGACCGTCAAGTCACTGTACGACTACTACGAGCAGAGCCACGGCTGGGTGCTGGACAATTTTCACAGCGGCTACGTCGCGGTGCTGGTGGAGACGGGCCTGATCGGGTTCACTCTGTTCCTGACCAGCACCGCACTGGTCACCGTGCGCATCTTGATGTCGATCCGCGACCGAGCGATCATGCGTACGCACTGCACGCTGGCCATCGTGTTTCTGCTTTTGAGCTATCAGATCAATCTCACCGAAACCAACTTCCTGCGATCGACGTCCTTCATGTCGATTCTTCTCATCGTCGTTCAGTTGATGGTTTGTAGTTTTCCTGCCGCGTCGACCCGGCAGGAGAGCGCGGCGCAGGAGCGATCCCGATGCTGAGAGGCGGCGGGATTGCTCGACTGATCGCGACCATGCTGTTGGCCTCCGCCGTCGTTGCGCCGGTTGCCGGCGCCACAAGGGTCTCCGACGATTTTGCAATGGCGTCGCGCATGGCGCGGGGCGTCAACATTCTCGGCTATGACGGCATATGGGAGGGCGGCGTCGATGCGCCGTTCCGATTGGATCATCTCGACAAGATCAGGCAGGCCGGGTTCGACCACGTCCGCATCAATCTGTTCGGGTTCAAGTTCATGGACAGCGCCGATCGTTTGAGCGATGTCTATCTGGAGCGGCTCGATCTGGTGATCCACAGCGCGATTTCGGCCGGGCTCATTCCGGTGATCGACGCGCACGATACCGAGACCTGCCAGATCCAGATCGACGTCTGCAGGCGCAAGCTTGCGGCGTTCTGGCGCCAGGTCGCGGACCGCTATGCGGGGCAGTTTCCGAGTCTGGTGTTCGAGCTGCTCAACGAGCCCGGCGGACATATGACGATCGCGCAGTGGAACAGTCTGTTGCGGGAATTGCTCGCGACCGTGCGCAGCAGCAATCCTGAACGCATCGTCGTCGTTGCTGCGCTGAACACGCCGGAGGCATCGATCGAATCTCTCGAACTCCCTGCCACGGATCGACGGATCATCGTGACCTTCCACTACTACGAACCATTCGACTTCACCCATCAGGGGGCGCCCTGGTCGGAGAGGTTGGCAGGACTGCCGGCGAGGGAGTGGGGCAGCGAACAGGACAGGGCCAAGGTCGCCGCGGATTTCGATCGCGTACAACGGTTTGCCGCACGCGAAGCGCGTCCGGTCTATCTGGGGGAGTTCGGTGTCTATGAGCGGGCGCCGCGGGCCAGCCGGTTGCGCTATCTCGATGATGTTGCGCGGGCCGCGGAGCGGCGCGGTTGGCCGTGGGCTTATTGGCAGTTCGACCACGATTTTGCGCTGTTCGACACCGAGCGCCAGATCTGGCATGCGGACGTCCTGCGCGCACTGATACCCCCGCGCCGGCCGCTGCGGCGCGACTGATCGCTACCGCGACCGTGTGAGCAGCAAATACATCGCATAGGGATTGGTCTTGAGATAGCGCACGCCGAGCCTGCGCGGCTCCAGCGCCATCCGCCATAACCACTCGAGGCCGACCTTCTGCATCCACTGCGGTGCGCGCGGCTTGGAGCCCGACAGGAAGTCGAACAGGCCGCCGGAGGTCTTGATCACGCCGACAGTGGTGAGGCGATGGCGGTTGCGGACCACGAACGCCTGCTCCCGCGGCACGCCCATCGACACCCACAGGATGTCGGGCGCCAGCGCGCCGATCTCACGGCACACCGCGATCTCCTCGGCCTCGTCGGCGAAATACCCGTGGCGATGCCCGACCAAGCGCAGTCCCGGATAGCGGCGTTGCATGCGCTCGACGGCGAGCTTGTTGGACGCCTCGCTGGCGCCCAGCATGTACATCGTCGCGCCGCGCCTGCAGGATTCCCGGGCGACCTCGTGGAACAGGTCGGTGGTGGCGACGCGCTCCGGCAGCGACTGGCCACAGCGGAACCGCGATACGAACACCAGCGGCATACCGTCGGCATGGATGGCGTCGGCCTCCATCACCAATCGACGCTCGTTCTCGTGCACAGCGCAGCGGTAGGTGACCTCGCCGTTGGCCGACGTCATATAGGCCGGGAACCTCCACAATCCGCGGCGGTGCAACGCTTCGTCGACCATGGCGCGCGCCGTCTCGGCTTGATCGCTCACCACGATCGGCAGGCCGCCGAGCAGGATGCGAGGCCATTGGCCGAACCGTTTGCGGCGGCGATCGCCGGAGACGCGGCGTTCGCCGTGCGGCAGATGCCGGTCGAACGGAATCCAGAACGCAGCTTTCCTGCGGTCCGACTTGCGCCGATCGGCGCCCGGCGTCGTCGCAGCCGGCTTGTCGCCGCCATCTTGCGCGTTGGACATTGCTCTTCCCAGCGATCATCAGATCGATCGATTTTGCGGCAGAACAATCGATCATTCGAGCAAGGGAAGCAACCTTCGACGAACCGTGCCCGCTCAACAAGGTAAAGTGGTTAAGGCCGCATCGCCTGGTTCGCAGAAAAGCTGCGATAGCTGTCCTGCGAACGCAGGCGGCTGTGCCGATTTGGCGCGACGTGCCGTGTTGAGACAGCGTTCGGCAGATGCCGGGTCAACCGAGGCGGCGCTCCCAGGCGAGCGCGTGGCGCACGATGGTCTCCAGGTCGTCGTAGCGCGGCGTCCATCCCAGGATGTCGCGCGCGCGCTGATTGGCGGCGATCAGCGCCGCGGGGTCGCCGGCGCGGCGGCCCTTGATCCGAACCTCGAAATCGGAATCAGATACGCGTTTCACCACCTCGATCACGTCGAGCACGGAGTAACCGTTCGCGTAGCCGATGTTGCAGGTGATGCTGGGCTTGCCCGAGCGCAGATAGTGAAGCGCGTCGAGATGCGCTTGGGCCAGATCCGACACATGCACGTAGTCGCGAATGCACGAGCCGTCGGGGGTCGGATAGTCGGTGCCGTAGACGTCGAGCCCCGGCCTCTTGCCGAGCGCGGCCTGTA
The DNA here is from genome assembly GCF_007005445.1 of Rhodopseudomonas palustris. NCBI lineage: Bacteria > Pseudomonadati > Pseudomonadota > Alphaproteobacteria > Hyphomicrobiales > Nitrobacteraceae > Rhodopseudomonas > Rhodopseudomonas palustris. Next base: position 3,930,670 of record NZ_CP041387.1, on the reverse strand, counting down.
CGGCGAGCTTGATCAGGTGGGTCGCGTTCGGTGTCGACTGGCCGGCGCGGCCCTGCGGATCGGCGCCGGCGACGTTGAAGTAGCGCAGAGCCGCGTAGCTGAACGGATGGGCCTGAGCCACATCGGCCAGCATCCATTCGACCATCAGCTTGGAGCGGCCGTAAGGGTTGATCGGCTGGGTCGGATCGCCCTCATCGACCGGTGTGCGCTCCGGCTCCCCATAGACCGCAGCGGTCGACGAGAATACCACATGCGGAATGCCGCGCTTGATCGCGCAATCGAGTAGCGTGCGGGCGTTGGCGGTGTTGTTGCCGTAATAGGCCAGCGGTTTGGCGACCGATTCCGGCACCACGATGCTGGCGGCGAAATGAACGATCGCCTCGATTGGGTGCTCGTCCATGATCCGGCCGACGAACTCGGCGTCGCCGACATTGCCATCGAACAACGGCACCTCGACCGGCACCACGGCGCGCGAGCCGGAGGAAAGATCATCGATTACCAGCGGGCGTTCGCCGGCGCCGAGGAGCGCCAGCGTCATGTGGCTGCCAATATAGCCGGCGCCGCCGGTCACGAGGATGTAGGGTTTGTCCATCTGGTGCGTCTGGGCCCTGTGCGGGCGATCAGCCCGTGGTGGATGTGGCCGGACTTGATCCGCCGTCCTTGAATCGAGTGCTGGCGATCGCGAGGCTCCAAGTCAAGCCCAGCAGCAGGAAATAGTGCCGCCAGTGGTCGGTGTCGATGATGAAGCTCTCCAGCAGCGTCACGATCATTGCGGTGGCCACGACGATGGTGACGGGCTGCCACGGTGTGCGCACGAACACGGCGCGCAGACCATAGGCAGCGGTCACGAACACGAGAGCCGGATACAGTGTGCCACTGATCCAGCCGCCCGACATGAAGGCGTTGAGGAACGAGTTGTGAGTGTCCTCCGGAAAGTACCGGCGGAATTGCAGCGGCCCGATTCCGGTCGGGTAGTCCAGCGCCATCTTGGCGCCGAGCAAATGGCGGCCGAAGCGGCCGAACCGGCCGCTGTCGTAGGGCTGCGCCAGGCTGGCGCGCTCTCTGAACAGAGCGTCGATGCGATCGAACGACAGCAGCACCGCGACGGTGGCGCCGAGCACCGCGAGAGCGAGTGCCGCGAGCACGACGATCCGCAGCCGCCGCTGTTGTGTGGGTGCGGTGATGAACATCAGCGCCACGGTCAGCAGCGAGGCGCCGGCCAGCATGCCCCAGGCCGCGCGCGAGAAGGCCAGGAAGATCGCCAGCGAAATGATGCCGAACGCGACACCATTGCGCATCATCGTCCAGAACGGGCCTTCGATCGCCCGCTGCAGGCTGTAGATCGCCGGAAAGATCAGAAACGCGCCGAGCACGTTCGGATCCTTGAAGGTGCCCCGGGCGCGGCCGGCGTATGTCAGCAAATCCTGGCCGCCCGGCAGCAAATTGAAATAGCCGGCGATGCCGGCCAGCGAGGCGATGATGCCGCCGATCAGGTAGCCGTTGGCGATCGCTTCTGCACGTTCGCGGGTGTCTTGCAGGCACACCATCGCGAAGAACACCGCGGTCACCGCCATGTACCACGAGGTCAAAATCCAGTTCAGAATGATGGAGTCGTTCATCAGTCCGACCGCGCCGATGCTGTAGCCCAGTTCGATCCCCAGCAACAGGCCGACCGGCACGATCAGAGCCGGTGCAACGCGCAGTCCGCCGGTGACGGCGAACACCGCAAGCGCCAGCACGATGACGATCTCGTAGGGGCTCGGCTCGATGAACACGATCGCGCCGCTGGCGCCGACCAGCCACAGCAGGCCGAGCTGCAGCGCCTTGAGCTGCGGGGCATCGGTCGAAGGGGCGGCGCGGCGCGGCGCGAAGGCAAAGTCGGTCATCGGGTCAACCTTGCATCGCTCGATTTGGAAGGACTTCGTTAACCTTGCCGGAGGCGCTACCTCGGCGCCGATGGCAGCGCTCCGCGCGGACACGGCCGGCCTTCGGTTGCGAGTATGAAACGGCGGAATTAACGACAACTTATCGCTAATGCCGACAACCGCGCCTTCCTATTCGCCGGCCTTCACCGACATCTCGGCTCGTGCGTGCGATCAGGTGCCGGTCTGGGCTGTCGAAAAATCCAGCAGGATGAAATGTGGAGGATTCGATCAGCAGAAGAGCTTTGTTCGGTCCGGCGGCGAGAGCAGCAATGGTGCGCCGCCCGGCACGCCGCAGCCGGTGGTGGATCTGCTCAACCGCGAGATCAACGCGGCACTGGACGAACCGGCGATCAGACAGCGGATCGCCGCTCTCGGCGGGATCGCGCTACAGGGCGACGCCGGGCAGTTCGGCGCCATGCTGGCGGCGGAGACCGAAAGCTGGCGCAGGATCGTCGAGAGCTTGAGCGTCCACAAGGAAGGCTGAGCCCGAAGCGACCGGCGCCTCTCTATTGCGCCACCCGCGGCACTGTGACGCCGGCTTGCAAATCGCCGGGCAGGCCCCGATATTTCCGGTCGCACGCGGTGTTGCGCAACAGGAGACGCCGGATGCCTTCGCTCCCCGAATGGAACGTCCCGGCCGCGATCCGGCCACGCTCGGCCGATTTCGGCTTCGATCTTGATCGCGCTCTGTCCGCAGTGCTCGGGCTGCATGCCATCATTCCGGCGGACGCCTACACGGCCGGCACGCTCGGCACCGAGCGCGCCGGCAACGGCGTGCTGATCGACGATGGCTTGGTGCTGACGATCGGCTATCTGATCACTGAAGCCGAAACTGTATGGCTGCATCTCGGAGACGGCCGCGTCGTCGAAGGCCATCCGCTCGGTTTCGATCAGGAAAGCGGCTTTGGCCTGGTCCAGGCGCTCGGCCCGATCGATCTGCCGCCGCTGTCGCTCGGCCGCTCAACGTACGCCAAAGCGGGTGAGCGCGTCATCATTGGCGGCGTCGGCGGTCGCACGCGCTCCGTCGCCGGCCGCATCGCCGCGCGCCAGGAGTTCGCCGGCTATTGGGAATATCTGCTCGACGATGCGATCTTCACCGAGCCGTCGCATCCGAACTGGGGCGGCACCGCACTGCTGTCCGCGACCGGCGAATTGATCGGCGTCGGCTCGTTGCAGATCGAGCGCAGCGGCTCGGATGAACATTACAATATGAGCGTGCCGATCGATCTGCTGCCGCCGGTCCTCGACGACCTGCGCAAGTTCGGCCGGCCCAACAAGCCGGTGCGGCCTTGGCTCGGGCTGTATTCGACCGAGATCGAGGACAAGGTGGTGGTGGTCGGGATTGCGCCGAAGGGGCCGGCGGCGCGCGCCGAGCTGAAGACCGGCGATGTCGTCCTCGCCGTCGCGGGCGACAAGGTCACGAGCGAGGCCGAGTTCTATCGCAAGGTCTGGGCGCTCGGTACCGCTGGCGTCGAGGTGCCGCTGACGCTGTTCAGCGGCGGCGCCACATTCGATGTGGTGCTGCATTCCTCCGATCGCGCCAAGTTGCTCAAGGCACCGCGGCTGCATTGAGCGAGCAGGCCTGCACGTTGGCCAGGCGTTTCAGATGGACAGGCGTGTCATCAGTCTCCATCAACGTCATTGCCGGACTTGATCCGGCAATCCATCGTCTTCGCAAAGTCGTAGCAAGCCCGCTTCGCGCGCGATGGATACGCGAGTCAAGCCCGCGTATGACGTCAGCATCGGGGAGAGGCACTGCTCTCCTCTCCCCTGGTGAGGCTCTGAATCACTTCCCCGGAATCTTGTCGTCGATGCCTTTGACGTAGAAGTTCATGCTGCGGATCTGGCCGTCGTCGAGCTGATCGCCGCCTTTGCACTCGACCTCTTTGCCCTCCTGATCGACGATCGGGCAGGCAAACGGCTTGATGGTGCCGGCGACGATGCCGGCCTCGGTGTCGGCGGCGAGCCTCTTCAAGTCGTCCGACATGTTGGTGTAGGGCGCCATCTGGATCATCTTGTCCTTCAGGCCTTCCCAGATATCCTGCGACGCCCAGTTGCCGTCCATCACCGCCTTGACGCGCGACACGTAGTACGGTGTCCAGTTGTTGACGATGGCGGTTAGCTGTGCCTTCGGCCCGAACTTGATCATGTCGGAATCCTGCCCGAATGCGTGGATGCCGCGTTCGTTGGCGATCTGCATCGCCGCGGCGCTGTCGGTGTGCTGCATGATCACGTCGGCACCCTGGTCGATCAGCGCTTTGGCCGCGTCGGCTTCCTTGCCGGGATTGAACCAGGAGTTCACCCAGACGATCTTGATCTTGATGTTCGGATTGATCTTTTGCGCCGCCAGCATGGTAGCATTGATGCCGGAGATCACTTCGGGCACCGGAAACGAGCCGATATAGCCGAGCACGCCCTTCTTCGAGACCTTCGCGGCGATCATGCCCTGGATGATGCGGCCTTCGTAGAACCGGCCCGCATAGGTCGACACGTTGGGTTCGCGCTTGTAGCCGGTGGCGTGCTCGAACTTCACGTCCGGATATTTCTTGGCGACCTTGATCACCGAATCCATGTAGCCGAACGAGGTGGCGAAGATCAGCTTGTTGCCGGCGCGGGCGAGCTGCTCGATCGAGCGTTCGCCGTCCGGGCCTTCGCCGACCTTTTCCAGGACGGTGGTTTCGACACGATCGCCGAATTCCTTGATGATCGCCTGGCGCGCCTGATCATGCTGATACGACCAGCCGAAGTCGCCGACCGGGCCGACATAGACGAAGCCGATCTTCAGTTTGTCCGGTTTGCTCTGGGCCGCCGCAGCCGTCAGCCCCATGCTGCTCGCCGTCAGCACCAGCGCCGCCGCCATGATCGCCTTGTTCATCCGATTCTCCGCTTCATCGTTCGGGGATCGTCTTATGAGAGCCCCGCGCCCCCGTCGCGCGGCCCTCGGATCTCGTCTCTAGCGCTCCGGCACGAAAGCGGTTCCGAGCGCCGCTGGCGCCACCGACCCGCCACGACGGACGCGCGAGATCAGCACCAACACCGGCACCGTGGCAAGATAGGGCAGCGCCGACATTAGTTGCGACGGCACGCCAAGACCGAACGCCTGGGCGTGCAATTGCAGGATCGACACCGCGCCGAACAACGCCGCTCCGGCAACCAGCCGGCCGGGCCGCCACGAGGCGAACACCACCAGGGCCAGCGCGATCCAGCCGCGGCCGGCGGTCATGCCGGGGGCGTAGAACGGCGTATAGGCCAGCGTCAGATAGGCGCCTGCGAGCCCCGCGCAGCCGCCGCCGAACAGCACCGCCAGCGTCCGGATCGCCGCGACATTGTAGCCCAGTGCATGCGCCGAGGCCGGATCGTCGCCGACCGCGCGCAGGATCAATCCTGTCCGCGTGCGGGCGAGCACGTAGGCGATCGCGGCGATCAGCCCTATCGACAGATAGACGAGCGTATCCTGGCCGAACAGCAGCTTACCGATCAGCGGCAAATCCGTGAACCACGGCAACGACAGATGCGGCGCAGCCGTGATGCTCTCCCCCACGAGCGGCGCACCGATCAGGCCGGCCAGACCGGTGCCGAGGATCGTCAGTGCCAGGCCGGCGGCCACCTGATTGATCGCGAGCCCGATCGCCGCCGCTGCGAACAGCGCTGCAAGTGCGATGCCGGCCACGATGCCGCACAGCGCGCCGATCGCGGTCGAGCCGGTCGTCCAGGCGCCGGCGAAGCCGCATACCGCCCCGATCAGCATCATGCCTTCGACGCCGAGATTGAGCACGCCGGCGCGCTCGGCGATCAGCTCGCCGCTCGCCGCCAGCAGCAGCGGCGTCGAGGCGGTGACGATCGACAGCAGGATCGCTTCAACGAGGTCCATGCAACGCCTTTCCTTGCGGGCCGCCCCAGCGGACGCGGTACAGGATCAACGAGTCGCAGGCGAGCACGTAGAACAGCAGGATTCCCTGGATCACACCGGTCATATCCTGCGGCAGTTTCAGCGCGATCTGCGCCTGCTCGCCGCCGATGAAGGTCAGCGCCAGGAACAGCCCGCTGGCGAGGATGCCGAGCGGATTGAGCCGGCCGAGAAACGCCACGATGATCGCGGTGAAGCCATAGCCCGGCGAGATGTCCGGCTGCAGATGTCCGATCGGGCCGGCGACCTCGATGATACCGGCGAGGCCGGCCAGGGCGCCGGAGATCGCAAACGTCGTCAGCACCAGGCGGTCGCCATTGAAGCCGGCGAACCGCGCCGCGCGCGGCGCAGTGCCGACCACGCGGATCTCGAAGCCCTTCAGCGTGCGGCCGAGCAGCACCGCTGCGGCGGCGACCGCAATCAGCGTCAGGATCAGGCCGGCATGGACGCGGCTGCCGCCGATCAGCAGCGGTAGCGTCGCGGCGGGATCGAACTCGGCGGTGGTTGGAAAGTTGAAGCCGGCGGGGTCGCGCCACGGCCCACGCACCAGATAATCGAGCAGCAGGCCGGCGACATAAACCAGCATCAAGCTGATCAGGATCTCCGACGCGCCAAACCTCACCTTGCACAGCGCCGGGATCAGGGCGTAGCCGGCACCGGCGAGCGCCCCCGCAAGCAGCATCGCCGGCAGCAGCCAGGGCCCAGGATTAGTCCCGTGCGTCACCACCGCCAGGCCGCTACCGGCGATCGCGCCGATCAGCAATTGGCCTTCGGCGCCGATGTTCCAGGCGTTGGCGCGATAGCAGAGTGCCAGCCCGACCGCGATCATCACCAGCGGCGAGGCCTTCACCGCGATCTCCTGCAGCGAATAGCCATCGGTGAGCGGCGTGATGAAATACACGGCCAGCGCGGTGGCCGGATTTTTGCCGAGCGCGGCAAACACGATCGCCAGGGTCAGCAGCGTCAGCGTGATCGCCAGAAGCGGCGAGGCGAGCGCGATCGCCACCGATCGTTCACTGCGCCTCTCAAGCACCAGCGACATCGCGCACCTCCGTCGGCCAGCCGCTGCCGCCCATCAAAAGCCCGAGCTGATCGCGGCCGACCTCGCCGACGGGACGCGGCGGCGATAGCCGGCCGTGAAACATCACCGCGATGCGATCGGCGATCTCGATCAGTTCGTCCAGATCCTGACTGATCACCAGCACTGCCGCCCCGCGGGCTGCGAGATCGAGCAGTGCCTGGCGGATCGCACTGGCCGCGCCGGCATCCAGACCCCAGCTCGGCTGATCGACGACTAACAGGCGCGGTTCCCGCAGGATCTCGCGCCCGACGATGAATTTTTGCAGATTGCCGCCGGAGAGCCGCGCCGCTTCCGGATCGCGGCTGGCTTTGCGCACGTCGAAGGTCTCGCTGACCCGATCGACCAGCGCCAGCGCAGCGCCGCGGTCGACCAGGCCGAACCGCACCAGTCCCCCGTTTGCATGCCCGGTCAGCAGCGCGTTGTCGGACAGGCTCATCGTTGGCACGGTGGCATGGCCGAGCCGTTGTTCCGGCACGAAGGCGGCGCCGAGCCGGCGCCGCTGGTTGATCGAGAGGCTGCCGGCGGCCTCGCCGACAATCTTGATCGCATCCGATTGCGCGATTCTTGTCTCGCCGGACAGCGCCGCGAACAGCTCGTCCTGACCATTGCCGGCAACGCCTGCGATGCCGACGATCTCACCGCCACGGACTTCGAGGGAGAGGTCGCGCAGCGTCACGCTGTGCGGATCGTCGGGGCGCAGCGCAAGACCGCTGACGCTCAGCAACGGGCCGCCGATCGGATGGCTGGATTGTTTCGGCGCCGTCACGTCGCCGCCAACCATCATCCGGGCCATCGAGGCGGCGCTTTCCTGGCGTGGGTCGCAGCTTCCGACGACGCGGCCGGCGCGCAGGATGGTGGCGATGCCGGCAAGCCGCTTCACCTCGTCGAGCTTGTGCGAGATGTACAGCAGCGCGCGGCCACCCGCCTTCAGCCGTTCCAGCACATCGAACAGCCTGTCGGCCTCGGCCGGCGTCAGCACGGCGGTGGGCTCGTCGAGGATCAGAAGTTGCGGGTCCTGCAGCAACGCGCGGACGATTTCGATCCGCTGTCGTTCGCCGACCGACAATCGCCATACCTCGCGCTTGGGATCGAGCGGCAGGCCGTAGCGTTCGGCGATCTGCTCCAGTTCCGCCGCCAGCCTGCCGATCGAGGTGCTGCGATCGAGCCCGAGGGCCACGTTTTCGACGACGGTGAGATTGTCGAACAGGGCGAAGTGCTGCGACACCGCGGCGATGCCACAAGCCCGCGCCTCCGCTGGGCCTGCGAACGCGATCGGCGTCCCGCGCCAAATCATCCGGCCGTCGTCCGGCTGGAGCAGCCCGGTGATCAGCTTGACCAGCGTCGATTTGCCGGCGCCGTTCTCGCCGAGCAAAGCGTGAACCTCGCCGCAGGCGATGTCGAGATCGATCACCTGATTGGCGACAAAGCTGCCGAATCGCTTGGTCAGCCCGCGGCCCTGAAACAACGGCACTGGCGAATTGCGCTGGGCAGGATCAGAACAGGAGGCCATTCACCATCACATCGGCGGCAGGGTAATTCCGTAAGGTTCACGACACGGCAGGGGGACGCCCGCGCGCAGACAATGTAGTGGAAATCCGCGGCCGCGGCGATCCGTCATCCGTTCGTCGACTCCACGGCGTAGGCCGTCCTCTGTACCCTGGGAACCGTCATGGCCGTCCGTTTGATCATCGCCTGGGTTGTGCTTGCCGCCGCGATCGGGTGGGGTGCTTGGTTCGTTGCGCGCGGCTCGCGTCAGGCGCTGTGGTTTAGGGTCGCGGCTGCCGCGGTCGTCCTGATCGGATGTGCAGCGTCGTTCTGGATGTACGGCGATCATCTCGATAAGACGCTTGGGGCGGTGATCGGCTATTTTCTGTTGTGGGGTTCGGTTTTCGTGCTGTCCGGAGCCTGCGCCGGCGTGGTCGTCGGTACGCTGATCGCGCTGCTCCTCGGATAGGAATGCGGCCGGCAGGCCGATGAAACCGATTGCGGCCACGATCGTTGTGCCAGACCCGCGCGGCGGGGCTCTGCGCCGCATGCTGTCGTTCGCCCTCGGAGGCCCGCCATGACCGTTCGTTTCGCCGCTCCCATTGTCGCTGCCGGTTTCGCCGGTGCGCTGCTGTTCGCTCCGACCGCTGGCGTCGCCGCGGGCGTGTTCGACGGTCTGGCGGGCTACTGGGCCGGGTCGGGACGGGTGCAGATGTCGGATGGCTCGGCGGAACGGATCCGCTGCCGTGCATCCTATGCGGTGGGCGGCGGTGGAAGGCTGATGCAGCAGAAGCTGACCTGTGCCAGCGCCAGCTACAAGTTCGATATCTCCAGCAATGTGGAAGAGACCGGCGGTCGCCTGTCCGGCACCTGGAGCGAGGCGACCCGCAACGTCACCGGCAACGTGTCGGGCACGGCGCGTGGGGGCAGCATCTCGGCGCAGGTCGGCGGACCGGGCTTCAACGCGTCGCTGTCGGTGGCGACCCGCGGAGCGTCGCAGTCGGTGACGATCGTGCCGCAAGGCAATGACGTCCGGCAGATCACGGTGTCGATGAAGCGGCGCTGAGCGTGCCGAAGTCGGCGGGTGCCGCGGCGCGCGCCATCGCTCTCTCGTCGCCATGTCTTACGAGTCCGTAAGTAACCGGTTTGCTGCAGACGCTGCGCCGCGCTGATCGACGTCGTCCCTCGCGCGCGCGTGATAGCAGCTTGCCGAACGTTAATTTCCGGAACAGCTCGCCGTAAGGTCGCTCTCCTATATTCGGTCGCATCATTCACGCTGAGATCGACCAGATGGAGACCATGTCATGGAAGGCGACCACTTCGACCACGTATCAGTTCAAACCGAAGCTCATATCCGCAAAGTGTTGAGGCCGCGGCGTCTCTCGCTGCTGGCTTCCGCTGCCGGCTTGAGCATGGTGGTGGCGCTCGGCGGCACCGGATTTCTCAGCCGCGAGATGCCGTCATTGACTTCGCCGGCCTTCGCTGCCGAGGGTGGCAAGCCGGCGCCGGCCGGCTTTGCCGATCTGGTCGCCAAGGTGAAGCCCGCGGTGATTTCGGTCCGGGTCAAGATCGACGAGGATCGCCAGGTTACGCCGCTGGTGCGCGACGATGGTGACGGCGATCAGATGCGCCTGCCGCGCGGCTTCCAGCAGTTCGAGCGTCAATTCGGTTTCCGTGGCCCCGAAGGCATGCCGAAGGGGCATCAGACGATCACCGGCGAAGGTTCCGGCTTCTTCATCACCGCCGACGGCTACGCGGTGACCAACAATCATGTGGTCGATCACGCCAAGTCGGTGCAGGTGACCACCGACGACGGCACCATCTACACCGCCAAGGTCGTCGGTATCGACCCCAAGACCGATCTGGCGTTGATCAAGGTCGACGGCAAGAGCGATTTCCCGCACGTCAATTTCGCCGATTCCCCGGCGCGGGTCGGCGATTGGGTGATCGCGGTCGGCAATCCGTTCGGCCTCGGCGGCACGGTGACGGCCGGCATCGTTTCGGCGCGTGGTCGTGACATCGGCTCGGGCCCGTACGACGACTACGTGCAGATCGATGCGCCGATCAACAAGGGCAATTCCGGCGGTCCGGCGTTCGATACCAACGGCAATGTGATCGGCGTCAACACCGCAATCTACTCCCCGTCCGGCGGTTCGGTCGGCATCGGCTTCGACATCCCGGCGGCGACGGCGAAACTCGTAGTATCTCAGCTCAAGGACAGGGGCTATGTCAGCCGCGGCTGGCTTGGCGTGCAGGTGCAGCCGGTGACGGCCGAGATCGCCGACAGCCTCGGCATGAAGCAGGCCCGCGGCGCACTGGTCGATAGTCCGCAGGATGGCAGCCCGGCCGCGAAGGCCGGCATCAAGGCCGGCGATGTGATCACCGCGGTCGATGGCAAGGAGGTCAAGGATTCGCGCGCGCTTGCCCGCACTATCAGCACGCTCACGCCGGGCTCCTCGGTGAAGCTCGACGTGCTGCACAACGGGCAGTCCAGGACCATCGATCTGACGCTCGCCGAAATGCCCGGTGATCATCAGAAAGTCGCGGACAACGGCGGCGCCGAGCGCGACCCCGGACGACCCTATCTCGGCCTGCGCGTAGTGCCGGCCGGCGAGGTCGACGGTGCCGGCAAGGCCGGGGTGGTCGTCACCGGCGTCGATCCCGAAGGCCCGGCCGCCGACAAGGGCCTGCGCACCGGCGACGTGATCCTCGATGTCGGCGGCAAGACGGTCGCCAACACCGGCGATGTTCGGAGCGCGCTGGTTGCGGCCAGTAAGGACGGTAAGAAGACCGTGCTGATGCGGGTGAAGACCGCGGACTCGGCGGCGCGCTTCGTTGCGGTGCCTATCGCCAAGGGCTGAGTGACCCATCCCTGACCTGTTGGATGAGGGGGGCTCCGCGCCGCCCCTCATTCGTTTGTCCCTCGCTGCGAGCCGCCGAGATTTCACCTGCCGCAGAGCAACCTGGAACGCTGCCCCCGCGCTGTCGACACAAATTGTATGTGTCCGAATAGCAAAGGGGATTTCTGATGACCAGGCGCGACGTCATCGAAATCGTGGTGGGCTAGCCGCTTCTGTTCCGCGACGGGAACCCTTGCGGAGGTCTCGACTTATGACTCGTGACCCGCCTTAGTCTCGCCGGCCCTAAGGCGACCCAGCGAGGAACTGGATTGAGCGCGCGCCTTCGAAAATTGATCGACGATCTCGCCGAATCGTTCTGGCTTCTCCCGGCGCTGCTGGTGGCGTTCGGCGTGATCTCGGCCTGGGCATTGGTCGGGGTCGACCGCGATGGCATCGTCCCCAATTGGGCGGAGGGGTGGCTATACAACGGCGGCGCCACCGGGGCGCGAACCCTGCTCGGCGCCGTCGCCTCCTCCACCATCAGTGTCGCCGGCACGGTGTTCTCGATCACCATCGCGGCACTCTCGCTGGCGGCAGGCCAGATGGGACCGAGGCTGCTACGCAACTTCACCCGCGACCGCGGCAATCAGGTCACGCTCGGAATTTTTCTTGGGACCTTCTGCTATGCGCTGGTGGTGCTGCGCAGTGTCCGGATGCCGGACGAGGGCGCCTTCATTCCGCACCTCGCGGTCAGCGTCGGCATCGCGCTCGCCTTCGTCTGCGTCGCGACACTGGTATACTTCGTCGGCCATATGTCGGGCCGGATCAATGTCGATACGGTAATCGGCCTGGTCAGCGAGGATGTCCGCAACGTGATGCGGACGCTCGCCACCGACGACCGCCAGCCTGCTCCGCCGCCGCCCGCGTTCTGGCACGGCGCGGAGCCGGTCGAGGACGAGCGTCGTGGCTACTTGCAGCAGCTCGACGAGGACGGGCTGGCGGAATGGGCCTGCAAACACCACACCGCGATCAGGATGTTGGTACGGCCGGGAGACTACGTGTTTCCCGGTGCGCCGATCGCGATGATCAAGCCGTTGCGGGACGGGGCGGCCGAAGCGATCCGCAACGCGACCGCGCTGAGCCCGCAGCACACCAGCTCGACCGATCTGCTGTTCGCAGTCCGCCAACTGGTCGAGGTCGGCGTACGCGCGCTGTCGCCCGGCATCAACGATCCGCACACCGCGATCAGCGTACTCGATCGGCTCGGTTCGGCGCTGTGCGAGATGAAGCCGCTCCGACTGCAGACCGGTGTTTCGATCAGGAATGACCATACCGTGCTCGTCGTGCCACACGTCTGCTACGAGGAACTGGTCGACGCGATGTTTCACATGATCCGCCAGAACGCAGCCGGCAAGCCGTCGATTCTGATCCGGATGATCGAGGTGATGACCTCGGTGGTGAGTTGCGAGCGGGATCCGGATCGGATGGAGGCAGTGCGCAAGCACGCCGATCTGGTGATGCGCGACGCCGAACGCGATGTCGGCTCGCCCAGCGACCTCAGCGACATTCGTGCCCGACATCGCGCCTTCGTCGACAAGATTGCGGAGGGGCCCGCCGGCCGCTTCGAAATGGCTTAGTCCGTTGCCGAAGAAGTGGAAACCGGTTCGCGTGACGAAGACGTGTCAAAGCAAACAACCAGAGCTGCGGTCCTGATTCAATCAGAACCCGAGCCCTAGCGTGCGCCACCTGCGAGGTCGAGAATTCGTTGCCGGTGCCGGCTCGCGGCAGCGTCGATCAGCATCCGCGCGGCCCAGCGATACACGTTCCACTCTCGGATCTGCTGCCGCATCGCCCGCATCCGCTCCTGCTGCTCGCGGTCCGGCATCCGCAGCGCGGTATCGAGCGCGGTAGCCATCTCGTGAAGATGGTACGGATTGACGATCAGCGCCGCGGCCAGCTCGCGGGAAGCGCCGGTGAAGCTCGACAGCACCAGCACGCCGCGCTCGTCGTCGCGCGCGGCGGCGAATTCCTTGGCGACCAAATTCATGCCGTCGTGCAGGCTGGAGACGACGCAGCAGTCGGCGGCGCGGAACAGCTTGAACACTTCGCCCGCGCCGTGGTGGCGGATCAGCAGCCGGATCGGCGTGTAATCTGCCGCGCCGTGGCGCGCATTGATTTCTTCGGCGAGCGCGACGGCGTCGTCTTGCAGCGACGAGTAGCTGGACAGTTTGCTGCGGGTCGGCGCCGCCACCTGCACGAACACCAGTCGGCCCTTCCAGTTCGGCTGCCTGGTCAACAGATCGTCGACGGCACGCATCCGGTCCAGAATGCCTTTGGTGTAGTCGAACCGCTCGATGCCGACGGCGATCCGGGTCTCGGGTGCAAGGCCGAGTGCCTCGCGCACCTCGGCACGGCAGACCTCGACCGGCGGCTGGCCTTCGAGCGCCGCCGGCGGCCACTCGATCGAAATCGGATAGGCGCGCACCATGGTCTCGTGGCCGCCGAGCGTCACCGTGGCGTGCTCGCGATCGATCCGGCTCTCGATGAAGCGGTCGACGGTCTCGAAGAAGTTGTTGCAGTGGAATTGGGTGTGGAAGCCGAGGATGGTCGAGCCGAGCATGCCGTCGATGATCTCTTCCTTCCACGGACAGATGCTGAAGGTCTCGGCGTTCGGCCACGGGATGTGCCAGAAGGTGATGATCGTCGCCTTCGGCAATTTGTTGCGGATCATCCGCGGCGCCAGCGCGAAATGATAGTCCTGCACCAGCACAATCGGGTTGTCGGTCCTGGCTTCCTGAACCACGGCATCGGCGAAACGCTCGTTGATCGCCTGATACAGGCGCCAGTCGTTCTCGCGGAAAGTGGGGCGCACGAAGGCGATGTGGCACAGCGGCCAGAGTCCTTCGTTGGCGAAGCCGTAATAGAATCCCTCCTGCTCCTCGTCGGTGATCCAGATTCGCCGCAGGCTGTAGGCGGGGCGATCCGGCGGAACCTCGATTCGGTCGTGGCGATCGACCGTCTCGCGATCGGCGCTGCCGCTGCCGTGCGCGATCCAGGTGCCGCCGCAGGCGCGGATCACCGGCTCCAGCGCGGAGACGAGACCGCTCGCCGGCACCTGGACCGACACCACGTCGCCGTCGCGATTGTGGATGTAAGGCTCGCGATTGGAGACGATCAGCACCTCCGCTTCGGGCAGCGAGTCGCGTAGCAATTGCTGCAACGTCGTGGGCGACCATTCGATCTGCGTGGCGTTGATCGCGCTGCGGCCGACCTCGACATCGCTGAGCAGCTTCTTGATCTGCATATCGATCGCACTGTGGTCGCGCGCCGCGGCGAGCGAACTGGTTCCGGTGCGGACGTCGTCGACGGCGCGACGCAGTGATTCCATCCAGCCGCGCAGCGTCATGAAGACGAAAACCATCGCGCCGCCTGCAATCGCGACGGCGACGCCGAGCAGTGCGGCGATGATCAACGCGCGCGCTTCGCCCGAGCGTTTGTCGATGAAGCTCAGATCGTGCAGGATGACGAGATAGGACTTCGCGCTACCGTGCGTGATCGGAAACGCGCCGACCATGATGCGGTGGCTGTCGATCGCGATCGTCGAAAAACTCTCGGCGTCCGAGCGCGCAACCTTCTCGCAGGAGAACGCCGCCGGCATCATTTTGGTCGGCGAGATCAGCCGGTCCTGAGGTCCACACAGGCCAACCGCGAGAATGCGTTGATCGAGCGCGATGGCGCTGAACAGCAGCGAGAGTTGAACGTCGTCGTTCTCGACCATTGCGGAGATCACTTGGGTCTGTACGGCGTGGTACACAAGCCGTGACCGTGCTTCGACATCGTTACGAGACCACTGCTCGATCAGGCGCTTCGAGAACGGCGCGATCGCCAGCCCGAGCACCACGGTCACGGCGATTCCGAGGCCGAGATATTTCAGAGCGGTCTTGGTGCGCTGCATCTGCGGCCGATCTCCTGTCGCGGTTCGCAGGCTGTCTACACCACGGGGCGCCGGGCGTCAGGCCCGTTTCTGCACCGCGCTGGAAGCGCTGGCTCGCATCGCAATCGCTGTAAGCCCGAACGAGATGGATCGATCGGTCGTGTGCTGCCGAAGCACGGCAGCGCCGCAACGCTCTCCAGCAAGATCAGCTACTCGCCGAGTCGCGTCGCGTGTGTACTTCGATGAAGCTCATCTCGGTCTCGACCGGACGGAGGCAGCCGCTCAGCCGCTCGAACGACGCGTGCGGTCGCGTCGATTATTGGAGGTCTCCCTCCATCTATTTGTGGAACCGAGTTGTGTGCGGTCGCAGACGGAGCCACTGGGTCGCACCCGGTTGACGGAACGGTCGCTGGTATCGGTCGTTGTCGCCGCACATCGTCTGCCGGCGCCGACCTGTCGCAGACGTCTCGATCGCTTGAAAGCCAGGGAGAATTATTGATGAAGATCTCGCATTTGCTACCCGCAGCCGCGCTGGTGATCGGTTCACTGGCAGTTGCGTCCGCCGCGGCGGCTGCTGCGCCGACGATGGCCGGTGCGGCCGCGCATCAGGCGCCCGCGGCCGCTCAGCAGGTGCAGTGGCGCCCCCACGGTCCTCGTCACGGCTGGCACGGCCACCATCGCGGCGGACGCCACGGTGGTTACTACCACCGGCACCACGGCGGCTACGGCTGGGGCCCGGCAATCGGCGGGTTGGCAGCGGGCGCCATCATCGGTGGTGCGATCGCCAACAGTCAGGCCCAGGCACGCGGAGCGGATGCCCACGCCTACTGCTCGCAGCGTTTCCGGTCCTATGACCCCGCGTCGGGCACCTATCTCGGCTATGACGGTCGCCGGCATGCCTGCCCGTAACGGGTAGGTTTCTCGGAGCGTCTTGGAAGTCGAGTTCGGGTTCGAACCGGAATTGATCTAGCTGAGTGCGAACAGCCGCCCGGGCAATTGTCCGCGCGGCTGTTTGCGTCCGAATCTTATTCGGCGCCGTCGTCGGCCGGGCTGCGGTTGGCGAGGAAGTGTTTCACCGCGGCGATCATCACCACGAAGGTGGCAGTCCAGACGATCCGCGAGCCGTAGCGGTCGTGCGGGCCGGAGATGATGCCGCAGATCAGGGCGTTGCCGAACAGCGCCAGGGCCACGGTGCCGGCAAGCAGCGTCACGTCGTGGAGCCGGCGCTGCCATGCGGCGTGGCCGAGGAGCCCCAGCAACAGCAGCATCGAGCCCAGCGCGACCGGCACGTGCACCCAATTGACTGCGTTGAAATTGATATCCCAATGCTGCTGCTTTGCAGCACGCATGGCGGGCGCCTGATCGGGCATGTAGCGTTCGATGATGCCGTAGGTGTGCGGCAGCCAGCCGTTGGTGCCTTCGCCGGTGGCGACGTGCACGAGCTGGTCCCAGGTCGCCTTGGCGGCAGCCTTGAACTGCATCCACGGGTATGTCGTCAATGCCTGACGCGAGATGAACTCCATCTCGCCGCTCATTCCCTCGAAACGGCCGAGCTTGTCGAACATATTGTTGCCGCCCCAAAGAAAATCGTCGCCCGTTGGCGGCAATTCGTCCTTGTAGGGGCACAGCTTGAGCTGTTGCCGCGGGCAGTGGTCGTCGAGATAGCGTTTGACGATACCATCCTGCAGCATCCGACCGAACGCCACGCCGGAGCCGCCCGGCGTCCAGGTCAGCTTTCCGGACAGCGCATAGTTGCAGCCGAGCACCAGCAGCGCGCCGACCACCAGCGCCGAGCTGGCCTGGGTCAGACCGGCCGCGCTGATCCGGCCGCGCAACCAGGGCAGCAGCACCCAGCCGGCGGCGCACACGCCGGCGAGCACGATCATGGTGGCGCTGTGGGTCGAGGCCGCGAACGCTGTGAAAATGAACAGCAGGATCTTTTCGAGCGTCGTGGTCCGGTCGCGATAGGCGATCAGCAGGAACAGCGACAGCAACGACAGCCCGGCAAAGATATCGGTCAGCAGCATGCTGGTGATCCACGGCAGCGCCGTGGTGGCGATCAGGCCGACCCCGATCGCGGCGAGCCGAAACGGCCCGGTGATGCCGAACACCCGCAGGGTCAGTTGGATGATCCACAGCGAGACGATCGCCTGGAAGGCGAGGTTGAGCCAGAATTGGGTCTGCTCGCCGAGATGAAGATAAATACCGTAGGAGGTCGACCGGTTGATAACCAGATAGCCCTCGTACCACCGGGCGAGGTAACCGCCGGTGTCGTATTGCAGTAGCGGGTAGCCGTTCCAGATGGCGGGAGCCAACAGCAGGAGCGGCAGCACGAACAGCGCGAGCCGTGCCGCATGGCCCCGGCGCAGTTGCGCGGTGAGAACTTTATTAGGAATGGACGTTTCCATCTCGACCGCTCTTGTCAGCGCTGCGCACCGTGCGACGTGGGCTACGGCTCCAATCGTGCCTCCCACAGCGTCCGCGGCGGCCCGCACCATAGTGATTTCCGTAGGCTTCACAAGCGCTTCGGGGGATCGTGCGGGGTCGCCGGTCGGCGCAGATGAAGGACGAATGAGGTAGCTTTATGTCCCCATCCGCACCTTCCGGCGCTCCTGAGGCTTCGGCCGCAACCATAAGTCGCCGATGATGAACGAAGCCTGACTGATCGTGATGCCCGCAGAGACCCGGTGTTCGCAGCCCTGCCGAGATGGTTATAATTCGTGGACCGGTGCGGTCGTCTCCGGCGGGCGACCGCCCGTTCAGCGCCCGAAAGGACAGGAATGAAGATCAGGACCAAGCAATTCCGGGTCGAGGAGGGCACCAGTGTCGACCTCGCCAAATGGCCCACGAGGGTCGATCCGTTCTATGAATCCAAGGAGCATTACCAGGAAATGCTCCGCGCCCAGGTCCAGCGTCTCGCCGATCTGCAGCAACTGCTCTACGCCAGCAACCGCCATGCGGTCCTGCTGATCTTCCAGGCTATGGACGCCGCCGGCAAGGATGGGGTGATCCGCCACGTGATGTCGGGGATCAATCCGCAGGGCTGCCAGGTGTTCAGCTTCAAGCACCCCAGCGCGACCGAGCTGCAGCACGATTTCCTGTGGCGGACCACCCGCGACCTGCCGGAGCGCGGCCGGATCGGCGTCTTCAACCGGTCGTACTACGAGGAGGTGCTGATCGTCCGTGTCCACCCGAACATCCTGCAGAGCGAGGCGGTGCCGAACGGCACGCATTTCGGCAAAACGTTCTGGCACAAGCGCTACCGTTCGATCCGCAATCTGGAGCAGCATTTGCACGCCAATGGCACCCGGATCGTGAAGTTCTTCCTGCATCTGTCGAAGGACGAGCAGCGCAAGCGCTTTCTGGCCCGGATCGACGAGCCCAAGAAGAACTGGAAGTTCAGCGTCGCCGACCTCGAAGAGCGGCGCTACTGGGACGACTATATGGAGGCCTATGAGAAGTGCCTCAGCGAGACCTCGAGCGCGGACTCTCCGTGGTATGCGGTTCCGGCCGACGACAAGGAGAATGCGCGGCTGATCGTCTCACAGGTGATCGCCGAGACCATGGAATCGCTCAAAATGAGCTATCCGGAGACCTCGCCCGCCCGGCGCAAAGAGCTATTACGGATGCGTCGGCAATTGTTGAAGTGAGGGGCGACGTCCGGCCGCCGCCGGCGGCTGGCCGCATGTGCCTGTCATGGTGATGACACGGTGCTGAGGTTACGGAGATCGAATGAGCTTGCAAGGTAAGAAGGGGCTGGTCGTCGGGATTGCCAACGACCAGAGCATCGCATTCGGCTGCGCGCGCGCGTTTCGCGATGCCGGTGCCGACATCGCTGTCACCTATCTCAACGACAAGGCCGCGCCTCACGTCACGCCGCTGGCCGAGCAACTCGGCAGTCCGATCGTGGTGCCGTGCGACGTTCGCGAACCGGGGCAGCTCGAGGCGGTGTTCGAGCGGATCAGGACGCAATGGGGCCGGCTCGACTTCCTGCTGCATTCGATCGCGTTCGCGCCGAAGGAGGACCTGCACGGCCGCGTGGTGGATTGCTCGCAGGCCGGCTTCGCGATGGCGATGGACGTGTCGTGCCACTCCTTCATCCGGATGGCCAGACTCGCCGAGCCGCTGATGCCGGACGGCGGCTGCCTGCTCACCGTGTCGTTCTACGGCTCGGAGAAAGTGGTCGAAGACTACAATCTGATGGGGCCGGTCAAGGCCGCGCTGGAGAGCTCGGTGCGCTACATGGCGGCCGAACTGGCGCCGAAGAAAATCCGCGTCCACGCGCTGTCGCCCGGGCCACTCATGACACGCGCCGCATCCGGCATCGCGCGGTTCGACGAACTCTTGGAGCGCACCCGCGCCCGGCTGCCGGCGCATCGGCTCGTCAGCATCGAGGACGTCGGCGCGGTCGCCGCCTTCCTGGTCGGCGACACCGCGCGGTCGCTGACCGGCAATATCGAATACATCGACGCCGGCTATCACGTGATCGGCTGATCGCTGTTCCGGCTGGAGAAAGACATGGAGTACATCCAAAATCGCACCTTCGACGAGATCGCGATCGGCGATACCGCGAGCCTGGTGCGAACGTTGACCTATCGCGACATCGAGGTGTTCGCGGTGATGTCGGGCGACGTCAATCCGATGCACGTCGATGCCGCCTTCGCCAAGAGCGATCTGTTCCATCAGGTGGTGGCGCACGGAATGTGGGGCGGATCGCTGATCTCGACGCTGCTCGGGACGCAACTGCCGGGGCCGGGCACGATCTATCTCGATCAATCGCTGCGCTTCGTCAGGCCGGTCGTGCTCGGCGATACCGTCACCGTCACGGTAAAGGTGACAGAGAAGAATGTGGCCAAGAAGCGGCTGTTGCTGGATTGCCGCGCCACCAATCAGCGCGGCGAAGAGGTGATCACCGGCCTCGCCGAAGTGATCGCGCCTGTCGAAAAGATCTCGCGACCGCGCGTCCTGTTGCCCGAGATCGATCTCAACCGCACCGCGCAGCGCTACGAACGGCTGATCGAGATGACGCGCGGACTGGAGCCGATCCGTACCGCGGTGGTGCATCCGGTCGATACCGCGTCGCTGCTCGGCGCGGTCGAGGCGGCGCGTGAAGCGTTGATCGTCCCTGTGCTGGTCGGCCCGGAGGCCAAGATCCGCGCCGCCGCGACCCAGGCGGCGCTGGACCTGTCGCGTTACGAGATCGTGCCTGTCGAGCACAGCGATGCCGCCGCCGCGGCCGCCGTGGCGATGGCGCGATCCGGCGAAGTCGAGGCGTTGATGAAGGGCGCGCTGCATACCGACGAGCTGATGCGCGCGGTGGTCGACGGCGCTCGCGGCCTGCGCACCGCGCGGCGGATCAGCCATGTCTATGTGATCGACGCGCCCGACTATCCCCGCGCCCTGCTGGTCACCGATGCTGCGATCAACATCTATCCGTCGCTCGCCGACAAGCGCGATATCATCCAGAACGCGATCGATCTGGCTCATGCGCTTGGTATCGCCGAGCCGCGGGTGGCGATCCTGTCGGCGGTCGAGACCGTCACCGAGAGCATCCGCTCGACGCTGGACGCTGCGGCGCTGTGCAAAATGGCCGAGCGCGGCCAGATCAAAGGCGGCATTCTCGACGGGCCGCTGGCGTTCGACAACGCAGTGTCGGAAGAGGCCGCCAAGACCAAGGGGATCGTCTCGCCGGTCGCCGGCCGTGCCGATGTCTTCGTGGTACCGGACCTCGAGGCGGGTAATATGCTGGCCAAGCAACTCGAATATCTGGCGCACGCCCGGGTCGCCGGGATCGTACTCGGTGCGCGGGTGCCGATCATCCTCACCAGCCGCGCCGACAAGACGCTGGCACGGCTCGGCTCCTGCGCGATCGCGCTGCTGCTCGCCCGGCACAAGGCCGCGGCGCTGCCGAGCCTGTCCGGAGGTGCCGCGTGAGCGATGCCCTGCTGATCCTGAACGCCGGCTCTTCGAGCGTCAAATTCGCGTTGTACGACGCTCATGCCGAACCGACCGCCGAGTGCCTGATCTGTGAGGGCGGCATTGGCAGCCTGGGCCATCGCCCGCATTTCAAGGTGGTGAACAGCGACGGGACCACCAGGCACGACGCCTATCTGCCCGAGGGCTCCAGCCATGACGATGCGATGGCGGTGCTGCTGGACTGGATCGGGTCCACGTTCCCGGAGCAGCGGTTGGCGGCGGTCGGCCATCGCGTGGTCCATGGCGGGGCGCTGTTCGACGGGCCGGTCGAGGTCGATCCGGCGGTGATCGCCCAGCTCCGCGGCTTCGATATGCTGGCGCCGCTGCATCAGCCGCACAACGTCGCGGCGATGGAGGCGCTGGCGAAGCTGCATCCGAACCTGTCGCAGGTCGCCTGTTTCGATACCGCTTTTCACCATCCGCTGCCGGAGCTTGCCACCGCCTTCGCGCTGCCGCGCTGCCTGACCGAGCAGGGCGTGCGGCGCTACGGTTTTCACGGACTGTCCTATGAATATGTCGCCGGCCGGCTTCCGGACGTCGCCGGACAGGCCGTCGCGGACGGCCGGGTGGTGGTCGCGCATCTCGGCGCCGGCGCCAGCATGTGCGCGATGCAGCGCTGCCGAAGCATCGCCACCACCATGGGCTTCACCGCGCTCGACGGCCTGATGATGGGTAGCCGCTGCGGCGAACTCGATCCCGGCGTGGTGCTGTATCTGCTCGACGAGAAAGGCATGACGCCGCGTGAGGTCGAAGACCTGCTGTATCGAAAGTCCGGCCTGCTCGGCGTTTCCGGTATCAGCGACGACATGCGGACGTTGCTGGCGAGTGACGATCCCAGAGCGTGCGAGGCGATCGAGCTGTTTGTGTATCGGGTCGCACGCGAGCTGGGTTCGCTGGCGGCTGCGCTCGGCGGGCTCGACGCGCTCGTGTTCACCGGCGGTATCGGCGAGCACGCCGCGGAAATCCGCCGCCGGGTGTGTGCCCAGGCGGTGTGGCTCGGCGTCGCGCTCGATGACGAGGCCAATGCGAACCTGTCCGGCGCCGGGCGAATCAGCATGCCCGGCAGCAAGGTGTCGGTCTGGGTGATCCCGACTGATGAGGATCTGATGATCGCCCGCCACGTCTGGCGGCTCGCCGACGGCGGGCGCTGATCAGGCGACGTCGGCGCTGGTCTGTCCTATCGCCGGGACGGTTTGGTCATGCTCGGGCATGGTGCCGATCTCCGGCGCCAGCGGCGCATCATCGGTGCAGGAGGTGACCTCGCGAACTCGGCTCGGCCGGTTGCGCTTCACCGCATACAGGGCCTCGTCGGCCCTGCGCAGCAATTCGTCGAGCGTGAAGCCGTCGGTCGGTGCCAGCGCGCTGCCGAAGCTGGCGCCGAGCATCACCGCCTCGCCGGCGACCGCATAGGGCTCCGACAGCGACGCGACGATCCGCCGGCCGAGCCGATCGGCGTCCGCCGGATCCGAGACGTTGGCCCGGACCACGACGAATTCGTCACCGCCGATCCGCGCCGCGAGATCGTTGTCGGCGAGCAGTTCGGTCATCCGCCCGGCGACGATGCGCAGGATCTCATCACCGGCGGCGTGGCCGAACCGGTCGTTCGCCTCCTTGAAGAAATCCAGATCGAGGCTGATCACCGCAAAGCCCTCGCCGTGGCGCGCGAGCCGCCGGGCGAGCTCGTCGAAATGTTCGACCAGATGCCGCCGGTTCGGCAGGTTGGTCAGCGCATCTGCTCGGGCGAGCCGCGTCGCTTCGGCGCGCAGCGTCAGTTGCTCGGCGGTGGTGGCGTGAATGTAGTCGATCAGTTCGAGACCGCCGAATGCGAACAGCAGGAACAGCAGCGCCTGCGCGCCGTGCATCAGGTCGAAATTCCACAGCGCCGCTGCGATCGCCGGCGTCACCGACACCACCAGCGAAGTCTGCACGATCCAGGGCCGGATCGAAAACCGCGTGGTGGTGCCGGCGCAATAGCCGAACACCAGGCCCCCGGCGATCATGTGCGCGGCGAGGTCGGGCAATAGGAAGCAGCGCGTCGCGAAGGCGCCGACGCAGACCCCGGTCGAGATCACGCCGATGGCGAGCCGGCGCTCCCACAACTTCGCCGTCGCGACATCGAGCGAACGCCGCGCCACGGCACGGTCGAACGCGAAGCACAGCGCCAGCCGGCCGAGCGTCACCGCCATGCCGGTGACGCCGATCACCGCCATCACCGCGTCGCGGGTCTGCCAGGCGACGGCGAGGCCCGTGCTCAGCGTCGCGCAGCCGACCACCACGATCGGCCAGCGCGCGGTGTACAGCAACCGAACGAATTCGATGTAGACGGCGTTCGCGATCTTGCTGTTCGCGGTCATCGGAGGGTGTCGATCTCGCAGCAATGTGCCGCGAGAGGCCAGTGCCCGTTGCGACAGCGCGATACCTATTCCTGCAATGCTGAATCCGGGGTGAAACCGGTTCCGCCGGGCGAAGCGTGGTGAATCGCCGCTTAATCGCGGCTCCGTTGCCCTGGTGTCGGCGGTGATTGTTGCAGGCCGAGTGCGGGATCTACTCGGCCACGCCGGAGCGCAGTTTGAAATGGCCGTAGCACGATGCGATCGGCTCGGCAGGATCGCGCTGATAGGCCTGTGCTTCGAACGCCACCACGCGGCGGCCCTGCTTGACGATCGAGACCTTGGCGAAGGTGTCGAGCGGCCGGCCGGAGCGCAAGTAGTTCACCGTCAGACCGATCGGCTTCGGCGCGGCGGCGAGGCCCATCTCGCGCCGAACGCTGACGATCGCCGCCGTCTCGAGGAATGCACCGATCACGCCGCCGTGAAGCGCCGGGAGGATGGGATTGCCGACCAGCTTCGGATTGTAGGGCATCATCGCCCGCGCGTCGTCGTCGACCCGGATGCCGAGGAAGCGCGGATACGGGCTGATCGCCAGCGGCCCGTCGGGATCGTCCGGCGCCACCAGCTCCGGTGGGGAGTCCATCGTCACCTTCGGCGTCTGCCGTAGCATGTCGGTGCGGTTGGCGCCGATCATGAACATCGCGGTGGCGGTGGCGATCGGGACGTCCTCGGCGTCCTGATAGGCGGTGGCGCGAACGAACGCGATCGAGCGCGTGATGTGATAGCAATGGGCGTGGGCGCGCATCTCTTGTCCGGGCGTCGCCGGCCGCAAGTAATCGATCCGCAGATCGAGCGTGGCGATCGCGGCTGTCCCGGGCAGTGCGAGCTGCACCGCCATGCCGCAGCTTTCGTCGAGCATCGCGGTGACGACGCCGCCGTGGATGACCCCGGTCGAGACGTCGCCGACGAATACCGGGTGATACGGCAGGCTGCTCCACGCCTCCGCCGGCGCATAGCGGTCGAGCTGCAAGCCGATGATGGCGCCGTGGATCGAACGACGGTTCTGAATCATCCGCGCCTTGTCGTCGAACGACATCGCCGGACCGTGGATCGCTGGATCGGACATGAAGCGGTTCTAGCAAGTGCCCGCGCGCTCGCAAAGCGCTCCGGCGTTGGGCGACTACCATTTCGGCGCACGGCTGGTATGACTGTGAATGGCCGGAGTGGCCGCCAGGCGGGACGAGGATTTGAGAATGCGTCGACTGATCGTGATGGTGCTGGGGCTGGCGATGATGACGTCGCCGGCGGTCGCCGCCGATGCGGTGGTGAAGGACGGCGATACGGTGCAGCTCGGCGACAAGGTGTTCCGGCTGGAGGGGATCGATGCGCCGGAGCTCGATCAGCGCTGTGTCAACCAGTTCGCCGATCCGTCGGCCTGCGGGATCGAGGCCCGCGATGCGCTGGTCAAGCTGATCGGGGGCCGCAGCGTCGCTTGTCGCGATCTGGGACCCGACCCCGTGTTCAAGGGAAGACGTCTCGGCACATGCGCGATCGCCGGTGAGACCGACAGTCTCAGCCGCCGCATGGTGCAGGACGGCTTTGCACTGAACGCCGTCACCGGCGGCAAGGATCGTTTCGCCGGCGACGAGGCCAAAGCGAGGGATGAGCACAAGGGATTGTGGCAGGGCTGCTTCGTGGCGCCGAACGACTTCAGGCGCTGGAACAGGGACGCCGCGCTGCGCGGCGCCGCTTGTCGTGAGGACAAGCGCGCCGCGCTGATCGACGCGATGTTTCCTGATACCCCGGCGATGCTGCCGGGCTGCACCATCAAGGGCAAGATCGCCAGACGAGCCCGCATCACCGGTAATGTCGGCCTGTATCAGATCCGCGGTTGTCCGAGCTACGCCAGCCTGACCAAACCGAACCGCTGGTTCTGCTCGGAGGACGACGCGCGCGCCGCCGGCTTCCGCAAGGCCTACAACTGCCGGATCAAGACGACGCCTTGATCAGTGCGAGGCGGTGCCGCGGCTGGTTTCGATCAGCTTGACCATCACCGTCAGCGCCAGATTGGTCGGGGTCGGCACGCCGCGCGCGGCGCCGAGCCGCGCCACGGTGCCGTTGAGAAAATCAATCTCGCTCGGCTTTCCGCGTGTCAGATCCTGCGCGGTCGACGATTTCTGACTCGGCATTGCTGCCGGCAGCGCCAGCGTCCTGGTCATGACGTCGTCGGGAATGCTGACGCCGCCTGCATGTGCGACGGCAATGCACTCGTTGACGACATTGATCACGACCTCCCGGGCGCCGTCGACCGCAAGCAGCGGACCGTAGGGCAGGTCGGCGATTGCCGACAGCGCATTGTAGGCGCAGTTCAAAATCAGCTTCGACCACAGCGCCTGATCGATGTCGGCTGCGACCGTGGTGGGAATCTTCGCCGCCGTCAGCATCGCAGCGATCGCCTCGCTCTGCGCCGAGGCGCCGATCAGCAGGTCACCACGACCGTGATGCCGCACATGGCCGGGGCCGGCCATCTCTGTGCCGACATAGACCACCGAGGCGATCACCGGATGACCGATCGCTGCTTGCAGCCGGGTCGCGTTGTCGACGCCGTTCTGCAGACTGAGGATCACGCTGTCCGGCTTCAGGCGAGGCTGCAGCGCGCGGCCCGCGCTCTCGGTGTCGGCCGACTTGACGCAGAACAGCACCAGATCGGGCGGGGCGATGGTGCCGGGTTCGGTGACGGCGCGCACCGGGATGGGCTGGATGCCGTCCTTGGTGTCGAGCAGCAGGCCGTTGGCCTCGATCGCATCGACATGGCTTTGTCGTCCGATCAGCGTCACGTCGTGGCCGGCCAGCGACAGCAATCCGCCGAAATAGCACCCGACCGCGCCGGCCCCCATCACTGCCACTTGCATTCCGTTCTCCCTTCCCGTGCGCCAACCAATGCGCAATGATTCCTTTCTAAGGTCGACGTTCGGCCGATGAAACCGGGAGTGGCGCGCGTGCACATCGATTTGAACCCGAAGCTCGACTTTCGCGACGTGCTGATCCGGCCCAAACGCTCGGTGCTGTCGTCGCGGTTCGAGGCCAACATCACCCGCAGCTTGCGTTTTCGCCATTCCAGCCGCGCCTGGACCGGGTTTCCGCTGATCGCCTCCAACATGGATACCATCGGCACGTTGGAGATGGCGCGCGCCTTCAAGCCGTTCGGCGCGCTGGTCGCCCTGCACAAGTTCCATGATCCGGATCGGTTGGCCGAGTATCTGTCGAGCGACGAGGACGCCAACGTGTTCGTCACTGTCGGCACCGGCGCGGCCGATTGGGAGCGGCTCGCCGCCGTGAAGGCCAAAGTGAAGGTGCCGATGCTGAACATCGACGTTGCCAACGGCTACACCGAGGCGTTCGTGCGCGCGGTGGCCAAGCTGCGCGAGGAGAATCCGGACGCGATCATCATGGCCGGCACGGTAGTCACCGCCGAGATGACCGAGGCGCTGGTGATCGCCGGCGCCGACATCGTCCGCGTCGGCATTGGCTCCGGCTCGGTGTGTACCACGCGCGATCTCACCGGCGTCGGCTATCCGCAGCTCTCCGCCGTGATCGAATGCGCCGATGCCGCCCACGGGCTGAAAGGCCACGTCTGCTCGGACGGCGGCTGTGTCGTCCCCGGCGATCTCGCCAAGGCGTATGGCGGTGGCGCCGACTTCGTGATGCTCGGCGGCATGCTGGCCGGGCACGACGAGTGCGGCGGCGAACTGAGATGCGTCGAACAGGATGGCCGGCAGGTGCCCACCAGCATGGTGTTCTACGGCATGTCGTCGGAGACCGCGATGAACAAATATCACGGCGGCGTCGCCGATTATCGCGCGGCGGAAGGCAAGACCGTCGAGGTGCCGTATCGCGGCGAGGTGCGCGCCACGGTGGAGAAGATCGCCGGCGGCCTGCGCTCGGCGATGACTTACATCGGCGCCGAGAACCTGAAGGAAATCCCGAAGCGGACGACGTTCATCCTGGTGAACGCCCAGCGCAACACGGTGTTCGATCGCTGAGCGTCGTCGCGGGCATCAGTGAGGCAGCCGGCCGAGGATGTTCTCGGCCGCGCGCAGATGCGGTCGGTCGATCATGCGGCCGTCGAGCCGCAGCGTGCCGGCATCGCGATTGGCCGCGAACGCGGCGACAACTTTTTCGGCCCACGCGCGCTCCTCTGCGGTCGGCGCAAACGCGGCGTTGACGATCTCGACCTGCTTGGGGTGGATCAGCGCCTTGGCGCCGAAACCGTCGCGCCGCGCGGCGCGTGTCTCCTGCTCCAGCCCGGCGAGGTCGTCGATGTCGGTGTACACCGCGTCGATCGCGGTGACGCCCGCCGCTGCAGCGCCCATCAGGCACAGATCGCGCGCCAATCGGTAGGGCGAGTGCAATTCGCCGCCGCTGCGGTTCTGGCTGGCGCCGAGCGAGGCGGCGAGATCTTCCGCGCCCCACATCAGCCCCTCGAGCCGCGGCGAGCAATCCTGGTAGCTGCCGAGACCGAAGATCGCGCCGGCGGTTTCGGTTGCCACCACCACGATGCGGGTTGTGCCCGCCGCAAGCCCGGCCACGGCTTCGAACGCATCGAGCCACAGCGCCAATCTGCGCACATCCTCGCCACCGCGTGACTTCGGCAGCACGATGCCGTCCGGCGCCGCCGGCATCACCGCCGCGAGATCGTCGAGAGTGCGGCCGCTGTCGAGCGCGTTGACGCGAACGTAGAGTTGCTGCCCGGTGCGCGGGGCCTGCAACATCGTGCGCGTCAGCGTGCGGGCTTCGTCCTTCTTTTCCGGCACGACGGAGTCTTCGAGATCGAGGATCAGCGCATCGGCTGCGCCCTGTACGGCCTTGTCGAATTTGCGCGGGCTGTCGCCCGGAACGAACAACATCGAACGCATCGGGCGTGCTCCGCGATTCCGGCGCATCGCATTGCGGATGCGATTGTTGACAGTGGATTCGACCTATAGGAACGTTTTGCCGCACAAACAACAATGATGGCGCCCCGCGGAAGGCGCGCCGCTCCAGGCAACGCCGTTCCGTGCGACGGAATCTGTCGTCGCGCATTCGCTGAATGGCTCCGCCGGCACCCAAGGATATCGCCTCACCATGGACTTCGCTCTCACCGATCAGCAGGAAGCCATCCGCGACGCCATCGTCAGGGTCTGCGCCGGCTTCGACGACGCCTATTGGCTGAGGAAGGATCGCGAGGGCGGCTTCCCGCACGACTTCCACAAAGCGCTGGCAGATGCCGGCTGGCTCGGCATCTGCGTGCCGGAGGCCTATGGCGGTTCCGGCCTCGGCATCACCGAGGCGGCGATCATGATGCGCACGATCTCGGAATCCGGTGCCGGCATGTCGGGTGCTTCGGCGGTGCATATCAACGTGTTCGGCCTCAATCCGGTCGTCGTGTTCGGCACCGAGGAGCAGCGCCGGCGGATGCTGCCGCCAATGGTCGAGGGCCGCGACAAGGCCTGCTTCGCAGTCACCGAGCCGAACACCGGCCTCAATACCACGCAGCTCAAGACCCGCGCCGTGCGGAAAGGCGACCGCTACGTCGTCAACGGTCAGAAGGTGTGGATCTCGACCGCGCAAGTCGCGAACAAGATCCTGCTGCTGGCGCGCACCACGCCGCTCGAAGAGGTGAAGTCACCGACCCACGGCCTCAGCCTGTTCTATGCGGATTTCGATCGCACCAGGATCAAGGTCCACGAGATCGAGAAGATGGGTCGCAAGATCGTCGACTCCAACGAACTGTTCTTCGAGGATTTCGAGATCCCGGTCGAGGACCGGATCGGCGAGGAAGGCAAGGGCTTCCACTACATCCTCGAAGGCATGAACCCGGAGCGCATCCTGATCGCCGCCGAAGCGGTCGGGCTCGGCAAGCTGGCGCTGTCGCGCGCCGCCGACTACGCTAAGACCCGCATCGTGTTCAACCGCCCGATCGGCCAGAACCAGGGAATCCAGCATCCGCTCGCCAAGAACTGGGTCGAGCTGGAAGCCGCCTGGCTGATGGTGATGTCGGCGGCCTGGCAATACGATCAGGGCATGGCCTGCGGCGCCGCCGCCAATGCGGCGAAGTATCTCGCCGGCGAGGCCGGCTTCACCGCCTGCGAGCAGGCGGTGATGACCCATGGCGGCTTCGGCTACGCCAAGGAGTATCACGTCGAGCGCTACTTGCGCGAGGTGATGATCCCGCGCATCGCCCCGGTCAGCCCGCAACTCGCGCTCAGCTTCATCGCCGAGAAAGTGCTCGGGCTGGCGAAGTCCTACTGAGGCGCGCAGACGACACGTCGTCGCAAGCTATGCCTCGCTGTCGCGTTCCTTGGCGCGTCTGCTCCCGGCGTCCCCACCTGGGGATCAAGGACGAGCGGCTTCAGAGACACGCGCCGAGCGCAAGATTCGGTCGAATTGGGGAAGAGTTGTGAAAATCGCTGGTGCTGCCGGACAGGATTGAACTGTCGACCTCTCCCTTACCAAGGGAGTGCTCTACCACTGAGCTACGGCAGCATCGACCGGGCGGGGAATCAGCCAGTGGGGCTCCCGCGCGGCGCGGCCGTTCCTTGCCACAGGGCATCATCCGGCGCAAGCGGATCACGCCGGATGATGAGGAAAAACCGGTCCCCGCCATGGCGAATGGGGCGCATCGCCCCTTTGGGCGCTCCCGTTCGGGCGTTCGCGCCCTGCAGGAGAGCTCAGTGGATCGGTGTGGAACGTTTGATTTGCATGAGTTGCGGGCCGATGCGGCGGCCGATTTCCTCGCCGAGCGCCGACAGCGCCCGCAGCGGGCGGATCAGGACCTCGAATTCGGCGATTTCGCCGTCGTCGTTGAACCGCATCAGGTCGATACCCTTGAGATCCCAGCCGTCGATCGCCGCGCTGAACTCCAGCGCGATCTCCTGATGACCGCCGACATAGGTGCGATGGTAACGGAATCCTTGAAAGATGCTGGAGACGGTGCACAGAACCAGCAGACAGGCGGTGCGCCCGCCAATCGGCGATCGGACAACGGGCGAGTGCAGCACGACGTCCTCAGCGAGCAGCGGTCGCATCCGGTCGGAGTTCCGGCTGACGAATACGTCATGCCAGACGGCCAGCGTCCGCTGCGCCGCCGGCGCGATCCCCGAAGCATCGATTGTCATAGCTGTCTCACTCGCGGCAATATGCCGAAACCATTATGTCGAAGAATAGAAGCTGGAGTTCAGTGGTATTCACCATGGCCGATATGCAGGATTCGCGACCTAGGGGAGCCAGTCGTGAGCAGCGGCTGGCCGACGCGCTGCGCGCCAATCTGAAGCGCCGCAAGGCGCAGGCTCGCGGTCGCGCCGAGCCGGTGGCCGCATGCCCGGTCGGGATCGTTCAAGACGCGCCGGATGGCCGCAGTCATGATCCTGCCGGCCGGCGTGGCGACGCTGGCGGCAACTGACATAGCCGGCCGCCGGATTGCGATGGCGGACCCGACGCGGCGGACGATCGGCCGGATGTCCCCGGACCACGCGGCTCTCCATTGTCGCCTAGCATCCTCCGCGCCATCAACATCAGCTCGGCCGCTGTCTAAAATGAAAAGAGGCCCCGGTCACACCGGAGCCTCCAATCGCCAGGGCTTTGCAAACCAGGCCGTCGTGCCTTAGCGGCCGACGCTTCCGGCCGGCGCACCATTGTAATTGGTGTTGCCGCGCGTTCCGACCTCGCCCTGGGCTGCGGGCGGAGCGGCCGGGGTGTTGGGGGCGTTCATGCGGTCGCCGCCCATGCCGGTGGTGGTGCCGGGCGCCATGGTCCCGGCGCGCGGTGCGCCCTTGTCGACATTCTGGGACCCCATCGCGTTGCCGCGCGAGTCGGTCTGGCTCTGGGCAGCCGCGGCCATCGTGGTTGCGAGCAGCGCAGCAGTGGCAACACCGGTCAGTCGGGTAAGTCGGGATTTCATAGGACCTCCTTGGGTAAATGGTGCGATCGCACCGATAAGGTCCCAACGAACGGCTGTTCGGGCCGTTCCTGTTGCGCGCCGCCGAGGCGATAACTTCCGCGTCGGCAGGGTATCAAATCGTGATCCCCCGAACAGGGAGCAAAAAGGGCCTGTCGTGCCGCGAAGGGGGCGAACCGCTGGCGTGGCAGGAACGACAAATCCGGCGACGGGTTGTCACCGCGCATCCAAGGAGGAGCTTCCATGTTGTCCAAGGTCAAGACTGCCGCGCGTTCGCGGGCTGCTGCGCTCGCATTGTCGTCGGTTGCGGTCGTTGCGGCCGCCCTGTTCGCGGTGACGCCGGCGGCGGAAGCGCGCACTTACGGGTATTGTCTGACCTCCCCGGGCTACGGCTATCCTGGCGATTGCAGCTATGCTTCATACCGTCAGTGCCGTGCGGCGGCTTCGGGGCGTCTGGCCGACTGCATCGTCAATCCGCGCGCGGCGTTCCGAGAGCCCCGCCATCGCGATTACCGCACTTACGGCCAGGGCTGGTAACGCCCGGAGTGCGCGGCGAACGGCACCCGGCCCCTGATTGGGCGCTGAAAGGCGCGCTGCGCCGTTGCTGGCGCCCATGAAATCGCCTCAAATTCCACGCTTTTGCCACGGGCGGCGCTTCTGCCGTATAATTCCAAGGCAAATCAGCGGGAATCGGCATGGATCGGATCAGGATCATCGGCGGCAACGAGCTGCGGGGCACCATCCCGATTTCGGGGGCCAAGAACGCGGCGCTGCCCCTGATGATCGCTGCCCTGCTGACCGACGAGACTCTGATTCTCGACAATGTGCCGCGCCTCGCCGACGTCGCGCTGCTGCAGCGGATTCTCGGCAACCACGGCGTCGACATCATGGCGGCCGGCAAGCGACCGGGCGACCATGAATATCAGGGCCAGACGCTGCACATCTCCGCCAAGACCATCGTCGACACCACCGCGCCATACGATCTGGTGTCGAAGATGCGCGCCAGCTTCTGGGTGATCGCGCCGCTGGTGGCGCGGATGCACGAGGCCAAAGTGTCGCTGCCGGGCGGCTGCGCGATCGGCACCCGGCCGGTCGATCTTCTGATCATGGCACTTGAAAAGCTCGGAGCCGAGATCACGATCGACGGCGGCTACGTCATTGCCAAGGCGCCGGGCGGCCTGAAGGGCGCCACCATCCCGTTCCCCAAGGTCACGGTCAGCGGTACCCATGTGGCGGTGATGGCGGCGGCGCTCGCCAACGGCACCACGATCATCGACAACGCTGCTTGCGAACCCGAGATCGTCGACGTCGCCGACTGCCTCAACAAGATGGGCGCCAGGATCACCGGCGCCGGCACGCCGCGGATCATCATCGAGGGCGTCGCCAAGCTGCACGGCGCCCGCCACACCGTGCTGCCGGACCGGATCGAGACCGGCACCTATGCGATGGCGGTGGCGATGGCCGGCGGCGAGGTGCAGCTCTCCGGCGCCCGACCCGAGCTGCTGCAGGCAGCGCTCGACGTGCTGACCGAGGCCGGCGCCACCATCACGGTCAACAACGACGGCATCAAGGTGTCGCGCAACGGCGCCGGCATCAGCCCGGTGACCGTCACCACCGCGCCGTTCCCGGGCTTCCCGACCGATCTGCAGGCGCAACTGATGGCGCTGATGACCCGCGCCAAGGGCGCCTCGCATATCACCGAGACGATCTTCGAAAACCGCTTCATGCACGTCCAGGAGCTGGCGCGGTTCGGCGCCAAGATCTCGCTCGACGGCGAGACCGCGACCATCGACGGCGTCGAGCGGCTGCGCGGCGCGCCGGTGATGGCGACCGACCTGCGCGCCTCGGTGTCGCTGGTGATCGCCGCGCTCGCGGCCGAGGGCGAGACCATGGTCAATCGTATCTATCACCTCGATCGCGGCTTCGAGCGGCTCGAAGAGAAACTGTCGGCCTGCGGCGCCAATATCGAGCGCATCAGCGGCTGACGCCGCAAAGGGGCCGGCTGTGGCTGATCTCAAACTGCTCGCCTTCGATCCCGACGATCTCGCGGTGATTTCCGCGCACGTCCAGGATGCTCGTGTCGAGATCGGCGACATCGTCTGGCGTCAGGCCGAGAAGCGTCTGGTGATCGGGCTGCACCGGCTGGACTGGGAGCAGACGTTGTCCGGCGAGCCGGTGCCCGGCCGGCTGATCGCGGCGCTGCGGTTCGAACGGGTACTGGCCTGCAAGTCCCGCGCAATCGACATGACCGCCGGGACCGAAGCGCTGGAATTGATCGGCCTTGAATTCTATTCCGCGCCGGAGCCACCGGGCGGCAGCGTGGTGATGATGTTCTCCCGCGGCGGCGTGCTGCGGCTCGACGTCGAATGCCTCGAATGCGCGCTGACCGATCTCGGCCCGGATCCGGTCGGTGGCCCCGGGACTTTGCCGGATGATCGTGATGGGCTCGGCTGATCCGGCGGCCCGTGGCAGACGTCGCGCTAGCCGCCGAAAACCGCGCGGGTTATGAGGGTTGACGACGGTAAGACGCCGCGCCATTGAGCAGAGGCCGCCCCGCCGCAGCCGCCCGCCGGATCAATCGACATGCCCCTTCGTCTCGACAACGCCAGTCCCGATTTCGCTCCCAAATTCAAAGCCTTCCTGGCGATGAAGCGGGAGGTTGCGGCAGATATCGAGGCCGCCACCCGCGCCATCGTCGACGATGTGGCGCATCGCGGCGATGCTGCCCTGCTCGAGGCGACCGAGAAGTTCGATCGGCTGACGCTGGATGCAGCCGGGATGCGGGTCGGCGAGGCAGAGGTCGAAGCCGCCGTGAAGGCGTGCGATTCCGAGACGATCGACGCGCTGAAGCTGGCGCGCGACCGCATCGAATTCTTCCATCGCCGGCAGTTGCCGAAGGACGACCGCTTCACCGATCCGCTCGGCGTCGAACTCGGCTGGCGCTGGAGCGCGATCGAGGCGGTCGGCCTGTACGTGCCCGGCGGCACCGCGGCGTATCCGTCGTCGGTGCTGATGAATGCGATTCCGGCCAAGGTGGCTGGCGTCGAGCGCGTGGTGATGGTGGTGCCGTCGCCCGGCGGCACGCTCAACCCGCTGGTGCTGGCCGCGGCGCAGCTCGCCGGCGCAACGGAGATTTACCGCATCGGCGGTGCGCAGGCGGTGGCCGCATTGGCCTATGGCACTGCGACGATTGCGCCGGTCGCCAAGATCGTCGGCCCGGGGAACGCCTACGTTGCCGCTGCCAAGCGGCTGGTGTTCGGTCGCGTCGGCATCGACATGATCGCCGGCCCGTCGGAAGTCGTGGTGGTCGCCGACAAGACCGCCAATCCGGACTGGATCGCGGCCGATCTGCTGGCGCAGGCCGAGCACGACGCCAACGCGCAATCGATTCTGATTACCGATAGCGCCGTATTGGCTGCAGACGTCGAGCGTGCGGTGGCGTCGCAGCTCATCACCTTGTCGCGGGCCAAGATCGCGCGCGCCTCGTGGGACGAGTTCGGCGCCATCATCAAGGTCGCCAAGCTGGACGATGCGGTCCCGCTCGCCAACGCGATCGCGGCCGAGCATCTCGAGATCATGACCGCCGATCCGGAAGCGTTCGCGGCCAGGATCCGCAATGCCGGCGCGATTTTCCTCGGCGGCCATACGCCGGAAGCGATCGGCGATTATGTCGGCGGCTCCAACCACGTGCTGCCGACCGCGCGGTCGGCGCGGTTCTCGTCGGGGCTCGGCGTGCTCGACTTCATGAAGCGGACCTCGATCCTGAAATGCGGTCCCGAGCAGCTCGCCGCGCTCGGGCCGGCCGCAATCGCGCTCGGCAACGCCGAAGGCCTGGACGCGCATGCGCGATCGGTGGGACTGCGTCTGAATCAACGATGAGCAATCCGGAACCAGACGATTCCAACAATCGCATCGTCGCGGTCACGCTCGACGAGGAATCGATCGGGCGCTCGGGACCGGACATCGAGCACGAGCGCGCCATCGCGATCTACGATCTGGTCGAGAAGAATCTTTTCGCGCCGGAGGGCGCGGGCGAGGGGCCGTTCACGCTGCACATCGGCATCACCGGCAACCGGCTGATGTTCGACATCCGCCGCGAGGACGGCGC
Source organism: Rhodopseudomonas palustris (assembly GCF_007005445.1). Classification (NCBI taxonomy): domain Bacteria; kingdom Pseudomonadati; phylum Pseudomonadota; class Alphaproteobacteria; order Hyphomicrobiales; family Nitrobacteraceae; genus Rhodopseudomonas; species Rhodopseudomonas palustris. The sequence goes on along the minus strand of NZ_CP041387.1, from coordinate 3,895,148 downwards.
GCCGGTGATCACCCATCTACTGTCGCTGACGCCGTTCCGCCGTATCGTGAAGGACTACTTCATGATCTGCGACAGTTACTATCAGGCGATCCGCACCGCCACGCCCGACAAGATCGAAGCCATCGACATGGGGCGCCGCGGCATCCACGACGAAGGTTCGCGCACGCTGCAGGAGCGGCTCGCCGGCAAGGTGCGGATCGATTTCGACACCGCGCGGCGGCTGTTCACGCTGATCTCCGTGCTGCACTGGAAGGGCTGACGATGCGCGGCGCGCGCGGGGCAACCTGGCGTGGGCCGAGCGGCGGACGGCGGCGATGACCCCGCCGTCGCGGACCGGCCTGCCGCACGCCGTGCTGTTCGCCTGCGGCATGAACAGCGTGCGCTCGCCGATGGCCGAGGCGATGCTGCGCGGCATCGCGCCGCGGACGATGTATGTGCGCTCCGCCGGAGTGAAGACCCACGAGCTCGATCCGTTCGCGGTGGCGGTGATGGCCGAGCGCGGCCTCGACATCTCCAAGCACAAGCCGACCACCTTCGAACAGCTCGACGACTACGAAGGGCTGAACTTCGACCTGATCGTCACGCTGTCGCCGGAAGCGCATCACAAGGCGTTGGAGCTCACCCGCACTCACGCGATCGACGTCGAATACTGGCCGACCTACGACCCCACCGGCACCGAGGGCAACCGCGAGCAGAAACTCGCCGCCTATCGCGAAGTCGCCGACTCCCTGATGCAACGCATCTACAAACGCTTCGGCAGGCACAACGGCGGGAACGAGTAGTTGTGAGCTGGTGATCTGTTCCGGCCAAGCGTTACCCTCTTTCGCACTGCACATTGAGTAATCTCGCCTCTTCACCTCCGTCATTCCGGGGCGCGCCGCCAGGCGCGAACCCGGAATCCCGAGCTTGTGGATCACGGCCTCCTGCACATCGAGATTCCGGGTTCGCTCGCTGCGCGAGCGCCCCGGAATGACGTTCCGCGGCGGAGGGGCGCAAGCATGCAAGGAGAAGATCGCTCATGTCGCAGGCCGCGGCTCCATGCTTTGGCCGCTCGCTCGGTATCTGCTATCCATCAAGCGTGAGTACACTGCGGAAATCCCAATGATCACGCGACTTGCTGTTTCGGGCTACCGATCGCTGCGCGACGTGCGGCTGTCGCTCGGGCCGCTGAATGTCGTCACCGGGGCCAACGGAACCGGCAAGTCGAGCTTGTATCGCGCGCTGCGGCTGCTCGCCGAGATCGCGCAGGGGCGGGTGATTCAGTCGCTCGCCGCCGAGGGCGGCTTGCCGTCGACGCTGTGGGCCGGGCCGGAGACGCTGTCGCGCAGCATGAAGCGCGGCGTTCATCCGGTGCAGGGCACGACGCGCAGCAATCGCGTCTCCCTCAAGCTCGGCTTCGCCGGACCTGATTACGGCTACGCGATCGATCTCGGGCTGCCGCTGCCGGATGCGACCTCGCTGTTCGGACGCGACCCGGAGATCAAGGTCGAGAGCGTGTGGACCGGGGAACTGCTCGGCCGCGCCAACGCATTTGCCGAACGGCGCGGTCCGCTGGTGCGGGTGCGCGACGACGGCGGGCAGTGGCGCGAGGTGTATCGGTCGCTGAGTCCCGCCGACAGCATGATGACCCACGGCGCCGATCCGCGCGAGGCGCTCGAACTGTTGTTGCTGCGCGACCGGATGCGGGACTGGCGGTTCTATGATCAGCTCCGTACCGACCGCGACGCCCCGGCGCGGCGGCCGCAGATCGGCACCCACACGCCGGTGCTCGGCGGCGACGGCGCAGATCTCGCCGCCGCGATCCAGACCATCCTGGAGATCGGCGACCCCGCCGGGCTCGAAGCGACCATCGACGATGCGTTTCCGCGGGCGCGCCTGGAGGTGTCCGAGGCCGACGGCTATTTCGAGCTGGCGATGCAGCAGCACGGCCTGCTGCGTCCGCTGAAGACCGCAGAACTGTCGGACGGCACGCTGCGTTATCTGCTCCTGGTCGCCGCGTTGCTGTCACCGCGGCCGCCCGAACTGATGATCCTCAACGAGCCCGAGGCCAGCCTTCATCCGGATCTGTTGGCGCCGCTCGCCCGGCTGATCGCCGCAGCGGCGACGCGCTCGCAGATTGTGGTGGTGTCGCACGCCGACGGACTGGTATCGGCGCTGCGCCGGCAGGCCGACAGCCGCGAGATCGTGCTGGAGAAAGAGCTGAGCGAGACGCTGGTCCGCGATGCCGATTCCCCGTCCTGGAACTGGCCGGCGCGTTGAGTGTCGTGATCTGTGCCGGGCTGTTGTCCCGGCACCCGCCTTCCGATAGGTTCCGCGTTCCTTTCCCACCATCCGTCCGAATCGAAGTTCCGCATGTCCGGCCGCCCCAAACTCGTTCTCGCCTCCGGCTCGCCGCGACGGCTCGCGCTGCTCAATCAGGCCGGCATCGAGCCCGATGCGCTGCGCCCGGCGGATGTCGACGAGACGCCGACCCGCGGCGAGCTGCCGCGCGCCTGCGCCAACCGGCTGGCCCGCGCCAAGGCCGAGGCGGCGCTGCAATCGATCCAGCTCGACGACGATCTGCGCGGCTCGTATCTGCTCGCCGCCGACACCGTTGTGGCGGTCGGCCGCCGCATCCTGCCGAAGGCCGAGCTGACCGACGAAGCCTCGCAGTGCCTGCGGCTGCTGTCGGGCCGCAATCACCGCGTCTATACCGCCGTCTGCCTGGTCACGCCCAAGGAGGCGTTCCGGCAGCGTCTGGTCGAGACCCGGGTGCGGTTCAAGCGGCTTTCCGAAGAGGACATCGCCGGCTATGTCGGCTCCGGCGAATGGCGCGGCAAGGCTGGCGGCTATGCGGTGCAGGGCATCGCCGGCTCGTTCGTGGTCAAGCTGGTAGGCTCCTACACCAACGTGGTCGGGCTGCCGCTATACGAGACCATTTCGCTGCTCGGCGGCGAGGGCTTCCCGATCCGGCATGGCTGGCTCAATGCCGGCTGATCCGGCAAAGCCGCCCGCGCGCGGCGCCAAGCCCTGCCCGGTGTGCGGCAAGCCGGCGACCGCCGAATCCCGCCCGTTCTGCAGCGAGCGCTGCCGCGACGTCGACCTCAATCGCTGGCTGTCCGGCTCCTACGCCATTCCCGGCCGGCCTGCCGACGACGAAGAGGATTGAGCCGGAATTCCGGGCGGCGGCTGTGCGACGATCCGGTGAATTTTTCCCCGGCAAAACACCGTCACGACGGGTGGACAGCGCCGCCGTGTCTGACTATAACCCGGCGCTCCCCCGGTTTCGAACCGGGCGGACGACGCCCAGGTAGCTCAGTTGGTAGAGCATGCGACTGAAAATCGCAGTGTCGGTGGTTCGATCCCGCCCCTGGGCACCATGACTTCTACCCACCAATGTCGGTGGTTCGATTCCCGATCTCACGCCCCATGGAACGCGGTGAACAATCGCTAGGTTCTCTCGCATGGGTAGGAATCTGGGTAGCGAGCAAAACCGAACTGGCCTCCTGCCCACCCGATTGCGAACTGTCATCGGTGTTTGTTTGCCGATCGTAGACCGATCTACGTCCTGGATTTAAGAGCCGTAGTTCCAATGCTAGCCTTCTGCTTCCGGCGGGAGGATCGTAGCCAAGTCAGCCTCAATATCCACCCCGTACAGATAGCCAAGCACAGCAAGCTGTTGTCCGAAGGTTGCTCGGAGTTTCCCAAGACCAACAAAGAACTCTTCCTGTTGGTAGCCCATATTCCGCATCATGCCGCGACTATGTTCTTGTTCTTGAACGCTGTGCAGCGTGAGGAAATCACGACACGCCGCACGCATAATGCGAAATGCTTCTTTGGCGGGGGAGTTGTCACCGGCGCGCTTCAGACCATTGGTGAGTTCGTCTCGAATCTTAAAAAGAGATTGGACGACATGCGCTGGTTCTTCCCAAACGGCTTGGGAATAAAGCGCCCGCCTATCTTCAAGCATCGTGATAACATCACGCACGACGACACGCTCCGGTTCCGGTGCCTTCCAGCTTGCGCCAAACCCTAAAATGGAAACGCCAGCAAGTCGGCTGGCAAGGGACTGCGATTGAACCCTAGCTTTCTTTACACGCATGTCCTGACCGCTATAGCAGCGTCCCCTTGATGATCTTTTCGACCGCCTTGTTCAGCCCCTTTTCTAACGCCTTCGAAACACCAATTGCAGATGAGCAGACAACGATACCTGTAGGGACTGTGAGCAGCATTAGCATGGAGGTGTCGCCTGCCGCTTTCATGCCGACCATAGTACCGATGGCGACACCTGGCGCTTTCGCAAGCAAACTCCGAAACGTGACAGCATCAGGCGGGAGTTCTCAATAACGATGTCCCCGTTCATGACGCTCTGAACGATGCTTTGGTTATAGGCAGCGCCGAAATAGGCATTTGACTGAGAAATGATCTCGCTTCTCTCGTAGCCTCGGATAGCTAGATCTAGGAAAGCCGTCGCTGCTCCCTCTTCCCGGTCGAAGTAGCGGTGTTCCAATAGTTGCTCGTCGATGCCATATGCGGGTCGACCGGTGCGTAGCCAAGCGAATCCCAATCCCGGATTGCGCGCGTGACTTGTCCGTCTCCTGTTGAGTCCGAAAACTATTTCTTCAGAAAAATACATTTCGGTCCGAATTACCCGCATAACCAATCCCCCTCGCCACGATGCACCATAGCGTATCGTGGCAACCCATGCGCGCATGGGTAGGAGCAGGGGTGCGCAATATTCGTCGTCTGGATTATTCGGTGTTTGCAATAGCTTAGAAGATAAGATGGGGTCTTCCCCTGGGCACCATTTCTCCAGCAAGCCTCGGCTCGCCCACAGACTTCCACCGGCCCCTTTGCTTGCATTAGCCTTGCGCCGGATGATACCGCTGGGACGAGCGCGCGGAGCGTGATGTTTGGCGGCTTCGCGCGGGTCGCTGTATGCCGTCGGTGGACGGCGGTTCCGTTGTGCATCCTTGATGTCATCGAGCGAACGATCCGACAGCCGTGCAGCGCCGCTCCCCGTCGCGACCGTGGCGGTGCCGCGCCGTCAGTGGCTCCACGATCTGTTGAAGGCCGCCGGCCTGCGGTTCGACGATCCGGCCGAAGAGCGCCGCTTCGTCGACAGCTATGTCCGGTCCCATGTCGGCTGGACTCAGGCAGCGATGGTGCTCGGCGCGCTGACCTATGCGGGCTACACCTTCTGGGACTGGATGCTTTACCCCGAAGTCGTGCCGATCACGCTGGCGATCCGCGGCGGCACGGCGCTGCTGGTGCTGTTGCCGCTCACGCTGCTGCTCGGGATGGCGCGGCGCTGGGCCGAGACCATCCTGCTGCTTTACTGCGTGATTCCGGGCTGCGTACTGCCGTCGGTGTATCTGGTGCTGCCGTCCGGCTTCACCTACGCGTCCGCCGGGATGATCATTGTCATCCTGTTCGTCTCGACCATGCTGCCGCTGCGGATCGGCTCGCTGCTGATCTTCTGCGTGACGACCTGGCTGGCCTTCGCCTTCGCCGAGCGGTTGGCGCCGGAGATGTCGCCCGGGCTCGGCTTCATCAATCACTTTCTGATCGGCAATTCCTATCTGCTGTCGCTGTATGCCGTCGGCGCCCGCGAACATCGGGCGCGCCGGCAGTTCGCCACCACCGAGGCGCTGCAGCGCGAGACCGCGCGGTCGGAGGCATCGCTGCGCGAGCTCCGCGCCACCCAGGCGCATCTGGTGCAGGCCGAGAAGCTGGCGGCGCTGGGACAGCTCGTCGCCGGCGTCGGCCATGAGGTCAGCACGCCGATCGGGCTGGCGCTGACGACCTCGAGCGCGATGCAAGCCGACGTCCGCGACCTTGCCCGCGCCCTTGAAGGCGGTGCGGTGCGGCGTTCCGATCTGACCCGCGGCATCGGCCGGCTCGACCAAGGACTGGGGATGACCCAGCAGAACCTGCTGCGCGCCTCCGAGATGATCCACGCCTTCAAGCAGGTCGCGGTCGATCAGGCCAACGAGCAGCGCGAAAGGTTCGAGCTGCGCGGCTGGCTGTCCACCAGCTTCGACAAGCTGAGGCCGCTGCTATCGCGCCGCGGCCTCACGGTGGAGCTGAACGTGCCGGAGGGGATCACGTTGATCAGTCGCCCCGGCGCTCTCGGTCAGGTGCTCGGCATCCTCGCCTTCAACGCGGCGATCCACGCCTACCCGGGCGACGCCGAGGGCGTGCTGCATGTGGAGGCCGCACGGATCGCGCCGGACCGGGTCCGGATCACACTGGCGGACGACGGCGTCGGTATCCCGGCCGATCGCGCCGAACGGATCTTCGATCCGTTCTTCACGACCAAGCGCGACGGCGGCAGCATCGGCCTCGGCCTGCACATCGCCTTCAACCTCGTGGCCTCGACGCTCGGCGGCACGATCGAGCTGATCGGCCGCGAGCACGGCGCCGCGTTTCAGATCGATTTGCCGACCATGTCGCCCTCGTGATGAGCCGCTTCGGCAGCGTCTCATAGCGGGGCTGCTTCTTTCAGAAGGTGACTTGCCGCGATGAGTTGAACGCGCGCCCAATTGCCTCGCGCGATGCGCATGTGAGGCCTGCTCGACGCCGCCTACCGGCAGCCGCGCCGCGGAGCGTGATCCCGCGCTGATCACGGACGACTTCCCCACTGACATCGACCCCATCTCCGATGAGCTTGTGGTGCAGGAGGTCGGGAAGCACGCGCTCGGCTCCGGAGGGGATGACGTATGTTCGCTCTGTGCAGAGGTTGCCCGCGCTCGTAGCGTTACCAGTTGCCTTCGTTTTGCAAACTGCGGCAGTCTGACACCGTCATCGCCGGTCAGGTCATTGTTCTGCGTCGCGGCGCTCACGGTCCTAACCCTGCCGAGAGGTGGTGATGGAGGTGCTGGTCGTCGACGACGAGCCCGCGGTGCGCACGGTGCTGACCCTGGTGCTGAGCAAAGCCGGTCACCGGGTCACGGTGTGCGACAGCGGTGCGGCCGCGCTCGATCTGCTCTCCCGCAGTACGCCGGCGATCGTCCTGATTGATCTCAGCCTGCCGAAGGTGAACGATCTCACCGTCCTGGCGGCTGTGCGGGCCGCCGAGCCGCGCCTGCCGATCATCGTGATCAGCGGCATGCTGCCGGAATTCGATGCGGCGATGCTGGAGCGCGAGGGAATGACGGTTCAGAATCGCGTGTACTGTCTTGCCAAGCCGTTCACCGCCAAGCAGCTCGAGGGGCTGATGCAGGCCGCGCTGGCGTGAAGTCTGCGAAACCGCAGAGGATCCTCACCGGATCGACAGCGGATTCGGGCTGCAACGCAACCGGTCTACTCTTGCACCACGTTGTCGCAGGCGCCGCAGCGGAACACGGTCCGCGGCGGGTGCTGAGGACGCCGCGGCAGGCGGCCGATCAGCTTCATTTCACCGCCGCACTTCTCGCAGCGGCGCGGAGCCGAATAGTCGTGTTCGATATCTGACATCGGGACGCTTGCTGGTAATTGTAAAGTTTGCTTTACACCTTGCCTAAGGCATTGTCAGGGGTGTTTTTTGTTCATTTTTTGAACGCCGGGCACAGCCGGGGAGTGAAGCGGTTCTATGTTACCTGTAGCCCTGATCTTCGACGTCGATGGAACCCTCGCGGAAACCGAAGAACTGCACCGTCAGGCCTTCAACGCCACCTTCGCGGCCGAGCAACTGCCGTGGCATTGGGACGAGGCGCTGTATCGCAAGCTGCTCGACGTCACCGGCGGCAAGGAGCGGATCGCGCACTTCCTGAAGTCTGGTCCGGACGGCGCGGCGCGCGCGGCCGATCGGATCCCCGAATTGCACCGGGCCAAGACCGACCGATACACCGCGCTGGTCGCCGCCGGCACGGCGCTCCGCCCGGGCGTGGCGCGGCTGATCCGCGAGGCCAAGGCGGCCGGCGTGAAGCTCGGCATCGCCACCACCACCAGCCTGCCGAATGTCGAGGCGCTGCTGCAGTCCTCGCTCGGGCCGGACGCGATGGCGCTGTTCGATGCGGTCGGGGCGGGTGACGTGGTGCCGGCCAAGAAGCCGGCGCCCGACATCTATCTCCATGTCCTGGACGCGCTGAAACTGCCGGCCGCCGCTTGCGTCGCGTTCGAGGATTCAACCAACGGGGTGCGGGCCGCGCGCGCCGCCGGGCTGCCGACCATCGTCACCCCGGGGCTCTATACCGAGGGCGACGATTTTCCCGGCGCACTCGCGGTGCTGAGCGATCTCGGCGAGCCGGACGCGCCGTATCGGCATCTCGCCGGCGTCGGAGCGGAGGACTCGCTGGTGACGCTGGACGCGCTGGCGCGGTGGTGCCGCGCCGCCTGAGACGCAGGGCGGCCGTCAGCGCGGCCGCACGATCTTGAACACGCCGTGGGCGAGGATGATGCAGCGGCGGTCGACGCTGATTTCGGTCGAGGTGAAGATCAGGCTGCGCGTCGATCGCACCACCCGCGGCCGCGAGATCAGCAGGTCGCCGATCTCGGCGGCATCGACGAAATGCGTGTCCATCTGCACCGTGGCGAGATGCGGCGCGCCGGACTGATCGCGCGCCGCGATGCCCGAGGTGCGGTCCGCCAGCGTCATCATCAGCCCGCCCTGCACCAGGCCGCGCTTGTTGCGGTGCTTGGCCGCGGTCGCGATCGCGTATTCGTGGGTGCCGTCGACGCAGCGGTGCCACAGCGGCCCGACCAGATCGATGAAGCCGTCGTCGTGGATCACGCTCCAGCCATCGGCCTTCATGCTGCGGGCGGTGGTGGTCTCGGTCATCGATCGGCTCTCCGTCGCCGCATGGCCTATCTTTTTGCGGCGCGGCGACGGTTTCCTCGGTCAGGCGCGCAGTGTAGTCAAGACGGATGAGCCACGCGCACGACGCCGCCACCCGAGCCCTGATCGCCGCGCGCTGCGCGGATTTTCCGCGTCACGATCACGGGCTGACGCCGGCCGGATTGAAGCGCGCCGCGGTTGCGATCGCGCTGGTGGCGGCGGACGACGGCAGCGCGGCGTTCCTGCTGACACGGCGCTCGCCGCGGCTGCGCTCGCACGCGTATCAATGGGCGCTGCCCGGCGGCCGCTGCGATGCCGGCGAGACCGCGCCCGAAACCGCGCTGCGGGAATTGCACGAGGAGCTCGGCCTCGCGCTGCGCGCCGGCGACGTGCTCGGCATCCTCGACGACTATCCGACCCGTTCCGGCTATCTGGTGACGCCGGTGGTGGCGTGGGCCGCCGCTGCGGGACCGCTTGCGCCGAACCCCGACGAGGTTGCCTCGGTGCATCACGTCGGCCTCGGCGAGATCGCGCCGCCGGATGCGTTCGACTTTACTTCGATCCCGGAGAGCGACCGCCGCGTGGTCCGGTTCCGTTACGACGGCGACTTCATCCACGCCCCGACCGCGGCGCTGATCTATCAGTTCCGCGAAGTGCTGGCCGGCCGCGTCACCCGCGTCGCCGAGCTGGAGCAGCCGGTGTTCGCCTGGAAGTAGCCCGCGCTGTGCGCTGTCGCACGAATGCGGAACGGTTTTCTCAAACAAACAATCGCCGGGTTCACAGCTTGTGATGCGGCTCGCAAACTGTGAGGCAACGGTTCATTCACCCTATCGGGCGAGGATGCGGCATGGCTCATTCGATCATCCATCTCGCCCGGCTCGCGCCGGTCGCGCTGCTCGCTTTTGGATCCCACGCGCTCGCCCAGACCGCGGTGCCGCTGCCGTCATCGGTGGCTAACGCGATGGCGCAGGCCGCCTCGCCGCAGGCGATCGCCGAATATCGCTACCGGCTGCAGCAGTATCAGGCCGCCCGCGCCGAATTCGAGCGTGACGCCGGCGCCTATTGGGATGCGATCGCCGAGCGGCGCCGCATCCGCAACGCCAAGCGCCGCACCGGCGAGCAGATCACGATGGACGACTACGTTCTGGTGCAGCCGCCGGTCTATACCGGGCCGAAGCGGCCGATCGATCCGGAGCCGTCGACCGAGCCGCCACGCGAGCGCAAGTCGCTGCCCGTGGTCGCCGATTTCGTGCGCGCCGCCGCCGAACACTATCAGTTCACGCCGCAGCGCCCGTCGAGCGAGGCCGAGTTCAAGCGCGCTTATGCCCGCGCCGCGCGCGAGGCCGGCCTCACCCGCGATCAGGCGGTGCGGGTCTATGCGTTCGAGACCGGCGGCAACGGCGATCACGACATGCAGTCGGGGCTCAGCAAGACCCGGCCGGGTTCGCGCGCGATCTCGACCGCGATCGGTTACAATCAGCTCCTCACCACCAACACCCTGGTGCTGCTGGCCGAGCAGGGCAATCAGATCCTCAAATCGCTGAACGACAAGGCCGCGACCATGTCGGGCCCGCGGCGTCAGGCGCTCGACCGCAAGATCGCGGTGGTGAAGCGGATGGTGGCGTTCGCGCGCTCGATCCCGGGCACCTGGAGCGAGCACGAAAAGCTCGGCCGCACCCCGCAAGGTTGGGGCGTGCACGCGCTGGTGCTGGACGTCGACGTCGGACCGCTGCTGCAGACCCACAAGCTCCTGACCTCGGTGGTGTTCGCGCAGCGCAAGGGCTATCGCGATCGGCTCACCGCGGCCGAACTCGAAATGATGAATCTCACCGGCGACAGCACCGGGCTCGACATGGTGACGATGCCGCAGGAGATGCGCGAAGTGGTGCCGACCGCGAACTTCTTCCAGCGCTCCGGCTACGAGCGCAATCCGGTGGCGATCCGTCACAACACGGTGGCGAAGCTGCTCGCGATCACCGATGCGCGGATGGACGCCAACAGCAACAATCCCGGCGCGCGTGAACTATTCGCCGCGTTCGAAACCGGCGCACAGCGCTGAAGCGCAGTCGAGTTCGGCGCTACTGATCGGCACCGAACCTGAAGTGGCCGTCGCCTTCGAGGAACGGTCCGGAGCGCATGTAGAGCTGGCCGTTGGCGCCCATGAAGAACAGCGTCTCGCGCGGCACCTTCTTGGCGCCCTTGAACAGATCCTTGGCGTTGTTGGTGCCCATCCGGTACGTCATCGTCTTGCCGTCGCGGGTATAGCCGTAGCCCGTGTCGGTCGACAGCATCCACGGCTCGCCGGTGTCGGCGCGGACGGCCGGGATCGGCACCGCCAGCGTCACGGCGGTCAGCAACAGGGCGATGCGAGAGGCAGTCATCGGTGGGCTCCGAGGCGGGCGCGTCGGCGGCGATTCGAAATGGACCGTCCATCGCCACCCATGACGCGCGGCTTGAACAAATCACGAACGACGATCCTGCGTCAAGATTGCCGAACCTCGATGTCGGAAGCGTGTCGTCGCGGCGCGATGCGACTTTGTGATTTTGCGGGCACCGGCGCGCCGCTATGGTCCGCTCACGCGAGTCGCGATCGATGCCCGACGACCGCAGCAGGAGGATGACGATGCACGGACGCGCCATGCGAGCTGGATGGATCTGCGCCGGGCTGGCCGTCACGATGCTGTCGCCGGCCGCAGCGGTGCCGGCTTCGGCCGACGAGTACCGGCTGAGCAGCAACCAGCGAATCTCGTGCAGCCGCGGCCTGAGCCCCGGCAAGCTGGTGACCGCCACCTGCCGGTCCTACGCCTATCTGTTCAACGTCAAGACCTCGGAGAACTTCCGCTGCGTCATCAGCCTGGCGATGACGCGCGACAACAAGGAAGTGATCAACGTCCAGACCGACGGCGGCTGTTTCAGGCGGCCGCGGATCTTCGATGCCGACGGCGATTATCAGTTCGACGGCGCCGAGACCGAGCCGGCCAACACCAACGCGTTCTTCGGCGCCGGCGGCTATGTGGTGTGGGCGGCCGACACCAAGCAGCGCCGGGTGCGCGGCTGCGTCACCATCGCGTCCGGCCTCGGCGACGACGTGTCGAAGTGCCTGGAAATGGCGTTCGACTAGGCGATGCTGTCCTGATGGTGGCAGGCGCTCAATCGTGCATCGCGACGGGCCGCGCATGCGCGGCGCGGGCGAACTTCTTCAGTCCCATCGGCTTGCCGAACAGATAGCCTTGCATTTTGTCGAAGCCGAGCTCGTGCGCGGCCTGAAAGTCGGCGCGGGTCTCGATTCCCGTCGCGGTGCAGCGCGCGCCGTAGTCTCCGGCGAGCTCGACGATCCGCCTGCATACCGAACGCTTCAGCCGGTCGTCGGCGCAGCCGGTGACGAATGAGCGGTCGACCTTGAGTTCGACGAACGGGAAGGCGTCGAGATGCATCAGGGCCGGCCACTCGGCACCGACCTTGTCGATCGCGATCGCGACGTTGCGCAGCCGCAGCCGGTGCGCGATCTCGGTCAGTTCGACCAGGTGATCGACGACCTCGGCGGCGTCGACCTCGACGATCAGCCCGCCGAATGCCGGGTGCTGCGGCATCCACGCGCCGAGGTCGGCGAGCGCCTGCTCGTTGCCGAGGAAACTCACCGGCAGGTTGATCGACAGGTCGATCGGGCCCTGATGCTCGAGCAGATAGTGCCAGTCGGCAACCACGCGCGTGATCACGAATTCCGACAACGCCCGGAAATGCGGATCGCTGCCGTCCGGCAGGAAAGCCGAGGGCGACACCACCCCCCAGTTCGGATGTCGCATCCGCAGCAGCGCTTCGGCGCCCTGCGGCGTCAGCGAGTGCGCATCGACGCAGCGCTGATACCACAGTTCGAGCCAGCCCGCCTTGAGCGCTTCGGTGGCGTCGACCTCCGGTTCGGGCGGCGGTTCCTGCGGCAGCAACGGCGCGAGACTGAGGCCGAGCGTGTGGGCGCTGAACGGCGTCGCCAGCGGCGACAGCATCGTCAGGCCGCGTGCGGCGCCGTGCCGGCGGATCGCGTCCGACATGATGGTTTCGCGCGGCGCGATCGTCAGTACGCTGCCGGTAAAGCAGGTCGCCGCGAGCGTATCCAGGATCGCCTCCGCCTCGATGCCGTCGATGGTCGAGCCGATCACCAGCAGGTCGGGCCGATGCTCGGCCAGCCGCGCCGGCAGTTCGAGCGCGCCGGCGCATTCCGCGGCCACGAATCGAAACTCCTCCAGCGCGTCGGCCAGGAAAGCTCGCAAGTGCGGCTTGCGATCGACGATGCAGACGCGCGGCGCCACCTTGCGGCGGCCGAAACCGCCGGCAAGTACGCACACGTCCGCTTCTGTCGTTGCTCTCATGGTCCCACCCCCCGAAATAACGCGCCAAACTTTACGGGTTGGAGAGCGTTCAAAATGTGGAATTAAACCGAAACCCACACTAAGTCCCGGGTAGGGTTAAACGGATGCCTATGATTCAAATGCGATCTTTTGAAACGCGCACGATTGGACGGGGTTAGGTTCATGCTGCCGTCGCGATTCAGATCTCCGGCCGGGCGAGGGCTGATCCATCTTGCACGTCTGCAACGCGTGGCCAGCAATTACAGCGGAGAGATTCCGGCGATCTTCGCCACTTTGTCCCAGCGGGCGACCTCTGCCAGCACGTGATGGTGCATATCGTGCGGCGAGCCGCCGCCGGGCTCGGCTCCGATCCGGCGGAGTTGTGCTGTCCCGGCGTCACTGCCGAGAAAGGCCGCGATGGTGGCGTTGAGGTTGGTGATGATTTCGCTGGATGTCCCGCGTGGCGCGCCGATGGTGAACCAGGATGCGGCTTCGAAGTTGGCCACGCCAGCCTCTGCGACGGTCGGCAGGTCGGGTAGCGGCGACCAGCGTCTGGCGGTGGTCACCGCCAGCGGACGGATCTTGCCGGCGTCGAGCAGCGGCTTCGACGCCGGCAGATTGTCGATGGTGAGATGCACCCCGCCTTCGGCGAGATCGCGCAGCATCGGCGCCGATCCCTTGTAGGGCACCGGCGTGATCTCAATCCCGGTCAGGGTCTTGAGCAATTCGGTCGACAGATGGCCGGTCGAGCCCAGCGCCGAGACGCCGTAGAACAGCTCGCGCGGACGCTGACGCGCGTAGCTGATCAGCTCAGCGACGCTGTGGACCGGCAGCGATCTGGTAACCGATAGCAGGTTGGGGACGTGAGCGATGACGATCACCGGCGCGAAGTCGGTCACCGGATCGTAGCTCATCGAGCGATACACCAGCCGGTTGGTGGCGTGAATGCCGGGGGTGCCGACGATGAAGGTGTAACCGTCTGCGGGCGCCTTGACGACGAAGGACGCGGCGATGTTGCCGCTCTCGCCGCCCTTGTTGTCGATGACGAAGTCCTGCCCGTAATGCGTGGTCAGGCGCGCGGCGATCACCCGCGCCAGCATGTCTGTGGTGCCGCCCGGCGAGAACGGCACCACCAGCCTCACCGGCCGAGCCGGCCAGTCGGCGGCACGTGCAGTGCGGGGCAGCAGCGGCAGCGCGACCGCTGCGGCGCCCCCGCACAGCAGGCTGCGCCGGTCGATATGCGATCGCGGAGGGATGAATTCGATCATCGATTCCTTTGGCGCTGATTGCCTTCGGCTGTTGCGTACGGCGCCTCCCTGCAGCGCAGCCGGCGACATCAAGCAGCCAGCATGATCCTACGCGCGCGATTCGGCGAGGACCAGCGCGGCCGCGCGCGGCGGTGCTACGTCCTGTGATCGTCGTTAGCGAGTGATGAGTCCGGGCCGGCCTGCTTCGGCCACGAGCGAGCGGACGGTCCGTGCAGGGTGTCCGGGTACGGCGATGGTGTCGACGGCGCGGAATTCCGCCAGCCATTGCTGCGGCGTCACGGTGTGCCTTGTGTAGCCCCGCTGATCGCTGAAGAACTTCAGATGCGGATTGTTGCGATACATTGTGGCCAGTGCGGCTTCGGTCTGGGGCGCGCCGCCGGCGGAGGAAATCGACGTCGAGAGAAATTCCACGCCGACGCACCGCGAGCCGGGATCGCGCCAATCGCGACGCAGCTCGAGCGCGAACGCCCGGTGCAGGTCGCCGCTCAGTACCACGACATTGCTGGCTCCGGCATCGCTCAGCATCGCGACCACCCGGTCGCGCGCCGCGGCGGCGCCGCTCCAGGTATCGACATCGGTCACCGGAACGCCGGTGTCGGCGATCCTGGGAAAGCCGCGCCAGTCCAGCGGCGCGAACAGCACCTGCTGCGCCAGTACCCGCCAGGTGGCGTCGCTCTGCTTCAGCCGGGCGGCGAGCCATTGCTCCTGCGCGGCGCCCAGCATGGTGCGGTCCGCCGCTTCGGCCTCGGTGCAGTTCGTCACGAGACCGTCGCCGCAGGGCTGGCGCGAGCGATATTGCCTGGTGTCGAGCACTGCGAGGTCGGCGAGCGCGCCGAACCGGAAGCCGCGATACGCGGTAACGTCCGGTCCGCGCGACCGCTGCGCCCGGCGCACCGGCATGTGCTCGTACCACGCCTGCAGCGCCATCGCCCTGCGAAACAGAAAGGCCTCGGGCGGGGTGTGTTTCGGGTCGCTGTCGCCGGCCCAGTTGTTGGCGATCTCGTGGTCGTCGAAGCTCGGCAGAAACGGGCAGGCGGCGTGCGCGGCCTTGAGATCCGGATCGGACTTGTAAAGCGCGTAGCGCCGGCGATAGTCGGTCAGCGTGTAGCAGGCGGCGAAGTCTTTCGGCATCGTGCGCGGCCACGGTGCGCCGACCTTGTCGGTTTCCACGAAGCCGTATTCGTAGATGTAGTCGCCGTAGTGAAACACGAAGTCGAGCTGATCCTCGGCGATCGCACGCCACGCCGAATAGTAGCCGCCCTCCCAGCGCTGGCAGCCGGCTGCGGCAAAGCGAAGCTGCTGCAGCTTTGAGTCGGGCGCAGGCAAGGTGCGGGCGCGACCGATCGGGCTGTCGGCGCCGCCGGCACGGAAGCGGTAGAAATAGTCGCGCGCCGGCGACAGCCCCTCGACCTCGAGGTGCACCGCATGCGCCAGTTCGAGATAGGCGATGGTCCGTTCGCTACGCAGGATGCGGGTCATCGCTGGATCGTCGGCGATCTCCACTGTCACGTCGACCGGGTGGGCCGGCATGCCGCCGCGAGCCTTCAGCGGCTCGGGCGCCAGCCGGGTCCACAGCACGAAGCCATCCGGCGCTGGGTCGCCGGATGCGACACCGAGCGTGAACGGATCGGAACTGAACGATACCGGCTGCGCCGCATCGGAGCGGCGCGAAACCAGCCCCAGCGCGCCGGCCCCGAGCAAGCCGCGCAGGAGCGCGCGGCGGTCGAAGTCGGGCATGTTAGGGAAGCGGAACATCGCAGTCTGACTCTCGGTTGCACGCCGAAGGCGTATCCTGATCTGACTATCATCGCGATATGAAGCGCGGCCGACGGCCACTACGACACCGGATTGTGATTGTTGGATTTTATCGATAGCCTGCGCCGTCATTGCCGAGTAGCCAGTATGAATATGGAAGATCTTTATCGGCTGCTGCGCACCAGCCACGTCCAGGCGCAGGGCATCGTCGACACGGTCGCCGACCCGATGCTCGTGCTGGACGCCAGTCTCACGGTCCAGAGTGCCAGCCGGTCGTTCTTCGAGACATTCAAGGTCGACCGTTACGAGACCATCGGCCAGCCGCTGTTCGAACTCGGCAACGGGCAATGGGACATCCCGGACCTGCGCCGGTTGCTGCTCGAGGTCATTCCCAAGGCGACAGCGATCATCAACTACGAGGTCGAGCACGACTTCCCGGGGCTCGGGCCCAGAACGATGCTGCTGACGGCGCGGACGCTGGTGCACCCGGACAATGCCAGCCATGCGATGCTGCTGTCGATCGTCGACGCCACCGAGCGCTACAAGCGCGACGCCGCCAAGGACATCCTGCTGGGCGAGATTCGGCACCGGATGAAGAACCTGTTCGGCGTCATTCAATCCATCGCCCGCCGGACCGCGGTGGACGGGCGCTCCGCAGCCCAGTTCCGCGACGATTTCCTGGGCAGGTTCACCGCGTTGATGGAGGCCGAGGATCTCGCCTTCTCCAAGCAGGACGAGACCGCGCTGATCAGCCTGTTCGATCGCGTGCTTGCGCCGTATCGGTCCAGCCCGGCGGCGATCGCGATCGAGCCCGGTCCCGCCGTCGAGCTCGCCCCCCGTACCCTGGTGTCGCTCAGCCTGATCATTCACGAACTGGCGACCAACGCCGTCAAATACGGTGCGCTGGCGGCCGGCCGCGGTCAGGTCCGCGTGAGCTGGCGGATCGATCCGGCCACCGACGAACTCCGGCTCGAATGGATCGAGACCGGAGGGCCGGCCGTGACGCCGCCGGAGACGACCGGGTACGGAACGGAGCTGATCCGCGCGGTCGCCGGCTACAGCCTCGGCGGCCGGGCGGAACTGGATTATGCGGTCGATGGTTTGAAAGCCGAGATCGCCATCCCGCTGAGGAGTGCACCGCTCCCGAGTTGAAAGTTGCTCGTGCAGAAGACCGTTCTGATCGTCGAGGACGAATTCCTGATCGCCATGGACCTCGCTCGGATGATCGAAGGCGACGGCTGGACGGTCATTGGTCCGGTGCCGAGCGTTCAGCAGGCGCTGCGGCTGCTGGAAGACGGCCTGCCGACGGTGGCGATGCTGGACGTCAACCTCGCTGGCGAGCTCGTTACTCCGGTGGCGGAGATGCTGAAGGCCCGTAACGTGCCGTTCGCCGTCGCCAGCGCTTACGACAAGCCGGAAAACGTCGGCGGCGCGATTTTTCTGGCGGGGGTGCCCAATGTCGGTAAGCCCACCAATGAACGGCGCCTGCTCGCGACCTTGAGGTTGTTGACGGAGCCGTGAGCGTCGGCAGCAAGTATCTCGTCCCCGCGTTCTCGTTGTTTTGCTCTATTCGGCGGGCGCTGCCTGGGTGGCGGGCGCTGCCGGCGGCGCGGCGGTGCCGCGACCGCGGGTCTCGGGCATCAGCGCAAGAAACAGCACCAGAGCCGCGGCCGCGATCCCGGCCAGAGTGAAGAACGCCGCGCCGTAACCGGCGCTGACCACGATCAGGCCGGCGAAACCGGTCGACAGCGCGGCGCCGAGGCCGGCCGCCGTCGCGATCGCACCCTGGCTGATGTTGAAATGCCCGGTGCCGTGGGTCAGGTCGGCCACCACCAGCGGAAACAGCGCGCCGTAGATGCCGGCGCCGACGCCGTCGAGCAGTTGCACGCCGACCAGCCAAAACGGAGCATCGGACAGCGGATACAGCGCGCCGCGCAGTGCGAGGACGCCGAGCGCGACTGCGAAGATCGGTTTGCGGCCCCAGACGTCGGCCTTGTGTCCGACCAGCGCCGCCACCGGCACCATCACGACCTGCGCAGCGACGATACACACCGACATCAGCGTGGTGCCGATATTCTTGTTGACCAGCGCCAGCTTCTGCCCGACCAGCGGCAGCATCGCCGCATTGGCGAAATGAAACAGCACGGTGGCGCCGGCGAAGATCAAGAGCGGCCGGCAGGTCAGCAGCACCTTGAAGCCGGAAGGCTGCTCGTGATGCGCGCCGGGCGCGGGGGCGTCACCAAGGCCGCGGGCGACCTCGTCGTCGATCGCGTCGGCCGGAATCGACAACGTGGCGAGGATGCTGGCCACCGCCATCGCGGCCATCAGCCAGAACACCACGCCCGGGCCGAACCCGTAGGCGAACGCGCCGGCGAGCGTCGCGGCCACCGCATTGCCGGCATGGTTGAAGGCTTCGTTGCGGCCGGTCCGGCGGGCGAAGGCGCGGGGACCGACGATGCCGAGCGTCAGCGCCGCCACCGCGGGGGCAAAGATCGCGCCGGCCGCAGCCGCCACCGCCTGGGTGGCGGCGACCAGGGCGAAGCTGTCGAGCCATGGCAGCAGCACCGACGCCACCGTAACTACGACCGCCGCCGCGACGATCAGGCCGCGCTTGGCGGTGGAACGGTCGATCAGGGCGCCGGCCGGAGTCTGGGCCACGATTGCGGCCGCGGCGGCGATCGACATCACCAGTCCGATCGAGGCTTCGTCCCAGTTCTGTACCGCCAGCAGATAGATCGCCAAATATGGGCCGAGACCGTCGCGGACGTCGGCGAGAAAGAAATTGAGCGCGTCCAGCGGCTGCGTCGACGGCTGGGTCGAGGGAGGCGGCACGGCGACCTCTCGGCTGGACAGAACGGGACCATACAAACCGCGCTGGCGCCTTCGGGTTCCGCCGTCGGCCGGGATCGCCGATTTGGCGGGTTGACCGCGGCTGTCCGGGCGGTCAGGTTTGTATCAAACAACCCAGGGGAGAAAACTGTCCATGAAGGTCCGATTGTTCGGTGTCGCCGCGGCTGCGGTCATGATCCTGGCGGCGCCGCAGGCCCGCGCTCAGCAATTCGTCAATGTGCTGACCGGCGGCACCTCGGGCGTCTATTATCCGCTCGGCGTCGCACTGTCCAAGATCTACGGCGAGAAGATCCCGAACGTGAAGGCGCAGGTGCAGGCCACCAAGGCGTCGGTCGAGAATCTCAACCTGTTGCAGCAGGGCCGCGGCGAGATCGCCTTCAGCCTCGGCGATTCGTTGAAAGCCGCCTGGGACGGCGATGCCGAAGCCGGCTTCAAGGCCAAGCTCGACAAGCTGCGGGTGATCGGCGCGATCTATCCCAACTACATCCAGATCGTCGCCTCCGCGGACACCGGCATCAAGACCCTCGCCGACCTGAAGGGCAAGAGTCTTTCGGTCGGTGCGCCGAAGTCCGGTACCGAGCTGAACTCGCGGGCGATCCTGAAAGCGGCCGGAATGGACTACAAGGATCTCGGCAAGGTCGAGTATCTGCCATTCGCCGAGTCTGTCGACCTGATGAAGAATCGCCAGCTTGCCGCCACGCTGCAGTCCGCCGGCTTAGGCGTTGCCTCGCTCAAGGATCTGTCGAACTCCACCGAGATCAACGTCGTCGCGGTGCCGAAGGAGGTGGTCGACAAGATCGGCCCGCCGTTCGTTGCCGAGACGATCCCGGCCGGCACCTACAAGGGGCAGGACAAGGACGTGCCGACCGCCGCTGTGGTCAACTATCTGGTGACCTCGAGCGCGGTGTCCGACGATCTCGCCTATCAGATGACCAAGCTGGTCTATGAATCGCTGCCGGAACTCGCCACCGCCCATGCGGCCGGCAAGGGTATCAAGCTGGAGGCCGCTGCCGCCGACAGTCCCGTCCCGCTGCATCCCGGCGCGATCAAGTACTTCAAGGAAAAGGGCGTGCTGAAGTAAGCGCGACCTCGAACACCCGTGATATCGTCATGCGCGGGCCTGACCCGCGCATCCATCGCTCTTCGAAGAGGACGGATGGCCGGGTCGAGCCCGGCCATGACGCCGATATAACAAACCCCACAACGAACCACGCGGCGGAAACGGGCGTCCATGCTGAAGGCTGAGGTTGCGGTCGAACAGGCTCCCGGAGCCGTCAAGGTCGAGTTCGACAATTTCGAGCACGGGTTTCCGGCCGGGTTCGGTCCGCGCGGCTGGCGTCATCTGGCCTATGCGGTGGCGATCGCCTTTGCCAGCTTCCAGCTCGTCATCGCGGCCTGGAACGTGCTGCCGAGCCAGGTGGTGCGCGGCGTTCATGTCGGCTTCCTGTTGCTGCTCACCTTCGGGCTGATCGGCAATTTCACCGCCCGCACCGATCTCGGCCGCGCGATCGCATGGTCGATCGGCGCGCTCGGCTTTCTGTGTGGGCTGTATCAGTGGATCTTCTACGCCGACCTGATCCTGCGCGATGGCGACCCGACCCATCTCGATCTGGTGGTCGGCACGCTGCTGGCGGTGCTGATCTTCGAGGGCACGAGGCGGCTGATGGGACCGGCGCTGCCGATCATGTGCGGCGTCTGCCTGCTGTACTGGTTCTTCGGCCAGTATCTGCCGGCGCCGCTCAATCATCGCGGCTATGATTTCGATCAGGTCGTCACCCATCTGTCGTTCGGCACCGAGGGCTTCTACGGCGTGCCGATCTACGTCTCGGCGACCTACATCTTCCTGTTCATCCTGTTCGGCTCGTTCCTCGAGCGCGCCGGCATGATCCAGCTCTTTACCGACGTGTCGCTCGGCCTGTTCGGCGGCAGCCGCGGCGGTCCGGCCAAGGTGTCGGTGTTCGCCTCGGGGCTGATGGGCACGATTTCCGGGTCCGGCGTCGCCAACGTCGTCACCGTCGGCCAGTTCACCATCCCGCTGATGATCAAGTTCGGCTACCGCCGCGCCTTCGCAGCCGGCGTCGAGGCCACCGCCTCGATGGGCGGCCAGATCATGCCGCCGGTGATGGGCGCGGTCGCCTTCATTATGGCCGAGACGCTCGGCGTCGATTACTCGGTGATCGTCAAGGCGGCGGTGATCCCGGCGTTCCTGTACTTCGCCTCGGCGTTCTGGATGGTGCATCTCGAGGCCGGCAAGCATGGCCTGGTCGGGATGAAGAAGTCAGAGATCCCGAGCGCGTGGCGCGCCGTGGTCGCCCGCTGGTACCTGGTGTTGCCGCTGGCGGCGCTGGTGTTCATGCTGTTCGAAGGCTTCACCCCGCTGTATGCCGGCTCGATGGGGCTGGCGCTGACGGTGGCGCTGATCCTCGGCGCTTCCATCGTGCAAGGCTTCTCCAGGCCGGTGCTGCGTTATGTGTTCTGGATCGGGCTGGCGCTGGTGGTCGGCGCGGTGTCGCGCGACGGCCTCGACATCATGCAGATCCTGATCGTGGTCGCGGTGCTGGTGGCAATCACGGCGATCACCCGCGGCGGCCGCGCGACTTTGGTCGCGTGCCGGGATTCGCTGGCGGACAGCGCCAAATCGGCGCTCACCGTCGGCATGGCCTGCGCCATCGTCGGCACCATCATCGGCATGATGACGCAGACCGGCGTCGGCACGGTGTTCGGGAGTTGGGTGATCGGGCTCGGCGAGCACAGCCTGTTTCTGGCGCTGGTGATGACCATGCTGCTGTCGATCCTGCTCGGCACCGGCATCCCGACCATCCCGACCTACATCATCACCGCGGCACTGGCTGCGCCGGCGCTGGCCAATCTCGGCGTGCCGCTGATCGTCAGCCATATGTTCGCGTTCTACTACGGCATCATGGCCGACCTGTCGCCGCCGGTGGCGTTGGCCGCGCTGGCGGCGGCGCCGATCGCCAAGGAAAAGCCCGACAAGATCGGCTGGGAGGCGATGCGGATCGCGCTCGCCGGCTACGTCATCCCGTTCATCGCGGTGTACTCGCCGGCCCTCATGCTGCAGCCCGGCGACGCGATGGCCGCGGAGCTCGGCTTCTACGGCGCCGTGCTGTATGCGACGCTGAAGGCGCTGCTCGCGATCGGGCTGTTCGGCATGGCGTCGATCGGTTTTCTGTTCACCCGCATGACCGTGGTCGAGCGGCTGGTGGCATTTGCGGCGGCGGTCTGCCTGCTCGGCGAATTTCGCTACAGCGACTATGCGGGTTTCGTGATCGCGGCGCTGATCGTCGGCTGGCAATGGCGGCAGCGGCCGCGTAGCGCGGTAGCCGCGGCATGAGCCTCTGCGTCGCGTCCGCCGGCGTGATCAAGACGCTGGCGGTCGCCGCCTTCACGTTGGCCTGGACGCACTCGATCGAGAAGACCGAATGGCAGGAAGACTGGCGGGTGACCCCGCAGGGCCTTGAGCTGATCGCCGCCCGCGTCAAAGGCAGCGGTGCCGGCATGGAGCCGGCGCCGGAGGCGCGGTTGGTCGATGGCTGGTTTCAATGGCGGGTGACGCGCCCGCCGCAGCGCGAGCTGATGCTCGGCAACTCCGGGATGGCGGGCGAATGGCGGCTGTGCGCGGAGGGAGGCTGCCGCAGCTTCTCCGAGATCGTCGGACACCCCATTGGCGCGCAGCCGATCACGCTCATTAGCTGCCCGGACTAGCCTTTCAGCGCATTGCTGCCGGTTGAATAACGCCCCCCCTGCTTCCGAATAATCGCTTGCGGTCTCAGCGGAAGCGCAGGCACAGTGCAGGCGATACAGATCGCCCGCTCGGCGGGCGCTCGGCCGGTTCCAGGGAAAGGTGTCACCGATGGGTCCGGTCGCATGCGCGAAGCGGAAGTTCATACTGCTGCTGATCAAGCCGTCGCATTACGACGACGACGGCTACGTCCTGCGCTGGTGGCGCGGGATCATCCCCTCCAATTCGCTCGCCACGCTGTACGGCATCGCAGCCGATGTAGCCGCACGCCAGGTGCTCGGCGCCGATGTCGAGTTCGAGATCGAGGCGATGGACGAGTTCAATACCCGGATCGATGTTCCGGCGCTGCTCGACCGTTTCGCCCGCAACGGCAATTTCGGTCTGGTGGCGCTGGTCGGGGTGCAGTCCAACCAATATCCGCGCGCGCTCGACATCGCCCGGCCGTTCCGCGTCCGCGGCGTGCCGGTGGTGATGGGCGGGTTTCACGTCTCCGGCTGCCTGGCGATGCTCGACGGCAAGGCGATCGGGCTCGACGACTGCCGCGACATGGGCGTGGCGATGTTTGCCGGCGAGGCCGAGGGCGGCCGGTTCGACGGCGTGCTGCAGGATGCGGCGGCCGGGCAGTTGCAGCCGGTCTACAACTTCCTCAACGATCTGCCCGGGATCGAGGGCGTGCCGGCGCCGTATCTGCCGCTCGCCACCATCAAGCGGACACTCGGCCTGTCGACCAGCGTCGATGCCGGGCGCGGCTGTCCGTATCAGTGCTCGTTCTGCACCATCATCAACGTGCAGGGCCGCAAGTCGCGCTACCGCACCCCCGACGACATCGAGGCGATGGTGCGCCGAAACTGGGCGCAGGGCATCAGCAAGTACTTCATCACCGACGACAACTTCGCCCGCAACAAGGATTGGGAGGCGATCCTCGACCGGCTGATCCAGATACGCGAGACCGAAGACATCCCGCTCGGCTTCATGATCCAGGTCGACACCCTGTGTCACAAGATCCCGCGCTTCATCGAGAAGGCCAAGCGCGCCGGCGTGACGCGAGTGTTCATCGGGCTGGAGAACATCAATCCGGCCAATCTGCTCACCGCCAACAAGCGGCAGAACAAGATCACCGAATATCGCACGATGCTGCTGGCCTGGAAGGATCACGGCATCATCACGCTGGCCGGTTACATCCTCGGCTTCCCGGCCGACACGCCGGAATCGATCCGCGCCGACATCGACATCATCAAGCGCGAACTGCCGATCGACGTCATGGAATTCTTCTGCCTGACGCCACTGCCGGGTTCGGAGGACCATCAGGCGTTGTGGCGCGCCGGCGTTGCGATGGACCCGGATCTCAACACCTACGACGTCGAGCACGTCTGCACCGCGCATCCGTTGATGTCGCGGTCCGAATGGGAAGCGATCTATCGCGAGGCATGGAGTCGTTACTACACGCCCGAGCACATCGAGACACTGCTGCGACGTGCGGCGGCGACCGGGATCAAGATCAGCAGCCTGGTCAAGCTGCTGGCGATCTTCTCGACCGCCGTGCGGGTGGAGGGTGTGCACCCGCTGCAATGCGGGCTGTTCCGGCAACGGCACCCGTCGGAGCGGCGGCCCGGTCTTGCCGCGCCGAATGCGCTGCTGTTCTGGCCGCGTTTTGCGCTCGATAGCGTACGCAAGACCGGCGCCATTCTGGCTGCGTTCACCAAAGTCGCGGCGATCGGCATCCGCGTCGCGCGCGATCCGCAGCGGCTGGCCTACAGCGATCAGGCGCTGACGCCGGTGTCGGACGACGATGCGGATTCGCTCGACCTCTTCACCCAGAGCGCCAGCGCCAAGCAGGCCGTCGCCCACCAGAAGAAGGTGTTTGATCTCACGCACGGGACGCCGTAATCAGCCCTCGTCGCGGGTGCCGAGTTGCCCGACGGCGAGGGCGGAGTAGGCCCGCGCCCGTGATGGCGCGGCCGTAGCGTGTAGTGGAACAACAGAATATGCCACGACTTGAAGGCAAAACTGCGCTGGTGGTCGGCGCCGGTTCGATCGGTCCCGGCTGGGGTAACGGCAAGGCGACCGCGGTGACGTTCGCCCGAGAAGGCGCGCAGGTGTTCTGCGTCGATCGCAATCTCGCCACCGCAGAGGAGACCGTCGACATCATCAAGGCCGAAGGCGGTCGCGGCATCGCGTTTGCCGCCGACGTCAGCCGCGCCGCCGACGTCGAGGCGATGGTCGCGGCCTGCGTCAAGGCCTGGGACGGCATCGACGTGCTCGACAACAATGTCGGCATTGCGGAGACCGGCGGCGTCGTCGACGTCTCCGAGGCCGATTGGGACCGGGTGTTCGCGATCAATCTGAAGAGCGCCTATCTGGCGATGAAGTACGTCGTGCCGGTAATGCAACGTCAGGGTGGCGGGTCGATCATCAACATCTCGTCGATCGCGTCGATCAGATATCTCGGCATCTCCTATGTCAGCTACGCGGCCTCGAAGGCGGCGATGAACGCGCTGACCCGCAACACTGCGGGGGAATATGCCAAGGACCATATCCGCGTGAATGCGATCCTGCCGGGGCTGATGAAGACCCCGATGGTGGCGCACTCCGCCGGCCTCGCCGCCAGCTATGCGGGCGGCGATGTCGACGCGATGTGGCGCGCGCGCGACGCCCAGGTGCCGATGGGCCATATGGGCGAAGCCTGGGACGTTGCAAATGCCGCATTGTTTCTCGCCAGCGACGAATCCAAATACGTCACCGGCATCGAACTGGTGGTCGACGGCGGCCTGACGCTGAAGGTGAACTAAGCAGCAGCGCTTCACGCTTCCCCACGTCATGGCCGGGCTTGACCCGGCCATCCACGGACAAGTGCACGGCGCGCTTGAAAGACGTGGATGCCCGGGTCAAGCCCGGGCACGACGAAGAGGAATGAAACGACGCTGATTTGAAGTACGAAGCGGTAGTTCTATCGATGCGCGTTGTTTTCATTGCCGCGAGTCTCCTGATCGCAGCGGCTGTCGCCGGGCCCCCGGCGTTCGCCACCGGTGGCGAGCCGCCGGACGATCCGACCGCTGATCCGGGCGCGTGCCTGGCCGCGGCGAACCTGCCGGACGATCGGCACACCATCGCGCTGTGCAGCAAGGTGATCGACAGCCGCGAGACCGATCGGGAGCAGCGCGTCAAGGCGTTGCTGGCGCGGGCCGCCGCCCACGCCCGGATCGGCCAGGTCGATCGCGCCATCGCCGACTACGACGATGCGCTGCGGGTCGATCCGAAACAGCCCGACGCGCTCAATGCCCGCGGCGAGCTGTGGCGCGGCAAGGGCGATGCGCGCAAGGCGTTGACCGATTTCGCCGCCGCCCTGAAGCTGCGGCCTGGTCACGTCGCGGCGCGTGCCAACCACAAGGCGCTGGCGCTCGAGGTCGAACGCGCCGGAATGCAGCAGGCATTGGCCGGCAGGCCGAGCTTCGACTGCCGTGGCGCCCGCAAGGCTGTGGACAAGGCGATCTGCGCCGATCCGGCGCTGGCCGATCTCGACCGGCGGATCGACGCTCTGTACCGCCGGGCGCTCCGCGACAGCGCCGGCCAGCCGGCGGTACTGCGCTGAAGAAGGCACACACTTCCTTCGTTGCCGCGCGCGACGCCGGCTTCGGCCGTCCCGGCTACGATCTGCGCGCCGCTCTGGAAGCACGCCTGCGGCAATTGTCGGGAGCGGGCGGCAGCTAGACGTCGACCCCAGCTCTCCGGCAGGCGCTTGCAACCCGTTGGCAGCTCGCCACAATGCCGCCCGGGCCGGACCGAACCAAAGGATGCGGCTTGATTAGGAACAAAGGCGGGGTTGCGTACCGCGCCTAAAAGCCGGACATGGCGGGCAAACCGCCTTGAGATCCACGGGAGCGTGACGCCATGACTATCCATGACAACAGCCGTTACCGCGAAGTTCATGCCCGCTCGCTGGCCGACCCGGAGGGTTTCTGGGGAGAGGTCGCGCAGAGCATCGACTGGATCGAGCCGCCCACCAAGGTGTTCGATGCCTCGCTCGGCCTGTACGGCCGCTGGTTTCCCGGCGCCAAGGTCAACACCTGCTACAACGCGCTCGACCGCCACGTCGCCAGCGGCCGTGCCGATCAGCTCGCGCTGATCCACGACTCGCCGCTGACCGGCACGACGTCCAAATTCACCTATGCCGAGATGCTGCGCGAGGTGCAGACGCTCGCTGCGATCATGCAGGATTTCGGCGTGCAGAAGGGTGACCGCGTCATCCTCTATATGCCGATGGTGCCGGAATCGATGGTGGCGATGCTGGCCTGCGCCCGTATCGGCGCGGTGCATTCGGTGGTGTTCGGCGGCTTCGCCGCCAAGGAGCTCGCCACCCGTATCGAGGATGCAAAGCCGAAGCTGATCCTGTCGGCGAGCTGCGGCATCGAGCCGGGCCGCATCGTCAAGTACAAGCCGCTGCTGGACGAGGCGATCGAACTCGCTTCGGTGAAGCCGGAAGCCTGCATCATCCTGAAGCGGCCGCAGCAGGATTGCGAGCTGAAGCCGGGCCGCGATCACGACTGGGCAGGCCTGCGCGAGCAAGCGCTCGCCGCCGGCAAGAAAGCCGAGTGTGTCGCGGTCGACGCCACCGATCCGCTGTACATCCTCTACACCTCGGGCACCACCGGTAAGCCGAAGGGCGTGGTCCGCGACAATGGCGGCCATCTCGTCGCGCTGAAATGGACGATGGAAAACCTCTACGGCATCAAGCCGGGCGAAGTGTGGTGGTGCGCCTCCGACATCGGCTGGGTGGTCGGCCACAGCTACATCATCTACGGCCCGCTGATCCACGGCGCGACCACGATCATGTACGAAGGCAAGCCGGTCGGCACCCCCGACGCCGGCGCGTTCTGGCGGGTGATCGCCGAGCACGGCGCGGTGGCGCTGTTCACGGCGCCGACCGCGTTCCGCGCGATCCGCAAGGAAGACGGCGACGGCAGCTTCATCCGCAAATACGATCTGTCGAAATTCCGCACCCTGTTCCTGGCGGGCGAACGCGCCGATCCGCCGACGGTGGAATGGGCCGAGCAGCAGCTCAAGGTGCCGGTGATCGATCACTGGTGGCAGACCGAAACCGGCTGGTGCATCGCCGGCAATCCGGTCGGCCTCGGCCTGTTGCCGGTCAAGCACGGCTCGCCGACGGTGCCGATGCCCGGCTACAAGCTCGAAGTCGTCGACGAAGGCACCAAGCCGGTGCCGGCGGGGACGATGGGCTCGATCGTGATCAAGCTGCCGCTGCCGCCCGGCAATCTGCCGACGCTGTGGCAACAGGACGAGCGCTGCCGCGAGAGCTACTTCGCCGACTTCCCCGGCTACTACAAGACCTCCGACGCCGGCTATGTCGATGACGACGGCTACGTCTTCGTGATGGGTCGCACCGACGACATCATCAACGTCGCCGGCCACCGGCTGTCGACCGGCGGCATGGAGGAGATCCTGGCCTCGCATCCGGACGTCGCCGAATGCGCCGTGCTCGGCATCAACGATCCGATCAAGGGCGAGGTGCCGTGCGGCCTGATCGTGCTGAAGAGCGGCGTTGCCCGCGATCCGGCCGAGATCGAGAAGGAGATCGTCAAGCTGGTGCGCGACAAGCTCGGCCCGGTCGCGGCGTTCAAGCTGGCCGTCACCGTGCCGCGGCTGCCGAAGACCCGCTCCGGCAAGATCCTGCGCGGCACCATCAAGAAGATCGCCGACGGCGACGCCTGGACGATGCCGGCCACGATCGAAGACCCCACCGCGCTCGACGACATCTCCTCGGCGCTGAAGAGCCATAGCTGAGCCTGGGGAGGGGCCGACTTGCGGACTTACAAACTCCGCAATTCGGGTTAGACAAAGCCTCGCAACGTCATTCCGGGGCGCGCGTGTCACGCGCGAACCCGGAATCCAGACGTTGTTGCCACGAGAGTCCGGGTTCGCTCGCTTCGCGAGTGCCCCGGAATGGCCCGTGCTCTGGGGACCTTGGATGCCATCAACCTCGAAACGCCTGATCGTCCTGGCGGTCGTCGCGCTCGCGCTCGCCGGCTGCGCCAGCCGCAACGATGCGCCGGCCGATCTCGGCGACGACGACACGTTCTGCCGGCAGAACGGCGTCGCGGCCGGTTCGCCCGAATACGTCGCCTGCCGCAAGGACCGCGACGTGCAGCGTTCCAACGCCCTCAGCCGTGCCAACCGCGCCCAGCGCAACCTCGGCGAATACATGATGCGGAATCCCGAGCGCCCGTAAGCCCTTGCGACGGCTTGGCTATGCCCGAAGCCTGGAATTCAGGGCGCGAGCTGGCGGTATTTTGCGCGCTGCGGTAAGCGAATCCGTGACCCAAAAGTCACGCGCGGCCCAATGTCGCAGCAATTGCCTTGTCGTTTGATTCAGATCAAACCCGCCCCTCCCTCACAGGCATTTGTGCACCTCAGCGTGAACTCCCGCTCACGCGAACGAGCTTCAAAAGGGGCACCTATGACCAAATTTCTGACTGCAGTGTCGGCGCTGGCTTTGGCGGCGGCGTTCAACCTCGCGCCGGCCTCCGCCGACGCCGCCGATCTCGCCACCCGTCCGATCTACAAGGCGCCGGTGGTGGCGGAATCCAGCCCGTGGATGATCCGCCTGCGCGCGCTGGGCGTGGTGCCCCGTGACTCGGGCTATGTCGATCAGATTGCCGGCTCGTCGCTGAAGACCTCCGACGCGCTCGTGCCCGAGCTGGACATCACCTACTTCTTCACCAAGAACATCGCCGCCGAACTGATCCTCGGCGTCACCCGCCACAGCGTTTCCGGCGCGGGCTCGCTCACCGGCATCGACGTCGGCAAGGCCTGGCTGCTGCCGCCGACCCTGACGCTGCAGTATCACTTCACCGAGTTCGGCGCGTTCAAGCCTTATGTCGGCGCCGGCGTGAACTACACCTTCTTCTTCAGCCAGAGCGCGGCCTGCTGCACCGTGATCGACAGCCACCTCAAGGACGCGTTCGCGCCGGCGGTGCAGATCGGTTTCGACTACATGATCGATCAGCACTGGGGCATCAACGTCGACGTCAAGAAGCTGTGGCTGCGTCCCGAGTGGAGCGGCACGCTCGCTGGCGGCACGCCGATCACCGGCAAGGTCAATCTCGATCCGTGGCTGATCGGCACCGGCATCACCTACCGGTTCTGAGCTTTTCAGCCTGCGACGAAGCGCGGGGCGGAGCAATCCGCCTCGCGCTTTTCGTTTGAATGCGCCCGCCGCAGCATTGCGCCGGGACGGCATTCCTGCTTTGGCTTTGCGCCACCAAACTGAAGGAACCGACCCATGAGCATCGAAGTCAGGGATTGCAACGGCGCGCTGCTCGCCGATGGCGACAACGTCTCCCTCATCAAGGATCTGAAGCTGAAGGGCTCGTCCACCGTGCTGAAGCGCGGCACGATGATCCGCGGCATCCGCCTCACCGACAGCGAAGACGAGATCGAGGGCCGCACCGACAAGATCAAGGGTTTGGTACTGCGGACGGAATTCTTGAAGAAGGCATGAACGCCGCCGGGAAGCTGGCGCTAGTGGAGTTGCCCGCTGTCGCCCACCGCGTAGCTGAAAATCACCGCGGCGTGGAGCCGGGCCAACTCGGCCTCGAGGTGTTCGTTGACCTGCATCAGCGCGCGTAGCGCCTCGTGAACGCTGCCGCCGCTTTCCGCGACGATCCGGTCGATCTGCTTGTCCAAGGGGGTCGGCATGAGAGTGTCCCGCTGATCATGCTGGCGATGGCATCAACAAGGACACCAATCCGTCGATCAGGGCGCGAGTTCCTTCTGATCGCGGCGGGATCGCGATTGCCGGGAGTTGTCACCGTTATCCCCAGCCTTCCTTGGGGCCGGAGAGGATGCATGCCGGGAACGGGTTAGGCGTCAGCGCGTACCGATGCGTTGGTGTCGTGGCCAGAAACCGGCAAAATGAGCCACGTCCGCCATCTCCGTTGCGGCCGGTTGTCACCCGGCATGCGCAGCATCAATGCACGAGCGGCGCCGGCGTTCCGTGGACAATCGGCGAGGCGGTGGGCGGCGATCGGGGTGACATGATCACAGACGGTCAGAGCCGCAGGCGGCAATGAAGGCTCAGCCGGAGCAGGGTCCCGAACCCGCTCGTCCCCCGCGCCACCCCATTCATTGCAGTTGGCGCCGCCCTGAAGGAGCCACGATGCCGCATCGGAAGATCGAGAGGAAGGCGCTCGCCGTGCCGAGCTCGCGGCTGTCGCGGCTCGCCAAGCTGGGCGGGCTGGCTTCCTCCATCGCTGGCAACGTCGCCGCCGATGTTGCCGGTCAGCTCGTCCGCGGGCAGCGCCCCCGGATGGACGAACTGCTGCTGACCCCGGCGAATGCGCTCAAGGTCGCCGACCGGCTGGCGCAGATGCGCGGCGCCGCAATGAAGGTTGGCCAGCTAATCTCGATGGACGCCGGCGACATGCTGCCGCCGGAACTGGCCGAAATCCTCGGCCGGCTGCGCTCGGAAGCGCACCACATGCCGGTGCCGCAGCTCAGGCGGGTGCTGACCGAAGCGTGGGGCCGTAACTGGCAGCAGCGCTTTGCCGAATTCGACGCCGAGCCGATCGCGGCGGCCTCGATCGGCCAGGTCCATCGGGCGCGGACCAGGGACGGCCGCGATCTGGCGATCAAGGTGCAGTATCCCGGCGTCCGCCGCAGCATCGATTCCGACGTCAACAACGTCGCCTCGCTGATGCGCGTCGCCGGCCTGGTGCCGGGCGGCGTCGACATCGCGCCGATGATCGCCGAGGCCAAGCGCCAGTTGCACGAAGAGGCCGATTACGAGCGCGAGGGCCGCTGCCTGTCGACCTTCGGCGCGCTGCTCGCCGACCGGCCGGAATTCCGCGTGCCCGAGTTGCACCCCGATCTGACGGCGCCGAACGTCCTGGCGATGAGCTATGTCGACGGCAGCCCGGTCGACAGCCTCGCCGCGGCGCCGCAGCCGGAGCGCGACCGGGTGCTGACGCTGCTGATCGGGCTCTTGTTCCGCGAGCTGTTCGAATTCCGGCTGATGCAGACCGATCCGAACTTCGCCAACTACCGCTACGCGCCGGCGACCGGGCAAGTCCTGCTGCTGGATTTCGGCGCTACCCGCGCCTTCCCCGCAGAGTTCGCCGAGCTGTATCGCCGCCTGCTGCGCGCCGGGCTGAGCGGCGATCGCCCCGGCATCCGCGCCGCTGCGCGCGACATCGGCTTTCTCGCCGACGGCGTGCCGGCGCGGCTGGAGCAGGCGATGCTCGAGATGTTCGAAATGTCGCTGCAGCCGCTGCGGCAGGATGCGCCATTCGATTTCGGCGCCAGCGATCTGGCGGTGCGGATGCGCGAAGCCGGCATGGCGATGGCGTCGGACCGCGCGCATTTCCGGATCCCGCCGATGGACACGCTGTTTCTGCAGCGCAAGTTCGGCGGCATCTACATGCTGGCGACGCGGATGCGGGCGCGGGTCGACCTGCGCGGCATCGTCGAGCCGTATCTGTGACGACTGGACGGGAGGAGCCGCGAATGGCCGAGGCCGCAAACGCCAAATTCTGGGACAAGGTCGCCGACCGCTACGCGGCGCGGCCGATCAAGGATCCGGCCGCGTTCGACGCGATGCTGGCCGATGCGGCGGGTCGGCTGCGGCCGACCGACCGGGTGCTGGAGATCGGCTGCGGCACCGGCTCCGCCGCGATCCGGCTGGCGCCGCATGCCGCCGAATGGATCGCCACCGACTTCTCGGCCGAGATGCTGCGGATCGCCCGCGCCAAGCCGGCGCCGGCCAATCTGCGCTTCGTGCAGGCCGATGCCGCCACCGCCTTCGACGGCGGTCCGTTCGATGCGATCTGCGCCTTCCAGGTGCTGCATCTGGTGCCGGACATGCCGCGCACTCTGGCGCAGATCCACGCTCACCTGAAGCCGGGCGGGCTGTTGATCAGCAAGACCTGGTGCTTTGCCGAGATGGGCTTCAAGTTGCGCGCGCTGTTCTTCGTCCTCCGCAGCATCGGCCTGTTCCCGCGTGCCCAGACCCTGACCCGCAGCGCACTGCGCCAGGCGATCCGCGATGCCGGCTTCGAGATCGCCGACGAGCGGGTGTTCGGCACCAACCCGCACGGCCCCTACATCGTGGCACGCAAGACGGGTTAACGGGCGCGGTGTGCGTGAGTAAGACGCGCCGACCTGCCAAGTAAGCGCTCCAGTTGGGCAGCCGTGGACCGACCTTCAGGTCTCGACGTACTCGGCCAGACTGGTCGGCTGCGGCACAGGCAATCCGTCCTCTCTCAAGCCGTCGATGTGAAACCGGATCGCCTCCCGGATCTCGGCCTCGACGGCAGCGACGCTGTCGCCGGTCGCGACGCAGCCGGGAAGGTCCGGCACATAAGCCGAATAATTACCTTCGGCTTTTTCGATCACCACCGCGTAGCGCATCAGCGCCGCTCCTTTAGACCTGCCTGTTTGAGGATACTGGCAAATGTGCCCGGGGCAAGATCATCGGAGGGCTTGCCGGCGACCGTAACACGGCCTGGCTTCCAAGGGTGCTTGAATTGCCGGTGGCTTCCGCGGGTAGCGATGTGGATCCACCCATCCGCCTCGATCAGCAGAATGACGTCTCGAACCTTCATCGGAGCGCTCCGCCAGGGTGACCAGCATAGTCCAGCCCCGGCCATGTGCCCTGCTGCTTTGGTTGCAGGCGGCTGGCGCCGGCCGGCCCTTGACTCCGCCCGGCCGGAGTGATGGTCTGCCGCTCATGCGCACGTTCCGCCCGACCCCGCAGCTCAGACGTCGTTGGTGGCGCACCTCGTAACCAGAGGTGGCCGTGCGATCCCGTTGATTTCCGATCGTCCTGAGGCCGCCACGCGAGGCGGCCTTCGTTTGTCCTGTGTGGCGTTCCTTCGGCAAGTTGCTTAAGAGGATGCCATGAACAGGACCGTTTTTTCGCTTCCCGCGACCAGCGACTACAAGACCGCCGCGGGCCTCGCGGTGACGCGCAGCGCCCAGCCCTTTGCCGGCGGCCAGGCGCTCGACGAGTTGATCGACCTGCTCGATCACCGCCGCGGCGTGATGCTGTCGTCCGGCACAACCGTGCCGGGCCGCTACGAGAGCTTCGACCTCGGCTTCGCCGATCCGCCGCTGGCGTTGACCACGAGGGCCGAGAAATTCACCATCGAGGCGCTGAATCCGCGCGGCCGGGTGCTGATCGCGTTCCTGTCCGACAAGCTGGAAGAGCCCTGCGTGGTGGTCGAGCAGGCCTGCGCAACCAAGATCAGGGGGCACATTGTCCGCGGCGAGGCCCCGGTCGACGAGGAGCAGCGCACCCGCCGCGCCAGCGCGATCTCGCTGGTGCGCGCCGTCATCGCCGCGTTCGCTTCGCCGGCCGATCCGATGCTCGGGCTGTACGGCGCCTTCGCCTACGACCTGGTGTTCCAGTTCGAGGACCTGAAGCAGAAGCGCGCCCGCGAGGCTGACCAGCGCGACATCGTGCTGTACGTGCCGGACCGCCTGCTGGCCTACGACCGCGCCACCGGCCGAGGTGTCAGCATCGCCTACGAGTTCGCCTGGAAGGGACAGTTCACCGCCGGGCAGCCGAACGAGACCGCCGAGAGCGTCTACACCCAGACCGGCCGGCAGGGTTTCGCCGACCACGCCCCGGGCGACTACCCCAAGGTGGTCGAGAAGGCGCGCGCGGCGTTTGCCCGCGGCGACCTGTTCGAGGCGGTGCCGGGCCAGTTGTTCGGCGAGCCGTGCGAGCGCTCGCCGGCCGAAGTGTTCAAGCGGCTGTGCCGGATCAACCCGTCGCCCTATGGCGGCCTGCTCAATCTCGGCGACGGCGAATTCCTGGTGTCGGCCTCGCCGGAAATGTTCGTCCGCTCCGACGGCCGCCGGATCGAGACCTGCCCGATCTCCGGCACCATCGCCCGCGGCGTCGACGCGATCAGCGACGCCGAGCAGATCCAGAAGCTCCTGAACTCGGAGAAGGACGAGTTCGAGCTCAACATGTGCACCGACGTCGACCGCAACGACAAGGCGCGGGTCTGCGTCCCGGGCACCATCAAGGTGCTGGCGCGGCGGCAGATCGAGACCTATTCGAAGCTGTTCCACACCGTCGATCACGTCGAGGGCATGCTGCGCCCCGGCTTCGATGCGCTCGACGCGTTTCTGACCCACGCCTGGGCGGTGACGGTCACCGGCGCGCCGAAACTGTGGGCGATGCAGTTCGTCGAGGACAACGAGCGCAGCCCGCGGCGCTGGTATGCCGGCGCGTTCGGGGCGGTTGGCTTCGACGGCTCGATCAATACCGGCCTGACCATCCGCACGATCCGGATGAAGGACGGCCTCGCCGAGGTCCGGGTCGGCGCCACCTGCCTGTTCGACAGCGATCCGGTGGCCGAGGACAAGGAATGCCAGGTCAAGGCCGCGGCGCTGTTCCAGGCGCTGCGCGGCGATCCGGCCAAGCCGCTGTCCGCGCTGGCGCCGGACGCCACCGGCTCGGGCAAGAAGGTGCTGCTGGTCGACCACGACGACAGCTTCGTGCACATGCTGGCCGACTATTTCCGCCAGGTCGGCGCCCAGGTCACCGTGGTGCGCTATGTCCACGGCCTGAAGATGCTGGCCGAGAACAGCTATGATCTTCTGGTGCTGTCGCCCGGTCCCGGCCGGCCCGAGGACTTCAGGATCAAGGACACGATCGACGCCGCGCTTGCCAAGAAGCTGCCGATCTTCGGCGTCTGCCTCGGCGTGCAGGCGATGGGTGAGTATTTCGGCGGCACGCTCGGCCAGCTCGCGCAGCCTGCGCATGGCCGCCCGTCGCGGATCCAGGTGCGCGGCGGTACGCTGATGCGTGGCTTGCCCAACGAAGTTACGATCGGCCGCTACCACTCGCTCTATGTCGACATGCGCGACATGCCGAAGGAACTGACCGTCACCGCCTCCACCGAAGACGGCATCGCGATGGCGATCGAGCACAACACCCTGCCGGTCGGCGGCGTGCAGTTCCACCCCGAGTCGCTGATGTCGCTCGGCGGCGAGGTCGGGCTGCGGATCGTCGAGAACGCCTTCCGGCTCGGCCAGCCGGCCTAAGCCGAATGGCCTGCGGCGCCGATTGATCCAGATCGAAGGCCCGCCGGGGGAGCTCTGCTACCAACCCCCGGCGGCAACTCAGCCGAATTGCCCGACTTGCGCCTCCCGCCCGCCAATGACGAATTGCGCCATCCGTAACGAAAGACCCGCGCCGATGACCCCCGAGTTCGCCCAAGATTTGAAGGCCAGTGTCCGGGCTATTCCGGACTATCCCAAGCCCGGCATCATGTTCCGCGACATCACCACGCTGCTCGGCGAGCCGCGGGCATTCCGCCGCGCCATCGACGAACTGGTGCAGCCCTGGGCGGGCTCGAAGATCGACAAGGTCGCCGGCATCGAGGCGCGCGGCTTCATCATCGGCGGCGCGATCGCCCATCAGGTCTCGTCGGGCTTCGTCCCGATCCGCAAGAAGGGCAAGCTGCCGCACACCTGCGTGTCGATGGAATACGCGCTGGAATACGGCACCGACCACATTGAGATTCACGTCGATGCGGTAAAACCAGGCGAACGGGTGATCCTGGTCGACGACCTGATCGCCACCGGCGGAACCGCCGAGGGGGCGATCAAGCTGCTGCGCCAGATCGGTGCCGAAGTCCTCGCCGCCTGCTTCGTCATCGATCTGCCCGAACTTGGCGGCGCCGCCAAGATCCGCGCCATGGGCGTCCCGGTCCGGACGTTGGTCGCGTTCGAAGGGCATTGACTTAACCTCTCGCCGCATGGCGGGGAGAGGTCGGATTGCGCAGCAATACGGGTGAGGGGCCGGGCACTGCATCAGCAAGCTGCGGCATCCGCTGGGAGGCCGTAGCCCCTCACCCCAGCCCTCTCCCCGCAAGAGCGGGGCGAGGGAGCCCGCCGCCTGCAAGGCGAGATCGCGGATGAACGCTCAAGCTGCAACACCGTCTGTGGTGCGATAGCCGCACTACCGCCCCTGGGTCAGCTCAAGCTCCAGCGCGCGGAAGGTCGTGTAGTTGCCACGGATCCACTGGTTGAGTTCGGTGGAGGCGTCGGGCTCGGCGCGCAGGTAGCCGGTGAACGAGAAGTTCACGCGGTCAATGTAGGTCTTCAGAAACGGTGGCAGCCCTCGGATTCGCATCACCCGGCCGTGGCGGTACACCGCCGGCAGCTCGCCGAGCAGGATGTGCTCGTTGTCGATGGTGATGAGCTGCCGCGGCGGCACGATGTCCTGCAGGCGGTCGTAGGCGCGCGCCGAGTTGCGGTCGGTGTCGGCGAGGAACAGCACCACCGGTGCCACCCGGCGCCGCGCCGCTTCCTTGATGAAGCCGATCTCCGCGAACGTGTTGAAGAACTCGTCGAAGGCATGGAAGCCGAGGTCGACCACCTTGGCGAGGTCGTCGTCCAGGATCAGCCGGTCCATCAGCGCCATCTTGCCGAAGGTGTCGTCGACCTGTGCGGTCTCGGTGACGCGCGGCAGATAGTCGAGCAGCGACGGCTCCTTGACGTTGACGTCGAACGCCAGCACCGCGCCGCGCTGCAGCAGCAGATATTCGGTGAGCACGCGAGCGATCAGGGTCTTGCCGACGAACGGCCGCGGCGAACAGACAATGTAAACCGGGGTGCGCGACATCAGGCTGGATCGGTCGGGAATGCCGTCCGATATAGCCGGATTCCGCAGCGATGCGAACTATTTCTCGCCCGGCTCGTCGGTCACCGGGGTGCCGCGCCCGTTCTTGTCCTTGCCGACGATGTCGGTCAGCTTGATCCGGTCGAACTCGCTCCAGACGTTGGCGAGCCAGTGCCGGACATAGCCGCGCAGCACGAACGAGTAGTTGGCCGGCTCGCCGCTGACGCCCTTGTTGGCGACGAACTTCAGGAACGGCACCGACGACACTTCGACCTGCTCGTAGGCCATTTCGTTGAGCTTCGGAATCGTCAGCTCGGTGGCGTCCTTGATGCGGTGGAAGTACGAATTGTAGGTCGCCTGGTCCCACTCGAAGAAGCTGGTGTTGTTGATGAAGTTCTTCGTCAAGAAGTACTTCGCGCCGATCATGAAGTTGGCGGTCTCGGCAATCTCGTCCAATGACGCGATCGAGGGCCCCAGGATGTGGAACACCGCGAAGGTGATCTGGCCGGAGCGCGCCGCGTCGAGGAAGCCGATGTCGCGGAGCGAGGCCAGCGCCGGCGACAACAGGCCGGCGCGGACGTCGATCACCGTCACCGACGGCACCGCCGAATTCAGCGTGTCGAAGATCTTCATCTGGTCGGCCGTCGACGTCATGTCGACGATCTCGGTGATGTCGGGATGGAAGCGCTTCAGCGTGCCGCGCGGCGACTCGGTGTCGAAGGCGCGGGTCGGGACGTTGTTGGCGCTGAAATAGTCGAGCAGGGTGCGCGACACCGTGGTTTTGCCGACGCCGCCCTTGTCTGCGCCGACGACGATCACTGCTGGCTTCGCCATGAGATTCCTTTTCGGGCCGGTTCGATCCCCCACCGCGGCCGCGGAGGCCGGGGTGCAGACCTCTGCTTTGGGCGCGAACATGGCAGAAACAAGGGATAATTCAATCGGCGCGGCGATGACGCCTGAAGGTCCTCAACAAATTCCTTCAGATGCGAGGCGATGGCGGCTGCGCGTCCCGGATCAGCTCCGCCAGCCCCACGGCCCGCGCAGCAGCGACCGCTTGGGCGCAGGCGCGTCGCCCCACGGACCATGCACCTGCCCGGCTGCGACTGGCGCCGCAGCGTCGTCCTTCGGACCGTCCGGGGCTGCCGCATTGGCGCCGTCCTCCCCGTCCGCCGCCGGCAGAGCGGGCAGCGGCGGCAGGTAATGCCCGCCGGCGAATTTCACCAGCGCATCGACGCGGGATTCCACCGACGGGTGGGTGGCGAACAGATCGGAGAAGCCGGAGCGCGGATTGTCGAGGCACATCTCCATCACCGCCGAGGTCGCGCCCGGCAGCTCGCCGCGGTTCTCGATCTTGCGCAGCGCCGAGATCATCGCATCGGGATTCTTGGTCAGCTCCACCGATCCGGCGTCGGCGAGAAATTCGCGCGACCGCGACAGCGCCAGCTTGACCACCTGCGACAGCAGCCAGGCCAGCAGGATCAGCACGATCGCCAGAATCACCACGACGATCGCGCCGCCGCCCTTGCGGCCGCTCGACGACGAGGACGACGACGACGAACCGCCGCCCGACCAGCCGCCGCCGATTCTGACTCCGCCCTGGAAGAACAGCCGGAACATCAGCTCGCCGAAAAACCCGACGACGCCGGCGATGATCACCGCGATCACCATCATCTGCACGTCGCCGTTTTTGATGTGGGTCAGCTCGTGCGCCAGTACCGCTTCGATCTCGGCATCATCGAGCCGGTCGACCAGCCCCGACGTCACGGTGATGGCGTATTGCTTCGGATTGAGGCCGCTGGCGAAGGCGTTCAGCGCCGCGCTGTCCATGATCTTCAGCTTCGGCATCGGGATGCCGCGCGAGATGCACAGGTTCTCCAGGAGATTATACAGCCGCGGCTGTTCGGCCCGCGTCACCGCATGTCCGCCGGTGACGGCGTCGATCAGCTTCTGGTGAAAGAAGTAGGCGATCACGATCCACAGCGCCGCGCCGACGGTGGCGAACGGTGCCGCCTGGATCAGGTCGGCCGCCGCGGCCCGCAGATAGTCCGGCACCGTGCGCCCGCCGTCGACCACCACCTCGGCGATCAGTGCGCCGGCATAGACCAGCACATACACCAGCACGAACAGCCCGATCAGCAACACGATCGACCGGGTCTTGTTGGCGGCGATGTGGGTGTAGAGACCGTAGGCGGCCATGATGGCGATCCGATCGGGTCCGAACCTATCCCCGTCATTCCGGGGCGCGAACGCAGTTCGCGAACCCGGAATCCCGAGGTGAGGTGTCCTTAGAAACAGCGCGAGATTCCGGGTTCGCCGCTTTGCGGCGCCCCGGAATGACCAGGGGCTAGAACTTTACCTGCGGCACCTGCTCGACCTGGGTGCGGGTTTCGCCGAGGTCGAAATAGTCCTTGTGGGTGAAGCCGAGCGGGGCGGCGAACAGCGCGGCGGGCATCTGCTGGATGCCGGTGTTGTACTCCTGCACGGCGTTGTTGAAGAACCGGCGGCTGGCCGCGATCTTGTTCTCGATGTCGCTGAGTTCGCTTTGGAGCTGCTGGAAATTGGCGTTGGCCTTGAGGTCCGGATACGCCTCGCCGAGCGCGATCAGCCGGCCGAGCGAGGCGGTCAGCGCGTTCTCGGCGGCCGCCATCTGGCCTGGCCCCTGCGCCGAGATCGCGGCGTTGCGCGCCTTGACGACGTCGTCGAGCGTCGAGCGCTCGTGCGCCGCGTAGCCCTTCACTGTTTCGACCAGGTTCGGAATCAGATCGTGCCGCTGCTTGAGCTGCACGTCGATATCTGCGAACGCCTGGCCGACGCGCTGGCGCAGCGCCACCAGGCGATTGTAGGTCAGCAGCGCATACAGCGCGAGCGCGGCGATAATGCCGAGAAAAATCCACATATTGGCGGCTCCCATCCAACCAAGATCCTGCTCCGTCTCGCTGGAACATCAGGCGCGCAACAGGGCCCGCGCAACCGGCGCGGTCCCGATTGGTCGCCCCTGCAGGTGCGAACGTTCAATCGAGCGTATCGCCCCATGCCAGTCGCCGAAACCGCGCATAGGCCGGTTTGTCGCGGCGAGGCGCGACGGCGAGGTCGAGCCGGCCGCCGGGCGTGCACAGCTTGGCGGTGATTGCCGCCTTGGTCTGTTCGGGCTGGGTCAGCACCCGCGCCGGCCGCTCCGGCAGGCTGGCGCGAGTCAGCACCACATAGCTGAACTTCTCGTCTTCGAACGGCACGTCGGCGGCCTTGAGCTGCAGATGCAGCTTCGAGCGCGGCAGCCGTTGCACGAAGTGGCACCAGTCCGGCGCGCTCAGCGGACAGGCGTTCTCATGCGGGCACGGCGCGATGACGCGCGCCCCTTGCGCGATCAGCCGGTCGCGCAGATCGAGAATGCGCCGATACCCGGTGGGCGTGCCGGGCTCGACCACCAGCAGCGTATCGGTGGTCTTGCGCCACAGCATGTCGGCGAACGGCGCGCGCGCCGCCTCGGAGAGCTCGTTGATGACGTAGCTGGCGATCACCAGCGCCGCCTCCGGCGCATCGGCCAGCGCCTTGCAGGCGTCGCCGAGCCGGTAGTCGATCGCAGGCAGCCGCGTCGCCTCGGCCAGTTGCAGCGCCAGCCTGCGCAGTGCCGGATTGGCGTCGAGCAGCGTGAAATGTTGCAGCGTTTCGAACGCCTGGGCGGCGGCCCAACTCGCGGTGCCGGGGCCGGCGCCGACGTCGAGCAGCGTTGTCGGCGCGAAGCCGGGCCGGATCGCGGACATCGCGTTGAGGCAGGCGATCACCGCCGCATAGGTCGCCGGCATCCGCGCGCCCGCATAGGCCAGCGCGTCGGCCTCGCTGGTGATCGGCGCCGAGGTGCCGCCGCCGCGATAGGTCAGCGAAATCCGCTCCGCCCGCGCGGCCGCGTCGGCACGTTGCGTGCCGTGTAGCAACTGCTCCAGCACGGCTTTGAGATCGGCGGGGAGGGATGGGGGGATCATGCCTGACATGCCTTACCCTCCCCCTCCAGGGGAGGGTGAAGCGAGAGCCGGAGTAATGGCCCGAGGGCTTGCATCTGCGATTGCCCTCCCCAGCAGGGGCGGGGAAATCACGCCACGTTCTGATCCAGAATATCCACCGCGCCCTGCAGGTCGACCGAGACGAGCTGGGAGACGCCGCGTTCGGCCATGGTGACGCCGAACAGGCGGTTCATGCGGGCCATGGTGATCGGGTTGTGGGTGATGATGATGAACCGCGTCTCGGTGGTTTCCCGCATCTGCTGCAACAGGTCGCAGAACCGTTCGACGTTGTGGTCGTCGAGCGGTGCGTCGACTTCGTCCAGCACGCAGATCGGCGACGGGTTGGTGAGGAACACCGCGAAGATCAGCGCCATCGCGGTCAGCGCCTGCTCGCCGCCCGACAGCAGCGACAGCGACTGCGGCTTCTTGCCCGGCGGCTTGGCGATGATCTCGAGGCCGGCTTCGAGCGGGTCGTCGCTTTCGATCAGCTTCAGCTCGGCCTCGCCGCCGCCGAACAGCGTGGTGAACAGCCGCTTGAAGTGACCGTTGACGACCTCGAACGAGGCCAAGAGGCGTTCGCGGGCTTCCTTGTTCAGGCTCTGGATGCCGGTGCGCAGCTTCTTGATCGCTTCGACCAGGTCGTCGCGCTCGGCCGCCAGCGTGCCGTGCTGGGTCTCGACCTCGTTCAGCTCTTCCTCGGCGCGCAGGTTGACGGCGCCGAGCCGTTCGCGGTCGCGGCGCAGCTTTTCCAGGTTCTCCTCGATTTCGGCGAGCGGCGGCAGGTCGGCGCCCTCGGCGATCTCGGCGAGCTGGGCCGCGGCCTGCGGTTCGACCTCGAGCATGTCGCGGATTTCGCGCTCGATGTCCTCGAGCCGGCGGCGGGCCGCCTCCATCCGCTCCTCGGCACGGGCGCAGGCTTCGCGGGCGCTGGAGAGCTGTTCGAGCGAGGCCTTCGCCAGGCGGTCGGTCTCGGCCATCGCCTGCTCGGCGGCGGCCAGGGCGTCGGCGGCGGCGCGGCGGTCGGCTTCGGCGTATTCGATCTCGGTGATCACCGCGCTGCGCTTTTCGGCGAACACTTCCGGCGCGTTGTCCAGCTCGGCGCGCTCGGCGGTGAGTTCGGCGACACGCTCCTCGACGGTGGCGATCTGCGAGGCCGCGCCGGCCTTGCGCTTCTGCCAGTCCATCCGCTCGGCGGCGATCGCCTGCAGCCGCTTGTCGGCGAGCTCGGCTTCGCGCGCCAGCGCCTGGGCTTCTGCGCGGATCTGCGCGGCGATGCGGCGGCGGCCGTCGATGTCGCCGCGGACCGCGGCGAGGCGGGCTTCGGCCTCGGTGTTCGGCTCCAGCTCGGCGATCTGCGCTTCGGCGTTCTCCAGCGCGGCTTCGGCTTCGGCGCGGTCGGTGGCGAGCCGCGACTGCGCCTCGGCCAGCGCCGATTTGCGTGCGGCGTGGCGGTTGACCTCGCGCTCGGCGGCGGCGAAGCGCTCGCGCGCAGCGTCGACCTCGCGGCGGGCGCCGCGCAGGCTCTCACGCGAAGCGGTCTCGGCGGCGGCCGCCATCTTCAGTTCGGCTTCGGCGGTCTCCAGCGCCTGGCGCTTGGCGTTGGCCTCGATCCGGGCCTGTTCCAGCTCGTTTTCGATGTCGGTCAGGCGCGCGCGTTCGGCGAGGCGGCGGGCGGCGCCGGTCGGCGCATGGGCCGAGGCGACGAAGCCGTCCCAACGCCAGACGTCGCCGTCGAGCGACACCAGCCGCTGGCCGGTCTTGAGCTGCTCGCACAGCTCATTGCCGCGCTCCTTGGTCACGACGCCGATCTGGGCTAGGCGGCGCGCCAGCTCCGGCGGCGCGGTGACGTGCTGGGCCAGCGCCTCGACGCCTTCGGGCAGCGCCGGGTCTTCCGGCTGCACGCCGACATCGGTCCAGCGCATTGGCGCCGAGGGATCGACCGGGGCGTCGAGATCGTCCCCGAGTACGGCGCCGATCGCTTTCTCATAGCCCTTGGCGACGGTGATGCCGTCGATGATCGGCGGCCACAGATTCTTGGTCTCGCCGTTGAGAATCTTGCTGATGGTCTTGGCTTCGGTCTCGAGCCGCTGCACCCGCTTGTCGGCTTCGGTCAGCGGGCTGCGCGAGCCATCCAGCGTCTGCCGGGCGGCGACATGGGCGGCTTCCGCGGCCTGCACCGCGGATTCCTGTTCGGCGAGCAGCTCCTGAGCGATCTCGACCGCTTCAGCGAGTTCGGTCAGGTCGCCGGCGCCGGAGGTTTCGGCGGCGAGCCGGTCGATTTCGCTCTCGACGTTCTTGATCTCGGTGTCGAGCCGCGCCAGCCGGTCGCGATGGGTGCGGACGCTCTGCTCGAACTGGTTGCGCCGCGCGGTCAGCTCGGCGAGCTGGGTGGTCAGTTCGGCGAACAACTGTTCGGCCTCGCTCAGCGAGGCATCGGCTTCGGCGACGCGCTCGTCGACGCCGCTGCGCTTCTCGACCCGCTCCAGGATCTCCTCGCGCAGCTCGACGTCTTCGGTGTCGAGCCGTTCCAGTGCGGCGTCGGCGTCGATCGCCAGCCGCTGCTCGCGTTCGACGTCGGAGGAAAACTGCGCCAGCCGCCGCTCCAGTTCGACCACGCGCTCCTTGGCACGGACCTCTTCGCGGTCGAGCTGTTCGCGGGCGTTGATCAGCCGCTGCAGGCCGGCGGCGGCGCGGGCTTCGGCCTCGCGCAGGCCCGGCAACGTGGAGGCGCGCTCGGCCTGGATGCGGGAAGCTTCGGCCTGCACCCGGGTGGTTTCGGCGAGCTGGCGCACGCCGAGATCGTGCACCTCGGCCGCGGCGCCGACCTCCGCCTGGGCGTCGCGCCAGCGCAGATGATACAGCATCGCCTCGGTCTTGCGGACCTTGGCGGCGACTTCGCGGAACCGGATCGCCTGGCGCGCCTGCTTCTTCAGCCCGTCGACCTGGGTCGAGAGCTGGCCGATCACGTCCTCGACGCGGGTCAGGTTGGTTTCGGCCGCTTTCAGCCGCAGTTCGGCTTCATGGCGGCGGGCGTGCAGGCCGGCGACGCCGGCGGCGTCTTCGAGCACGCGCCGGCGCTGCTCCGGTTTGGCCTGGATGATTTCACCGATCTTGCCCTGGTGGACCAGCGCCGGCGACCGCGCGCCGGTGGCGGCGTCGGCGAACAGCAATTGCACGTCGCGGGCGCGGACTTCGCGGCCGTTGATACGATATTGCGAGCCGGCCTCGCGCTCGATCCGGCGCGAGATGTCCAAAGTGTCGGAATCGTTCA
This sequence comes from Rhodopseudomonas palustris, assembly GCF_007005445.1. NCBI lineage: Bacteria > Pseudomonadati > Pseudomonadota > Alphaproteobacteria > Hyphomicrobiales > Nitrobacteraceae > Rhodopseudomonas > Rhodopseudomonas palustris. The sequence goes on along the minus strand of NZ_CP041387.1, from coordinate 3,850,513 downwards.
GCGCCGCCGGCGCGGTGCGATCGGAGTTGTCGATCGACATCACCACTTCGGCGTGGTTGCGCGCCGGGCGGTTGCCGGAGCCGGCGAAGATCACCGCGTCCATGTCGGTGGCGCGCAGCGATTTGTGCGAGGTCTCGCCCATCGCCCAGCGCAGCGCTTCCACCAGATTGGACTTGCCGCAGCCGTTCGGCCCGACCACGCCGGTCAGACCCGGCTCGATCATGAAGTCGGTGGGCTCGACGAACGACTTGAAGCCGTGGAGGCGGAGACGCGTGAGTTTCATCTGGTCCGATGCTCTATGGGCCGCAGGTTCCCGCGGCTGTGGCGAATCTCTCAAGCAGGACAATACCATAGGTTGTCCCGCCCGGTCGCAACTCGCTCGCAGCCGGTGGCGGCGTTAGCCGGCGACAATGGCCGCCGATTAAGGCATGAGCAACCACGCCAGCGGGCTTTTCCACGGCGGGATTCGCAGGAAATGCGCGATAAATCTGGGGATTTCGCGGGTCCACCAGGGAGCCGAAGCCCCGCTGCTCTGCCCGGGTAGCTCTTGGCTGAGCGCCGAGCGTGCCGTTCCGGTGCCATTCGCATCCGGAGCGCTCGCGGCCTGCACTACGAGTTCAAGTCTTCGTCGCTGATCTGCGCGAGTTTCATCAAGTGACGCAGCAGACCGGTTTTCAAAGCGGTGTTGGCGTGAATTGGAACAGAGAGCAAATAGCGCTGTCCGGCTTGCCGTAAATGCGGTGGCTGCCGCTGACGCGTAGTAAAATCCAGCCACGCTGCTCGATCAGTCGAGCAAATGCGCGGCCGGAGACCGAGGTCACGCCGTCAATTCCAGCATCTGCTCGTTACCACCGGGGGAAGGAGGCGCCACCTCGATCGACAGGCAGCCCTCGACCGCCTCCCGCAGATTGCGCATCAGTTCGTCCATCGTCTCGCCCTGGGTCGCACAGCCCGGAATTGCCGGTACTTCGGCCCAGTAGCCGCCTTCTTCCGCTTCGTGCACCACGATCTTGATCTTCATCATCGATCTCCTTGCAGGCTTGTCGTGCGTTGACGGCGCATCGTCAGCGAGTGACGCAAATGTCGAGACATTGACGATCACAGGTCACCGCGCTCGGCACGCACCGCTTCGGCCGGCGCAACGGAAAGGCGTACTTCAGGTCGGCTGTGCAACCGCACTCGCCATTCATCGAGCGTCGGCCGCTTCGCGCCACGATCAAGCTCGCTGGTTAAGTAGTCAGTCAGCGATAAGCCTGCCAATGCCGCACGCGACTTCAGCCGGCGGAGAAGCGCGGCCCGAACGCTGCGTGGCTTGATCGTTGTCTTCATGCCGAGAGCATAAAGGCTGTCGGCGTCGCTCCTCAATACCGATCTGGAAGCGATGACGCGGACGAGGATCGATTCTCCGGTCATCCGCCGCACCATTGCCTCTGGCTGCGGCCGAAAAGCAGTGCGCCGTCCGCCGTGACGTGGTCTTGACATGCGGACTTGGCCCTTGTCTTCGTCAACGAATCCTTTTCACGAACGTCCAGCGTAAGGCCACGCTGGTTACGGACGAAGCCGGTTTTACAAGAACGTCGGCAAGGCCTACGGCGACCACCAGACCGTGAACCACACCGGCCGCGAATACGTGAACCCTCGGGGCTTCACCACCAACAACGTCGAGAACTTCTTCGGCGTCTATCCATTCTGCGGCGAACAGCACTTGCGGCGGTATCTGGTGAAGTTCGAATTCCGCTACAACAATCGCTCCCGCCTCGGCGTTACCGATGGGGAACGGACGGCTCTTGCCCTCAAAGGTATCGAGGGAAAGCGTCTGACGTACCGGCCGACTAACTAAGATTACCCATAAAACAAGCCGCTAAACGTTTTCGGCTTTGGCGGAGCCGACGGAGCGAATCAGAGTAGATTTCCCAGCGTCGTCATCGGCAAACCTTCTGCAACCGACCGTGAGGTCGGGCTCCTCATCCGGGGACCTGCGTACCGTGGGCCCGAGCTGGCGGGCTGTAACCCGCCAAAGCAGACAGGGAGGCAAGCTATGGGAAACCACCATAGCGGCCGGTCGAAGTCTGTCTTTGTCAGTGCGTACCTCCGTTGGAGGTACGGGAAGTTGGAGCATGTTTGCTCCCACTTCCGTTCGCTGCCGGGACAACTCGACTTCGGCTTTTAGCAACTTGGGCCCGGCCCAAGTTGGCCAATGGCGACACTGGGGATAGATCATCCCCGGCGAGTGTTGCGTAGCGAAGCCCAGCTTAATGGCTGGGTTTCGTTTTCTTCTCTTTGCGTTTCGGCGTTTCGTCCGAGGAGAGGGCCGACTTTGCAAGTTTCATTTCCTCGTGCGGCTTCGGCTTCATACGCACGAGTGCACCCATGAGGAGCGTTGTGCCAGCGAAAGATTCCTTAACCATTAGTCAATTGTCCCGATACGAGCTGCAAATAGCGCGCGGAGTATCTCTCGATGCATACAGCGCATTCGAACAGATACTAATGGAAGTCTTTGCGCACCTCATTGGCGCAAATATGAAGCTCGGCGGCATTGTCTTTTTTCGCCTTACGAACAGCGGATTGCGCCAAAAGATACTGGAAGATTTGATCGATGCCAAATTTGGCAAGCAATACGATCAATACTGGCACGGAACGCCAAAGCAGGCCGGCTTATTCGGGCTAATAAGGCAACTTGAGCAACGCCGAAATGAAATAGTGCACTGGAAAGCTGTCGGGCTAACATCAAAAATGGAATTCGGCCTTGTGGCTCCCAACATCTGGAGCGGGAGAAAGGGCAGTTCCATTTTTATAGACGACGTCTATGAGTTTATCGCGAAGGCCGACTGTCTTCGCCACTACGCCGGGAATTTCAACTGGTGGACGGTTCGAAGAAAGGAGGATGAGCCCCTTCCTGAGAAGTTCGTGCCATGGCGCGATATATTCTCGCGACCACCATCCTATCCTCCTTCCCAGGATCATCCACTATTCCCGGTCTGGAAAGCTCCTCAAAACCGGCGTCTATCATTGCGTCCGAAATTGTAGTCTCCTTGTTTCCATCCATAGCGCTTCACCTTTGTTTGGCGAAACGCACTCATGTCCTTGACTTAGTTTCCTTCGGGCGCGTCAGCCGGGCTTTTCCGGCTGTTTCAGCCTAGGACTATTCGCACATTTGACAAGTATATAAGTGCGATAATATTCCTAAAAAGACTAGAGTCCGTATCGTCCCGTCCGTGAGGGGCGCTTCTCAAGGGCGCTTGGAAGCGGGACAGATCGTCGGCCGGGAAACCGGCCGGCGGGTTCGGCAAGCGGCTGACGTTTCAGCCGAAGCCGGATGACGCGGCGTCCTGCGCGAGCGGCCTCGCAAGCCGATCGTCCGGGAGGCAGAAGGTCAGCGCAAACAAGTTTACGCAGTTTGCGCAAAGCAAACTGCTATGCCGCCGCTACTACGAGCGGCTGCCCTGTGCGTGGCTGGACGGGACGGAACGAGACGGGAGAAATCCCCGTGCTCCCCGCGCCCGGAAGAACGGTCCCGACGCCAAAGATCGCCGCTGGTGGGCGCGCCGCGACGGCGCCTGCGCGATGGTTCGCAAGCCATCGCGATCCAACCACCAATTTGCGCCAAGCGGCGCGCCCCCGCCCCTCGCTGTGATAGCGACGGGCGCACAGCTCGGGCTCAGCGGAGCCGCGAGAACGATCGGGCGTGGCTGTTTGTGATCCTGATCATCAACGTTCCGCCAAGGTGCCGTCGCGAAGCAAGGCTTCGAACATGGACCGCGGAGCAGATGTCAGGCTTGTTTTTGGTTCTGTTCCCGGCGTCCCGAATACGTCACCCGGATTGCCGTGAACAGGTTGTCGCGACCGCCGAACTTGCCCGATTGGAGGAGCGCCTTGGCGTCCTTCGCTTCGGCCTCCGACGCTTGCAACGCGGCGCCAGCTTGCCGGTTGCTGTGCCAGACCACACCGGCTGCCATCAGGGTAACGATGACCGGAACGGTAAGTAGAAAGAGGATATCGTTCATTGAATCCTCCGCAGGGCGCTTCGTCCCAGCAAATGTAGGACGACACCCAAAACAGCACAACGAAGGCCCGCACCCAAGAAGGCCTCCTTCGTGAGCATCGGCCGGTCGGTCAACATCGACAGGCCCGGCGCGATGATCCCGGCGATAATGAAGCCGACCCCAATGTTGTTCACGAAGGTCGCGGCCAGCTTGATCTGCTGATTGGCGGCGCTCTGAATCAGCTTTCCCATGGATGCCACTTACTCCCGGGGGAGGAGGCGATCAGCCTCAGCAGTCGATAGCGTCGCGTTCAATACCCGTGTGAAAATTGCAAGGATGAGGCTCCGGCTTTTGGTATGCCTCACCTCCCGCGGTCATCGCCCGGCTTGATGTTCAGCCCGGAGACATGACCTACGGGTGTTCGGAGACATAGTCGACGCATCATAGTGGCTGGATTTGGCGATTGGAGGCCAAGTCCATGCCCTGGCGTGAGGTGTCGGCAGTGGATCAGAGACGCGAGTTCGTACGGCTTGCGATGCAGGAGGGGGCGAACCGGCGCGAGCTGTGCCGGCGGTTCGGCATTCATTGGACGACCGGCTACAAATGGTTGGAGCGATGGGCGGCCGGAGGTGATCTCGCCGACCTGTCGCGGCGGCCGCAGGACAGCCCGCGGCAGACCTCGGCGGCGTGTGAGGCCCAGGTGCTGGCGGTTCGTGATGCGCATCCGGCATGGGGCGCGCGCAAGATCGCCAGCTCGATGGACCGGTCCGGACAGCACGCTCCGGCGGTGTCGACGATCCACGAGATCCTGCGCCGGCACGGCCGGATCAAGCCTGCCGCCGGCGGTCCACCGGCGACGCTGCGGTTCGAGATGCCGGCGCCGAACATGCTTTGGCAGATGGACTTCAAAGGCTGGGTTCGGCTCGGCAACGACGTCCGCTGCCATCCGCTGACCGTGGTGGACGATCACTCACGCTACGATCTGTGCCTCCAGGCTTGCGCCGATCAGCGCGGCGAAACCGTGCAGGACAGGCTGCAAACGACGTTCCGGCACTACGGCTTGCCCGACACGATCTTCGTCGACAACGGCTCGCCGTGGTCGGACAGTTCCGGCGAGCGCTGGACATGGCTCTCTGTGTGGCTGCTCAAGCTCGGCATCAGGGTGATCCGTAGTCGTCCCTATCACCCGCAGAGCCGCGGCAAGAACGAGCGTTTTCATCGCACGCTGGACGACGAGGTGTTTGCGCTGCGGCCCTTGCGCGACCTCGCCGAGGCGCAACGTGCCTTCGATTCCTGGCGCGAGGTGTACAACTTCGAGCGCCCTCACGAGTCGCTAGGCCAGCTGGTGCCTGCTGATCGCTACCAGCCGAGCCGGCGTTCTCTACCGGACCGCCTGCCGACTCCAGAATACGATGAGCGCGACATCGTCCGATCCGTCTCGAAAACCAAGGCCTATGTCAGCTTCAAAGGTCGTTTGTGGAAGGTGCCGCAAGCCTTCGCCGGAGAGCGCTTGGCCATCAGGCCGCTCTCCACCGACGGCAAATACGGCGTGTTCTTCGCCGCCCACCAAGTCGCCACCATCGACTTGACGGGCGTGGAAAGTGTCGGTCATGTCTCCGAACACGTGTCGACTATGTCTCCGGGCTGAACACTTGTCCGGGCGACCCAGTATTCCAGAGCGATTGTCGTACCGCTCGATGCTGGCCGCGAATGCTCTGGGATACTGGATCCCCGCCTTCGCGGGGATGACGATTGATCAGGTGCGGTTGACTTCAGAGCGGCGGCTCGACGACGCGAGTGGGCCGCTTTGTTACCAGCGCCCCCGCCTCAGCTCTTCTTCGCCAGCAGCGCGTCGATCCGCTTGGCGAATTCTTCGAACGAGTTCTCGCCGCGCAGCATTTCGCCGTTGATGAAGAACGTTGGGGTGGCGTTCACCTTCAGCACTTCGTTGGCGTATTTCTGGTCGGCGGCGATCTTGTCGAGCAGCGCCTGGTCCTTCAGGCAGGCTTCGACCTCTTCGCCCGACAGGCCGGCCTGCTTGCCGATCCGCTTGAGCTGCTCGGTGGTGTCTTTCAGCACCCACTCGGTCTGGCTCTTGAACAGCACGTCGGTGACCGCGAAGTACTTGGCGGAGTCGTCCTTGGCGATGCAGCGCGACAGCATCGAGCCGGCTGCCGCCTTGATATCGAGCGGGAACTCACGGAACACCCAGCGAACCTTGCCGGTGTCGATGTAGGCCTTTTTGAGCTGCGGGAACACCTGCTGGTCGAAGGTGGCGCAATGCGAGCAGGTCAGCGAGGCGTATTCGGTAACGGTGACGGCGGCGTCCTTCGGACCCAGCGCCATGTCGGGCAGCGACATCGGCTTGGCAACGTCGGCGGCAGTGGCGGCCTCCTTGCTCTGGGCGAAGGCGGCGTCGATCAGCCGGAACGGCGAGACGCCGGCGACCGCGACCAAGCCGGTCAGCGACATTGCGGCGGTGAAAGTGCGGCGCGTGATCATCGGCAAACAGCTCCAATCCGGCGGGGCTCGCCGCCGATAGCGACATGTCGAGGCGGCGCCAGCGCCGCACGACTTCCAAGTCTCGCTAGCTTGAAACAGCAATTGTGGCAATGCCGCGCCAGAACAAGTTGAAAAGCGCCGGCGTCACGTCCGCTTGATCGTCGCGCCGAGTCGCGCCAGCGCGTCGCGCAGCTCCTGATCGGCGACTTCGTCCAGAGTTGCGGCTACGCGGGCGACCGCCGACGGATCGGGACCGCGCGGGATCGTCTTGCGCGGACGGCGCGACAGCGGTGCCTGGCGCAGCGCGATCCGCCCGACCGCGTTCCAGCCGAGGAAGCGGTTGACCCGTTCCAGGATCAGGTCGGAGGAATGCTGGATCTCCAGCGCCATCGGTCCTTCGACCCGCAGCACCAGCGTCGCCGGCTCCACCGGCTGGCCGTCGACCGGACGCGGCCACTGCATCTTCAGCGGCTCCGAATGCGCCGCGATCTGCTGCCCGGCGATCTCAGCCCAGCGCGTCACCAGTTCGCGCGCCGCAAAGCCCTGCTTGGCGAACGCTTCGGACAGCGTCGCGCCGAGCAGACCGGACAATGGCTTGGCGGAGATCGGGCCGGGCTTGCTCATGCAGAAACGCTTTGCGACGATACCGGCCATGAGTCTAGCAGGCGCGGCGCCGCGGCGGAAACAATCCCCGGTCATCACAGCAGAACACGACACGGACGGCGACGCCGCGCGCGCCCGGCCGCAAGCGCTGCTGGCCTGGTACGACCGGCATCGCCGCAGCCTGCCGTGGCGGGCACCGCCGGGCGCGAGTGCCGACCCTTACGCGGTTTGGCTGTCCGAGATCATGCTGCAGCAGACCACGGTGCGGGCGGTCGGACCATATTTCGACAAGTTCATGGCGCGGTGGCCGAGCGTGACGGCGCTGGGCGAAGCCTCGCTCGACGACGTGCTGAAGATGTGGGCCGGGCTCGGCTACTACTCGCGCGCCCGCAACCTGCACGCCTGCGCGGTGGCGGTGACGCGCCAGCATGGCGGCCGCTTTCCCGACACCGAGGAGGGGCTGCGAGCGCTGCCGGGCGTCGGGCCGTACACCGCCGCCGCCATCGCGGCGATCGCGTTCAGCCGGCGGACGATGCCGGTCGACGGCAATATCGAGCGGGTGGTGTCGCGGCTGTGTGCGGTTGAGGACGAACTGCCGAAGGCCAAGCCGCGCATCAAGGCGCTGGCCGAGACACTGCTCGGCCCGTCCCGCGCCGGCGACAGCGCCCAGGCGCTGATGGATCTCGGCGCCACCATCTGCACGCCCAAGAAGCCGGCCTGCGCGCTGTGCCCGTTGATGGACGGCTGCGCGGCACGGCTGCGCGGCGACGCCGACAGCTTCCCGCGCAAGGCGCCGAAGAAGACCGGGGCGCTGCGCCGCGGCGCCGCCTTCGTGGTGATCCGCGGCGACCAGGTGCTGGTTCGCAGCCGCCCCGCCAAGGGCCTGCTCGGCGGCATGACCGAGGTGCCGAATTCCGACTGGCTCGCCGATCACGACGAGGCCGCCGCCCGGGCGCAGGCGCCGGTGCTGAAGGGCCTGTCGCGCTGGCATCGCAAACCCGGCGTCGTCAGCCACGTGTTCACCCACTTCCCGCTGGAACTGACGGTGTATGTCGCGCACGCCCCTGCGGGCAGCCGGGCCCCGGCGGGGATGCGCTGGGCCGCCATCGCTACGCTGGCGGACGAGGCTCTGCCCAATCTGATGCGCAAGGTGATCGCCCACGGTCTCGGCGGCCGACCTTAGGCATCGGAGCCGGGCCTCGGCGAGGTGCCTCGTCTTGATACCGTTTCCCTAGTCGGCCAGCGGCAAAGTGAGGCATTTATCGGTATTATGATGGCGTAAATATCCGATTTGTGAACTTTAGTTCTTCACCTTTGGTGGAATAAACCCATTCGCAACTGTTCTGCGAATAACGAGCAGGCGCAAATGAGTTCCATCGAGGTCGTCAATGCGCCACGTCACGCCCAGCGGACGGGAGGCCTTCTTCCCAGCGTCTGAACTGATCGTCTCCAAGACCGACACCAAGGGACGGCTGACCTACGCCAACCGTCTGTTCCGCGACATCTCCGGCTATCGCGAGGCCGACCTGATCGGCCAGCCGCACAACATCATCCGCCACCCCGATATGCCGCGCGCGGTGTTCAAGCTGCTGTGGGATGCGGTGCAGCAGGGCCGCGAGATCTTCGCCTATGTGAAGAACATGACGCGCAGCGGCGACCACTATTGGGTGTTCGCGCACGTCACGCCGTCGTTCGACGGTGCGGGCCGGATCGTCGGCTATCACTCCAATCGCCGTGCGCCGGACCGCGGTGTGCTGGAAGCCGCGATCATCCCGCTCTACGCCGACATCCTCCGCACCGAGAGCAGCCACCCAAACGGCAAGGACGCGCTGTCCGCCGGCTGTCGCGCGCTGTCCGATTTCGTCGCTTCCCGGAAGGCCTCCTATGACGAACTTATGTTCTCTCTCAAGAGCGCGGCTTGACGTCGCCGGATTGATCGTCGCCGCGGGCGCGGCGGTGGTATGCGGCGTGTTCGAGTTCTACGTCGCCGCGATGGTGATCCAAGGCGTCGTGATGGCGTTCGCCGGGCTGGCGCTGTTCCGCATCAGTCAGACGCGCCGGCTGCTCGGCGAGGCCAGTGAGGTCTGCCGTCGCATCGCCGACGGCGATTTCGAAGCGCGGATTCTCGGCATTCCGGACGACGGCCGCACCGGCACGCTGCTGCGCGCCATCAACGATATGATCGACGATTGCGACGCCTTCGTCCGCGAGGCGACCGCGGCGATGACCGCGATGCATCACAACAAATACTTCCGCCGTATCCTGCCGGGTGGGCTGCACGGCGCGCTGCTGCACGGCGCCGGCGCCATCAACGCCGCCGCCGGCAACATCGAAGGCCGGATCAACAGTTTCGCAGGCCGCACCGCGGAGCTGGAGGCGACGACGAGCGCGATCGTTAGCGCGCTCGATCGGGGGTCGACGCAGATGAAGCACACGGCCGGCACGCTGACGGTCGGCGCCTCGTCGGCACGGGAACGGCTGGCGTCGGTCGCCGCCGCCTCCGAGCAGGCGACCGCCAACATGCAGTCGGTCGCTTCCGCGACCTCCGAACTGACCTCGAGCGCCAGCGGCGTGCGGACCGAGATCGATCGCTCGGCCGCGATCGTGGCGCGGGCGGTGAGCAGCGTCGGCGAGGCCAGCGGCAATGTCGATGCGCTGCAGCGGGTCGCCGACAATATCGGCGAGATGGTCAAGGCGATCCAGGCGATCGCCAGCCAGACCAACCTGCTGGCGCTCAACGCCACGATCGAGGCGGCGCGGGCCGGCGATGCCGGCCGTGGCTTTGCCGTGGTGGCGCACGAGGTCAAGGCGCTGGCGTCGCAGACCGCCCAGTTCACCGGCGAGATCGAGGCCCAGATCGGCCAGGTCCACGGCGCCGCCGGCGCTGTCAGTCATTCGATCGGTGAGATCGGCACGGTGATCGCCGAGATCGACAGCATCACGCGTCAGGTTGCAGGCGCCGCGGGCGCGCAGTCGCAGTCGACCGCCGAGATCGCACGTAATATCGACGAGGCGTTCGCGGTGGTGCGTGAGATTTCCGAGACCATCCATGTGCTCGCCGGCAATGCTCAGGACAACGAACGCGCCGCCGCCTCGACGATGACGACTTCGGCCGAGCTGTCCTCGCAATCGGAACAGCTCGCGCAGCAGATCAACGGCTATCTCGGTCAGGTCCGCAAGGAACTCGTCGAGCAACGTGCAGCGTGAGGGTAGCGGTTCGGCGAACTAATCGGTCAGTCTTGTGCGGTTCCAATTCGAGGCTTCGTACAACTACGTATTTTGCCGCGATGATGCGGCGTGGGGTCGGGCTTTAAGACAAATTCAAATCCCTGATCCTACGAGAAACCGAGGCGTGCCCTCCAAGGAGACAGGCGATGGCTGTCCAAATCCGCCCGACCGGCAAGGAAGTGTTCTTTCCGGCAGGCGAACTGATCGTGTCCAAGACCGATCTGAAAGGCCGTATCACCTACGCCAACCGCACGTTCTGCCACATCGCCGGCTATACCGAAGCGGAACTGCTCGGCCAGCCGCACAGCCTGATCCGTCACCCCGACATGCCGCGCGCGGTGTTCCGCCTGGTGTGGGACACGATAGCCGCGGGCCGCGAGATCTTCGGCTATGTCAAGAATATGGCGCGCAGCGGCGACCATTATTGGGTGTTCGCGCACATCACGCCGTCGTTCGATGAGCACGGCAACATCGTCGCCTATCACTCCAATCGCCGCATGCCGGATCCAAGCGTGGTCGCGAGTGCGATCGCGCCGCTTTACGCCGAGGTGCTGCGGGTCGAGCAGGGTCACGCCAACGGCAAGCAGGCGGTCGAGGCGGGGCTCAAGGCGCTGACGGATTTCGTCGCCTCCAAGAAGGTCAGCTATGACGAACTTATGTTCGCTCTCCAAAGCGCAGCTTAATATCGCCCTCATCATCGTCGCGTCTTCAATCGCGCTGGCGCTGGAGGCGCTGGACTATCGCTCGGCGGCGATGACGATCCAGAGCTTCGCCATCCTGGCGACTTGCGTTGCGCTGTACCGCATGGTGCAGACTACGCGGCTGATCGGCCAGGCGCGTGACGTCTGCCAGAGAATCGCCGCCGGCGACTTCGAGGCGCGCATCCTGAATATTCCCGATAACGGCCGCACCGGCGACATGCTGCGCGCCGTCAACGACGTGATCGACGGCTGCGACGCGTTCGTGCGCGAAGCCACCGCGGCGATGGACGCGGTGCAGCATCGTCGCTACTTCCGCCGCATCCTGCCGGGCGGGTTGCACGGCGCGCTGCTGCGCGGCGCCAAGACCATCAATGCCGCCACCGACAGCATCGAGGTGCGGATCAACAGTTTCGCCCAGCAGGCGGCGCAGCTCGAAGCCGCCGTGAGCGACGTGGTGTCGTCGCTCGACGAGGATTCCCGCGGGATGCGCGACACCGCCGGCAGTCTGACCAGCGGTGCGTCGCTGACCCGCGAACGCCTGACCAGCGTCGCGGCCTCCGCCGAGCAGGCCAGCAGCAACATGCGCAGCGTCGCTGCCGCCACCACCGAACTATCGGCCAGCGCCCGCGAAGTCGGCGCCGAAATCGGCCGTTCCGCCGAAGTCGTCGGACGCGCGGTGAGCCGGGTGTCGGAAGCCTCCGCCAACGTCGCCAGCCTGCGCAGCGTTGCCGAGCGGATCGCCGAGGTGGTCAAGTCGATCGAGGTGATCGCCGGTCAGACCAATCTGTTGGCGCTGAACGCGACGATCGAGGCGGCTCGCGCAGGCGAGGCTGGTCGTGGCTTCGCAGTGGTCGCAGCCGAAGTGAAGGCGCTGGCCGAGCAGACCGCCAAATTCACCGGGGAGATCGAGGCACAGGTCGAGCATGTCCACGGTGCCGCCGACCTCGTCAGCCGTTCGATCGGAGAGATCGGTGTGGTGATGACCGAGGTCGATGACATCACCGCGGCGGTGGCCGGCGCCGCAGAAGCGCAGTCGGCCGCCACCGCCGATATCGCCAGGAACATCGAGCAGGCCTACGACGTGGTCAGCGAGATTGCCGGCAGCATCCAGGCGGTGACCGCGAGCGCCCGCGACACCGAGCAGTCCGCCGCCTCGACCATGACCGCCTCGACTCATTTGTCGTCGCAGTCGGAGACGCTGGCGCACCGCATCCGCGATTATCTCGGCCGGGTCCGCGCCGACATGCTGGCCCAGCGCGCGGCCTGAAGGACGCAGGGCGGCGTGGGACGGGAGAGAGCCCTGCCGCGAAACACTGGCAGTCAGCTTCTGCCGGCGCATACCGGCCGTTGACGCTGGCGGCGGATGGCCCTGTCAGCGTCCTGTCAGCCGCGCTAGCATAGGCAAGCAGCACGTTTTGCGGCGGCTGCGGGGAGCCGGCGCGTCCGGCATCTTTGGGCCGGCACAGGTGCCAGTGACAAACCCATGCTCCGCTTTTCGACCATTTGGCTTTTGCTGATTGCCGCCGTGCTGGCGTGCGGGACCGCGCGCGCCGGCGACGAGCTGTCGATCTCCAAGCAGCAGGCCGAACGGGTCGGGATCGAGACCTCGCCGCTGGAGAAGCAGCCGGCCGCGGCCGGCCTCAGCTTCCCCGGCAAAATCGCGGTACCGCCGGATCGCAGCCGATTGATGAATGCGCCGCTCGGCGGCCGGATCGAGCGGCTGCTGGTGCGAATCGACACGGTGGTGAAGGCCGGCGATCTGCTCGCCGAGATTCAGAGCCCGGCGCTCGCCAACGCCCAGGCCGAATATCTCGTCGCCTACAACAAAGAGCGGCTGCTCAAGACCAATCTCGACCGCGAGACGCAGCTCGCGCCCTACGGTGCGGTGACCAGGAAGCAGGTCATCGTCACCCAGAGCGAATACGAACAAGCTCGCGCCACCGCTGCCGAGCGCCGCCAGGCGCTGCTGCATGTCGGGATGACCGAAGCCGCGGTCGACAAGCTGGCGGCGAGCCAGAAGCTTGATCCCAGGCTGACGCTGATCGCGCCGATCGATGGCGTGGTGCTGGAAAGTCCGACCACGCCCGGCCAGACCGTCGAGGCGCTGGCGCTGGTGTTCAAGCTGGCGCAGCTCGCGCCGCTGTGGGTCGAAATCCAGGTGCCGGCGCTGCGCGCCGACGAGTTCGCAGTCGGCGCCCGGGTCGCGCTGCGCGGCCATGAGTGCGTCGGCAAGGTGGTGTCGATCGGCTCCAGCGTCGAGCCGACCTCGCAGACCGTGATCGTCCGCGCCGAATTCGACGAGCCCGATCCCGACCTGCGGCCCGGCCAGGTGGTCGAAGCGCAGATCGCTCCGATCACCAGCGGCTCGGCCGAATGGCGGGTGCACAGCGGCGCGATGGTGCGGCGGGGCAAGGACGCCTTCGTGTTCGTGCAGACCGACGGCGGTTTCGTCGCGACCCCGGTCGAGATCCGCGAGGAGCTGCCGCAGTTCGCGGTGGTCAGCGGCAGTTTCCGCGGCGACGAGCGGATCGCGGTGCGCGGCATCGCTGCGCTGAAGGGCGCCTGGCAGGGACTCGGCGGGGTCGAGTAAATGCTGACCCGTCTCGTCGAGTTCTCGCTGTCGCATCGCCTGCTGGTGGTGCTGGCCACGCTGCTGCTGATCGGCGCCGGCGTGCTGGCGTTCCGGCATCTGCCGATCGATGCGTTCCCGGACGTGTCGCCTGTCCAGGTCAAGATCATCATGAAGGCCCCGGGCATGACGCCCGAGGAAGTCGAGACCCGGGTGACGATGCCGCTCGAGCTGGAAATGCTCGGCATCCCCAACAAAACCATCCTGCGCTCCACCACCAAATACGGCCTCGCCGACGTCACCATCGATTTCGCCGACGGCGTCGACATCTATTGGGCGCGCAATCAGGTCGCCGAACGGCTCGCTTCGGCGATGAAGGACATGCCCGACGGGCTGACCGGAGGTCTGGCGCCGATCACCACGCCGCTCGGCGAGATGTTCATGTTCACCATCGAGGGCGGCGACCTGACGATGGCTGAACGGCGGACGTTGCTCGACTGGACCATCCGTCCGGCGCTCCGCACGCTGCCCGGCGTCGCGGACGTCAATTCGCTCGGCGGCTTCGTTCGCAGCTTCGAGATCGTGCCGGACAATCTGGCGATGGCCTCGCACGGCATTACCATCGATATGCTGGAGAAGGCGATCGAGAAGAACAACCGCAACGGCGGCGCGGGCCGGCTGTCGGCCGGCGAGGAGGTGCTGCTGGTCCGGGTCGACGGTCAGGTCCGCACGCTCGATGATTTGCGCGACATCGTGCTGGCGTCGCGCGACGGCGGCATGGTGCGGGTGCGCGACGTCGCCGAAGTGCGGATCGGCAGCATCACCCGCTACGGCGCAGTGACGCGCGACGGCCAGGGCGAGGCGGTGCAGGGCCTGGTGCTCGGCCTGCGCGGCGCCAATGCGCGCGACGTGGTCGAAGGCGTTCGCGCCAAATTCAAGGAGCTGGAGCCGACGCTGCCGAAGGGCGTGACGCTGAACGTGTTCTACGACCGCGGCGACCTGGTCGGGCGCGCCGTCGGCACGGTGTCGAAGTCGCTGCTCGAGGCCGTGGTGCTGGTGATCGTGCTGTTGATCCTGTTCCTCGGCGATTGGCGGGCCGCGCTGGTGGTGGCGCTGACGCTGCCGCTGTCGGCGCTCGCCACTTTCGTGCTGATGCGCTTCGCCGGCATGTCGGCGAACCTGATGAGCCTCGGCGGCCTCGCGGTCGCGATCGGCATGCTGATCGACGCCGCCGTGGTGGTGGTCGAAAACGTCGTGTCGCATCTGGCGCATGATCGCCACGCCGCGCAGGTGCCGCTGCTGCACCGGATCTATCAGGCGCTGCGCGAAGTCGTGGTGCCGGTTACCTCGGGCATCGGCATCATCGTCATCGTGTTCCTGCCGCTGCTGACGCTGCAGGGGCTGGAAGGCAAGCTGTTCATCCCGGTAGCGCTGGCGATCGTGTTCGCGCTCGGCTCGTCGCTGCTGCTGGCGCTGACCGTGATTCCGGTGCTGGCGTCGCTGCTGCTGAAGACCGCCGGTCACGGCGACACCTGGCTGGTGCGCAAGATCAGCGCCGGCTACACGCCGGTGCTGCGGTTCGCGCTGAATCACGAGAAGGCGGTGCTGGCCGTGTCGGCGCTGGCGCTGGTCGCCACCGTGTTCGCCTATGCGCAGCTCGGCAAGATCTTTATGCCGACGATGGAAGAAGGCACGCCGATCATCAGCGTCGAGAAGCTGCCGTCGATCGGGCTCGAAGAAAGCGTCAATCTCGATCTCCGAATCCAGCAGGCGGTGATGGGCGCGGTGCCGGAGGTGAAGAGCATCGTGGCTCGCGTCGGCTCCGACGAACTCGGCCTCGACCCGATGGGGCTCAATCAGACCGACACCTACATTATCCTCAAGCCCGAGGCGGAGTGGCGCCGGCCGCACGACAAGGACTGGCTGATGGGCGAGCTGCGCAAGGCGCTCGCCGGGTTCCCGGGGATCGGCTTCTCGTTCACCCAGCCGATCGAGATGCGGGTGCAGGAGATGATCATCGGCGCCCGCGGCGATGTGGTGGCGAAGATCTTCGGCACCGACATCCCGACGCTCAACAGGCTGGCCGAACAGATCACCGCGACACTGAAGACGCTGAAGGGCGCCGAAGACGTCCGCACCACGCTGAACGAAGGCTTCGAGTACTACAATGTCGCGATCGACCGGCTGCAGGCCGGCCGTCTAGGGCTCGACGTCGACGCGCTCACCGAGGCGCTGCGCACCCAGATCGAAGGCCGGCAGGCCGGTATCGTGGTCGAACAAGGCCGCCGCACGCCGGTGCTGATCCGCGGCACCGAGTCGCTGCGCGAATCCCCGGCGCGGCTCGCCGGCATCAATCTGGTGCTGGCCGACGGCAAGTCGGTGCCGCTCGCCAACGTCGCCAGACTCGAGCGGATCGACGGGCCGGTGAAGATCGACCGCGAGAACGGCCGCCGGCTGGCGCTGGTGATGAGCAACGTGTCGGGCCGCGACCTGGTCGGCTTCGTCGACGAGGCCAAGGCGGCGGTCGCCGAGCGGGTCAAGCTGCCGGAAGGCTACAGCATCGTCTGGGGCGGCCAGTTCGAGAACCAGCAGCGCGCCGCGGCGCGGCTCGGCATCGTGGTGCCGATCGCGCTCGCGCTGGTGTTCCTGCTGCTGTTCGTCACCTTCTCGTCGCTGCGGCAGTCGCTCTTGGTGTTCATCAACATCCCGTTCGCGCTGATCGGCGGCGTGTTCAGCCTGCTGATCACCGGCGAGTATCTGTCGGTGCCGGCCTCGGTCGGCTTCATCGCGCTGCTCGGCATCGCGGTGCTGAACGGCCTGGTGCTGGTGTCGTATTTCAACATGCTGCGCAGCCAGGGCCTGCCGCCGGATCAGATCGTCGAGCTCGGCGCGCAGCGCCGGCTGCGGCCGATCCTGCTCACCGCCAGCATCACTGCGTTCGGCCTGGTGCCGCTGCTCTACGCCACCGGTCCGGGCGCCGACGTGCAGCGGCCGCTGGCGGTGGTGGTGATCGGCGGTCTCGTCACCTCGACGCTGCTGACGCTGGTGATCCTGCCGGTGCTGTATCGCCGCTTCGGGATTCCGCCGGCTCCGAAGACGCAGGAGGCCCCGCGATGAGCGCGATGGTGCTGACGCTGCTGGTGCCGATGGCGCTGAAGGACGACGTGATCACCGCGATGCTGGCGCACGAGCCGACCGCGCGCACCGGCTTCACCGCCCGCGAGGTCGAAGGCTACGGCCGCGATGTCGACTACGACAGCATCGTCGAGCAGGTCCGCGGTCACACGCTCTCGGTCGAGATCATCGTCACCGCCGAAGCTGCGGAACTGCGCGCGTTGCTCGATGCGCTCGGCGACGAACTGGCAGGCCGCGGTGTGCGCTGGCGGATCGTCGCGGCGACGGCGGCCGGGGCGCTGTGACGGATGACGTGATCTCGGCCCGAACGGCCTGATCGAATCATGGGCGGCTGGTCTATCCGCACGACCTTCGATATATTCGACCGACCGAATGTTTGCCGACGAGTTGCGATGACTGGTTCCGAGGGCACCCGCCCGAACAGACTGCCGTGGCCGCCGATGCTGCTGGCGATTGCGGCTTTGGCCGCGATCGGGCTCGGCGTCGTGTTGCCGTTGCCGCTGCCCCGCAGCGAGCTGGTGGTATGGACGGGCTACGTGCTCGTCGCGCTGGGGTTTTCCGGCGACGTCTGGGCGATCCTGACAATGCGGGCCGCCCGCACCAACGTCTTGCCGCATCGCGCCGCCGACCGGCTGGTCACCTGGGGACCGTTCCGGTTCAGCCGCAACCCGATCTATCTCGCCAACACCCTGCTGTTGACCGGCATCGGCCTTGCGGTCGGCAACGGCTGGTTTGTGCCGCTGGCGCTACTGATGGCGGTGCTGGTCGACCGGCTTGCGATCCGCCGCGAGGAGCGGCATCTGGCAATTCGTTTCGGCAACGCCTGGATCGAGTATGCGTCGGTGACGCCACGCTGGCTGATCCGCTGAGCCATCCACGAGGGAGAACCGAATGACGACGTTGAAGCAGATGATGGAAGCCGCCAACGCGGTGGTGCCGCGGGTGAGCGTCGATGACGCGCGCCATTTGATCGAGCAGGGCGCGCTGGTGGTCGACGTCCGCGACGCGCCGGAGATCGGCAACACCGGCAAGGTCGCCGGGTCGCTCAACATCTCGCGTGGCATGCTGGAATTCCGCGCCGATCCGGATTCGCCGTTCCACGATAAGCATCTCGCCAAGGATCGTCCGGTGATCGTGTACTGCGCCTCCGGCGGCCGCTCGGCGCTGGCCGGCAAGGTGCTGAAGGATCTCGGTTACGAAAAAGTGTTCAACCTCGGCGCTTTCAAAGACTGGGCCGAAGCCGGCGGCGCAATCGAACAGCCGATCGAACGCGGCATGTAATTTCCACGACTAATATCCACGACGATTGATCCCGACTCATTCACGGCGTCATGGCCGGGGTGTCCCGGCCATCGAGGTCTTTGATCTTGTGCGGGGTTCAAGACGACGATGCCCGCGCCAAGCGCGGGCATGACGGGTGCGAAGGCCGAAGGAAGCCGGACGAGGCGCCTATTGCGGCTTCTTTCCGGCGTCGGTCGGCGCGTGCCCTCGCCAATTTCACCGCCTGCTCGGCTTTGCGGTCTTCTTTGATGTCGAAGCTGCCGACTTGGTCGTCTTGGCCTTGGCGCTCGAAGCCTTCGCCGTTTTCGACGACGAGGTTTTTGGCTTTGCAGCTTTGGCCTTTGACGTGCTGGCTTTGGAAGTCCTGGCTTTGGAAGTCTCGGATTTGGAAGTCTCGGCTCTGGAAGTCCCGGACCTGCCGACCGCCGCCGACTTCGCCGAGGTCTTGGCAGCCTTTTTTGCACGGGACGCCGCGCCGGCAGTGGTTGCGGTCTTGGACTTGGTCCGCGCCGGCTTGGCCAGCGGCTCGGTGAAGTCGGCGAGACCGGCTTTGGCGGCGGCTTTGGTCACGGTGGTCTTGACCGGGCCCGCGACCAGCCGGCGCACCGCGCGCTTGGCTGCGACCTTGGTGATCTCGACCGCGCCGTCCACCACCATGTCGATCAGATTGTCGACCAGCGGCATCCGCTTGTCGGAAGATTTGCGCGGCGCTGCCGCGGCCTTGTCCTGGTTCGGCGCCTGATCGCGCCCGCTGTCGTCGCTCACGCTGCTGTCTCCCGCGTTCGGCTCGGCTGAGGAACGTTTCAGTCGACCTGTCTTTGACCTTCTTTGCAGAAGGTGTCGGCAGATGACGGGTGAAGACCTGAATTGGTTCCAGATCGCGGTCCGGATACTGTTCCTGGCGGCGCTGTTGTCTTACGTGGCAGTGGCCAGCGTCCGGCTGCTACGCCGGCTCGGCGGTCTGATCCGCAATGGTCCCCGCGTGGTTCGCCTCGGCAAGTCCCGAGCGTTGGCGCGCCGGCGATGAGCTGCGGCTGCGTTATTTGGTCAGAAACTTCCACGCCACCACGATCGCGCACAGCGCGATGAAGATCAGCAGCGCCGGCACCCGTCGGCGGGGAGCGTTCGGCGGCATGGGGCGGGCGCCGCGGTCGGCGACCCGGGTCACCTTCGGCTTCGGCGGTTTCCTGAACCGCACCACGTTGTCGGTCGCTGCATCGCCGCCTTCGGCCGGCGGTGCGGCGCGCGGCTCGGGCTCCGGCGCTTCGCCGGTGCCGCCCATGTCGCTGTAGTAAGCTTGGTAGGTCTCGCGCACCGCGATCGCCTTGGATTCGATCTCGCTCATTTGGTCGAGCCGTTCGCGGTAGCCGTTCAGCACCTTCTGGGCGTTCTCCGGCAGGCCGTCGAAGCTGCCGAGCTTGGCCATCATCAGCCAGGTGGCGAAGTCGGCTTCGGCACGGGTGCGGGCTCTGCGGGCGATGGTGGTGCTGGATTTCGAGGCCATGGCGATCCGGGTTGAGCGTCCTGTGGGATGCTAAGGGCGATCGGGGGACAGCTCTTGATAGCCGAAACGGCTGTCCACGTCAGGTGGTTCATCGGGCCGTCGAATTCCACCCCTCACGGACTGGCGAACCGGCGGTATGATCGCTACATTGGCACGGCGAAGCTGCGGGACGCGTCAGGAGCCATATATCCCCGGGGCCTTATCGATCCTTTCGGGAACTGTCCCTGGCCGGGTCCGTGGACCCGGACATATGGTGCCCACCTACTTTCGTAGGGAACTCCGGGATCGAGTGCTTCAACGGTCACTGTGGCTTCGCACTTTAACCTCATCTCCCGCTGCTTCCGGCCTGACGGTCGCCCGAGCTTCATCCGCGCGCCGCGGCCGCCTATAACCCGCCGATGTCCGATCTCCCTGCCGCCTCCAGCGATGCCAAGACCGCGTTGCGCGCTGCCGCTTTGGCGCGGCGGTCTGCGCTGAGTGAGGACGATCGCCGCGCCGCCGCAACCGCCATCGCTGCGGGTGGGGTGCCGGTTTCGTTGCGGGAGGGCGCTGTGGTCGCCGGCTATGCGCCGATCCGTGGCGAGCTCGATCCGTTTCCGCTGATGCGGGCGCTCGCCGCCGGCGGCGCCAGGCTAGCGCTGCCGGTGGTGGCGCGGCAGGGCACGCCGCTGACCTTCCGCGCCTGGCGCGACGGCGATGGTTTGCAGCGCAGCGCTCTCGGCATTCGCGAGCCGTCGCCGGATGCGCCGGAGGTGACGCCGGACATCGTGCTGGTGCCGCTCGCCGCGTTCGACGCAAGCGGCCATCGCATCGGCTACGGCGCCGGGCACTACGACTGCACGCTGGAATATTTGCGCGCGCAGGGGCCGGTGGTGGCGATCGGGCTTGCCTTCGCAATGCAGCAAATCCCCGCCGTTCCGGCTGCGTCCCACGACGTGGTGCTGGATTATGTGCTAACGGAGCAGGGCCTGCTCACTTTCCGGAGTCGATAGTTTGCGCATTCTGTTCATCGGCGACGTGGTCGGAAAATCCGGCCGCACCGCAATCGCCGAGCATCTGCCGGGCCTGATCCGCGACTGGCAGCTCGATTGCACCATCGTCAATGGCGAGAATGCCGCCGGCGGTTTTGGTATCACCGAGGCGATCTACAACGATTTCATCGACGCCGGCGCCGACGCGGTGACGCTCGGCAATCACGCATGGAATCAGAAGGAGGCGCTGGTGTTCATCGAGCGCGCGCCGCGTCTGGTCCGCCCGATCAACTTCCCGCGCCATACGCCCGGGCGCGGCGCCGCGCTGGTCGACACCCGCAGCGGCGCCCGGGTGCTGGTGATCAACGCGATGGGCCGGGTGTTCATGGAGCCGCTCAACGATCCGTTCGCTGCAATCGCGCGCGAACTCGAAGCCTGCCCGCTGCGCGATGCTGCCGATGCCATCGTGGTCGATTTCCACGGCGAGGCGTCCAGCGAAAAGCAGGGCATGGGCCATTTCTGCGATGGCCGCGTCAGCCTCGTGGTCGGCACCCATACGCATGTTCCGACCGCCGATCATCAGATCCTGCCGAACGGCACCGGCTACATGACCGACGCCGGCATGACCGGCGACTATGATTCAGTGATCGGCATGCACAAGGACGAGCCGGTGCATCGCTTCCTCACCGGGATTCCGCAGGGTCGGTTCGAACCGGCCAACGGCGACGCCACGCTGAGCGGCGTCGCGGTCGAAACCGACAACGCCACCGGCCTCGCCATCAAGATCGCCCCGGTCCGGATCGGCGGAAGGCTGGAGCCCGCCAAGCCTGCGTTTTGGACGGCGAACTGATAACCTCTCCATCGTCATTCCGGGCTTGCCGCTGCGCAGCGCCCTGGAATGACGAACGAGAGAGCCTGCTCCTCGGCACTTCACCAGCGGAAAGCTGACGACCCAACCCGCTGCTTCCCGAACCGCAGCACCGCATCCACCATCCGGCCGACATCCGCAGACGTCGTGCGATGATTGACGATCGCGGCGCGGATCGCGAGCCTGCCGTCGATCGTGGTCGAGGACGGCGCGGCGATTCCCGACTCGTGCAGGTCGGCGACGATCTCGGTGTTGAGCGCGTCCACCACGTCCGGAGCCGCCCGATAGCGGAAGCAGACGATGTTCAGCGTCACCGGTGCCAGCATCTCCAGCTCCGGCTCGCGCTCGACGCGGGTTTCCAGATCGCGTGCGATCTTGCAGGTGTTGGCGATCATCGCGCCCATGCGGTCGGCGCCGAAGGTCTTCAGCGTGAACCAAGTCTTCAGTGCGCGGAAGCCGCGCGACAGATCGGGACCGTAGTCGCACGGCCAGGGCGAGCCGCCGGCCAGCCCGCGGGTCTCGCGGCGCAAGTAAGCGGCCGGCGCCGCAAACGTGTCGCGGTGCTGCTCGCCGTCGCGCACGATCAGGAAGCCGGCGTCGTAATTGACCTGGCCCCATTTGTGGAAGTCGAGGGCGATCGAATCCGCCTCCGACAGTCCCTTCAGCTTCGGCGCAATTTCGCCGGACAGCATGCCGAGCGAGCCGTAGGCACCGTCGACGTGAAACCACAGCCCTTCGTCGAGGCATAGTTCTGCAAGCGCCGCGAGATCGTCGATCGCGCCGACATCGACGGTGCCGGCCGAGCCGGTCACCAGGAACGGTTGACAGCCGGCGGCGCGATCTTCCGCGATCCGTCGCTTCAGCGCGTCGAGATCGATGCGATGATCCTTGCCGAATGGAATCCGCCGCAGCGCGCCGCGGCCGAGGCCGGCGAGATCGGCGGCCTGCACCACGCAGCCGTGCGCCGCGGCCGAGGCGTAGGCGGTGAGCCGTTCGCCCGGCAGCCCGCCCTCGCGCACCTGCGGACCGACCGCCGCGGTGCGCGCCACCAATAGCGCCATGAAATTCGCCATCGACGAGCCGGTGACGAACACGCCGCTGGCGGTGGCGGGAAAGCCGAACAGCTCGGCGATCCAGCGCACGATCTGGCGCTCGACTTCGATGCCGATATGGTCGCGGCCGCCGCAATTGGCGTTGAGCCCGGCCGCCAGCATCTCGGCCAGCATCCCGACCGCGGTGCCGCCGCCATGCACCCAGCCCATGAAGCCGGGATGGACGTTGCCGGTGGCGTAGGGCGCGATCTCCTCGGTGAAGCGGCGATACACCTCCGGCAGCGGCGTGCCCTGGCGCGGCAGCGGTTCGGCGAAGCCGGCGCGGACCGTTGGCGGGATCGGCTGCCACACCGGGCGGTCGCGCACCCCGGCGATGTAGTCCAGCATGTCGTCGAGCATGTGGTGCGCGTCGGCGCGCAGCGCGTCCCAATCGTCGGGATCGAGGCTGGTTGCGCCGGCATTCGCGCCGGCGCGGATCGCGTCGCTCACGCCACGCTCGTCAGACGGGAGTCGACCCGGCGCTCCAGCATCGACGCGAAGGCGTCGAAGATCTTGTGCATCTGCGGCGGCTTGTAGGGATAGAGTTCCGGGCTGTCCATGTCGTGCACCACCGAGGTGTTGTCGATCTCGAACACCAAGAGGTCGCCGCTCGGCATCTGGGCGCAGTCGATGGTGAAGTAATCGAGCCCGATCCGCTCGATCATGCCGTCGAGCGCGGTCTTGTGGCGGAGCGCGAAGCCGAAATCGAAGGTGTGGAAGAACGCCGCCTCTTCCAGCCGTTTGAGCTCGCTCTCGGCCATTCCTGCGTTGAGGTACCAGATGTCCCAGCGGTCGGCGATCGCCATATGGCAGGCGTAGGGTTTGCCGTCGACCACCACCACGCGATACTTGCGGAATTGGCCGTCCTCGCTGGCGTAATCGACGTAGCGGGCGATGAAGTAGTCGCTCTCCTGGCGGTCGCGCAAGTAATCCAGCAGCCCGGCGCTGTCGGCGATCCGGGCGAGGCCGAAGCCGGCATGCGAACCGCGCGGCCGCGCGATGATCGGGAAGTCGAGGCCGCCGGCGACCTCGGGCAACGCCGCGGAGCCGTTGGCGGCGGCCATCAGCGCGTCGCGGCCGACCGGAACCGTGGCGGGGATCACCAGTCCGTCGACGTCGCCGATCAGCCGGTACAGCTTGTCGCGGTCGAGATGCCGGATCAGGTGCGGCGGATTGAGCAGCGGCGCCGGCCAGTCGGCTGCGCGCGCCGCGATCGTGGCCAGCGCGCCGCGGCATTCGTCGGAGTCGGAGGCGATCACGATCGCGACGTCGTGGGGCGGCAGTGGATCGGGCAGGGGGATGCCGTCGATCACATACAAAGTCAGAAGCTCGAGTCCGGAATCCTGCAGCAGGAATTCGATCGGCGTATTGCCGCCCATGTCGATGTCGGCGGCGAGCGCCAGCACGCGCAGCCGCGGATGGTCGCTGGCGCAGGGCGAGCGGAACAGTTGCTGTTGCTTCAGCGTCTCGGTCTGGATCGACAGGCCTGCCGGTTTGTGGCCGAACAATTGGGTGATCAGTGCGAGGTCGAGCTGTTCGCCGGAGCTCGCCGTGCCGGCGTCGACCCTGCCCATCAGCTCCCGCCACAGCGGGTACAGGTTCTCGCCGTCGAAAGCGCGCTTGGTCAGGCGGGCGAAGCCGATGCGATCGGCGGCGACGGGCTGGGTGATGTCAGTGGACATGGCGTTCCTCGGCAGCGGTGTCGGTGAAAACGGAGGGCCGGTGCAGTAGCGCATCGAGCGTGGTCATCGCGGCCGCCGCATCGGCGAGAAGGCGGTCGCGCGCGCTTGCGTCGGCATGAATGTCGATGACGTGCCGGGCGCTGATGCACAGCCGCAGCGCTGCGACGTCTTCGTCGGTGCGGCCGCCCCAGCCGACCGGCTGGCCGAGCAGGCACGGCGCATCACCCACGGTGCCCTCGGCCAGAGCGCGGTGCAGCATGCGGCATTCGGCGAGCGACAGGGGGCGGGCGTCCCGGTGCAGGGTGAAGCCGAAGATCGTCGGGCGGGCGAATTCGTCGCCGCGCGCGGTGTGCGATTGCGGCGGCAGCAGCCGTACCGATGGCGAAGCGGCGATCAGCTCGGCGAATCTCATGCCGAGTTGGCGGATGATGTCGCTGCGGACTTTCGCCGGCACCGCCATGTAGGCGCGGATTTCTTCGAGCGCGGCCTCCCAGCGCAGCCATTGGCCGAAATTTGGCTGGACCGGAAACTGTTCGCGCAAGGAGGTCAAGCGCATCGGCCAGTCGCTGCGTCCGAGATAGTCCGTAAGTCCCGGTGCCTGCCGCGGCAGCGCCTCCACCGCATCGGCAAGCTGCGGCGGCAGCAACACCGCGCCGCTGAATGCGGGACCGGCGAAGTATTTCGAGCCGGTCAGCAGCACCATGAAGCCGCGGTCGAGCAGCGTCGCGATCCGGCGGTTGCCGAGTCGCGCCTGGCAGGCGTCGACCACGATCTGCACCCGGCCGGGCCAGCGTGCCGCGATCTCGGCGAGGCAGCGGTCGCTCGGCGCGGCGTGGCCCAGCTTGGAGCAGTCCATCGCTTCGAGCATCACCCGCGCGCCCTGTGCCACGGCGGATTCGACCATCTCGAGCGTTTCGGCGTCGAGCGCCGAGGGCGAGCGCAGGCGGCCGTCGGCGTCGCGCAGACGTAACCCGACGCTGCGGATCGGCCCGAGCCCGGCGATCGGACCGCCGCGCGTCGCGGTGACGCCGCTGGCGGTGCGGGCGCCGAAATGCAGACCGCGGGCCGTGAAAGCGGTGCCGGTGCCGGTCTGATCGGCGGCGGTGATCACGCTGACCAGGTCGTCGCCGTGCAACGCGCGGGCGACCGCCAGGGCGACGAGCTGGGCGTCGGTGCCGGAGGAGGTGAATACGATCTCGGCACCGGTTTCTTCGAGTCCCAGCAGCGTCTTCAGCTCGCCGCGCATCTCCTCAACCCGGTCGTCGAAGCATTCGACGAGGCCGTGCAGCATTGCCGACGACATCAGCGCGTCCCGGGCGCGGCTGGCGGCCTCGTAACCGCGCGGCGAGATCGTGCTGGCCGTGCAGGACGAGAAGAGCGCCATCTCGGGCGCCGGCGAGGGGCTGCAGCCATAGCCGTTTCGGCCGGTGGCCGGATCGAGATCAATCCGGGTGTCGCCGCCGCAGGCGAGCAGCAGGTCGAGGGGGGCGAACAGTTCGCGGAGCGGCGATTGCGGCCGGAGAGCCGGGGCGATCGCCGGCCGGCGGCCGTTCGCCGGGCGAATGAGACTTCCGGGATGGGCCATCGCTCGCTTACCTCGCCCGGCGCTGGTCCGCCGCCCCGAGAGGTGCGGCAGTGGAACCTGCTTCGAGCTGTAAGCCGGCTTGGTTAATGCCGCCTTTACCAAAACCTCGTGCGGTTACGGGTACGGGCGGTGGCGGGTGCGATCGCTGCATCAAAAGCACAATCGGCCGGCGCTCTGTGGGCGCCGGTCGAGGTGATGGGGAGGCGGGATCGGAAGGGCGGTCAGGCCGCGCGGACCGACTCCAGGAAGTTCGAGACTTCGACCTTCAGCCGGGTGGAATCGCCGGAGAGCGACTTCGCCGCCGCCAGCACCTGGGCCGAGGCCGCGCCGGTCTCGGTGGCGCCGCGCTGCACGTCGGTGATGTTGGACGACACCTGTTGGGTGCCGAGCGAGGCCTGCTGGACGTTGCGGGAGATCTCCTGCGTCGCCGCGCCCTGTTCTTCGACCGCCGAGGCGATCGTCGAGGAGATTTCCGACATCTTGGCGATGGTCTCGCCGATCTCCTTGATGGCGGCCACCGATTGGTCAGTCGCCGCCTGGATGCCGTTGATCTGCTGGGTGATCTCGCCGGTCGCCTTGGCGGTCTGCTCGGCCAGCGCCTTGACCTCGCTGGCGACCACGGCGAAGCCGCGGCCGGCTTCGCCGGCGCGCGCCGCCTCGATCGTGGCGTTGAGCGCCAGCAGGTTGGTCTGGCCGGCGATGTTGCTGATCAGTTCGACGACGTCGCCGATCCGCGAGGCCGCCTTGGCGAGTTCTTCGACCCGGCCGTTGGTCTGGCGCGCCTGGTCCACCGCCTCGTGGGCGATCCGGGCCGATTCCTGCACCTGGCGGCTGATCTCGTTCACCGAAGAGCTCATCTCCTCAGCGGCCGAGGCGACCGATTGCACGTTGGTGGAGGCTTCCTCGGACGCTGCAGCCACCGCGGTCGCCAGTTCCTGGGATTGATCGGCGGTGCGGGTCAGCGTGGTAGCCGAGGCTTCAAGCTCGTTGGAGGCCGCCGACACCGTCTCGACGATCTCGCCGATGGCGCGTTCGAAGCTGTCGGCGAGGTGGCTCGCATGGGCCTTGCGCTCGGCGTCGATGCGCGCCTCGG
Source organism: Rhodopseudomonas palustris (assembly GCF_007005445.1). Taxonomy (NCBI): domain Bacteria; kingdom Pseudomonadati; phylum Pseudomonadota; class Alphaproteobacteria; order Hyphomicrobiales; family Nitrobacteraceae; genus Rhodopseudomonas; species Rhodopseudomonas palustris. Next base: position 3,823,717 of record NZ_CP041387.1, on the reverse strand, counting down.
CTTCCTTCTGTTCGGCTTCGAGCCGCTGCCGCTCCAGCGCGTTGAGTTTGAACACCTCGACCGCGCCCGCCATCTCGCCGATCTCGTCGTGGCGGCCGATGCCGGGCACCTCGACGTCGAGACGGCCGCCGGCGAGATGCTTCATCGTCAGCGTCATGGCGTGGATCGGTTTGGTGATCAGCCGCGCCATCACCACCGAGGCGATGATGGTGATCAGCAGAACCAGTGACGCCGCGATCAACGAGCGCTGCATCGAAGTCCAGGTCTGCGCGTCGAGGTCGTCGATATAGACACCGGTGCCGACGATCCAGTTCCAGGGGCCGAACCCGGCCACATAGGTCAGCTTCGGATACGGCTGGTCGGAGCCCGGCTTGGCCCAGACGTAGTCGACGAAACCGCTGCCGTTGCGGCGAACGGTGTCGACCATTTCGGCGAACAGCATCTTGCCGTTGGGGTCCTTGGCGTTCGATTGATCCTGGCCGATCAACTGCTTGGCGATCGGATGCATCAACATCCGGCTCTGCATGTCGGTGATGAAGAAGTAATCGTTGCCCCCGTACCGCAGCTTCGAGATCCGCGCCTGGGCGCGCTTCTGCGCCTCCTCGGTGCTGATCTCGCCGCGCTGTGCGGCATCGTACTCGTCCTTGATGAAGCTGATCGCCAGCTCGGCGAGGTGCTTTAGCTCAATTTGTTTCTGCTGCTTCAGACCGTTCGCCAATTCGCGCGAATCGAGCAGCGAGATGCCGAGAAGACCGGCGAAGCCGAGGCCGATCAGCAAGTAGATTCGGCGGCCGATGGTCATACGAAATTTGGACAGCATGAATTCTCGTCTCCACAATAGCGGTCGTGCAGGGGCGAGCCCCGTCCACGCCTTCGCGTCGATTTCCGATGGGTGGTGTCGCGGGCCGCAACGGACGGCCAGCGTTTTGCCTGTCGTCCTCTGTCCGGACGCACCGACCTCGTGGTGCTGATCCGATCCGCCTGCACCGACCGTGGCCTGCGCTCTGCCCGGCCGATGTAGTCGAGGACTCACCCGCGCCACCCATGGGTGCCAGCAGGTCGGCTGCTGCTCCGCATCCGCGTCGCAGTTGCCGTTATCTGCATGGAACCATGCGTTGCAAAACTATCGTTTTAGTAAAGACGGCTTACAACCTGCGAGAGGCGTTGCTCATTCCCGCCTGACAGCGATAGCAAATCCAGCACAAGAATACCGGGCAGCAGCAAGATACCTGGGCATTCTACTAAGTGATACCATTGGCCGCAGCCTTGCCCCGCCCCGCGAAGGAAATCCGTCGTGTCTCCGTATTCCCGACATCGGCCCGCCAGGACGGGCCACGCTCCGAACAGGAAAGGATGTCGTGATGCGCAAATGGATGATCGCCGCGTCGCTTGCCGTCGCTTCGCTGGCCCCCATCGGTTCCTCCGCAGGCGCGGCGCCGCTGGCGCCGGCGGCTTTGAATGCGACCGCCGCGGCGGCGCTGCCGGTCGAGACCGTCGCCTGCGTCCGCGGCGGCTGGCGCGGCGTCGGGGTCTATCCGGGCTGCGGCTATTATCGCCGGCCGTATTACTATCGGCCATATCCGTACTACGTGGCGCGGCCTTATCGGGTACCGCCGGTCTATGTCGCGCCGCCGGTGGTGGTCGCCGGGCCGGCGGTGGTGCCGGCGCCGCGGCGCTGCTGGGTCGCCGGCGCCTGGCGGCCGTGCTGATCGGATGCCGGCGGGGCTTGCCGGGCCGGACCGCCGCCCGGCGGCGTCGCCCGGCGGATCGGAATCGGTGAGCGTCGCGGACGACAGCGACGAGGCGCTGATGGCGGCGGTGGCGGCGCGCCGCCAGCAGGCGTTCCGGGAGTTGATGACCCGGCACATGCCGCGCGCCATCCGCCTCGCCCAGCGCATCGTCCGTGATCCCGCCGAAGCCGACGATATCGGCCAGGAAGCGTTCCTGCGGGTCTGGAACAAGGCGTCGTCGTTCGATCCGGCCATCGCCCGGTTCACCACCTGGCTGTATCGGATTGTGCTCAATCTCGCCTTCGATCGCACCCGCAAGCCGCGGCACGCGCCGATCGAAGATGCCGCCGAGGTGGCGTCGGCGGAGCCCGCGCCGATCGAGACTCTGATCGCTGTGCAGCAGCGGCGTCTCCTGGAGGCGGCGCTGGCGGAGTTGCCGGAGCGGCAGCGCGGTGCGATCGCGCTGTTTCATATGGAAGGGCTGTCCGGCGAGGATGCGGCGCGCGCGATGAGTCTCAGCCCCAAGGCGTTCGAATCGCTGCTCGGCCGCGCGCGGCTGGCGCTCAAGAAAGAAGTCGAAAGACGTCAAGACGACAGGAGGCGGGCATGACGCTCGATCAGTTCAGGGATTTGGCCGACGTCTGGGGTGGCGACATCGAGCGCTGGCCCGCAGAGGTGCGCGGCGCGGCCCGGGTACTCGCCGCCGGCGATCCAGGTGCGGCGGTGCTGCGTGAGGCCGCTGCGTTCGATGCGCTGCTGGCGATCCCGCCTGAGGTGGCGCCGGCGCGGGCAGGGCGGGTCGCGCTGGGTGTACTGCATCGGATCGGCGCCGGCGAAGCGCGCGAGCATTGGTATCGCCGGCTGCTGCAGCCGGCCTCGCTGCTGCCGGCCGGAAGTCTCGCCTGTTCGGCGCTGGTCGGCATGTGGCTGGCCGGCACGCTGCCTTATCAGCATTCGCAGGAAGCGCTCGCCGCGGTCGACGCGGTGTTCGATTCTTCGGTCGTGACGCTGTGGAGCCCGCAATGAGGATGTCGTTCGGTCGCTTCACCGCCGGGCGCTGGCTGTTGCTGGGCTCGCTCTGCCTCAACGTCGCGCTCGGCGCCTATGTGGGCGCGCAGTGGCTTCGCCCGCAGTGGACACCGCCGCATGCGGGGATACCGATGCGGCTGATCGAACGCGTCGCCTCGCGGCTGCCGCCCGCCGATGCCGAGATTCTGTGGCGCAACTTCAACGCCCGGGAAGCTACGCTGAAGCCGTTGCAGCGCGACTACGTTGCGGCGCTGCGGGCCACGTTGAATGTGGCGGCGCAGCCGGAGCTCGACAAGGCGGCGCTGCGTGCCGCTGTCGAGAGCACCCGCGACAAGCGCAGCAAGGTCGGCGACGCGATGATCGACACCTTCGTCGAGACGCTGGAGCAGATCTCGCCCGAGGGACGCCGGCAACTCGCCGGCGGGCTGTTTCGCTGAAGCGCGGCGCGAAGGATCGGGCCGGCTCGAGGGTATCAACTACATTCGCCTCGACGGCGTCCACTTCGAACCCAAGGATTCGCCATGGTGCAACGAATGAAGACTTCGCCCCGCTCCGGCCACCCCGCCCCGCTGTTTCGCGCGCCTGATGTTCTGGTGCGGGCGACGCTCGCTGCCGCCTGCGTCGTCGCCGGTCTGATGCTGACGCTGCAGATCGCCAGCGCGCAGGACAGAGGCGCTGCGCGCGAGGCCTGCAAGGGAGATTATCAGAAGTTCTGCAGCGGCGTGACGCCGGGTGGCGGCCGCATCAAGAAGTGCCTGAACGACAATTTCAGCACGCTGTCGGAGCCGTGCAAGCAGGCGATCGGTGGTGCCGGCAAGTGATGTCGTTCGGCGGGGGCCGGCCTTGTCGCGGCGCGGCCTTCTGCCCGGTCATTTCTTGCCCTTCGCCGCCGGCTTCGGTGCCGGCTCGGGTTTTGGAGCGGGGGCGTTCTCGGCCGCGGTGGTGATGTCCTCGCTCAGCTTGGCGATCCGTGCCGCGTTGCTGCCGAGGTCGCTCTCGAAATAGCGCGACGACGAGCGGATATCGATCCTTGTGCCGTCGCCGTCCGGCCGTAGCCGGATCACCACGTCTTCGGGCAGGCTCAGGATGGTGGTGCGCGCCACCGCCTCGATATGGCCTTCGCGCTTCGGCGGCTGCGGCGGGCGCTCGTCAACCACCCGCCATTTCCGCCGGTTCACCAGTTGCAGCACGATGTCGTAAGCGCGCTGCACCGGCAGTTCGATCTGAATCGTCTCGATGTTCGGGTAGGCGGCGCGCTGCTGCTCGGCGGAATACAGCCCGGCATAGACCGCGGTGTTGACGTCGTCGCCGACACGCAGCCGCGCCAGGGTCTCGAATTTCGGTGGGTCGATCGAATCGGTGGTGATGTCGTGGATCGCCGGCAGGATGCGGTACTGCCAGCCGAGATAGGCCGGGTAGGCCAGGATCAGCACGTCGAGCAGCAGCGCCAGCAGGATCCGCGGGATGCCGCGCGAGCCGTTCTGCCAGATCGCCGCGAAGCCTGCGAGCGCCAGCAGGATCGACACTCCGGCGAGCGCCAGCGCACCGAACCAGGTCGCCATCGCCGGGCGCATTTCGAGAAAGCCGAATCGCACCACCCCGATCGACACCAGCGTCGCCACCGCGGAGAACACCGCGAGATTGCGCGCCCAGGTCGCGAGTCCGGAGACGGGCTCCTTGTGATAAGGAGCGTAATATCTGCGCGCCATCGCCTCACAGCCGCCGGGTTGATCGCGGCAGAGATCGCGCCGCAGGAGCCCTCGTTGAGATCACGGGCCGCAGCCGAATTCAAGGCCGGAGACCGAACCGGCTGTCTGCCGAATGAGCCGGGCTGTGCCAATCCGATTGCCGTCCGGCAGGGCTGCGCATCGCCATGCCCGCATGCGGATTGCTGCATGATCTGACCTCTCCCCGCTTTTGGCGGGGAGAGGTCAGCAAGGTGACTACGCCGCCGCGCCCGGCAGCGTGTAGGTCTTGAACTGATCGCGCAGCGCGGTCTTCAGGATCTTGCCGGTCGCGGTGTGGGGGATCGCTTCGACGAATACGATGTCGTCGGGCATCCACCATTTGGCGATCTTGCCGTCCATGTACTGCAGGATCTCGTCCCGGGTGCAGGTGACGTCGGGCTTGAGCTGGCAGATCAGAAGCGGGCGCTCATCCCATTTCGGGTGATACACGCCGATCACCGCGGCTTCCGCCACCTTGGGATGGCCGACCGCCAGATTTTCCAGGTCGATCGAGGAGATCCACTCGCCGCCGGACTTGATCACGTCCTTGGAGCGGTCGGTGATCCGCATGTAGCCGTCCTGGTCGATGGTGGCGACGTCGCCGGTGTCGAAGAAGCCGGCATCGTCGAGGATCTCGCTGTCGACCCGGTAGTACTTCTTGGCGATCGCCGGGCCCGATACTTTCAGCCGGCCGAAGGTCTTGCCGTCCCAGGCGACGTCCTTGCCGGCGTCGTCGGTGATCTTCATCTCGACCCCGAACGGCGGATAGCCTTGCGTCGCCAGCACGTCGAGCCGGGCGTCGCCGGTGGTCTGGTCGAACGGCGGTTTCAGTGTGGCGAGCGTGCCGAGCGGGCTCATCTCGGTCATGCCCCAGGCGTGGCGCGCCTCGGCGCCCATGTCGACGAACGCCTTGATCATCGAGCGCGGCATCGCCGAGCCGCCGCACACCACCATCTTCAGATGCGGCAGCGTCAGCTTTTCCTTCTGCATGTATTGCAGCAGCATCAGCCACACGGTCGGCACGCCGGCAGTGTGCGTGACCTTCTCGGTCGACAGCAGCTCATAGACGGACGCGCCGTCGAGCTTGGCGCCGGGCATCACCAGCTTGGTGCCCATCGACGGCGCCGAGAACGCGATGCCCCAGCTATTGGCGTGGAACAGCGGCACGACGGGGAGCATGGTGTCGGCGGCGCGGGTGCCGAGCGCGTCCGGGTTGTTGGCCATCAGCGCGTGCAGCACGTTGGAGCGGTGCGAATACAGCACGCCCTTCGGATCGCCGGTGGTGCCCGAGGTGTAGCACATCGCCGCCGCGGTGTTCTCGTCGAAGGTCTTCCATTCGAAGTCGCCGTCGGCTTCCTTCAGCCACTCCTCATACGCGACCGCGTTCTTCAGCGTGGTCTGCGGCATGTGCTCCTTGTCGGTGAGCACGATGAAGCGCTCGACGCTCGGGATCTGGTCGGCGATCTTCTCCAGGATCGGCACGAAGGTCAGGTCGGTGATCATCACCCGGTCCTGGGCGTGATTGACGATCCAGGCGATCTGGTCCGGAAAAAGCCGCGGATTGACCGTATGGCAAATCGCGCCGATTCCCATAATACCGTACCAGCATTCCAGATGCCGGGCGGTGTTCCAGGCGATCGTCGCGACGCGGTCGCCGAGCTTGATGCCGGCGCGGTCCAGCATCTGGCTCACTTTCAGCGCCCGTTGATGGATCTGCGCATAGGTGGTGCGGACGATCGGTCCCTCGACCGAGCGCGTCACCACCTCCTGGTTGCCGTGGATCCGGGCCGCGTGCTCGATGATCCGATGACACAGCAAAGGCCAGTCTTGCATCAGTCCAAGCATTCGAAATTTCCTCCTGTTCGTTATCCCCTTGGGATTGGTGCCGACTTTAGCGCTTACCCGCTTTGCGGAAAACGGTCTTGTTTTCAGGCGCTCCGCGGCAAAGCGCCATTTTGGACGATGCTGATCGCGCTGGTTGTAGGCGGGGCGGCGTCCGCCGCGGCGCGGGACATCGTACCGCTGCCGAAGCCGCGTCCTGCTGCGGCGCCGGCGCCGGTCGAGCGCGGAACGGCACCGGCCGACGACGAGTCCGCGCCGGATGCCGCATCGCCGGAAGCTGCACCCGCCGCTGCGGCTGAAGCGCCCGCGCCCAAGTCGCCATCGGCGTGCCGGGTGGCGCTGACCGAAGCGATCGCGATCGCGCCGAGCATTCCGGACATCACCGGGCCGGGAGCCTGCGGCGGCACCGATCTGGTGCGGCTCGAAGCGGTGGTACTGCCGGACGGCGGGCGTGTTGCGGTGTCGCCGGCCGCGACCGTTCGCTGCGGCATGGCGCGGGCGCTCGCCGACTGGGTGCGGGCCGACATTGCGCCGCTCGCCGCCTCGCTCGGCAGCCGGGCCGCTGCCCTGGACAATTTCGACGCCTATGAGTGCCGCGGCCGCAATCGCGTGCGCGGCGCCAAGCTCAGCGAGCACGGCCGCGCCAACGCGATCGACTTGCGCGGCTTCAAGCTCGCCGACGGCCGGATGATCTCGCTGACCGACCGCGAGGCGCCGCGGCAGGTGCGCGAGACCGTGATGCAGTCGGTGTGCGCGCGCTTCACCACCGTGCTCGGCCCGGGCTCGGACGGCTATCACGAGGGCCACATCCACCTCGATCTCGCCGAGCGGCGCGGCGGCTACCGGATGTGCCAATGGGAGCTGTACGAGGGGCTGCCGACGATCGCCCTGGCGATGCCGCTGCCGCGCCCGGCCGAGGCGCCGCCGCGCCAGGTCGCAGCCGACGACGACCGCGCGCCGCAGCAGGCGGCGCCGCTCCGGCCCGAGGCCGTCGAGCCGGCCCCGGCCGAGGCGGCCGAAACGGAGCAGGCCGAGCCCGCTCCGCCTCCGCCGCCGAAGCCGGCCAAACGCGCCAAGCCCAAGGCCGCCGCAGCGAGGCCGGCCGCCAACAAACCGATCGATCTCACACCCTCGAATTCGCCGGCCGCAAAGCCGCCGGCTCGCAGCAAGCCGGCGCAACCACCGACCTGACCTCTCCCCACGCGCGGGGAGAGGTCAGGTCGGTGAGCGAAGCGAAGCCGGTCGGGTGAGGGGGCGCGTCCGCAACGCCGAGCCTTTGTGCTTGCGTCCGCCCCTCACCCCAACCCTCTCCCCGCGAAAGAGCGGGGAGAGGGAGCTCTCGGTGCCCGATGCGCTGCCCAGCTCGGCCGCGGATCAACGCGCAGCACCGACACGGGCGCCAACACCAGATCTCTGCGCAATAAAAAAGCGCCGGCGAACCGGCGCTTTTCGAAACTCTGGCGCGATGAGCCGCGTCGCGGTTATTGCGTGGCGGTGCCGCCGCTGCTGCCCTGCAGGGCCATCTTGGAATTGAACGGCGAGTCGCCGTGCTTCGGCTCCAGAACCACCACGATGGTGCCCATCTTGGCCCGGTTGTACAGGTCGATGACGTCCTCGTTGGTCATGCGGATGCAGCCCGAGGAGATCGAGGCGCCGATATATTCAGGCTGGTTGGTGCCGTGAATCCGGAACAGGGTGTCCTTGTTGCCCTGGTACAGATACAGCGCACGGGCGCCGAGCGGATTGTCGATGCCGCCGGGCACCGAGGCCGGCAGGCCTTCGATCCGCTTGTGGATGTCCGCGGTCGGAGTCCACTTCGGCCATTCGGCCATGTTGCCGACCCGGGCGATGCCGGAGAACGCCAGCGCCTCTTCGCCGACGGTCACGCCGTAGCGGATCGCCTTGCCGTTATCGAGCACGTAGTACAGAAAGTGGTTGTCCGAATCGACCACGATGGTGCCGGGGGCTTCCTTGCGATGATAATCCACGATCGCGCGGCGAAACGGCTCCGGCACCGACACCTTGGCGTAGCGCGCCTTGGCGAGTTGGGCCTTGTCGTTAGGTTTGAGGTTGGCTTCCGGGGCGGCCTGGTAGGTGGTCTGCATGCAACCCGACAGCAGCAGGCCGGCGAGGGCCAGCAGTCCCAGCTTGGTTCCGTTCAACGCCATTCTGAATTCCAATCACGATCTGGCGCACGTCGGCACGCCGGGAGGCATCGCAAAAATCAACGATTCTTGCTGTTAGTATCTCGCAAACCGTCCGGTTTGCCAGCACTACGGCGAGTGGTTCGTAACGAGATGCCGGCGATGTTGCATTTCTGCCGCATAGAATCCGACGCCCGGTTAATTTTCGGGCAACGGTTGTGGCGCCAGGTGCGACATTGTCATGTCGCTGCCACGCCATGGCCACAAAATGCATGGGAGCTCGCGCCGTCTCCGAGTTCCCTTCCTGCCGGCGGGCTGTGATCCGCGCCTCGCCACCTCTCCTTCTGTCGTCACCCTGCCTGGAGCGCCCATGCTTGCATTCTTCGTCCCCGCCGATGCCACCCTGAAGCGCGCCACCGCCGAGGATCTGGTGGCGCTTCCGGAGGCGACGGTGTGGGTCGATCTCGATCGGCCGACGCCGGACGAGGACAAGGCGGTGGAGCGGTTGGCGCGGGTCGAGGTGCCGACCCGGGAAGACATGCAGGAGATCGAGATCTCCAGTCGTCTCTATATCGAGAACGGCGCCCGCTACATGACCGCCAGCTTGATGTGCGGCGCCGATACCACCTCGCCGCGGCTGTCGCCGGTGACATTCATTCTGGCCGGCCGCCGGCTGGTCACGGTGCGCTACGACGAACCGCGGCCGTTTGCGGTGGTGGAGAGCCGGCTGGCGCGGGCGCCGGGGTCGGGCGCCAGCGGCGAGAGCGTGCTGATGGAACTGCTCGATGCGGTGATCGACCGCTGCGCCGACATCCTGGAGCGCGCCGGCGCCGACGTCGACGATGTCAGCCGCGACATCTTCGAGCCGGAAGGAGCAGCCCGCACCGGCCACCCCAAGCGCTATTCCGACATCCTGATTGCAATCGGCCGCAAGGGCGACCTGGTGTCGAAGGTCCGTGAAAGCCTGGTCTCGATCGGCCGGGTGGTGGCGTTCCTGTCGGTAGAGGGCGACGGCATCAAACGGCCGAAGGAGATGCGCACCCAGCTCAAGACCATGCAGCGCGACGTGCTGTCGCTGACCGACCACGCCAGCTACCTGTCGAACAAGATCACCTTCACGCTCGATGCGATGCTGGGTGTCGTCAATCTCGAGCAGAACAACATCATCAAGCTGTTCTCGGTGATGGCCGTCGTTCTGATGCCCCCGACCCTGATCGCGTCGGTCTACGGCATGAACTTCCGGATCATGCCCGAGCTCAACTGGGAGCACGGCTACCCGATGGCCCTGTTGATGATGCTCTGCGCCGCGATCGGGCCGTACATGTTCTTCAAGTGGAAGAAGTGGTTGTGAGCCGGAGAGACCCGGCTGCCGCTTGAGTGCAGCTCGTAGTCCAGAGCGTGCGTTGCATCATGTGCAGCTCGCCGCAGGCGCTCTGCGATACTTGGTCCCCTCCGCCTGCGCGGGGGGGAGGCACGTGAGACAGGGGACGGCGGTTGCCGGCTTACTCCGCCGCCTTGCCGAGCTGCTTGTGCCGTCGTCCGAAGTCCGGCGCCGCTTCGTCCTGGCCGATCTGGACGATGCCGCGGCGGATCGCGCGGGTGCGGGTGAAGTGCTCGAACAGCGCGTCGCCGTCGCCGCGGCGGATGGCGCGGGTCAGTTTCGACAGGTCTTCCTGGAATTCGCCGAGCATCTCCAGCACCGCGTCCTTGTTGGTCAGGAACACGTCGCGCCACATCGTCGGATCGGACGCGGCGATGCGGGTGAAATCGCGAAAACCGCCGGCGGAGAATTTCAGCACTTCCGACTGCGTCACGCCTTCGAGTTCTTCCGCGGTCGACACGATGGTGTAGGCGATCAGATGCGGCAGATGGCTGGTCACCGCCAGCACCAGATCGTGGTGCTCGGGCGTCATGATCTCAACATTGGCGCCGAGCGCGCGCCAGAACGCGGCGAGCTTCTCGGTCGCCTCGGCATTGGTGCCTTCGGGCGGCGTCAGAATGCACCATCGATTGATGAACAGCTCGGCGAAGCCGGAATCCGGGCCGGAATTCTCGGTGCCGGCGACCGGATGCGCCGGAACGAAGTGAATGTCCTCCGGCAGATGCGGCGCCATCGCCCTGACCACTGCGCCCTTGACCGAGCCGACGTCGGAGACGATCGCGCCGTGCTGCAGATGCGGCGCGATCTCCTGGGCGACATCGCCGCAGGCGCCGACCGGAATGCACAGAATGACGAGATCGGCACCCTCGGCGGCTTCAGCGTTGCTTTCGACCACCCGGTCGACGATGCCGAGTTCGCGCACCCGCGCCCGGGTCTCGGCCGAGCGCGCGGTGGTGACGATCTCGGCGGCGAGGCCGAGCGACTTCGCGCCGCGCGCGATCGAGCCACCGATCAGGCCGAAGCCGATCAGCGCGACTTTGCGAAACATCGGCGCAGAATTCATGGCTGGCCCATGAACTCGCGCAAGTTTTCCAGCACCAGCGCGTTGGCTTCGTCGGTGCCGATGGTCATGCGCAGCGCATGCGGCAGGCCGTAATTGTTGAGCGCGCGCAGCACCAGGCCACGCTTGGTCAGGAACGCGTCGGCGTCCGCCGCGGTCTTGCCCTTGGTTGTCGGGAAGTGGATCAGCACGAAGTTGCACACGCTCGGCGTAACGGTGAGGCCGAGCTTCGGCAGTTCTTCGGCGAGCTGATTGCGCCATTTGTCGGTGTGGGCGCGCGAACGCTCGACATGGCCGGTGTCCTGGATCGCCGCGACCGCGGCGAGCTGCGCCGGCACCGAGACGTTGAACGGCCCGCGGATGCGGTTGACCGCGTCGACGATGTTGGCCGGGCCGAACATCCAGCCGATCCGCAGCGCGGCCAGCCCGTGCACCTTGGAAAAGGTGTGGGTCAGCACGGTGTTCTCCGTAGTCGACACCAGCTCGATGCCGAGCTCGTAGTCGTTCTTCATCACGTAGTCGGCGTAAGCGGCATCCAGCACCAGCACGACATGGCTGGGCAGACCCGCACGGAGGCGCTTCACCTCGTCGAACGGGATGTAGGTGCCGGTCGGATTGTTCGGGTTGGCGAGCCACACCAGCTTGGTGTTCGGCGTCACCGCCGCCAGCATGGCGTCGACGTCGGTGGTCAGGTTCTTCTCGGGCGCCACCACGTTCTTGGCGCCGTTCGCCAGTGTGGCGATCGGGTACACTAGGAAGCCGTGCTGGCTCGAGATCGCCTCGTCGCTTGGCGCCAGATAGGTGTGCGCCAGCAGGTTGAGGATTTCGTCCGAGCCGGCGCCGCAGATGATGCGGTCGGGATCGAGACCGTAGGCTTTGCCGATCGCCTCGCGCAGGATCCGCGAGGTGCCTTCCGGATAGTCCTCGAGATGATCCGCCGCGCTCTTGTAGGCCGCGATCGCGTGCGGCGACGGGCCGAACGGGGTTTCGTTGGCCGAGAGCTTGAACACCTTGCGGCCGGGTTCGGCCACCGGGCTTTTGCCAGGGGTGTAGGGCGCAATATCGAGGATGCCGGGATTCGGCACGGGACGGGACATCGTCAACTCCGGAGAAAATCGTCGGGCGGCTGAGGGCCGGTAATTACGCGGACTTGCCGCTCGGGGGCACCGTATAGCGCCTTGCGTGGCTGCCGACGAGGCCCGACGAACGGACCGAGGCCCCCGCTGCGATCAGGGCAGCCTTGATCTGATCGAGGCCGCCGGGTGCCGGGATCGACACCAGCAGCGCGGCGCCGTCAAAAGCGGTATCCGGCACCGCGACGACGTCGGCCAGCGGCGACAGCGCCCGGGCGGTATCGGCGTTCCAGCCCGAGACCCGGATGCTCCAGGTCTCGACCTCGGTCACCATGGCGCTGTCGGCGACCCGCGACACCACGAAGACCGGCAGCGCGGCCGGGTGGTCGGCGCGCTCGATGAAGGGCAGGCGGGCGATGATCTTCGGCGCGCCGTCGGCTTCCAGCGCCAGCCACCACGGATTGTTGCCCGAGGTCGCCGACACCAGCGCCAGATCGCCCTTGGACTTCGCCACCGCTTCGACCGCGGCCGAGGCCGAGAAATGCGCGACGTAGGGCACCGTGAAGCCGAAATGGAAACGGGCGGAGTCCCGCATCGCGCTTTCGCCGAGCGACTGGTCGGCGTGCACCGAGAACGGCGCCTGCACATAGGTAAAAGTGGCGATGATGACCCGCCAGATGCTCTCGACGGTGTCGAGCGGCAGGATGCCGTGATGCCGCTGCACCAGGCGCCGCATCATGTCGGCCTCGCGCGCCGGGCGGAACGCCGAGCCGACCTCCTGGGTCTGCTTCACCGCGATCAGCCGGTCGATGATGTCGCCGCGCTGCATCAACAGCCGGTGCACCTGCTCGTCGATGCTGTCGATCTCCTGGCGCAGCTCGGCGAGCGACGGCGGCGAGGGTGGCTGGGTCATTGCTTTGAGAACCTTCAGGCGAGACGCGATACGACCTTCTGCTTAGGAAACCAGACGATTGAACGCAAAGGAATTTGGATTTGGGGCAGGCGCGACCGCGAACCGCAGCAGGCTCCCTCTCCCGCCTGCGGGAGAGGGCTGGGGTGAGGGCGCCACAGGCAATGAGCCCGCGACTCGCGGAGCGGAGTGCCCTCACCCGGATCGCTGCGCGATCCGACCTCTCCCGCAGGCGGGAGAGGTGCGCCGCGCTCGGCGCACGCGCTATCCCAAATATTGACGGCCCGGCCCTTCATGACTACAGTCCACGCGGTCCCGTGGTCATTTGAGCCGGCCGGCTTGCAGCCACGTTAAACAACTCGCTAAACAGGCCGGGGACAGTTCCGATCCCGGCCGAACCAATGTTCAGGCCGGGTTTTTTATTCGCCCTGCCGTTCTTATCTGAGGTCGAACCGGGGTGTCCCGGGATGTCGAGGCCGTTGGCAGGCGTATGATGAATATCCATTCGGTGAAGGGGCAGAAGATCGCCGCCGGCGAGCGGACCCAGGAGGTCGACCACCCGCATTCGCTCATCGCGCAGTTCGGGGCCGACCAGCCGCTGCCGCTTGACTGCGGCATCGAGCTCAGCCCGTTCCAGATCGCCTACCAGACCTACGGGACGCTGAACGCCGACAAGAGCAACGCCATCCTGGTCTGCCACGCCCTGACGATGGATCAGCACATCGCCAACGTGCATCCGATTACCGGCAAACCCGGCGGTTGGCTGACCCTGGTCGGCCCCGGCAAGCCGATCGATACCGACCGCTATTTCGTGATCTGCTCCAACGTGATCGGCGGCTGCATGGGCTCGACCGGTCCCGCCTCTACCAACCCCGCCACCGGCAAGGCCTGGGGCCTTGATTTCCCGGTCATCACCATTCCCGACATGGTCCGCGCTCAGGCGATGCTGATCGACCGGCTCGGCATCGACAAACTGTTCTGCGTTGTCGGCGGCTCGATGGGCGGCATGCAGGTGCTGCAATGGTCGGTGGCGTTCCCCGAGCGAGTGTTCTCGGCGCTGGCGATCGCTTGCGCGACCCGGCACTCGGCACAGAACATCGCCTTCCACGAGCTCGGCCGCCAGGCGGTGATGGCCGATCCGGATTGGCAGCACGGTCGCTATTTCGAGCACGGATGTTTCCCGCATCGCGGACTCGCGGTGGCGCGGATGGCCGCGCACATCACCTACCTGTCGGACGCGGCGCTGCATCGCAAGTTCGGCCGCAAGATGCAGGATCGCGACCTGCCGACGTTTTCGTTCGATGCCGACTTCCAGGTCGAGAGTTACTTGCGCTATCAAGGCTCGTCGTTCGTCGAGCGGTTCGACGCCAACTCCTATCTGTATCTGACCCGCGCGATGGATTACTTCGATATCGCTGCCGATCATGACGGTGTGCTGGCCGCTGCATTCCGCGGCACCCAGACGCGGTTCTGCGTGGTGTCGTTCACCTCCGACTGGCTATTCCCGACCTCGGAGTCGCGTGCCATCGTCCATGCGCTGAACGCCGGCGGCGCACGGGTCTCGTTCGCCGAGATCGTGACCGACAAGGGCCACGATGCATTCCTGCTCGACGAGCCGGAGTTCATCGATATCGCGCGCGCTTTCCTGCAATCGGCGGGCACTGCGCGCGGCCTCGGCAAGGGGGAGCACTGACCATGTCGGTGCAGGAAGGCTTGCCGCTGGAAGATCACGCGCGCCCGCAACTGCGCGTGCATCGCGCCGACCATCTGCTGGTTGCCGACATGGTGGAGACCGGCTCGAAGGTGCTCGACGTCGGCTGCGGCGAAGGCGACCTGATGCAGCTCCTCGAATCCCGCGGCGTCGATTGCCGCGGCATCGAGCTGTCGCGCGAGGGCGTCAACCGTTGTGTTTCGCGCGGTCTCGCCGTGGTGCAGGGCGACGCCGACACCGACCTCGATCACTACGTCGACGATGCGTTCGACTACGTGATCCTGTCGCAGACGTTGCAGGCGACGCGGCAGCCGAAAGAGGTGCTGGAGAATTTGCTCCGGATCGGACGACGCGCCATCGTGTCGTTTCCGAACTTCGGCTACATCAACATGCGGCTGCAACTCTTGATCCACGGTCAGATGCCGCGGACCGAGAACCTGCCGGCCACCTGGTACGACACGCCGAACATTCACTTCTGCACCATCAAGGATTTCGTCGGGCTGTGCGACGAGATAGGCGTCAAGATGGAGCGTGCGGTGGCGCTCGACCGTTACGGTCGGCCGCTGCGGCTGAACGCGCCGTGGTGGTTCTGGAATATGTTCGGTGAGCAGGGGGTGTTTTTGCTCAGCCGCGCGCAGAAAAAACCCCCGCTGCAGGCCGCCGACTACGTAGCACCTTAGTCCTAGTTAATAAGTCGTTAATACGTGCGGTGATCAGTTCGCCGCACGCGATGCGTGTAAAAATGTTGCGTATCATGAAATTTCCTCGAAATTTCCCCTAAAATCCGACTCTCGCTATCTCAAAGCCATCCTCTCGCCATCCCCGATCGATTAACGCGTCGACCCCGATGTCGGCCCGTGCGGGCCGGCGCGTCTCGAGGAGTTCCGGGAGAGAGAGTCTGTATGGTTGTGTTTTCTGCGTTTGGATTGTTCCGCTTCGTCGCTGCCGCCCTGTCGTTCGTGGCGCTCGCGTTGATCACCGCTCCCGCATCGGCCAAGCCGCTGCATCGTCATCACGCTCACGCGTCCAAATATTCGCATCACACCGCGTCTCGTCACGCGCACCATCATCGCCGCTCGCACGCTTGGCGCCGTCACGGCCGCATTGCGCAGCAGCAGGCGGAGGTCGCGCCGTCGGCTTTCGGTTTCCCCGCTAACGATCCGGCCATGGATGTCTCGGCCGCGATGGCGCAGCCGCAGCTGCAGCCCGCGACGCAGAAGCGCTCCAGTCGGCGTCAGCGCCTCGCCGCCCAGCAGCAGGACTTCCAATCGCAGTCGTGGACCGGCGGCGGTGCGGGGTCGAGCCTGGTGGCCGCAGCGCGGAGCTACATCGGCAGCGGCAATCCGACCGGCCGGCGCGCACTGTGGTGCGCGCGCTTCATGAACATGGTGCTGGAGCGCACCGGCCATCAGGGCACCGGATCGGACATGGCCAGCTCGTTCGCGCGCTACGGCCAGCGCATCTCCGGTCCGCAGGTCGGCGCGATCGCGGTGATGTCGCGCGGCAAGCGTGGCGGCCACGTCGGCGTGGTCAGCGGCATCGATGCGAACGGCAACCCGATCGTAGTCTCCGGCAATCACGGCCGTCGTGTTGCGGAGGCGGTGTATTCGAAGAGCCGGATCTACGCCTATGTGATGCCGTCGAGCTGAGGCGAGGCGCTTCCCTCAAGGCCGACGTGCGGTCACTCACGCTTTGCGCGGGCAGTGTTACGCGAACAGCTCCGCCTGCTCGATCTGCACCGCATCGCCTTGGGCGATGGAGCCGGCTTCGATCACTTCGGCGTAGACCCCGCAGTCGGCGTGGCCGAGGTTCTGCTGCAGGGTCTCGGGGATCGCCATGTCGCGGGCGGCGGTCTGCGGGTCGACATTGGTGGCGGCGCAGCGGACGATGCGTTTGACGATCCTGAGCCGGGCGCTGCCGATCAGCAGCGTCTGGTCCATCAGGTCGAATTCGTGCCAAGCGGGCCAGCCCTCGACATATAGATTGCCGCGAAAGCGCAGCGGATCGACCGGGCGGCCGATCATGGCTTCCAGCGCCGTGACGCTCGACAGGTTGATGATCGACACCACCTTGCGGGCGACGTCCGAGAAGCTGTGGCCTTGGCCGGCCAGCAGCTTCGGCGGGCCGCGTAGCTCGTCGGCGCAATAGCCGGCGAAGAACTGCTCGATCGCGGCGCGGCCGGCATCGGTCTGTAGGTCGCCGCGAACGACCTCGGTACCGTCGCGTGTGATGCTGAGCTCGCCGGTCGCGGCGTCGTAGCGGCTGCGCAAGGCGGCAAGCCGCTCGTTGCGCATCAGCATCAGGAACCGGATCTTCGGGAAGTAGCGGGGATTGGCCGGGTCGAATCCGATCGGCCCGTTCTCGATGGCGAATGTCCGGTCGCCGGGCAAGGTCTGGCCGACATCCAGAGCCACGGTGGGTAACGGCTCGGGCGACAAGCCCTTGACCGGATAGCGGTAGATCGAGGCGACGGAGGCGAGCGCAAGGTCTGTCATGGCAGGTGTTTAGGGGATCGCGATGGCTTCGGCAGCCCACGAAAATGTGAGCCGGGGTCTTTCGTTTGCCGGAACAGATGCCCACATTTCCGTCAAGCCGTCGCGGTCCGCACGGTGACGACCGCCCCCGGCTGAGGAATGTCAGCGCGGCCGGCGGAACCCCAATGAAGATGTCGACGCGCGTGCTTCTTGAAGGCGCCGGGGACAGGCTGAGGGACCAAAACAATGAACGTAGAAAAATACACCGAACGTGTGCGCGGCTTTATCCAGTCGGCGCAGTCGCTTGCTGTCCGCGAGGGGCATCAGCAGTTCTCGCCGCTGCATATTCTCAAAGTTCTGCTCGACGATTCCGAAGGGCTCGCGGGCGGTCTGATCGACCGCGCCGGTGGCAATTCGCGCGCGATCCTGAAGGCGACCGAAGACGCACTCGGCAAAATGCCGAAGGTGTCCGGCTCGGGCGCCGGCCAAGTCTATCTCGATCCGGCCACCGCGCGGGCGTTCGACGCTGCCGAGAAGGCGGCCGAGAAGGCGGGCGACAGCTTCGTCACCGTCGAACGGCTGCTGCTGGCGCTGTCGCTGGACAAGGACAGCGAGGCCGGCAAGCTGCTCGCCAAGGGCGGCGTCACCCCGCAGAACCTCAACGCCGCCATCAACGCCCTGCGCAAGGGCCGCACCGCGGATTCGGCGACGGCCGAGAACGCCTATGACGCGCTGAAGAAATACGCCCGCGACCTGACCCAGGCGGCGCGCGACGGCAAGCTCGACCCGGTGATCGGCCGCGACGAGGAGATCCGCCGCACCATCCAGGTGCTGTCACGGCGCACCAAGAACAACCCGGTGCTGATCGGCGAACCCGGTGTCGGCAAAACCGCGATCGTCGAGGGGCTGGCGCTGCGCATCCTCAACGGCGACGTGCCGGAGAGCCTGAAGGACAAGAAGCTGCTGGCGCTCGACATGGGCGCGCTGATCGCGGGTGCGAAGTATCGCGGCGAGTTCGAGGAGCGGCTGAAGGCCGTGCTCAACGAGGTCACCGCGGCCGAGGGCGGCATCATCCTGTTCATCGACGAGATGCACACCCTGGTCGGCGCCGGCAAGGCCGACGGCGCGATGGACGCGTCGAACCTGCTGAAGCCCGCGCTCGCCCGCGGCGAGCTGCATTGCATCGGCGCGACCACGCTCGATGAGTATCGCAAGCACGTCGAGAAGGACGCCGCTTTGGCGCGGCGCTTCCAGCCGGTGTTCGTCAACGAGCCGACGGTCGAGGACACCATCTCGATCCTGCGCGGGCTGAAGGACAAATACGAGCAGCACCACGGCGTGCGCATCGCCGACTCGGCGATCGTCGCCTCGGCGACGCTGTCGAACCGCTACATCACCGACCGCTTCCTGCCCGACAAGGCGATCGACCTGATGGACGAGGCCGCGGCGCGGCTGAAGATGCAGGTCGACTCCAAGCCGGAAGAGCTGGATTCGATGGACCGCGAGATCGTGCGGCTGAAGATCGAGCAGGAGGCGCTGAAGAAGGAGAGCGACGTCGGCTCCAAGACCCGCCTGGTGGCGCTGGAGAAGGAGCTCGCCGAGCTCGAGGAGAAGTCGGCGGTGCTCACTCAGCGTTGGAGCGCGGAGAAGAACAAGCTCGCGGGTGCCCAGAAGCTGAAGAGCGAACTCGACGGCCTGCGGATCGAACTCGCCAATGCGCAGCGTCGCGGTGAATATCAGCGCGCCGGCGAACTGGCCTATGGCCGGATTCCCGAGCTGGAAAAGAAGCTCGCGGACATCGAAGCCCACGAGAACGCCGGCGAGATGGTGGAGGAGGCGGTCACCGCCGACCACATCGCGCAGGTGGTGTCGCGTTGGACCGGCGTGCCGGTCGACAAGATGCTCGAAGGCGAGAAGGAAAAGCTGCTGCGGATGGAAGAGCAGCTCGGCCAGCGTGTGGTCGGGCAGTTCGAGGCCGTGCACGCGGTCTCGACCGCGGTCCGCCGCGCCCGCGCCGGCCTGCAGGACCCGAACCGGCCGATGGGCTCGTTCATGTTCTTAGGGCCGACCGGCGTCGGCAAGACCGAGCTGACCAAAGCGCTCGCCGAATATCTGTTCGACGACGAGACAGCGATGGTCCGCATCGACATGTCGGAATTCATGGAGAAGCACTCGGTGGCCCGGCTGATCGGCGCACCTCCCGGCTATGTCGGCTATGACGAAGGCGGCGTGCTGACCGAAGCGGTGCGGCGCCGGCCGTATCAGGTGATCCTGTTCGACGAGATCGAGAAGGCGCATCCGGACGTGTTCAACGTGCTGCTGCAGGTGCTCGATGACGGCCGTCTCACTGATGGACAAGGCCGCACCGTGGACTTCCGCAACACGCTGATCGTGATGACCTCCAACCTCGGCTCCGAGTATCTGGTCAATCAGCCCGAGGGCGAGGACACTGGCGCGGTGCGCGAGCAGGTGATGGGAATGGTGCGGGCGCACTTCCGCCCCGAATTCCTCAACCGCGTCGACGAGATCATCCTGTTCCACCGCTTGCAGAAGAGCGAGATGGGCCGGATCGTCGACATCCAGTTCGCGCGGCTCACCAAGCTGCTCGAGGACCGCAAGATCGTGCTCGATCTCGACGCTGCGGCCCGCGACTGGCTGGCCGAAAAGGGCTGGGATCCGGCTTACGGCGCCCGCCCCTTGAAGCGGGTGATCCAGCGCAGCGTCCAGGACCCGCTCGCCGAGATGATCCTGGAAGGCTCGGTCAAGGACGGCGACCACGTCGCGATCTCAGCCGAAGGCGGCGTGCTGACCTTCAACGGCAAGCCGCCGCCCAGCGCGGACATCGAGCCGTTCACGGGACGGCCGCCGAAGCGGATGCTGAACTGACGCGCGTCGTCATTGCGAGCGCAGCGAAGCAATCCAGAGGCTCCGTGTACCGAGCCTGGATTGCTTCGACGCTTCGCTCCTCGCAATGACAGGATAAGAGGTTGACGACGTGCTCCGCAGGGATCGCTGCGGAGCACGTCGCGTTTTGGCTTACTTCTTCTCGATCTTGTAGATCGCGTTCTCGATATCGGACGACACGTAGATCGTGCCGCCGGCGCCGACACCGACGCCGGTCGGCATGTTGGTCGGCGGCAGGCCGGGCGCGCCGACGAGACCGATCGGCAGATTGCCGGCGATTTCGGTGACGCTGCCGCTGGCCGGATCGACTTCGACCACGCGCTTGGCGCCGACTTCGGCGACGATCAGTTTGCCGGATGGCGCCAGCGCGATGCCTTCGGGCATTTTCAGGTCCTTGGCGACGACGGTCTTAGCGCCGGTCGCCGGATCGATCTTGCTGATCTGTCCGGCGAGCGCTTCGCTGACATACACCGCGCTGTCTTTGCCGAGCACCAGGCCGACAGGGCCAGCAAGATCGGACGCGATCGCCTTGCGGTCCTTGCCGTGCTCGCCCGAGACTTCGATCAGCGACTTGGTACCGAGTTCGGCGACCAGCAGCCTGCCATCGCCGAGCCGGATCGCGTCGTACGGCGCCTTGAAGCCGTGCAGCATGTCGCGGCTCTGGCCGGTCTTGCGGTCGATCGTCTGCACCGTGCCGGTGAACCAGCTCGACAGGATCACCTCGTCGCCCTTGGCGGTGGCGCTCATCGGATATTCGAGCGTGGTGCCGTCGGCGTGCATCCGCGCCACTTCGCGCACCTCGCCGCTGGCGCCGTCGACGGTGCGATAGGCGAACACGTCGGCGACATAGATGGTGTCCTTGCCGCCGTCGGAAACGACGCCGATGCCGCCGGGGAACGCAAGCTTGCCGATGATCACTTGCTTGGCCGTCCCGGTGGCGGGATCGACTTCCTGGATGCCGTTGTCGGCCATGTTGGAGACGAAGATGCGGTCGTCAGCGTCGATCGCGAGGTTGTCGAGCGACGGTTTGAGCTGGGCCGCCACCTGCTTGGCGCCGGTCTTCGGATCGATTTTGACGAGCTGACCCAGCGCCGTATCGAGCGCCCACAGATTGCCCTTGGAGTCGAAGTTCGCGGCTGCCGGCACCTTGAAGCCGTCGGCGAGGACGCTGAGCTCGCCCTTGTCGACGTCGACCCTGACGATCTGACCCTTGAACCACAGCGGGCCGTACAGCTTGTCGTCGGGCCCGAACTCGAAGCCGTTCAGGCCGCCCATCTTCTCCATGATCTTGCGTGGCGGCTTGGCACCCTCGACATCGATCTCGTACAGCGCGTCGCCGAGAAACACCTGGGTGGCGTACAGCCGCCCGTCCTTGCGGAACGCGAGCGAGTTGATGCCGGGCAGGCCGGAGGCGAGCTTCCTGATCGGGCCGTCGCCCTTGCGCGCATAGAGATCGCCGGTGAGGAACGCGGTCCACGCCATCGTGCCGTCCGGCGCGATCGCGATGTCGTCGGCCATGCCTTCCGGCGTCGGCACCGCGATCTTGGCGGTACCTGCGGTGCGATCGACCTCGTACAGCGCCGCGCCGGCGACGCTGCCGGCGAACAGCTTGCCGGCCTTGTCGACCGCAAGGCCGTGCACGCCATGAAACGCCGAGCCCTGGACCAGTCTGGTGACCTGATAGCCGTCGGCATGTGCGCCGGACAGCGTCAGCAGGCCGATCGTCAACGCACTCGCGCCGAGCGCAAGTTTGCCCTTCATTGCATTCCCTCCGAGATATTCTCGTTGTTATGGCGAGAGTATTCGGCGGGGGGCGGAGGTTGGCAAATGGAATCGAAGCCGCGCTGCAGCAGATTCCTCGCCGCGGAATGCGTGCGAGCAGAGAGGCCTTAGTATAACACTAAGCGCGGATCAGCGTCGCGCCTGCGACGTCGACGAGGTTCGCACCGGGGCCGACGCGGTGAGGTCTTCGGCGAGACGTCCGCCGCCGCGGCCCGTCATCATTGCGTCGAGCCGGTCGCGCTCTTTTTCAAATGCGGCCAGCATCTGGCCGTCGAGCGAGCGGCCGCGCGGCAGGCGGACGCGCATCGGGTCGACGAAGCGGCCGTTGACCAGAATCTCGTAGTGGACGTGGGCGCCGGTCGACAGCCCGGTCGAACCGACGAAGCCGATCACCTGACCCTGACGGACGCGCTTGCCGGGCTCCATGCCTTTGGCGAAAGCCGACATGTGGCCGTAGGCGGTCTCGTAGCCGTTGGCGTGTTTGATGCGGATGTATTTGCCGTAGCCGCCTTCCCAGGCTGCCTTCTCGATCACGCCGTTACCCGAGGCGAAGATCGGCGTTCCGTAGGGCGTCGACCAGTCGACGCCGGTGTGCATCTTGACGTAGCCGAGGATCGGATGGCGGCGTCCGCCGAAGCCGGAGCGCATGATGGCGTTGTTGACCGGCTTGCGCACCAGGAACTTCTTCGCGCTCTTGCCGGTCTCGTCGTAGAAGTCGACCGCGGCGTCGTCCGGAGTCTGGAAGCGATAGTATTTCTTGGTCTCGCCGCCGACCGTGAGGGCTGCGAACAGCACGTCGTTTTTTTCGATCGTCGCGGTGGTTTCGTCGTCTCCGGCGTAGAACACTTCGAACGAATCGCCGGCCTGCACGCGGCGCTGGAAGTCGACATCGTAGGAGTAGATCCGGATCATGTCGTCGATCACGGTCTGCGGCACCTTGTTGCGGAGCGCTGTCTCGTAGATCGACTGATAGAGCCGGACGCCGCTGCCGTCGTCCTCGTCGTCCTCGCTGTTGTCGGCGGTGTCGCTGACGGTGTTGAGGCTCTGCACGTCGACCGCGACGTAGCGGCCGAGATCGGAAAGCGCCGCCACGGCTTCGACCGTCGAATCGCCCGCGACGATCACCCGGAACGGCTGCTGCGGTTTGCCGGGGCCCGACGATTCCATCAGGATGCGCAGCTTCTGGCCTTCTTTCAGGCCGCCGTCGCGGCCGCGCGCACCGAGCGCGGCTGCGACCGCACGGGCATCTTCCTCGGCGGCCCCCTGGTCGCGCAGCACCGATACGACGCTGTCGCCCTTCTTGACGATGTGGGTCCGCTCGCCGGTCGGGTTGCCGCCGGTGACCTGCTCCTTGGTCTTCGGCAGCAGCGTGACGTTTTCCGGCACGATTCGCGTTTCGAAGCCGGCGTAGGGATCGGCCGAGGGCCCTTCCGGCGCATAAGCCAGTTTGACGTCGCCGCCGAAATCACCGGCAGCGGCGCTGGCGTAGCGCACGCCGCTGTTGCCCTTCCAATTGGCGGCGTCCCGAACCCGCATCAGGATCTCATCGGGCGCGATCTGCCCGGCGATCTTGGCCCGCGGCAACACCGTGCCGAGATCGCGGGTCACGAAGGAGACTTCGGCGTCGGGTTCGACAGCGTCTGGATTCTGCGCGTCTTCGGCGCTTTGCGCCGGAGCGCCGACGTCGCTCAACATGCGCTGGGCATTGAAGGCGGGAATCTTGGCGGACAGATCGCTGGTGGTCAGCGACAGGTTGCCGGAAATCTTGACGAAGGGGCGAACGCGGACGACGTCGCGGTGGCCAATGCGCGAAACGGTGGAGACCCTGATCACGCTACGCGCCAGCGCGGCTTCACTCGGTGGCGGCAGCCGGTCGCTCTTGTGCAGGGCGGCGGTCTTGTCGGCCCCGAAGGCGCCGCGCAGCGCGGCCTGCACCAGTTCGGGTGCCTTTGCGAAAGTGGTCTCGCCGTCGAGCGAGGCGAACACCGCGCCGCCGATCAGCGCCGCTCCACACAGGCCAGTCAGGATCGTACCGCTGAACCATTGCACCGAAACGCGTCGGCGGTCGATGACCGCGGCCTCGGAGCCGTCGACGGAAAGCGGCGGCTCGTGACCAAGGTCGATATAGCCGACCTCGCGCCCGGTGCTGCGCCCGCGTGACACCCTTTGGCTCAATCCGTCGTCCCCCGATTTCGCAATCGGCCGCGCAAGCGGCCGGTCGGCTAGTCTGAACGATCAGGCCATTGGCCGATCAACGTCCCCGTTCCGTCACGCGGACCGGAGCCTTCTACCTGATTGCCGGCGGCTTGTCCGCCCCGGAAGGCGTACGCCAGCGGCCACACGCTTTAGACGCTGACGGCCGGCGGCCAGATCTCCAGCGCCGACATTCGCATCAATCAGAAGCGGCCGATGCCGCATTCCGCAAGTTCGGAACCGAACGGCCTTGCCCGAGGCGGCCGAAGTAGGCCCGAGCGCCGGTCGACCGGCATGGAGAGCCGAACTTCTTTTCGGTCAGCTTGGGGAGAACGCCTCCGGAATGTGGCCTGAGTACGGCGCCCGGCCTGAGAAAGCATTGGGAAAACTACAGAAAATGAAAACCATCCGGTTGCACGACATTTTTCTGACGAAGCCGTTGACAGCTCCCGAGGGGTGGGCCTATAAGACGGCCACTGAGCGCGGCGCCGCTGAGCCCCACGGGCTCCAGCGAGTTTTCGCGCCTCTGGAACTTCATCGAGTTCGATGAGTGCATCAGCAGCCGATCGTTGTCGGTTGCCAATCGCCGTCGGTTCGGGAGTTTCTTGCTCCTCTTAAGTGTAGGAGTTGAGGTCCTGAAGGCTTTCGTGGCCTCGGGCTTCGTTGAGGTCTTCGGATCTCGGGCTGTTTGACAAGTGAAGATGAAGAAAGAGAAACGTGGACGGCGAAGTCCTTGCGGGTCTCGATTTTGAGGGGGCTTCGGCTTTCTTGGGGTTGGGGCCGGACGAAAGACTTCGGCGGTACACGTTTTAAAGGAACACCATGTTCGTCAGCGCTGTGAAGCGCGGCGACGAGTTCTTGATTTTCGGATCGAGGACGATGGTGGGACCTCGTCAAACGTTGTGATCAGCCGGTTCAAAGTTCAAGTCCAACTTGAGAGTTTGATCCTGGCTCAGAGCGAACGCTGGCGGCAGGCTTAACACATGCAAGTCGAACGGGCGTAGCAATACGTCAGTGGCAGACGGGTGAGTAACGCGTGGGAACGTACCTTTTGGTTCGGAACAACACAGGGAAACTTGTGCTAATACCGGATAAGCCCTTACGGGGAAAGATTTATCGCCGAAAGATCGGCCCGCGTCTGATTAGCTAGTTGGTGAGGTAATGGCTCACCAAGGCGACGATCAGTAGCTGGTCTGAGAGGATGATCAGCCACATTGGGACTGAGACACGGCCCAAACTCCTACGGGAGGCAGCAGTGGGGAATATTGGACAATGGGGGCAACCCTGATCCAGCCATGCCGCGTGAGTGATGAAGGCCCTAGGGTTGTAAAGCTCTTTTGTGCGGGAAGATAATGACGGTACCGCAAGAATAAGCCCCGGCTAACTTCGTGCCAGCAGCCGCGGTAATACGAAGGGGGCTAGCGTTGCTCGGAATCACTGGGCGTAAAGGGTGCGTAGGCGGGTTTCTAAGTCAGAGGTGAAAGCCTGGAGCTCAACTCCAGAACTGCCTTTGATACTGGAAGTCTTGAGTTCGGGAGAGGTGAGTGGAACTGCGAGTGTAGAGGTGAAATTCGTAGATATTCGCAAGAACACCAGTGGCGAAGGCGGCTCACTGGCCCGATACTGACGCTGAGGCACGAAAGCGTGGGGAGCAAACAGGATTAGATACCCTGGTAGTCCACGCCGTAAACGATGAATGCCAGCCGTTAGTGGGTTTACTCACTAGTGGCGCAGCTAACGCTTTAAGCATTCCGCCTGGGGAGTACGGTCGCAAGATTAAAACTCAAAGGAATTGACGGGGGCCCGCACAAGCGGTGGAGCATGTGGTTTAATTCGACGCAACGCGCAGAACCTTACCAGCCCTTGACATGTCCAGGACCGGTCGCAGAGACGTGACCTTCTCTTCGGAGCCTGGAGCACAGGTGCTGCATGGCTGTCGTCAGCTCGTGTCGTGAGATGTTGGGTTAAGTCCCGCAACGAGCGCAACCCCCGTCCTTAGTTGCTACCATTTAGTTGAGCACTCTAAGGAGACTGCCGGTGATAAGCCGCGAGGAAGGTGGGGATGACGTCAAGTCCTCATGGCCCTTACGGGCTGGGCTACACACGTGCTACAATGGCGGTGACAATGGGAAGCTAAGGGGTGACCCTTCGCAAATCTCAAAAAGCCGTCTCAGTTCGGATTGGGCTCTGCAACTCGAGCCCATGAAGTTGGAATCGCTAGTAATCGTGGATCAGCATGCCACGGTGAATACGTTCC